>NZ_CP102252.1:2682131-4023197 GCF_025145645.1 Alistipes senegalensis JC50 | reverse complement strand
GATTCAGGGTTGCACCATTTTTGATGTGACAAAGTTGTGAATAATTTTGCGAAAAGATTTTCATTTTTGGGTTGTAATTCTCCTTTTTTTATATATAGAAAACCAACGGTTTCCGAACGCTGAATTTTAACTCCCTGATATTGAATAATCGATTTTTAATTCGTATATTTGCATATAAATTTTTTGGGACTCCCGAAATGTAAATTATAAGTAAAATCAATAGAATTATGGCAAACGAATTGGAACAACTGGTTCTCCGAAAAGCTCAGACCTGGCTCGACGGCCACTATGACGAAGCGACGAAAAAGCAGGTCAAATACCTGATGGACAACGATATGAAAGAGCTCGTGGAGAGCTTCTACAAGGACCTCGAATTCGGTACGGGCGGCCTGCGCGGCATTATGGGCGTAGGGTCCAACCGTATGAACATCTACACGGTGGGGGCCGCCACGCAGGGGCTTTCCAACTACCTGAAAAAGAACTTCGCGGGCGAGCGGGTGCGTGTCGCCGTGGCGCACGACAGCCGCAACAATTCGCGGATGTTCGCCGAGCGCGTGGCCGATATTTTCGCTTCGAACGGATTCCAGGTTTTTCTGTTCGACACGCTCCGGCCGACCCCTGAATTGAGCTTCGCCATCCGCGAGTTGAAATGCCATTCGGGCGTGGTCGTCACCGCCTCGCACAACCCCAAGGAGTACAACGGATACAAAGCCTACTGGACCGACGGCGCGCAGGTGACCGAGCCGCACGACAAGAACATCATCGCCGAGGTGGCGAAGATCACGGATGTCGATATGGTGCTTACGGGCAAGAATCCCGAAAACATCACCATTCTGGACGAGAAGTTCGACGAGATCTATTTGAATAAGGTGCACGAACTCTCGCTTTCGCCCGAGAGCGTGAAGAAGCACCACGACATGAAGATCGTCTATTCGCCGATGCACGGCGCGGGCGTGCGGCTGGTTCCGGCTTCGTTGAAGAAGTTCGGCTTCACGAACGTGATTCTGGTGAAGGAGCAGGCCGTCATCGACGGCAACTTCCCCACCGTCGAGTCCCCCAACCCCGAGGAGCGCAAGACAATGTCTATGGCCATCGACCTCGCCGCGAAGGAGGGCGCCGACCTGGTGCTGGCCACCGACCCCGATTCGGACCGCATCGGCGTCGCACTGCGCAACAAGAAGGGCGAATACGTGCTGCTGAACGGCAACCAGACCCTCGTGTTGCTGCTGAGCTACCAGCTGACCCGCTGGGCCGAGCGCGGCGAACTGGACGGCAACCAGTATGTCGTGAAGACCATCGTCACGTCGCAGATGGCCAACGCCGTGGCCGAGCATTTCAAGGTGAAGTGCTACGACTGTCTCACGGGCTTCAAGTATATCGCCAAGATCATCCGCGAGAACGAGGGCAAAGCCAAGTACATCGGCGGCGGCGAAGAGTCGTTCGGCTATCTCGCCGGCGACTACGTGCGCGACAAGGACGCCGTTTCGGCCTGCTCGCTGGCTGCCGAGGCCGCCGCATGGGCGATGGATACGATGGGTCTGACGCTCTACGAGTGGTTGCAGGAGCTTTACGTGAAATACGGTTTCTACCGCGAGGGCCTCGTTTCGGTGGTCCGCAAGGGCAAGGAGGGCGCCGACCAGATCCAGAAGATGATGGTCGATTTCCGCCAGAATCCGCCCAAGACGATCCTCGGGTCGCCCGTGGTGAAGATCAACGATTTCCAGTCGCTCGAAACGCTCGACGTGAAGACGGGTTGCAAATCGCCCATCCATCAGGACCGCAGCAACGTGCTGCAATGGTTCACGGCCGATGGCACGACCGTTTCGGTGCGTCCTTCGGGCACGGAGCCCAAGATCAAGTTCTACTTCGGCGTGAAGACGCCGCTGGCTTCGGTCGCCGATTTCGACACGACGCTGGCCGAGCTCGACGCCAGGATCGACGGCATCAAGCGGGAGCTCAAATTGGAGTAGTCTCCGGCTGCCCTATCGAAAAACGTCCCGGCCATGCGGCCGGGACGTTTTTGGCATTTACAGCTTCGGGTTGTTGCGGTGCCGCTCCTTGTCGCGGGCGGTCTTCTTGGCGAAGTTGGCCTCGACGGCCGCCGTGAGGTCCACGCCCGTCTGGTTGGCCAGGCATACCAGCACCCACAGCACGTCGGCCATCTCGTCGGCGAGGTTTTCCTTCTCGCCCTTCTTGAACGACTGGTCGCCGTATCGGCGGGCCATCACGCGGGCCAGCTCCCCCACCTCCTCGGTCAGTACGGCCATGTTGGTCAGCTCCGAGAAATAACGCACGCCGTATTCCTTGATCCAGGCATCGACACGCTCTTGCAATTCTTTGATTTCCATCTTATTTTATTCTTATCAGATTCAGTCCGTCGCGCAGCGGGACGATGACGTTCTCCACGCGCGGGTCTTCGACGACCATGCGGTTGAACTCCACGAGCGCCTGCGTGTGGCGGTCGTTGTGCGCAATGGGTTGCACGACCTTCCCCGACCAGAGAATGTTGTCAGCGATGAGCACCGAGCCGCCGTGCACCAGCCGCCGTCCGCCGTCGTCGCCCATCAGCATCCGGTAATAGGCGGGGTATTCGCGCTTGTCGCCGTCGATGAACACCATGTCGAACTCGCCTAACTTCGGGGCGATTTCGAGTGCCGAGCCGATGTGGAGCGTGATTTTGTCTCCGTGGGGGCTGCGGGCGAAATACGAGCGGATGAACTCCTCCTGTTCGTCGTCCACCTCGACGGTGTGCAGTTCGGCCCCTTCGTCGAGCCCCGCGGCCATCGAGAGCGCCGAATAGCCCGTGAAAGTCCCGATTTCGAGCACTCTTCGCGGACGCATCATCCGCACCAGCATCTCCAGCAGCCGGCCCTGAATGTGCCCCGAGAGCATCCGCGGCGCCACGGCCCGCAGGTTGGTTTCGCGGTCGAGTTCGTGCAGCAGCTCCTCTTCGGGCTCCGAAAATTCGTGGACGTATTTTTCGAGAGCGTCCATCTATTCCCGATAGAATCCGTGTTTGTTGAAGGCGTACGACGCGGCGATTTGCTCCGGCGTGTCGGCTTCGAGCGCGAGCAGGCATTCGCGGGCGAATTCCAGATACCCCGAGCCGTTGGCCGTCACGATCTTGCCGTCGCGCACGGCCTGCCGCTCCCGATAGAGTCCGGCGCCCGTGTAATTCGCGCCGCCCCACTCCCGGAGCATTTCGAGCGTGTTCCCGGTATGTTCCGCCGCGTTCAGAAATCCGTGCGCTGCGAGGAACGACGCGGCGTTGCAGATGGCGCCGACGAGCACACCGCGCGACAGAGCCTCCCGCACCAGCGGGACGATCCGTTCGGCTTCGGGCGTCGCCCAGCTCATGCCGCCGACGAGAATTACCCCGGCGCAGTCGTCCGGCAGCGCCTCCGTACCGCAGTCGGGAGTAACGGTCATGCCGCCGATCGAGCGCACGGGAACTCC
Source organism: Alistipes senegalensis JC50 (assembly GCF_025145645.1). Taxonomy (NCBI): domain Bacteria; kingdom Pseudomonadati; phylum Bacteroidota; class Bacteroidia; order Bacteroidales; family Rikenellaceae; genus Alistipes; species Alistipes senegalensis. The sequence goes on along the minus strand of NZ_CP102252.1, from coordinate 4,019,741 downwards.
CCCGGGCGTCGCATACCGCACGGCGTGGCTTCCCGGGCGTCCCGGCATGACGCCGCCGCGAAGCGCCGGGGCGAGGAATGCCGCTTCCCAGTCGGCGAATTCGTCGAGTAAAACGAACAATACGGTTTTCATCTTATTTGTAGATTAATCGTGACATATTCGAAAATACCGCTTCGGCGACTTCGGTCAGTTGTGCTGCCGTCAGGTCGCGAACCTTGGCATAGACCTGTTCCATGGTGTCCACGTCGTCGTGGACCAGTAGACTTTTGCCCGCGCCGAGCATGTAGCTCTCGTTGCTCTCGCTCGATATGGCCAGTTGGGCGATGAACTGCTTTTTGGCCATCGACAGCTGCCGGGCCGTGAGCGGTGCGGTGCGGAGTTTTCGCAGCTGGCCATCGATCAGCTCGACGCATTGTTCCGCATTGCTGTGGTCCGAACTGAAATAGATGGCCACGATGCCCGTGTCGCCGTAGGGCGTGTAGCTGGCCTCGATGTTGTACGAAAGCCCGTTCTTCTCGCGCAGAACCACGTTCAGCAGCGAGTTGGCGCTCGGTCCCCCGAGGATGTTCGTGAGCAGCGCCAGCGGCAGCCGCTGTTCCTCGCCGATGCCGCAGGCACGGTTGCCGATGATGCAGTGGGTCTGGTGGGTGTGCTTCACGACCGTCTTTTCGAACGGCGCATAGGCCGCGGGTGCGATCCGTTCGAATCCGCGCACCGTCGCCGGTCGGTCGGCGAAATAGCGGGCCGCCACCGCTTCGGCGGCTTTGGCCGAGAAGTTGCCGATCGACGAGAAGACCATCTGGTCGGTGGTGTGCGTGCGCGCCGTGAAGGCGCGGATCGCGTCTCCGTCGTAGCGCATCAGCGACGCTTTGCGGCCCAGGATGTTGTGCCCCAGCTCCGAATCCGCGAAAAGCAGGTCTTCGAAGGTGTCGTAGATCATGTCGGCGGGCGAATCCTTGTAGGTGTTGATCTCGTCCGCGATCACCTCCTTTTCGCGTTCCAGCTCCCGGTCGGGGAACGTCGAGCGGAATGCGATGTCGGCGATCAGCTCCGCGGCCTTGGCGAAATCGCCCCGCAGCGTCGTGGCGTGTATGGTCGTATCCTCCTTGGTGGTGAATGCGTTCAGTTCCCCGCCGAGATTCTCCAGCCGGCAGTTGACCTGCCAGGCGCGGCGGTGCTCGGTGCCCTTGAAAAAGGCGTGCTCCGTGAAGTGCGCCAGCCCGTGTTGGTCGGGATGTTCGTCGCGGCTTCCGGCGCCGATCACCAGCGCGCAATGCGCCACCGATCCCTTCACCTGACGGTGGATGCCCCGGATGCCGTTGGGCAGTCTGTATGTGAAAAATTCCATTTCGGTCGCTTAAAGTTTGGTCCTGAGGCGCAGGAATTCGCCCGTGCGGCTTTCGGGACACTTCTCCAGTTCGCGGGGCGTCCCCTCGAACACCACGCGGCCGCCCGCCGTGCCCGCCTCGGGCCCGAGGTCCACGACCCAGTCGGCGCACTTGATGATGTCCATGTTGTGCTCGACGATCACGATCGTGTGGCCGCGCTCGATCAGGGCGTTGAATGCCGCCAGCAGTTTCGAGATGTCGTGGAAATGGAGTCCCGTCGTGGGTTCGTCGAAGATGAACATCACGCCGCCCTGCGCCGAATCCTTTGTCAGGAACGACGCCAGCTTCACGCGCTGGCTCTCGCCGCCCGAGAGCGTCGATGACGACTGCCCGAGCTTGATATATCCCAGCCCCACGTCCTGCAACGGCTGCAACCGTTCGACGATACGCCGGCAGGTCGCGTTTTTCTCCTCCTCGCCGAAGAATGCGATGGCGTCGTCCACGGTCATCTCCAGCACGTCGTAGATCGACTTCCCGCGGTATTTGACTTCCAGCACCTCGTCGCGGAAGCGCCGCCCGCCGCATGCCTCGCAGACCAGCTCCACGTCGGCCATGAACTGCATCGAGACTTTGATGACGCCCTCGCCCTGACACTCCTCGCAGCGGCCTCCCGCGATGTTGAACGAGAATGCCGAGGCCCCCAGCCCGTTGTGCTGGGCATAGGGCTGGTCCGAGAAGAGTTTTCTTATTTCGTCGTAGGCTTTTATATAGGTCACCGGATTCGAGCGCGACGACTTGCCGATGGGGTTCTGATCGACCATCTCGACCGATTTCAGAAGCTGCACGTCGCCTGCCAGTCCGTCGAAATCGCCCGGTTTGACGCCCGTGTCGTACAGCATGCGCCGCAGCGCCGGGTAGAGAATGCCCTTTGCCAGCGACGACTTTCCCGAGCCGCTGACGCCCGTGATGCAGGTCATCACGCCCAGCGGAATCCTCACGTCGATGTTGCGCAGGTTGTTTTCCCGGGCGCCTTTGACGGTTATCGAGTTGCTCCACCCGCGTTCGGTCGTCGGAACGGCTATTTCGCGCCGCCCCGTGAGGTAGTCGGCCGTGAGGCTTTTCCTGCTTTTCAGCAGCTGCGGCAGCGTGCCGCTGAAAACCACTTCGCCGCCGTTGTAGCCCGCTTTGGGACCGATGTCCACGATCCAGTCCGCCGCGCGGATCACCTCTTCCTCGTGCTCCACGACGATCACCGTGTTGCCCAGGTCGCGCAGCTGTTTCAACACGCCGATCAGGCGGTTGGTGTCGCGCGGATGCAGTCCGATCGAGGGTTCGTCGAGGATGTAGAGCGACCCCGTGAGGTTGCTGCCCAGCGATGTCGAGAGGTTGATGCGCTGGCTCTCGCCGCCCGAGAGGGTCGATGACAGCCGGTCGAGCGTCAGATAGCCCAGTCCCACGTCCGCGAGGTATTGCAGGCGGCTGCGGATCTCGACGAGGATGCGCGACGCCGTTTTGGCATCGTGTTCATCCAGCTCCAGCCCGCCGAAGAAGGCGATCAGCTCGTCCACGGGCATCTTCACGAGGTCCGCGATCGTTCTGCCGCCCACACGGACGTACAGCGCCTCTTTGCGCAGGCGCGAACCGCCGCATTCGGGACACGTGGTCTTGCCCGTGTAGCGGGCCTTCATCACCCGGAACTGGATTTTGCGCCGCTCCGAGTCGATGTATTCGAAAAATTCGTCGAGTCCGTGAAAATACTGGTTGCCGCGCCACAGCAGGCGTTTCTGCTCGGGCGTCAGCTCGTGGAACGGCGTGTGGATCGGAAAGTCGAATTTCGAGGCGTTCTCCACGAGCTTCTGTTTCCATTTGCGCATCGTCTCGCCGCGCCAGCAGGCCACGGCGTCCTCGTAGATGGTCTTGCTCTTGTCGGGGATCACGAGGTCCTCGTCGATGCCGATCACCTTGCCGTACCCCTCGCACCGGGGGCAGGCCCCCAGCGGATTGTTGAAGCTGAACAGGTGTTCCGAGGGGTGTTCGAACTCGATGCCGTCGGCCTCGAAGCGCGAGGAGAATTCCCGGATGCCTTCGTCCGTGACCACCTCGCAGACGCCCCCTCCGTAGGAGAAGGCGCGGGCCACCGAGTCGCGGATGCGGGTCTGCGAATCCTCGTCCGTGGCAACGCGCATGCGGTCGATCACCATTTTGATCCCTGCGGGGTCCGTGTCGGGGCCGATGCCGGGCAGTACATCCTCGATGAGCTTCACCTCGCCGTCCATGTAGACCCTCATCAGGCCCTCCGAGAGCAGCAGCATCAGTTTTTCGATGATCCCCTGACCTTCGGCGAGCGCCAGCGGGGCGCCGATCACCACGCGCTGGTCCGCATGCGCGAGAATCCACGCCGCCACGTCGTCCACGCTGAAACAGCGCACCTCCTCGCCCGAGACGGGCGAAAAGGTGTGCCCGATGCGGGCATATAACAGTTTGAGGTAGTCGTATATCTCGGTCGTCGTGCCCACCGTCGAACGGGGGTTGCGCGTGTTGACCTTCTGCTCGATGGCGATGGCCGGCGCGATGCCCGTGATGATGTCCACGTCGGGTTTGTTGATCTTGCCGAGGAACTGGCGCGCATAGGCCGAGAGGCTCTCGACGTAGCGGCGCTGCCCTTCGGCGAAGATCGTGTCGAAGGCCAGCGTCGATTTTCCCGAGCCCGAAAGGCCCGTGATGACGACCAGTTTGTCGTGCGGGATCTCGACCTCGATGTTGCGGAGGTTGTGGACCCGCGCACCTTTTATATAGATTGCGTTTTCGTGTTTCATGATGTGCAATTAAAAATCAGAGAATCGTCATTGCGAGGCATCGAAGATGCCGTGGCGATCTGATTGAAACTTTCAAGGCCGCACTTTCGGCGCAGATTGCCGCGCTCTCTTGCGTTCGCTCGCAATGACAGAAATAAAACAGCGCAAAACTTCCAATTTTTAATTCTTTTTTTTCATTTTTCATTGTCACCGTCTGCAATGCTTCCTCCGGCCTTTTTCAACTTTTCGATAAGCACCTCCGCACGGCTTTCGCGGATGGTCAGCCGCATGGAACAGAGGTTGTCGAAGGTCTGCGACACCACCTTCGGCTGCTCCTCCTTGACGACCCGCATGATGTCGTTCATCGCCACATAGGGAAAATCCAGCTCCACCGTGCGGTCTACGGTCCGCTCCACGATCTCCGCTGCGGCGATGGCCTCCGCCGCCGACTCCTTGTAGGCGGCGATCAGCCCCGGAACCCCTAACTTCGTGCCTCCGAAATAGCGGACCACGACCACCAGACAGTCGGTGATGTCGTTCGAAAGCAGCTGTCCGAGGATCGGTTTCCCGGCGGTTCCCGACGGCTCCCCGTCGTCGTTCGCGCGGAACGCCTCGCCGCGGGGCCCCAGCCGCCAGGCGTAGCAGTGGTGCGTGGCGTCGTAATACTTCTTGCGCAGGGCGTCGAGCCGTTCGCGGATCTCCTCTTCCGAACGCACGGGGTATATCCAGGAGAGGAACTTGCTGCTCCGCTCCCGGCAGGCGGCTTCGGCTTCGGCCGCGACGGTTCGGTAACTGTCGCCGGCCACCGTTATCTCACTTTTCGGAAGAGGCGATCCCAGCGGATGTTGGCCGGGAAACGCTTGTTAGCATCGAGCGACAGCCATACGAACGATGCCTTGCCGACGATGTGGTCCTCGGGCACGAAGCCCCAGAAGCGCGAGTCGGCCGAGTTGTGGCGGTTGTCGCCCATCATCCAGTAGTAGTTCATGGCGAAGGTGTACTCCGCGGCTTCCGCGCCGTCGATATAGATCTTGCCGTCGCGCTCTTCGAGTTCGTGGCCCTCGTAGGCTTCGATGATGCGGCGGTAGAGCGGCAGGTTTTCGGTCGTGAGCCGCACGGTGGCGCCTTTCGCCGGAATCCAGATCGGACCGTAGTTGTCCTGGCTCCAGCGGGGCTCGTCCCATTGCGGGAATACGCCGTTGTTGGGGGTGTAGATGTAGCGGCGGACCGAGATGACGTTGTTGAGCGCCTTGACCTTCTCGGCGGTTTCGTCCGTGAGCGTCATGTAATACCCCGAGCCGTTGCCGGTGTACTCCCGGATGCCGAGGTTGTCGATGGCGTACTGCGTGAAGGGCGACGAGGTTTGCACGATGTAACTGTATTGCAGCCCCGGAACCGGTTCCTGCGGTTCGCCGTTGATGAAGGCGCGTCCGTCGCGGATTTCCAGCGAGTCGCCCGGAATGGCGATGCAGCGTTTGATGTAGTTCTCGCGCTTGTCCACGGGGCGGCTGATGATCGTGTACTCCTGATTGAGCCGCTTGCGTCCCTCCTCCTTGCCGAACGAACGCTCGAATTCGCGCACTACGTCGTAATAGGTCACGGCCGGGTCTTCGAGCAGCACCGTGTCCCCCGCCGGGAAGTTGAAGACCACCACGTCGTTGCGGCGGATGGGCTTGAGTCCTTTCAGACGGTGGTACGGCCATTTGATCGCCTCGGAGAACGATTTCTTGGTCTGCGAGAACGGCATCGTGTGGTGCACGAAGGGGAACGACAGCGGCGTGTTGGGCATCTGGGGTCCGTAGGCCACCTTGCTCACGTAGAGGTAGTCGCCCACCAGCAGCGACCGTTCCATCGACGAGGTGGGAATGACGTACATCTGGAAGATGAAGATATGGACCAGCGTGGCGACGACCGTGGCGAAGATGATGGCGTTGACCCACTCGTAGACGGTCTTGTAGACCTTGCTCCGGCGGCACATCGTCACGTTGTGGCTCCACACGTAGCGGTAGAAGAACTTCGTGATGTAGAGGTCGAAGATGACCGGCAGTCCCAACAGCAGCCAGAGGTTGCCCGTCCAGACCACGAACCATAGCGTATAGAGCAGTGCGGCGAGCGTGAACCCGACCCATTTGTTGCCAAAAATTTCCTTGATCTTTCCCATGCGGAGAATCCTCGATTTTTAATTCTTAATTTTTCATTTTTAATTGCGCAGCAGGTCGTCCATTCCGAAGACGCCCTGTTTGCCGCAGAGGAATTCGGCGGCCACGACGGCCCCCATCGCCAGCGTGCGGCGGTTCTTGATCGTGTGTTTCAGTTCCAGCATGTCGTCCGCCGACTCGTAGGTCACGGTGTGGATGCCCGGGACGGCGCCTTCGCGCACCGAGCGGATTTCGATCCGGTCGGCGGGCGTGTCCTCGCTGCGCTCCACGCGGTTCGTGGCATGCGCGATGCCCGGGGCGTAGTTGACCCAGCCCTGCTTGTTGGCGAGGTTGTCGAGGATGCCTTCGGCCAGCGTGATGGCCGTGCCGCTCGGGGCGTCGAGTTTTTGGGTGTGGTGCACCTCCTCGATGCGCACCCCATAGCCGCCCACGCGGCCGATCATCGCCGCCAGCTGGCGGTTGAGGCGGAACATCAGGTTCACGCCCAGGCAGTAGTTCGAGGCGTAGAACAGCGCTCCGCCCCGCTCGCGGCACAACTTCTGCAACTCCGCCAGGCGGTCGGTCCAGCCCGTCGTGCCGCTCACCACCGCCGTGCCGTTTTCGAGGCACGTGCGGATGTTGGCGTAGGCCGTCGCGGGCGTGGTGAATTCCAGCGCCACGTCGATCCCCGCCAGATGTTCCGCGTCGAGTTCGCCGGCGTTGTCGGTGTCGATGACAAGGGCCGCCTCGTGGCCCCTTTCGGTGAGTATGCGTTCGATTTCACGGCCCATTTTGCCGTATCCGATGATTGCAGCTTTCATTTTATTCCATTTCCCGCAAAGATACGAATAAGCGAGGGCAAAAGCAAGTTTACTTGCATTTTGCCGAGCGAAAGTATCTTCGGCGCAGCCAAAATACGAATAAGCGAGGGCAAAAGCAGGTTTACTTGCATTTTGCCGAACGGCGGTATCTTCGGCGCAGCCAAAGATACGAATTTATTTCAAAACTAAACGTAGCGGCCGGGTTTATAGTATCCCGGAATTTTGTATATTTGCCGGACCAACCACTCCCGGTATGCGTTATTTTCTCGAACTCCGGTACAACGGAGCCGCCTATTGCGGCTGGCAGCGGCAGCCCGACATGCCCACGGTCCAGCAGACGCTGGAACGGGCGTTGACCACCCTGCTGCGCGAGCCTGTCGAGGTGACGGGCGCCGGGCGCACCGACACGGGGGTCAACGCCTCCTATTACGTGGCGCATTTCGACTGCACGGCGCCCGTCGCGGACCCTGTGCAGACGGTCTATAAACTCAATTTCCTGCTTCCGGGCGACATCGCCGTGGGGAGCATGACGCCCGTCGCGGAGGGCGCCCACGCGCGTTTCCACGCCTGCGAGCGGGAGTACCGCTATTTCATCGAGCCGCGCAAGAATCCCTTTACGCGCCACATGGCATGGCAGTATTACGTGCCGCTCGACCTCGGACGGATGAACGAGGCCGCGGCCATGCTGACGGAATACGACGATTTCACCTCTTTCGCCAAGCTCAATTCGAACAACAAGACCAATATCTGCCGCGTGAAAAAGGCCGTCTGGACCGTCGATGAGCGGGGCACGATGTGTTTCACGATCCGTGCGGACCGGTTTTTGCGTAACATGGTGCGGTCGATCGTCGGCACGCTGGTCGATGTAGGACGCGGGCGCTATACGCCCGGGGAGTTCCGTGCGATCGTCGAGAGCCGCGATTTGTCGCGTTCGAGCGCGGGAGCCCCGGCGCAGGGACTGTTCCTGAGCGGAGTATGCTACCCACCGGAAATTTTCGAACCTCAATGTTATACTAAATTCAAATTGTTATGATTGGAACGATTGTTTGGCTGATCGGCCTCGTATGCGCTATCTGGTGCGTGATGGACATTTTCAAGAAAAACATCTCCACGGCCGGAAAGGTGATCGCATCGATCGTCGTGCTGCTCACCAGCTGGCTGGGATTTGCGGTCTACTATTTCTACGGCCGCGACCATCTGGAAGAGTGGTTCCGGTAAAATGAAAAGGAGGAGGGCTGTGACGGCCCTCCTCTTTTTTTGCGGTTGCCCGCGGTTTACAGGTGGATCGCCGCCCCCATTGCAGCCTCGGCGGCCTCCATCACGCCCTCGTTCATCGTCGGATGGGCGTGGATCGTGCGGGCGATCTGGTGGGCCGTGGCTCCCAGCGTGCGCGCCAGCGTCGGTTCGGCCAGCATCTCGGTCACCGATGCCCCGACCAGGTGGGCACCCAGTAGGCGGTCCCCGTCGTCGAAGAGCAGTTTGATGAATCCGTCGCGGTCGCCCGCTGCCGTCGCCTTGCCCGATGCGGTGAACGGGAAGCGTCCGACCTTATAGGCGATGCCGCGCTCCTGCGCCTGCTGCTCGGTCATGCCGACCGACGCCACTTCGGGCTGGGTGAAGATGCACGACGGGATGGTCGTGTAGTCTACCGGCGCGGGATTCAGACCGCAGATGGCCTCCACGCAGCAGACCGCTTCGGCCGAAGCCACGTGCGCCAGCGCCGGGCCCGGCACAATGTCGCCGATGGCATAGACGCCCGGCACGTTGGTGCGGTAGAACTCGTCCACGACGATCTTGTCGTGTTCGACGGCGACGCCCAGCTCTTCGAGGCCGATGCCTTCGATGTTGGACTTGATGCCCACGGCCGACAGCACGATTCCGGCGGTCAGCGTCTCGGCGCCCTTTTTACCCTCGATCTCCACTTCGCAAATCCCTTCGTCGTTGACCTTCACGGATTTCACCGTGGTCGAGGTCAGCACCGTCGCGCGCAGTTTGCGGAAAGCGCGTTCCATGGTCTTCGACACCTCCTCGTCCTCGAGGGGCATCATGCGGGGCATATACTCGATGATCGTAACCTTCACGCCCAGCGCGGCGTAAAACCACGCGAACTCGCTGCCGATGGCTCCCGAGCCCACGACGATCATCGACTCGGGCAGGCGGTCGAGCGTCAGCGCCTGCCGCGACGAGATCACATGCTCGCCGTCGACGGGCATGAACGGCATTTCGCGGGGGCGCGCTCCCGTGGCGAGGACGATGTGGTCGGCCTCGTATTCCGTACCGTCCACGTCTATGCGTCCCGGAGCCGTGAGGCGTCCGAATCCGGGGATGAGGTCGATGCCGTTCTTGTTCAACAGGAACAGCACCCCTTTCGACATGGTTTCGGCCACGCCGCGCGAGCGTGTCACGATCTTTGCGAGGTCCGGGCGCACCTCGCCCGCGAATTCCAGTCCGTAGTGCTCCGCGTTTTTGCAGTAGCCGTAGACCTGTGCGCTTTTGAGCAGCGCCTTGGTCGGGATGCAGCCCCAGTTGAGGCATACGCCGCCCGGCTCGGCGCGCTCCACGAGCGCCGTTTTTTTACCTAACTGCGCGGCGCGGATCGCCGCCACGTAACCTCCGGGGCCGCTGCCCACGATGATGATGTCGTATTTCATTATTTTACCACTTTCAATGTTTCTCCGTTATCGGCCGCCACGGCGCGCTTCCATTTCTCGTTGTAGCCCGGGAACTGAATCTTGCCGGGGATCTGCCGTCCGTTGCCGTTGTCCACGAAATGTGCCGGGCCGCCCTCGCCGTCGAGGAACGTCAGCACGTCGCCGTGCTCGCTCTTCACGTTGCCGTCCATATATTTCACCAGCAGGTAGTTGTTGAGCTTCTGCCAGCGGTCGAAAAGTTCCTGCGCCGTCTCCACGCTCAGCTGCGTGAGGTAGCTGCGGCGTGCCGCGGGCGACATCCGGCCCACCCGGGCGTCTATATTCCGCACATTGGCGAGCATGTCGTTCTCCCACTTGTCCGTGACCTTGCGGATGTCGGCCGAGATCATGTCGTAACGCATGTAGGCGAAGTTGGTCGTGCGGTTGAAGAGCCAGAACGCCGATGTGGGCGAATATTCCAGCATCGAGCCGTTGCCCTCGCGGAAACACTCGGGAACCTCCTGCGCCGAGCAGAAGATCGGCGTCAGACACGAGGTCGCCGCGTCGTCCACGCCGAACCAGAGGACGCCCATGTCGCGCGTCACGTCGGGCCGGGCCTGCGCAACGAACCAGAATCCGGTCTGCTGGGTGGCCGTAGCGCGTTCGTTGACGTAGCTCACGCCGTCCACCTCGAATTCCATCGGACGCCAGCGGTAGGGGCAGTTGTGGCCTCCGGCGCCGATGTCGGCGGTCATGTCCATCGGGGTCCCCTCGTAGTGGTCGCGCATGCAGTCGAAGAGCGTCTTGGGCGATACTTTCGCGCGGGGTTTCACCCACAGCGGCATGCGGTTCTCCTTGTTATGGCCCATCGCATAGTCCGCATACCGGTCCATGTCGTCGGCCACGGTGCGGAAGAAAGCCCACACGCGGGCTTCGCAGGCGCGCATGGCCCCGAAATCGAGGGGTGCATAGGCGTCGCAGAAGCTGAAATCGGCGTCCGGACCGTCGTAATATCCCATCTCGCGGGCGAACGAAATCACGTCGGGCGAGTAGAGGCAGTTTTCGGGATCGTCCTTCGGAAAGGTGGTGATGCGGGCCTGGTTGGCGTGGGCCGAGACATAGCCGTCGGGAATGCGGCGGGCCACCCATACGATGCCCTTCCGGGCGTTGCCGCCCTTGCCGTCGTCCTTGAAACCCTTGCCGATCAGCTCCATGATCCACGCCTCGTCGGGATCGGCGATCGAGAACGATTCGCCGCTCGACGCATAGCCGTAGGTGTTGGCCAGGTCAACGATTACGCCGATCGCCTCGCGGGCGGTCTTGGCGCGCTGCAACGTGATGTAGATCAGCGATCCGTAGTCCATGCGTCCCGTCGAATCCTCCAGTTCGCGGCGGCCTCCGTAGGTCGTTTCGCCGATGATGAGCGAATGTTCGTTCATATTGCCGATGGTCGAATAGGTCTCCCGGACCTGCGGGATGTCCCGCAGGTAGCGGCCCGTGTCCCATTCGTAGACGGGGAGCATCGCTCCGTCCTTGAATTTGCCGCCGGGGGTGTGATACAGCGCGCCGTAGAGCGCGTGGGAGTCGGCCGCATAGGTGACCATCACCGAACCGTCGGTCGAAGCTCCTTTGGTGACGATGAAATTGGTGCAGGCCGATGCCGCGCCGTATGCGACTGCGGCGGTCGCTGCAAGAATCAATCGGAGTTTTTTCATTGTTTTTCAGGTTTTGACACCAAAGGTACTAAAAAGAACGGACGGTTCCAAACCCGAATTGCGTATGGCTCAACAAAACGTTCCGGCCCTCTGAAAGTGCCGTTCCGGCACGAAACTGTTCGGAAACGGCGAAAGTTCGCTATATTTGTATCGGATGCGCTGTCTGTACATCCCGGAAATACCCCCCCCCGGAGCGGAGGTAACGAACTGTAATTCATATTTTTGTATGAAAAAATTCCTGTTGTTGCTCCTCTCCGGGGCGATCTTCGGGGCCTGCTCCGACAGGGCGGCGCACCCGGCTTTGGTGACCGGTGTCGTCATGCCTCCCGAATCGCGGGTCTTCACGCCCGGCGACGGGGTGACCGTCTCGGCCGAGGGCTTCGAGGCCGATGACGAAATCATGTTCGAAATCCATTGGGAGGAGGGCGCCGAGGGGTTCGCCCCGAACGGTTGCGCCAAAGGCTTGCGGGGGATCGTCACGGCGCGCTCCGCCGCGAGCGTCACCTTTCTGGCCCCGGGGCACTACCCTGCTTCGACGGCCACGGTGCTGCTGTTCCGCCGGGGGCATCTGATGCCTCTGGGCAAGATCCGCGTTGCCGACGGAATTCCGGAATCCGAGGCGCTCTACGGCATTTCGGATTCCGATACGGACGGGGCCGCGATCGACCGCATCGACCTTTCGACGGGCGAAGTGACACGGGTTGCGACGCTCGGTGCCGGCCGGGGAATCGCCTGCGCCGTGGGGCTTCCCGGCTCGGGCTGGATTTGCGGCGTCTGCTCCGGTTCGATGGTCGGTTTCGACCTCACGATGAATTATTATGACGATTTCGGATACCGGAGTTGTCTCTTGGCCGGACAGATCACCGACTCCTCCGTCGGACTCGTTTCCCACGACGCGGGGCGGCTGACGCTGACGACCCGAAGCGTGACCCGCACTCCCTCCGCGGGATCGGTCTCCTGGCAGGTGCCCGACGAGATCGTGCGGACGCTGATCGTGCAGCCTTTCGTGCGGGTCGGCTCCGATCTGCTGCTCGCGCAGCGCAATGCCGACGGCACCTGTATCCCGGTTCTGCTGCGGATTCCCGGCGGCTGGGGACCGGGCGAGGCCGTGGCGGCCGATGCGATGGTTCCGTTCTGGACGGCGGTCCCCTCGGCGGCCGATCCGGACAAGATGGTTCAGGCCGGCGGCTATGCCGTGTCGAAGGAGGGAAGGACGCAGCTGCGGCTGTTCGATCCCGTTTCCGGGTCGTTGGGCGGGCCGCTGTGCGAGGTGGAAGGGACCGTGCTTTCGGTTTCGGAATTCGTCAGAGACGGCAGACCGAAGCTCTGCATGCTGTGCGAGGAGGCGGACGTGCGCCGGATCTGGGTCTACGACCTGCTGTCCGATTCGGGATACCGGCTCCCCGGGGAGTTCGGCTGTTCGCGGATCGTGGCGGCGAAATGACGGCTTTTTTGAGGGACGGTTTCGTGTTTGTACGAATTTTGCGTATTTTTACCGGGTAAAACTGAAAAAACAATGTCGGATATAGCTTGTCAACTGTCGTTCGTGCGCTCGACGATCCCTGCGGAGGTCACGCTGGTCGCCGTCTCGAAGACCCACCCTGCGGAGATGATCCGCGAGGCTTACGATGCCGGCCACCGCATCTTCGGCGAGAGCCGTCCGCAGGAGCTGCGCGAAAAATACGAAGCCCTGCCCAAGGACATCGAGTGGCACATGATCGGCCACCTGCAAACCAACAAGATCAAATACATCGCCCCGTTCGTGACGCTGATCCAGTCGGTTGACAGCGCCCGGCTGGCCGAGGCCATCCAGCGCGAGGCGGCCAAGTGCGGGCGCACGATCGGGATTCTTTTGGAGATACACGTCGCCGCGGAGGAGACCAAGACGGGCTGGGACGTGGGCGAACTGATGGAGTACATCCGTACGGCGCCCTTTGCGCAGATGCCGAACGTCTGCGTGCGCGGCGTGATGGGGATCGCCACCAACACCGACGACGGGGAGACGATCCGCCGCGATTTCAACGAACTCCGCCGCTGTTTCGACCTGCTGCAACCCTACTTCGGGGCGCGGTTCGACACGCTGTCGATGGGCATGTCGCACGACTATCCGCTGGCTGTCGAGTGCGGTTCGACGATGGTGCGCGTCGGTTCCCTGATCTTCGGAAACAGAGACTACACGAAATAAATCAAAGACTATGAAAATCGGATTTATCGGATTCGGGAATATGGCGCAGGCCCTCGCGCACGGCTTGGTTCGCGGAAAGGCCGTCGAGGCCGGGAATATCGGCGCCTGCGCACGCGACCGTGCGAAATTGCAGCGCAATACGGAGCCGCACGGGTTCCGGGCCTTCGACGATGCCGCCTCTGTCGCGGAGTTCGCCGACATCGTGGTCGTCGCCGTGAAACCCTATCAGGTCGAGGCGGTCGTAACCCCCGTCCGGGAACTTCTGGCGGAGAAAATCGTCGTCTCGGTGGCCGCGGGCGTCACGTTCGACGATTACGAGCGGATGCTCCTCCCCGGAACGGCTCACCTATCGACCGTTCCCAACACTCCCGTCTCGGTCTGCGAAGGCATCGTCGTCTGCGAACGCCGCCATTCGCTTTCGGATGCGCAGTGGACGAGCGTGGAGAAACTCTTCTCGACGCTGGGGAGCGTGATTCCGATGGATACCGCCCTGCTCGGGATTTCGAGCACCGTTTGCGGCTGCGGTCCGGCGTTCGTCGCCATGTTCATTGAGGCGCTGGCCGACGGGGCCGTCAAACACGGCGTTCCGCGCGCCGACGCCTACCGGATGGTGAGCCAGATGGTCGCCGGAACGGGGAAACTGCAACTCGCTACGGGACAGCACCCCGGGGTGATGAAAGACGCCGTCTGCTCGCCCGGAGGCACGACGATCGTGGGCGTCGCCGAACTGGAGCACAAGGGGTTGCGCGGTGCGGTCATCGCCGCCGTCGATGCCGTGCAGAACAAGCCCGTCTAAGAGGCGGGTTTTAGGGGCGGCGGGTAGTTTCCCGGCGTCCTGCCCGGTTCTGCGCCCGGATGTGATAATCGTTTTTGGAGAGGGGGCTCGGGGCATATCCCGAGCCCCCTCTCTTATTTGTGCAGTCCGAGTCCGCGCATCAGACTTTTCCACCAGCGCGAATACCATCTCTTTTTCCGGCGGGGCGCTGCCGGCCGCCAGCTGCCGAGGCAATGGTGTATGGCATAACTTTCGGGAGCGGCTTTCTCGGCATACGCGGCTATGGTCGGCGAAGGATGGATGCGGATGCCCTCGTCCAGTTCCTGCGCAACATCCTTGTATTTCAGTCCGGCCGGCCGGGCATGGTATGCCATGATGTCGGGCGCGATGATCTTGTCGTAAAGCGTTCCGTCTTCGCATATGAAACGGCGGCTTTCGTACCAGTCGAGGCAGCGTCGGGTGAAAGGATGGCCCGCCGCGACGCCGAACGCACCCGATTGCAATCCCAATCCCATGTCCGGAAACAGTCCGTCCGTCAGCACCTCCCCCGTTTCCGAAATGCGGCCTTCGGCGACATTGCGGGCCAGCACCGATTCTTCGGTCTCTATGGCAGCGAACATTTCGGCGTCGAGCAGGTCGTCGAACGGTTTGAGCACTTCGACATCGGTGTCGAGGTAGATGCCGCCCTCGTGATAGAGCGCATAGTGGCGGATGTAGTCGGCGGCAAAGGCGTATTTCTTTCGCTCGACCGCTTCCCGGACCCAGGGTACGGAGTTCACGTCGAAACGCCTCTCGTCCCAGCGGACGATCTCGTAACCGGGCAGTATCTTGCGCCACGATTCTATGCACTGCCGGACCCGCTCAGGGTATTTACCCCCCCCCAGCCAGCAAAAATGGATTTTCTTGGGTATCATTCGGGTGGAGTCGGTGAGTTTCACTCCGTGTTACCGCACCCGCAGCGAACGTCCGATGCGCAGGATGGTGGTCGATTTGATGCCGTTCAGTCGGCAGAGGTTTGCCACTGTCGTGCCGTGACGGCGTGCGATGGCGCCCAGCGTATCGCCCGAACGGATCTTGTAGTATTTCATGGCCGCTTTTTCGGCGGCTTCCTTCTTGTCCTGCTCCTCGTTGGCGATTTCGTCTTCGAAATCCTGCCCGGCGTTGGAGTAGATGCTGAAGAACGACTTTTTCAGCAGGAACGTCTCGCGGCTCAGCGTGCCGTTCTTGAAGTCGATCAGACGCTCGGGGTCGAACGACTGTCCGTAGTAGCGGGTCTCGAAATGGAGATGGGGCCCCGTCGAACGTCCCGTCGAGCCGCCCAGACCGATGATCTGTCCCGCCTCGACCCATTGTCCGGGTTCCACCATGCGCTCCGAGAGGTGTCCGTAGTAGGTCTCCAGCCCGTTGTCGTGGCGGATGATGACGAGGTTGCCGTAGCCGCCCTTGTTGTACTGCGAAATGCGCACGCGGCCGCAGAAGGTGGCGTAGACCGGGTCGCCTGTTTTGAGCGGCAGGTCCACGCCCTGGTGCTGGCGCCGGCGCCGCGGACCGTATTTTCCGTGCGGATGCACCGTGCCCTGATAGGGACAGTGGTAGCAGGTCAGCGAATCCACGAGGTCGATGACCACCGATTTGGGCATGCCCGACATATCGACTTCCCGGTAAGGGAAGAGCGTCGTCGTGTCCCAGTATTTCTCGAAGATGGTGCTGTCCTTGGCGATCTCGCGGTTGCGGACGTATTTCCACGAATTGTTGCTGTAAAGAATCACCTGCACGGCGTCGTTGTCCGTTGCGAGGGTGTCGATCACGGTCAGCCCGTTGGTGTCGAAGATGGATTCGATCTTCGTGGGCCGCAGCCGCAGCTGCAATACGGCGACGGAGTCTGCGGCGGCCTGTTCGGGGCTGACGACGGGTTCTTCGGTCTCTTCGGCTTCGTTCCTGTCTCCCGAAAGTTCCCCGGCGGTGTGTTCGGCGACGACGAGGCTGCGGAGCGAGTCGATCAGCGACGCCTGCCGGGCCGTCACGACCAGGAGCGAATCGGCAATGGCGGCTTCGCTGTTTTTCGCGGCGGTTTGCGTGCGCGCATTTTTAGGTTTGCGGGCCGCCGAGGTGAGGACCAGCGAGAGGGCCGCAAGTGTCAACAGGTATTTTTTCATAGTCTTCTATTGTTGTCTGATCAGTTCTTCGGCCGCTTCCAGCGCCTTGTAAAATTCCTCGCCGAAGCGGCGGACGATCGGCTCCCGAAGGGCCTTGTAGACCGGGATGCCCAGCTTCGCGCCGCACCGGCGGGCCGGGGCGCACACCGACCAGCGGTGGTAGTTGAGCCCCACGGTGCCGTTCGAGAAGCGCATCAGGCGGATCGGATACAGATGGCACGAGATCGGCTTGCGGAACGGGGTTCTGCCCTCCATCCACGCCTTTTCGATGGCGCAGAGCGTCACGCCGTTCTCCGTATAGGTATAGGCGCATTCGGCATCGTTCACCAGCGGCGTGGTCAGGTCGCCGTCTTCGTCTACGACCATGAAACCATGCCGTTCGACGGCCTCGATGCCTTCGGGCGTCATGCAGGGTTTGTAATTGGGGTATTCGCGTTCGAGGATCTCCACCTCTTCCGCTTCGAGCGGCGCCCCGGCATTGCCCTCGACGCAGCAGATGCCCTTGCACTGCGCGATGTCGCAGGCGAAGCATTCGCGCAGCAGGTCGGCGCTTACGATCTTGTCGTCGATTTCGATCATTTGCGGCACGTGTCGGCGATGATGATGTCATATAGTTCCCCGAGCGACATGCCCATTTCGCGGGCCTGCTTGGGGACGATGCTTCCGGCGCTCATGCCGGGAATCGAATTCAGCTCGATGAAGTAGGGCTTTCCGGAAGGGGTTACGATGAAATCAACCCTTACGACTCCCGCACAGCGGCAGGTTTTATAGGCTTCGCGGGTCATGCGGTTCAATTCGGCTTTGACCTCGGGGGCGATGTCCGCCGGGGTGATTTCGTCGGAGTACCCCTCGGTGTATTTGGCCTGATAGTCGAAGAAATCCTTTTTGGAAACGATCTCCGTGATGGGGAAAATGTACTCCTTCCCGCCGGCGATCAGGATTCCGCAGCCCATTTCGCGGCCCGTGATGCACTCCTCGATCAGGATTTCGTCGCCCTGGGCGAAGGCCGCGTCAATGGCTGCGGGCAGCTCCTCCGGGGTGTGGACCTTCGTCACGCCGAACGACGAACCGCTGGCGTTGGGTTTTACGAAAAGCGGCATGCCCAGTTCCGCGACGATTTTCGACGCGTCGAACGCCTCGCCCCGGCGCAGGAAAATTTCGCGTGCGAGGTTGACACGGCCCGCCAGCGTGCGTTTGGTGGTGATTTTGTCGAAGGTGATGACCGACGAGGTCATCGGACACGACGAATAGGGAATGCCCATCATGTCGAGGTATCCTTGCAGTTTGCCGTCCTCGCCGGGCGTGCCGTGGATGATGATGAGGGCATAGTCGAACGATTTTCGTTCACCGTCTACGGTGATCGAAAAGTCGTTCTTGTCCACCTGCCATTGGCGGCCGTCGGGCGTCGTGTGGTGCCAGTCGCGGCCGTGGAGATCGACGACCGTGATGTCGTATTTCGAGTGGTCGAGGGCCGCTTCGATCTGCGCGGCGCTCTGGAGGGCGATCTCCCGCTCGGGCGAATCTCCGCCGGCCAGGAGGGCTATCTTCAAACGTGTCATTTCAGGGGTTGTATATGTCTTTGTATCTGAATTCCAGTATTTCCTGCACCATCCGGGCGAACTGCCGGGCCTCGACGTGTCCCTCGTCGAGCGCCAGCACGCGGTTGAAGTCGTTGAGGGCCGGGCCCCACTCGCCCAGCCGGTAATGGAGTCTGCCGCGCTCGATGTAGAGCTCCGTATCGTCCGGGGCTTCGGCGATCCGTGCCGTAAGGGCGGCGATGCGCGATGCGGGGCTCCACAGCCCTTTGCGGCGGATGTAGGCTGCGACGCCCTCGTCGAGCATCTCCGAGGTGTCCTCGCCCCGCCCGATGCGGTCGCGCACGTCCGTCGAGGCGAAATCCTGCAAAGGGGCGTCCGTCAGCAGCGTGATGCGCCCCTCGAATCCTTTCGCCGGCTTGTCCCGCCGCGGGTAGACGTAGACGGGATATTCGAGGATTTTTTCGTACTCTTTCCAGCCGTCGAGCCGGGCGATCTGGTCGCTGCCAATCAGGATCGAGAACTCCATGCCGGACCCGAAGTTTTCCTTCAGGTAACGCAGGGTATCTATTGTGTATGAGGGTTTCGGAAGCAGAAACTCCACGACCGAAGGTTTGATCCGGTCGGGGTATTCCGAGGCTGCGCAGGCGATTTCGGCCATTTCGAAACGGTCCATTTCGGGGGCCAGTTCGTCGGCGGCCTTGTAGGGGCTCTGCGGCGAGACGATCAGCACGACTTCGTCGCACAGCGCTTGCCGGACGGCGTATTCCGCCAGCGCGATATGGCCTTTGTGCACGGGGTTGAACGACCCGAAATAGAGCATCACCCGTTTCATCCTACCGCGCGATAAATTGGTCGAGGATGCCGCAGGTGCCCCCCACGGCCTCTTCGAGGCAGTCGTTGACGACCACATGGTCGAACTCCGGGGCTTTCGTCAGTTCGAATTCGGCCTTGGCCACGCGGCGTTCGATCACCTCCGGAGCGTCGGTGCCGCGGCCGACGAGCCGCCGGCGCAGCTCCTCGATCGAGGGCGGCATGATGAACACCGAGCAGGCGTCGTCGCCGAAGATACGCTTGAGGTTGATGCCGCCGATCACGTCCACGTCGAAGACGATCACGTGGCCCTTGGCCCAGATGCGTTCGACTTCGCTGCGCAGCGTGCCGTAGCAGGTGCCTTTGTAGACCTCCTCCCACTCCACGAAGCGGTTTTCGGCCACGGCCTTGGCGAACTCCTCCTGCGAGAGGAAATAGTAGTCCACCCCGTCGCGCTCCTGTCCGCGGGGTGTGCGGCTGGTCGCCGATACGGAGAATTCCAACTGGGGGTAGCGTTCCAGCAGATGCCGGACGATCGTGGTTTTGCCCGAGCCGCTCGGGGCCGAAAAGATGATTACCTTACCCATCTTAATTAAAAATGAAAAATTAGAAATGAAAAATTGCTTGTTCCCGGGGGATGTTTTCGTCGAATGGGATTTTAATTCTTCATTCTTAATTTTTAATTAGGAATATCTTGTAATAGGTTGATTACAAGATATTCAATACCTGCTCTTTGATCTTTTCCAATTCATCCTTCATCTTGACGACGAGAATCTGGATGTTCGATTCGTTGGCCTTCGACCCCATCGTGTTGATCTCGCGGCCCATCTCCTGGGCGATGAAACCTAATTTGCGGCCTGCGCCCTCCTCCCCTGCGGCCACTTCGCGGAAATATTTGCAGTGGTTCGTCAGGCGCACCTTCTCTTCGGTGATGTCGAGTTTTTCGAGGTAGAAGATCATCTCCTGCTCCAGCCGGTTGCGGTCCACTTCGACGGGGAGTTTCGCCAGATTGTCGAGGATGCGCGTCCGGATGGTCTCCGTGCGGGCCTTTTCGAACGGCACCACTTCGTCGCGGTACCGCTCGATCAGCTCCACGCGGCGCAGCAGGTCGGCGATCAGGATCGCTCCCTCCTGTGTGCGGAATGCGTCGAGCTGTGCGGCGGCGGCCTCCGCGGCGGCGATCAGCGCGGCGTGCTCCTCCTCCGAAATGGCTTCGGATTCGGTGGCTACCACGTCCGGAAGGCGCATGATGACCGGCAGGATGGCGTCGTAATCGGCGTCGATGCCTGCGAACGCGAGCGTGTCGTTCATCTGCCGGAGGTATTCGCGGAACACCTCGCGGTTGATGCGGGCCGAGGTTTCGACGGACTGCGACTCGACCGAGACGAAGACATCGACCTTGCCCCGCTGGATCGTGCGGGCGATGACGTTGCGGAGTTCGTATTCCGACTGGCGGTAGACCGCCGGAAGCCGCAGCGAGAGGTCCAGCTGCTTGGAGTTGAGCGAACGGATCTCGACCGTGATCCGTTTATTTTGAAGTGTGGCTTCGCCCTTGCCGAAGCCGGTCATTGATTTTACCATATGGTGCCGGAACTTGATATTTCCGGCAAAATTAATAAAAACTATCCAAAAAGAGGCGCGTTCCGCTTATGGAATGAAATTTATTTGGCTATCTTTGCGTTTATAAAATTTTTTTCTTTATATTTGTGTTAGCAAACTAACAGTTGGGTATCAGATCATTCAAATCACATACGAAATCATTATGAAAAAGCACAATTTCAATGCGGGACCTTCCATCCTGGCGGACGAGGTCATCGAAAATGCGGCCAAGGCAATTCTCGACTTCAACGGATCGGGGCTTTCGCTGCTTTCGATCTCCCACCGGACGAAGGATTTCGACGCCGTGATGGAGGAGGCCGACCAGCTTTTCCGGGAGTTGCTCCATATTCCGGACAACTACAAGATCATCTATCTGGGCGGCGGTGCAAGTACCTATTTTTATGAAATCCCCGCGAACTTCCTGGGCAAGAAAGCCGGTTATGTGAATACGGGCGTGTGGTCGAAGAAGGCCATCAAGGAGGCCAAGCGTTACGGCGAGGTCGAGGTGCTGGCTTCGTCCGAGGACCGGAACTTCACCTACATCCCGAAGGGATTCGCCATTCCGGCCGACCTGGATTATGTGCATATCACCTCCAACAATACGATCTACGGTACGGAGTACCACGAGGACCTCGCGTCGCCCGTGCCCCTGATCGCCGACATGTCGTCGGACATCCTCTCCCGTCCGGTCGATGTTTCGAAATACGCCATGATCTACGGCGGCGCGCAGAAGAACCTGGCGCCTGCGGGCGTGGCTTTCGGCATCATCCGCGAGGACATGCTCGACAAGATCGTCCGCGACCTGCCGACGATGGTGTCGTTCCGCACCCATGTCGAGAACAACTCGATGTTCAACACGCCGCCCGTCTTCCCGATCTACGTTCTGAAGGAGACCCTGAAATGGCTCAAGTCGATCGGCGGCGTTCCCGAAATCTACCGCCGCAACAAGGAGAAAGCCGCCCTGCTCTACGACGAGATCGACCGCAACCCGCTGTTCCGCGGCACGGTCGTGAAGGAGGACCGCTCGCTGATGAATATCTGCTTCGTGATGGCTGAGGGTTACGAGGGTCTCGCCGACGAGTTTATGACCTTTGCCAAGGAGCGCGGCATGGTCGGCATCAAGGGGCACCGTCTGGTGGGCGGTTTCCGCGCGTCGTGCTACAACGCCCTTCCGAAGGAGAGCGTCGAGGCGCTGGTGGCCTGCATGCAGGAGTTCGCGCAGAAACACGCGAAATAGGCCATGTGCCCGACTATCGTCCCGCTGATGCGGGAGACGAAGAGAGAACAGGATATTTATTTTACGTCATTGATCGATACTATGAAAATACTGGTTGCAACGGAGAAGCCTTTTGCCAAAAAGGCCGTCGATGGAATCCGCGGGATCGTGGAGAATGCCGGCTATGAACTGGCGCTGCTCGAAAAATACACCGACAAGAGCGAGTTGCTGGAAGCCGTGGCCGATGCGGATGCACTCATCGTCCGCAGCGACAAGGTGACTGCCGAGGTCATCGCCGCGGCGAAAAACCTGAAAATCGTGGTCCGCGCCGGTGCGGGTTACGACAACGTGGACCTCGCAGCGGCTTCGGCGCGGGGCATCGTGGTGATGAACACCCCGGGGCAGAACTCCAACGCCGTGGCCGAATTGGCCTTGGCCATGATGATCTACATGTCGCGGAACCGCTTCACTCCGGGCACGGGTTCGGAGATTCAGGGCAAGACCCTCGGCATCCACGCTTACGGCAACGTCGGCAAGCTGGTGGGCCGCAAAGGAAAGGCGTTGGGCATGAATGTTGTCGCATACGATCCGTTCATCGCCGACGAGGCGGTTTTCGAGGCCGACGGCGTGAAGAAGGTGGCGACGGTCGAGGAGCTTTACAAGGCGTCCGACTTCCTCTCGCTGCACATCCCCGCCACGGAGCAGACCAAAGGCTCGATCGGCTATGACCTGCTGATGTCGATGCCCAAGGGGGCCACGCTGGTCAACACCGCCCGCAAGGAGGTGATCGACGAAGCCGGTCTGGTGCGTGCCCTGACCGAGCGCGAGGACCTGAAATACATCACCGACATCGCCGCCGGCAATCAGGCCGAGCTGGACGAGAAGTTCGGCAAGCGGGTTTTCGCCACGGCGAAGAAGATGGGCGCCGAGACCGCCGAGGCCAACATCAATGCCGGTCTGGCTGCTGCCAGCCAGATCGTGGACTTCCTGAAAAACGGCAACACCCGTTTCCAGGTCAACAAATAGTTGATATGTATAATCGGAAAGAGGCGGGTGCGGAAACGCCCGCCTTTTTCGCCTAAAACGATAACTTTATGGTACGAATAAAACCTTTCCGTGCGGTCCGTCCGCCGAAAGAACATGCCGCCGAGGTGGCGTCGCGTCCCTACGACGTGCTGAATTCCGCCGAGGCGAAAAGCGAGGCGACGGAGCGTTCGCTGCTGCACATCATCAAGCCCGAGATTGATTTCGAGCCCATCGCCGACGAGCATTCCGAGCCGGTTTACGAAAAGGCGGTGGAGAATTTCCGCAAATGGCAGTCCGAGGGATGGCTCCGGCAGGACCCCGAGGAGTACTATTATATCTATGCGCAGACGATGGAGGGGCGCACGCAGTACGGACTGGCGATGTGCTGCCACTTCGAGGATTACCTCTCGGGAGCCATCAAGAAGCACGAGCTGACGCGCCCCGATAAGGAGGAGGACCGCATGATCCACGTCCGCAACCAGCAGGCCAACATCGAGCCGGTGTTCTTCGCCTACCCCGACAACGCCGAGATCGACGCCATCGTCGCCGACGTGGTGAAGAACAACGCTCCGGAGTACGATTTCACGGCCGCCGACGGCTTCGGGCACCAGCTGTGGGTGATCCGCGACCGGAAGACCAACGACCGCATCACGGAGATTTTCGCGGGTATTCCGGCGCTGTACGTCGCCGACGGGCACCACCGTACGGCTGCCGCCGCTCGCGTGGGTGCGGAGTGCCGCGCGAAGAATCCGAACCACTCGGGCTGCGAGGAGTACTGCTATTTCCTGGCCGTGACCTTCCCGGCCAACCAGCTGCGCATCATCGACTACAACCGCGTGGTGAAGGACCTGAACGGCCTGACGCCCGCCGAGCTCGTCGAAAAGCTGAAAGAGTCGTTCACGGTCGAGGATAAAGGCGCGGAGGAGTACCGCCCCTCGGCCCTGCACAATTTCTCGATGTACCTCGACGGCCGCTGGTACAGTCTGACGGCCAAGCCGGGGACCTACGACGACAACGATCCGATCGGCGTGCTGGATGTCACGGTGCTGTCGAACCTGGTGCTGGACAAGATTCTGGACATCAAGGATCTGCGCACCTCGAAGCGGATCGACTTCGTGGGCGGCATCCGCGGCCTCGGCGAGCTGAAACGGCGCGTGGACAGCGGGGAGATGAAAGCGGCGTTCGCCCTCTACCCCGTTTCGATGCAGCAGTTGATCAACATCGCCGACACGGGCAACATCATGCCTCCGAAGACGACGTGGTTCGAGCCCAAGCTCCGCTCGGGAGTGGTGATCCATTCGTTCGAAGATAAATAATTGAAAAAGAGCTGCCCGATGAGGCGGCTCTTTTTTCGGGGCGTTGTTTTATCACGGAATGGCGATTTTTTATAACGAAAAACAAGTCGAGGCATGGAATTTTTTGTATATTTGTAAGCAACTTAACAATATTACGGCGTTATGGCTAAAATTAAAGGAACAATCGTCGTCGATAAGGAGCGCTGCAAAGGGTGTGGGGTTTGCGCCTCGGCCTGTCCGTGCGACGTGCTCGCCCTGTCGGCAGAGGTGAACAGCAAGGGCTACCCGGTGGCGTGGATGGCGAATCCCGATGCCTGCACGGGTTGCGCTTCGTGTGCGGTGATCTGCCCCGACAGCGTCATCACGGTTTATCGTCAAAAATTCGAATAGGCTATGGCAGAGAAGGAAGTGAAACTGATGAAAGGCAACGAGGTGATCGCCCATGCGGCGATCCGCTACGGTTGCGACGGATATTTCGGATACCCCATTACCCCGCAGTCGGAGGTGATGGAGACCCTGATGGAGCTCAAACCGTGGGAAACCACGGGGATGGTGGTGTTGCAGGCCGAGTCGGAGATCTCTTCGATCAACATGGTCTACGGCGGCGCCTCGACCGGAAAACGGGTGATGACTTCGTCGTCGAGCCCCGGCATCAGCCTGATGTCCGAGGGACTGAGCTATCTGGCCGGCGCCGAACTCCCCTGCCTGATCGTCAACTGCCAGCGCGGCGGTCCGGGTCTGGGTACGATCCAGCCTTCGCAGGGCGACTATTTCCAGGCTTGCAAGGGCGGCGGCCACGGCGATTTCCACCTGATCGTGCTGGCTCCGAACTCCGTGCAGGAGATGCACGACCACGTGGCCGAGGCTTTCGACCTGGCGTTCAAATACCGCAACCCGGCGCTGATTCTCGCCGACGGAGCCATCGGACAGATGATGGAGAAGGTCGTGCTGGCTCCCCAGCGTCCGCGCAGGACCGACGAGGAGCTGAAAGCCGAGTGCGGTTCGTGGGCCGCGCAGGGAAAACCCGCCGGTCGTCCGCGCAATATCGTGACCTCGCTCGAATTGCAGTCCGAGAAGATGGAGGTCATCAACAAACGGTTGCAGGAGAAATACAAGGCTCTGGAAGAGAACGAGGTGCGCTACGAAGCCATCGAGTGCGACGATGCCGACTACGTGATCGTGGCATTCGGTTCGTCGGCCCGCATCTGCTCGGCGACGGTCGAAATGGCTCGCGCCGAGGGTCTGAAAGTCGGCCTGCTACGCCCGATCACCCTCTACCCTTTCCCCAAGAAGCAGATCGCCGAACTGGCGGCCCGCGGTGTCAAGGGCTTCCTTTCCGCGGAGCTGAACGCCGGGCAGATGGTCGAGGACGTGCGGCTGGCCGTCAACGGCAAAGCTCCCGTCGAGCATTACGGGCGTCAGGGCGGCATGATGTTCAATCCCGACGAGGTGCTCGACGCGCTCAAGGAAAAACTGATTAAAAAGTAAAAGACGATGGCAGAGGTTGAAATCAAAAAGGAGAATCTGGTTTATACGAAACCGGCGCTCATTACCGACAATGTCATGCACTACTGCCCCGGTTGCAGCCACGGCACGGTGCACAAACTCGTCGCCGAGGTCATCGAGGAGATGGGACTCGCGGAGAAGACCGTGGGCATTTCGCCCGTGGGCTGCTCGGTGTTCGCCTACAACTATATCGACATCGACTGGATCGAGGCGGCGCACGGACGCGCGCTGGCCGTTGCGACGGCCGTGAAGCGGCTCTACCCGCAGAATATGGTCTTCACCTATCAGGGCGACGGCGACCTGTCGGCCATCGGCACGGCGGAGTCGATCCATGCGGCGGCGCGCGGCGAGAACATCGTGGCCATCTACATCAACAATGCTATCTACGGCATGACCGGCGGCCAGATGGCCCCGACCACCCTGCTGGGCATGAAGACCGCGACGACCCCCTACGGACGTGATCCGCGGCTGAACGGCTACCCCTACAAGATCGCCGAGATGATGGCCCACCTCGACGGCGCCACTTACATCACACGCCAGAGCGTGCATACGGCGGCTAACGTGCGCAAATGCAAGAAGGCGATCCGCAAGGCGTTCGAAAATGCGATGGCTGGTAACGGCTTTTCGCTCGTGGAGGTCGTTTCGACCTGCAACAGCGGCTGGAAACTCTCGCCCGTGGCATCGAACCAGTGGCTCGCGGAGAACATGCTGCCCTTCTATCCGCTGGGCGACATCAAGGACGTTAAAAAGGAGTAAGGCTATGAAAGAGACGTTGATAATTGCAGGATTCGGAGGACAGGGCGTCCTCTCGATGGGTAAGATTCTGGCTTACTCGGGTGTAATGCAGGATTTCGAGGTGACGTGGATGCCCTCCTACGGTCCCGAGATGCGCGGCGGTACGGCCAACGTGACGGTGATTCTCTCCGACCGGAAGATCTCCTCGCCCATCGCCCATGAATTCGATACGGCGATCATTCTGAACCAGCAGTCGATGGAGAAGTTCGAGCCGATGGTCCGGCCCGGCGGCGTGCTGATCTACGACACGAACGGCATCACGCGCCATCCGGTGCGCAAGGACATCGAGGTCTATGCGATCGACGCCACGGCCGAGTGTGCGAAGATGGGCCAGGCCAAGCTGTTCAACACGATGATCCTGGGCGGGTATCTGAAAGTGCGCCCCGTGGTCGAAATGGAGAATGTGATGGTCGGGTTGAAAAAGTCGCTCCCCGAACGTGCGTGGAAGATGCTCCCGGCCAACGAGGAGGCCATCCGCCACGGCGGCGAGATCATCCGCAAGGTGCGATGATTTTGCAGGATAGCACAGTTGCAACGCCCGACCTTCCGGCCGGGCGTTGTCGTGTTCATGAGGTTCGGGGAATTACTGTTTTTCCGATTTTTCGACTTTGGGTTGGAAGTCGATCTGGTAGAATTTGAATTCCGGCTTTGTGATGGCTCCGGTCGCAGCGTCTATTCCCCATGTGAGTATGTTCAGCAGATTGAGGACCGATACGGCGTTGAAATTTTTGTTGATGATGATCGGTTCTGCCGTGTAGTTTGCGGTTTCGGCTGTCACGAGCGTTTCGTCGAATCCGCGTCTGATTTTGGTTGTGTAGGGAAAAGTGACATTCAGGTGTTTTCGGCCGTCGATTGTAAGGCTTGCTTTTTCGGCTACTTCACTATCGAATACGACTCTGGCTTTTGATCCGCAAAAAATTGATGCACAAGAACTCATCAAGATTGAAGAGCAGAGAAGAATCCCGATACGTTTCATTTATTGGGGTGATATATGCCCGTGTCCCTGCGGAGGTATTTGATTGGAATCGGCATATAAAAAACGTGGGACAAAACTTTTATCATCGCATATCGAGGTTCTGGAATACCTTGTGGCAATAATATAAGTGAAGCCCACGCCATAGACGTGAGCATCAACTTCACTTCTTTTGCCACAATTTGAAATTTTCCAGATTTCGATATGCAAAGACGTAAAGCTAACGCTTTTTATATGTATGTACCGGCGCTTTTAGTGCGGAGACGGTACGTGTGTTTCGAATAAGTTAATCATTACTATATATCCATAGGCAACGCTTTTTAGAGTTATTCGAACAAATATACGAATAATTTCAAAAAGTGAAGTCTCCGAATGCCGCTTTTTCGCATTTTTCGGACCGGACGTATTTGTTGCCTTTTGCGGTCGTAAGCGAATCCGCCGTTTGTGTAGACCGATCCGTGCAGGAACGTAAATCGGTGAATAACATATTCTTAAAATTATTATCTTAGCGTACGACGAAGAATTTGCGGATGCGGGGCATTGATTTTGCGTGCCCGGTCATTAACATCAAAATTTCAGACTATGGAAAAGAACGAACAGCAAATGCCGCGTCTGGGCGAACCCGTTCCGGCATTCGAGGCCATGACCACCAAGGGGAAGATCAGCTTCCCGGACGATTACAAGGGCAAATGGGTGATTCTGTTCAGCCACCCTGCCGACTTTACTCCGATCTGTACGACCGAGATACTGACGTTCGGAGCCCGTACCGCGGAGTTCCGGGCGCTGAACTGCGAATTGGTGGGCTTGTCCGTGGACAGCCGCAACAGCCATATCGCATGGCTGAAGACCATCCGTGAGAAGATCGAGTACAAGGGCATGAAGAACGTGAAGGTCGAGTTCCCGATCATCGACGACGTGTCGATGAAGGTGGCGTCGCTCTACGGCATGATCCAGCCCGGCGAGAGCCAGACGGCAGCCGTGCGGGCCGTTTTCTTCGTCGATCCGAAAGGCGTGCTGCGGGCGATGATCTATTATCCGCTGGCGCTGGGCCGCAATTTCGACGAGATCAGACGGGTGCTGGTCGGTTTGCAGACCATCGACGCTTTCGGCATCGCGCTGCCTGCCGACTGGAATCCGGGTGACGAGGTGATCGTGCCGATGAAGGGCGACGATCAGGAGAAGATTCCCGAAGGGGCCAAGTGCTACGACTGGTTCTTCTGCACCAAGCCGCTCCCGAAGGAGGAGATCGAGAAGAAGATCGGCAAATAGGCCGGAAAAACGAAGGAGGCGTCCCGTTTCGGGGCGCCTCCTTCGTTTCAGAGCCGGGATTCGAAATAGTCGGTCCGCAGCAGGATGTCCGAAACCCGCCACAGCTCTTTCCGGTATTGCCGGACCGAATCGCTGCGGTTGCCGCCCACCCAGCCTTCCGAGTGGTCGGCTGCACAGTCGCTCTGGCGGCGGAAGACGCTTTCGCCCAATCCGTGAAAATCGTAATCCTGTGCGTGCATCAGGTCCAGCAGGCTGGGATAGATGTCGATCTGTGCGATGACCTTCCCCGTTTCGGCTTTCAGCGGCGCATTGAGGATGAAGAGCGGGATGTAGCGGTCGCTCAGCTCCCGTTTTTTGCGCCCTTCGTATTGGTTGCGGGTGATGGAGTCGTGGTCGCCCATGATGACGATGATGCTCCTGTCGTAAAGCCCGCATGTTTTGAGCGAGTCGATGAACCGGCCGAGGCAGCGGTCCACGTATTGTGTGGCGACCAGATAATATTTGGCTTCGTCGTCGGGGATTTTGGCATTGTTCAGCGGGCTTTCGAGATCCGATTTCGCATACGGTCCGTGTCCCGACATCGTGACCAGCTGGGCATAGAACGGCTGCGGCAGTTCCTTCAGAATTTCGAGTCCGTTTTCGTAGAGCTCTTCATCGGCGCGGCGCATCGGTCCGCGGCTCAGTTCGTAATGATATCTGTCGAATCCGTAACTCTTCGTGGTGGCTTCCTGATTCCAATAGTGGCGCGAATCGCAGATCAGCGATGCGGAGGTATACCCTCTCCGGGCCAGCGCTTTGGGTAACGAAGGATAGGTGTTCCGGCAGCCGTACAGACTGGCTGCGGCCCCGCTTTCGAGCGGCAGCAGTCCGGTGTTGAGCATCAGTTGGGCGTCGGACGACCGCCCGTCCTTCACCTGCGGCAGCACCCGTGGGAAGTAGAGCACGCTCGTGTCCCGGGCCAGCGAGTTCATGAACGGGGTCGCTTCCGTGCCGTCGATTTCCAGTCCGATCGGCCAACTGCCCAACGATTCGGCCAGCACGACGATCAGGTTTTTGCGGTGGTCTTCCGTGAGCGGTTCCCGGGAGGCGCGCCGCTCTGCGGCTTCGACGAACCGGGCGGCATATTCGGCCTCCTCGGACGAGCAGCCGTGCAGATAGGCGATCTGATAGGACCAATAGCCGATCAGACCGTATTTGTGGAGTCCCAGCATGATTTCATTCCGGTACCAGGGCCAGGGGTGCTTGAACTCATTGGGGTCGTTGAAGTACGGCGGGATGACGGTGACGACGATCAGCAGCAGGCTGGCGGCACATCCCGCGGCACGGCGGCATTTCCCCCCCCCTCCCGGTATCCGGCGGCCGAAAAGGGAGTATCCTGCGGCGAAACAGACGGACGGAAGCACGATCCACAGGTCCGAAGCCCGCATCGAGGCGCAGATGCTCGGACCGAGCCCCCGGAGGTTGTTCACCATCAGGTAGGAGTTCAGCGGCATGATGCTGTAATAAATGCGGTAATACCAGACGTTCGACAGCAGGTAGAGGTTGACCAGCACGATCCAGGGAAACAGCCATCGTTTCCGGTGCAGGAACCAGACGGGAAGCGCCAGCAGCATGGCGTCGGCGGCGCGCCGGGCCCAGATGGCGAAATAGTGGTGATGGCGGATGAGCCATACCTCGTCTACGATCGTCAGGGTGATGTAGAAGGCCAGCGTCAGCAGCAGGTAGGTCGCTGCCCTTTCATAACGGGCGGTCCGGCCGTTGGGTAAGTCCGGCCGTTCGGGGTTTTGCATGCGAAGTTTCATTCGACAGCGTATTTTCTATCCGGCAACCGTGATGGGGCGGTTGCCGGAATAAATAAGACGGTTTTGCGACAGAGAATCGGGTTATTTCTTGAATCTGTATTGGTTCACGTCGCGCCAGCCCAGCAGCAGGTCGCGCACCGCGAGCCGTTTCTTGCCGGCTATCTGCAACTCTCCGGGAACGATCCATCCGTCGGCGCACGCCACGCGGATAAAGGTCCGTCCGTCGCTCTCGACCGTGCCGCACGGCTGGCCGTGGGCTGCGGCCTCGAAGGTCGCCGAGAACACTTTGGCACTCTGCGGTTCTTCGTCCTCCTCGCGGAACATCTCGGTCCACGCTGCCGGATACGGCGACAGGCCGCGGATGAAATCCGCGATGCGCCGGCCCGGAAGCGTCCAGTCGATCCGGCAATCCTCCTTGAAGATCTTGGGAGCGGGCCGCAGCGTCGATTCGTCGATGTGCTGCTGTTCGACGGGCCGGATGTCCCCCGCGGCGATGCGGTCCACGGTTTCGGTGACCAATGCGGTGCCGGTCGTCATCAGCTTGTCGTAGAGCGTGCCGACGTTGTCTTCCGGGAGGATCGG
This sequence comes from Alistipes senegalensis JC50, assembly GCF_025145645.1. NCBI lineage: Bacteria > Pseudomonadati > Bacteroidota > Bacteroidia > Bacteroidales > Rikenellaceae > Alistipes > Alistipes senegalensis. The sequence goes on along the minus strand of NZ_CP102252.1, from coordinate 3,988,787 downwards.
CACCCGGACCTGTCCGATGATGCCGCCCTTGTCGATCTCGTGGTTCAGCAGGAATGTCGTGACGCCCGTTTCGGTTTCGCCGTTGATGATCGCCCAGTTGATCGGCGCCGCCCCGCGGTATTGGGGCAGCAGCGAGGCGTGGAGATTGAAGGTTCCCAGCTGAGGCATGGCCCAGATCACCTCGGGAAGCATCCGGAAGGCGATCACGATCCCCAGATCGGGCCGCAGGGCCTGCATGGCTTCGACGAACTCCGGGGCTTTCAGCTTCTCGGGTTGCAGGACCGGAAGCCCCAGCTCCAGCGCGGCGGTCTTGACTTCGCTCTGACGGAGTTTCTGTCCCCGTCCGGCGGGTTTGTCGGGCGCGGTCACCACACCCACGACGTTGTAGCCGCCGGCGACGAGCGCCCGCAGCGAAGGCACGGCGAATTCGGGCGTGCCCATGAATACGATGCGTATTTCTTTCGGATTCATCATCTATTTTTTCTCCAGTCCCAGCGTGTGGTGCATACGCTCCTGCTTGGTCTCCAGATAGTGTTCGTTGTAGGGGTTCGGGGCGATCACGATGGGCACGATCTCGTCGATGCAGAGTCCGTAGCCCTCCAGTCCGGCCCGTTTGAGCGGGTTGTTGGTCATCAGGCGCATGTGGCGGATGCCCAGCTCGCGGATGATGCTCGCACCCACGCCGTAGTCGCGTTCGTCGGCCTTGAAACCCAGCCGGAGGTTGGCGTCTACGGTGTCCAGACCCTCGTCCTGCAATTTGTAGGCGTGGATCTTGTTGCAGAGCCCGATGCCGCGCCCCTCCTGGTTGAGATAGATGACGGCGCCTTTGCCCTCCTTCTCGATCATCTGCATCGCGCGGTGCAGCTGCTCGCCGCAGTCGCAGCGGTACGAACCGAAGATGTCGCCCGTGACGCATGACGAGTGTACGCGCACCAGCACGGGTTCGTCCTCCGCCCACTCCCCTTTCGTCAGGGCCACGTGCTCCACGCCGTTCGACTTCTGACGGAACGGCGTAATGCGGAAATCGCCCCACTCCGTCGGCAGGGGCACGGTCACGCCCTTCTCGATGATCGACTCCTCTTTGAGGCGGTAGGCGATCAGCGAGGCGATCGAGATGATTTTCAGGTCGAATTTTTTGGCGATCTCCACCAGCTGCGGCAGGCGGGCCATCGTGCCGTCGTCGTTCATGATCTCGATCAGCGCGCCTGCGGGCTGCAATCCGGCCAGACGGGCCAGGTCTACGGCCGCCTCGGTGTGTCCCGGACGGCGCAGTACGCCTTTGTCGCGGGCGCGTAGGGGGTTGATGTGCCCCGGGCGGCCCAGGTCGGTGGGCTTCGTCGCAGGGTCGGCCAGCGCGCGGATCGTCGCGGCGCGGTCGTGGATCGAGACGCCCGTGGTGCAGCCGTTGCCCAGCAGGTCCACCGTCACGGTGAAGGGCGTGCCCAGCAGCGAGGTGTTGTTCTCCTCCATCATGTTGAGGCCCAGCTCGGCGCAGCGTTTCTCCGACAGCGGGGCGCACAGTACGCCGCGGCCCTCTTTGAGCATGAAATTCACGATTTCGGGGGTGATCTTCTCCGCGGCGACGATGAAGTCGCCCTCGTTTTCGCGGTCCTCGTCATCGACGACGATCACCGGCTTGCCGTTGCGGAAGTCCTCGATAACCTCCTCTACACTATTCAGAATCGTGTTTTTTGCCATTTCGTTTGAATTTTATCGCGTTCATCGTTTTTTTGATTCCCGGGGTCAGTCTGTCCTTCAGCGCCTTGATCTTTCCGGCGTACCAGTCCGTGTCGAGCAGCGCCGAGTCGTTGGTGGCCTTGTATGTAAGGTATATGGCGATCGGCGTGAGGATGAAAGTCGAGAGCCACATGCCGTAAACGGCGTCCCAGTTGCCCTCCTTGGCCAGTTTCTCGCCCGACAGGCTGATGATGTAGTAGATCACGAAGAAGATCACCGACACCACCACCGGCAGTCCCAGACCGCCGCGTCGGATGATGGCGCCCAGCGGTGCACCGATCAGGAAGAAGATCAGGATCGACACCGGAAGCGATATTTTCTTGTGCCACTCGACCTTCGAGCGGTAGAGCTGGTTGAGCGCCTCCTTGGCGGCCGATTCGTCGAATGCGAACATGTTGCGCGAATTCTTGGCCAGCGTCCGGGCCTGATCCCAGATGCGTTCCTTGTCGCGCATCGGCAGTCCGACGATCGAGTCCTGCGCCAGCATGTCGCGGAAATGGCGCTTGTCGATCTGCAAGCTGTCGGGCAGCGGCAGCACGGTGTTGTCGCGTGCGAAGATCTGCTCTTTGAGCAGCGGTTCGTAGGAGCTCGTCGTGGCGGCGTTGACCTTGATTTCCAGCGAGTCGATGTCGTGCTGCAACTCCCGGATGTTCTTGGTCTGGCTGTTCGAGAAGAGGTCGGCGTCGGTGCGTCCCTGTGCGAATCCCTCCATCGGGATCACCTGCTTTTGCAGGTCGAAGGTGTGGTGGCGCAGGGCGCTCTTGGTGAACCACTGGCTGTTGCGTGTCTGTTCGTAGGTCTCGCCGTGGAAAAGGTCCACCAGCAGGTATTTCTTGTCGTCCGAGAGGCGGATGTATCCCGAATCGGCGACGATGGTGTTCATGTTGCCGTTGGCGGCGCGGTTGTCGTAGATCAGCACGTCGTGGAGCAGGTGCGTGTCGGGCTCCTGCCGGCTGACGCGGATCGACATGTTTTCGATGCCGTTGAAGAAGAGCCCGTCCTGGAATTCGAGGGCCTGTTTCTGCTGGCGGATGTCGTAGAGCGTGCTGTACAGCTTCTTGTTGGCGTTCGGGACGAGGTTGTTGCCGATGAAGAAGCTGCCGACGGAGACGAACGCCACCAGTATGATGAGCGGTTTGGTGATCTGGACCAGCGACATGCCGGCCGACTTCATGGCCAGCAGTTCGTAGTTCTCGCCCAGGTTGCCCATAGTCATGATCGCCGCCAGCAGCATCGACAGCGGCAGGCCCATCGGGATCATATTGGCCATGAAATAGGTCATCAGCTCGATGATGATTCCAGCGCTGAGGCCCTTGCCCACCAGTTCGTCGATGTAGCGCCATACGATGTTCATCATCAGTACGAACATGACGATGAAAAACGTGAGGACCATCGGGCCCAGGTAGGATTTCAGAACAAGTTTATGGATGGTCTTCATGCGGCTGCTCGCTGTTTTTTGCTACGCAAAGATACAAGTTTTACCAGTATAAGCGTAAGGGTGAGTGTAAATATTATGGCGGCGCCGGGCGGAACCTCGAAATTGTAGCTGGCGACGAGCCCCGCGGCGTTGCCTGCGACGGCCACGAGGGGCGCTGCGAGGGCGATGGTGCGGTACGAGCGCGAAAGCGTGTTGACGATCACCACGGGCATCGTCACGAGCGAGATCAGCAGCACGATGCCCATGATGCGGATCGAGAGGACGATCGTCACGGCGACCAGCGCGGCCATCAGGTAGGAGATCACGCGCGTCGGGATGCCCCGGCTGCGGGCGAAGTCGCGGTCGAAGGCGACGTACATCACGGGCCGCAGCCACACGAGGGCTCCGATGACGATCACGGCCGTCAGCACGGCCAGCGACGCGACATCGCTGTCGGTCACGGTCACGATGCTGCCGAAGAGGTAGGCCGACAGGTCGCCCGAGGTGTAGCCCGGGCGCAGGCTCATGAAGAGCGCCCCGACGGCCATGCCGACGGACCAGATGATGCCGATGGCCGAGTCCTCGCGGATGCGCCCGCGGCTGCCGGCCCATTCGATGCCCAGCGCCGAGAGTACGGCGAAGATCATCGCCCCGGCGATGGGGTTCGCTCCCAGGTAGAAGGCGATGCCCAGTCCGCCGAACGAGGCGTGGGTGATGCCTCCGGCGAGGAACACCATGCGGCGGCAGACGACGTAGGTTCCTATTACCCCGCACGTTATGCCCGAAAGCACGCAGGCCGTGAGTGCGTTCGAGAGATAGCCGTATTGAACCAGGTCGCTGAAAAATTCCATACATCTTCTTTAATTGCGCGCAAATTTACGCTTTTTTATCGGAAACGCCTCCTCCTTTCGCACAGTTTTCGTAATTTCGTGCCGGAAAAACACGAATCTATGCAACCTCGCAGAGTCAATTTTCATACTTTGGGCTGCAAGCTCAATTTTTCGGAGTCCTCCACCCTCGCCCGTGAGTTCGAGCGCGGCGGCTTCGTCCGCGTGGCCCCTACGGCCGAAGCGGACATCTGCGTCATCAACAGCTGCTCGGTGACCGAGCACGCCGACAAGAAATGCCGCAACCTGATCCGCAAGCTCCACCGCCGCAACCCCGGGGCGATCATCGCCGTGACGGGGTGTTACGCGCAGCTGAAACCGCAGGAGATAGCCGCGATAGACGGCGTCGATATTGTGCTGAGTAATAACGATAAGGGCGAGTTATTCAAACGGGTGGTTGAACTGTCGGGAAAGGGCCGTGCGCAGGTGTACAGCTGCGACACCGATTCGCTCACGTCGTTCTTCGCGGCCTTTTCGAGCGGCGACCGCACGCGCGCTTTCCTGAAAGTGCAGGACGGTTGCGACTACTGCTGTTCTTATTGTACGATCCATTACGCCCGCGGATCGAGCCGCAACCTCCCGATCGCCGACCTCGTGGACGAGGCGCGTCAGATCGCGGCGGCGGGTCAGAAGGAGATCGTGCTGACGGGTGTCAACATGGGGGATTTCGGCCGCACGACGGGCGAGAAATTCATCGACCTGCTGCGGGCGCTGAACGAGGTCGAGGGGATCGGGCGCTACCGCATTTCGTCGATCGAACCGAATCTGCTAACCGATGAAATCATAGCCTTTTGCGCCGCGTCACCTAAATTCATGCATCACTTCCATATTCCGCTTCAGAGCGGTTCGGACCGGATACTCGGGCTGATGCGCCGCCGCTACACCACGGCGCGTTTCGCCGAGCGTATCGCGGCTGTCCGGCGGCTGATGCCCGACGCCTTTATCGGGATCGACGTGATCGTCGGGTTCCCGGGCGAGACCGATGCCGATTTCCGCACGACCTATGATTTTCTGGCGGGGTTGGAGCCCGCTTTCCTGCATATCTTTCCCTTTTCGGAGCGTCCCGGAACTCCGGCCGTCGATCTGCCCGGCAAGGTGCAGCCGTCGGTGGCTACGGCCCGCGTGGCCGAGCTGGAGGGCCTCTGCGACCGCCTGCACGGCGATTTCTGCGCCCGGGCCGTCGGAACGGAGGATACGGTGCTCTTCGAAAGCACGCGCCGCGGAGGCATGATGTTCGGATTTACGGGCAACTACCGGCGGGTGAAAGCTCCCTACGACGCTGCGAAAGTCAACACCCTCTGCCGCGTGAAACTCGGTGCGATGGACGATTCTCACGACCTGATGGGGGAAATCCGGGATTAATCACTATATTTGCAGAATATAGGATGCGGTTTTGCCGATAAGTTAATTTTGAATGCTATGACAGGTATGCGCAAACGGGTGACGGTCGGGTTTCTGAGCATCGTCTGCCTGCTGTTTTTTTCGGGGATGGTCTCGTTTCTCGAACTGAGCCGCCTGAGCCGCGATACGGGGGAGATCCTCAAGGCCAACAAACGCAACATCGAACTGGCCAAGGAGATGCTCGACGCGGCCCACGAGCAGAACATTGCGTTCATCAGACTCTCGGTCTTCGGCGACCGGTCGTGCGACAGCCTTTGCCGCACCAGTATGGAGCGGCTCGAAAACACGCTGCTGGTGGCTCAGAGCGAGGCCCTCGAAAAATCGTTCCTCGATTCGCTGGCCTTCGCCACGACCGAACTGCGGCTACTGACGGACAATTTCCTCGCTTTCGGAGGGGCCGGAAGCGCCGCTGCCCGGACGGCGGCTCCGGTGGACGCGAACTGCGCCGATTCGCTCGGCAGCAGGTGGTACAGCGACGAGTACCAGGTGCTCTACGGCCGCCTGACCGCCGCCATCAAAAGCTACATGACCTCGACGCAGAGTTCGCTGGTGCCGCGCGCCGAGCAGATGAAGAAAAACGCCTACCGGGCCGTTACGCCGGTGCTGATCTCGGTGGCCGTGATGATCGCCATCGTGCTGATGCTCTTCTACTTCATGTCGCTCTACTGCGTGACGCCCATCGAACGGATGAACAAGGGGCTGGGCGACTGGCTCGCGTTCCGCGTGCCGTTCGCCGTCAAGGGCGATTTCAAGGACGAAGTGCTGGAACTCAAAGAGAAGATAGAGACGCTCATAAACCTTTCCAAACAGAATAAAGTCTGACGCCATGCGGGTAGATGTGGTCTTACGGTATGTGGGAGTCGTGATGCTCTTCATTGCGACGTTCATGCTGCTTTCGGCGGGAATTTCCTACCTCAGCGGCGTGGATTCGGCATTCTATCCCCTGCTTCTCTCCTCGCTGCTCACGGCCCTGCTGGGCGCTTTTCCGCTGATTTTCGTCGAGAAGCGCGAGCAGATCACCAACAAGGAGGGCTTCTGCATTGTCGTGGGGGCGTGGCTCGTGGCCTGCGTCGTGTCGATGTTCCCCTACCTGATCTGGGGCGGGGAGTTTTCGTTGGTCAATGCGTGGTTCGAGAGCGTTTCGGGCCTCACGACCACCGGATCGACGATCCTGAACGATGTCGAGGCCCTGCCGCGCGGATTGCAGTTCTGGCGCATGTCCTCGACCTGGATCGGCGGTATGGGAGTGGTGATGTTCGCGCTGGTGATCCTGCCGTCGATGGGCCGCAGCAAGATGATGCTCTCCAACGTGGAGCTCTCGACGATGGCCAAGGACAACTACCGCTACCGGTCGCAGATCATCGTGCAGATTCTGCTGGTGGTCTACGTGGGGTTGACGATCCTTTCGACCGTAATGCTCAAAATGGCGGGCATGAACTGGTTCGACTCGCTGTGCCACGCCATGTCGGCCTGCGCCACGAGCGGATTTTCGACCAAGAACGCCAGCGTGGCCTATTTCAACAGCCCGATGATCGACACGATACTGATCTTCACAATGGCCACGGCCGGTATCCATTTCGGACTGATCTACTCTACGGTGACCGGCAAGCGCAACAACATTTTCCGCTCGGAGGTGACGCGCTGGTACCTGGGGATGTTGCTGACCGGGGGTGTGCTGATCGCCGTGAGCCTCTATGCCGCGGACCTCTACCCCACGCTGACGGCGTCGTTCCGCTATGCGATGTTCCAGTTCGTGTCGGTGGTGACCACCACGGGATTCGCCACGGCCGACTCCAATACGTGGACCTCGTTCGCCGTCATCCTGCTGATCTTCGGGTCGATCGTCTGCTCCTGTGCGGGCTCCACGGCGGGAGGCATCAAGATCAACCGGCTGGTGCTGGCCGGGAAGATGATGCGCACGCGCCTGCGCCAGCAGCAGCACCCCAACGCCGTCATACGCATCAAGCTCGACGGCGTGATCCAGGAGAACGAGGCGCTGCATTCGGTGATGATTTTCATCGTCACTTACCTGATGTTCATTCTCGCCGGCACGGTTTTCGGTACGATGCTCGGCGTCGATCTGACGACCAGCTTCTCGGGGGCCGTGGCTTCGATGGGCAACGTCGGACCCGGATTCGGAGAGGTCGGTTCGATGGACAACTTCTCGGCGATGCCCGCGGCGTTCAAGGTTTCCAACTCGCTGCTGATGCTGCTGGGGCGTCTGGAGATTTTCGGACTGATACAGATTTTTTTCATTAAATGGTGGAGATGACCCAAGCTATGTTTCGCAAGGTTTTCATATATGCGCTGGGCGCGGCTTTTCTGACTGCCGGTGCGCTGCATGCCCAGCAGCCGAAGGTGGAGGCCCGTATCGCCGGGCTGGAAGGCAACGCGGAGTACATGTCGCTGCTGCGTGAGGACGCGCAGTTGCAGCTGCGCGAGGATTCGATCGTGAACGCCGTGGAGCGCATGCGCCAGCGGCTGCGCGAGGACCCTTCGCGGCGTCAGGAGCTTTCGCAGGAGATTTTGCAGCAGGAGAGCCGGATTTTCGAGATCCGCAACGCCAAAGGGCGTCTGATCGACCGCATCAACACCATCGAACAGGAGTGGGTCCTGGCCAACCTGAACGGTGCGGCCCAGCAGCCTGCGGGACCCGCTGCGGCCGATCCTGCGGCGACGGTTCCCGATTCGCTGAAGGTCCGCAATCTGGTGGACAATCTCTACTTCCGCGAGCATCTCCCGGCCGGGGATTATGAGGCCCTGCGCAATGCCCAGCGGTTGGAAATGCGGGCCGTGGACTATGTCAACCGCTATTTCGCCAACCACGGGACGCTTTCCGAACTGGCCGAATCCTACGCCGCGGTGCAGACCGAGGCCGAAGCCATCGAGATATACGAACGCTACAAGACTTTGCAGGGGATGAACGGCGTGCTGGCCGACTCGCTGGCCGCGACGTGGAACTACATCTTCGACAACAAGAACTACGCTTACGGCTATCTGCTCGACAAGATGGGCAAGGAGGATATTCTCGCCCGCGAGGAGGAGGAGCTCTCGGAGGCTGCGCGGCAGTTGTCGGCGTTGCAGGACGAGACGGCTTCGGACGCCGTGGCGGACTATCTGCTGCGCAAGCGGGTGATCGTCGATTATGAGGCTTCGGTGGCCGGCGTTTTGGGGCTGGACGCCGCGCGCGATTCGCTGAAAGGCGTGGCGGCGCAGCTGAAGGCGATCGACTACCGCCTGCCGCGGGTCGATGTCGCCGAGCGCTATTTCCTCGACTACGACAGCGTGGCTTTCTCTTCGACGCCGAAATACTCCTACCAGCATCCGATCCCCGAATGCAAGGTCTACGCCAACGGCACGATTTACCGCATCCTGCTGGGGACCTACAACACCAAACGCGCCGCGGCGACGTTCCGGGGGGCCTACCCGCTCTTCTATCTGGTGAACGATGCCGGCAAGTGGTGCTACTATACGGGCGGTTTCGCCACGCTGGACGAGGCCGAGGCGGCGCAGGCGCTGCTGAAAAAACGCGGCTTCGTGCGGCCCGAAATCGTGGTGTGGACCGACGGTGCGTATCGCAACCTGTCGCTCGAACCCGATTCGCAAAAGCTCCTCTACCGGGTCGAGATCACCGGGACCGACGCCCTTTCGGACGAGGTGAAGCAGGTGATCGCCGCCGCGGCCGGGGGCTATGAACTCTCCCGCGTGGGACAGCAGCTCTTCATCGTCGGGTCGTTCGACGACAGGGCCGTCGCCGAACGGCTGGCCGACGCCATACGGCAAGCGGACGCCGCATTGGAAATAAAAGTCGCCGAGATCGCCGAATAACCGAAAAATTTCCCTATCTTTATTGCAATATTATACAGCCTTATGGAGATATTCTATATCGTACTGCTCGTTTTCTTCGGCCTGCTGTTTCTGGTGGCCGAACTCGTCCTGCTGCCCGGCGTGTCGATCGGCGCTCTGCTGGCGCTGGTCTGCTACGGAAGTTCGGTCTACCTCGCTTTCCGCGACTTCGGGACCGGGGCGGGGATTCTGGTCATCGTCATCATTCTGGCGCTGTCGCTCGTCGTCACGGTCATCTCCCTGCGGGCGAAGACATGGCAGCGTTTTTCGCTCAAACAGGAGATCCGCTCGTCGAGTACGCCCCTCCTGCCCTCCGAGGAGTTGCAGGTCGGTGACCGCGGCGTGACTCTCTCGCGCCTCTCGCCCATGGGCAAGGTCGAGATCGGCGGACGCACCTACGAGGCCAAGTCGCTCGGAACCTATGTCGATCCGCAGCGCGATGTCGAGGTCGTGGGCTTCGAGAATTTCAGCGTTATCGTCAAAACTATCAAATAACAACACTACACTATGGATTTACAGGCAGGAATGATCGTATTGATCGTCTTCGTGAGCCTCTTTGCGATCTGGCTCATCTTCTATTTCATCCCGGTGGGACTGTGGTTCTCGGCGCTGGTGTCGGGCGTGCGCATCAGCCTGCTGCAACTCGTCCTGATGCGTTGGCGCAAGGTGCCGCCCTCGGTGATCGTCTCCTCGATGATCGAGAGCACGAAAGCCGGCCTTTCGCTCAATCCCAACGAACTGGAAGCCCACTATCTCGCCGGCGGCAACGTTACGAACGTGGTGCATGCCCTCGTTTCGGCGCAGAAAGCCAATATCCTGCTGGATTTCAAGATGGCGACGGCCATCGATCTGGCGGGCCGCGACGTGTTCGAGGCCGTGCAGATGTCCGTGAATCCGAAGGTCATCAATACGCCTCCCGTGGCCGCCGTGGCCAAGGACGGCATCCAGCTGATCGCCAAGGCCCGCGTCACGGTGCGCGCCAACATCAAGCAGCTGGTCGGCGGAGCCGGTGAGGAGACCGTGCTGGCGCGTGTCGGCGAAGGCATCGTTTCGTCGATCGGTTCGGCGGCGTCGCACAAGATCGTGCTCGAAAATCCCGATTCGATTTCGCGCGTGGTGCTCGAAAAGGGCCTCGATGCCGGAACGGCTTTCGAAATCCTATCGATCGACATCGCCGACATTGACGTGGGCAAGAACATCGGCGCCCAGTTGCAGATGGATCAGGCGCAGGCCGACAAGAACATCGCCCAGGCGAAGGCCGAGGAGCGCCGCGCAATGGCCGTGGCCCTCGAACAGGAGAACAAGGCCAAGGCGCAGGACGCCCGCGCCAAGGTGATTCTGGCCGAGGCCGAGGTGCCGCTGGCCATGGCCGAAGCCTTCCGCAGCGGCAATCTGGGGGTCATGGACTACTACAAGATGAAGAATATCATGGCCGACACGCAGATGCGCGAGACCATTGCGAAACCGGAGAAGAAATAACTCCGAGGGATTTGTTATCGGGGGTGCGCGTCGTGCGTACCCTTTTTTGTGAAATATTCCGAACGCTATGAGAAAATACACTCTGATCCTTTGCTTCCTCCTCGCCGCGGCGACCGCCTCTGCGGCAAGGATCGATACCGTGGCGGTTTTCAGCGCGAAGATGCAGCGCGACATTCCGGCGCTGGTCGTGGTTCCCGACGCCGGTGCGGGGCGGCGCATGCCCGTCCTCTACCTGCTGCACGGTTACAGCGGTTCGTACATGACCTGGCAGCGCAACATCACGGACCTGCGTCCGCTGGCCGACGCCTACGGCATGATCATCGCCTGCCCCGACGGCGAGAACAGTTGGTATTGGGACAGCCCCCTCGATCCTGCGTCGCAGTTCGAGACCTTCGTCTCGCAGGAGTTTCCCGACTGGATCGACGCGCACTACCCGACGATCCCCTCGCGCGAAGGGCGCGCCGTCACAGGCCTCAGCATGGGCGGTCACGGGGCCTTGTGGACCGCTCTGCGCCATAAGGACCGCTTCGGGGCCGCAGGTTCGACCTCCGGAGGTGTGGACATACGCCCTTTCCCCGATTCGTGGGAGATGAAAAAGCAGCTGGGCGAACTGAAAGAGAATCCCGAACGCTGGGATGCGCATACGGTCATCAACCAGATCGACGGACTCCGCGACGGCGAGCTGGCCCTCGTGATCGACTGCGGTTATCGGGATTTCTTTTATCGGGTGAATATGAATCTGCACGAGAAGCTGATGCAGCGCGGCGTGGGGCACGATTTTCTGACGCGCCCCGGAGAACACAACTTCGCTTATTGGTCCAACTCGCTCCCCTATCAGGTGCTCTTTTTCCACCGCTATTTCCAGCGGCAGACGCCTCGGAACTGAAACGAACGAGAGAGCCTTGCGGGCTCTCTCGTTCGTTTCAGTAGACCTCTTCGGGAAGCGTTTCGCCGACGGGTTCCCCTTCGAGGTCGTCGCGCCACTTGATCGCGGCGTGCGTGCCGTCGCAATAGGGTTTGTTCGCCGACTGTCCGCAGCGGCAGACGACCACGCGGTTGCGGATTTCGTAGGTCTTGCCCGTCTCGCGCCGCAGGGGGATGCCGCCGCGAATCCACAGTCCGCCGCTGCTGCCGATGGTGACGTCCTCGATCAGCCCGAGACTGGGCTCGAAGCGGAATTCGAAAGGCTTTCCCGAACTTTTGTCCCATGCCGTGAGCCGGCCGCTGGGGCACATCGACGTTTCGCGGATCGCCATCCGGCGCGCTTCGGGGTCGGACGACTGTTCGGTGAGCGCCCATGCGTCGCCCGCCGGGTGACAGAAGCGCGCGAAAACGCAGTATTCGGGATTATCGGTCATGTCGAGCGTGCCCCCTTCGATCACCTCGGCCTTGTCGAGCAGCGGTTCGGATTGCGCCGTGAGGGTCGGGTCCCATTTGGCTCTTTCGTGGCTTCCGTCGCAGTAGGGATTGCGCTTCGACGCCCCGCAGCGGCATAGCGCCGTGGGTTCGGCTTCGGTCGAGAAGTGGCGCCCCTCCTGAAAATACCAGCTTTCGTTGTTCTCGTTGGGCATGATGAACTGCTCGGCCAGCGGCGGACGCCCGTAGACCAGATAGGGCCCTTTTTCGGTCACGGTGATGCTGAAACCTTCCCCGGCGGGGGAACTTCCCGTCTCGATTTTCAATTTCGACATACTATATGCGTTTCTGATTCGTTAGAGAACCGAAAGCAATAATTGTTCCCAAATGCAATTATTCGGGAGGTGCTTATGGGAATTGTCCCGCTTTTCACTGTTTTGGGTGCCGGGGTCGCAACGACCTTTCTATTTATTGGAGGGTTTTACGAGAATTGTCCGCGATTCGGTTTTGCTCCCGGCTGATTTTTATTACCTTTGTGACGGATTTTGAAACTGAAATAAAGTAAAGATTATATGAAAAGATTCGCAGGGCTGGTTTGCGCCGTCGCGGCCATCGCATTTTTCGCTTCGTGCAGCAAGGACAAGGAGTCGGGCACTCTTTCGTTCGACTCTCCGGCGGTGTTCCTGTCGGCTGGCCAGACCGTAAAGGTGGGCTTCAAGGCTGTCAACCTCCAAAATCTCTCGGTGACCAACAAACCTACGGGCTGGGTCGAGCCGGCGATCGACCTCGCGGCACAGACCCTGACGATCACGGCTCCCGTATCCTTCGAAGACGACGAGGCGAAGACCGGTTCGCTGGTGCTGGCAGGTTCGCCCAAGGGCGGTTCGTCGGTTTCGGCGACGCTTTTCGTGGGGGTGGTCAACTCCGAGGATCTGAGCGGCAAGCCTGCCAACAGTTACATCGTCAGCAAACCCGAGACCAACTATCTGATCAGTTCCATGTTCCGGGGCGACCTTATGGCGGTGCTTCCGGCGTCGGTGGATGTCGTGTGGCAGAGCAAGTCGGGGCTGATTCAGTACGCGGAACTCCGGGAGGACGGCATGGTGTCGTTCTACGTGGGGGCTGACAGCGACGACGAGAAAAAGATCAAGGAGGGCAACGCCGTGATCGGAGCCTACGACGCCGGCGGCACGCTGATGTGGAGTTGGCACATTTGGGCTGTGAATTACGATCCCGAAGCGTCGGCGGTCGATTTCAACGGTTTTAAGATGATGGACCGCAACCTCGGAGCGCTGGCCAACGACAATTCGTCGGTAGAGAATATTTTCGCCTCCTACGGGCTTTATTATCAATGGGGCCGCAAGGACCCGTTCATCGGTCCGGCTTCGTACAACGCCGCCAACGGCGCGTCGGCCAGCATGTATAACGGCAGCGGCAGCCGCGTCTACATGAAGACCGAGACATCGAGTGCCGAATCCGGAACGATGGACTACGCCGTGCGGAACCCGCTGACGTTTATCACGGGCGTTTCCGGTTCGGAGTACGACTGGCTGTGGAGCGCCCATTCCGACGATCTGTGGGACGACACCAAGACCGCCAACGACCCCTGCCCCTACGGCTGGCGCGTGGCTCCTTCGGCGGCTTTCAACGATTTGCTTGTCAAAAATACTCCCGAGGCGGGCGATGCCGACAAATACGGCTGGACGCTGGGCTGGAACGACTCCGAGTCGTTGTTTATCGGTGCGGGCCGCCGCCGTTACGACAACGGTTCGATTCAGAACCTGTATGCCCCTGCTCCTGTCCAGACGTTCGACGTGCGGAGCACGGCGGACGAGGCGCAGCCCTGGGAGGGACTTTATTGGTCGGCCGATGCAGGGACCGGTACGCAGTCGTCGGCGCTGCATTTCTGGTTCGAGAAGAAAAGCACCTCCAAAGGCATTGAGAACGGAGTGCCCTATGCCCGTGCCAACGGCATGCCGGTGCGCTGCGTGAAAGCGGAGTAACGCAAACTTACGAAGAAACCCAACCGTCGGGCCGGCCTTGTCGCCGGCCCGTTTTGTTTGGTATAACTGTTGCGGGGCGGGATGCTAAAAATCCCAGGCTATGAAAATCAATACAGGAAAAGGTTCCGTATCGCTCGTCGTCCTGCTGGCAATCTGGTCCGTGTCGGCTATTGCCTCGCTGCCCGGACTGGCCATATCCCCCATTCTGGGCGACTTGAATAAGGTGTTTCCCAAGGTTACGGACCTCGAAATCCAGATGCTCACGTCGCTGCCGTCGTTGCTGATAATCCCCTTCGTACTGCTCTCGGGAAGGCTCTCCGAAGGCCGCGACAAACTCACGATTCTGGTCGTCGGACTCTCGATTTTCTTTCTGAGCGGCGTGGCGTGCCTGTTCGCCCGCAGTATGACGTGGCTGATTGTCATCAGCTGCATCCTCGGCATCGGGGCCGGTATGGTCATTCCCCTTTCGACGGGTCTGATTGTCGATTATTTCACGGGCGACTACCGCGTCCGGCAGCTGGGTTACAGCTCGGCGATCAACAATCTGACGCTCGTGATAGCCACCGTGGTCACGGGCTATCTGGCCGACGTTAACTGGCACCTGCCCTTTCTGGTCTACACGCTGCCGGGCATCTCGTTGGCGCTCTCTTTCTTCCTCAAACGGCAGCGTTCGGACCCCGAGCCCGAGCAGAGTATCCAGCTGCGCCACAAGCGCATCGACCGCGGCAAACTGGCGGGGCTGATGCTGTTCTATTTCTTCGTCACCTATGCCGTGCTTGCCGTGGCGTTCTACGCCTCGTTCCTGATCGACGACTACAAGATCGACAGTTCCTTTTCGGGGGTGCTGATCGCGCTGTTTTTCCTGGCTATCATGCTTCCGGGGTTCTTCATCGACCGGATCATCGACCGGTTGAAACGGAATGTCAACCTCGTATCGCTGGGATTGGTCTGCGCGGGGTTGTTGTGCGTCGGGATTTTTCACGGCAAGGCGATGCTCGTCATCGGGGCTCTGCTCGCGGGATTCGGTTACGGGGTGATGCAGCCCGTCGTTTACGACAAGGCCGCCACCATCGCCCCGCCCCGCTCGGCGACCTTGGCGCTGTCGTTCGTTATGGCGATGAACTACCTGGCCGTGATGGTTTGCCCCTTTATCGTGGATCTGTTCCGGCACTTGTTTCACACCCACAGCGACCGGTTTCCGTTCTTTTTCAACGCCGCATTGGTGTTTGTCGTGGCTCTCGTCACGTGGCGCCGCCGCGGGAATTTCACGCTCGGGCTCGACGAATCGTATTATAAAAGTTGACGAAAAGTTTCTTTTTGGACCAATCCAATTTGAAAAAGGCTTGTCCGCGGGACGTTTGGGCGGGGTGCAAAACCGATGAAACGGGAACTCCGGCACAGTAAAAACAAAAAAATGTACCGTAAATATTTGCGGATTTCAGAAAAAACGGTATCTTTGCACTCGCAATAACCGGAATGGTGCGTTAGTTCAGCTGGTTAGAATACGTGCCTGTCACGCACGGGGTCAGGGGTTCGAGTCCCCTACGCACCGCAAGAAAGGGTATAAATCAAGCATTTGCAAGATTTGTACCCTTTTTTTCTATTCTAAATGTGCTGCTGAATCTTACTGCCGGAATCGGCGGGAAATGGATATGAATTGCACTTCATCATCCTTGATTTTCAGGCTCCAAATTTAGCTGGCGAAGAATCATTATCGACCTGATATTTCCGCTTCTCATTTTTTATCGTTAATTTTGTTCTGAAAGGTCGCAACAGAATGCAATTCTTTATATTATTATGAACAAAATTTTACTCGCAGCCGTTTTGGCTGCAAGTGCCGTCATATCCGGCTGCACCGAAAAACAGGACGCACATCCTTCCGTGAAAATCGTGCCGACGATCAAAACCCGTGTTTCGGGCCTCCATTTCGATAACGGGGATCAGATCGGGCTGACCATCCTCCAAGGGGAGCAACCCTATGCCGAGAATCATCCCATGACCTACGAGGGTTCGGCCTTCTCGGGGTCGGGACTGCTGTGGTACGACGACCTGAACGAAACCTCTACGCTCACGGCCTATCATCCCTACTCTTCGGCGGGCGTGCCGGCGGAATTTACCGTGGCGGCGGACCAGACCGGCGGTTGCGCCTCGTCGGACCTGCTGGGAGCCGTGAAGCGCGACGTGAAGCCCGGGAGCGCTCCGGTAGGTATGGTTTTCTACCACCTGATGTCGCAGCTTACCATTTTTCTGACGAATAACTCCGGCGCAACGGTCACTTCCGTTTCCGTGGGCGGGCTCGTGCCGACGGCGACCGTGGATCTGACTGTCCCGACGGCTGCGGCGAAGGCGGACGCCGCTGTCGCGGAGATCAGGGCTTTCAAGGAGGAGTCCGGCACTTCCTACCGCGTGATCTTGGTTCCCCAGCAGGCGGCGCTGACCGTCACGGTCGGAACATCCGACGGCAAGAGCCACAGCAAGACCGTCGCGTCGGCGCAGCTCGTCAGCGGCAAACAGTACGATATGTCGGTCACGTTGACCAAGATCGACATGTCGGTTTCGCTGAGCGGCGACATCAACGACTGGGGCGAGGGCGGTTCGCTCGACGGTGACGATGGCGATGGCGGTGACGATACCGGCGGTGATACCGGAGAATTGAACTACGGGGGCGACACCTACCCTACGGCGACGATCGGCGGACAGGTGTGGATGGCCGAGAACCTGCGCTATAAGCCTGCGGGTGCGTCGGAAGGAACGGATATGTGGCCCTCCGAGGACGGATTGTCCGCAGGGATGCTCTACAATTATGCGACGGCGACGGGCAGCGCCGTGACCGCCGGGGATGCGCCCGTGCAGGGCATCTGCCCCGCCGGATGGCATATTCCCACCGCTGCGGAACTCGACGCGATGGGTAAGAGCGCCGAACTTCCGGACGGTTTCCTCAGTTACGCCGGGTTTCATAAGGGGACGGACTATGGCGATAAGACCAAAGGCTATCTGCTTAGTTGCAGTCTTTTCGACGAAGGCCGGGTTTGCTGTCTTTTCTACTCGGGCGATTCGGCGCCTGCCGTTAAGGATATGCCGATCGGATATTATTTTCCGCTCCGCTGCGTGAAGGATTGAAAACGGCAGGTCCCGCTCTGAGAGCGGGACCTGCTTGTTTTCAGTCGCGGTTCAGGAAGAAGATCGGGATGTTGGCCAGGAAGACATCCTTGCCCGAGAGCTGCGACCGTTTTTCGATCAGCTCGCTCAGCAGAATGTCGCCGATCACGTAGTTGCTCTCCTCGCTCGTGAACTGCTCGTGGATCTTCGAGAAATTCAGGATTTTCTGCACCTCCGTCTCCTTGTAGCGGGCGTAGATTTTCAGCGTGATGTCCGTCGTGTAGTCGGGTTTCTCGATGTAGTTCATCTTCTTGTATTCGTAGCGGTAGTTGTTCAGCCGCGCCATGATGTCGCTCAGAATCGACGAGGCCGTGGGCAGGCTTCCCGCCCCCTTGCCGAACATGAACTGGCGGTCGTAGCACTCGCCGCGGATCACCACGCCGTTGTATTCGTCGTCCACGCTGTAAATGTACTTGGAGGGTGTCACGAACTCCGGCATGACGAACATCGTGAAGTGCCGGTCGCTCACCTTCACCACCTGGGCCACGAGTTTGATCTTCACGTTCTTTTCGCGGGCGTACCGGATGTCCGAATCGTGGATCGTCGAGATGCCGTAGGTGAAGATGCGGTCCGGGGCGACGTAGGTCCCCAGGGCGTGCACCGTGATGATGACCAGCTTGAACAGCGAATCGTAGCCCTCGATGTCGAACGAGGGGTCGCTCTCGGCGAAACCCAGCGCCTGCGCCTGCGCCAGTGCGTTGGCGTAGGAGTCCTTGTGGTCGAAAACGCGCGAGAGAATGTAGTTCGACGAGCCGTTCAGAATGCCCTTCACCTCCAACAGCAGGTCGTTGTCGTAGTACTCTTCGAGGTTGCGGATCACCGGAATCGAACCGCACGACGAGGCGTCGTAGAGCAGCGCCACGTTGCGCGTTTTCTGAATGTCGATCAGCTCCGGGAGGTTCCGGGCCAGCATCGTCTTGTTTCCCGACACGACCGGAATGCCCCGCAGCAGGGCCCGTTTCACGATGTCGTAGGCCGCCCGGGCGTCGTCGATGACCTCGACGACCAGATTGATGTTGGGGTTGTCGAGGATTTCATCGACCGAGGTGGTGAAAAGCGACGGGTCCGCTTCGATCTTCCGCGGCTTTTTGGGATCGCGGACGCAGATCTTCACGATCTCGGCGTGGGCGTTCTTCGATTTGCGCACCACTTCATAGATGCCCTGTCCGACGACGCCGAATCCGAACAGTCCGATTTTAATCTTGGTCATAAGCGTATAGGTTTGTTATCAGTTTTTGTTCCATTTTCCTCTTCGGACGGCTGTTGTCGCAGCGTTCCGCTGCGTTTGCAAATCCGACCCACCCCCAAACCCCCGCCCCAGGCGGGGGCTTATATGCCGCTTCGCGGCAAAGTGAGCGTTCTCGATCCGTGTGAGTTTATTGTGTTACGTGAAAACTTTCACCTTGCATGAAGGGGAGAAGTATCTCGTTCAGCTGTTTGTACTCCACGAGGAAGCCGTCGTGGCCGAACGGCGAGTCGATCTCGTGGTACGTGCTGCCGGGGATCATCGCGTGCAGGCGCCGCATCTCGGCCGGTGTGAAGATGATGTCGGTGGTGATGCCGACGACCAGCGTGCGGGCTTCGATGCCCGCCAGCGCCCGTTCCACACCGCCCCGTCCGCGCCCTGCGTCGTGGGTGTCGAACGCATTGAGGATTGCGTAGTAGGAATAGGCGTTGTAGCGGCGGCAGAGCTTTTCGCCCTGATACTGCTGGTAGGTGCAGGCCCGGTGCACCGCGGGAGCCTCTTCGCGGTCCTGCTGGGTGAGGTTGTAGCCCTCGGGGCCGCGGTAGCTCAGCAGGCCGATGGCCCGGGCTGTTGCAAGCCCCTTCATTCCGGCATCGTCGCGCGGCTCCCCGAAGGTCGTGTCGGCCTCGATGGCCATGCGCTGCGTTTCGTCGATGGCGATGGTCCAGGGCGAGGCTTTGGCGTCGGTGGCGATCAGCGCCAGCCGCTCGATCCGCTTAGGTTCCGTGACGGCCCATTCCACGGCCTGAAACCCTCCGACCGAACTGCCCACGAGCGTTGCGATGCGCCCGATGCCGAGGGCTTCGGCCAGCAGCCGGTGCGCCCGGACGATGTCGCGGATGGTGAAGGGCGGAAAATCCCGGTACCAGGGCTTTCCCGTGGCGGGATTGACGTGCAGCGGGCCCGTCGTGCCGTAATGCGAACCGATGATGTTGGCGCAAACGACGAAATACCGCGCGGGGTCGAGAAAACGCCCCGCCTCGACCGTGTGGGGCCACCAGTCGGCGACGTTCGAATTGGCCGTCAGCGCGTGGCAGACCCACACCACGTTGTCCTTCGCGGCGTTCATCGTGCCGTAGGTGTGGTAGGCGATCCGCAGTTCCGGCAGCGTGTGGCCTGTTTCCAGTTCGAAAGGTCCGGGGGCTATGTATATCTGCGGTTCCATCAGTCTATTTTGGAAAAAGCCTGTTCGAAATCCTCGATGATGTCGTCGGCATTCTCCAACCCGAGCGAGATGCGCAGCAGTGTGGGCGTCACGCCCGCCGCTGCGAGGTCGGCGTCGCTGAGCTGTTTATGGGTCGTGGATGCCGGATGGGTCACTACCGTGATCGAGTCGCCGATCATGACCATGTTGGCCGCCAGCCGGAGCGACTCGACGAAGCGAACGGTGCTTTCGAGCGTGCCTTTCAGCTCGACGTTGAAGACCGCCGAAGAGCCGAAGCGATAGTATTTGCGGGCGTTCTCGTGGCTCGGATGGGTGTCGAATCCCACGAAGCTCACGCGCTCCACCTTGGGGTGGCAGCGGCAGTATTCGGCCAGTTTCCGCGCCGATTCCACCTCGTGCTTCACGCGCAGCGAAAGGGTTTCGAGGCCGATCAGCATCAGATAGGAGTCGAACGGCGAGGGGGCGCAGCCCATGTCGCGCAGTCCGTCCACGCGGCATTTCACGATGAACGCCGCCGGGCCGAACGCCTCGTGGAAATTCAGCCCGTGATACCCTTCCGAAGGGCCGTCGATCTGCGGGAATTTGCCGTTCGACCAGTTGTAGTTGCCGCCGTCCACGATGACGCCGCCCAGCCCCGTGCCGTGGCCGTTGATCCACTTGGTCGCGGAGTCCACGACGATGTTCGCACCCCACTCGAAGGGGTTGCAGAGGTAGCCGGCGGCGCCGAACGTGTTGTCGATGACCAGCGGCACGTCGCGCCGCCGGGCCAGTTCGCCCAGCGCTTCGAGGTCGGGCACGGCGCAGGTCGGGTTGCCCATGCTCTCGGCGTAGAGCGCCTTGGTGCGTTCGTCGATCAGCGCCTCGAAATCCTCGGGACGTTCGCTGGAAGCGATGCGGCAGTCGATGCCGAGTTTGCGCAGCGTGATGCGGAATTGGTTGTAGGTGCCTCCGTAAAGGAACGGCGAGGCGACGATGTTGTCGCCCTCGGAGGCCAGCGAGAGCACCGTGACCAGGATGGCCGACATGCCCGACGACACAGCCAGCGCCCCCACTGCGCCGTACAAGGCGGCTATGCGCTGTTCGTAAGCCGTCGTGGTGGGGTTTTGCAGGCGGGTGTAGATGTTGCCCGCCTCGCTCAGGTCGAAGAGCCGGGCCGCGCGGTCGCAGCTTTTGAACCGGTAGGCCGCCGTGGGATAGATCGCCACGCCCCGGGCTCCGGTCGCTTCGTCGGGTTGCAGGCCCGCATGGATTTGGAGGGTTTCGAATCGGTAGTTTTTCGCTTCCATAATTTGTTCATAAAAAAATCCGACCTCAGAGAAGCCGGATTGTATCTGTTCAGTGCATGATCGAGCTACACCCGGCGAGAACGGCTGCACATCATCATGTCCATCATCATACCGCGAAGCATTTCGCGGTCGTGGGATGCGTATGTTTTCCGTGCGTTCATTTCGCTTGCATAACTCTTATGGCGCAAATATATAAAAAATTTTCGAAACGGCCATTTTTCGGCGGAAATTTTATCGTCCGGACGAATGCGGGATTTTGCGGCCTCGGACGGGGCTGTCGGAAACTTTGCATAATGCGATAAAAAAACGATCCGCAGGACAAAACCTGCGGATCGTTCGTTCGGTGGCGTCCGGCTTTACCGGCGGTCGATCAGCTCGATGCCTTTCCGGGTGGCCGCTCCGCGGAGAATGGTGCGGCAGAAGAGGTAGAGCTCCTCCCGGACCGTGCCCGTCAGGCGCAGTTCGTAGAGCGTGTTCATCAGCCGGTCTGCGAATGCCGGAGCGTCGATCTCCGGAAGCAGCAGCTCTTCGTCGCGGCTGGCTTCGAGCCAGCGCGTGATCTCCCGGTGCCAGAATTCCCGGTGTTCGTCGTAATGTTCGGCGAAGATGATCTTG
Organism: Alistipes senegalensis JC50; assembly: GCF_025145645.1. NCBI lineage: Bacteria > Pseudomonadati > Bacteroidota > Bacteroidia > Bacteroidales > Rikenellaceae > Alistipes > Alistipes senegalensis. Next base: position 3,967,190 of record NZ_CP102252.1, on the reverse strand, counting down.
TGGCGGATGTCCGACAGGAAACGAGGGTCCACCGTGTACAGGTTGTCCATATACTCGTTGGCCAGCTTGAGCACCTTTTGCAGCGAATTGCCGCCGCGCCGTTTGCTGCAAGCGACGATGCGTTCCCGCTGCTGGTGGCTCATGTAGTCGAGACAGGCGCCTACCAGATCGTTCTTGTCGGCGAACATTTCGTAGAGGGTGCGCTTCGAGATACCCAGCGTCTGCGCGATCTCATCGACCCGGACGGCACGGATGCCGTTCCGGGCGATGAGTTCCCGCGTGATGCGGATGATCTCCTCTTTGGTCGCTCCCCGTTTCATTATTTTTCCTCCGTGATGTCACGGCCTCCGCCGAGAGCCTGGTAAAGGTTCACGATGCCCTGGATCTCGTCGAACCGGTCGGAAATCTGCGACAAACGGGCCGACAGCAGCGACTGCTGTGCGGTCAGCACTTCGAGGTAGGTGGTCGAACCGTGCTGCATCAGCAGTTCGGTCGATTCCACGGCGCGCTCCATCGCGGCGATCTGGCGGGCCCGGAGGTCCGTCTTCGCGCGGGCCGACTGGCTCTGCACGAGAGCGTTGTTGACCTCGGCGCCGGCGTTGAGCAGCGCCTGCTGGAACGCCAGCAGCGACTCCTCCTGCTGTGCCTTGGCGATCTTCACACGGGCGCGGTTGGCGTTGGCGTTGAAGATCGGTTGCAGGAGCGATCCTGCGGCACTCCAGAGCAGTTTGCCGGGATTGACGATACCTGCGCCGCTGCTGTTGGTCCAGCCCAGCGAGCCGCTCAGCGTGATCGACGGATAGAGAGCCGAACGGGCGCTCGCCGTGGCGTAGTAGGACTGCATCAGCGAGTATTCGGCCGAACGAATGTCGGGGCGGTTCGAAAGCATTTGCAGGGGCACGCCGACCGTCAGGTCATCGGGCAGCTGCTGATTGTCGAGACTGCCGCGGCCGATGGTGTGCGGGGCCTCGCCCAGCAGCGAGCAGAGCGAATTCTCGATCTGCGTGCGCTGGTATGCGATGTCGTGCAACGACGCCTCGATCGAAAGCGTGTTGCCTTCGTACTGGGCTACGCCGGCTTCGTTGGTCATGCCGGCATCCTTCATGGCGCGCATCGTCTCGACGCTCTGACGCCATTTGGCGGCCGTCTCCTCCGTCACGGCATACTGGCTGTCGAGCATCAGCAGCGTGTAGTAGAGGTTCGCCACGCTCGAAATGAGCTGGGTCTTCACCGCCTGCTCGTACTCCTTGCTTTGGAGATAGAGCGCCTTGGCTTTGCGCTTGGCGTTCGTCAGGCCGTTGAAGATGTCGATCTGCCAGCTGGCCGTCACGGGAATCGAGTAGGTTTTCGCCGTCGGCGAGCCGTCGAAGCTGCTCAGACTGCCCTGCGGAGCGAAGTTGAACGACGGCAGGTAAGCCAGGCGTGCCGATTTGAGCGTCGCTTCGGCCTCCTTCACGCGCCAGCCTGCCGATTGCAGGTCGGTGTTGTTTTCCAGCGCCAGCGCGATCAGCGCCTGCAACTGGGGATCGGTGAACATCTCCTGCCAGCGGATGTCGCCCAGGGTCGTCGTGTCGGCGGTCTCCGCCGTGCCGTAGAGCCCTGCGGTGTTCACCTCGGGGCGGGTGTAGGGTTTATAGATGCCGCAGCCGGTCAGCGCCGCCGCAGCGCATATTATCAGGATCTTTTTCATGGGTTACTCCTCCTCTTTCTCGTTTTTACACTCTTCCAGCTCTGCGCGTACGGCCCACTGGGGATCGGGATCGAATTCCAGGGGTTTGACCTTCTCCTGCAACGTCTGGAAGACGATGAACAGCGTCGGTACGATGAACAGCAGCGCCAACGTTCCGACGATCATACCGCCGATGACTCCCGCACCGAGGGTCGAGTTACCGTTGGCACCTACGCCGTGCGAGAGTACCAGCGGGATCATACCGAACACGCAGGTGAGGACGGTCATCAGAATAGGACGCAGACGGGCCTTGGCGGCCGATACGGCGGCCTGCGTGAGGCTCATGCCTGCGGCGCGGCGGTCGGCGGCGTACTCGGTGATCAGAATGGCCGTCTTCGACAGCAGACCGATCAGCATGATGATACCCGTTTGGAGGTAGATGTTGTTTTCCAGACCCATCATCTTGGCCAGCAGGAACGAACCCATCAGACCGCACGGAACTGACAGAATGACGGCGAACGGAATGAGGAAGCTCTCGTACAGGGCGCTCAGGATGAGGTAGATCAGCAGGATACAGATACCGAAGATGATAACGGTGTTGCTGCCCGTCTGCGCCTCCTCGCGCGTGATGCCGTCGAACTCGTAGCCGTAACCCTTGGGCAGAACCTGTGCGGCGACCTCCTGAATGGCCTTGATGGCGTCGCCCGACGAATAGCCGTCGGCGGCCATACCGTTCACGGCGATCGAACTGTACATGTTGAAGCGGTTCAGCACTTCGGAGCTATATACGCGCTTCAGGGTTACGAACTGGCTCAAGGGAGCCATCTCGCCGCTGTTCGAGCGCACGAAGACGTTGTTCAGCGACTCGGTGTCGAGACGGTATTTCGGGTCGGCCTGCATCGTCACGTAGTACATCTTCGAGAAGCGGTTGATGTTCGAAACGTACTGGCCGCCGTAGTAGCCTGCCAGCGTCGAGAGGATCGAAGTCGGCGATATGCCGGCACGCTTGGCCTTCGCAGCGTCGATGTCCACCATGTACTGCGGGAAGTTGATGTTGAAGGTCGAGTATGCGCGGGCGATCTCCGGACGTTGGTTCAGCGCGCCGATGAATTGCAGATAGACGTTATAGAAGTCGCTCAGCTCGCCGCCGGCCTTGTCCTGGAGGTTCATGGAGAAACCGGTCGAGGTACCGTAACCCGAGATCATCGGCGGTGCCACGGCGAAGATCTGTGCGTCCTTGATGTCGGCGGTGCGTCCGTAGATCTGACCGATCACGGCGTTCACGTCGTCCTCCTTGTTCGGACGCTCGTCCCAGTCTTTGAGCTTGATGATGGCCATACCGTACGACGATCCCTGTCCGGCGATCATACCGTAACCGGCCACCTGCATGTAGTCGCGGATCTGCGGAATGCCGTTGATACGTGCCGAAACCTGTTCCATGACCTTGTGGGTCTCGGCGAGCGAGGAACCGGGGGCCGTGGTGACGTTGACCATGATCGTACCCTGGTCCTCGTCGGGAACCAGACCCGTCTTGGTGGAGTTCATCAGCAGCACCAGCGCCGCGAAAGCCAGGCCGAGCGTTGACCACATCAGCCACTTGTGCTTGATGAAGAGCAGTACGCCGTGCTTGTATTTGCCGATCAGTACGCTGAACGCCGTGTTGAAAGCCTTGCGGAAGCGTGCCGCGAAGTTGTCGCGCATCTCGCCGTTTTCGTCGAGATAGGGTTTCAGGATCATGGCGCAGAGGGCCGGCGAGAGCGTAAGTGCGTTGATGGCCGAGATACCTACGGCCACGGCCATCGTGATACCGAACTGCGTGTAGAACACACCCGACGTTCCGCCCATCATGGCGACGGGGATAAACACGGCCATGAAGACCAGCGTCGAGGTTACGATGGCCGACGTGATGCCCGACATGGCATCGACGGTGGCCATGAAAGAGGACTTATATCCCACGTCGAAGCGTGCCTGGACAGCCTCCACCACGATAATGGCGTCATCGACGACCGTACCGATCGCAAGAACCAGCGCGAAGAGGGTCAGCAGGTTGATCGAGAATCCGGCGAATGCGAGGAAGCCGAACGTACCGATCAGCGACACGAGGATCGAGGCGGTCGGGATGAGCGTCGAGCGGATGTCCTGCAAGAAGACGTATACCACCAGAATCACGAGGAGAATAGCCTCGAAGAGGGTCTTGACCACCTCTTTCATCGAGGCGTAGAGGAAGTCGTTCACACTTTGCAGGTGTGCGATGGCGACGCCTTTCGGCAGTTCGGCCTGCACTTCGTCCAGCAGCGCGTTGACATCGTTCACGACCTGCGTGGCGTTCGAACCGGCCGTCTGGAAGATCATCGTGCTGACGCCCGGATGGCCGTTGGTGTAGCCTTTGTAGGCATAGGATTCGCTGCCCAGCTCGATGTCGGCGATGTCTTTCAGGCGCAGGATCGTGCCGTCGGATTTCGCCAGGATCACGATCTCACCGAACTCTTCGGGCGTCTGGTGACGCCCGCGGTATTTCATCGTGTACTGGAACGTGTTCTGCGAGTTTTCGCCCAGCGTACCGGTCGCCGACTCGATGTTCTGCTCGGCAAGCGCGGCCGTCACGTCCGACGGAATGAGCTTGTACTGGGCCATGATGTCGGGTTTCAGCCAGACGCGCATCGAGTAGTCGGCGCCGAGGGTGAATACCTCGCCGACGCCGTGGATACGCTGGATACGCGGCTCGATGTTGATCTTCGAGTAGTTCGCCAGGAAGAATTCGTCGTAGGAGTCGTCGGGGCTGTACAGCGAGAAGATCTTCACCATGGAGGTCTGGCGCTTCATGGTCATGATACCGATCTGCGTGACCTCGGAGGGCAGCTGGCCGGTGGCGCGCGATACCTTGTTCTGTACGTTGACGGCCGCCATGTCGGCGTTGATGCCCTGACGGAAATAGACCGTTACGGAAGCGCTGCCGACGGCTGCGCTCGAAGTCATGTAGGTCATGTCCTCCACGCCGTTGATGGCCTGTTCGAGCGGTACGATGACCGACTTCTGGATCGTTTCGGCGCTGGCGCCCGGATACGAGGCGCGTACCATGACCGTCGGGGGAGCGATGTCCGGATACTGCTCGACGGGCAGCGTCGCAAGGCCGATGATACCGGCGATTACGATTACGATTGATATGACCGACGCCAGTACGGGTCGTTCGATAAAATGTTTGAGTGTCATAGATTATTCCTCCTTTGCGGTTTCAGTTTCCTCGGCAGCTTCGGTTGCGTGAGCCTGCTCGGCCGGAGCAGCCTGTACGGCACCACTTTGTCCCTTCGGTACGATGGGCGTGCCTTCGCGCAGCAGGCCGACGCCTTCGGCTACGATCACGTCGCCCGGCGTGAGTCCCGAACGCACGATGTACTCGCGGCCGTTCGAGAGTTTCTCAACGTCGATGATCGACGAGGATGCCTTGCCGTCCACTACCTTATATACATACACTTTGTCTTGCAGTTCGAACGTCGCGGCCTGCGGAACGGCGATGCAATCCTTGTAGATGCTCGGCAGGATGATGTTGCCTGCGCCGCCGCTGTGCAGCAGTCCGTTCGGGTTGGGGAACGCCGCGCGCAGCGACACGCTGCCCGTCGAGGTGTCGATGACGCCGCTGATCGACTCCACGCGGCCCGGCAGGTCATAGATCGAACCGTCGCTGAGCTGCAACTGCACGGCCGACATGTTTTTGAGCGTTTCGGCGACCGAGCCGTAGCGGCGCGTGAGGTTCAGCAGCTGGTTTTCGTTCATCGAGAAGTAAACGTACATCTCCGAGTTGTCCGACACGGTGGTCAGCGGCTGCGGGATCGAAGCGCTCACCAGTGCGCCGACACGGTACGGCAGCGTGCCGACCACGCCGTTGGCCGGGGCCTTCACGACCGTATAGGAGAGGTTGTTGGCGGCGTTCACGCGCTGTGCCTCGGCCTGTGCGAGCTGAGCCTTGGCCGTCAGCAGGTTGTTGTTGGCCGTTGACAGGTCGTACTGCGAAACGACGTTCTTGGCGAAAAGTTCTTTCTTGCTGTCATAAGTGAGCTGAGCCGTGGCTACGCTGGCTTTGGCGGCCGCGACGTTGGCTTCGGCGGTTTGCAGGGCGGCTTTGTAGGGCACCTGGTCGATGATGAAAAGGGTCTGGCCTTTCGATACCTGCTGGCCTTCCGTGACGCAGAGTTCCGAGATCGTGCCCGCCACCTGCGGATAGATTGCGATGTCCTGACGGCCGCGGATGCTCGCCGAGTAGTTGCTCTGGATCTCGCGGTCGGTGGTGGCTACGGTCATCACGGCGTATTCGCCGGGACCCATTGCCGTAGGCGCCTGCCCACAGGCGACGGCTGCCATGCAGTATGCCGCTAAGGCAGCCTTCACAAATGTTTGCTTCATAACTTTTCCTTTAACTTTTTGAACTAAAAAACTTTTTCAGGTGCAAAAGTATTCTAAAAACGGTGCCGATATGCCTTTTATTGCGAACAGAATTGGTACTTTTCGGAATAAATTCGGGGGATTTATCGAATAATTCATTATTTTTGTTCGAAAAAAGAAATGATTATGTCTCAGGTGAATCCGATAATTACCACCCCGGAAGAGCAGTTCGTCGTCGGAGAGTCCGATTTCGCCTTCTTCGACAACTACGCATGCCGTATCGAAGGCGGGGCGTTTCTGTTCTGCCGCAGCGGCAGCGCGCAGGCATCCGTCAACCAGTATCAGGGCGAGGTGCGGCGCAATACGATGGTGCTGCTGCTGCCCGGTTCGATTCTGCTGCTCACCGACCGCACGGAGGATTTCAGGGTGACATTCTGCGCTTTTTCGCGCGATCTTTTCGCCGAGGCGGCGTTCCGTCTGGACCCTTCGTTCTTCCGTACCCTGGGCGAGCGGCCGATCTCCTACCCTCCGGCGCGGGTCGTCGAAGGGGCTGCGATCTGGTTCCAGATGGCGGCCTACACCTACCGCGACCGGAACAACGTGTTCCGCAATACGATCATCAAAAACCGTCTGCAAAACGTGCTGCTGGAGAGTTACGACAAGATGCAGCGCTTCGCCGCACGGCAGCCGCGGACGCCCGAGGTCACCACGCGGCAGACCGATCTTTTCCAGCGTTTCGTGGCCCTCGTGCACGAATACTGCTCGCAGGAACGCGAGGTCGCGTTCTATGCCGACAAACTCTGCATATCGACCCGTTACCTCTCGACCATCGTGCGGAGCGTGGCGAGGAGTTCGGCCAAGGAGTTCATCGACCGGGCGGTGATCCTCGAAATCAAGATGATGCTTCAATCGACCGACCTTTCGGTGCAGGAGATCGCCTACCGGCTTCGGTTCCCCGACCAGTCGTATCTGGGGCGCTTTTTCAAGAAACACACCGGGGAGTCGCCCACCGAGTACCGGAATATGCGGAAATAACGCCCGGGAGGGGTGGAGTGTGCTGCGCTTTTGGAATCGGAATTGCAGTGAAATATCAATCCTAAAAAAGTGATGATATGAGCAAGACTGTTGAAATTCTCGGGGAGCAGGCCGGTTATTACCTCTCCCACGTATGCCGCACGATCGACAAGAAGTCGCTGTACCTGCCGGGACCCGACACCGTGGAGCGCATCTGGACGGATTCCGACCGCAACATCCGCACGCTGGGCAGCCTCCGGTGGATTCTCTCGAACGGCCGCCTGGGCGGCACGGGCTATGTCTCGATCCTGCCCGTGGATCAGGGCATCGAGCACTCCGCGGGGGCCTCGTTCGCCCCGAATCCCGCCTATTTCGATCCGGAGAACATCGTGAAGCTGGCCCTCGAGGGCGGCTGCAATGCCGTGGCTTCGACCTTCGGCGTGCTCGGGGCCGTGGCCCGGAAATATGCGCACAGGATACCGTTCATCGTCAAGCTCAACCACAACGAGCTGCTTTCCTATCCCAACTCCTACGACCAGGTCCTGTTCGGCTCGGTGCGCGATGCGTGGAACATGGGCGCCGCGGCCGTCGGGGCTACGATCTATTTCGGTTCGGAGCAGAGCCGCCGGCAGCTGGTCGAGATCGCCCGCGCCTTCGACGAGGCGCATGAACTGGGCATGGCGACGATCCTGTGGTGTTACCTGCGCAACGAGGGATTCAAAAAGGAGGGCGTCGATTACCATGCCTCGGCCGACCTCACTGGGCAGGCCGACCATCTGGGCGTGACGATCAAGGCCGACATCGTGAAGCAGAAACTCCCGTCGAACAACGGCGGCTTCCGGGCCGTCGGCTTCGGCAAGACCGGCGACAAGGTCTACACGGAACTGACCTCCGACCACCCTATCGACCTTTGCCGTTATCAGGTGGCCAACGGCTACATGGGCCGCGTGGGGCTTATCAACTCGGGCGGCGAGTCGCACGGGGAGTCCGATCTGAAAGAGGCGGTCACGACGGCCGTCGTCAACAAGCGCGCCGGCGGCATGGGGCTCATCAGCGGCCGCAAAGCCTTTCAGCGTCCGATGAAGGAGGGCATCGCGCTGCTGCACGCCGTTCAGGACGTTTATCTCGACGACGAGGTGACGATCGCATAATATTGCGGCCGTGGAAAACGTTCTTATACAGTAATCAAACGTGCAATTATGAAAATAACGCTTTTCGGAACACAGCCTTACGACAAGGAGTCTTTCGAGCGCATCCGCGACGCTTACGGATTCGATATATGCTACCACCGCAGCCATCTGAACGCCAATAACGTAGCTCTTGCCAGGGGCTCCGATGCGGTCTGCATCTTCGTCAACGACACGGCCGACGCCGAAACCATCCGCCAGCTGGCCGATCTGAACGTGAAGCTGATCGCGCTGCGCTGTGCGGGCTTCAACAACGTGGACCTGAATGCCGCGGCCCGCTACGGGATTCCCGTGGTGCGGGTTCCGGCCTATTCGCCGCATGCCGTGGCCGAACACGCCGTGGCGCTGATGCTGGCGCTCAACCGCAAGGTCCACCGCGCCTACTGGCGCACGCGCGACGGCAATTTCTCGCTCCACGGCCTGCTGGGATTCGACATGTACGGCAAGACCGCCGGCATCGTCGGCACGGGCAAGATCGCCCGCGAGCTGATCCGCATCCTCAAGGGCTTCGGCATGACGGTCGTGGCCTACGATCCCTACCCCGACCGGCGCTACGCCGCCGAGGCAGGCATTACCTACGTGTCGCTCGACGAGTTGTACAGCCGTGCGGACATCATCTCGCTGCACTGCCCCCTGACCGACAGGACGCGCTACATGATCGGCGACGTGGCCATCTCGCACATGAAGCCGGGCGTGATCCTCATCAACACGGGCCGCGGCCAGCTGATCCACACCGAGGCGCTGATCGACGGGCTGAAGGAGAAGAAGATCGGGGCCGCGGGGCTGGATGTCTACGAGGAGGAGGCCGACTACTTCTACGAGGACACCTCGGACCGGATCATGGACGACGACGTGCTGGCGCGCCTGCTGTCGTTCAACAACGTGATCGTCACCTCGCATCAGGGATTTTTCACACGTGAAGCATTGGATAATATAGCGCATACTACGTTGCAGAATATCAGCGATTTTTCGGAACACCGGGAGCTGGTGAACGAGGTGCGCGCCGAACCCGAAAACGCAGTCGTAAAATAGCCATGAAAAAGATCGTTTTGCTCCGCCACGGCGAGAGCGTATGGAACAGGGAGAACCGGTTCACGGGGTGGACCGATGTGGATTTGAGCGAAAAGGGCGTCGCCGAGGCGGTGAAAGCCGGGGAGACGCTCCGCAAGGAGGGGTTTCATTTCGGATGCGCCTATACCTCTTATTTGAAACGGGCCGTGAAGACCCTCGATGTCGTGCTCGATCGGATGGATCTGGACTGGATTCCGGTGACGAAGACGTGGCGGCTCAACGAGAAGCACTACGGCATGTTGCAGGGGCTGAACAAGCGCGAGACGGCCGAGAAGTACGGCGACGAGCAGGTGCATGTCTGGCGCCGCAGCTACGACGTGGCTCCCGCGCCCTTGGCCGAGGATGATCCGCGCAATCCGCGCCTCGATCCCCGTTATGCAGGGATTCCCGATGCCGAACTGCCCCGCACCGAGTCGCTCTGCGACACCGTGGCCCGCACGATGCCCTATTGGGAGTGCGAGATACTCCCGGCGCTGGCCCGTTACGATCAGGTGCTGGTCGTGGCCCACGGCAACAGCCTGCGCGGCATCATCAAGAACCTGAAAGGCATTTCGGACGAGGCCATTTCGGAATTCAACCTCCCGACGGCCGTGCCCTACGTCTTCGAATTCGACGAGGGGTTGGGCTATGTGAAGGACTATTTCCTGGGCGATCCCGCCGAGATCGCCAAACTGATGGAGGCCGTCGCCAACCAGGGCAAGGCGTAAGACGCCCCTTTTAGTGGCACTTGTCGGTTCGGTCGCTTTTGAACCGGTTTTCTGCTCCCGCCCGCTCTCTGAGCGGGCTTTTTTGTACCGCTCTTCGAATCGGCGTCTTACGCCGACGGCCCGAAATGTGTAAAATTGGTATGCCGAACCGTAATCCGGGTACGAATTTATTGCACGAACCACCCTATTTTTGCATCGTGAACCCGCCGACGGGCGGACGGAACGAACCTGATAAAAACAGAAACGATATGTATTTGGAGAAAATCGACTCCCCGGCAGATGTGAAACGGCTTTCCGTCGGGGAACTCACCCTGCTGAGCGGTGAGATCCGTGAAGCGCTGCTGCACAAGGTCAGCGCGCACGGCGGGCACTTCGGGCCCAATCTGGGCATGGTCGAGGCGACCGTGGCCCTGCACTATGTTTTCGATTCGCCGAAAGACAAGCTCGTCTTCGACGTTTCGCACCAGAGTTACGTGCACAAGATGCTGACCGGACGCCGCCGGGCGTTCCTCGATCCTGCGGAATACGACGGGGTTTCGGGTTATTCCGAACCGTCGGAGAGCGAACACGACCACTTCGTCATCGGCCACACCTCCACGTCGGTCAGTCTGGCGGGAGGACTGGCCAAAGCCCGCGACTTGCAGGGCGGCGAAGGGAATGTCGTGGCCGTCATCGGCGACGGATCGCTGAGCGGAGGCGAGGCGTTCGAGGGGCTGGACTACGCCGCCGAACTGGGCACGAATTTCATCGTCGTCGTGAACGACAACCAGATGTCCATTGCCGAGAATCACGGCGGGCTCTACGGCAATCTGCAAGAGCTGCGCGAAAGCGGCGGAAACTGCGCCTGCAACTTCTTCCGGGCGATGGGTTTCGATTATCGCTATGTCGCCGACGGCAACGACGTGGGGGCTCTGATCGGGGCGTTCTCCGCCGTGAAGGATACGGCGCATCCCGTCGTCGTGCATATCAATACGCTGAAAGGCAAGGGATACGCCCGTGCCGAGCAGGACCGGGAGACCTACCATTGGCGGGCGCCGTTCGACCTGGCGACGGGCGAACCGACGGCTCCGGCCGGAGCGGAGGGGTACGATGCGCTGACGGCGCGCTATCTGCTCGAACGGATGAAGCAGGACCCGCGCGTGGTGGCCATTACGTCGGGAACCCCCTCGGTGATGGGCTTCACGCCGGAGCGCCGCCGGGAGGCCGGGGCGCAGTTCGTGGATGTCGGCATCGCCGAGGAGCATGCCGTGGCACTGGCCTCCGGAATTGCCAGGGGCGGCGGCAAACCCGTCTACGGGGTTTACAGCACGTTCATTCAGCGGGCGTACGACCAGCTTTCGCAGGACCTTTGCATCAACGGCAATCCGGCCGTGCTGCTGGTTTTCTGGGGCTCACTGACGGCGATGAACGACGTTACGCACCTCTGTTTCTTCGACATTCCGCTGCTGGGGAACATTCCGAATCTGGTCTATCTGGCTCCGACCTGCCGGGAGGAGTATTTCGCCATGTTGGATTGGAGCATGCGCCAGACGGAACACCCCGTGGCCATCCGCGTTCCGGCCGCGGAGGTTTCCTCGCGCGAGGGGTTCGTCGCGGCGGATTACGGCGAGCTGAACCGCTACGAGGTCGTCCGTCGGGGAAGCGGCGTGGCCGTCGTGGCGCTGGGTTCCTTCTTCGGGCTCGGCGAGGAGGTTGCGGAGCTGCTGAAAGAGCGGACGGGAATCGAAGCCACGCTGATCAATCCGCGCTACATTACCGGCATCGACGAAGCGCTGCTGTCGGAACTGAAAGCCGATCACCGGCTGGTGGTGACGCTGGAAGACGGCGTGCTGGACGGCGGTTTCGGCGAGAAGATCGCACGCTTCTACGGCACGTCGGAGATGAAGGTGCTCAACTGCGGGGCCCGGAAGGAGTTCGCAGACCGCTTCGATCCCGAAGAGTTCCTGCGCGAAAACCGGCTCACGCCCGGACAGATCGTAGAGGATGTCGTCACAGTCATGAATTGAGCTATGAAACGGAAATTATGGATTTTAACCGTGTTCGGTGTCGTGTCCGTCCTGGCGGCGGGCACGCTGCCGGCACAAGAGAGACGTATGGAAAACGAAAAGACTTTTCAACAGATGTTTCCGCAGGGCGAACCGCTTCCGGAACAGTTTTCGAAGTATTTTACCGGGCAGGCCTGGCTGGCCCGCCTGACGACGGACGCGGCGCTGAACGTCCCCGTGTCGAACGTCACCTTCTCGCCCGGATGCCGCAACAACTGGCACAGCCATACGGGCGGTCAGCTTCTGATCGCCGTCGGCGGACGGGGCTACTATCAGGAAAAGGGCCGGCCGGCCCGGGAGCTGCTGCCGGGCGACGTGGTGGAGATCGCTCCCGACGTGGTGCACTGGCACGGGGCGGCTCCCGACAGCTGGTTCTCCCATCTGGCCGTCGAGTGCAACCCTGCGACCAATGTGAACACGTGGCTGGAACCCGTCGATGATGCGCAGTATGATGCGGCGACGGCTTCGCGTCCGGTTTTTTCCGAAGGAATTCCGGTGGACGGGGCGAAAGATCCCGAATTATTCGAAATTTTTGATAACTTTGCGCTCGGCGAGGTGCTCGGACACGGCGGACTCGACGCCCGGACGCGGCTGATGTGCATTCTGGCGTCGAACGTCGCTTCGCAGGGCCGCGCCGCATTCCGGGCGACGCTCGATGCGGCGCTCGGGGCGGGCGTTACGCCCGTTGAGGTGAAAGAGGTTCTTTATCAGGCGGTTCCTTATGTCGGCATGGCGAAGGTTGCTGATTTCATCGGGGCGGCCAACGACGTGTTGGAGGCCCGCGGCGTCGGCCTGCCTCTCGAAGGACAGTCAACGACGACCCCTGCGGACCGTTTCGAAAAGGGACTGGCCGTGCAGCGGTCGATTTTCGGCGCCGGGCACATCGACGCGATGCGGGAGGCGGCTCCCGAGAATCAGAAGCATATCCAGCAATATCTGTCGGACAACTGCTTCGGGGATTTCCTGACCCGCGGGGGACTGGACGTGAAGACGCGCGAGCTGGTGACCTTCTCGCTGCTCGTGTCGCTCGGCGGCTGCGAACCGCAGGTGAAGGGGCACATCGCCGGCAACGTGAACCTCGGCAACGACAAGGCTGTCCTGCTGGCCGTCGTGACGCAGCTTCTGCCCTACATAGGCTATCCGCGGACGCTGAACGCCATCGGATGCCTGAACGAAGTGCTGCCTGAATGACGAATGACGTGAATAACCTGCATTGACGATATGGCCAGAAAAGTTTTGATAATCTCATCCAGTCCGCGGCGCGGCGGAAATTCCGACCTGCTGTGCGACCGTTTCATGGAGGGAGCCCGCGAAGCGGGTCTCGAAGTCGAGAAGGTGTTTCTCAAAGACCTGAAGATCAATTATTGTACGGGGTGCAACCGCTGCTACAACGGCGAGCATCCCTGCCCCCAGCGGGACGATGCCGCCGGGGTGTTGGAGAAGATGGTCGCCGCGGATGTGATCGTGATGGCCACGCCGGTCTATTTCTACACGGTGTGCGGCCAGATGAAGACGCTGATCGACCGCTGCTGCGCCCGCTATACCGAGATGACCGACAAGGAGTTCTACTTTATCCTGACGGCCGCCGAGGAGAGCATTCCGATGATGGAGCGCACGGTGGAGTGTTTCCGCGGATTCCTCGACTGTCTCGAAGGGCCCGTGGAGCGCGGCGTGGTCTACGGTGTCGGGGCCTGGCACGTCGGGGAGATCGAATCCTCGCCCGCGATGCAGGAGGCGTACGAACTGGGCCTGCGGGCGTGAAAATGCCGTATAACAAACTTAAATAGAGATGCTGCGAAAAATCCGGATCGTTGCGGCGGTCCTCTTCTTTCTGCTGATTACCCTGCTGTTCCTCGACTTTACGGGGACGCTCCATGCGTGGTTCGGGTGGATGGCGAAAATCCAGTTCCTGCCCGCCCTGCTGGCCGTGAACGTCGGCGTGGTGCTGGCGCTCGTGGCGCTGACCCTGCTTTTCGGACGGGTCTATTGTTCGGTCATCTGCCCGCTGGGGGTGATGCAGGACATCGTGTCGTGGTTCGCGGGGCGGCGTAAAAAGCACCGCTACCGCTTCAGCTACTCCCCCGCGCTCACGTGGCTGCGCTGGACGATGCTGGCGGTGTTCGTCGCGGCGATGCTGGCGGGCGTCGGCTGGCTGATCGCTCCGTACAGCGCCTACGGCCGGATCGCATCGAATCTTTTCGCACCGATCTATGCGTGGGGCAACAACGGGCTGGCCTGGATCGCCGAGCGGATGGACAGCTACGCTTTCTATTCGGTGGAGGTGTGGATGAAGAGCCTCGGGATGTTCCTCATCGCCGTCGTGACGTTCGCGGGGCTCTCCTTCCTCGCCTGGCGCAGCGGACGCACGTGGTGCAATACGGTCTGTCCGGTGGGAACGCTGCTGGGCGTGTTGTCCCGCCGCTCGCTGTTCCGGCCGCGTTTCGACGTGTTGAAATGCAACGGCTGCAAACTCTGCGCCCGCAGCTGCAAGGCGTCGTGCATCGACCCGGCGAACCATACGATTGATTACAGCCGCTGCGTGGCTTGCATGGACTGTCTCGAATCCTGTCATCAGGGAGCCATCACCTATACCTTGCGGCGGCCGGAACGGCCGTCGGCTTCCCCTGCCGGGGAACCTCGGACCGACGCTTCGCGGCGCCGGTTCTTCGGCGTGCTGGGGCTCTTCGCCTATACCGCCCTGCGTGCGCAGGAGAAAAAGGTCGATGGCGGACTGGCCGTGATTGAGGAGAAGAAGATCCCGGACCGTGCCGTGCCGATCCTGCCTCCGGGAGCGCAGAATCTGCGCCGCTTCACGACGCATTGCACCTCGTGCCAGTTGTGCGTGTCGGCCTGCCCGAATCAGGTGCTGCGTCCTTCGGGGCGGCTGTCGATGCTGATGAAGCCCGAGATGTCGTATGAGCGCGGCTATTGCCGTCCGGAGTGCGCCCGCTGCGCCGAAGTGTGCCCCACGGACGCCATCCGCCTCGCGGACCTCGCGGAGAAGTCGGCGACGCAGATAGGCCATGCGGTGTGGATCGCCGAAAACTGCGTGGTCAACACCGACGGCGTGCACTGCAACAACTGCTCCCGCCATTGTCCCGCGGGGGCGATCAAGATGGTGCCCCGCGACCCCGGCGATCCGCAGTCGCCGCGCATTCCGGCCGTGCTCGAAGAGCGTTGCATCGGCTGCGGAGCCTGCGAGAACCTCTGCCCGGCGCGTCCGTTCAGCGCAATCTATGTCGAAGGCCACCAACGTCAGCGAATCATCTAAAAAGCGAAGAGATGGAGAAGAGAAAGATAGACCGCCGCGAGTTTCTGAAACTCTTCGGTGCCGGGGCCGCCGCCGCGACCGCGGGGATTTACGGCTGCGGAAAGCGGGGCCCGGGGGCTGCCGCCGCTGTCGGTGAAGTCCCGACCGACCGGATGACTTTCCGGACGACGCCAGCGACCGGCGACCGGGTGTCGCTGCTGGGATACGGCTGCATGCGCTGGCCGCTGCTGGAGACGCCTGCGGCCGACGGGAATCCGATCGACCAAGAGGCCGTCAACGAGCTGGTCGATTATGCCGTTGCCCACGGGGTCAACTATTTCGATACGGCGCCCGTCTACGTGCAGGGCTTTTCCGAAAAATCCACGGGCATCGCCCTCAAACGCCATCCGCGCGAGAAGGTGTTCGTCGCCACGAAGATGTCCAATTTCTCGAATTTCACGCGCGAAAATTCGTTGGCCATGTACCGCCGGTCGATGGCCGAATTGCAGGTCGATTATCTGGACTACTACCTGCTGCACTCGGTGGGCGGCGGCAAAGGCGTGGAGACCTTCAACGAGCGGTTCATCGACAACGGCGTGCTCGACTTTCTTCTGCGCGAACGCGAGGCGGGGCGCATCCGCAACCTCGGGTGGTCGTTCCACGGCGACCGGAAGGTCTTCGACCATCTGCTGGCGATGCACGACCGGGGCGAGGCCGTGTGGGACTTCGTGCAGATACAGATGAACTACGTCGATTGGAAGCATGCCGGGGGCCGCAACGTCAATGCCGACTACCTGTACGGCGAGTTGGAGAAGCGCGGCATTCCGGCCGTGATCATGGAGCCGCTGCTGGGCGGCCGTCTCTCGCGGCTGAACGACCATCTGAGCGAACGGCTCAAAGAACGCCGTCCGACGCAGAGCACCGCTTCGTGGGCGTTCCGCTTCGCGGGGTCCTACCCCGGGGTGCTGACCGTGCTGAGCGGCATGACCTACATGGAGCATTTGCAGGACAATATCCGCACCTATTCGCCGCTCGAACCCTGCACCGACGACGAACTGGCGCTGCTGGAGGACACGGCGCAGGTGATGCTGAAATACCCCACCGTGCCCTGCACCGAGTGTCAGTACTGCATGCCCTGCCCCTACGGACTGGACATTCCGGGGATTTTCGCCCACTACAACCGCTGTGTGAACGAGGGCAACGTCCCGAAAGACCGGCAGGACCCTGCTTACCGGAAGGCCCGGCGGGCGTTTCTCGTCGGCTACGACCGTTCGGTGCCGAAGCTCCGGCAGGCGAGCCATTGCATCGGCTGCGACCAATGCGTGTCGCACTGCCCGCAGTCGATCAAAATCCCGCAGCAGCTGCGCCGCATCGACCGTTTCGTCGAGCAGCTCAAACGGGGAACTCTCTGACGCCCCGCATACGGCCCCTCCCCTTGGAGGGGCTTTTTTTACCAAATGTTAATTTTTGCCCGGCCGCAAGCGCGTATCTTTGCACACCGAAAAACGAGCCTTATGAAAGACAGTATTGATTTCGGCAGCATGGACATTTCGAAATTGTTCCGCAAACTGCTGATTCCTACCGTGCTGGGGATGATTTTCTCGGCCGTGTTCGTCATCACGGACGGGATTTTCGTGGGCCGCGGCATCGGCAGCGACGCTCTGGCCGCGGTTAACATCACCGCCCCGCTGTTCCTCATCAGCACAGGCGTCGGACTGATGTTCGGCGTCGGGGCCTCGGTCGTGGCCTCGATCCACCTCTCGCAGGGGAAAGTCAAGGTCGCGCGTATCAACGTGACGCAGGCCGTGGTGGTTTCGTCGCTGCTGCTGGCGACATACAGCTTCCTCATTACCTGGTACGCTCCCGCAGTTGCCCGGTTGCTGGGCAGCTCGGACCGCCTGCTGCCGCTGGCCGTGGAGTACATGCACTGGTTCGCGCCTTTCCTGCCTTTCAGCGCCCTGCTCAGCTCGGGGATGTTCTTCATCCGCCTCGACGGGTCGCCCAATTACGCTATGCTTTGCAACGCCGTTCCGGCGGTCATCAATATCGCGCTGGACTACGTGTTCATCTTCATCTTCGGCTGGGGAATGACGGGCGCCGCGCTGGCCACGAGCCTGGGCTATATCGTGGGTGCGGGGATGATCCTCGTCTATCTGAGCGGCCGCCGGCGGGTCGTGCGTTTCTGCCGTGTGAAACTGAGCCGCAAAAGCATGCGCCTGACCTTGCGCAATGTGGAGTACATGTGCCGGCTGGGGCTCTCGACCTTCCTGTGCGAAGGAGCCATTGCGACGATGATGTTCGCCGGGAACTACGTCTTTATCCGCTATCTGGGCGAGGACGGCGTGGCGGCGTTCAGCATCGCCTGCTATTTCTTTCCGATTATCTTCATGGTCTACAATGCCATCGGCCAGTCGGCACAGCCGATCTTGAGCTACAATTTCGGCGCGGGCAACGACGCACGTGTGCGCAAGGCGTTCCGGCTGGCGCTGATGACGGCCCTGACGGCCGGACTGGGTTTCTTCGGCGTGACGGCGCTTTTCAGCCGCGAAATCGTGGCCATGTTCATCGACAGCGCCTACCCTGCTTACGACATCGCCGTCCGGGGGCTTCCGCTGTTCGCGTCGGGATTCGTCTTTTTTGCCGTGAACATCGTGGCGATCAGTTATTTCCAGAGCGTCGAGCGGGCGCGTCCGGCCATGTTGGTCACCCTCCTGCGCGGATTCGTCTTCATGGTGCTCTGCTTCTTCGGACTGCCCCTGTTGCTGGATGTCGAGGGCATCTGGCTGGCCGTGCCGCTGGCCGAGGTGCTTACCTTCGGGGTCGTCATGGCGATCTACTATCGGACCCGCTTGAAAAGCAGGTTTTAGAGGGTTGCAGGATGGCTTGCGGCTGAAAAGGGGCCGGTTGTTCGATTTTGTGCTATCTTTGTCTTCTCAAATCTGTAAGGCATGGAGGCTTTTATCGAAAAATTCAGCCGGAAATACAACCTTCCCCCTGAGGAGTGCCGGCGGCTCGTGGAACGGATGGAGCGACGGACTTTCCGGAAGGGCGAATGTGTGGTCCGCGAGGGCGAACGCAATTCCGATTTCTACGTCGTGAGCCGCGGCATCTGGCTGGGCCGCTACTGCAACGACGGCGCAGATGTTTCGGTGTGGTTCGCCGGCGAGGGCGAGGCGCTCTTTTCGACGTGGGGATATGTCGGCAACGCTCCTTCGCAGATCACCATCGAGGCGATGTGCGACGCCGAGCTGTACGGCATCGCCAAAGCCGATCTGGAGGAGTTTTTCGCCTCGTCGGTCGGGGCGGCCAATTTCGGACGGCGGCTCTTCGAGGAGCAGTTTATGGCGCTTGAAAACTGGATTCTTTCGGGTGGGGCCCCGCGGGCCGAGGAGCGTTACCGGACGCTGATGGCCGAGAGCCCTGAACTGTTGCAGGTCGTGCCGTTGAAACACATCGCCTCCTACCTCTGGATCACGCCGCAGTCGCTGAGCCGCATCCGGGCCAAACTGGGGAAGAAAAAAGGCTGACCGTCGGGGTCAGCCTTTCTTTTCGTGCTCCGGGGTATCCCATCCGCCGCCGAGGGCCTTGTAGAGCCCGACCAGCGCCAGATGTTCGTTGCGCACGGCCTTGCTCTCCTCGACCTGCGCGTCGAAGAATTTCCGCTGGGCGTCGAGTACGTCGATGTAGCGGATCACCCCGTTTATGTACTGCAACTTGGCCAGCACGACATACTGCCGGGCCGCCTCTTTGAGGTTGAATTTCAGTTCGGCGGTCCTGCGCATGTTGCGATAGGCGACCACGGCGTCGTTAACCTCCCGGAAGACCTCCAGCACCTTCTGTTCGTAAGCTAGCCGCGCCTGGTCGTAGGCCGCCAGCGCCGCGCGGTATTTCGCCCGTTTCGATCCGAAGGCGAACAGCGGCGCCGTGAGGTTGCCGACGGCATAGGAGAACGGGGATTCGATGAGTCCTTTGAGGGCGTCGTTTTCGAGCCCTCCCGTCAGCGAGATCGTCAGCCGCGGGAACCGGTCGGCATAGGCCATGCCGGCTGCGGCCATTGCGGCTTTCAGATTCTGCTCGGCCTGCCGCACGTCGGGACGGCGCTGCAACAGCGTCGAGGGCACTCCTATGGCCAGCGAGTCGGGCATCGTGACATTCAGGTTCATCTTGCTGCGCGACACGCGGGCGGGATAGCCTCCCGCGAGCACCGAGATCTGATTTTCCTTTTGGGCGATTTTCAGTTCGAGGTCGGGAATCAGCGCCGAGGCGCTCGCCAGCTCGACTTTCGCCTGCTGGTAGGCTGTCTCGGAGGTCAGGCCGCCTTCGAAACGCAGCCGGGCCTGCCGCATGCTCTCCTCGCGGGTCTCCACCGTGCGGCGCACCACGTCCAGTTCGTGATCCAGCGCCGTCAGCTCGAAATAGGCCGTGGCCACTTCGGCGACGAGCGTCATTTGCATGGCCCGGGCCGCCTCGACCGAGGCGAGGTATTCCGCCGCGCCCTTGCGTTTGGCCCACCGCAGGTTGCCCCACAGGTCGGCTTCCCAGCTCAGGGTCGCCTTGACGCTGAATTCGGCGTCGCTCTTGTGGGCCTCGCCGTAATAGTCGTTGGTCTCGTTGTCGGCGAGCACCAACCCTCCGAGCGACGGCAGCCGGGCCGCCTTGCTCACCCGGTAGAGCTCCTCCAGCTGGCGGATGCGCGCTTCGGCGGACTGCATGTTGCGGTTGCGGTCGAGCGTGCGGCCGATCAGCCGGCAGAGCGTCGTATCGGTGTAGACCTCCCACCAGGCCATGTCGCCGATGGTCAGCGAATCGGTGCGTCCGGCGACGATCTCGGCGGGGAGGTTCAGTTCCGGGGCCGGGCATTTCTTCTGCACGGAGCAGCCTCCCGCCAGAGTCAGCAGCAGGGCTCCGAAGATATATAAAGTGCTTCGTTTCATCGCGTACTCCATTTTTCCTTCAGTTTATACACCCAGACGAAGAACAACGGCACGAAGACGATGCCGACGGTGATGGCCACCAGCATGCCGAAGAAGACGCCCGTGCCGATGCCCTGCCGGCTGGCCGATCCGGGACCGCTGGCGAAGACCAGCGGCAGCATGCCGAGGATGAAGGCCAGCGAAGTCATGACGATGGGCCGGAAGCGCAGGCGTGCGGCCAGAATGACGGCCGTGAGGATGTCGCGGCCCTTTTCGACTTCATCCTTGGCGAACTCGACGATCAGGATGGCGTTCTTGGCCACCAGCCCCACCAGCATCACCAGTCCGATCTGGAAGTAGATGTTGTTCTCCAGCCCGCAGGCCCAGTTGCCCAGATAGGCGCCGATGCCTGCGATCGGCAGCGAGAGGATCACCGCCACGGGGATCAGCCAGCTTTCGTACTGCGCCGCGAGGAACAGGAAGACGAAGAGGAAAGCCAGCGCCAGCACGTACCCGGTCTGGCCGCTGACGTGTTTTTCCTGATAGGAAAGGCCGCTCCACTCGACGCCGATCGACTGCGGCAGGTGGCGGCGGGCGATCTGTTCGAGGATGGCCATAGCCTGCCCCGAGCTGTATCCCTGAGCCGCCTCGCCCGAGACGGTCGCCGCGTTGAACATGTTGAAACGCCGGATGGTGCCCGGTCCCGTGGTGTAGGAGGTCGTACCGAGGGCCGTGATGGGGATCATCGCCTTGTCGGCGCCCCGCACGAAGAAGAGACCCAAATTCTCCCGCTGGGCCCGGTACGGGGCTTCGGCCTGGATGTAGACGCGGTAGATGCGGTTGAACATGTTGAAGTCGTTGACGTAGACCGATCCGGTGAAGGTCTTCATCGTCGAGAAGATGTCGGCCATCGGAACGCCGAGCATCTGGGCCTTGTCGCGGTCCACGTCGAAATAGAGCTGCGGGATGTCGCTCTGCATCGACGACGAGAGGCCCGTCAGCTCCTTGCGCTTCGAAGCGTAGTGCAGCAGCGTGTCCACGGCCCGCTGGAGGTCGCCGTACGAGGCGTTGCCGCGGGCTTCGAGCACCATTTCGAAACCGCCCGAGGCGCCCAGTCCCGGAATGACGGGCGGCGTCGAGAGGTAGACCTTGCTTTCGGGATAACGGCGCATCTCCTCGCGGATGTCGTTCATCAGCCGGCGGATGTCCGAATTTTTGCGCTCCTCCCACGGTTTGAGGATCACCGTCAGCTGGCTGCGCGACTGGTTGGTGCCCACGCGGGGGCTCGATCCGGTGACGTTGAGCACGTATTCCACCTCTTCGAGCGACATCAGGTACTCCATAGCGCGGTCCGTCACGCGGCGCGTACGTTCGAGCGTGGCCCCTTCCGGAAGTTCCAGTTCGACGGTGAAATAGCCTTGGTCCTCCTGCGGCATGAAGCTCTGGGGAACGATCCGGTTGAGCGCCCACAGCGCCGCGAGCGTCAGCCCGAAGAGCGCCAGCATGCGTTTCGAATGGTGCACGCCGCCGCGGATCATCCGTTCGTAGAACTTCGTTCCGTTGGCCAGCCAGATGTTGATGCGGCGGAAAAGACGGTTTTTCTTTTTGCCCGGATCGGGGCGCAGGATCAGGGCGCAGAGGGCCGGCGAAAGCGTCAGGGCCACGAACGTCGAGATCAGCACCGAAACGGCGATGGTGATGGTGAACTGGCGGTAGAGCTGGCCGGTGATGCCCGAGAGGAAGCTCACGGGAACGAACACGGCGCACAGCACCAGCGACGTGGCGACGATGGCGCTGCCCAGTCCGCTCATGGCTTTCTTCGTGGCTTCGTACGGGGAGAGCCCCTCTTCGTCCATCGTGCGTTCCACGGCTTCGACGACCACGATGGCGTCGTCCACGACGATGCCGATGGCGAGGATAAGTCCCAGCAGGGTCATCATGTTGAGCGAGAATCCGAAGGCCAGCATCACGCCGAACGTACCGATCAGCGAGATCGGCACGGCTATCGTCGGGATGAGCGTCGCGCGCCAGTTTTGCAGCGAGAGGAAGACCACGAGGATCACCAGCAGCAAGGCTTCGAACAATGTGTGGTAGACCTCCTTGATCGACTGCGAGATGTAGGAGGTCATGTCGAACGGAATCTTGTAGGAGATGCCCTCGGGGAAGCTGCGGCTGATCTCCTCCATCGTCTCGCGCACCGAGTGCGCCACCTCCATGGCGTTGGCGCCCGGCAGCATGTTGATATTCATCACGGCCGCATTGCCGCCGTTGATGCCGCTCTCGGTGCTGTACGACGAGGCTTCGAGCGAGATGCGGGCCACGTCCCTGAGGCGGATGAGCGATCCGTCGGGGTTGGCGCGGATGACGATCTCCTCGAACTCGCGGACCGACGAAAGGCGTCCGCGGGCGGTGATCGGGATCGTGACATCGAGGTCCGTGATGGGCTGCTGGCCCAGTACGCCCGCCGCCGATTCGCGGTTCTGGTCTTTGAGTACCTTTTGCAGGTCCTGGACCGTCAGTCCGAGGTTGGCCAGCCGGTCGGGCTGCACCCAGATCTGCATGGCGTAGTAGCGGCTGCCGACGTTCGAGACGCTGCCGACCCCCTTCACGCGGCGCAGCATGTCCAGCACGTTGAGCGTGGCGTAGTTCGAAAGGTATATCTCGTCGAACTTGGGGTCGTTCGACAGCAGCGTGATGGTCATCAGGCGGCTCGAAGCCTGCTTCTCGACCGAAATGCCGTTCTGGATGACTTCGGCCGGAAGACGCGCCTCGGCCTGCTTCACGCGGTTCTGAATCTCGACGGCCGCCAGGTCGGCGTCCGTGTCGATGTCGAACGTGACGGTGGCGGAGAAACCGCCCGAGTTGCTGCTCGTCGATTCCATGTAGAGCATGCCGGGCGTTCCGTTGAGTTCCTGTTCGATGGGCGTGGCGACGGCCTGAGTCACGGTCTGGGCGCTGGCGCCGGGATACGATGCCGAAACCTTCACCACCGGGGGCACGATGCGCGGATACTGGTCCACGGGCAGCAATACCAGTCCCAGCAGGCCGACGATGACGATGATGATGGAGAGAACGGTCGAGAATACGGGCCGGTCGATAAAGAAATCCGATTTCATGGCTCGCTATTTTTCAGACGCCTCCGTCTCGGTTACGCGACTCTTTGCAGGGGCCGGCACGGGGTCCACCTTGTCGCCGTGGGTGAGCTTGTGGAAGCCCTCCACGACGATCTTCTCGCCGGGAACGACGCCCCGTTCGACGATCACCCGGTTATCGACCTCGGGGCCGAGTTCGATCATGCGGCGCTCGGCGATGCTGTCGGGCCGTATGACGAAGACATAGGCGCCGCCCTTCTCGATGACGACGGATTTGGTCGGAACGACCGTGGCGTCTTCGCGTACGTCCAGCAGCAGGCGCACCTTGGTGATCTGCCCCGGAAGCAGGATGCGGTCGGGGTTGGCCATCTCGGCCCGCACGGAGAAGGTTCCCGTTTCGGGATCTACCTGCGGATCGGCGAAGTCCACGAGCCCGCGCAGCGGATACTGCGTGTTGTCGGCCAGCGTGATGGTGATGTAGGGGTCCCACTTGCGTGTGGAGTCTTTCTGGCCCAGGTTGACGTTGCGGGCCCTGCTTTTGAGGTAGTCGAGACCCGTCATGCTGAAATCCACGCGCACGGTGTCGCTCTTGACCACCGTCGCCAGCAGCGATTTGCCGTTGGGACCCACGAGCGTCCCGATGTCCACGCTGCGCTCGGAGATGTAGCCCGAGATCGGCGAACTGACGGTGGTGTAGCTCAGGGCCGTTTCGGTCTGCGTGAGGTCGGCCTCGCTCATCGCCACGGCCGCCGTGGCGCTTTCGTAGGAAGCGATGGCGTTGTCGAGGTCCAGTTGGCTCGCGGCGTTCTGCTCGTAGAGCGGACGGATGCGCTGCAAGTCGCGCTCGGCTTTGAGGGCCATGGCCTTGTCCTTGTTCAGCTGGGCCCGGGCCTTGTTGGCGTGCGCCCGATAGAGTTTGGGGTCGATGATGAACAGAGGCTGTCCCTTGCGGACATAGGTGCCCTCTTCGAACATCATCTTTTCGAGGAAGCCCTCGACGCGGGCGCGGATTTCGACGAACTGCTGGGCGCGGATGCGTCCGACGTATTCGCCGTAAAGTTCTATATCGTCGGTCTGGACGGGTTCGACCTCGACCACCGGCCAGACGGGTTTTGCGGGCTCGGGACGCAGCCACCACCACAGCCCTCCGGCCGCCACGACGGCGGCTCCGCCGAGGATGATCCAGGTGCGTTTGGAAAAGCGGCGGACCCTGCCGCCTGCCTCTTTGCCCAGTTCCAGCGTGCGGCGTCCTGTCAGGAGTGCCTGCTGCCTGATTTTATCACGGGATATTTTCATTGCTTGACATCGTGTGTATTGATTGCCTGGTTCGGATGTCCGGTATTTGGATTGCAAAATTAGGATTTTTTGTCAATCTGCCTCTCCTCCCGGTGCAAATCGGGCGAATATGATGCCGAAATGCCTGTTTTTGTTAAGAAAAGGTGTAATAACGGTAATAAAATCCGGAATCCGTATACCGAAAGACCGGAAAAACGGGTTTATATTTGTACATTGTCAAAACGCTATTACGAATGTTCCGCCGAAAAACAAAACGTGTCATGCTTCTGCTTCTCGGAATCGTCTGTCTGCTGGCCGCTGCGGTCGCGCTCTTCATCCATCGACCTTCGTTCGGACGGCTGCCCCGCGGGGAGCGGCTGGTCCGGATCGAACGCTCGCCCAACTACCGCGACGGGCAGTTCCGCAACCGGGAGCGCACCCCGCAGATCACCGCGGACCGGGGACGTGTGCGGACCATGCTGGGATTCCTGTTCCGTTCGACGGAGAACCTGCGTCCGGCGGTGCCCGTGGCTGCTGTCAGGACCGATTTGCGGGAGCTCGACCCCGCGCGGGAGCAACTGGTCTGGTTCGGACACTCCTCCTACCTGATCCTTTCGGGCGGGCGGCGGATTCTCGTGGACCCGGTTTTCCGGAGCGCCGCTCCGCTGGGGTTTCTGAACAGGGCCTTTCCGGGCAGCGACCTCTACCGCCCGGAGGATATGCCTGCGGTAGATCTGCTCGTCATCACCCACGACCATTGGGACCATCTCGATTACCGTACGGTCCGCGAACTGAAAGACCGCATCGGAAAGGTCGTCTGTCCGCTGGGTGTCGGCGAACATTTCGAACGCTGGGGATTCGCTCCGGAGCGGATCGTCGAACTGGACTGGGACGAGGATGCCAGCCCCGTGGAGGGAATCCGGGTCTTCTGCCTGACATCGCGTCACTTCTCGGGCCGGGGGCTGAATCCCAATAAGTCGCTGTGGGCCTCCTTCCTGCTGGAGACCTCCGCGCGGAAGATCTATATCGGCGGCGACGGCGGTTACGGAAGCCATTTCGCGCAGATCGGAGAGCGCTTCCCGGAGATCGACCTCGCCGTTCTCGAAAACGGGCAGTACGATGCCGACTGGCGCTATATACATACGCTGCCCGATCATCTGCCGCAGGCCGTGGCCGACCTGGGAGCCCGGAAGGTGCTGACGGTCCACCATTCGAAATACGCTCTGGCGCGGCATCCGTGGGACGAGCCGCTGAGGACCGCTGCGGCGATGGCCGGGCACGAGCCGCCCGCGGTTCTGCAACCCGTCATCGGGGAGGTCGTCGGACTCTGACGAAAAAAAGAGAAGCCGCCGGAATCTCCGGCGGCTTCTCCATCTCATGCCAGCAGGCGTTTGCGCTTGCAGAAGCGTTCGCACTGCCGGGCGATGTCGTACCCCAGCATGGCGCCGAGCATGAAGTCCTCCTCGGGCGTCAGTTCGTTGAGCGGCTTGTGGACGAACGTTCGCACCGCGTTCAGGCACAGCCGGTTGCCGAAATAGAGGTTGACCTTGCTGTCGGTGACGGGCTGGGTGAGGTGTTCGATCCCCAGCCGGTCGAGCCGTTCGCAGACCAGCACGGCGCACGTGCGGCACATCGTACACAGCACCAGACTGCGCACACCCTTCTGAAACTCGTAGATGTGGTGCATGAAGAGTTTCATCGAACCGTGGCGGCTGAAATCCTCGGCACTCATCGTCAGACGTTTCTGAGGTTCTCACACCAGGCGGCGAGGCGGGCGTCGGTCTTGCCCGGGTCGCTCTCGTCGATGGCCAGTCCGACGAACCGGCCGTCGCTGCACACCAGCGAGTCGGTGACGTCGTAGCCTTCGGGCGCATAGGAGCCGACGAACGTGCAGCCCGTGTCCTGCAATCCTTCGTAGATCAGCCCGATGGCGTCGCAGAAGGTGTCGGGATAGGAGCCGCTGTCGCCGCAGCCGAACAGGGCGACTTTCTTGCCGGCGAGGTCCTTGGCTTTCAGGGCGTCGAGGAAAGGATACCAGTCGTCTTGCAGTTCGCCGCTGCCCCATGTCGAGGAACCCAGCACCAGCAGGTCGTATTTGTTCGCCTCGTCGGCCGAGGCGTCCGCCACGTTGTGAACGTCGGCGGACGCTACGCCGAGCTGTTTGGCAATGTCCTGTGCGACGGCCTCCGTCGTGCCGGTCGTACTTCCGTAAAAAATTCCAGTCATCTCTTTCGGTTTTTTGGTTTTTCGCAAAGTAACGACATTCTCCGGCGCGGGGCAATACCTATTTTTCGGGGTTTTCGGAGCATCCGGATACCGTTATTAAGCGATGCGACGGACGGCGGAAGCGGCGGCGGCTATCGGACGGGAGCGAGTACGGCGACGAATCCGCCTCCGGGTGCGAGGTGTATCTTCAGGGGTTCGACGGTGTCGATACGGATCGTTTCGCGCTTGTAGTCCGAGGCTTTTCGGTCGGCGTTCACACCGTCGCGGAAGATCGTCGCCTCGACCGTGCCGCCGATGCCCAGCGGCGCGAGATCGACCTCCACGTCGCGCGGCGTCCAGTCCGTGATGGCGCCGACGTACCACGTATCTCCGCTGCGGCGCGCCGAGACGATGTACTCGCCCATGCGTCCGCCGAGAATGCGCGTCTCGTCCCACACGGTCGGAATCGCGGCGATGAACTCCGTGCATTCCGCCTCGCGCAGGTAGTTCGTCGGCGAGTCGCACAGCATGTTCAGCGGCGAGTCGAGCACGACGTACAACGCCAGCTGGTGGCAGCGCGTGCCCTGGCTCATCGGCTCCGAGTTGACGGGACGGTAGTTCTTCCGTGTGGCGTTGCGCATGGCCCCCTGCGTGTAGTCCATCGGACCTGCGGCCTGACGGATGAACGGGATCGTCGCGTCGTACTTCATCTGATCCACCGATTCGGGGCTCCACTTCATCTGCTCCAGACCGTGCACGCCCTCGAAGTTCAGCACATTGGGCCACGTGCGGTTCAGACCCGCGGGTTTGTGTGTGCCGTGCAGGTCGAGAATCAGTCCGTATCGGGCCGCCGTCTCCGCCGCGCGGTGGTTGAAGGCGGTCATCTGTTGGTCGTCGCGGTCCATGAAATCGACCTTGAAGCCCTTGACGCCCATCTCCGAATAGTGTTTGCAGACATTATCCATGTCGCGGTCGAAGGCCCAGTAGCCGGCCCAGAGGATGATGCCCACGCCTTTCTGCCGTCCGTACTCCACGATCGCAGGCAGGTCGATCTCCGGGACTATCTGCATCAGGTCGGCCTTTTTGTTTACGGCCCACCCTTCGTCGAGAATCACGTATTCGATACCCTTCGCAGCAGCGAAGTCGATGTAATACTTATAGGTCTCGGTGTTGATTCCCGCCCGGAAGTCCACGCCCGAGATGTTCCAGGCGTTCCACCAGTCCCAGGCCACCTTGCCGGGCTTGATCCACGACGTGTCGTCGATTTTCGAAGGTGCGGCCAGCAGGAAGCTCAGGTCGCTGGCGGCGAGGTCGGGGTCCGTGCCGACGATGGCCACGCGCCACGGGAACGTGCGCGGAGCCTCGACCTTGGCGATGAACGCCTCGCGCTCTTTGACCACCATTTGCAGATTGTTGTATCCGCCTTGCTCCGTGCGTTTGGGATAGGGCGCGAAACGTGCCGTGAGGTGCTGCCCGCCGTCGCCGTTCCACAGATACATGCCCGGATAGTCGTTCAGATCGGTTTCGGTGATGCAGACCTTCATCCCGTCGCCGGCGTCCACGACCAGCGGCAGGAAGATCAGCCGTCCGGCGTCGAGCTTCGAAAGGGTCGTCTCGGTGTAGGTATTCTCGAACGAATTGCGCCATTGGGCGTCGATGTTGCCGGCATGGTCGCGTACATAGGGTACCGTCACGGCGCAGTCGGCGGGGAAACGGTATTCCGCCTGTTCGCTCACGATGTTGAAAGGCTTTTTCGCACGGCTCACGAAGCGGTAGGCAACGCCGTCGTCGTAGGCCCGGAATTCCACCGACCAGTCACCCCGCATCTTCAGCGTAAGGCCGTTGTAGCGGTCGCGGACCTCTGCCGAGCGGTAGAACGGCGACGGAATCGCGGTATCGACGCTCGTGCGCGAGACGCCTGCCACACGCGGGGCTATGCCCCACGTCGTGCCGTTGTCCAGTGTCAGCGAGAGCGGCGAAGCGTCCAGTATCGGTCGTCCGTCGAGCGTGACGGCATAGGCCAGTGCATCGCCCGCCGCGACGGTCGTCCGGAGACGCCCGTCGGGAGAGGTGAGCGTGTAGGTTTTCTGCGCCAGAGCGGGAAAGGCGCAGGCGACGGAGGCTGCAAGCAGCAGAAGCGTTTTTTTCATCGTTATCATTGCTTATTGAAGTACTGTGAATCGGACGGGACGGAGGTCTGCGGAGCTGCCGCCGATGAAGAGTTCGAACTCGCCGGGATCGGAAACGACGGAGCCGTCGGCCAGCACGTATTCCAGTTCGGAGCGCGTGATGTCGAAGGTCACGTCGGCGGATTCGCCCTTTTTGAGGAAGATTTTCCGGAAGCCTTTCAGCTCTTTCACCGGACGGGTGATCTGCGCCTTGATGTCGCGGATGTAGAGCTGTACGACCTCTTCGCCGTCATAGTCGCCGGTGTTGGCGACTTTCACCGTCGCCGTGATGCGGCCGTCGGCAGCCATCCGGTCGCTGTTGAGCGTCGGGACGCCGTATTCGAACGTCGTATAGCTCAGTCCGTAGCCGAACGGATAGAGGGCATCGACCGGAGCGTCGATATAGTGCATCACATAGCGCTGGTTCGGCTCGAACGGGCGCCCCGTGTGCTTGTGGTTGTAGTAGACCGGGATTTGGCCGACGTTGTAGGGAAACGACATGACCAGTTTGCCCGAGGGGTTGTATTTGCCGAACAGCACGTCGGCGACGGCGTTTCCGGCCTCGGTGCCCAGGAACCACGTTTCGACGATCGTTTCGATGTTCTCCTTCTCCCACGCCAGCGTCAGCGGACGGCCGTTGCTCAGCAGCAGGACGACGGGTTTTCCGGTCTTTTTAAGCTCTTTCAGCAACTCTTGCTGGACACCCGGAAGTCCCAGTTCCGAGCGGCAGTAGCCTTCGCCGCTCATGTCGGCGCTCTCGCCCAGGCAGGCGATCACCACGTCGGCGCCGCGTGCCGCGCGGACGGCCTCCGCGAAGCCGCTCCGGTCGCTGCCCGTGACGTTGCAGCCTTTGGCATGGACGATGCGTGTGCCGGCCCCGGCGGCCTTTTCGATGCCCCGGAGGATCGTCACGACCTCCTTCGGGTCGCCTTTGGCCCTCCATTCGCCCAGCATGTCCACCGGACTGTCGGCCAGCGGCCCGACGACGGCGATGGAACGGGGTTTGCCGAGGGGCAGCACGGACTTGCGGTTTTCGAGCAGCACGATCGACTTGCGGGCCATGTCGCGCGTCGTTTCGCGGTGAGCCGCCGAGAGGGTCACCTCTTTTTCACGTTGCTCGTCGCAGTAGCGGTAGGGATCGTCGAAGAGTCCCAGCTCGTATTTCAGCCGGAGGATGCGGCGGACGGAGCGGTCGATCTCCTTTTCGGAGACCTTGCCCTCCTTCACCAGTTCTTCGAGCGAACTCGGATAACAGCCGCCCTCCATGTCGATGTCGCATTCGTTCTTTACGGCCAGCAACGCGGCCTGTTTCTTGTCCTCGGCGACGCCGTGGGGAATCATTTCGGCCACGGACCCCCAGTCGGAGACGATGACGCCGTCCCAGCCCCACTCGCCGCGCAGGATCTGTTTCACGAGGAAGCGGTTGCCGGTGGCAGGAACGCCCGAGAGTTCGTTGAACGAGTTCATGAAAGTCGCGGCGCCTGCATCTGCGGCGGCTTTGAACGGCGGCAGGTAGAGTTCGCGCAGCCGCTGGTCGGAGATGTCCACCGTGTTGTAGTCGCGGCCTCCTTCGGAGGCTCCGTAGCCCGCGAAATGCTTCGCGCAGGCGAGGATGGTGTTCGATGCCGAGAGATCGCCGCCCTGGAATCCCCGGACGCGGGCCCGGGCGATGCACGATCCGAGGTAGGGGTCCTCCCCCGCTCCCTCCATGACGCGGCCCCAGCGCGGGTCGCGGGCGATGTCAACCATCGGGGCGAAAGTCCATTGCAGACCCGCTGCCGAGGCTTCGACGGCGGCCATCCGGGCCGAGGCTTCGATCGTTTCCATGTCCCACGAACAACTTTCAGCAAGGGGTACGGGCGAAATGGTCTTGTAGCCGTGGATCACGTCCAGCGCGAAGATCAGGGGGATTCCCAAACGGGTCTCCTCGACGGCGATCCGCTGGAGTTCCCGCGTCGTGACGGCTCCCGTGACATTGAGCACGGTACCGATCTTGCCTTCGCGGACACGTCCTTCGAGCGACGAGTACTGTTTCAGGACGCCGGTGGGATTGCTCTTGCCCGATACCTGGTTCATCTGGCCGATCTTCTCGGCGAGCGTCATGCGGCCCATGAGCCGGTCGATTTCCTTGTCGTAATTACGGCCGGGGGACTTGTCGCCGCCGCAGCCTGCGACCGCCAGACAGCAGCCGAGCCATAGGATTCTGTGAGTTTTCATCATTCGGTGTGTATTGTGTTTCGTGTTCCGGGGCGCGCCCGGCGGATAAAGATACGAATTTTTGACGGAATTTGCCGTCCGGACCGTTTTTTCGGGGGCTGCGTGCCGGCCGTCATCGTACCGATTTGGTAAATTGATTTTTAATGGTTAGTTTTAACCTCGCTTTTAATGACCGTTATGATCAGATTTACACTCGGCGCATTGCTCTCCCTGTATGCCTTTGCAGCGGCGGCCCAGACCTCCCCTGCCGATTCGATTGCTTTCGTGACTGCCGAATGGCGTGTCTCCGACCTCGGCGGAGGGGCCCGATGCCGCTATGCTCAGGTCGATATGTTCGGCTCCCGGCAGAGCATCTCCGTCGTCAGTTATCCCCGGCGGGGATTTGAAACGCGGATCGTTCATCTCGACCGTCGGGCCGAGGCTGTGAGCGAACTGGGCAGGGCCGCCGGGGCGGACATGGCCGTCAACGGCAGTTATTTCGATGTCAGGACGTTCGAGCCGGTGACGTTCGTGTCGGTCGATAGAAAGATCGTGGGACGCACCACCCCCAGGGAGCTGGTCCGCACCAACGGCGTTGTCGCTTTCAAGGACAAAAAAGGCCGCAAGATGGATATTTTCTTCTGCGACACGTCGGAATACCGGCAGGTAGCGCGCCGTTACCGTTCGGTGCTGGCCGCGGGCCCCGTGCTGATCGACAGCGGCCGGATCGTCGAATACGATTCCGACAAGACTTTCTACACCGGCCGTCATCCCCGCACGCTGATCGGCAAGCGGGCCGACGGCGAGGTGGTGATGGCCGTCATCGACGGTCGTTTCCGGGGCGAGGGCGAAGGCGCCACCATCGCCGAAACGGCCTATATCGCCCGTCTGCTGGGGCTCGTCGAAGCCCTGAACCTCGACGGAGGAGGCTCCTCGACGCTCTGGACCGCCCGGAAAGGCGTGCTCAACCATCCCTACGACAACCACCGCTTCGACCATGCCGGCGAACGGGCCGTGCCCAACTGCATCGTAGTGCGCAGTAAAAAACGGTGAAAGGAAGACGGGAATCCGGCCCCGTTTTCATGGCAGGCAGAAGGACTGGGCGTGCAGGTTCACGGCGAGTGTCCGCCCGGAAAAAATAAAACCCTCTCAGGCCGAGAGGGTTTTGTATTCGTTGGGCGTATAGCCGACCACCTTTTTGAACAGTCGGCTCAGATGGTGCGGGTATTTGAATCCCAGTTCGTAGGCGATTTCGCTGACCGACCTGCCGCCTTCGGTCAGCAGCTCTTTGGCGCGGTCGATGGTGGTCAGCTGGATGTACTCCTGTGCCGATTTTCCGGTCTCCTTCTTGATCAGATCGCCGAAATAGTTGGCCGACAGGTGCAGCCGGTCGGCGCACCACGCCACCGAAGGCAGACCCAGCGACTGAGGCTTGTCCGACGTGAAATAGTCCCGCAGCAACTCTTCGAAACGGGTCAGCAGGTCCTTATTCACGTTTTCGCGCGTAACGAACTGTCGGTCGTAAAAACGGACGCAATGGTTGAGCAGCACCTCGATATTGGCCGCGATGATCTGTTTCGAGTGCTTGTCGATGGCGTGCTGCAACTCTTCCCGGATTTCGCGGAAGCAGTTGATGATGATCTGCTGCTCGCGTTCGGACATGTGCAGCGCTTCGTTCGACGAATAGGAAAAGAACGAGTAGTCGGCCATGCGCCGGGCGAGCGATGTTCCGCGCAGCAGATCGGGATGGAACATCAGACACCATCCCTTGTATCCGTACAGGATTTTGCCGTCGTCGATGCCGAAGACCTGTCCCGGAGCGATGAAGACCAGCGTTCCTTCCCGGTAGTCGTACCGGTTGCGCCCGTAGAGCAACGGCCCGCAGTCGAGGTGCTTGAGGAAAATGCAGTAGAACCCGAAGTTTTTGAGACAGTGGCGCACGGATTCCAGTTCCGAAAAATCGACGACGCTTACCAGCGGATGCAGCGTCTCCACGCCCAGCAGTTCGTTGTAGTCCTGCACCGAATCCAATTTTACGATCGTTCCCATAGTATTCATTCGTTTTTCCGGGACAAAGGTAACCGATTTTCAGATACGCACAACCCTGTTTCGGCGGAATCCGTAATATCGGTTCTTGAATCCGTAATACGGGTTGGTCCGTCGTGGACACTCTTTGCACGAACCGTAAAATTGGTGCTTGAATCCGTAATCCGTCTATGGATGCGCCTTCATCCGCTTCCTACTTTTGCATTGTCGGAAAAGACGAACCGGGGTTGCGGTCCGCGGCCACAGTGCGGGCGGAACGCTGAAATCCCGGAAATAGTGAAAAAAGCCATGAAAAAGTACATGTTGGGAATGGGGATGCTCTGCGCCGCTTCGCTCGCCGCAGCACAGACCCCGAAAGCGGAACAAGCTATGGACACGAAACGACAGCACATCGCGGCGGTCGCCGCCCTGACGGGACGGGGCGACCTCGCCGGACTGGAATCCGCCCTCGCTGCGGGGCTGGACGACGGCATGACCGTCAACGAACTGAAAGAGGTGATGGTGCACGCCTACGCCTACTGCGGATTTCCGCGGGCTCTGCGCGGATTGCAAACTCTGGTCGGCGTGCTCGACGGGCGCAAGGCCGCCGGTGTCGAAGTGAATTGGGGCCGCGAGGCGTCGCCGGTCACCGACGCCCGCCCGAAATACGAACGGGGACGCGACATTCTCGCGGAGATCTCCGGTATCCCTGCGGATGCGCCGAAAGCCGATTACGCCGTGCTGGCTCCCGAAATCGAAGTGTTTCTCAAAGAGCATCTCTTCGCCGACCTTTTCGAGCGCGACGTGCTGACCCATGCCGAGCGGGAGATCGCCACGGTGGCGATACTGGCCGCTGTCGGAGGCGTGGAGCCGATGATGAAGGGACACATGGGCATTGCCCTGAACACGGGAGTCGCACCCGATGAACTGCGCCACCTGCTGGCAATCGTCGAACGGCGGATCGGCCGCCGCGAAGCCGATGCCGGACGTGTGGCGCTGGACGAAGTGTTGCAGAGCAAAGGGCTGCTCGCCGACTCCGTAACGCCGGCCGTGTCGACGGAGAACGGAGTGCAGGTGCGGAAGGTCTCGTTCCGAAACCGCTTTCGCATCGACGTGGTCGGCGATCTTTATCTCCCGGCGGATTACGATCCGGCCCAAAAATATGCCGCCATCATCGTCGGCCATCCGTTCGGAGGCGTGAAGGAGCAGACCTCGGGGCTCTATGCCCGCAGCCTGGCGGAGCGGGGCTATGTTACCTTGGCTTTCGATGCCTCTTATTACGGCGAAAGCGGCGGCTATCCGCGCCGGATCGAATCGCCCGAAGTGCGTGTCGAGGATTTCAGCGCGGCGGTCGATTTCCTGTCGAACCACCCGGCGGTCGATGCGGACAGGATCGGAGTCGTCGGCATCTGCGGCGGCGGGTGCTACTCGGTGAGCGCCGCGCAGATCGACCACCGGATCAAAGCCGTGGCGACGGTCAGCATGTACGACATGGGCCGTGCCCGCCGTCAGGGCGTGGGAGACTCGATGACCTATGAACAGCGCATGGCGACGCTCGATGCCGTCGGTGCACAGCGCACAGCGGAATACGGCGGAGCCGCCCGCAAGGACATTCGCGCCCTGCCGGAAAAGGTCGATGCCTCGACGCCGCAGTACGCCCGCGAGTTTTTGGACTATTACGACAATCCGGAGCGCGGCAAGCATCCCAATTCGACGGGCTATTATTCCTATACGAGCCTCGCGCCGATGATGAATTTCTTTCCGTTCGTGCAGATCGGGACCATCTCTCCGCGTCCGCTGCTCTTCATCGTGGGCGAGCATGCCGTGTCGGCCTACTTTTCGGAAGACGCCTATGCGAAGGCTGCCGAGCCCAAGGAGCTGTTCGTTGTCGAAGGGGCCACGCACGTCGATCTCTACGACCGTCCGGAATATCTGGCAATCACGCTGCCCAAACTGGACGGCTATTTCAGGCAATACCTCAAATAACGAACCGATATGAAATGGATACTTATCGTTGCGGCCGCAGCCCTGTCGGGTGCCTGCTGCAACCGAGCGGCCGAAACAGCGCAAACGCAGCTGGCGGAGGATGTTTTTGCCAAAGGTTCGCTGCTGGAGAACAACCCGAATTTCACGGGCGATGCCTGGCTCGAAATGTTCGTCACGGCGGCCGATTCGATGGACTGCACGGTCGGCAACGTGACTTTCGCTCCCGGCGTGCGCAACGGCTGGCATGCGCATCCAGGCGGTCAGATTCTGCTCTGCACTTCCGGCCGGGGACTGTATCAGGAAAAGGGCGGAGCGGTCCGCGAGCTGCGCCCCGGCGACGTGGTGAAAATCGCCCCCGGCGTGGTGCACTGGCACGGTGCGGCCCCCGGCAGCGAGTTCACGCATATCGCCATCGGCACGCAGGTGTCGAAAGGCCCGGCCGAATGGTTCGGTCCGGAGGCCGGCAACGAATAGAAAACCATCCGTTCGACGAATCGGATAAATAATGTACGAAGTATGAAAAAGATTCTTTTGATTCCGTTTTTGTTTTTTTCGCTGGCGGCGATGGGCGCCTGCTCGGCGGACGAAAAGACTTCCGACCCGGAAACACCCGATCAGCCGGCCGGGAACAGCAATATCCTGGTCGCCTATTTCTCTGCGACGGGTAATACGCAGCGCGTGGCCGAACGCATTGCAGCGCTGACCGGAGCCGATGTGTACCGTATCGAAGCGGCCGATCCGTATGCTGCGGATCCCTACGATGACAGCGACCGTGTTCAACGCGAGGCGTACGGCGACCTGCGGCCCGGTGTGGCGAATCTGCCCGCTGCGGAGACAATCGCACGGTACGACACGATTTTCGTCGGTTCGCCCTGCTGGTGGCACCAGCCTGCGATGGTCGTCTGCACCTTTCTCGAAGCCTACGATCTGAGCGGCAAGACCATCGTTCCGTTCTTCACCTACGGAGCGACGACCTATCTGAACGAGTCGATGCAGAAGATCTACCGCCTTACTCCGGAGTCGAAGCACATTCCGGCAACTCTTCCGGAGGACCTCGATCCGGACGATATTACCACGCCCGGGCGTCCGGACGATGCGGGGATCGACATGCCGGGGAGTGCCGGCGGAGTGGAAGCGTGGCTGAAAAGAATCGGAATTTGAGCCTCACGGCAAAGCGCAAGGCGAGATAAATCGTTATCTTTGCAAAAAACAGAGGTTGACGATATGGAACGATTGCATGTATTCGACTGTTCGAACGTCCTGATAGCGAGTTTTTTCACCGACGACCGGGGTTGCGCGCACGAGAACCGGGAGCACACGCTTATCTATCTGTGTTCCGGCGAGCTCGAAATCGAGGAGCGCGGCAGGAAAACGGTGTTGCATCCGGGCGAATGCGCTTTCATGCGGCGCGACAACCGGATGTGGTTGCAGAAACATGCCGATGCCGAGCATCCGTACCGTTCTGTCGTGTTGAAATTCACGAAACCGTTTCTGCGGGAGTTCTACCGGACGCTCGACCGGAAAGAGATTCCCGTGGAATCGAAACGTGAAAAAGTGAGCCTGCGCGTATTGCCTAATAACCGCCCCGACATCCGCAGCCTGTTCGAATCGGTCGTTCCCTATTTCGACGCGGGCGTGCAGCCCTCCGACGAGGTGCTGAAGCTCAAGATGATCGAGGGGGCTTATGTACTGCTCAATACGGATAAGAACCTCTACGCCTCGCTGTTCGATTTCGTCGATCCGTGGAAAATAGACATCATCGACTATCTGAATGAGAACTACATGTACGACTTGTCGATGGAGGAGATCGCAAGCTATACGGGCCGCAGCCTGGCGACGTTCAAACGCGATTTCGCCAAGGTGAGCGACCTGACGCCGCAGAAATGGCTTATCAAGCGACGGCTGGAGGCGGCGCACGAGTTGATAAAGTCCGGCAAGAAAAAAGTGACGGAAGCCTGCTTCGATGTCGGATTCAAGAACCTGTCGCACTTCTCGAAAGTCTATAAGGAGACCTACGGTTATGCGCCCAGTATGATTTGAGCCGGGAGAAAATCCGCAATGAACCTCACAGCAAAATAGTTTGAGCCTCGCAGCAAAGCCGCTGCGGGGCTCTTTCTTTACCTTTGCGAAAAAACATCATGGAAAACGATATTTTCGCAAGGGATTTGAGCGGCGAGATGGTTTCGCCCAATGACGCAGGTTATGAAGAGCTGATTGCCGACATCTTCGCCACGATGAAGACGGCCGCGGAGATGAATACGGGCTACCGCACGCCCGAAGAGGTGCACGAATTTATGGGGCGCATCCTCGGCAAGCCGCTCGACGGGAGCACCACCCTGCTGCCGCCGCTCTATATCGACTATGGCAAGCCTGTGACTATCGGCCGAGGATGTTTCATCCAGCAGTGCTGCACCTTCTTCGGACGCGGTGGCATCACCATCGGCGATGACGTATTCATCGGTCCGAAAGTGAATCTGATAACCATCAATCACGACATGAACCCCGACAACCGCAGCGCCACCTACGGACGCCCTATCGTCATCGAGGACAAGGTATGGATCGGTATCAACTCTACGATATTGCCGGGTGTCAGGATCGGTTACGGAGCTATCGTCGGCGCCGGCAGCGTGGTGACGAAAGACGTTCCGGCCATGACCGTCGTGGCAGGCAATCCTGCAAGAATCATCAAAACAATCGAAAACAAATAAACTATGGAAGAGAAAAAAGGAATCAGCCGCCGCGGTTTTCTGAAAACGGCGGCATTGGCAGGAGCCGCATTGGCTATGCCTGCCGGACTGGATAAGGTTTTTGCAGTTAGACCGGCAAAGGCGGATACATCCCGAAACGACACCGAAGTTGCCCGTATCCAAGGACATCGCATATTGGGGTCGGGCAAAGCGGCTTTCGAGGTTTTCGCCCTCGGTTTCGGCGTGATGGGCATGACCTACAACCGCAGCCAGCACCCGGACAAGAAACAGTGTATCCGCCTGCTGCACGAAGCCGTGGAGCGTGGCGTGACGCTTTTCGACACGGCGATCATCTACGGGCCGCTGACCAATGAAAACCTTGCCGGAGAAGCATTGTCGGAGTTCAAGGGCAGAATCAACGTAACGACCAAATTCGGACACGAGGTCATCGACGGCAAGGGCACGGGGCGTCAGGACAGCAGCCGCAAAACGGTACGTCGATACTGCGAGGACTCGCTCCGCCGTCTGCGGCTCGAAACGCTGCCGATGTTCTACCAGCACCGCGCCGACCCCGATACTCCTGCCGAGGAGGTGGCGCAGACCATCGCCGAGCTGATGAAGGAGGGCAAGGTGCAGCATTGGGGCATGTGCGAAGTGAGTGCCGAGACCATCCGCCGGGCGCATGCCGTATGTCCGCTGACGGCCATACAGAGCGAATACCACCTGATGCACCGCGACGTGGAGACGAACGGCGTGCTGGATGTCTGCCGCGAGCTGGGGATCGGATTCGTGCCGTACAGTCCGATCAACCGGGGATTCTTGGGCGGCTGCATCAACGAATACACGGTCTTCGACCCGACGAACGACAACCGCCAGACCCTGCCGCGTTTCCAGCCGGAGGCGATACGGGCCAACACGCGCATCGTGAATGTGCTGCAACAGTTCGGACGCACGCACGGCATGACTTCTGCGCAGGTGGCGCTCGGATGGCTATTGCAGAAAGAGCCGTGGATCGTGCCGATTCCCGGAACGACGAAACTTTCGCATTTGGAAGAGAACCTGCGCTCGCTCGATTTCAACCTCGCCGCCGAGGAGTGGCGCGCGCTTGAAACGACCGTCGCGGCCATTCCCGTCGTAGGCAACCGCTACAACGCCGAGCAGCAGCGGCAGGTCGGACGATAATGCAATGTTACCATAAAAAGATGATCTCATGAAACCCTATATCATAACTCACATGATGACGTCCGTTGACGGACGAATCGACTGCCCTATGGTGGGGCAACTCAGTACCGACGAGTATTATATCGCATTGGACCGGCTTGGCAAATGCTCGAAGTTATCCGGGCGCGTTACGACCGTGTTGGAATGTCCGGCAGTGAAAGAGGAAACAACAGCCGGTACAACCGGTACGCCTGTCGGACATGAAGCCTTTTCCGTTTGCAGGAAAGCGGACGAATATACGATTACCGTCGATACGCACGGTAAGATTCTATGGAAATCCAATGAAGCCGACGGCCATCCTCTAATTTCGATTGTCACGGAAGACGTGTCGGAAGAATACCTTGATTCGTTGACGGCTCAAGGCATATCGTGGATAGCCTCCGGCAAAGGACACATAGACCTTCGGCGTGCTGTGGAAATACTCTGCGAAGAGTTCGGTGTGGAGCGTCTGGCTATCGTCGGTGGCGGCCATATCTGCGGCGGATTCGCAGAAGCCGGACTGGTGGATGAAGTGAGCGTCATGGTGGCTCCAGGTATAGATGGGCGCGAGGGACAGACCGCCATGTTCGACGGCATAAGAAAGGAAAACTGCAATCCCTATAAACTGGAACTGGAAAGCGTGGAAAAATGGGACACGGACATTGTCTGGCTGCGCTACAAGGTGGAAAAGTAAAGTATATGATTATGAAAACGAATATGCTCGCCTTTGTCATGCTGTTATGGATTTCAGGTATGATGACCTCATGTATGACAGAAAATAAAAAATCTACGGATATGAAAACTATCGAATTGACACAGGAATGGGACAAGACCTTCCCGCAGAGTGATAAGGTGGAACACTCAAAGATAACATTCCACAACCGCTACGGCATCACGCTTGCCGCCGATGTCTATAAACCGAAAAACGCACAGGGAACCTTAGCCGCCATCGCCGTAAGCGGACCTTACGGGGCCGTCAAGGAACAGGTATCGGGCCGCTATGCCCAGACGCTCGCCGAGCACGGCTTTCTGACCCTGGCGTTCGACCCCTCGTTCACCGGCGAGAGCGGCGGAGAACCGCGCAACCTGACATTGCCGGAAATCAGCACGGAGGATTTCAGCGTAGCGGTCGATTACCTGCTCACGCGCGACGATGTGGATGCGCAGCGTATCGGGATTCTTGGCATCTGCGGCTGGGGCGGTTTCGCCCTGAACGCTGCCGCCAACGACCCGCGTATCAAGGCTACCGTTGCCTCTACTATGTACGACATGAGCCGGGTGAATGCCAACGGCTACTTCGATGCAGAGAATAGTGCGGAAGCACGTTACGCCAAGCGCGTCGCCCTCGGCGAACAGCGCACGAAAGATTACCTGAACGGCAGTTACGAACGTGACGGCGGCGTAGTGGAGACTGTGACCGACGATATGCCGCTTTTCGTCAAGCAATACCACGATTATTACAAAACGGAACGCGGCTACCACCGCCGTTCGCCAAACTCCAACGGAGGTATCAATAAGACGGCGGTACTGTCGTTCATCAATATGCCCTTGCTTACCTATATCGGCGAAATACGCAGCGCCGTACTGCTGGTGCATGGCGAGAAGGCCCATTCGTGCTACTTCAGCGAGGACGCCTACAAACGGTTGACGGACGACAACAAAGAACTGCTGATCGTTCCCGGAGCGAACCATACCGACCTCTATGACAACCTCGATATGATTCCGTTCGATAAGATAGACACGTTCTTCAAAAAGTATCTGGACGGAAACAATTAAGACAGGAAGAATATGATAAGAATATTATTCAATGTATTGCTTTTGTTCGGGTTACTGTCGTGCAGCACAACAACCGAAAATAAAATGAATCAACCCAATATCATGGAAACGGAAAAGCGAAATCTCGGCAGCCTGCTGGCGCTCTATCCCAAACCGATGACAGTCGTCGGCGCGGAGGTCGAGGGCAAGGTGAACTGGCTTGTCGTCGGGCATACGGGCATTATCGGCCACGACCGGATATTGGTCAGCATGAACAAGAATCACTATACCAATCAAGGGATACGGAAGTCCAAGAAACTTTCTATCAACCTCGTGAGTCGCGAGATGCTGCCGAAAGCCGACTACGTGGGCAGCGTGAGCGGTGCATCGGTCGATAAGTCGGAGGTGTTCGACTTTCACTGGGGCGAAAACGGTACGCCCGTGATCGACGCTTCGCCGCTGACGATGGAGTGCGACGTGGTGGACATCTACGAAACCGAGGGCTTCGACAACTTCATCTGCTCGATTGCCAATACCTACGCCACTCCCGAGGTGCTCGACAGCGACGGAAAGCTCGACTATACGCGGTTGAGACCTGTATTATTCGAGTTCCCGACCTATTCCTACATTGCCACCGGAGAGATTATCGGCAAATGCCTGAATTTGGACAAGGAACCATCCATGTGCGCCAAGGAACCGATGACGGCCGACGGCATCGTGCGGCTGTCGAAAGTGGAGGTTTATCCGCAGTACCTCGACGAGTATATGAAATACGCAACCGAGGTGGGCGAAATTTCGCTGCGCACCGAGTCGGGCGTGCTGACCATGTACGCTGTCGGCGAAAAGGAGAATCCCTGCAAGATCACCATATTGGAAACCTACGCGAGCAAGGCGGCTTACGAGAAGCATATCGCCTCGGAGCATTTTCAGAAATACAAGCGGGGAACGCTGCACATGGTAAAATCGTTGGTATTGTCCGACCAGACGCCGCTCAATCCGGCCAACCGAATCAATAACTTCATTCAATAAGAGATCATGAACAAAATCATTTTAATTTCCCTATTCAGCATTCTAACATTCAATGTTATGGCACAGGAAAAGATAGTACAGACGGCCGGGCGCACACAGCTCGGCGAGTTCGCTCCCAAATTCGCGGAGCTCAACGACGACGTCCTCTTCGGCGATGCCGTTTGGAACGATTCGACATTCTCGCTTCACGACCACAGCATGATTACCATCTCCATCCTGCTCGGCAAGGGAAGCGTGGACTCCTCGTTCCGCTCGCACTTGGAGCTGGGCCGCAAGCACGGCATTACACGCCGGGAGATTGCCGCACTGCTGACGCAGGCCGCCTTTTATGCCGGATGGCCCAACGCATGGGCCGGTTTCCGCATCGCAAAAGAGGTGTGGGCGGATGATACGGCCGCCGAGGACGACAAGTCCGCATTCCAACGCGAAATGATTTTCCCCATCGGCGAACCGAACACGGCTTATGCGGAGTATTTCATCGGCAACAGCTACCTCGCCCGCATTTCGTCGGAACAGGTTCCGATCGCCAATGTCACGTTCGAGCCCCGCTGCCGCAACAACTGGCATATCCACCGTGCGACGAAAGGCGGCGGTCAGATGCTTATCGGCGTAGCAGGTCGCGGCTGGTATCAGGAAGAAGGTAAGCCTGCCGTAGAGATTCTGCCCGGCACGGTCATCCACATTCCGGCGAACGTGAAGCACTGGCATGGTGCGGCGGCCGACAGTTGGTTCGCGCACCTGGCGTTCGAAATCCCGGGCGAAAACGCCTCCAACGAGTGGCTCGAACCAGTCTCCGACGAGGAGTACGATAAGCTGAAATAATCTGCAAATCGGATACAGAGCCTCAGAACAAAGTAAGTTGAGCCTCGCAGCAAATATGTTGCGGGGCTTGCTTATTTCTATTTCGTATTCAGGTTTCCCATCTCATCGAACATCTCCCGGTGTTCGTTGCCCCATGCGTCCATCATGCGGATAATGGGGACGAGCGATTCGCCGAGCGGTGTCAGAAAATATTCCGTTTTCATCGGAATCGTATCGTATACTACGCGACGCACGATCCCGACGGATTCCAGTTCGCCGAGCTGCTGCACCAGTACGCGCCTCGTCGCACCCTTTATCGCGTGCTGAAACTCCACGGGCCGGTGGATGCCCTTGGTCATGCAATTAATCAGATAGGGCTTCCATTTCGCTCCCATGACATACTGCGTAATCGTCACGCCGCAGTCGAGATCTATTGGGGGTATCTTATATTCGTACATACGCTGCAAATGTACATAAATCCCGCGATACGGGAAAAGAATCACACTGTGATAAATTTATCACATATTGCAGTCGTATAGTGCTTTATCTAACTTTGCAGCCGATAAGAACTGCGAACGTATGAAACGATTATTAACCGCAGGATTGTTTGCAATCCTCACAACAACGATCTGTATGGCTCGAATCAATGAAAAAGAGATTCTGTCGGACGAACTGTGCGACAAACTGTGCGCCGCGGCGCGCGAGAAGAGTAAGGAATTGGGTATCGACATCAGTTTCGCCGTTGCGGACCGGCACGGTCTGCCGCGTGTCTACCGTCGTTACGGCGATGCGCTGGTATTGAGTATCACGCTCGTGCCGGGCAAAGCGTACACGGCGGCCGTAACGCAATGCAAGACGAAAGATGTGGCTTCGGCCGCCGCCGAAAGTGCACCCTTGATGGGTATTCAGACCAACGATCCGCGCATTACGCTCGTTGCAGGCGGTTATCCGCTGTTTGTGGATGGAAAGATTGTCGGGGCCATCGGCGTTGGCGGCGGTACGGAAGCGCAGGACTGTGAGATCGCCGAACATGTGGTGAGCGTGTTCGAGAGTTTCGGCGACTGAACGGTTCGGGACTTTCCGGATAAAATGAATTAAGCCTCGCAACAAATACGTTGCGGGGCTTTGCTTCCTGCCTTGGGTTGCAAGAACGGGTTGTGTTTCGGCGTTGTGGTTTTCTTCCGAAATGCAGGGACCGTTGGGCGAAGTTTACCGTTCAGCTCGCATGGGGTTTTCCAGAAAATCCCGATATGAAAGCCGGATTCCCTCCTCCAATTCCGTCTTATAAGTCCATCCGAGTGCCGCGGCTTTCGACACATCGAGCAATTTGCGGGGTGTGCCGTTGGGTTTGGAGGGGTCCCAGCGGATTTCACCTTCATAGCCGACCGTTTTCGCCACGAGTTCCGTCAGTTCCCTGATCGAAAGTTCCTTGCCCGTACCGGCATTGACCGTCTCGTTGCCGCTGTAATTGTTCATCAGGAACACGCACAGGTCGGCGAGGTCATCCACATAGAGGAACTCGCGCAGCGGACTTCCGTCGCCCCAGCAGGTCACGAAAGGCAGATGCTGTTCTTTCGCTTCGTGGAAGCGGCGGATCAGCGCAGGCAGCACGTGGCTGTGGGTCGGATGATAGTTGTCGTTCGGACCGTAGAGATTCGTGGGCATTACGCTGATATAATCCGTGCCGTACTGACGGTTCAGGTATTCGCAGTATTTCAGTCCGGAAATCTTCGCCAGAGCGTAGGCTTCATTGGTCTTTTCCAGCTCGGATGTCAACAAACACTCTTCTTTCATGGGTTGGGGTGCCATACGCGGGTAAATGCACGACGAACCCAGGA
Organism: Alistipes senegalensis JC50; assembly: GCF_025145645.1. Classification (NCBI taxonomy): domain Bacteria; kingdom Pseudomonadati; phylum Bacteroidota; class Bacteroidia; order Bacteroidales; family Rikenellaceae; genus Alistipes; species Alistipes senegalensis. The sequence goes on along the minus strand of NZ_CP102252.1, from coordinate 3,922,700 downwards.
ATTCCAGCTTCTTGCACCCGTTCTGCCATGCCGAATGGATCACGTTCATCTCCAGGATCATGTTCTCGTACATGAAGTCGGCCAGGGCACTTTGGTTCGCTTCGATGCCCCCGACTTTCGCGGCGGCCAAAAAGACATATTCCGGCTGTTCTTCGGCGAAGAAACGCTCGACGGCCTCCTGGCGGGTCAGATTGAGTTCCTTGTGCGTGCGGGTGACGATATTGGCATATCCCTGACGCTGCAATTCGCGCACGATGGCCGAACCGACCATGCCCCGGTGTCCAGCCACATATATTTTTGCATTTTTGTCCATCATGACTCCCCTATTTTACGATGCCTTTTTCAAGATACTCGGCAAGGTTCGTTTTTACTTGTTCTCCGGCACGTTCCACGGCCACTTTCGCCACATCCGCTTCGACCATGATACGTACCAATTCCCCGAACGGAGTTTTTGCCGGGTTCCAGCCCAGTTTCGTCTTGGCTTTGGTGGGGTCTCCCCAGAGATTCACCACATCCGTCGGACGGTAGAAATCCGGAGAAACCTCGACCAACACCTTGCCCGTCGCCTTATCGACACCTTTCTCGTTCTCGCCCTCTCCGACAAATTCCAATTCGATACCTACGTATTTGAATGCAAGATAGCAAAATTCACGCACAGAGTGCTGCTCACCGGTGGCGATGACGAAATCTTCCGGTTTGTCGTTCTGGAGAATCAGCCACATACATTCTACATAGTCCTTGGCGTAGCCCCAGTCGCGGAGCGACGACAGATTGCCTAAATACAATTTATCCTGCTTGCCTTGGGCGATGCGTGCAGCGGCGAGGGTGATCTTGCGGGTCACGAATGTTTCTCCGCGGCGCTCCGATTCATGGTTGAACAGGATGCCCGAGCAGCAAAACATGTCGTAGGCTTCGCGGTACTCCTTGATGATCCAGTAGCCGTAGAGTTTCGCCACGGCATAAGGCGAATAGGGATGGAACGGGGTGTTTTCATTCTGAGGAACCTCCTCCACCTTGCCGTAGAGTTCCGAGGTCGAAGCCTGATAGATACGGCAGGTTTCAGTGAGACCACACTGGCGTACAGCCTCAAGGATACGCAGCACGCCTGTTGCATCAACGTCGGCAGTAAACTCCGGAGCATCAAACGAAACCTGCACATGGCTCTGTGCGGCAAGGTTGTAGATTTCGTTCGGTTCTATTTTCCTAACCACTTGCAGAATGCTCATCGAATCGCCGAGGTCAGCGTAATGGAGGTGGAAGTTCGGATGCCCTTCCAAGTGGGCGATACGCTCGCGGTAATCTACGGAGGATCGTCGTATGGTGCCATGTACGTCATAACCCTTTTCCAATAGAAATTCGGCGAGGTAAGAACCGTCCTGTCCGGTGATACCGGTAATTAATGCTGTTTTCATCAAATGATATTTAAGTGAATATTGAGATTCAATGTTTTTCCTTTCTTGAGATCTTGGTTCCTATGAGCTCGCAAATCTTATAGACATATCTCAATGATTCGAATGCAATATTGCTGTATACTCCATTCTCTTTGAACGCCCGCTGATGATCCTGCAAAATCTGTTTATGGCTGGCGATCCCGCTTGTCGATGCTCCCCCTGTGCGCATGGTTACAAAATCCTTTTTGATATATTTTGTACGAATATGATTCACGAAAATCAGCCGAAGTAGATTCTCGAAATCCGCTCCGATTTTGTAATCGAGACTGAAAGTTCCGAATCGGTCATATACGCTTTTCCTACAATAGAATGACGGATGGGCAGGCATGAACCCGAGCTGCATTAATTTCCGGGAAAAAATCCTTGAAGAATAGTAACGTACGCATTTATTCAAATCATCGTCATTGACATAATGTATATCGCCGTAAACAGCATCTATTTCTGAGTCTGCCATCACTTTCGCCACTTGTTCCAGCACATCCGGAGAGGTATAGAAATCGTCCGAGTTTAAGATACCAATCACATCGCCTGTTGCCATTGCGATACCTTTGTTCATGGCATCGTAAATCCCCTTGTCCCGTTCGCTGATATGACGTAATCTACCTTGATATTCAGGTTCCAATTCATGTACGATTTCCATTGTATTGTCTGTTGAGCCGCCATCCACGATGATATGCTCTATATTGGAATAGGATTGTGACAACAAGCTTCGCATTGTGTGACGCAAAGTCGCACCGCTATTCCATGTAGCGGTGACAATTGATATTTTCATCAGATTAACTTGAATTGATTTTGGGTGAAGAGTTTGATTACGATTCAAACATTACCCGTTCTGCGACTTTAACAGCAGGATTCCCTCGATATATAGAGAACGGCATAAGATCTTTAGATGCGACAGAACCGACAGCGAGAACACTATGCGAATGCATTGTTACTCCGGGACAAACAGTGGATTGAGCACCAATCCATGCACCATCTTCAATAACAATAGGTTTTATCATGAGGTCAAATGTCGGGCGTTTGTAATCATGATTGCCACATAATAACATGGCTCCTTGGCTGATGCACACGTTGCTGCCGATACTTACCATTGCAAGGTTGTCTATCCACACATTTTCACCAATCCATGTGTAATTGCCTATTTCTAGCAGCCACGGGTACTTTATATTGACGTGAGGCTTGATGTTCACACCTGTGCCGACCTTTGCTCCGAATATTCGTAACAAACAAATTTTGATACCTGAAAATGGATTGAGCGGATTGATAAAAAACAGTACGTTAGTAAAATACCAAAATAGTTGTTTTAAAGTTCCTCTACTGGGGTTATACCATGAATTGTCGTAGTGCGACAAATTAGTTTGACTCTTCATTAAAATAAGCTGCGGTTAAATCCCATAGAAATGGTTGTCCGTATTCCCTCCTTTATTAATAAATCTTATATTTCCAAGTACTGCTGTTGTGTTTTCTGGCATATCTTTAACCACAACACAATTTGCACCGATTCTACAATTATTACCTATTGTTACATTACCAATGATTTTCGCTCCTGCTCCGATAAAGACATTGTCGCCTATGTGGGGAGAACCGTATCTTGGATGCCCATCGATTGTATTGGAGCCTATTGTAACAGACTGTAAAATAACGCAAAATTTACCTATATGGGCTTTTTCGGAAATATGTATCCCATGCAATCCATGAGGTAGAGTGGGTGGAGTTTCAAAGTGTGTGTGTAGCCCAATAAAGGCGCAATGTTTTTCCAAATATCTATAATAAATGTTTTTCTTTGTTAAACGGGGGGGAAGACAAGCATACTTCCCTAAATTTGAAGAAGCCTCCATATTGCCAATCTACAATGTATTCACATAAGAAAACAGTCATACGGTATCTGATGTATTTTAATATGGAGAATGAATTTTTAAGCATATTCCTTTTTATGTGAAACTTACTCATATATAAATTCAGGTTTCTTTTCATATCCGCCCAGCCATTCGTATAACTGCTGCATCTGCCGAGCCACTTGGATAGAAGTAAATTTCTCTTGCACAAGTTGCCGTCCTTTTTCGCCCATAGCAAGTAGTTTAGGGACTGGCGTTTCTATTACATTCTGCATTACATGGGCAATGTTTTCAGGTGAGCGATCTATCCACCAGCCACAACCTGTTGTGTTCAATTCCTCCCACGGTGTACCAAGACTTGCCATTACTGGTGTCCCTACGGACAAAGCCTCTGTGACGATCATGCCGAAATTTTCAGAGTCGCTGGGCAAGAATAGACATGATAGTCGTGCCAATTGCTCATATTTCTCACGTCCAGACACAAAACCTTTGAATGTCACGTTTTTCAGTTCAAGCCGTTTAACTTCATTGCGTAGGAATTGCTCATAATTGTCATCTCCCTTGCCCATTATTACGAGTCCGCAATCCTGTGGATGGGATAACATGGCCATTCCGTAAAGCAGGTTCTCCACTTTTTTTATAGGGTGTAGCCTGCCAAGGAAACCGAACTTTTTGGGTAGATTACATTTAAGAAAGATTGACTTTGCCGATGCAATCTCTTCCAAATAATCGGGTAAGTTCGCAGGGTTGGGGATGATGGCTATTGCTCCGTGATAGCCAAAGTTCCGTATATGTTCCATCTCTGCTTTGCAAGTTACATGCAGGCAATCGGCTTGATTGATGTCCTTGCGAAAGCAGAGTTGTATCAATGGCCATTTTTTCCAATAAGAGCGGTGCAGGGCATTGGGATAAAGCATTCCATGCGGAGTGATTATGTAAGGCCTGCCTTTGCGTCTTGCCATGGAGCAGGTGATGTGATTGCAATACATCCATAATCCGTTGGTGTGGTATAGGTCATATTCCTTACTTTTGAGATATTGGGCTATGCCCTTAGAATACTCGTAAGGTGTAACCGTGTCATTGGGCAAAGTCTTAATCCAATCTTCGCCTTTGCCCATCAGTTTGTCTGCTGGATTCCTTACGTCCAAGGTTAGTAAGTCAAGAGGGAACCCAATATTGTGCATGGCTCGAATCAGGTCGTATGTACAAGTAGCAATCCCTCCGTACAGCATACCAAATCCGGCGATGGTCTGTAATACTTTCATTCGTTTGAGAAATTTGTTATCTGAGAATTATCGCTCTAAACTCATCGGGTATTGTAGTTTGTTCCCCTAATACTGCCTCGAGAATGTCACCACTATATAATGAAGGAAAGCCACGGCGACTGAAAATGATTGGCTTTTGACCAAGGAAAGCACCCCATGCCGAGAATGTGGAGTCTGATGCTATCACCATTTTGCATCGAGATATTGCGTAGATGTCGGCAAGAGCGTTTCCATAGAAGACTCGTTTCAAATTGTCGATCGTTAGTAATTCTACAAGTTCATCATCTTTCCCATCCGAGAAAAGCACGAATTGCGCTGTTGGGTTGATATTTAGAATATTATAAATTACTTGTTTGTACCATTCTATGCTTATTCTTAATTGAGGGATATAGTCTCCAAGGCGCACATGGATAGCTATTTTATCGGCTAGCCAAGCGGTATCTACCTTAGCAATAGACTTGGGGCGAACTATTTTCTCAAACATTTCTACGATCAAATCGTGATGCTGATTTATGTCATGGAAATAATTTCCTAATTTCGAAAACGTAACGATATTGGATTTACGCGAAACTTTGAGTATCCAAAATTTACGAAAGCCTTGTATCCCATGATGGTAAAATAGATTACCATAAATGCGCTTGTCTTTTTCCTTTCTTAGCCATGGGCCTATACTAAACTTGCGCCAAGTGGGATCCACAAATTGTGTATATGGTACGGTATGTGCATAAATGTATGCCTTTGCTGCAAAAAACAGGCAGTTAGCCAATCCCGGACCTCCTATACGGAACCAACAATAGTCTCCCCCCCCCTCCGAGAGTTTTGGGTATGCATATGTTTTCATCTGAAAATATGTATTGAAAATATTATGCTTTTGAACAAGGTCCTTCGACAAAAGGAGTATCTTTCCCTTTTTCCAGACAGTCGATTAGGATCAACAGCCTTTCGGCTGCGATATGGGGATTCCATAGGCCCTGCATCAGGGCGGTAGAGCGATTTCGCATGTCTTGCCATTTACGAGGATTGGCAAGCAGGTACTCCACTTTGTCGCATAAGGAATCCAACGCTACAATATCTGGGCGGTTGAAACTACTTGATTGCTTGGGACTGGTAAATAACAACCCCGTCTGCCCATCATTGATCAAATATGGAGAACTTCCTATTCCATCGCTCGCCACCAACACACAACCATTGGACATGCTTTCATTGGCCACAGCCCCCCAGCCTTCGTTCCTGTCACTTGTGAAAAGGAATATGCTATGTCTTCGCATGTCATCCAATAATTCGTTATTGGGCTTGACTCCAATGAAACGAACGACATCTTCCACCTCTAATTCTTTGGCAAGTCGCCGTGTCTGGATTTCATACTCTCCGTTTCCATACATGTCAAGTATAAAACGATATCCCTTGTTTTTGAGTCGGCGGGCCATCAATATGGGTAGTTCCGGATGTTTCCACATTAAATATCTTGAACACCACATAAGTGGTGTGATATTTAATGTGGAAACATCCGGGAATGCTTCAACGTTAACTTTTTCCACCCGGGTGAAATAACCCCATTTGTAGCAACGTCCATGATAAGTACCTACTTTGTATTGGTCTGCTGCTGCAAATGCACTACAACAAAGTTTATACAACGGTTTTCTACCCCAACCTCCGAAATGATAGGCGAGTGACATTTTCAAGATAGTTGGTGAGAATAAATTCAAAACACCCCGCTTCAGCCATCGCTCGCTCATGTCGAACGATAGCAGCCCTCGCTTCATTCGTGCCTTTTGAAAAGGCAAAGCATGCACTCCTGAGAACACACAACATTCAGCTGTTTGTGCCAACTTCATAGCTTTGCTGTAATTCTCTTTCGATTGCCAGGCCTGCAATAAATAAGGCCGATCGCTATAATCATGCGAATCTCCTTTTCGATGTTCAGCTTGTAAATTGGCAAGTTCTACAAAGCAATAGCTATGTCTCGTCAATTCCCACAATTCATCTGCTACATTCGCCTGATGGTTATTAAGTATCAGCGAATAAAACACTAATTTCATAGATTGTCTATCCTATTAGTTTTGAAATCTTTACATTGAATCGATTAAAGACATACGCCACAATAAAGGAACAGACGAACAATAGTATGGCCCACATCAATCTTCCTTCTAAATAGATGTAAAATGGGAAATGGACTAAGTACAACTCGTATGATATGATGCCGGCAAGCATTAAATAGTGACTTTTCAGCAATGAAGGTAGAAATGTCAGCACTGCTACTAATGAAATCGCAAAAGGCACCTTAATCATCATTTGAACAATTGCATAAACAGATTCTCCTTCATATTGGCGCACCTCTGGTAATTGTTTGATGGCTAAAAATAAACCCCCGATCACGAGCCCCAAAATTGTTATTACAGCCAATCTACTCTTTGAAAGTGATTTCACGCTTTTAAGTTTCTCAGAACAAACTACACCAAGCAGAAAAGATAGAGATTGCTCAGCCTCTATCTCAGGTAAAAACACCAGCATCAGAAGTCCGCAGAAACACATGGTAATCACCCGCCATCTCAATATAAATTTTGTGGTTGCCCAAAAAACAATGTACCATTTTATTAGAAATGCAATAAACCAGTAAGTTGTCTGCAAACCATAGATTTCAAGCAAATATGAAAGGTCCCAAATGGATTTCTGCAAAAAAGCATATATCAGCGTTATGACTATGCCATATGGTAATAATACCCTTTTCACTTTTTTTCGCCAGAAGCCATTTAAGCCTTTGTGTTTGTAGGATTCGTTGCACCCAAATCCAGATAAAAATAAGAATAATGCAACACCTGTTCCTCCAAACGGATTGATGTATCTGAACCCCATCGTGCCTACTATGTGACCTGTCATAATCAACAAGATAGCCACGCCTCGCAGGCAATTTGTATAGTTAAAATCTAACAGTTGGCAATTCCCCCCCCCTTCAGTCTGTTTTCTAATAGTTAGTAAAACAGGTAAAAAAGTGATAATTAAAAACAAAAGGGCTTTTGCTGTTGGTGTCATTCTCGCTTGGTTTTAATTGGTTGTTATGATGACTATTTTTTACTCTTTTCCTTACAATTAAGCAGACGTATATCATTTTTCATCATTGAATTCAATCAAATCGTTTCTCAAATAATAACTATAGACACCTGTAACCACAAATGAAACAAAAAACAGATTGGTGGAAATTTGGTTGACACCGACAAGATAATCTTCTTGGTTGGCTCCAAATAGTATGCAGAATATCACGGCTATATGATAATTTAGTGCATTATCTTTGAACCTTAAGAGCCTTAATCTTTTAATTACTCCATGAATTATGACAGTTATGAATGTGATGCCCAATGGGAGGCCTATATACATTATTAAAGTCAAGTAACCATTATGTGCCCCAAATTGAGAAATATTCAACGCTTTGCCTTGTATTGGCGAGGCTAATCCCCAGCCTGTCCATGGTCTCTCTTGGATCATCATCATGGTTCCTTGACGTTGTGCTATCCTATCAAGCGGCACTTCGCCTGAGATTGTGCCTAACAAGCGTTCAAATGCAGTAACTCTTATGCCAAGTTCAGGTAGGACAAAGGCAATTATTACTGCCAACGTCAGCATAACAGCAATTAAGCGCATAGATATGCCATAACGAACAAAAATAAAAATAACGCACATCGCCAAAGCGTTACGGCTTCCTCCTACTAATACTGTGACCAGCAAAATGCTCATCCACAAATAGTCTATTTTGGAATGACTATCTTTTGCGAAAAGAAAACCGGCAAATCCGATGGCTGACAATGTGCAAGCTGCATTTCTGTTAGCGAAACCAAAAAGATAGTAATTTACTGATATGGATGATGTGCGGTGAACAAACCAGCCTAATATAACCAAAGCTAAGATTACGTATGAGAATGGCAAAGTTGATCTCCTTAGATAAAATTCGAAGTCTGTCCCTATGGACAAGATCATTATTGCAAAAGAGGCAAGTTTTCCTACGAAGTATGTCAACGATTCTTCAGAAGTACTCTGATAGCCGAATAATAATTGGTATACTATTAGAATTGCTGCTAATGCGTAAATATGCGGGCACATTGCAATGGCTTCCGCGTATAAAAATCGCTGTAACAAGAAACATACAGATAATCCCAATACACTAAAGAATAAGAACTTGGATACAGGCATCAGCAATATGTATTCGGCGGTCATGTTTGCTATAAGGAATAATAGCAACAATCTTTTTTGTAGAAATGGCATATGCTATAACTTTTCTATTGTTGCGAGGTAACGCCCTACGAGAATATTGATATCATAATCCTTACATAGGTGTTGCGTATTCCGTTCCTTATATTGACGCTCAATCAACCCTGCCAATGCATTATAGTTGTGAGGAGGAAATTGCCATTTATCCCGTTCACTTGGTTTTATACATTCTGCAGCACCTTGGTGTTCACAACACATAAATGGAACTCCACAAGCATATGCCTCGGTATAAACACACCCAAAACCCTCGAAATAACTTGGTAAGACAAACAGGTCAAGGTGATGATAGAATGATGGTAAACAAGAGTGATCTACTTCGCTTAAAAAATCAACTTGTTTTATTAAATTATTTTCGGATACATAATTGATGCAGTTTTTTAATTCCGGACCACTACCAACGAATAAGACTTTTAGATTGGTGATTTGTTTTTGTTTGACCAATATATTCAAAGCTTTAAGTATGGTAATTTGATTTTTCCAATCAACAAAGTTTGCAACACATCCAATCACAAAGTCATTACGATTAATATCTTTGTGAGCAGGATGAAATTTTTCAAGATCAACGCCATTGTAAAGCACATATGTATTCTTGATTCTACATTTCGGCAAATGCAGCTTACTTAATAGTCTGATTTGTTTCAAATAAGAAGGAAACATTTCATAGTCTGCACATAGTGGAAATGCGAGCAGGTTGTCTTTTACATAATTACTAATAGCTATATGCAAATCTATATTCTCAAATAGTTTAATGTTAATAGACGCTCGTATATATAGGTTAAGCAAATTGCTTGCATATCTACCATTTCTGATTGTGAAAGGATCTGGGTCATGGTGATGTAATATAGTCGTTATATTGTTGTTAAATCGTTTCAAAGCAAGGCATAAAGCCCCGAATGATGATGTATGCCCATGTGCTACTGCAATTTCGTCTGCCTTGATTTTGCTCTTCATTAGAGCCCTAATGAATAGCTTGGCATTTAGCCAATTTAATGAGCCATTAAAGATGTATGAAGGCAAGTTAACCATTTTAAACAAGTGAACCTTTATGCCTTGGTAGGTATAAAATGACCTTTTATCATGGTTGCTTTTAGGCTTGAACACAAGTACTCCTTTATACTTTCCAGACTTTTCGATAGCCCTAACGAGGTCGTATATAAATGGCCCTTGAAACTTGGAGTCTGTAGGGAAAAATGGCGTTATTATGACATAATACTTTAGCTGATAAGCCTTTTCCATTGCTCAATGATTGTTGATTGGTAGAATTTTATGGCTTGCGTTATGGCATTAAACTGTAGTTGTTTCATTCTATCTGGTGATGCTATTAAATCATTGACAAGATGCGCATACTCTTGACAATCATAGCATCTGACTAATACTCCTGCATTGTTAATTAGTTCTCGGGGGGAAACAGGACAGTCAAATGAAAATGGGATGACTCCATAATACATTGCCTCGACCAATACTAATCCGAACCCTTCCGAGTCGGAAGTGCACAATAGTATATCAGCATTTTTATATATATTGGCAATATCTTTTTGAAATCCGCAGAAATGAATATTGGGAAGTTTCTTTTGTTTGATTATATACTCCATTCCTCTCTGTTCATTTCCCTCGCCGTATATATTCAAATGCCAATCAGGGTTCTTATGGGATATTGCCTCCCAAATATCTAAAAGACGATAACAACCTTTTTCGTTGCTCAATCTGCCTACGAATATGGCAATCTTGTTGTTTAGGGCAGAAATATTTTGGCATGGTTTATCGTATGGAATAAAATTGGGAATTACATGAATCCGTTTAGCACATATCTTGGGCGTGAGACTTAATGCTTCCCTTTTCCCTGCATGGGTAAGAACTATCAATTTATCTAAACGGAGCAAACTATGATGGATTTCCCTTGTGTTATAAGTAAACAATGCTGAAGATAAGTATCGTTGAAAAAATGGTTTATGTTTAATTTGTTTAATAATTGATTGTTCATATCCATATACAGACCAATGAAAAATTCCGCACATTTGAGTTTTTCCATTGTTTTCAGGAGTGGCGGGTAAAAGGTCATATGTAAAGTTAATGAGTAATTTGGGCTGTATTGTTTCTACTACATTACTTAATAGGTTCTTTAATATGTGTGAATGTTTCTGTGGTGCAAGCAGTTTATATATTGGCGACTTTGCTATTTGTAGATATTGCTTTACTGCGGATTGATGAAATGATAATATATTTTCATTGTCCCCCTTATAAGGAATAAGCGATAGTATTCGACACTTCAAATCTGATGAATTCATGGCTTCCATCAGATTCAAAGCCATAATTTCTGTACCGCCGCATAGATTGATATTATGGATGAAGATTATAACATCGGGATGTCTATGATCACTTTTCTCCAATAAAACGTCTTCCATGTAACAATCTTATGATTACAGCAATAAACATTGATGCAAGTATCGCAACTATGATAGTAGTTGTTATTGACACCGGTAGATTTACAAATGGTACGACTTTGTCAAATATGTAGATGATTGGCACATGAAATAAGTATATGGAAAAACTGTATTCCAGAATGATTCTGAACCATGTCTTGTCGAATGTGTATTTATTCATAACAAGACGGGCTTCTACAATGAAAAGGACGATTATGGGAATAGGCAAGATAATGCTCAACAGTATATCGATCTGCGCATAGTGGTTTATTTTAATTATTAAGGCAATCAGCATAGCTGATAGTGCATAAAAGCAAGGTGTCGGGATTGCTTTTCTTTGCGCTATCAATGCTCCTGTAATGAAGTAAGGATAATACCTGACTGCCATATTTATGGAAAACAGACCATCGTCGAAATAATTCGAATAAAATGTTGACATAATTATACTTCCAACCAACAAAAAAGCCAAATCTATTTTACTCCATTTTGTAAGGATGTAATGCGCCACAAGTATTTCAAATAAAGCTAGTAAATACCATAAATGGCGACAATCTCGTCCCAATAGAAGATTACCTATTAGCTTGAAGATTTCACTGTTATTTTGAACTTGAAATAAACAAATAGATGGGATTAAAAAGAATAACCCAACAAAAAAATAGGGAATAATCAATCGTTGTGCTTTGTTTCTGACAAAAGAAAGGAACTGATTATATTTTAGTTCGCCTAATTTGTATACTGCTCCACTTAGAGCCATGAATAATGGCATGTGGAACAGGTATATACTTTGCGTGATGATTTGTGGGACGGTCGTATTGAGCGCTGGATATGATGTGGTGTTATATCTTATTGTAACATGACCTATCACGACAAGAAATGTAGCAAAAACCTTTAATAAGTCATATTCATTCAGCGCTCTTTGTCGTGCCATTACTTCCGATTTAACCTGTTGTGTAAAACTTGAATTATTTTTTTTGAGATGGCTCTTAACTTGAATGCAAATGTCAGGTTGTTTTCAAAATATGGAATTAGTTCTACCATAAATCTGTTTTTCCGAAGACTTCCTATATAGCATTGTTCCAGATAATGAGGCTTGTTTGACATATAGCCATTCACATCGAATGCTTCCTTGAACAAGTGTAATTTACCTATAGCATCTAATTCGAGCATTGTTCTGACGCATTTGAAACATGTACCGCAATTATTCACATCGGCCACACACACATTTAAATATTTATGAGCGAGACTATAGCTGCAGATAGATCTCAATTTCTCGATCCGGTTGATATTGCCGCCAGCAGAAATGAACTTGATATTTCCGACAGATGCACATTGCAGAATCAAAAGATCATATAAAGCAGCGTCAAAAGTGTTGTTGGGTATATATTTACAATTAAAATCCGAATAGAGTAACCCTGATGAGTAATAATAAATCATCAAACCTTTTTGTACCAATAGCATACAAAAGAGAGCCATATATGTATGCTCTTCGACATGAGAATATCCGTCATCGTATTTGTCAAATATAGCATACAAATCAGAACTTATTTCGATTAATGGCAGATTGGCTTCATTCGAAAAATTGCGGCATAAATCCCTGCGACCTAAGAACAATTTTTGAGAATCTTTTTCTTTTTTCCCTGAATGGTGGGAACCCACATTCAGGAAAACCAGATGATTGAGTTTATGGTTGTCTGGTACCATATTCGTATGCGTATAGATTGTGTATAGTGAATCTACTCCGCACGATATGCCTGTTGCGATTATATTGCCTGTAACATCAATATCAGGGATTATTGGGGCAATTATCCGAGGGTGATGCAGGTCATTTGTTGATGCGATTGCATCGATAAAATGATTGGTGAGATTGTAATATAGGCTTTCCGATATAGGGATGTCGGATTTGAAATCATATCCACGTTTAATGGCAAACAATATTAAGCCCATAATCACCGAATCAATACGGTCCGTGGTTATGTATTGTGTGACATTTTCAGAGAAAGTTGTGGATATTATTTCTTTGTTCCCGTCTATATCCAATGAGATGGAAACTGAATTGCCGTTATTGGCAATTTCCAGGATAGTAACTGTTTTCATTCCCGCTTAATGTATATTGATAGGAAATGGGCATGAGGCGATCAAACTCTTCAAATCCATTGTGCCTGCTTCCCACTTATTACATTCGGCTATTAAATCCTCTTTTGTCGTATTGGTGTTGATATGCAATGGTGTCTGTTCTTTACCTATTGAGAAGTAAAAATCATGGTATTTGAAGTGGTCGCGATCTTCAGCCTCATCAAATTCTATCCATTGTGAAGGGACATTATATGCTTCGGCGATGATTAATCCATGCAAGGATGACGATACAATACAACGACATTGGAGTATCTCATCTATAAAGCAATGCCAGTCATCGTATCCCCGTGTAGGAATGATATGAATATCCTTTAATTTGCTCAAATGGTTTAGTAAGTTAAGGTCTGCATAGTGTGGAATAATTCCGATCTCATATTTTTTCTTTATGTCAATAGGCTGGTAATGAAGTGGTAAAAGCAAAGCAGGGTCGCCGTTACAAGAAGGGCAATTAAATCCTTTTTTATTTAAGGCTTCTTGTGTCAAGGGGCCTCTTACTGCTTTAATATCGCCTATCCGTATATTGACAGGCAAAACCTTGTCGATCATACCTGCACCCCAAATAACAGTTTTCTTATTGCTCAGCATGGCTATTGTCGAGCCAATGACAAGATAATTTTTACATAAGTATTTTGCTAAAAGTGTTTCGCTCGCTATTACTATAGGGCGGACAGATATCTCACGGAGGAAATAATAATTTAAGTCATCTCCTATGTTAGAATGAAACAATTCTCCATTATAGTCGATATTGACAGAAGCAGTAATTAAAATACGCTTACCGAATATGACTTTTATATCATTGACGATCAGTCGAAGCAATTTCTGTATTTTATCTCCCAATGCCATTTTCTCGTAGATTATTCCAAAATGAAGAGCTCAAATGAATTTTATTTTTTATTAAATAGGGGTAATTGTGGCGATCTTTCCAAAGCATTATCCTGATAAATAGGAGATTCCACCATTTCCCAATACTCGATGGCATGGTGTTGCCCAAAAACCTTAATTTGGCTGTCCATGTTATATATTTCGACGACATATAGTTCTTGTAATCGATATCGTATCGATATAGATATTCGTATATGCGACCATAGGAGGCAAGGCCCTTGACATTGGTTAAGCATGAGATAAGTGCACCTTGGCGAAAATTTTCAGCCGACCAACAAGCGTAAGCAAGCATTTCTCTATTCACTTGTGGCAGGTATGCAATTGCTTCTTGCGCTACGACAATTCTTGACAACAAATGGTGTTCTGAATATGTTTGCATTATTGATGAATGCCTAATATAATATGTATAAGTGACGTCTGTGATACAACTGAAACTTGGACGGCAGCAATAGAGTTGGAACATCCACAAATCGTCTTCATAGACAATTCTTTCCTTAAAATACAGTTTGTTCTTGATAACAAAATCGCGCCGTATCAACTTATTCCATGCAGTACCATGAATTTGGATATTCTTTGCCCGGTCGATATGTGTAACTCTCAAACGGGGGTAATCACCCTCAAGCATTTTATATGTTTTTCCAGTCTCCCAATCTATGGCTTTACGGTTAGCAGTAGTAACATCTGCTCCCGAAGCGATAGCCTCATTGACAAGGCTGCTGATAGCATTAGGGGATAGTTTGTCATCGCTGTCCAAGAAGAAAAGAAATTCTCCGCTCGCATTACGGATTCCTGTGTTGCGTGCTGCGGCTAGTTTCTGATTGGTTTGATGATTTATTATTTTGAACTCTATGGGGCCTTCATATATAGCAATGATTTGTTTGGCTATAAGTATGCTGTCATCAGGAGTGCAATCGTTAATCAATAACACTTCCATATTCTTATAATCTTGTGCGATTACTGAATCTAAGCAGTTGCTAATGTAATCAGCAACTCCATAGATAGGAATGATGATACTGACTTTCGGATAACTCATTTTTGTTTCAACAAGTTTAGTATGGTAGTTAATGGCTCACAAAACAGGATTTTAGAAATACCTATGTACAAGATTGACACCGTGGCCAAGACAATCAGAAGATTCAGTATAGTATAAGATAAGTGCATGAACGCTAAATATATAATTGCGCCCAAAAGCATTGAGGTCAAAAGCATTGTTGTCAACTCTTTTGCTAATGTTCTGTATTTAATAGGTAAGACTTTCCTCAAGTAAAAAATACTGACAGCTACAGTAAATAAGGAACTCACCACTTTTGCAACTGCTATCCATATAATACCAAATTTTATGGCAATGAATAATGCAACTATACTGAACACGCAGACCATGATTCTATTTCTTAACACAAGGCTTGAATGCCCTTTTGCTAAAATGAAATCCCAGTTTATCCATGCTATATGTTCAGTCATAATAGCTAAACATAAAATTTGTAGTATCGGAGCGCAAGGAAGCCATTTATCTGTGATAATTACAGAAATCAATGGCGACGCCGCACCTGCCAGGAACATGGATAATGGGAAAATAACAAATGATGTGACAACGATCGTTTGTTTATTTATTGAAACTAATTCTTCATTGTTATTTTGAATTTTGGATATCAAGGGTAACATGACTTTCATCAACACAGTACTTATGTTTATGGGGATTAATTTACTATAGCCGTCGGCCCTTGTAAAATATCCCAATGCTGCCGGGGAGAGGAATCTGCCAATAGTTACGCTATAAACATTCTGATAAATCGTAAACAAAATATTTGCGCCAAACACCTTAGAACCAAAACCGTACAATCCTTTCAAGGATTGGATCGAAAATATCAGCCCCGGTTTCCAGCTGGCCGCAATAGAGAACAGAGATAAACGGAGAAAAGATTTGATAAGAATTTGAATGACTAAAGCCCATAGTCCATAGCCCATATACGCAAGAGTGATGCCGCATATGGCAGATAGAATGGATTCTAAAATCACTATTTGAGCTCTGACATTAAACCTTAGATTTTTAGTGAGTAGCGTTGACGGTATGGCATATAATGCGTTTAAGACAAAGGTTGTCCCAATTATTGGAATAATCTGCTGTAGAACGGTTTGTGAATAAAATTTGGCGATTGCTGAAGAACTTAAGCAAAAAATGCCATATAATAGAATGGAGATGCCAACGTTAATGTAAAATACGGTGGAGTAATCTGTTTTCGTGCAATTCTGCTTTCGGATTAATGAAGTGGTAAAGCCCATATCCGTAATCATCGCAGACAAATCCATAAAGATAAAAAGCATTGCCAAAATGCCATAATCTTCAGGTAGTAGTAATCGAGCCATTACAATGCTTGAAAGGAATTGCACACCCTGTGTGGTGTATTGCTCTATTCCAGCCCAAAATGTGCTTTTCACAGCAACTTGTTTTTCAAGCATGGCTGTTTGTTATTTAATAGATTCAATTTCGTATTATAAGAGTATCATAGAGTACCGAACAGGGATATAATCTGATACCTGACAAATATAAGTTTGTGTTAATGTTAATTTGGTTGTTGATTGATTTTTATATAATTTTTTCATTATGAAAATCACAAAAGAACAAGTTGTAATACCCATCTATACACAAATAAACAGCGGATAACGAAGCTGTAAGCTGTTTCGAAAAGTTAAACGGCTTCGAAAGATATTTAATAGAACGAAGGACCCGATGCAATGTTAGTTACCTTCATTGCTTTCGCACTAATTTATTTATGTTAATACAACACCGTTTCCGGGAATAAGTCGTGCCTGATTTTTCCGAGTGTAAATCACTTCCGATTAAATCATACACCCCGAATTTCAGAAGTTGTTCGGCTTTTTCTTGGATCTGTTTTCCATATGCGCCGACTATTGAGAAGAGATTGAGTTGCAACTTCACGCCCATGTCTTTTATCCGTCGGTACTCTTCTTTCTCCATATAGCCATATCGTTCGGGGTGTGCGAGAACCGGATAGTAGCCTTTGGCCTTGATCCGCTCCAATATGCCGTACAAGTCCATCGGCGGACTAAAACAACTGGTTTCCACCAGCAGATGGTCGCCGTTTTCGCCCAATGGCAGCAGGTCGTTCTTTTCCAGCCTCTCCTCGAAAAGACCATCGAGCATGTTTTCGGCTGCGAGGTGCAGTTCGACACTCCCCGAATAAGAGGCTTGCAGTTCCGCGAACCGCTCCCGCAGATGAGCGGTGGTATTGGGAATGTCCTCCATGATGTGCGGCGTGAGCCATACGGATCTTACTCCCAGCTTTTCGTACAGACGCAGAATCTCCAAAGACTCCCCCATCGTCCGCACGCCGTCGTCCACACCCGGCAGAATGTGCGAGTGCCAGTCGGTGAATCCGCTGAAAATACCGCTGTCCTGCAATGAAACGCGCTTTCTGAACGGCCAGAGATTCATGGTTTCAATCATTTAACGACCAGCCATTTTCCCCCCCCCTCGGCTTCTCGTCGGAGCCATAGTGGTATCCTGAGCCGTAACCGTAGTGATAACCATAGCGATAGCCGTATCCGTAGCGGCCGCCGCTTTCTTCGGTGCCGTTCAGGATCATGGACATATTCTTGTACTTTTTCTCGTCGTAGATCTTTTCCAGTTCAACGAGCATGCTCCGTTCGAGCAGCCCGGCGCGGATCACGAAGATAGTCCGGTCGGCCAGTTTCTCGATGATCTGCGTATCGGCGACCAGTTCGATCGGCGGACAGTCGATCAGCACGTAGTCGTATTGCTCCCTTGCGGCGTCGATCGCTTGTTTCAGCCGCTCGTCGAACAGCAGTTCGGTCGGATTGGGCGGTATGGTGCCCACGGGCAGGATGTCCAGATGCTTATGGCTCTTGTCGGTCACGATGATGTCGGCAAGACGCTCCACGCGCCCGCTCAGATAGTCGCTCAGTCCCGGTTTGGGCGAACCGACATAGGCCGAGCTGGAGCCGTGGCGCAGATCGCCATCGATAACCAGCACTTTCTTGCCCTTGATGGCAAGGCTCACGGCGATGTTCATCGTCAGGAACGATTTGCCGCTGCCCGGATTGAACGAGGTCATGACGATGACATTCGACTTCCGGTCTTTGCCGGTCATGAATTCCAGATTGGTGCGCAGCACCCGAAAAGCCTCGTTGATGATGTCGCGGCACCCCTCCCGGACCACGACGGCTTTCACATCGGTCGTTTTGTCCCGGAACACCCCCTTTTTTCGGCGTGCGAAGAGCGGAATTTCGCCGATGAACGGCACGGCCACGCCTTCCAGGTCCTTGCGTCCCCGGATTTTCGTATTCATATTCTCCCTCAGGAAGATGACGACCACCGGGATAAGCAGTCCCAATGCGATTGCCGCCAGCAGGATGTTTTTCCGTACCGGGGATGTCGGCAGCATACTGCCTCCCGGCGGGGTGACGATGCGGGTGTTGTAGGCCGTGAATGCCTGCGACAATTCGTTTTCCTCGCGTTTTTGGAGCAGGAACAGATACAGTGCTTCCTTTACCTTCTGCTGGCGTTCCACCGAAAGCAGGTATTTCGCCTGGGTGGGATTGGCCGCAATACGGGATGTCGTCTGCTGTTCGCTCTGCTGCAAACTCTCGATCTGTGCATTCAACGTCACGATCTGATTGTCGATGGACTGGACTATGGCATGCCGCATGGCGGTCAGCGCCTGATCCATATCCACGACCAGCGGGTTTTGCGTGCTGCTGTTGGCGACCAGACTGTTGCGCTGCAACAGCTGTTTGTTGTATTCTGCGATCTGCGATTCGATGTTGGCGCTCTCGATGCCCGAGTTGGCCGGCAGCAGCTGGTTCCTGTTGGCGTCGTTAGTCAGGTAGTTCCGGATGTATCGCGTCATGTAGAGCTGGTTGTTCAGCGTGAGTATCAGGGCGTTCGTCTGGTTGCTCTGCGCCATGTACATGCTGGAGGCCGCCTGCACGTCCGGCAGCAGATGTTCGCTCTTGTACGACGATATGTCCTCGTCCACGTTTCCGAGCTCCCGCTCGATCACCCTCAGACGCTCGTTGATGAACATCGAGGTGCTGACGGCGATTTGGTTTTTATCCTTCACCCAGTTTTCGTTGTAAACGGAGATCAGCGTGTTGAGAATGTCTTCGGCGCGCTGGATGGAATGATCCCGGAATGTGAGGTTGACGATCGATGTCTTTTCGCTGCTCAGGGCTACGGACAGGTTCGAGGAGTACTGCCCCACCGTTCCGTGCAGGCTGCTGCGAACGACATACAGCGTATACGGCTCTTGGCTTTTGTAGTGGGGCGTGGTCTCTATTTTCAGGATTCCCAGGGGTGTCGTTACCGTGTCGGACAACCTCCCGGAGATTTCGTCGTCGAACTCATTGCCGTTGCGGGTGAAATCGGACAGCCGGACGGTGCTGTCCGGCAGTATGCGTAAGGTGAAGCCGGCGGATTCGTTTTCGGACAGATCGTTTATCGAGACGCTGACCGGCAGGGTCGGACCATAGGCGACCCGCCGGTGGAACCGGCCGGGAACGGTGTAGTTCATATCCAGATGCAGGCGTTTCACGACCTCGGTCATCACGGCCGGAGACTGGAGCGCCACCAGTTCGTTGTTTACGTTGGTGCTCGACTGGAACAGCCCGAATTCCGAGAAGGATTCCAGGTCCGAAGAGACCGATTTGCCCTTCGAATCGTCTTTGATCAGGACCGATGCCGTCCGGGTATAAACCGCAGGGGTTCGCAGCAGGTAGAAGACGGCGATGCCTACCGTCACCGCCAATGACAGCACGAACCATTTCCATTTGGCCAGGCACAGATATAGCAAATCCTGTATTCGGATGAAATCATCGGCCTGCGTCGGTCTTTTTTGATTGGTGGACATATTCTATTTTCTTATTTCACGATTAATACGGTGATGGTTGTCAGCAGCGAGGCCAGCGACATCCAGAAAGACGCGGAACGGACGTTGTTCCCGTTCACGGTGGCCTGCCGCGCCCGTACGGAATTGGGTTCGACGTATACGATGTCGTTCTGTTGCAGGTAGTAGACCGGAGATGCGTAGAGGTCGTGCCCCGAATTCAGGTTGACTTTGTAAAGCACCTTTTTCCCGTTTTCGTCGCGCTGGACCAGCACGTTGTCCCGTTTGCCGTAGACCGTGAGGTCCCCGGCCATGCTGATGGCATCCAGCAGCGTCAGCCGGTCCTTGTCGATGCTGAAACGTCCGGGGTGGACGACCTCGCCTAAAACCGAGACCGTCAGGTTCATGAACTCGACCGTTACGACAGGGTCTTTGACCAGGTCCTGCGAGATCAGCTCGTGCTTGATGTGGGCGGCGATCTCTTCGCGGGTCATGCCGGCCACATGGACCGGACCCAATACCGGAAAGTCGATGTCGCCCTCCTTGTTTACCGTATATCCGGATATGCCCTGGCTATTCGAAGACGAGGCGGACGAGACCGTGCCGATCTGCCGGGATACGATGGGGAGATTGAACAGATTGGCCAGCAGCGGATCTTTGCTGTTGACCAATATGGAGATCTTGTCTTCCGGCCGCACCCGGATCTCCGTGGCGCTCGACACCTCCTCCGCTGTCCCCGGCTGTATATCCTGAAAATAAGCGATTTTCGGTGTGGCGCATGAACTGAGCAGCGCAGCTGCGACCGATACCCGTAGGATGTTTGTGATTCTCATATTTGCGATTGAATGATTTGTTTCCATTACGATGGCGGCGTCAAATCCGGTCGATCGTCTTTTGCAGCCAGATAAACCCTCGGGTGCGGCTGATGTGGATTCCGTACCCTATCCGGCGGATTTTGCGCAGCAATTCCGTATTGCGGTCCAGATGCCATTGCATGAAATGATACAGTCCGAATGTGGCCAGCAGACTCATTCCTGCGACGGCATACAGCTGTACGTCGATCGGGGCGCCCGACACGGCCAGCAACCACCAGCACAGGACCACAGACACGTTCAGGGACAGAATCGCCAGAGTCGTCGCCATATGCGAGGCGCCCAATTCGATGAACATGTGATGCAGGTGCGTCTTATCGGGATGAAAGGGCGACGTGCCTTTCAGGATGCGGGTTGACATGACGCGCAGCGTATCGAACACGGGAATGCACAGGACGGCGAGCGCGAAAGGGATCAGCCCGATACTCTCCCCTACGTAGGCGGCGCAGAGCGAGCCGCTTTGCAATATTTCGATGACGAAAATCGACATGATGATGCCCATCACCAGCGTGCCGCCGTCGCCGATGAACATCTTCGATGTTTTGCCGAAGACGTTGTGGAAAAAGAAAGGGATCAGCGCTCCGACCGACACCACGGCCAGAAGTGTCATTTTCATATCGCCCGACAGATAGAACAGCGTGCCGAACATCATGCAGGCCAGGATGCAGAATCCCGAAGAGAGTCCGTTCACGCCGTCGATCAGGTTGATGGCGTTGATGATCCCCACGGACGCGACGACAGTCAGCGGAACGGCTATCCATCGGGGAATTCGGCCGATGCCCCATAATCCGTGAAAATCGTCGATGCAGTAGCCTCCCGCATGGATCAGCAACAGTACGACGAGGATTTCGATCAGGAACCGCAGGGCCGGGGAGAGGTTCAGAATGTCGTCCATCGTCCCGGTGTAGAGCATCGCCATCATGGCCATGATGACGATCAGCAGTCCCGAGCTGTTCACGGCGCTTTCGACGCTTCCGATGCCGATCACGATGCCGAAGAAGACGGCGACGCCTCCCAGAACCGGAACCGGAGTGCGCTGCAATTTGCGCGCGTCCGGATTGTCCACGATGTTTTTCAGCAGGGCGATCTTGACCAGACGGGGATGAATCCAACTGACGACCAGCAGCGAGAGGAAGAAGGAGACTAAAAGGCTGTAAAGCGGCGACATATGTTTGAAATGATCTTGTGGAATGGCGGTCTGTTCACCGGATTCGGACGGAACGGTCGAATCCGTATGTTCGTATGGAGGTGCGGATGCCTATGTCAGTTCTTCCACTTCTGTCCGGTGCCATTCCCGGTAATGTTCGAACGAGAGTTTTTCCGCCGTCAGCACCCGGCGGTCCGGTTCGGCGGCCTTCAGGAGATGGCGGCGGGAGTAGGCGCACAGTTCGGTATCCGTGATTGAGGCCATCACGACGGGGAATGGATAGGTGACGAAGCGGATGATCGACGTATCGCTTCGGGGAAACAACCGGCACAACTGATAGGCCGAGTGTTCGAAAGCCACCCAATAGCTCTCGAAACCATAGAGATAGGCATATCGTTCATTGTCTTTTTCCCGGGCCATGATTTCGGCCTGATGGGCTGAAAGAAAAGCCATCAGGCGTAATCCCGGCGCTTCTGCGTCCCGAACAGGCTGCTGACTGTCCGGAATTCCGGCGATTTCGGTGCTTTTCATAGATCGGATTCTGTTGCGGGGGTGTCAGTGCCCCAGCCAGCGGTCATAGTCTTCCAGCCGCCGGATGAGTTGTTGTTTGCTCTTTTTGGGATTCTCCTCCTGCCGCCATTTGTCGATGATCTCGTGTGCCTGGGCGTGGTAAAGGCAACTGTTCGTGCATCCGTAGAGCGTGGTGAGAAGAAGTGCCCGGGATTGCTCCGCCTTGACGAGGGGCAGCATCGCTCGGAGAGTTCCGATCAGTTTTTCGGATTCCTGCCGGTTCCCCGTTATCGTGTAGGCCGGCAGCAGCATTGCGTAGAGTTTGCTGCGCATGATGTCGGAATCCATGCGTAGGCTGCCGTATTGTTGCACTGTTTCGGCGGCCAGCTTGCGGTCGGCTTCGGTTATTCCGTCTCCCGGGCGGTGGAAACGCCCTAATGCCTCGTGCAGTTTTAAGAGCTGCCGATCGTTTCCCAGACGGGTATAGACGTGTTTGCCGTCGTCGTTCAGGGCGATGACCTCATATTGGCCGGGTTGTACGCGCAGCAGCGGGACCCACATGTAGTTCTCCACGCAAACCATAATATCCCGCTTCCCGGCGCCGGGCTGAATGATGACGCTGGCTTCGGCTCCTTTGAACCGCCCTTCGGTGATGCGTATCCGGTCGCCTTTGATAAGTTGCTCCGGTTGCGGCGTGTAGACGGGGATCACGTTGGAATAGGAATCGGCTACCCATTGCAGGTTCGTCATCGCCTCCTCGGAGAGATAGGGATGGTATTCGCATTTCCCGTCCTTGATGCGGGGCAGGAAATTGTATAGGGGCAGCCATTGTTTCATCCGGTATATTTCGTGCTCCGAAGCGTGGATGAATACGTAGTTATACAACAACGGGCGACGGGTCTCGACAAACCTGCCGTCTCTCTTTTTCACCTCCACATACGAAGGTGCGAAATATTCGAATGATGGCTCTCCGTTTCTGCGGCGGCGTTCGAGCTCCTCTTGCAGCCCCTTGGCCGGACCTTTGTGGCATGAAGGGAGCACCAGCACGTACCATCTGACGACGTGCGTATCCCTCATGCGTTCCGGATATGCCGGAGCGGCGGAAACGGATTGGGATTTTCCGAAGGAGCGAGAATCGATTTGCATCGGCTGCACCGGTGAGCCACTCTTTCCCATAGACAATTCAAAGCCATATCGGCGCTGTTGTCGAATGCGCTGATATACAATAGATTGTACCCAAAATGCGAGAGAATTCCGAAAATATCATCTATTCTCTACTGTGTTTCTAAAATAAACAAGGTCAAATTCGTGTTCCCATCATTTGACCCTGCCTCGCAATTAAAAATCCCCTTGATTTTAAGGAGAAAAACGCAATTTCATCTTATGGTTTCTTCCTAAGAGACCATAAATCGTGATTATCTGTTTTATAGACCGGAATAATTATTATTCGTTGTCAACAATTCCGCTTTTTTTCTAAAACGGATCGCCTGATTCATTAAGGATGATTTTGTCCGATCCAATAATATATATTATGATGCAAGTGTTTAATTTACAAATCGTTTTTCGGAGGGGGGGGGATTTTGGCGCATAAAAAATACCGAATTTTATTTGGCCCTTTGGACAATAATCTGTACTTTTGTACAACAAATATGGTCTCTTAGGAAGAAACCATCCAGTCGGAAAAAAGTTGGCCATTGTTCTCGGCAGATTCTCTTGCAGATATTGTTTTCGGATATCCAACGTAATTTTCTCAAGAATTTCCATATCTTTGAGGTATGGACAGGACTGAATTAAACGAACGATTCAAACAAATATTGGAAGATACGGTGTTACCTCAAAGGACACCGCCAGAAGAAATTCAGCGACAACTCCAAACAATCGAGAACTTGGTTAAACCCAATGTCCCGGAGCGATTGTTTCGGTTCCGAAGTGCGAATTTGCACAGTGTCATGTCTTTCGAGCACAATACCATAACGCTTTGTTCTGCCGATTTATTTCCGGATAGGTTCGATTCGGTCGTATATGTAAACAAAAACAAAATTCGCAACGATGTCAATCTCGGTTTCAACTGGGAATTTCAAAAAAGCATCATAGATGAAGTCCGACAAACAGGACGTTTCCCTGAAGCATTGGTTCATCTTTACGGCGAAGCCAATGCCGCACAGCTGGTGTCCTTATATACTACTGCTTCTGACGAGGAAATAATTGCTGGTTGGGAATACAGCAAAGAACATATTCAACAACAGATTTTAGATAATATTTCACCTCTTGCCACTCAACAAATCAGTGCGGCCCGTCAAAATACGGAAACAAAAATAGCCTGCTTTACCGAGGACGTCCATTCGGCCCATATGTGGGACAGATATGCCGATGGGTATAGAGGTTTTGCGTTGGAATATGACTTACGAGGCCCGATTGTCGGAGAAGAAACCGAAGAGCAGGACGAGAAAGTTTATCCGGCATTATATCCCGTTATCTATTCCGATACGAAATACGACGCAACGGAAATTGCAAGCTGGAACTTGGTCAATGAATTTTCCACGGCAACAGGACTGTCATCGCCTTCATTTCCTGACATATTATACTGGCGTAAAGCATTCTTGTATAAGGATGCAGCCAGTTATGGCCATGAACGGGAATGGCGGTTTATGTGCACCTGTAAAAAGTCCCATAATTCAAAGTTCATGGAAATCACTTCGGGAAACAGGATGAAAGCAATCTATTATGGCCCGTATATCGCCGCAGATACAAAAGAACATTTGAGTATATGGGCTAAGCGACATAAAATTAAGGAATACGATGTCGCATTGGATGATAACAGCCGAAGTTTTGAATTAAGTATAAAACCGATATAAACAAGAGTCGCATTTGCGACTCTTGTTTATATTCATTCACAGACTTGGCTTATAATAGTTTCGTTCCAGCACCTCGTTGATTTTGGATTCAAGATAGAGGAAATTTATCTTATTTAGATAATCTATTTTCTCCGCCCAACGCATGGTAGAGCGAGACGATGCCCTGCAATTCGGAGAGGCGGTCGGCGATGGCGGAGAGCCGGGCCGAAAGCAGGGCTTGTTGTGCCGTCAGCACTTCGAGATAGGTCGTCGAACCGTGCCGCATCAGGAGCTGCGTACTCTCGACCGCCCGTTCGAGCGAGCGGAGCTGTTCGCGGCGGGTGTCCGTTTTGGCGCGTGCGGTTTGTACCTGCGTCAAGGCGTTGTTCACCTCCGCGCCGGCGTTGAGCAGGGCTTGCTGGAACGCAAGGCGCGCCTCCTCCTGCTGCGCCTTGGCAATCTTCACGCGGGCGCGGTTCTGGCCCGCATTGAAAATCGGTTGCAGCAGCGAACCTGCCGCCGAGAGCAACAGTTTTCCCGGATTGGCGACGATAGCCCCCGCGCTGTTCGTCCAGCCGGCCGAGCCGCTCAGCGTCAGCGACGGATAGAGTGCGGCCCGGACCTCGGCCGTCGCATAGTATGCCTGCACGAGCGCCTGCTCGCTCTGGCGAATATCCGGACGGCGGGCCAAAAGTTGCAGCGGAACGCCGACGGCCAGTTCCGTCGGAACCGACTGCACCTCCAGCCAGCTGCGTTCGATCGTATGCGGCGTGTCGCCCAGCAAAAGCGTCAGCGAATTTTCCGTTTGCCGGATCGAGTTGCGCAGATCGTGCAGCGATGTTTCGGCGGCATAGAGCGTCGCTTCGGTCTGGACGACGGCGGCTTCATTGGCATTGCCGGCCGCTTTCAACGCCCGCATGACGTGCACCTGTTCCCGGTAACGCTCCACGGCTTGCTCCGTGACGGCCACCTGCGCGTCGAGGCTCAGCAACCGATAGTAGTAGTCGGCCACATTGGCTATCAGTTGCGTCTGCACCGCATCGCAGTAGGCTTCGCTTTGCAGCAAAGCCGCACGCGAACGTCGTTTGGCGTTGGTCAGGCGACTGAAAATATCGACCTCCCAGCTCGCCGTGACGGGAACGTTGTACGTCCACGCGGCTTTCGCGCCGTCGAAGCTGCTCGTACCGCCCGTCGGCGCGAAGCTGAACGACGGCAGATAGGCCAGCCGCGCCGCTTTCAATGTCGCTTCGGCCTCCGTGATGCGCAGCCGCGCCACCTGCAAATCGGTGTTGTGAACCAGCGCCGTGTCGATCAATCGTTGCAGCAGTCGGTCGGTGAATAGCTCGCGCCACCCGATGTCGGCAATGGATGCAGTGTCGGCTGTCGCATACTCTGCGCCGTAGAGGTCGTCGGTCCGCACTTCGGGGCGGGTGTAGGGTTTGTAGATGCCGCAGGCCGTGAACAGCGATGCGGCGATTCCGATGAATATGATCTTTTTCATTACTTCTCCTCTTTCCGGTTTTGCAAATCCTCCATTTCGGCCCGTATCGACCACTCGCCGGCCCGCTCGAACTGCATGGGGCGAATCTTCTCCTGCAACCATTGGAAAGCGACGAACAGCACGGGCACGATGAACAGCAGGGCGAGCGTTCCTACGAGCATGCCTCCGACGGCTCCCGAACCGAGCGTGCGGTTGCCGTTGGCGCCGACGCCCGTCGATACCATCAGCGGCAGCAGACCGAAGATCATCGTCAGGGCGGTCATCAGAATTGGGCGCAGACGCACTTTCGCAGCCCCGACAGCGGCCTGGATGAGCGACATGCCTGCCTCGCGGCGTTTGACGGCGTATTCGGTAATGAGAATCGCCGTTTTGGCCAGCAGACCGATCAGCATGATGATACCCGTTTGCATGTAGATGTTGTTCTCCAGTCCCATCAGCTGCGCGAAGAGGAACGAGCCGAACAGCCCGAACGGCAGCGACAGCACGACGGCCAGCGGGATAAGGAAACTTTCGTACAGCGCGCTCAGAATCAGGTAGACCAGCACGAAGCAGATGGCGAAAATCACGACCGTGTTGCTCGTCGAGGTGCTTTCCTCGCGCGTGATGCCGCCGAACTCGTAGCTGTACCCTTTGGGCAGCGCCGCGGCCGCCGTCTCGCCGATGGCGCGGATGGCATCGCCCGACGAGTAGCCGTCGGCTGCCGCGCCGTTCACGGCGATCGAGCCGTAGAGGTTGAAACGGTTGAGCGACTGGGGGCCGTAGGTCTTGGTCAGCCGCGCGAACTGCCCGACCGGGGCCATTTCGCCGTTGGATGTGCGGACGTAGATGTGGTTCAGCGACTCGGGCGTCACGCGGTACGACGGGTCGGCCTGGATCATCACGCGGTAGAGCTTCGAGAAACGGTTGAAGTTCGAGACGTATTGTCCTCCGTAATAGCCCGATATGGTTGCCAGCACGTCCGACGGCGAGATGCCCGACCGCTCGCACCGCGCGGCGTCGATGTCGAGCGTATATTGCGGGTATCCCGACGAGAACGACGAATAAGCCGCACCGATTTCGGGACGCGCGGAGAGTGCCGCGATGAATCCGCGCGTGGCCTCGTCCAACTCGGCGACGGGTTTGCCCGCCTTGTCCTGCACGTGCAGCTCGAAGCCGTTCACCATGCCGTAACCCGTAATCATGGGCGGTGCCGCAGCGAAGATCTGCGCATCGGGAATCCTGGTCGAGAGCGCGTTGATGCGGTCGATGACCGACTGCACGTCGTCGCCCTCGCCGGAGCGTTCCGACCAGTCGCGGAGCGAAAGGATGATCATGCCCGCGCTCGCACCCGAACCGCTGAACGAATAGCCGCTCACGGTGGCGTAGTGCTCGACCTGCGGCATTTGCTGAATCTCCTTTTCGAGCTGCGACAGCACGCGGGTCGTGGCGTAGAGCGACGTGCCGGGCTTGGTGGTGACGCTGACCATGACCGATCCGGTGTCCTCGTCGGGAACCAGTCCCGTCTGCGTGTTCTTCATCAGGACGACGAGCAGCACGACGGCCGCTGCGAGCATTCCCCACGCCACGAAGCGGTGGCGCACGAACCAGATGACGCCGCGCACATAGCGCTGCACCATGACCGAGAAGGCGGCGTTGAATGCCTTGCGGAACCGCGCGGCGAAGTTCTTGCGCACGTTGCCCTCCTCGTCCACATAGGGTTGCAGCATCAGGGCGCACAGCGCGGGCGAAAGCGTCAGGGCGTTGACGGCCGAAAGACCGACGGCAACGGCCATCGTGATGCCGAACTGCGTGTAGAAGACACCCGACGTGCCGCCCATCATCGAAACGGGAATGAAGACGGCCATGAAAACTAGCGTCGAGGTGATGATCGCGCCCGTGATGCCCTGCATGGCGTCGTTCGTGGCCATGTAGGCCGATTTGTAGCCCACGTCGAAATGCGCCTGCACGGCCTCGACCACCACGATGGCGTTATCGACCACCGTACCGATGGCCAGCACGAGGGCGAACAACGTTAAGAGGTTGATCGAGAATCCCAGCAGCGACATGACGGCGAACGTGCCGACCAGCGAGACGACGATGGCGATGGTCGGAATCAGCGTCGAACGGATGTCCTGTAAGAAGACATAGACCACCAGCACGACCAGCAGAATCGCTTCGACGAGCGTCCACAGGACGTTCTCCATCGAGGCGTAGAGGAAACGGTTGACGCTCAGCAGGTCGGCGAACGTCAGCCCGTCGGGCAGCTCCTCGGTCAGCTCGGCAATGAGGGCGTCGATGTTCTCCACCACCTCCGTGGCGTTCGACCCTGCGCTCTGGTACGCCTCGCCGATACAGCCGGCATGTCCGTCCGTGAGGGCCCGATAGGTGTATGCCTCGTCGCCCATCTCCACGCGGGCGATGTCCTTCAGACGCAGAATATCGCCGTTCGGCAGCGAGCGGATGACGATCTGCTCGAACTGCTCGGGTGTCGAAAGACGGCCGCTCCATTTGATCGTATATTCGTAGGCGTTCGCGTGGTTCTCGCCGAATGCGCCCGTCGCCGATTCGAGGTTCTGCTTTTCGAGGGCGGCAGTCACGTCGGAGGGTATCAGCTTGTACTGCGCCATGACATCGGGTTTGAGCCAGATGCGCATCGAGTAGTTCGACGCCAGCACGTTGAACTCCCCCACTCCCGCGATACGCTTCATGCGCGGCTCGACGTTGATCTTCATGTAGTTGTTGATGAACTGCATGTCGTACGAGTCATCGGGGCTGTACAAAGCCACCACCTTCAGCAGCGACTTCTGTTGCTTGAGGGTCTGCACGCCGATTTTCGTCACCTCGGCGGGCAGCAGGCCCTGTGCCTTCGACACGCGGTTCTGCACGTTCACGGCGGCCATGTCGGCATCGACGCCCTGACGGAAATAGACGTTCACCGTCACCTCGCCCGTGTTGGAGGCTTCGGAGTGGATGTACGACATATTCTCGACCCCGTTGATCGCCTCTTCGAGCGGCACGATGACGGCCTTCTGCACCGTCTCGGCGTTGGCTCCGGGATAGGAGGTCGTCACCTGTACCGTCGGCGGCGCAATGTCGGGATACTGTTCGACCGAAAGGGTCGTCAGGGCGATGATGCCCAGCAGGACGATCGTCACGGAGATGACGATCGAGAAGACCGGACGGTCTATGAAAAATCGCAGATTCATACCTCACCTCCCGCGTTATCGGTTATCGTGATTTCGTCTCCGTCGTTGAGCAGGCCCACGCCCGTCGTGACGATCCGGTCGCCTGCCGAGAGACCTTTCGTCACGGTGTAGTTCACGCCGTCGTGTATCGGGCTGACCTCCACGCGCGTGGCGACGGCCCGGCCGTCGATGACGCGATAGACGAAGATTTTGTCCTGCAATTCATAGGTCGCTTCCTGCGGAATCGAAATGGCATTTTCCACCTGCTGCGGAATCACCACGTTGCCCGTGCCGCCGCTGAACAGCACTCGGTTCGGGTTGGGGAATACGGCGCGCAGCGATCCGCTGCCCGTTTCGGGGTTCAGCACGCCGCTGATGCTTTCGATGCGCCCCTCCTCGGCATAAATGCTTCCGTCGTTCAGCCGCAGCTGCACGGTGGGCATCTCTTCGAGCGTCCGGTCGAGCGAACCGTAGCGCATGACCAGTTCCTGCAAGCGGTTTTCGGACATCGAGAAGTAGACGTACATCTCCGAATTGTCGGCCACGGTCGTGAGGGGCTGTGCCGACGTCGGACCGACCAGTGCGCCCACCCGGTAGGGAATCGTGCCGACCACGCCGTCGGCCGGACTCTTCACCTCCGTATAGGAGAGGCTGTTGCGGGCGTTGGTCTCCTCGGCCCGCGCCTGCTCGAGCGAGGCTTCGGCAACGGCCAGCGCGTTGCGGGCGGTCGAAAGGTCGAACTCCGAAACGACATTCCGCCGGAACAGTTCCTGCTTGCTTTCGTAAGTGATTCGCGCCGTTTCGACCTGCGCTTCGGCGGCGTGGACATTGGCCACGGCCGTGCGCAGGGCCGCTTCGTAGGGCACCCGGTCGATGACGAAGAGCGATTGCCCGCGTTGCACTTTTTCGCCCTCTTTGACGCAGACGCGCTGAATCGTTCCCGATACCTGCGGATAGATTTCGATGTCCTGCCGTCCGCGCACCGAGGCGGAGTAGGATTCGGTAAGCGTTACGTTCGTCGGTTCGACCGTTAGCACCGAATAGCCGACCTGCTGCTGCGGAGCGGCGGCCTCCCGGCACGATCCCATACACGCGGCCAATAAGAGTGCCGCACCCGATAGTTTCTGTTTCATGGTTGCTTTTTGTTTTTCCGGGGCAAAATTACGGTTTCCCCGACGTTCGGACGGCATACAAATCCAAACAACAAGGAGACTTTTGGAAACAACATCGGGTCGTTTCGCCGAATTGTGCTATCTTTGTACGTGAAAAATAAAAACTATGGAGCGAAACCGGGAGGCGGAGTATAGAATCGGAGTGTCGGATTTGAGCGGGTCGCTCGGCTCCGCGATTCGGACAAAGGGGTGCTTGCTGCTCTTTTGCCTGCAAGGCCGGGCGATCGTTTCGGCCAATCTCGAACGACGGGTGTTCCGTCGCGGCGACATTGCGGTCATCTTTCCCGACACGCTGTTCGTCGTACACGGAACCGGCGGCGATTTTCGGGTGCGGCTGATCGAAATTTCCTCCGCGCTCACCGATGAAGTCATCCTGCCTCTCTCGTCGGTATTTTTCGAACGCATCTACAACCAGCCGATATTGCCGACCACCGGGGAGGACCGGATATTGTCGGAGACATGGAACGCCCATATCGACCATTGCGCGCAATGCTCGGCCGCGAAGTCGGCCCGTATGATGATACGGAATCAGCTGCAAAATCTGTTTCTCGCAATGGAGGTCAAGCTGGTTTTCGATGCCCCGCCCGGGAATATCGAATCCATCCCCTCTTCGCGCCGCCTTTTCAACTGCTTCTGCAAACTGGTGACGGAGAACTGCTATTCGCAGCACGAGGTGAAATTCTATGCCGACAAGCTCTGCATCACACCCTACTACCTTTCGAAGATAACCGCCCGAATCACGGAGGCGACTCCCAAGCAGCTCATCGACTGGCAGATCGTGATGGAGATCAAGCATCTGCTCACCTCGACGGACATGACGATCAAGGAGATCGCCAACATGTTCCACTTCGATTCGACCTCCTATCTGGGGCGCTATTTCCGCCGTCATACGGGCATGACACCCAGCGAGTTTCGGAAACGGTAAGAGGTATATTGGTATATTATTTTTTCACTTTGCTTCGTCTTTTTGGGTAGAGGTAAAACACGGCGATACAGATCGTAGTTGTAGCCTCCGAAAGCGACAAGGCCAACCAGATGCCTTCAATGCCTAATACTTTGGGTAGTAGTACAAAACTCGGAACGAGGAAGAGCATACCGCGCAGCAAGGCAAAAGCGGTGGCCGGGCGAATGCGCTCTACGCTTTGATAGTATCCTACGGCGGTCAGATTCAGAATGAAGAAGACAAACGCAGTTGAGAAAAGCGGGAACCCGTTGATGGCGATTCGTGCCGCAGGAACCGTAGGGTCTATAAACAGACCGACCAAATATTGCGGACAGTATGTAAAAAGCAGTGTAACCACCGTCCCGCATGCTATGGCAGTGAGCAAGGCGATGCGCTCTGTCGCCGCTACACGATTGTGCAGTCCGGCGCCGAAGTTATAACTGATAATAGGTTGTGCGGATTGGGCGATGGCATTACCTACCATGAAAACAAAGGGGGTATAGTAGCATGTGATGCCGAATGCGCCCACGCCATCATCGCCCAGATAGCGCATGAATACCTGATTGCCAATGAACATCAATATGGCCATAGTACTTTCTCCTAGTAGTGCCGATGAACCGATGCGGCACTGGTAACCGATGTTGCGCAGCGACAGACGCAAACTTTTTCGGCTCCATTTGGGCATGACAGGCCGCAAATGTCTGGCGCGAAAGAGCAGATAACCCATGCTGATGCACCCTCCGATAAACAGACTTATTGTCGTAGCCGCCGCAGCACCCATCACCCCTAATCCCAATGGGAACACGAACAGCCAGTCCAATACGATATTGACAGCTGCCGGAATAATGTTGCACCACATCGCCAATCGTGGCGCACCGTCCAGCCGAATAACAAAAAGCGCAATGGAAACCCATATCTGGAACAGCAGCGAAGGCACGAACCACCGCAAATAGTCTTTTACAAATGGCAACAGATGCTCTGACGAACCGAGCAGACGGCCCGTAGCATCGGGAAACAACAGGATGATGATCGATGGCACCGACGTTACCAGCGTGGCAAACAGCAAGGCTTGCGTTACATTCATTCTCGCTATTTTTTCCTTGCCACGCGATATGTGTATGGACGCGACCACGGAGCATCCGGCACCGACCATCAGTCCCACACCCGTGAAGAACATCAATAGAGGAATACAGATGTTGATGGCGGCAATGCCGTCGCTTCCGACACCATGTCCTACGAAAATACCGTCGATAGCCGTTACTGCCGACATACAAAGCATTCCCAGCAATGTGGGAATGAAATATCGGTTAAATAACTTGAACACATTTGCATTTCCTAAATCAATGGCATCTCTTTTCATATTCCATAATTTTAATATTCCTGCACGACAAAAAATGCCGGATAAGTGATTGGTTTTACCCAGTCATCTTATCCGGCATTTTATAACTTTGCCCTCCGATGAGGATTACAAAACTCCTTTTTTGTTTTTACGTTGCAAAAGTAGGATGTTTCCCATAAATAATCAAATGTTGGATTCTCTTTTTATCTTGACTTATCCGCATGTTGTGTGCAAATTGTGTGTAAATAAAAAATCAACGAAGTGCGAATCAATCGCACTTCGTTGATTTTCGTGAGCGGAAAACGGAAACCGAACCTTGGGTTTCTTTCCGTTATGTATCAATATGTTACGGCGTTCTTTGGTTTTTCAGGTCACCGATAAGTAGCTCACCTTTTGCACCTTGCTGCATTTCTATGCGTCAATACAAAGATACACAATCTTTTAGACAAAAACAAATCTTTTATTCTATATGCGTTGGCGGAGTAATTTATCGTACCCGTCGAAATCCATCAGGTCGAACGATTCCACCCGCTCCCCCGCTTCCCGCCGGGCGGCTATGATCTCCAACAGTTGCCGGAATTGCCGGAACCGTCTTATCGCGTCGGCCCCCGACGGGGTTGCCCGGCCTCCCGCCCACATATCATGCCTTACGGCATAGGCGTATGCGAACACCTTGAGCGAAAGGTGATCGTGGCGCGGCGTTTCCCGCAGGCGGAATATCAGGTCCGTATCGTCCGGGGTCGTCAGGTAATGATACCACCCCGGCGGCGGCTCGGACCGCCATTTGCGCACGAAGACCGTCGGCAGGTGTTCCGCCCGGATCACGAAATTGTTGCGCCGCAGGTAGGCAACGCTTTGCCGAATCTCCTGATAGGGATCGTAATAAGGGCCTCCGTATATTCGGTACTGCTTCCGGTCGGCCGGATAATGCAGGCTCGCATAGCCGGGATGGAGCAGTTCGTATTGCACGGGCAGCGGCACGGCCATATCCGTCAGCAGTTCGCGCAGCAGTCCGACCATCTGCGCCCCGGCATGGTGTTCTTGAAAAACAAGCAGGTCGCAACGCTCGATAAACAGCCGGAACAGATCCGGGGGCGAAAAACGCTCCGCGCACCGCTCCATCACCTCCCGACGATCCGCCGCGTCGATAATCGGGTTGCATTCGGCGGCTTTGCCGTACGAAACGTTTTGCAGATATTCCCGCCATTGCCGGGCCGTCAGCACGACGGCTACCTCCAACCCGGAGTGCTTCGCCCGTTGTTCCAAAAGGCAGGACGCAACCGACCGCTCGGCTTTGCCCGTCAGGGCGATCAGCACCCGGACGCGCGACATGGATTTCAGATAGTATGCGGCGAGTTGTTCGAAATACTGCGCCGTGCGGAAACCGCAGCCGCAGCCGTACAGGATGCCGAGGGTAAAGGCTGGTTCCATAGTTTGTGGTTGTCGGATTAAAAAGCGGATGCGGAGCCGAAACAATCAAGTGACGCAACTTCACAGATTGAAGAATTCGTTTCGGCCGCCCGCATCCGCAAAATAAAAAGGACGGCCGGGCACGGGATTACTTGCGTGTTACTACCAGATTTCAGGGCCATGTCCGCCGTCCTTGTGAAGCCCCCGGCAGACACGGAAATGCCCGCCGACCAAGGGCCGACGGATGCCAAAAACGCCTCTTTTCGATTGATTTGCCGTGACATAATACCGGGGTTGAGTTGTGGTGAGGCGCCCCGGATGGAAATAAAAAAGGGGCGCATTTGCAGCCCTCTTCGCAGGTCTTGGGAACCTTAATTCGGAAGCTGTCCTGCGCCCTTGTCTGCCCCGCCCGTAAAGGGCAGGACATAACAAGGACTGACAACTATTATACCCGAATTAAACAACCTCCGAAGAGGCTCCCAAGTTTGCAAAGAGTATAAAGAGTTGTTTACCCTTTATATGTTATGTCCGTCGGCTATGCCGAGTCGAGATAATTCCTTAAAGTTTGCATAGTAGTTGCTTGCCAGTTTGTTCCCGGACGGCTTCTGCCGCCCCTATACAACGAAACTGCTTCAAGGAATCGTGAAACAAATATACGAACAATTTCGAATCTAATACCAACGGGCCGTGTGTTTTTGGAAAAATCTTGCTAATTTTGTGGGTATGAAGAACTCCATCGACTTTCTGCCCGAACGCAAACAGCGGGATTTACGCGAATTGGCCGCACTGATCCGCGACGAGGTGAAAGATGTCGTTATGATTATCCTATACGGAAGTTATGCGGCGAATACCTATGTCGAACGCGACGAACGGCGCGACTATGGCGTGCGGACAATCTACATGAGCGACTACGATCTGCTGGTCGTTACCAAGCGTCGGCTGGGAGAACGGGAAAGCACGGTAGAGGCCCGCATAAGGGAGCGGTTTGCAGCCGGGAAGAACGACGAGAACCTGCCCCGACCCCAGATTATCAACGAAAGCATCTCCAAGCTGAACGACGCCCTGACGATGGGACGTTATTTCTACGTCGAGATCGTCGCAAAGGGAATCATGCTCTACGATTCGGGCGAATGTCAGTTAGCCACACCCGGAGAGTTGGATTATGCCGAGATAAAGAAAATGGCGGAAGAGTATTATGATGATAAGTTTTCCGATGGCCTTGATTTCTTTAAAGGAGCAAATTTTTACTACCAAGAGGAAAATTATCACATGACTGCTTTCATGTTGCACCAAGCAACAGAAAGTTTTCTAAAAACTATCCCGTTGGTTTATATTCTTTACGGTTATAAAGAACACGACCTGCAATTCCTGATCGAGAAGTGCAAGCCCTATACGCTGGAACTGGCAAAGGTATTCCCCTGCGACACGGACGAAGAAAAACGCCTGTTCGACCTGCTGCGCCGCGCCTATCTGGAGGCACGCTACAACAAAAAGAACTTCATCGTCACCAAAGCCGACATCGACGCCCTCGTCCCCAAGATCGAACTATTGCGCGACATTGTGGAAAAGGTCTGCAAAGAGCGGATCGCCGAATATTGCAGTTTTGCAGGATCGTCCCATCGGTAGAAATCATTTTTTATGAATAGAATTATACTTATAGGTAATGGTTTTGACTTAGCGCATGGCTTGAAGACTGGCTATAAGGATTTTATCGATTCGTATTGGGGTGAGGTTGCCGTTACAACCTATGATAAATATGTGGACTATTTCAGAAAATCGGTTGTAACTATCCCAGATTCCTATAATGACAATTTAATCAGTATTCGAATATACAATGGGAAAGCCTCGATCCCGGACAGAGTTATTTCATCTTGTGAATCCCATAATCGATATGGTGTATTATGCTCATCTATCAACAAATTGAACAAGAGTAATAAACGACCGTTTTCCGCCGAGTTAAAATTCAAAAATAACTTCTTTGAGCATATATCGAATCAGTGTTCGTTAGTAAATTGGGTTGACATTGAAAATGAATATTATGAAGCATTAAAGAAATTGCTTTTAGTGGAAGATGCTCAAACGCGAAGCATAAGTGTCAAGAAACTTAATAAAGAATTTGATGCTGTTAAAGGACTTCTGGAAAAATATCTTACGGAGGTATCCAAATCCGTAATCGAGGCAAAAGAGTCGATTACAGATGTGTTTAAGTCGAAAATAAGTCTTGATAATATAGCGGTTACTAAAAGCGACTTGTTTCGAGAGTCGGTTGTAGAATCTGCTCTATCTCATCAACCTGTTTCTACACACCCACAAACATATTATCCACATATGCTTGAAACAGTAAAGGAAATCGAGAGAAAAAAAATCAGGCAGTCAATGGGCACGGACTTTGTGCCTGACAAGATATTATTACTAAATTTCAACTACACCAATACAGCTGAAAAATTATATGTTAAAGGTGGAGCTTATGAAGTTATCAATATCCACGGAGAGCTGAACAATAAAAATAATCCCATAATTTTTGGATATGGCGATGAGTTGGATGATGACTATAAGACAATCGAAAAATTGCAGGACAATGATTTTTTAGAGAATATCAAGTCGATCAACTATCATAAGACAAGAAACTATCGACGATTATTAGATTTCATACACTCTGGGCTATATCAAGTGTTTGTAATGGGGCATTCCTGCGGCAATTCCGACCGGACTTTGCTAAACACACTTTTCGAACATGATAATTGCGTGTCTGTTAAGGTCTTTTATCACCAAATAGAAGCCGGTAAAGATGATTACAGCAATATAATACGGAATATCTCCCGTAACTTCAACGACAAAGCAAGAATGCGTGATACGGTAGTAAATTGGGAGGATTGTTCGCCATTAGTTCCTATTACCAATCAAGAAGTTTTAACTTAGAATTTTATCATAAAAATCAAACAATCTGTCGATAGAGCAAAAACAAGGAGTTCATTGCATTAACGAATTCCCCGTCCTCGTTTTCTCGTCGGGTAGCTTCTGACCTGCGGCCGTTCTTTCTGTTGCTGTTCCGGTTTCACCAGCGGCCTTGTGTCGGGTTTCACCTCTTGCGGCTGTTGCACGGATAATACGCACTCGGTCAGCATATCTTTCTGTCCGGGCTTTGGTTCCACCCCGAACCGGGAGCAGTAAACCGTTCCGTCCTGCTTGCGGAACGCCTTAATCAACCCCTGTTCGGAATACAACTGTTTCTGTTCCTGCACCGTCAGCCGACAGCCTTTGATTGCCATAACCAAGACGTGTAAAGGCTTCATTCCTGCGCCGCAGGGCGATAAGGGTGTATTGCAACCCTCCTGCATTGTAGAACCAGTTGCTTTGCGCATATTTTTTTGTGAGATCGCGGAGTAGTTCGATCTTGGAGATGAGGGCGTCGATGTCGGCTTTGGTGACGATGAAATTCTATTTGTTATAGCGGACTTCTAGATAGGCGCGCCGCAGCAGGTCGAAATCGGCGGTACGCGATTGACGCAGGAGCAATGGCGGCAGTTGCAGGAGAACCGGACGCTGCGAATAAGCGTTCGCCGCAGCGATGCAAATATGCTGCGCGAATACTGATTCATTATAACAGATGATAGAAATTCTTAGTTAGTAACCCGTTGGTTGAATTAAAAAGTTAGTAAAATGACAAATGAAAGGTTGTGCATATTTCTGGTTTTTAGTAACTTAATAGCATCCAAACTATTGAGTTCAAACCGTCGTATGCACAACTTCATCGAAAAATTCACAAAAATCAACGACATCTGCAAGAAATTTGCAGGAAATCGTGTAAATGAACATGGCAATGTATCTCGCCGTGGAGTTATTCCCACCTTTTCTGATTTGGAAGTTATAGCTCTTTCTCTTACAGCCGAAGCATTCGGTTATGACAGCGAGAACAACCTCTTTAAGAGATTGGCTGAATCTCCCGAACATATCCCTAACCTTATATCCAGAAGACAGTTCAACGTCCGTCGCAAACTCACGGCTTGTCTTGCAGAAGACATCCGCAGGGATATTGCCAAGAGCATAGACGGTGGGGAAAATGTCTTTGTGATAGACTCCAAGCCTGTCAAAGTATGCCAGCTGGCACGAGCCAAGCGTTGCGTTATGGGAAATGATAATCCGCAAAGCGCACCTTCCAAAGGCTTTTGCGCCTCCCAACAAATGTATTACTATGGGTATAAGCTCCACGCTATCTGTGGAATAAGTGGTGTTATTCACTCTTATGATATAACGGCTGCAAATGTTCATGATATACATTATCTGGATGATGCAAAGTGGGATTATCACGACTGTCTTATGCTTGGAGATAAGGGGTATTTAAGTGCTGAGGTGCAACAAGACCTTTTCGAAACGGCTCATATCAAGCTTGAAGTCCCGTATCGCTTGAACCAAAAGAATTGGAGAAATCCTTCGTGGGCTTACAGGCGTTTCAGGAAGCGAATCGAAACCGTTTTCTCTCAACTTAACGACCAATTCATGATGGTACGCAATTATGCAAAGCAGACAGGCGGACTGTTTACACGTACTGCCGCAAAAATCGCTGCTATGACCGTGCTGCAATACATCAACTTCTGTAACCATCGTAAAATTGGTCTTGTTAAAGATGCTTTATTTTAATTCAACCAACGGGTTCAAGTAAGAATTTTTCAATGCTTGATATGGGGGTAAAAGCAATATTCAAATCTTTATATTTCCCTTTTCGGATGTATTTTTCATTGCATACATCTGCTATATCACCATCTAAAATACTGATAATAGATTTATTATATCCTAGCAACCCTGAATGGAACATTTCTGACTGTAATGCAAGGGTATTTTCCCAACCGCCACAGGGAACAATGCAAATAAGTTTAGATTTGCATAAATTATATTTTCTTTGCACCCATTCTACAATACCTTTTGCAAGATTATCTTCAACTAAAATGAGTAAATCATATCCATCAAACATGGAAATATTACGTGTTGCATAACAAGGATAGCATGGATTTACAACTTCAACACTTCCATTTGGATGTTTTTGTAGATAATAGATATTTGCAGGAGCTATATGTTTAATTAAATCAGTTGAGTGAGTCGAAAAATAAATAGCAATTCCTCGATCTCTAGACATTTGTTCAAGAAATTGGATCAATCTTACCAATGCTTGCGGGTGTAAAGCCAACTCTATTTCATCTAAAAGAACAATAAACCCAGCTTCTCGCGCTTTTTTCACAAGTTGGTAGTGTATAGAATGCAATAATGGGATTAATAAATTTTCACCAGTACTTAGACTAAATTGACTGATCAATTCATCACCATCTTTAATGAAATATGGTGACCCACCTTTAAATTTATTTTTAAAACGACTATTATTACTTTTTAGTCGATATAGCGACGAATAGAATTTAGCATCATTCTGAAGAATAATGCCTAAATGTTCTTTAACAAAAGGATCTGCTAATGTTAAATCCTCAATAGTAACTTTTAATGCATTATTTAAAGCAGAATAATTTGTATCTCTAAATCTATTGCCGTGAATAATACTACCCTCATAAAATCCATGCAAATCAAAATCACCATCAAAATTCCAATGAGATTCATCTCGTCTAGTAATTTTTAATACTTTATCGTCACATTTACATTCAATAATAGAGTCTGCAGTGCTACTTTGAAAATACATATGTATCGTATTTCTATAAAAAATAGTTGATATTGCAGCCATAATTGTACTCTTTCCTGTTGCATTTTTACCTGTAATAGCATAAATTCCAGGCTTAAGGTTTAAATCAATAGTTAATGATTTAATGCCTCTCAAATTCTGAATCTGTAGATTTAGGATATTCGTCATGGGTAAATAATTGTTTAAGATTATAACAAAAATATAATAAAAAATACAAATACACAAAATGATATGATGCGAAAGATAAACATTTACCCCCAGATCATATATCGTAGCGTTCTAAGATATTTTTTACGTAAAATAATTTGCATCCCTCAGCATTTTATGATTATTATAATATTTTTCTCCGTTTTCTCGGTGAATAGGTTTTGACCTGCGGCCTCGGTTTTTGTTGCTGTCCCGGTTTCATCTGCGGCTTTGTGTCGGGCTTCACCTCTTGCAGCTGTTGCACGGATAATACGCACTCGGTCAGCATATCTTTCTGTCCGGGCTTTGATTCCACCCCGAACCGGGATCGGTAAACCGTTCCGTCCTGCTTGCGGAACGCCTTAATCAACCCCTGCTCGGAATACAACTGTTTCTGTTCCTGCACCGTCAGCCGACAGCCTTTTATCGCCGTAACCAATTCACGGATAAAGGCTTCATCCCTGCGCCGCAGGGCGATAAGGGTGTATTGCACCCCTCCTGCATTGTCGAACCAGTATTCGCGCAGCATATTTGCATCGCTGCGGCGAACGATTATCCGCAGCGTCCGGTTCTCCTGCAACTTCCGCCATTGCTCCTGCGTAAATCGTGTACCGCCGATTTCGACCTGCTGCGGTGCGGAGGGTTGCGGCATGGCCGGGGCTGATTGCCTTTGCTCCGGCTGTTGTGTAGCAGGTTGCAGGCGGGGCGCTTCTTCCCGTTTGACCTGCGGCGGTTGCGGCTTTTCTTCTTTCCGCGGCTTCGGCGTTGTGTTGCGTTCCTGCTCCCGCCGTCTTTCCCGCATGTATTTGATCTCCTCGTCGGCCGCTTCCCGTGCCAACGTCTCGACCCGTTCGCGGATCGTCTTCGACAATCCGGCATAGCTAAATTTGCGGTCTACCTGCGAGCCTTTGAATGTCAGTCCGTCTTTGGTAAAGGTTACGCCCTGAACCGCTTTCTTCGGGTCGTTGCCCCGGTGGATGAACTGCATGCCGATCCTCTGCCGTTTCAGCTTGGCCGACAGGTCGGCGATCCGGTCGCATTTGGGCAGGATGCGGGTTATGGCGTCGAACACCTCCTGCCGCACTCTGTCGGGGCCGTGGAGCCGTTCGGTCTTTATGTTCTGCCTGCCGTTGGAGAATGTCAGCCCGTATCGGCGTTTAAGCTGTTTGCAGACTTTGACGTTCCGGCGGCGTTCGTTCTTATCCGCCACAAGCGTCCGGTCGTATTTCACCCGGTTGTAGATAATATGCAGGTGGGGATGTTCCGTGTCGTTGTGCCGGGCGACGATATACTGCGTATCGGCGATTCCCATGCACACCATGTAGGCCGCCGCCAGTTCCCGCATCCGATCGTCGGTCAGCGTCGGCGCATCGTCCCGGTGGAACGAGAGCGAGATATGCCCCACGACCTTTGCGATCTCCCGGCGGGCCTTGCGCTGGAAATTGAAGTCGTCGAT
The DNA here is from genome assembly GCF_025145645.1 of Alistipes senegalensis JC50. Lineage (NCBI taxonomy): Bacteria > Pseudomonadati > Bacteroidota > Bacteroidia > Bacteroidales > Rikenellaceae > Alistipes > Alistipes senegalensis. The sequence continues at coordinate 3,880,376 of NZ_CP102252.1, read as the reverse complement.
TATCGACCGGATGCTTTCGGTATCTACCCCGTCGCTATCCAGCAGGCGGACTTTCTCTTTCCTGAGGACATACTCGACGGCTCCGCCGAACGATTTGCCCGTTACGATTTTTCCTATCATTGCTACTCTCTTTTCAGTTTGGCAATCATCCGATTGTAAAACCGGATGATCCGGATCAGTTCCGCTTCCCGCGTTGCGGCTCCTGCGGCGTTCTGGACTTTGGCAAGTTGATTCAGGTTGTTCTTCTCGCGGGTCAGCTCGGCAATCAGGCCCAGTTCTTCGGGGCTGGCCGGGGCGATGACTTTTCCGGCAAGCACCATTTGCCGGGCGTATTCCGACAGGGTCAGCCTGCTTTTCGCTGCGCTTTGTTGCAGGGTTTGCATCTGGGCGGCCGTTACGCGGAAACGGACGGTTTCGGAGTGTTTTGCGGCGGCGGTTTTGGGCGGTCTGCCGCCCTTGTTCTTTCGGTTCTCGGCCATGTGCGAACCCGTGTTAGTTCAGCGCATGGCCGCACGTCCGACCGCTGCCGGATGACCGGGTAAAACCCGTGAAGCGGGCACGGTTGTAAACCCGCGTCGCAGACGCCCCGAATCCCAAGCCCGCGGCGACCGCAGGGAGCGGCGGGCGTTTCGGAATGCGACCCGCACCGGGAGCAGTCCGAATGGGATGGCCTCGCAGAGCAAGGTTGTTTGAAGTGGTCGCAAAAAACGTCGGAGACGGATTTTTGTGGCACGAAAACACAACCTTGCTTCCTCCCGTTTCGGGAGCGGTCGATGCCGGGGCCGAAGCCCCGGACACGGCACGCCGAAGCTGGCCCGCAAGACCCGCCGGATATAGTCGGCGGAGGCTTAGGGCGGCAAAGGCGGGACGTATCGCATCGACGCTCACGCAAAGGCGCAGGCGGACAGAGCGGGAAAGTCAGTACCCCGAAAGGCGGGAGATCGGAGAGCTGATTTCAGGGCGGGCGGCTCTTCACGACGGGCGGAAGATCGCCGGAGTGGAATGGATGGTTCGGGTAGTCATAAATGTGTCGGATTTTAAGATTTGCGGCGAAGATAATACACAATTTTCCAATCTGTTACATGCCTGATATTATTGCGCCCTGCTGCGCGGAACTGCTCCGTAGTATGGACAAAACCTCCGGATGTTTGATTTTGGCACTGATACCCCGAAACTGCGGCTGATTTTGTCCGGTTTTCGGGGTCAATTAGCACCGTTCATAACCGTTCACTCCCCGGACAGCACCAAGTCGGGACGCTGCCCTTATCTTGCCGCCAAGTTTGCAGGAGTACCGAGGAGAGAGTCCGGGGAGTTATGCTGCGGAATCCGCCCGATTCATGGGGCCAATTAGGGCGATTGAGGGAGAACGAGGGCGTAAACAGCATCAAAACAACGGGGCGTCCCTTATATTGCCGTCGGATTTGCAGGAGCATCGAAGGCAGACGGTCTGGGCGGCATGGAGCGGCCATATATCCGGAAACCTTCGGTTCGGTATTACCTTGCAAATGAAATTTATTATTAACCTATTTAATTCAAATTTTTATGACAAGTATTTGTATGGACGAGCGCGTATGAAAAGCGCTCACGGAACGGCTGAAAACATTGGCTGCTCAATCACAACGAACCGGGAAGCGTTATAACCCGCCGTCGCCCGACGGCTGACTGGACGGGGCGGAGGTTTGTCAGCGATTGCGGATTTCCAAACGCACGCTCCAAAGCTACCGCGACAAGCGGGTACTGCCCTATTCGAATGTCGGCGGTAAGTTCTTCTACCGGGAAGCTGATGTAACCGGGTTTCTGCGGACGCGGACAATCAGAAAAGGGGTGTAACATGAAATCGGACTATTTAACGATGGAGAGCGAGGAAGTCCGGGAGTTGCTCGCTATGATCGACCGGGCCGAAGAAACCCTGCAACTGGCCGATAAGAACTATCATCCTCCGGTCGGGGCGGAGAACAACCTGACGGGCAGCGAGGTTTGCGATCTGCTGCACATCTCTCCCCGAACCTTGCAGACGCTCCGCGATACGCGGCAGATACCGTTTGTCGCAATAAGCGAGCGTAACATCCTCTATCCCGAATCAGCGATTCGGGAAACGCTGACAAAGAATTACAGACCTGCTCAAGACCCATTTTAGGTTGGTGTAAATGAAAAGGCGGGGCGCATCAGGGATCATTCCGAATCCCGTGCGCCCCGCCTTTCTTCGTGTATTATCATGCCGGATTAGCGAAGATACTGCCGATCTTCTGCATCTCCCGGCCGATCAAGCCCTCCGAGAATTTCGCGTAATGCCGGGTCATATTCGTATTGGTATGGCCTAAAATCTTCGCCAGCACATCTATCGGCATCCCATACTCCACGGCAAGGCAGGCGAACGTATGCCGGGCGACGTGCGTCGTCAGCGTCTTGTCGATATTGCAGATGCCCGCCAGTTCTTTCAGATAGGCGTTCATCTTCGAATTGCTCGGTACGGGCAGCATCTTTCCGCGCTGTCTGCAATTCGGGTCGTGTTCGTACTTTCGCAGAAGTTTCACCGGGTGCGGCAACAAAGGGATGCGGCTCATTACGGCGGTTTTCTCGCGGGGCTTGTGAATCCACAACTGCCCGCTATCATCCGCGCTGATATGTTCCGGGCGCAGGTGGTCGGCATCCGTAAAGGCAAGTCCCGTCAGACAGCAGAACGCGAACACGTCCCGGATGCGTTCTATCCGCTCGTTGGGCATCGGTTTGGTTATCAAAACATCCAATTCCGCTTTGGTCAGATGGTCTTTCGACTTGTTGTGTTCGGGTTTCAGTTTGTAGTACTGAAACGGATTCTTTTCGATCCACTCGTTGCGGATAGCGTACAGCATAAAGTTTTTCAGGCAACACAACAGATTGACCGCACCGTTGGTCTTGCAGTTATGGGCCGTCTGGATAAAGGTGTTCAGTCCGTCGAGGTATTCGTAATTCACCCTGTCCAGCGGAATATCTTCCTTTTTATACTGCGCCTGCATATACTCTTTCAGGTAGCGAAGCAGGCGGTGATACTTGTTCGCCGTGAGTTGGGTGATACGTGTTCCGACCTCTTTCTGCCGTTTGTCGCAATACTTCCCGAACTCGGCAAGAAACAGACGTGCATTGCCCGCGGGGTTTTCAAGCCGGTGTTTGATAGCAAAGCACGTCGCCTCTTTGCCCTCCTTGATTAACTGGTCATAGGCCGCGAGGACATTGGCCCGGTAGCTGGCGACGATGCTGTTGATCTGTTGGTCTATCTCGTCCTTATAGAGAGACCGTTCAAGCCGTTGGTTCCAACGCTCCGGTTCGATTTGGCATCGCGTGTAAATCTCCGTAGCCGTGCCGCAGGTCTTGATGCGCACATAGATCGGAGCCTTACCCTTTTTCGTTACTTTGGTCTTCTTGCAGAAGAAAACCACGTTAAAAGTCTTTCTTTCCATACTGCTGTAAATGGTTTGTGAGTAATACGTTTACAGCATAGAATTGTTGCGGGGCAAAAAGCTGATAATTAATGCAATAACTTACATTAGTGACCTATTTTAGGTGTGAGCGAAACAGGTCACCGATAAGGTCGTAAAAACCTGCATTCCGTTGCTTTTTTCAGCTTCGACCTGAAAACGAAAAAACCTTACATATCATTGATACATAAGGTTTTTGCTCTTTATTTCCGCCTCTTTCTCAAGGCCCCAAGAGCGGAAAACGGGACTCGGACCCGCGACCTCAACCTTGGCAAGGTTGCGCTCTCAAGCCCCCAAAACGCTACGCGTTTAGGGGTAACCAACTGAGCTATTTCCTTTTACGACGATTTTCTCGAATGTGTTTTACCATGTTTTTCGCATTGGTTAAACGGATGGTTAAACATTTGCGTCTGTCTACTGGTTTGTAAATGATTGTTAATTAAAGAATTGTTTAATGGGCTAAATAAGTTCTGTAACACGTTCTTTCTTGTTATTCATTGGCATAGTGAATTTATAGTTTTCAAATAAAAATTCCCGACCGTTAAGCCGAGAATTTGTGTTTGTCTACTGAAAGCAAAGGAAAACGCCGCATTTTTTCGGCCCTCTTTCCCTATTCTTTAAGATACGACGCAATTTAACTCCAAACTAATTGCTATCTATTTTTAATTCTATCTCATTCATTGTTTGATAAAATCGGACCAACTTTTTCAAAGGGTCTATTATAAGCCCCCTTGTCAAAGTCGGTCCTTTTTCTTCACCCAACAATCAGTAAGGCAAATATGGGGAGTAGATAGGTTTTCATCGTATCATCGAATGTGATTATCAAACTCAAGTATAATCGTTAATATATCATCGGGTAGATATTCTTTGGCATTATAAACAATCTCATCAGGGATGCCATAGTATGCCGCCGCGATGCCGCCTGTCATGCAAGCAATGGTATCACTATCCCCTCCTAAAGAAACTGCCAGACGAATTGCCGATTCGTAATCCGAACTTTCCAAAAAGGCGATTATCGCTTCGGGACATGAACCTTGACACGTCATGTTAAACTCATAAATCGGTCGTATTTCATTGCAGGTTCGATGTAGGTTATAATCGAAAGTAGATTCGATATAATCGCGTATTTCCGTTTTGGCTATTTGTTGACGTGCCAAAAAAACAGATGCGGCGATAGCTTGCGCTCCTTTGATTCCTTCGGGATGATTGTGTGTCAATTCTGCCGATTGCTTTGCTAAATCCAACGCTTCATCGAGTGTTTGTGCAAAATATCCACAAGGACTGACCCTCATTGCGCTACCGTTGCCATAGCTATTGTAAGGCTCTTTATTTCTCCATATAAACAGCCATTGCCAAAACTTGCTCCCATAACCACGATTCGGATATTTTGCGGCCCAATCTTTCATTGCATCGACTAATGATTCTCCATGTAATAACCAATCAGCAATAGCAATAGTCATTACCGTATCGTCTGTAAATTTATTGGACGGCGTAAACAGGTTGAAGATTGTCGATTTATGATTATTCCACTCAAACCGAGAACCGACAATATCGCCTATTATTGCCCCAAGAAGGCCGCCTTTGTAGATTCTGGTTTTTCTTTTTCTTATGAGTTCACTTAATAAACTAATCATTGCTTGTTCATCCGTTTCATCATGCTTTAATATCAAACGGTAATCCTGACAATAAGCATCAAAGCGATCTAAAGTTTCATCATCGGATTTTCTGCCGTAGAGCCACCTCAAAGAGCGTTTCATCCGAGCACGTTTGTGGAGAATATCAGTTACTTCTTTAACTGCTAACTGGTAGGCAATATTATAATCCTCTTCGTTCCCTCCATAACCTCCACCCAACTCGACCGCTCGAAATCGGTAAAGAGCTGATTTTGGAAAAAGATTATCCTCTGTATGATATTTAAAAGCGTTGCAAATCTCAATAGAAGCGCTGGCGTACTTTCCTTGTCTCTGGTATATTTTCGCAAGTGCCATATAAGCATCCGCATCTTCGGGGTATTTTTCAAGCCATGATCGAAGTGCCGTTATTTTCTCTTTGTCTATGTTTATTGTCTTATCTCGCTCCATAGCTTCATTATAAGTTTCTCTAATCCCCTTTTGCAACGTGGAGTAATTCATTTAAAGGATAGGTGACGCAATTATGAAATATTCTGTTTATATAGCCCTTGAAGATTATGTCACTCGAATAAATAGCCTATTTACTTGCGGATTATAATATCCCTTTGAATATTCTTAGAGCTTTATATAGTACTCTTGTAGGGATTTCATCCAAAGAGAAACAGCCATAATCAGGAGGAAATGAATGATAGTAGTCTACCCAACACTCCAGTTGGTTGTTTTTATATACAATTTTATCAAGCAACCCCCAAAAACCCTGATACTGAAAACACAAATCATATTTTTTAAAAATGTCATTAAGACTCTTCCTTTGTGTATTTAAATCATTCTTTATGGCTTCGTAGTATCCTTTGTGCCTTAAGAGTAATTTATACTTTTCATTATAGTCTTCAGACCTAACAAGAGATTTCAGATCTTTGATAATTTCATCTCTAAATGTATCAAGTATTTCTTCCATTTCCTTGTCTTTGTCTTTAATGGCAGATTTATATTGCCTTTTAGTATATAGCCACATAATATTATAATGTAAGTATCAGTATGCAGTTCTTCATTTTCTGTGACGCAATTATTATCGCGTGGATAGTCTGACCAACTTTTTCAAAAGGTCTATATTAAGACCCCTTGACAAAGTCGGTCCTAAATTATTTTTTCTGTAAAATCAGAAACCAGCTAATCTTTTCATTTGTCGGGTCAGGTAGTTGTAAAGCAATGCCTACATCCTTTTGATTGATAAGTGCCCGATGCCAGTAAACATCTGCCGAATGTTCGCCCGCATGATATAGCCCCATGACACGATGCCGCCATGCAAACCACGTGCGTCGAACATAGTGTAGTTGCCATTCCAAATCAGCTAACTGTTGCAGGACTGGTAATGATGATTTAGCCGTTAAGCGGAAATCTCCGTTATCGTTCGTTTGTAGGGTTAAGCGTTCGCCACGCTGGGGAACATCATGCACCGTAAGAGAATCCGCATGAATAGCAGATTTCGGGCGAATCTGCCAATCGACTAATTCGTATTCTCCATTAAGCAATTCCAACCGCTCTTTTTTCGATATGGAATTAGCCCAAAGATATATGCCACACCCTGCAATCAGCAAGGCGAGTATGGTGAGTATGTATTTTTTCATATAATGGAATGGCGGACCAACTTTTCCAAAAGGTCTATATTAAGACCCTCTGACAAAGTCGGTCCTAAATTAGTTTATATTCAAATAATAGCCAGTCTTGGATTTATATTTGAATCGCCTATTGCATTCTTTATCTGCATATTGTGAGTATTCTGGATTCTCATATATAGGGATTCTAATTATCGTCCCGATTGTTCCTGCTAATCGCATTTCATAAAATGCATTTGCATTAAGCATTTTAACGTAAAGTGCGCCTGATTTCGAATCTTCAACATGCCCATCTGCATCTACTGTATATAAGATTTCATCTCTTATGAATTGCCATTCTTTTTGTTTTACTTGCTGTTGAAAATCTTTTACTTGTTTTTGAAGTAGTATTATCTCATTTTTAAACCTAATATTTTCTTGTTCCAATCTTTGATATTCTTGTTTACTAACACAAGAAACACATAAGAGAGCAAAGATTAAAAGTGATATTTTTTCCATATTGCTAATATCTCAATTAAAGGTAAACGGATGCTTTTGCATTTATCTACATCATGTTCAGAAAATTTCATAATCGGTAATATTTAAGCTTTTATTTCCCCGTTGTTATTAAAACAATAATTCTAAAAATAAAGAACATTGCAAGTATTGTATTCAGAAACGGAAGAAACATAATAGCCAATTCGCTCCCGTCCACAAAACTGAAATAGGATTTTTCACCACTCACTCCGTAAGCTATCAAAGAGCCTAAAATGCAAGTAACAAGTGAAATTATATAAGCCTCTATCATTTAATGAAATCTGTTTTTCAATGTTACATCCCTGTATATCGTATAGTAATCGCTGGGCATGCAAAGCCATATTATTAAAATAAATGTGCCTATAATTGGAATTAAACCAACCAGAAAATTCCATCCGCTTTTTCCTATATCATGTAATCGGCGGATTGTTACAGCCAAGGAGGGTAACAACGTTCCTAAATTGAAGATATAATAGGTTACTCCAAAAATTCCAATTTGCGTTTCATCCGCAATGCTGATTCCTGAGATAAGTCCACAAAGCAACAAGCCATTTACAATCAAAATAAATAAAGTCCAGTACCAAAATTCTGTACGGGTTGATCTGCCTTGAAATATTGCATAATTATTAAATCCAGCCCGAATAGCACTGCCAAAATCATAACCTTTAGGGGGTATTGCTGGCCGTTCTGGCCTTTCTTGAATCGATAATGAAAATGGTTTTAGTTCATATCCGCACTTGACACAAATGACTGCTTTGGGGTCTGGTTCTGCACCACAATTCGAGCAAAACTTATCCCCGTCTCCAGCCATAACACCGCATTTCATGCAAATTCTTGCATTGTCGGCCATTTCTGCACCACAATTTCGACAAAACATATTCTTTCTCTTTTAAAATGATTATAAACCGATTGAATCCATGTAATTATCAAGGCAACCCTCGTGGTAATTCTCTGGATTACCACCTAATGCAATATAAGATTGTCTTTCTAAATCATCCGAAATGTAATTGGGATAATCCGTTAGTTGGAAGGTTACCCTTTGCCATTTCCAATCAATATACTCTGTGTACTTTTTACCTAAGCAATGGCCAATGATATGTTCATTCAACCCTTTAGTTTTGAGGTATTCAATCAGGTGCTTGGTTTTATCTGTCAATCCAATAGGTTGATATGTGCCACTTGTCGCACATATTAAAAAATTCCTCATTGTCATGTCAGAAACCAGAATAGTACCGTGTAAGTCTTGATATTCTGCATAATTTGCACACAATGCCTGCATTGCAGAATGCAATCCCATTTTTGACCCTCTGGAAAAATTCTGATAGGTGTTTTTTATATCTTGGAAATCGTTTATATAATAATAGCTTTCAAAATCAGAAAGGATATGTGGGTCATTCTCAAGCATATTAATAAAATAATAGTTTTCTGCTTGAATCATAAAATCATTGTGCATATAGTCTTGAATATATTTAAACACTCCTCTCGATTCATTATAATCAGGAGTGCGGGCAACAAGAGGCACATAATTAGACGACAAATAATCCTGTAGAATAGACAAATCTACATTCGCAATTTTGATTAAAGACCAACGTGGAACAGGCATTAGTATGAATTTTTTTTTGCCATTCCAACCCTCAAATGGCAGGTTAATAGTAAAAAGAAAGCGCAGGGTTGAAAACTTATGTTAGTAAGACATTCAGAGAAAATGATATTATTTGTAAATATAGAAAAATTGTATTTTAGAGTTTTCTATTTAAAACCAATTCATTTACAAGTCTTTTTACACCAGAGGCCGCATAATCTTGTATATGCGAAAATCCATTAGGCAGTTTATCTGATAAATCAGTTGGGTCGATAATGAATTTGATGGCTTCCGAACGAACATATTCAACCAAATTGGCCGCAGGATATACTGTCAGAGATGTACCAATGACAACAAATATGTCCGCTTCCATTATCCAATCAATCGCAACTTCCATAGCATAGACAGATTCGCCAAACCAGACTATGAACGGTCTTAATTGTGAATCATCGCCTGCCTTGTCTCCTATTCGGATAGGAATATTTAAAGGATAGTCTTTTATATAACGTGGATTTAGTTTGTCTTTGGATGAAGTTACTTTGGTAAGTTCCCCGTGCAGATGAATAATATGCGTGCTTCCTGCGCGTTCATGCAAATTATCCACATTTTGAGTAATGATTGTAACTTTATAGTATTTTTCCAACTCTGCTAAAAGTAAATGAGCATAATTGGGTTTCACGTTTAATAGTTCGTTTCTGCGATAATTATAAAAATCCAAAACGGCCTGCGGATTTTCTTTGAATCCATCCAAAGACGCTAACTTTTTTGCATCATATTGTTTCCACAATCCGTTGGTATCTCTAAATGTAGCTAAACCACTTTCGGCACTAATGCCTGCTCCTGTCAAGACCACTAATTTTTGCTTTGCAGACTTGTTCGCCATATCTTAAGTGCACACCTCCAACCCCAGATGTGATTAGTTAAAAAAGAAAGCGCAGGGTTGTACGCTTATTTATGATGTTAGGCTCTGGTAAGCCCTGCGATAAAATAAGCAACAACCCCACGCCCGTATCCGTATGGATATGGCGGGAGATTAGGTCTGCTTATTCTCATCGCAATTAAATTTACCAGATTCAACATCGAGAATAAACTTACGCTTCCGTAGTTCGTATGTTCCACAAATTTAGGAAACATTTTCGGAAAAACGCATAGCCCTAACTCCTTTTCGGGGTTGTTGCCCTTATTTTTGATTCTATGGTGCTGGCATAGCCTTATTTATTTAGTCATTACATAAAAACAGACCTTGCAGTCGGTTGTCAGTCCGTCTGCAAAGTCTGCCGTTCGTGTCATTCGCTCCAATCGTTGTATTCGTCGGTCGGATAGAAATCGGGAAAGAGGTCGTGGAAATGGAATGCGAAAAACGCCATGTCGGTACACATCGTCTGGCGAAAGCATGTACCCATTGCAAAATCTTCGTCGTAAACATTGTAGTCTACACATCCGAACACGATGCTTTGACGACCGATTTTCTTCTCGCCCTCTGTAAAGCCGATGTAATAATAGGATTTTTGTCCCGTCCTGCGGTTGAATCGTCGGTTGAAAAGAATCGAATCCTTTTCAATTGTGTAGGCAAGATGATTACGCTCCAATAGCCGCCGAACGGATTGCATCGACAACTCTACATTCTTGACTGTCCCCATTTTTTGAATGTTTTGATTTATGATATAGTCGGGACAGGATGGGGAACCCGTTTTGAAGCGTAATAATCTATGTCGTGCTACATGGTTTTCTTGCCTTTATTTTGTTGTTTCTGCAAAAGTAAATAATCGGATTCAGATTTGCAAGGGAATCAGTCGATTCCCCCGCAAATTCTCTGAATTACATAATCCATGTAAATCGCCTGCCCGCTGGATTGTCTGCCCCACCAGTAGCAACCGTATTCCTCGATGATGATTTGTCCCTCGCGTTTCAGCCGTTCGGCCAGCCATGAATCAATCAGCCACCATTCCATGACATCATCCGCGAACGGATAAAGATATTCTTCGGAAATAAGGTTTGCCCGTATCATTTCCTCGATAACCGTGCTTTGATTTTTCAAAACACAATTCTGTACTACTCGTTGCGCATTCATCGAATCCCCTGTTGAGCGGCTATGTTACGGAGCCATTGGTTCGCAAATGTGGTATGGTCGGCCTGCAAACGGCGGTTCAGCAAAATGCCCTCGTCTGTCCATTTTACGCTGTACTGTTCCACTCCCATATAATCGTTACGGTAGTAGTACGGAATGAATTGCCGTGTTTCTTTGTGCAGGGCAAACAACATTTCGGGGTCGCGCATCATATCCCCGTTCTGCTCCCCGTAATGTGCCAGCGAAATGTGCTTGTAGGTTTCCGAGCGGTCGATGATCTCGATATAAACGGGCATATAGGCTTCGCCCGTGTTGTCGATTTTGGATGTTTGCAGGGCTAACAAGGCTCGCAGAATCTCTGACGCCCGTTTGTCTAATGTTTTCATAGCGATTAAGTTTTTGTTTATCGCTTATCAGTAGTAATTCAACTTCATGTAATATCAATAATCTTATGCTGTTATATGGTTTCGGGCATAAATAGGTGGTGGTCTGTTTTATGTGGAATCCTATTAATGGGATAGATAAAAATTCGGTTTCCCATCTGAAAAGGGGGAGGGGTGAAAAATAGGGATTGTCCGCTCGGTCATAAAAAACGGACCGATTTTTTCAAAAGGTCTATATTAAGACCCCTTGACAAAATTGGTCCGAATTCTGCGGAATGGTATTTAGCTTATTCTTTCCAGATTTTTTCGCCTAACCATCCGATGAAATTGATTCCTGCGGCCAAAACGATCGGCCCGATAAACAGCAAAGCCAATGCGGATAAGAGTTTCATATTTGTTTGATATTTAATTGGTTTAATTCAGTTTGCAGGTCAGGGGCTTCGCCCCTTTCCAAATAAAGTCAGAATGGTTTGGAGGGAATGAATATTGCCGAAAGGATTTCAGCTATGATGCTGTAAATGGTTAGCAGAATGCGAAAAATAAGCATAAAAAGTCCGATAACAATGTATTTACCCGACAACATCAGAAAGACAACGAACAGAAATGCAATAAAGCCCGTCATGGCAGATTATATTTTTGATTATTAAATGATTATTGTTGTTTTTATTTAGGACCAACTTGCGCAAAGGGGTTTATATAAGTCCCCTTTGCAAAGTCGGTCCGATGCCCTTAAAACTCGAACATCTTTTTTCCGAGCAGAAATGCCTTTTGACCGCCGAGGCGTTTTGTGTCGTCCTCGATCTCGAAAAAGAGTTTCACGACCTTACGATCCACCCGCCGCCCCTCGAACGGAATGCCGTTGTTCACGATCAGCCGATGCAGGAAATTGTTGATTTCCGAGCAGGCCACCAAATCGCCCGTTTGGTATTGCGCGTAAACGGCTTCCTGCATCTTGGGGGCTGTCAGCAACACGTTTTCTTCGGTGCGGGTCATAGCCGCTTCAATCTTACTGCGGTTGTACCCCAATTCTTCCATCCGTTTTGCACCGAGAATCGTGAACGCCTGTACGATTGCTGCAAATTCATTTCCCAGTTCTTCTTGCAGAAATGCAGGTTCCATGTCGGAGTGAGCCGTTTGGAGTTTGGCAAGCTGTCCGACCACCTCACGCCACAATTCGTGGGTATTCATTTTCGCTTTCTCCCGACGCAGACGGTCCGCATCCGTTATCGGGTAATGGGCCGTGCAGACAGTCAGTCGAAACGGAGCCGATTTATAGGCCGCGGTCAGCGTGGACGGATAGCGATAGTATGCCTTGATCTGTTCATCCGTCCACGCATTGTCCCACATGAAATGGTTGCGGTTTCCGTCGCGGGTTACGAACCGTTTGTAGGCCATGCCGTTCAGGGCTTGGAAGCGGGCCTGCGCTTCATCCTCGCCGTCGGGCTGTATCTGGCGGATTTGATTGTAGATGTTTTCTTCGCCCGTCAGTCGGCGTTCGAGGGCTTCGCGGGTCTGACATTGCAGGTTGTCGCTTGTATTGGCGATATGGTATGCTCTCGCCACGCCGTTACGGAACCGCCCGATGGCCTGCACGACCTCTGTCTGCGGGTCTACTGCCGAAAAGGGAGCACGCATTACATCCGTCAGCAGGATTACGTGGGGCTTATAGTCTAATTTGATGTCCACGGCCGCATAGAAACGGCTGGTCAGAAAATTGACGGGAGCCAATTCATCGAGCGTTTCGCTGGCATCGGTGAAGTTCATCTGTTTGAGTTTCCGTACGCTTTTTTCACTGCAAAAGACCCTGCTTCGGCCTTGCAGTCCGAGTGCATAGATAAGGCTCAAAATCGTTTCCGTGGAGTTCAGAAACACGCAGACCGTTTCGTTTTCCAGACGCTTCAACAGTTTCCGCATGACTGCGACCGTGTTGTTGGTCGTGCAAAGCGTCAGTTCGATCCGACTGTCATAGGTCGGAACGAGTTTCAGTATCTTAAACCCGTTTTCCTCGAAACGCGGGTCGGACGGAACGATGGGCGTTGCCGAAACCATCGCCTTGTTCTCGAATTTGAAAAAATCCTCGACAGGCAGGTAGATGTCCCCGCGGTAGCCTACATCCTGTATGGCCTTTTCGCACTCGTCGAACAACAGGAAATAGTCCTTATAGACGGGGATTTCCAACTCGTGCATGGCAGGGAGCACCTTTTTGTCAAAGCCTTCGGGCGTCGTGATGATTTTGCGATAGCCGTCATGCTCGCCCGCAAGATAGGCTTTCACATCCTCTTTCGTGATGCCCTCGTACACGGCGAACAGAAACGGGTGCTCCGCTTTCTTGCCGAGAATTACGGGGATGTTCGGCTCGATGATGATGGAATGGCGTGCCGCATTTACGATTTCGCTGTGGGTCGCACCGCATCCCGTGATGGTTTTGTCGAAAATCGTGTTTGCGGGAATCGCAGGCAGAACATCGGTCAGGCATTGGCCCTTGTCAATGTTAAGAATTTCGGTTCGCATTTTGTTATCGTGCATAGGCAGGTGAAACATTCTTGTAAAAGTGATTCAGTACATGGAACATCCGCATTTTCAGCGGGGACATTCCGCGAAATGCGACCAGACTATTGGCGTGCGAAAGATTGAATCGCCCAGTTGCAACGGACAGAATCGTCTGGCAACCCAGCATCCGCTGTACTGTCGCATAAACATCGGCGTTCAGGTACATCAGGAACATGACCGTTGCATCTGCTTCGTGCACCCGCACTCGGTAATAATAGTTGCCGTCGTATTCGAGCGCAATGCTCATGCGGTAGCCGTTCTTGACGGCTTCTTCTAAATAGGCGAGATTCGCCCGCTTAATTTGACTTTTAATAGTCATTGTGTTTTAATTTTATGCCTACTTTACTACGGGCTTCGGCTTCCTCCCACAACCTCGTCGATTCTATTTCCAACTCGATTGCGAACAGAAAACTCACACAAATCCCACCTTTGGCAGACTTTAAAAAATAGACAATAGTCCCCGAAAACCGACCTATTCATTAGGTCTGCTGTCAAAGGGCTTGCGAAAACACATAAAATTGCTGAAAATCTGCCAGTTGATATGTCATGTCACGGTGTCATGACATGGCAGATGAGGGAGGTTCGAACACAAAAAAGGGACGCCGTGAAGCATCCCTTACATCCTTATATATATGAGCATCAGAAAAGTTCGTTCCGAATGATATTATCCGTTACAATATGTACTGTTCCAAAGCTAATAGGTGGGAATTTCGGGATGCGCTCTTCGCCGATTTTCCGCACGGCTTTTCCCGTATATTGCAAACCTACTCGAATCAAATCGGGACTATAATTTCCGTCCCAGCCTTTATTGGTCGGATAGCATCCTGTCAGACGCGTAAAGTCGTGAATCAATGCACAAAGTTCGTTCGGCGTATCGGGTTTTTCGGGTATGGCGTTTTCTTCATGAAGCATTCGATAGATTCCATATTCGACAATCGTATAGATAGCATTCATTCGCTTGGCTCCTGCCGACGGTTTGCGTCGTTCCAATTCCTGCCGTGCATCTTCGGCGGTCTGAATGTCGGGGAAATAATCGGCGAGTTCCTTTCGGATCAGACGGAACAGCCAGTTATCGGTATTCGGGATGGTACTCTTTTCCACGATTCCATTGTCGGCTCGGAGGGTGATTGAGGTAGGGGATAATTCATCTTTCTTGGCGGGAATGGATGCCCGTTGTTCCATATGCTCCATAAAAAGCATCAGTTTCGCCCACTCGCCCTTATAGGTGTTCCAATCTTCCCAATATCCGCGTTCGTATAACTCCTCCTCGTTGAATTTGCGGTCGGTGATGATGTAAGCCACGAACAAGAGGGCTTCACGCAATCGGTCGGTCAAAAGGGGCGTTTCTCCGAACAGTTCCATATAAGCGTCATAATCGAAACGGTTGGTCGGCAGCCGTATTTCGTGTTCCTCTTGGATCGCTTTGGCGGCGGAGATGCCCGTACTCACTTCTATTTCATTGGTAAAGTAACCCAGCGTGATGCCGAAATAGTTTTCCAGCAACGGGGCGATTTCCCGTAAGGAGCGGGTATCGGTAGCCAAACAGCTTTTCGAGCCTGTAAGTTCGTTCATAAGCGGTAATTGTTTCAACGAATTTACAAAATTCCGCTTTCTGTCGCAACTGACGACCGCAGAAAAAAGAAAAGGGACTACCCGATGCAAGCGGATAATCCCTCAAAGAGTAGGACCAACTTTGACCGAGGGGTTATTTTAAGACCCCTCGGAAAAGTCGGTCCGAGTTAATGAATAGATTGAAGATGGTGAATCATTTTATCTAAACTATAAGAATTTAAACGAGCATTTTCTGGATTCCACACTTCCTGAATAAATGGTGTCATTGCAGTATTATATTCAGGTCCTTTTTTTGCTCCCTCTTTTGGTGTGAGTTGTTTTTGTACTTCAAGTTTTGTTGATGTAGAAATAATTTCTCTCATTGTATATTTGTACTTAGTTAATTAAATTTGAATAGTAAAGACATCAGAGTATGGAATAAGTCCGATCTCTCATTGGTCTTCTAAACCGGGAATTATGTTCTGACCCCATACTCTTTACATCAGAATCCGGATAGTTCGTAAGGTGTTTGAGCCCGCATTCGCAATGAAGGACCAAGATGTAAGCGATGTCGTTAGAACCAAAAAACGAACGGCCATGAGGTACATTGGAATCGACGTGAGCAAGGCTACATTCGTGGTAGCTTACTCCTCCGACAAAGGCGGGGAGATCCGTACTTTTAACAACACGACCGCTGGTATCAGACAGTTTATCGGGACTCTCCCCAAAGATGGCAGTATCCACTGTGTTATGGAGGCGACAGGGAACTACAGTGCCTTGCTGCTGTATATGCTCAATGTCGCCGGAATTACTGTCAGCATGGAGAATCCGCTGAAGGTAAAGAACTTCGCCAAAGCCATGCTCTCTACGATCAAGACCGATAAGAGCGATGCACGACTCATTACCTTGTACGGAGAGAAGATGAACCCGCGTCCTTTCAAGGTCCAGGGAGAGGCCATCCTGCGGCTCCGACAGAAAAGAACCGTCATTCGCCAACTTACTAAGCAGATTACCGCCATGTCGAACCTTCGTGGCTCTCTCGCATGTCTGCCTGTCCCGGACAAAGGTGCAACTCATACCGTAGACGAAACGATCAAGTTCCTTGAAAAGAAGCGTGACAGGCTTCAGTCGGAACTCACGGATCTTGTCGAAGTCGAGTTCAGCCGGCAACTCGCACTCCTGACAACCATCAAAGGTATAGGCATAACGCTCGCCACGGCGCTCATCATCACTACCGGAGGATTCACTTACTTCCAGAATGCCAAGCAGGTGTCCCGCTATCTCGGTATCTGTCCCACTTACGAACAATCCGGAACTTCGGTAAACATCAAAGGGCATATCAACCGAAACGGAGACGCATACACCAGAGGACTTCTCTATATCGCCGCTTGGCCTGCCAGTAGGTTCAATGCCCAATGCAAAGAGACTTATACGAGGCTCAGGCAAAACGGAAAGTCGGGAAAACTCGCTATGATCGCTGTCGCAAATAAACTCGTCAGGCAGGCTTTTGCTGTTGTTGCGCACGATAAAGAATATGTCGACGGATTCGTCTCCAACAGACCTTAGCAGGAACCATTCTCCGATATTATTACTCTTTTTCCGCATTTTTTAATATAGTTCGTCATATATAAACTTGGCTTATATTCATATATAGTTTCTATTCTTTCATTTCTTCCATGCATCCTACACATTTCTGCATTAGGAATTTTATCTTCAACACAAAAATAAGATATGAAATTATTTTTATCTGCCATTAACCATGCTTCAGCTTCTTCTACTGCGACATTTATAATAAATAATGGATTTTGCTCTATGCCATGTAAAATCTCTTGCTTTTTCATTGGTGCACATAGAGTATCATCTAAATCCGTTAATAATATAACAGGGATGCTTAAAGCTAATTTATTATATCTTTCAACATTAACAGCGTTTAATGCTTGGCTTCCTCGTGCTGGTATTTCATTAAGTTGAGTTAAATGTGGGGCATATATAGAGATTAATTTTTTTATTATTTCTCTTGTTACTTGGTCTTCCCCAACTATGGCTGCATTCATTAGAGTTAGAAATTTAGTGTTAGCTGAGTAAATTTACCAATTCCCTGAGGTGTTGTTGCAGATATGGTTGCATCTGCGATGGAAAATCCAGCATCAACAATTCTTTGAATTTCAGGTATTTCCGAAACTGTCTTCACAATAGTTCCTTCCTTACTCGGTTCTAAAACTAAAACCTCTTTTGTACTTATGCCCTCGTTGCTTAATATATCGTAGCTGTGGGTAGTTATAATTATTTGCTTTGATTTATATCGTTGTAATTTTGAAATAAATTCAGGTAACTGTTTTACAATTCCAGCATGTAAATTAATCTCAGGTTCTTCTAATAAAACAACGCCCGAACTGTATAACAAAGCAAACAAAAAACCAATTAAACGTAACGTACCATCAGAAAATTGCATTTCCTGTTGTTTGCTTCCTTGTGCTCGCCAATGAACATATCTTGCTTCTAAATGAGGGATACCATTGTCATCTTTTATGAATTGTAATTTGTCTAATTGAGGAACAGCATATTTCAATATTTCATTTACTCTATTGAAATAAGCAGTTCGTGTACGATCATTAATTTTTGCTAACTTTTCAAGAAAATTTCGTCCATAAAAATCTTCTTTACTCTGTGTTTGCAAATAAGAGCCAGACTCTCTAATTAATTGAGGAACAACATTCAGATATTCAATATTCTGAAAAAATATTTGTATTTCTCGAAATTGTCTGTTTGCTGTTATTTGCTCTAAATGAGTATATTTTAAAGTTTCAGAATCCTCGTCCTTTGAACTTTTCTTTCTTTCAAGTACTACTTTTTTATTATGCCAGACAGTTTCAGATAGAATTGTAGCTTGCTTCTTTATAATTCCACCTCCTACATGTGCAAAATCGAGCTTGTATCTCCAAGTAGGAATATTAGAATCTGGTTCTCCTAACTCTACATCTATTACAATATTTGTACTTGTACGAGCCGCCAAACAGCGTATTTTGGTTACTCCTCCTCTATCTTCTACTGCTGTTTGTAAACCTCCCGATTGCTTAGCAATATCCCTCAAAAAACGCAACGCATCAATTAAATTTGATTTGCCTGCGGCATTTGCGCCAATGATAAAACATCTTTCTGAAAGAGAAACTTCTACATTCTGAAAGTTTTTCCAGTTGTGCAATATTAGTTTTTGAATTATCATAGCAATCGTAATTACATATAGTTTTTACAAAGATAAAAAAAATAAATTAGCCAACCTATTCTATTCAAATTATAGGCCAGCTAATTTATTTACAAAAGGTTCTGCATTGCCGCGTCGATTTGGCTGTTCTCGAAGCTATCCAAATAGATTTGGGTGGTCGATAAATCGGAATGGCCGAGCGATTCGGAAATGATGGCAATATTCACTCCCGACCGCTTCAAAACCGTTGCAAACGTGTGACGGGCGACATAGGTAGTCAGTTCGATTTTCAGCCCCAATAATCGGCTCCACTCGTGCAGGGCCTTGTTCACATGTTTCAGCACCTTGCGCACTCGGTCGTAAATCTGTTGCTCGGTCTTGTGTATACGGCGGTCGAGTATCGGAAAAATATAATCCTCGTCCGCATGGTCGGATTTGGCGTATTTGCCGATAATCGCTTTCGACTGCTCCGAGAGGTGGCAGGTCATCTCCTTGCTGGTTTTGTGGCGGGCATAGTAGATTCTTTCCTCGTCCATGTCGCAGTAACGCAGGGTGGCGATGTCCTTGAAATTGATGCCTGCCGAGAGGTACGAAAACAGGAAAATGTCCCGTGCGAAATCCAGATAGGCCGAACCGTCGGCGGGTATCTCCGACTGCATCAGCCGTTGCACATCCTCCTTGCGGATGGCGCGTTTGCGGGTGGCTGTCCACAACCGTCCGATTTTGAATTGCAGAAACGGACTGTGCGGCGTGGTGAAAATCCCCTCGGCAAGAGCCTTGTTATAGACGGCTTTCAGAACGCTGAATTTCGTGGCTATCGAATTGCTCTTGTTACCCTTTTTCATTAGGAACAGTTCGAAATCACGCAGGTAGCCGACCGTAATTTCGTCGAAACGGATATTGGTCGAGCGGAATTGTTGCAGGAGTGAAAACGTGACCTTGTGTTTCGATGCCGAGCCGATTTTACCCACCGATTCCAACTGTGTAATCGTGCGGCGGAAATATTCGGCTATCGTGCAATAGACCCTCCGTCCGTCGGTTTCCAGAACGTTATCCAGCGTTACGGGAACCTCCAACGCTTCGAGCCGTTTGACGCGCTTGTCGTATTTCTCGATTTGCTCGTAAATCCGTAGCTGAACGGCGGGATTCTGCGTTTTAAGCGTTTGGGTGTCGAAATCCCAATCGTCGGCGGGGATATTGATTCCCGTGCTTACATAGCGGCTGCGGCGATTGACGGTAAAACGCAGGTAGATGTTCGTAGTGCGGTTTTGATTGATGCGGTCTTTTCTGCAAATGGCATTAATGCTGACACTCATAATGTTGCGGCATTATGCAGACAGACGCGGGCGGTGTTTTACCGCCGTAAAACATGGTTAAACAAATGGTAAAACATTCTTCGGAAAACGGTGCGAAAAAGGCATTATGGAGAGTTTCATTTCGCACCCGCAAAAAGAAAAACGAGCGATAATCTGTTGATTATCACTCGCTTCCTATGAGCGGAAAACGGGACTCGGACCCGCGACCTCAACCTTGGCAAGGTTGCGCTCTACCAACTGAGCTATTTCCGCATGGCATGTTTCGTAATTGTGAATGCAAAGGTAGCTAAAAAATCCGAATCTCCAAATTTTTCAATTCCATTTTGCAAATTCTTTACGATCTGCCCTTCTCTCCTATCCGTTATTTGAAGACGCGCAGGCGGTCATCCAACGGCTCGAAATTCTTCTCCTGAGGTTCGCCGGCCGGAATGCCGAACGGCATCTGGGCTATTAGTCGCCATTGTCCCGGCAATCCCCAATGTTCGCGGACCTCGTTGTCGATCAGCGGATTGTAATGCTGGAGCGAGGCTCCGAATCCGGCGTCTTCGAGCATCGTCCATACCGCCAGCTGGTGCATTGCCGAAGTATGTTCGGACCAGACGGGGAAGTTGTCAGCGTAAAGCGGGAACTGTTTCTGAAGTCCTTTCACGATTTCCGTATCTTCGAAATAGAGCACCGTACCGTAGCCCGATGCAAAACTGCCGTCGATTTTTTTCTCCGTGGCAGCGAACGCCTTTTCCGGGACGATGGCTTGCAGCGTTCGCTTCACCAACTCCCAGAATGCCTTGTGGTGTTCGTGCAGCAGCAGCACGAGGCGTGCCGACTGCGAGTTGAATGCCGAGGGAACGTGTTTCACGGCAAAACGCACGATTTCTTCGATCTGTGCGTCGTCGATCGGGGATTGGGGTGTCAGTTCGTAATAGCTGCGGCGGTGGCGCAGGGCCTCTTTCAGATTTCTTTCCATAGTCGTCGTTGTATTTGGTGTCGAATGCTTTTTTACAAAAATAGCACAACTTCGGGAAAAACGTGCGGAATCCGAAGCGAAATAGTATCTTTGTGTTCATGAAGAACGTAATTGATCTCTTTTCCGAATTGGGGGCGCGTCTGCGCGGATTCGGCGACGACAATGCGACGCAGGCCGTTATGGAGGCTGCCTGCCGCGCTAACGGATGGTTTACGCCGGCCGATGTCCGCCGTGCCGTCGGGGCGATCGCCCGGGATATGCTGAGCCGTGAAAAGCTCGAAGCCTGGTTGGGGAACTACCCTGCCGTGCCGGTCGCCGTGCCGCGCCGCGTGTTGGTGGTCATGGCCGGGAACATTCCGCTCGTCGGTTTTTTCGACCTGTTGTGTACGGTCGTCAGCGGTCACCGCTGTCTGTTGAAACCCTCGGCCAAAGATACCGTGCTGATGGAGTATGTCGTCGGCCAGCTCCGGGACATCGACGCATCGGTGCCTGTGGAATTTTACGACGGAGTGTCGCCCGTCGATGCGGTGATCGCCACGGGCAGCGACAATGCCAACCGCTATTTCCGCGCCCGCTATGCCGGGATTCCCTCGCTGCTGCGGGGAAGCCGTCAGTCGGCTGCCGTGCTTTCGGGCGATGAAACGCCGGAGCAGCTGGCTGGATTGGCCGACGATATTTGGGCCTACTCCGGGTTGGGATGCCGCAGCGTGTCGCTGTTGTTCCTGCCCGAAGGATATGAACCGACGCTTCAGATGCCGGATGTAAACGACAAATACAAAAACAATTACCGTCAGACGCGGGCACTGCTCACGATGCAGGGACGGCCGTTCCGCGATCTGGGGGCTGCCGTGGCCGTCGAACAGCGGGATTTCCCGGCGGCTCTGAGTCAGATCTCCTACACGTATTACAAGACGCCGGACGAGGTCGCCGGATGGCTTGCGATGCACGACGACGAATTGCAGTGCATCGTCACCGAATGTCTCCCCCACAGCCGTCGCGCCGCTTTCGGATGCGCTCAGTCGCCCGCCCTGACCGATTATCCCGACGACCGGGATGTAATCGCGTGGCTGGCGGCGCTGAATTGAGAAAAAGTATTATATTTGCTGTACGGATAAAAAATAGATTACTGCGATGTCGATGGTTTTCCGATTCCGGATGTTGAGCGATGAGAACGACAATTTCGTGCGCGATTACGAGGTGCTGTACGATACGACGCTGCTCGATTTCCACAATTTCATCCTCCGATCGCTCGAATACGAGGATTGCATGGCTTCGTTTTTTACGGCCGACGACCGCTGGGAGAAACAGCGCGAATTTACCTTTATGGATATGGACGACGGCAGTGAGAACGCTCCGGTGGCTATGGAAAAGGTGACTTTGGGGCAGATCATTCACGACCGCCGCGACCGTCTGATCTATCTGTTCGACCTGTTCGGCGACCGGGCTTATTACTTGGAGCTGACCGGAGCTTACGAAGCCGACAAGGAAGCCTCCTACCCGCGTGAGATTTACGCCCAGGCCGAAGCTCCCGACCAGTACGACCCTTCGAAGAACCGTGTGGACGACGAAGGCTCGATCTTCGGCGAGATGATGAGCGATTTCAACGATTTCGAGGGCGACGACAACTACGACGATGCCTATTAAACGACTGCTGGTCGTGGTCGGTCCGACGGGTTCGGGCAAGACGGACCTGGGCATCCGTCTGGCGCTCCATTATGGCGCACCGATTCTTTCGACCGATTCGCGTCAGGTCTACCGGGGGATGCCGATCGGTACGGCACAGCCTTCTGTCGATCAGCTTCAAGCTGTTGAACATCATTTTATTGCCTCTCACGATCTGACGGACAACTTGAACTGCGGGGAGTATGAGGTGCAGGCCCTTGCGCGGCTCAAAGAACTCTTTGCAGACCATGATTGGGTCGTTGCCGTCGGCGGGTCGGGGCTCTATGTGAGGGCTCTGTGCGAAGGCATGGACGACCTGCCGCAGGCTGACGAACCGCTGCGGAGGAAGCTGGAGCACCGACTGGCGGAGGAGGGGCTCGGGGCGCTTGCCGAAGAACTCAGGGAACTGGACCCGGAGTATTGCCGGACCGCCGATCTCAATAATCCGGCGCGGGTGATGCGTGCGCTGGAGGTCTGTCTTCAGACCCATATGCCCTACTCCCGGCAGCGTACCGGGGAGCGCCGTCCGCGGCCGTTCGAAATCGTGAAGATCGGCATTGATCTGCCGCGCGACGTGCTTTACGACCGCATTAACCGCCGCGTGGATCGGATGTTGGCCGACGGGCTGGAAGCCGAAGCCCGGGCGTTGTATCCCTATCGGGAATTGAATGCGCTGAAAACGGTCGGTTACCGCGAATTTTTCGATTATTTCGACGGGCGCATCGGGTACGACGAGGCTGTGGAGCTGATCAAGCGCAATTCGCGGCGTTATGCCAAGCGGCAGCTCACGTGGTTCCGCCGTGACTCGGAGATCCGTTGGTTCGCACCCGACGACGATGCGGCGATAATCGCCTATGTCGGTTCGAAATAGGGAAAAC
Source organism: Alistipes senegalensis JC50 (assembly GCF_025145645.1). Classification (NCBI taxonomy): domain Bacteria; kingdom Pseudomonadati; phylum Bacteroidota; class Bacteroidia; order Bacteroidales; family Rikenellaceae; genus Alistipes; species Alistipes senegalensis. The sequence continues at coordinate 3,857,002 of NZ_CP102252.1, read as the reverse complement.
GAGGAATTTCGGCCTGCCGCGGCGTTATGTTGCGGATGTTTTGGCAAATCGCAAATATTTTCGTACTTTTGCGTTCGTCTTTCGCTGAAAGATTGCGCCCGGATGGTGGAATCGGTAGACACGCCGGACTTAAAATCCTGTGGCCAGCAATGGCCGTGCCGGTTCGATCCCGGCTCCGGGTACATGGAAAATCGCTTAATTTGTTGATTATAGCAAGTTAAGCGATTTTTGTTTTGATGAAATTCCCCACGTTTTCCCCGCAGACAATTTTATCTTTTTGGAACGAAGTGTTAATGTATTACTGAATTTGACATTAAGGTATATAAAAAATGTAATAAATTCAGATTTTCACTATATTTGTCGCGTCAGATATCTATTGCAATATGAATTCAAAAGTATTATTTTCTGCCGTGTATCTGTTGGCGGCAGTACCGTCATCTGCACAAACGGATGCCCCTTGGTTTTTGTCCGCTTCCGATTCGCTATGCGGAGTCCGTCTGACAGAGATTTGTGCGGCAAGAGGTAAAATTCCCCCCCCCCTCCCGAAAAAAATCTGAAATAATCGTCGCCGTCATCGACGGCGGGTTCGATGTTTCGCATACGGCTCTTGCGGATTTCATCTGGACCAATCCACGCGAACAGGCTGCTAACGGCCGTGATGACGATAAAAACGGCTATGTAGACGACATTCACGGCTGGAATTTCCTCGGCAATGCTGTTGGAGAGAGTCTTCGAAGGGCCGGCACGGAACCTTTCCGGGAATACAAACGGCTTCGGCCTCGCTTCAAGGACGCTGATACAAGCCGCCTTACTCTTTCGGCAAAGGCCGAATATGCCTATTATAAGCAGATGGAACGGGCCGCCCGGCTCGATACCTACATCAAATTTACCGAATATCAGCGTATTCGTTCCGATGCTTTCCGCATTTGCGATTCATTGATGCGCCTGAAATACGGTGATCGAGAAACAACGGTCGCCGATTTTCAGCGTCTTGAATTGGCCGACACGACCGGGCTTGCGCTGCCTCTGTCGATTGCGGCTTCCACACCCGTTATGTTCACACCCGACATGCCGTGGCACGAAGCGCTGGAAAAGATCGACAGCGAATATCGTTTGTCCGCCGTACGTGTGGCCAGCCTCGATTCCCTGAATGACGATCCTCATATAAAATTGGGCAATCGCCCGGACGATTTCCGGAATTTCCGTTACGGAAACAATCTTATCGGCGACGATCCCTATCATGGGACGATGGTTGCCGGAGTGATTGCGGCGTGTGCGGCGACGGCCGGGGAGTTGCCGCGCCCGGTAAAGATCCTCTCCGTCCGTGCCATTCCCGAAGGCGATGAATACGACCGCGATGTAGCTGCGGCAATCCGTTATGCGGTGGATAACGGCGCAGAGGTGGTGAATATGAGTTTCGGCAAGTACCTATCGCCTCACCGGGATGAAGTACTGGCTGCGATGAAATATGCCCGGAGCAAGGACGTATTGCTGGTTATGGCCTCCGGCAACGACGGCGTCAATGTCGATGTCCGTCCGATATTTCCGACTTGCCGGGACACGAAAGGACGCCGTCTGGAAAACCAGATCGTCGTGGGGGCCTCGACGCCCGACGGACGGGTCGCTTCTTTCAGCAACTACGGAGCGGAAAATGTGGATCTGCTCGCCCCCGGAGAAAATGTACGATCGACCGCTCCCGAGGGCGGATACGATACGGCGCAGGGAACGAGTATCGCTGCGCCGATAGTTTCCGGTGTCGCAGCGGTCTTGCGGAGTTTCTATCCCGATCTTTCGGCTCGTGAGATACGGGAAATTCTGATTCGTACCGTTACGCATTTTCCGGCGGACGAGATGCCTGTTCCCGGGAAATCCGAAACTTCCCGCATGATCCAGGGGCGTCAGGTCTGTCTCGGTGGAGGGATTCTCAATGCGCAGGCGGCCATGAAAGAGGCGTCGAAAATCAGCAAATTCGGAGAGCGATGAAACGGTTGCTTGTATTTTTAACGGTATGGAGTCTTTATCCGCTCTGTGCTCAGGAATCCTATATGGCGCGGGCCGACCGCTTTTCGTCCGATTCGCTCGGTGGATTGATCCGTAACCAATATGTTTCGGTTCAGTGGATCGGCGAGGAGTGCCGTTGGTTCCATTATACGTCGGATGACGCCGATGCACGCCGTTATTGGTTGGTCGATACCCGCACCTGGCGGAAACGCCCGCTGTTCGACAGTTTCTCGATGACGCGGCAGTTGGCCGCATACGCCGATTCATCACGGATGCCGACCCCGAAGGAGTTACGGCTCTACGGCCTTGAATTCGATTCTTCCGATCCCCGCGGTTTTACGTTCGATTTCAATAAGCACCGGCTGCACTACGATGGCCGAAATGGCAAACTGAGCGAAAAGCCCCGGCAGGATGCTTCCCGCGGGAATCTTTTCTCGCGGGGCGACTATCGGCGCAGCTATTCCGCCGACAGCTCGTATTATGTTACGGCTGTCGGTCATGACCTCATGCTCTTTCGCGGAGATGGAAGCGACAGTGTACGGCTGACCCACGACGGGGAGCGCTATCATTCGTTCTCCACCGGCGGGAACAACGTCGTCGGGCCGGAGGCGCGCAGCTCCGCCATCGGCCGCTGGATGGGGAAAAGCCATTATTACCTGCTGGTGCGCGAAGACAAGCGCGAGGTGGAGGAGCTCACGCTGGTGGACAACCTCGCCCGACCGCGCCCCAAGGCTAAAAGCTACAAATTTCCCATGCCCGGCGATGAGCATGTCGTTCAATACGATGCCTGGCTGGTCGATGCCGACAGCATGTGCATTCGGAAACTCGACATCGCCCGCTGGCCCGATCAGAAAGTCGAAGTTCCCCGGTTCAGCATGATCGCTCATACGGACCGTTATGCCTGGCTCGTTAGTCGCAGCCGGACGTGCGACAGCGTGGAACTGTGCCGGGTCGATTTCGCGGCGCACCGTGTCGAGCCGATTATCCGCGAGGTGTGCAAACCGGCCCAGAATGACCAGCAATTTTGTTTCCATATCCTGAATGAAGGCCGCGATATCCTCTGGTGGTCGGAGCGAACGGGATACGGTCATTATTACCTGTACGATGGAAACGGACGCCTGCAAGGGGCCGTCACTTCGGGCGCATACGTCGCCGGAAAGATCGAACGTATCGATACGCTCGCCCGGACGATCGTCTACGAGGGTTACGGACGGGAATCGGGTGTCAATCCGCATTACCGCTTTTATTACAAAACCGGATTCAACGGCGGCGAGCCGGTTTTGCTCACTCCCGGAAACGGCGAACATTCGGTGGCATTCTCTCCCGACGGACGTTTCCTGACGGACACTTGGTCGCGTATGGATCGTGCCCCGCGGCATCAGGTCTGCGACATGAAAGGCCGCGGCCGTATCGAACTGGAGCCGTGCGACCTTTCGGAACTCTATGCCCGCGGATGGCACGAACCGGAAGTCGTCGAAGTGCTGGCTGCGGATTCCGTGACCCGGCTCTATGGCATCGTCTACCTTCCTTTCGACCGGGAACCCGGGCGGAAATACCCGATCATCAGCAATGTCTATCCCGGCCCCCATGTCGATCTGGTTCCGCAGGCCTTTACCTTGGATGACAACTACAATCAATCGCTCGCACAGCTGGGATTCGTCGTCATAAATTTCGCCTACCGCGGCAGCGGCCCCTGGCGCGGACGCGATTTCCATACGTTCGGCTACGGGAATCTGCGGGATTATGCTTTGGCCGACGACATGGCCGCGATCCGGCAGATTGCAGCCCGCTATCCTTGCGCCGATATTGAAAGAGTCGGAATTTACGGACATTCCGGAGGCGGTTTCATGACGGTCGCCGCCATGCTGAACCATCCGGAATTTTACAAGGTCGGGGTGGCTGCTTCGGGGAACCATGACAATAATATTTACTCCCAGTGGTGGGGCGAAACTTTCCACGGAGTAAAGCAGACCTGGGGGAAAGACGGGAAACCGCATTTCGAATGTCATATTCCGACCAACATCGAATTGGCCGACCGGCTGGCCGGACGGCTGCTGCTCATCACCGGAGACATGGACAACAATGTGCATCCGGCATCTACGGCCCGGCTGGCCGATGCGCTGATCCGGGCCCGCAAGCGTTTCGACATGACGGTCATTCCCGGAGCGGATCATGGTCTCGGGAACTCATATTATGTAAATCTGATCCGCTATTATTTTACGGAACATCTTCTCGGGTTGCCTCAGCAGGAGATCGATATAGTCAAACACAACTAATGGATAATGCGTATGAAGCAAACTTTAAGAAATTTTTTACCATTCGTATTTACGTCATTGTTACTTGTAACGATACTTCCTGCCGTCGCTGCTTCTGAGAGCGAGGGGAACAAACATCCGGTGTGGGGTACGGTCAAGGATGCGAATGGTGTACCGCTTGTCGGTGTGTCCGTGGTTGTCGTAGGAACGCATTCCGGTGTGAATACTGATATTAAGGGTACGTTCCGGATCATAGTTGCCGACGGCGCTACGTTGCGATTCTCATACATTGGTTATGAACCGCAGGAACTCAAGATAAAGCCTGATCGGGTCGGTTATGATATAACGCTCAAGGAGCAGTCCACGGACATCGGACAAGTCGTCGTGACAGGCTTTGCCAAAACTGAGATTCGCAAAAGCACCGGTTCGGTTGCCGTGATTGAAGGAAAAGATCTCAAGACTTCGCCTTTGGAGGGAGTAGACAAACTGTTGCAGGGCAAACTGGCCGGAGTGAGCGTGCAATCCGTATCCGGCCGTCCGGGCGAAGCCGTGAAGATCCGCATTCGCGGAACGAGCACCATCACGGGCAATGCCGAACCGCTGTGGGTCATTGACGGCGTACCGATGCAGAAGGAGGTCCCGACACCTCCTGTTTCCAACACGCAGATTCGCTCCGGAGACTTTTCGAATATTTTTGCTACGGGCATCGGTGGGATCAATCCTAACGACATCGAGTCGATCTCCGTGTTGAAGGACGCTGCCGCTGCCGCAATTTACGGATCTCAGGCTGCCGGCGGTGTGATCGTGGTAACGACCAAACGCGGCAAGTCGGGACCTACGCACGTCAACTATTCGGGAACCGTATCCATTCAGACGCGGCCTGTACGGTCTGCCAATTTGATGAACTCACGCGAGAAACTGGCCTGGGAGCAGGAATTATGGGACGAATTTGCAGCTGCCGGTTATGCGAATAATCTTCAGGATGGCAAAAGTTACTATCCGGTTGTGGGTATCGTGGGCATGATTCGTTCGGGATACGGCAAATATAAGGGATTGAGCGTCGCAGAGCAGAATGCCAGGATTGCGGAACTGGGCAGCCATACGACAGACTGGTTCGAGGAACTGTTCCGGACGACAGTTTCCACAAGCCACTATCTCTCCATTTCGGGAGGTAATCCCAAAATGGCCTATTATCTCTCAATGGGATATGGTAACGATCAGGGCATTGTGTTGAAAAACTCGTACGACCGTTACAATTTCAACGGCAAGATTGATGTAACACCGAACAGAGTCGTATCGTTCGGTATCAGTACGGATTTCTCCTATCAGACATCCAAGGCACCGTCGAGTAATGTAGATATGTTCAAATACGCCTATTTCGCCAATCCTTATGAACGTCCTTACAATGACGACGGTTCCTATCGGGCTGACGAGACTTATTTTTCCTTGAGTGAAATCAATGGAAGCTATACGGTAGCGCTTCCCGAAAACGGATTCAACCTGATGCGGGAGATCAATGAGACTTCGGCCAAGAGTACCAGCGGAAACTTCACACTGACGGGAAATACGACGGTCAATATCACCAAGGATCTGAAGTTCGTGGGTCTGGCGTCGTTCTCCTATATTTCGGATCACGGGGAGAATATCAATGGAAAGAATACCTATGCGGCATGGATGGACCGGCCGTTCGAAAACAATACGACGACTTCGAAACGAATCTATGGTTCCATTTATCAGACTTCGACATACAATACCAATTATATGTTACGGGGACATTTCGCCTATGGACATACTTTCAACGAAATACATCGGCTCAATGTGCTGGCCGGAGCGCAGATCAGCCGGAATTACGCCAAGACGATTTTTACCAAACGTTACGGCTACGACCCCGTTACGGGCAACCACTCGACGCCGCTTTATCCTGCGAGCGGAAACAATTCGGTGATCGATTACGATAAACTTGTCAGTTTCGGGAAGACCCTCGATAATTCCACCGGGCAAGCTATTACGGAAAACGCTATGGCCTCGTTCTACGGTACGATCGACTATATCCTGCTCAACCGCTATGTTTTCAATGCCTCGGTAAGATCCGACGGATCGAATAATTTCGGCAGCAAGGAGCAGTTCAATGCTACCTGGTCGGCAGGTTTTTCTTGGAATATAGACGAAGAGTCGTGGATGAAAGGGAAAATCTCGGATGTGATCAGTTCGATGACGCTCCGTTTGGCCACGGGTTATACGGGCGGTGTCAATAAGTCGGTCTATCCGGTAATCATCATGAAATACGATAACACGTTTCGAATTTCCGATACGGATTCCTACCGGATGGGGACCATTTCGAATGCCCCGAATCCGCATCTGAGCTGGGAGAAGACCTGGGATATCAAAGCGGGTCTGGACATCGGATTTTTCAAGGATCGTTTGCGATTGCAGGTCGAAGCATACAACCGTAAAGGATACGATCTCGTGACTTCTTCGCGCGTGAATTCGGCAGTCGGATTTATTTCGCAGGGATATAATACATCCGAACAGGTGAACCGGGGCGTCGAGTTCACTTTGGGGGCGACGATTCTGCGTTATAAGGATTTTGCGTGGAATTTTACTGCCAATGTGGCTTACAATATGAACAAACTGACCAAATACGTGTCGCCCAACAGCGGTATCTATGGTCAGTATTATGTAGGTTATCCCCAGGGGATGATCATCACGGGCAAGAGTATGGGCATCGATCCATCGACGGGATTCTACAATTACGAACTGCGTCCCGATGCGAAAATAAACGAAGTCGCGGACTACCGGAACATGCAAAACTATCTTTTCTATGTAGGTACATCGACGGCTCCCTGGACGGGCGGGTTCAATACGTCCGTTCGTTACAAGGGGCTTACGCTCAGTATGAACGGTGCGTTTTCGTTGAACGGCAAAGTGCTGAACGATATCGTATCCCCCGCATCCTACAGTTCGGTGAGTGACCGGAATATGACCGGTGTGGATAAGGAGCCCATTCCCAACTCCAAATACGACCTTTATGTCAACCATCTCAATGTCGTGCGTGATGTAACCTATCGCTGGACTCCGGATAATCCTGTTACGGACGGTTATCCGCGTCTGATCGACATATACGGAGGGCGCCTTTACGATCAGAACGGCAATCTTATCGCCCAGAGTCTTCCTTCCGAATCAAGAGTTACGAACTGTCTGTTGCTGGAGAATGTTTCTTATTTGAAAATCAGTTCCCTGACATTGCTTTACGACCTTCCCGGCGCGTGGGTGAAGAAACTTCACATGCAAAATTGCAGCGTGTCGTTTACGATGAACAATCTGGCGACGTTCACGAATTACTCGGGGCTGGACCCTGAAACTCCCGGTGCGGTGTACCCGCAATGCCGCTCCTATTCGATCGGACTTTCGATCGGATTTTAATTCCGAAACGGTAATTTCAAAACAGAGAGTATGAAAAAGACATTCACAGTGATTGCACTCGTGTTATTAGCCGTATCCTGCAACCGCTATTTGGATATAAAACCTTACGGACAGACCATCCCCGAAACAGCCGAGGAATTTTCAGCGTTGCTCCATGCGCATCTCGACGAGATCGATTACGGAGAGGAGGTCGTGATGGGCGACGGATTGGAAATGGCCGATTTGGAGTGTTATGCCGATAACCTGGCTGCTAATCTGACTCAATATCCCGGAGGAAATTATATTTCGCTTTACATAGGAGAGCAACTTTCCGCTAAGCAAACTCTGTATACGAATCTTTATGCGGTGATTCGGGATTGCAACATCATAATCGGTTATCTCGAAGACCGGAGCAGCCGGCTCGGGATGGACGTGCTCGGTACGGCGTATGCCCTTCGCGGTATCTGCTATTATAATTTGCTGCGCAACTTCTGTCAGGCTTGCAATCCGGATAATCCGGGGCCTGGTGTACCGTTGGTTACAGAATTTGATATGGAGGCGAAGCCTACTCGCAGTACTTATAACCAGACCGTCAAACGGATCGAAGAGGATTTGAATAAAGCGATCGAATACGACATTCAGGATGAGATCTACCGCTTCAATTCCGATGTCGCCAAAGGCTATCTGGCCCGGCTCTATTTCTGGACACAGCAGTATCGTTTGGCAGCTCAGTATGCCTCGGAGTTATTGGAAAAATATCCGTTGCTCGATGCGGAACCTTACAAGGCGATGATCGGGGAACAGATGGCCAAGAGTGGCAACATGATCTTCAAGGCACAGATTTATGCTGGATCTTCGGAATCTACAGCGCTGACGAATTCAAAGAATTATTTGAAAAACAGACCTTGTTCCCGCCGGTTTTACGATCTTTTCGCCGAAAAGGAAAGAGATGTGCGTTTCGCGCTGTCGATCGATGCCAAAAGACTGCCGGCTAAGAACCTGCTTTCCTGCCTGCGAAGCGCTGAATTGCAGTTGATTCTGGCTGAGAGTTATTATCATAGCGATGAACCCGAAAAGGCCCTTGCTGCTTTGAACGAACTGCGACGAAAGCGCATTGCCGATGTCTCGGACTACACGATGCAGACTCTGCCTCCGGTCGATCACGACGATTTGATTCAGGTCGATGCCAAGGGAAATGCGCTGACTCCGCTGCTGTATGCTATTCATTGCGAACGCCGCAAGGAACTTTTCCTTGAAGGAGATCGCTGGTACGAACTCAAACGTAACGGATGTCCGGAGTTCTGGGTCGCCAAGCAGGGACTGAAATACACGACTTATTCCTGGATGTATACTTTCCCGCTTTACGCTCCCGATATTCAATTGGTCGAGGGGTTGGAGCAAAATCCGGGGTACGATAAAATGGAATAAAAGAATCAGGATTATGAACAATACGATGAAAAGACGAATGATTGCGTTTGTCGCAGCGATTGCGGCTGTTGTGTCGCTGAGTGGCTGTGATGACAACTATGATGAGACGCCGCCTTTGGCTAAGGATTATTTGACGAAATACATTATGCCCGACGGTGTATTTCTCGGGAATGAGGATTGGGCGCAGATCGCAAGCGAAGAAGATGAATATGAAGCCTTTCTGGAAGGTTCGAAATAACTGTTGAACAAACCTTTATTAATTAAAACTTTGGTTATGAGAAAATTTTTATTTGCATTGCTCGCAGCGCCGCTGTTATTCGGCGCTTGTTCGGATGACAACGATGATTCGACGCCTACGCTTTCTTTTGCGAAGCCGGTGCTCGCGCTTTCGACAGGTTCCGTAACACTGGATCTGCAAGTCTCCGGTGTCGATTTATCATCGCTTGCGTCGCCCGTCACCGTTCCCGTTGCTTTCTCGGGTACGGCTGTCAAGGGTTCCGAGTATTCCGTATCGGCCGAACAATTCATATTGGGAGGTAACAATCAGTCGCTTTCGATTACGGTAACGGCTTTGGACAACTACGACGAAGCCAAGGAAATCGTTGCGACGTTGGGCTCGGTGGCTGACTTTATCCCCGGGAAAAATGCCACGGCGAAGATCAGTCTGGGAGTGAAAGGTAAAATTATGTATTCCTTCTCTGTCAAATCCATGACCATGGGTGAGACCGGTTCCGTTCAGTTGGATCTTTATACGGCTACGGGGGCAAAATATACTGCGGAGCAGGATATCGTCATTCCCATTGAGATCGCCGAAGGTTCGACGGCTGTCGAGAATACCAATTTTACGTTCGAGGGGGCTAAACAACTGGTTGTCGCTCAGGGTAAAAGTTCAGGTGCCATTACCCTTAAAGCCGGCACGCTGGAAACCGGAAAAGACAAGGTCGTTCTGAAAACCGGACTGGAGAACAACAAAGGATTCGTCCGGGGACAGTATAACGAGATTACCGTAACGATTTTCGGATCGTATTTCAGCAAACTGGAAGGTACATGGAAAATGAGTGCCGAAGGTAATTATGATCCTATGGAGTATGCCAATCTGAATGGAAGCAGTTCTGAATACGACAAACCTACGTTCGACGCCGATATGGCTGCTTTACCCGCATATAATGCAAAGGACCGGTTGATTTTCACGGAAGAGGGTCTTACGACCTCGCTTGAATCGACCTTGAAAAACTTCTTCCGGGAGAATTCGGGTATCTCGAATGGTGGCGAATTTACATTATACAGCATGTCGGGGAAAATTCCGGTTCAATTAATCCTTCTGGATAATGTAAATCGCTATTTTTCTGCAATAGAGCAGAGTCAAGATACAGAAGCTTATATTGGAGTCCGTTTTAAGGATGGAGATGCCAATAAAATGGAGATGTATTTTATTGATTTTGATTCAAAATCATTTTTGATTGATAAATTGTATTACGAAGAAAATAAACCGACCGCTCAATATTATCCTTATATTTCCTTTACATTCGAGCGAGAGACTGAATAAGTCAGCCTTTTTCGTTATAACAAGGGACTGTCTAATAAGTCCCTGAAATTGAAATCACCCTCGTCAGAGCTTGTTCTGGCGAGGGTGAAATCATTAAACCGGACTTGTTAGATAGTCTCTTGTTATATTTATTTTACTTATGCTTTGTATTGATTTACCAGTGCTCTTAAAGTTTCTTCTCTTATAAGACCGACTGCTTTGGCAACAATTTTATTATTTTTAATAATTAGAGTGGTAGGTAATGTGTTTACACCGTATTTTGTTGCAATATCTTCTCCTGCTTGATCGATGTCAATACGTCCAAAATGACATTCTTTATTTGTATAATCATTTGCAACTTTTTCAAATATTAAGCGATACCTCTTACATGGACCATTCCATGGGGCTGTAAAATACATCACCAATACCCCAGGTCCCTCTGTTGACCAGAATTCAACTTCACCCTCGGTCAGGAGGTTAAATACGGCTACTCGTGTTTGTGCCAAAGGACTCATATTGCGAAATAATTCGAGTAATTGCGAATTTGTCAATGGTATTGACACGTGTTCGATTGTAGTGGTTTCGGCTTCTAAAAATGTTGACTGGTTTGCAAATTTCGGTTCTTCGACCTTGCAAGATACGAGGTATAGAATAATCCCTAACAATAAGACAAGTTTCTTCATAAATTGAAAAAATTAAAATAATTATTTGACTTTATAGCTTTCTATTAATTCTGTTAGTGCTTTTTCACTCAATATTTCCACAAAGGTAGCCACAACCTCTCCATTTTTAATTATAATAGTTGTAGGAATTTTAGCAACATTGAATAGTTCTGCCAGTTCTGGAGATTCATCCACATCAACTTCCAAGAAACGACATACACTGGCAGTGTATTTTTCTGATACTTTATGATAAATGGGCTTATACATTTTACATGGTCCACTCCATGTCGCTGTAAAACAGACAGCAACCAGAGAAGTATTCAAATAGCTCTTAAATTCTTCTAAACTGCTTACTAAAACAACCGCACGAGTCTGTACAGTAGTTAATGTGTTATACAACCCAATAATTTGTGCGTCGGTTAACGGAATACATACATGCTCAATGTTGGACTCTGTAGTCGTTAATTGAGAGTCGGCATTTTTCTCTATTTTACAAGAGGAAAAAAATAGAGATTACCATAATAAAAGAAATAATTTTTTTCATAAAGCGTTAATTTTATTAACATTCTAAATGTATGAAAATAAAATGAAAAATACAATAGAATGGAAAAATATTTTTCCTGCCACCCAAAATCGATCCGAATACAAACTTTAACACAGTTTGATTTACACCCCACCTACTGTTGAAATCGAGATTATTGAATCTGGAATTATTTTAATTTTGTTGTCGCAATATCTCAGCATCGTCGAGTAGTTTTTTCGCTTTCCGCTCCTTAACAGTCGCCTGCTCCAACCGTTCAGCCTGACGCCTTACGGCTTCTTCGTAGCGTTCGACTTGGTTTCGGACGGTATCGCGGAGGTTTCTATACTGTTCGTCCCAAAATACCGTTTCCAATTCCATCAGCTCCTTTTCGCCGATTTTCCCGCACATCTTCACGTAACGGTATTTCAGATCGTTGGTAGCTAACTGACGATTATTCTCCGAGATTCGGTAGATGAATGCAGCTTGCAGGAAAATACATCCAAGCATGGCGAACATCGTCAGAAATGTTTTCGAGGATTTAATGTCGAGCGTATAAGTATGTCGATGCTCCTGCACGGGCAGGGCGCCGGGCCTTTTCAATGCTTCGACGGCCTGCCCGACCTGCTCGATCAATGTATGCGTTTGCTGGGTCTCGTGGTTGATTGTCCCCAGTTTGCCCGCTAACTGCGCCAGCAACGCGTTGTATCTGTCGGTAAATTCCTGCATCTGCTCGGTTTTTGCTCCGGACAAGGCCGTATTCCGTTGCAGTTGTTCGAGCTGCTGTGCGATCTGCCCTTGCGAGCGTTCCGCAGCCTCTATCAGCCGTTCGATCCGTTCCAGCTGCGTATTCTCCCAACCTGCGTTTCCTGTGCCGCCTGCTTTGGCGTTTTTGATGGCTTTGACAAGTGTTTCCTTGAGGTCTTCATACATTTCGATCGAGAGGTCGATCTTATTTTCGTTGTTCATGATTTTCCGGTTTTAAGGTTATATTTTCATTTTGGCTCTTCTTTTCTGTTCTTCGAGCCTGCGGCGACGTTCCATCGCGGCGATGGCCATTGCTTCGGCTGCGGCGTTGAGCAGCGCCGTGATTCGTGCTATATGCTCTTCGGGACTTTCTCCCGGCTTGCGCTGTAACTGCTCGGCGGACACTCCGACGGGCGAACCGGCAGGCGGCAGCGGAATCCCGCCTGCCTTTCCGAGGTTTACCGATGGTAGCTCTTCGCGCGCACTGCCGCCGCCTCTGCCCATGTTGCCGAATAACCCGGCAAATGCCGAACGGTAATTGCCTGCCGCCGCCGAGAGGTTCCCGAAGAGCGTTGCCCGGTGTTGGATTTGTTGCTGCACGTGGGTAATATGCTGGTCGAGTTTCGTAAAGCTGAAAGCCCGGTCAATCTTCGATCCGGAGAACTCGAAACCGTTTTTCGAGAAGAGGACACCCTGCTTGCGGTTGGTATTTCCGCAATACTTGTAACGGATGCCGATGCCCTGTTTTTCCAGTTGCTTCTCCAGCCCTTTCCATCCGGCGCATCGGGGCAGACACCTTTTGATCGCATCGTGGATTTCGTATCTGGTCTTGTCGGGTTCGCGCAGCCGCTCCCGCCGTACGTCGTCCTTTCCCGGTGCGAGATACAATCCGTACTTCTCGGTCAGCTCCCTGCATACCTTGGCGTTTCGGAGCTTGATGTTCTTGTCCGAAATGGTCTGTCCGTCATTTCCGACCCGGTTGTAGACCAGATGACAGTGCGGATGGGGCTGGTCGAGGTGGCGAACCAATAGATACTGCGTATCGGTAATGCCCATTTTCTGCATGTACTCCTTTGCGATCTGCGTCATCAGGGCGTCGGTCATCCGCGGAGCGTCCTTGGGTGAGAAAGACAGCGAGATATGCCCGACGGTGTTTTTCAGCCGCGGGTTCAATAAGGTCTGGTCTTTGAAGTCCTGCACCATGTCCTTCACTTCCGGAGGCATAATTCCTTCGGCTTCCAAGATCCGGGATTCTTCTTTCATCACGTAGCCTACCGTCCCCGAAAAAGACGATCCCGATATTACCTTACCGACCATCGCATATCTGTTTCAGGAGTTTTTCGATGGCCGTGACGATCGCCGCATGCCGTACCCTGACAGCCGCCAGACCTTTGGCATTGGCCAGCCGGGTCAGTTGGTTCAGGTTGCGGGCAATGCCTTTGAGTTGGGCCATGAAATCCAGTTGTTCGCGGGTGATCCGTGCTCTTACCGTTCCTCGGTCGATCAGCTGGCGCAGGACTTCGGCAGGCGGTTGTCCTGCTTCGCGGCAGAGGGCCGAGAATCGGAGTTTCCGTTCGGGGCTGAGCCGCGTGCTGACGACGTATTTGCGGATGCGGCCGATACTGACTTTCGGGCGTCCGCCTTGTTTGCCGTATGTTTTTTTCGGTGTTTCCATGATAAGTGGTTTGTAAGCATTTTTTTTCAGACCAGCGGGATTTTACGCCGACCAGCGGGGAAGGCGGAGTTTTCGTCTACGAAAACACAACCTTGCCTTTCTTAAATCTTTACCCCTTTCCGACGCGGTGGTTCAATTTCCGCCGTTTCCGCTTTCAGGGCTTGCAGATTATTCCGAAGAGTCTGAACGGCCTTTGTTTCGGGGGCGTTCTTCTGTGTCGAAGGCTTTTGTGTTCGGTCTTTTATGCGGGCGGTCAGATAGTCATTTACGTCCTTGTGCCCGCTGTAAAAATGCCTTTGGTCGATTACCTCGCTGCGGGGGCAAAGACGGATCAGATCGGAGGTCGTTTTACGCCCGGCTTCGTCGTTGTCAAAGAAGGCGTGAATCACCGGATGCCGGGAGAGAAACGGGATGGCTTTGGGCAGGTTGACGACCGAGTTCAGAACCGTGGCGTCGATGCGCAGTCGTTCGGGATGTTTCAGCGAGAGATATGCGAGGAAATCCATAAATCCCTCGAAAGCGATTACCGTATCGGAACGGTTGTCGATGGTGGTGATATGTTTGGGCGAGGAGCCGCCTTTGAACCGTGCGGAGCGGAGCTCCCACCCTTCGGCATCGTTGCGGAACCCGACGGCGAAAAAGGCGCGGCCGTTTACCTCGTAGCGAACTTCGCGGCAGAATGCTGCGGCGACCGACGGGACGATGCCGCGCGAGGCGAGATAACCGACCAATGCCGGATGCCGGAGCGAAGCGTCGGAGAGGATGCGGAACGTGGGGACGGCGGCCGGACGCACGATCGGCGATGCCCCGCCAACGACAGGACGTAGGCAAATACCCGGTGAAAGAGAAGCGGAACCGGCGTCCCTTTTTTCACTGTTTTGCAGCCGTCGGATCGCCTCGCGGCTGTCGCACCGCTCCAACCGCATCATGAGGGTGCGTAGCGTGCCGCCTTCGCCCAGTCCGAAATCGTACCAGAGATTTCGCACGTAGTCCACTTTGAAACTCGGCGTGCGTTCTTCCCGCAAGGGTGAAAGATACATGCCGTAGCCGTTGCGTTCGTATTTGGGCTGAATGCCCCGCCGTGCGAGGAATTGCCTGATGCTGATATTTTTCAAATCATTCATCATTTTTTGTTTTTTGAAGTTTGCCGATTTTACCTTACTACTTACTACATTCGCGTAATCGTTTGATAAACAATTTGCTATGCGTAGTAATGAAGTGCATAGCAGCTTACTACCGTAGTAATTGACGTAGTAGCGTCGTAAGATGCAGTAAGGTGTGTTTTTACATCCTACTACACGCCTGCGTGTTCTTTTTCAATGTTTTATCGCAGTGTGTAGTAGCGTAGTAACTACAATCCGTAAGAGACGAAAGGATTGGGTGTGATCTTCTCGATGACCCAGCCGTAGACGGGATTTCCGTTGACACGTTTCGAGCGTCGTTCGAACCCGGCCTTGCGCAAGGCTTCGCCCATACGTTTCTCGGAGAGGTTCAGCGACGAATAGCTGCGCAGATAGTCCAGAATCTCCACGGTGGTCATAAAGCAATCCGTGACGGCATGTTCCGGAGGTTTCTCGAACCCTTTCAGCAGCATTTCGTATTCGATGGTCTGGACATGGAATGCGGCGTTTCCCCGGTGCAGTTCTTCGATTTCGGCTTCGTCGAACCAATAGCGGAATCCGTTGCTCAGGAGTGTTCGGGCTTCGGCATATACCCGATCCATATTGACCCATATCGCCCGGTCAATGTCGATGGATAACACCTCGAAGGGCAGGAAGCGCCGCGAGCCGGTCGGATCGGTCAGAAAGTCGTTCCCGTTCACCGAGGCCATGAAGCTCGCCAAGTGGGGATACTCTTCGATGTAGACGTCGTAGGGCCGCCGGTATTTGACCGAAGGAGCCGTGATGAGGTTCTTCAGCTCGTTTTCATCCCGTTTGTTGAGCGCCTTCAGCTGGTCGTCGATGTTGATGAAGAGGTATTCGGCGACCAGCGTCAACACGTCCTTGTTCTGCAGGTCGATCTTTCCCGTGAAAAGATAACTGGCGAGTGAGCGGGGACAGAGGTTGTCGAGCCATGTGGTCTTGAACTTTCCCCGCTCGCCGGTCAATACCAGACAGACGTGGTTCTGACATCCGAGGTCGTTCGTTGCATTGGCGACCACGCCGACGAGCCATTTGGTCAGGTACTCCGACCAATGCAGGGCGTTGCGCACAGTGACGGTCGCGGCCAGTTCGTCGATGGCCTGCGTTCCCGTTGCCGGCGGCAGTTTATGAAAATACGCCTGCACGGGATTCACACGCTCGGAAAAGTCGCTTTCGAGCATGCTGCGCAGGTTCTCCGCCGAGGTGGAGATGCCGATGGTGCGGTCGAGCTCCCGCCGGAAGGAGTTGAGCCGGTATTTGGTCACGGGGAGGAACTCGCCGTCGCTGCTGCGGAACTCCGCACGGCTTTTGACCGTGTTGTAGCGAAAGGCGTAATGCTCCCGCAGAAACCCCTCGATACGCTCGTTCCGGGACTGCTTGCCGGGGACTGCAACGCTGTCTGACACCTTATTTGCCATCGCGCTCGCCGAGAATCCGTTGAATGTCCGAGGTGCGGTAGCGAACCTTGTTACCGACCTTAACGGCTTTCAGATATCCTTTGCGGTTCCAATGCCAGAGCGTCGCATCGCAAACGCCGCATAGCTCTTTGACCTGTTCTTTGGTCAGGTAACGTTCCTTGCGGGCTTCGGCGACTTGTGCTGCCAGCTCTTCTTTGGCGCGGTCGATAAGGCTTTTGGAGAAAGCCAACAGATCCTCGCCGCTTACCTCCAGCCGGATGCTGCCCGGAGCATCCCGGAGGATGGATAATAAATCTTTCATACATTGCTTTCCGCCCGTTGTGAGGCGTAGCCTTCCGGCGGACGGGAAAGCAACGCCGCCGCCCGGAAATCCGAGCGACGGCGCAAATATAATGTTATGATTGAGCGATATTTAAGCGTTTAATTCGCGTTGTATTAAGACGAATTTAACGAGCCTTATTCCGATAGAAAATCTTTTATTTCCCGGATGATAAGGGCCTCGCCGCCCCGACTGCTGACGGCCGATCCGATAAGCAGCGGTTCCGTCAGACGGCTGTATGCTTCCTGTATGCCCCGCTCGTGGACGATGCGGATGTCAGAGCCGTATTCCGCTTGCAGGGCATCGCGGAACGGTTTGATGTTGGTTGGAACTACCAGATAGCGCAATTCATCGAGTGCAATCTTCAACCGTGCGATGTCGGTCTGGCTGTGTCTCTTCGTGAGGTATTCGCCGATCTTTTGCCGCAACACGTCGGGATGCGTGACAGCTGGCGAAAACATGTCCATCAATGATTTGGTCGTACTCGGCCGGCCGGGTTTCCTCTTTTCACCCGCATCTTCGGCCGGAAGAGTGCCCGCAGCCCATTCCAGCACCCGGTCGCTTTCGGCCAGCCGCATCGCTTCGCGGTGGGCATCCCAATCCTGCTTGGTGCGCAGTTCTAATTTGATGGAGCGGGAGATTAGCAGTTTGATCGTGGCACTCATGGTCATTTTCTGCAAGAATCCCAGATCGGGCGAACGCCGCAGCTCTTCGCAACGCTCCACCATCCGTTCGAAACTCTTGCCGAAGTAGAGCCAGCAAAGCATCGCCGGAAGGGTGGAATCCTTGCCGGGCTGTTCGCACTCCCGGATGATCTTGCCGGCAAGGTCGTGTTGTCGGGCCGCCTGTTCGATCTCATCGACATGCTCGAACAGTCCTTCATTGGCTTTGTCGGACATGAGGCGCCGGTACCGGGGGATAAGGGACATGGCTTGGAATATGACCGACTGGCACCCTGCATAGTCACGGGCGTTCATCGCCTCTTCGAATGCGGCGTATTCGTCGGGGTGGGTGTTCATCCATTCCCGCAACTTCGCTTTGAAAGCCTCGTATTCTTGCTGGCCCATAAGTCGTTTCCTGTTACAATCCGATTTTCAGGTAAGAATCCCGCCGTCCGAGATACATATTCCGGTAATTCTCTTTCAATTCATCGGATAAATAGGAGTTGGCGATCAGCGTATCTAAAAGCGGATAAGAGGTGCAGAATTTGTCGAGTTCCCGTCGGATAGTTTTGTCGGGGAGCCCTAATCTTTTGCCGAATTCCCGGAAAGTTGTGCTGTTGGTCATTCCATAAGGCATAGATTCGGCGGCATTGTCTTTCAGCAACCCTTTGTCGAGAGCGAATATCCGGTCGTCTACATGCAGTTTGGTATTTATCAGGTCGTATGCCGGGGACAGACGGAAATCGCCTGATTCGGTTTCGAGTACCGAAAAATTTTTCAGATGGGCGTCGCCGTTGCAAATCAGAAAATTGAATATGATGAGATCGAAAAATTTCAGGGTCTCTACTTTCCATGCGGGCAGGTATCGTCGAATTAACTCTCCGCATTCTTCGTATGTCAAGTACTCATATTTGTAATTCTTACCGCCGTTTTGCGTAGTCAGTCCGGCGAGCGATGCGAAATCTTCTTTTCTGCGCTTTGTGCCGTCGGGTTTGACATCGAACCGTTTGGTGATATAAGCCGGTTCTCCTCCTTTGAAAAAGCAAAGTCCGTTTGCGGCGGTTTCGATTCCGAATACCTGTGACGCGATTTGCATGGTCAGATTCTCATTCGCGGAACTATATATCCGGTTGCGGAAATCGCTTAACTTCGGTTTGAGGATATAGTGGCCTTGTTCGCCTTTTTGAGTTAAAGCCAGTTTACCGTTGCGAACGATCATCGAATATTTGGGTTGTACTCCCGACAGCGAGATTCGCTCCTGATTGTGCAGAAACTCTTCTTGGGCTGCGGAATTGTTGTCGTCATCAATGGGTGTATAATCCAAAAATGGAGACACTTGCCGGCCGTCGAACAGATGTTTTATCGCAATCGGAGAGTAGCTGTCATATCCTTCGGCCAATGTGGATGGGCAAATCGTAATCGGGTTCATTGTTATAGGGGTTTTACGGTTACTGCTCCGGCAACATCCGTTTGCGCTGTTGCCAGCAGAATGCCGAAATGGTCGTTTTCATCGATATGCAGCATGCGGGATTGAACGATGCGGTTGCGGCCCTCGGAAAGCATGTTGCTGAAAAAGGGGAACAGATAGGCTGATCTATACTCCTGTTGTGTTTTGGGTAATGTCAGACTGACGGCTGGCTGCATATCATCAGCATAGTATGTATCATCGTATTTGAAAACATATTCAGTCGGCGATATTTCTGTCAATATGCCGGCTAACTTGCCATTCATGTATACTGCCCCTTGTCTCATTGTATATTTGTACTTAGTTAATTAAATTTGAATAGTAAAGACATCAGAGTATGGAATAAGTCCGATCTCTCATTGGTCTTCTAAACCGGGAATTATGTTCTGACCCCATACTCTTTACATCAGAATCCGGATAGTTCGTAAGGTGTTTGAGCCCGCATTCGCAATGAAGGACCAAGATGTAAGCGATGTCGTTAGAACCAAAAAACGAACGGCCATGAGGTACATTGGAATCGACGTGAGCAAGGCTACATTCGTGGTAGCTTACTCCTCCGACAAAGGCGGGGAGATCCGTACTTTTAACAACACGACCGCTGGTATCAGACAGTTTATCGGGACTCTCCCCAAAGATGGCAGTATCCACTGTGTTATGGAGGCGACAGGGAACTACAGTGCCTTGCTGCTGTATATGCTCAATGTCGCCGGAATTACTGTCAGCATGGAGAATCCGCTGAAGGTAAAGAACTTCGCCAAAGCCATGCTCTCTACGATCAAGACCGATAAGAGCGATGCACGACTCATTACCTTGTACGG
The DNA here is from genome assembly GCF_025145645.1 of Alistipes senegalensis JC50. Lineage (NCBI taxonomy): Bacteria > Pseudomonadati > Bacteroidota > Bacteroidia > Bacteroidales > Rikenellaceae > Alistipes > Alistipes senegalensis. The sequence continues at coordinate 3,836,963 of NZ_CP102252.1, read as the reverse complement.
AGAGAAGATGAACCCGCGTCCTTTCAAGGTCCAGGGAGAGGCCATCCTGCGGCTCCGACAGAAAAGAACCGTCATTCGCCAACTTACTAAGCAGATTACCGCCATGTCGAACCTTCGTGGCTCTCTCGCATGTCTGCCTGTCCCGGACAAAGGTGCAACTCATACCGTAGACGAAACGATCAAGTTCCTTGAAAAGAAGCGTGACAGGCTTCAGTCGGAACTCACGGATCTTGTCGAAGTCGAGTTCAGCCGGCAACTCGCACTCCTGACAACCATCAAAGGTATAGGCATAACGCTCGCCACGGCGCTCATCATCACTACCGGAGGATTCACTTACTTCCAGAATGCCAAGCAGGTGTCCCGCTATCTCGGTATCTGTCCCACTTACGAACAATCCGGAACTTCGGTAAACATCAAAGGGCATATCAACCGAAACGGAGACGCATACACCAGAGGACTTCTCTATATCGCCGCTTGGCCTGCCAGTAGGTTCAATGCCCAATGCAAAGAGACTTATACGAGGCTCAGGCAAAACGGAAAGTCGGGAAAACTCGCTATGATCGCTGTCGCAAATAAACTCGTCAGGCAGGCTTTTGCTGTTGTTGCGCACGATAAAGAATATGTCGACGGATTCGTCTCCAACAGACCTTAGCAGGAACCATTCTCCGATATTATTACTCTTTTTCCGCATTTTTTAATATAGTTCGTAATTCATTCCGCTGTTTGACTCCGATTTGTAGTTCCAGCCCCAGCGTATCGAGTATTTTTTCAAGAACTTCGACCGTGGGATTCCCTTCTCCGCGCTCAATTTTTGTGAGCGTGTTGATACCCACGCCGGCCAATTCCGCAAGTGTCCGTTGCGTTATTTTCAATATCTTGCGGCGCTCTTTTATTGCATTACCGACTTTGTCCATAAATCCCAATTTGATGTGATTTTAATGCAAATATAGCGCAATTTATGAATAAGTCAAATAAAATCACTGTTTAATGTGATTTATGATTGCGGGCTAATGTTCGTTGCATTCCGACCGCGCTGCGGACGCAATCATCTCCTTTACGATAACAAATTTACTAATTCTTTTTTCATTTCATCGTCGATGGTGCGATAACGTGCGAAAGCCTTGCTGCCTTCCTTATGTCCGCTTAAAGCTCCGACCAGATTGGGATCTTTGACTTGCTTGTACAGGTTTCCGACGAATGTTCGGCGGGCCAGATGCGACGAGGCGATCTCGTAAAGCACCCTCTTTTCTTCTTCGCGAGTAGTGGGGTTTATGACCGTAACCAACCGTTTCAATCCGGCAGCTTTGAAAATCCGCTTGATCGCCAGATTGTATTTCTGCTCGGAGATGAACGGTAGCAGTTTGTCGCCGTCCAGACTTTTATAACGGGATACGATCTCTTTGGCTGTCTGATTCAGCGGAACCCGCACGGTCAGCGGCCGCCCTTCTTTGGTCTTGCGTGGTATATACTCGATGGCTCCGTCGATCAGATTCGATTTCGTCATTTTCAGCAGATCACCCACCCGGCAGCCGATCAGACATTGAAAAACGAAGATGTCGCGCTGAACGGCCAGTTGCGGATGCCGCATCAGATTCGTGCCGTAAATCTTGTGCAACTCCTCGACCGTGATATAATAAGGCGTTCCGTATGTGCATTCCTCCAACGGGAAATCGTCGAACGGTCGGTTCCGGGTCTTTTTGTTGCTGTTGCACCAGTAGAAGAAAGTTCGGATGCGCGAGAAACAATCCAATAACGTATTCTTTCCTCTGGGTTGCGGCGTGCGTGCTTCGGGGATAGCTGCGTAGATTTCCGGGTAAAGAGCGCAGTAGCGGTATTCATTTTCCAAAAAATCCCAAATATTCCGCAAGGTGTCGGCCGTTACTTGATCGATGTCCAATACGAATGCTTTTTGCCCCCTCTTGGTTGTCCGGATATAAAGTTCATACCGCTGTAATCCTCGTTTGATGACCCGGTAATTCTTTTTGCGGACATCGGAAAGACGGTGCTTTTCGAGAAATTCGTCGAACAATGCGATCAATGTCGGTTTGGCCGTTTCTTCCGTGGCCGTTTCGACATTGTACTTTTGCGGATTGTAATATTGTTCCAAAGTCTCTTTCAGCCACTCTTTCTGCGGTTCTGCCGTCTGTCGGGACTGATAGGCTTTTTCGAGGTAGGACTTGAGTTTGCGGGCTTCATCGTTGTAATAGGAACGCATTTCGTCGTCGCAAACGATTTTGCTTTTGACCTGTTCGGCCTTGTCATCCCAAAGATTGGGATTGATGGTGAGCCGGGTCGGTGCGACCATATCTACCTGTCTGCCATCCCGCAGACGTGCGTAAATGGTCGCCTTCGATTCTGTATCATAGCGTTTTACGCTCTTTTTGATGATGAGAGTTATTTTCATAGTACCCAGATTCCGGATTGACAGAGCAAAAATACGAAAAATTCCCCACATTTTCCCCACATCTGCTAAAATATGTTCAATCTGAATTTATCTGGTAAAATGATTGAATATTTATATATTATTGATAATAAATAAAATAAATGCAAAGTCATCTATTTTGACTTCTATTTAGGTTTAATAGAATTTAGTATATTCAAATGCGGCTCCGGGTACGGAAAATCCCTATTAATCAGCTGATTAATAGGGATTTTGCTTTTGTTGGGGTGTAAATTAAGGTGTAAAAAATGACAAAATATTTATTTCGATGTGTTGTGAGTATTTTTAAGAGATTCTTCGTGACGAGAGATAAGAGATATTAATTGTTGTTTATATTCATCTATTGTAATTTCAGATGCTCCTTTGATTACATCTAATAAATCAATATTCGCCCAAATAACGCAATCCATAAGTTGTGGCTGTGGGGATGTCCATTCAATATTGATTGAAAATTTATCATTTTCTTTCAAAAATAGATTATATTTAAGAATATCTTGCCATTTACCATGAATAGAGTGACTCGACATACCTATCAGTCCATTGTAAAATGTATCTTTATCATTAACAACAATTTTAACTCGCTCTTTAATGCTTTTCCACTGATAATTGCGGCTAACCTTTTTATCTTGATAACCTGATATTGAGAAAGCCTTGTTAATTGAATCTATCATCCTTTTTTCAATATCCAGAATATTTCCATCTCTATTGGTTATATTTGTTTTTATTGTTTCTGAGAATTTTACTTCGTTGGATAACGAATCCTTTATGTAAGCTTCTTTGACGGTGTTGTCCGTTGATAAGAAATATTTAATATTGACATATGTTTCAATATAGCATCTTAATAAGATCATTAATATTTCACCTTTGCATTCGCATACATGTTGCAATATTGAAACATTTAGTTTAATTAATCGGGCAAAATTCCCTGCAATAACAGCGTCATTTTTTGAGAGTAATTGAGGTGCATCATTTGCATCAAAATAATGATATTCCACATATCTATATAGTTTTTCTATGATTTTTTTATGCAATTCGACGTATTCTGACATTAGTGTTGTATCCATTGATAAACTTTATTAAAAGTTACCCGTTGGTTGAATTAAAAAGTTAGTAAAATGACAAATGAAAGGTTGTGCATATTTCTGGTTTTTAGTAACTTAATAGCATCCAAACTATTGAGTTCAAACCGTCGTATGCACAACTTCATCGAAAAATTCACAAAAATCAACGACATCTGCAAGAAATTTGCAGGAAATCGTGTAAATGAACATGGCAATGTATCTCGCCGTGGAGTTATTCCCACCTTTTCTGATTTGGAAGTTATAGCTCTTTCTCTTACAGCCGAAGCATTCGGTTATGACAGCGAGAACAACCTCTTTTAAAGATTGGCTGAATCTCCCGAACATATCCCTAACCTTATATCCAGAAGACAGTTCAACGTCCGTCGCAAACTCACGGCTTGTCTTGCAGAAGACATCCGCAGGGATATTGCCAAGAGCATAGACGGTGGGGAAAATGTCTTTGTGATAGACTCCAAGCCTGTCAAAGTATGCCAGCTGGCACGAGCCAAGCGTTGCGTTATGGGAAATGATAATCCGCAAAGCGCACCTTCCAAAGGCTTTTGCGCCTCCCAACAAATGTATTACTATGGGTATAAGCTCCACGCTATCTGTGGAATAAGTGGTGTTATTCACTCTTATGATATAACGGCTGCAAATGTTCATGATATACATTATCTGGATGATGCAAAGTGGGATTATCACGACTGTCTTATGCTTGGAGATAAGGGGTATTTAAGTGCTGAGGTGCAACAAGACCTTTTCGAAACGGCTCATATCAAGCTTGAAGTCCCGTATCGCTTGAACCAAAAGAATTGGAGAAATCCTTCGTGGGCTTACAGGCGTTTCAGGAAGCGAATCGAAACCGTTTTCTCTCAACTTAACGACCAATTCATGATGGTACGCAATTATGCAAAGCAGACAGGCGGACTGTTTACACGTACTGCCGCAAAAATCGCTGCTATGACCGTGCTGCAATACATCAACTTCTGTAACCATCGTAAAATTGGTCTTGTTAAAGATGCTTTATTTTAATTCAACCAACGGGTTAAAAGTTATATAGTAATTGCAAAATTACATCGAATTTTTCTTATCTTTGTTCCTGCGAATCATATATTTCTACAACTTTTACTGTCGGTGCTCAATAAAGCAACCGCATTAGAAAAGGTATGCGTAGAGTCGTTGGGGTTTAGCGACCCGCGAACGGCACTTTATTGAGCCTGTAAAAGGGGGATATATGGTTCGCAGCTGCGCATCCTTTTTTTATTTATGCGAACCATGTATCCCGTCCGCGTTCCGACGCAGACACGCCGTAAGGCCAGCCGCAGGCGGTTCCCGCCGTGCAATCTCTTTATTCGTTTCCATTTCCACCCGCCAGATTAGCAAGTAACTGCTAACCAAATCGTTATTCTCTTTATTGCCGAAATGCGGTGATAAGGACAGCCCTTACTATGTCAAATTTCTAACAATCAATCAAATGGAAACGAATCAAAACCTCGTGCAGGAAAACTCTGCACAACGCATAGCCCTTGCACTCGAACAGCCCGCCGAACCACTTTACGATCCTGCCGAAGCCGCCCGGATCGTCCACTGCCTAACGGACGGCTATTTCGATCCCGAATATATCCTGCTTTTCGGTAAATTGGTCGGCGGCACGCCGCATAGCGACGCAATGGCATATGATCTGCTGATGGTCGTTCGTGAAACCCCGGAATACGATTGGATGCAGACCAAACGCATCCTGCGCTACAAAGTGCCGTACAGCTGCCGGAAGATTACCTACATCAATCTTTACATCATGACGTTGAGCTATGTCGAATCGAACTCAACGCCGTTCCTCTTCTTTGCCCATGCCGAAGGCGAGTTGCTGTATTGTAGCGACAGTTACCATTTTCAGCGTCCGAAGCACCCGATCGACTTCGCCAAGGCGTATGCCGACGCTAAATTCCATTTCGACACGTTCCGCACGCAGGGCAATGAACTGCTTGAACAGGCGCAGGACGCTTTCAGCGAGAGCCGTAATATGCGTCTGGCCGCGCAGTTCTCGGCGCAGGCAATGGTCTATTTCTATCACACGCTTTACTACGTCTATCACGGTCTGGAGTTCGACAGCCACGATCCAGTCATCATGCACGACCGGATGCGGACGCTTTCCACGAAGTTGATGCTTGCTTTCGACGACACCCATATCGAAAACATCTTCACGCTGCCGCGTCTGAAGAGTTTTCTGATGAAGTCTCCCTATGGCATTCGGTTCGACATCGCACCGCAAAAGTTGGAGATACATATGGAGCGCGTCCGCAAAGCGGGCGGGATTATCGAAAACCTGTGCGGCCTGCGGCTGGAGCTATATAAAGAATTGAGCGAACGGCAATAAACGGCCAATCATCCGAACGAAAAGGGGACTTGCAGGATCATTGACGATCCCGCAAGCCCCTTTTCTGTCATCCTACTTTTTCTTGGCCTTTGTTTTCTGCGTTTTCTCTTTTTCGGCCTTTGTCCGCTCTTGGTTTACGACTGCCGCGCCGCGTTTCTTGATCTCTTTTTCATACTGCCTGACCTCTCTTTTCACCACGTCGATGTTCTTATCCTCGCCTTGTTCGAACACCCGGTCGAGGTCGGTAATGAGTTGCATTTCTCCGTGCCAGACAGCCTGCATATATCGGTATTTCCAATCATTCTTGCGGTATTGCCGATTGTTCACGGCCTGCCAAATATTTCCCACAACGGATAGCCCGGCAGTCAGAGCCAGTCATACACACGCCCGAACTAACCGTTTGTTGATGTCGTAATTGTAGGGAATCCGATGCAGCAAATGATCTAACGTACTGTTTATACGTGACCAATGACCGTCTAACATCTCTTTGTATTTCTCCACCTCGCGGCTTACGAACAGCTGTACCGCCTTTTTGATCTTCTCGTCGCTTAATGCACCCTTTACCTCGGCATTTATCCGCTTCATTGCTTCGGCGAGTATCTCCGTGCTGACGTTGATCTTTCCGAAAGCCCTGTTTACGTCCGTCATGTCGGGCGGCTGTACCTCGACCACGGGTTTAATGTCGATCTGCCCGATGCGGTTGATAAAATTGGTGATCTGCTCCGCCGAAAGATTCTGCACACGGGCTATCTCGTCGATTCGTTGCATCAGAGCTGTATTATCGCCGCCGCCCTGTAGCTTTGCAATCTCGGCCTTGAAAGCCTTGATAAACTCTTCCTTGAAATCTTCGTATTGGTCGCAATCCAATGCGACTGTTTTTTCTTCTGCCATACTTTAACGATGTATTTTAATTTGACGTTTCTTGGTTCGCTGTTCCCGGATTCTTCGGCTGCGCTCCATCTGCTCGACCAGCATCGCTTCGGTTGCCTGCCGGATCAAAGCCGTAACGCGGGCTATGTGTTCTTCGTGGGATTCTCCGATCTGCCGCTGCATTTGTTCCGGGGCGATTGAGCCGCAATACCCGCCCGGCGGTAAAGTTACACCGTCCGCCACGCCGAAGCCGCCCAAATCGACGGATTCGCCCGAATTACCGCGACTGCCGAACAGCCCGGTGACCGCCGAACGGTAATGGCTAACTGCTACCGATAAATTCCCGATCGCCTGCGCCGAATAGCGGGGCTGTACGATGGGAGTAACGATCCGCTGTGCCTGCGAGAAATGACGGTCTAACTTGGAGAAGCTGAAAGCCCGGTCGATCTTCGAGCCGGAAAAGGTGTAGCCGCTCATACCAAACAATACGCCCTGCCTGCGGTCGGTATTGCCGCAATACTTGAATGTGGTCGTAATACCTCGTTCCTGCAATCGTTTCTCCAGATCGCCCCACGACTTGCAGCCGGGCAGACAACCCCGGATAGCGTCGTAAATGGTGTACTTGGTCTTGTCCGGCTCGCGCAACCGTTCGCGCCGTACCTGCTCCTTGCCTCTTGGGTAGTAAAGCCCGTATTTGGCTGTAAGCTCCTTGCAAACCTTGCTGTTTCGGATTTTGATATTCTTGTCCAATATGGTCTGCCCGTTGTTTCCGACCCGGTTGTAGACAATATGACAATGCGGATGCGCTTGATCCGTGTGCCGGACAATCAAAAACTGCGTGTTCCGAATCCCCATGCGCTCCATATACTCGCGTGCAATCTGCGCCATAACCGGGTCGGTCAGCCGGTCGGCATCTTTCGGGGAGAAGGATAACGATATATGTCCGACCGCATTTTTGATCCGGGGATTCAATAGCGTCTGGTCTTTGAAATCGCGCACCATATCCTGCACGCCCGGCGGCTCAATACCTTCGAATCCCAATATCCGCGACTGCTCTTTCATTACATAGCCGACCGTCGCACCAAAGGATGATCCGGCGATAATCTTACCGATCATGGCGCACCTGTTTTAGAAAGTCCTCGATCTCGGTAATGATTGCCGTGTGGGACACAATTACCGTCGTAAACCCGCCGGCATTGGCCGAGCGTGTGAGTTGATTGAGGTTGCGGGCAATGCCTTTCAACTGCGTCATATAATTCAGATGTTCCGGACGCATCCGCTCACGCACTCACCCGCGCCCGATAAGCTGCCGGATGATCTCGGACGGACGGCAGCCCGATATGCGGGCTAACTTCTTCAGCCGGAAATAGTGTTCGCTGTCGAGCCTTGCGCTGACGATGTACTTCTGTCTTTGGGCGGCTTCCAACACCGGACGGCCGCCTTTGTTCAATTCACGTTTCATAGATTCGATTTTAATGATTAGACCAACGGGATGCCGCGCCGACCAGCGGGAGCAAGCCCCGTTTTCGTTTACGAAAACACAAACTTGCCACCCTACTTTATTGTTGCCTGATGGGGAGCGTGGGCCGTTGGAAAGATTCGCCGACCTTCGCCCGAAGAGATCCGCATAATCTCGTAGGGCGAGGTCGGCGATAGTTGCTGATCCCGTCTTTAGGTCTTGGAATTTACCACGTAATTGGCTGCCTCCTGCTCGATCTCTGCGGCAGGCTTGATCCGGTTCTGGAGCAGTCAGTGCTCCAACTCCGCCCGGTCGAAATAGATGTTTTTGCCGTTGGGTTTGTAATGCGGGATACGGCTCCCGCAGGTGAGCTTGTACATGTAAGTTCGGGAGATTCCGGTGTAGGTGCAAGCCTCGTCGAAAGTGAGGACATTTTTCTGCCCTGCGAGCAACTGCTCGATGCGGTTCAGCCGCTGCTCCATACTGATTTCATGTTCCATAAGTAGTTTTTTAGTTAGACATGGAATAAATTATCAGCGGCAAATATAAGGGTGATTGAGGCGGATTGTTCTCATATGCTCACTCTCGCTCACTCTTGGCTGGATAAAAAGTCCTTGCGGGGATGCTGTAAGGGCTATTTGGTGTTTTTTAGGATGCCGATGTAGCTTTTGATAAGGTAGGCTCTGTAGGGAGAGTCGGAATTGATTGCGCAATACTTTGCACTTGAGAGCGTGTTGCGGCTTATGGGCTTGCCGTTGAGCGATGCGAAGCACTTATTCTTTGCTGCTACGGCTTGCCAAATGGGAGTGATTAACCGCTCTTCGCTCAAGATGTGGAAAATGTAACAGAGGGTACGGGCATTGCAAACGACCAACGGTTCTTTGAGCCTGCACATGAACAAGGCGGCGACCGTATTTGTATCGACTTCTGGCTGGAATACATGTTGGCCGTTGAACAGCTCGGTCAAAGCCGTTAACTGCTTATTGTTGAGTGAAGCAAGAAAATTGATATTCATGTCAAAGAAGCAGGGCCTGTGCTTTAAATGTTTCTTTGATTCCTTGTTTTAAGAATTCACTTTGGGTATCTATTGCTCTTTTTTCCGCTTCTTTTTCTATGTCCGACAAATTTTTTCGACAATCAATTTGTTGTTTATGATGATGAGCAAGATAATCAACTGCATTGTTTATTGTCATTTCTTTAATTGGTTGATGTCCACCTAATCCGTTAATAATAAGCGTCTCTGCTAATATTTTGACGGATAAATCTTCTTTTGCAGCCAATAGGATATTAGCTGAAAAGATTCTTATGATGTCCTGTATATTCCCCATAACTTATTGATTTTATCGCAAATATAAATTAAAAACTTAAATTGTCAACTCCGGCAAGGCATTAACCGCCTTTTCTTTGAGCGAATCGACGGCACGGGTGTATTTCTCCGTGTGCTTTAATCCGCTGTGGCCAAGCAGGGACGCGACAGTCTTAATATCGGTGTGACACTCGCCGAGTAGATTCACGGCAAAGCTGTGGCGGGCACAATGCCATGTAATGTGTTTTTCAATTCCTGCACGCGCAACCCATATCCGCAGGGCTTTCAGGCATCCGGTGTGGCTCGGCAGTGTGAAGATGGGGCCGTCTTTCTCCGGGCGTTCGCCGATCAACTTTAATAGCGTATTGCTTAATGGTATCGTGACAATCGAATGTGTCGAGTGCCCGGTGGTTTTGTTTTGGTCAAACCGGATCGTCTTGTTGGCATAATCGACGTTGCTGTATTTCAGATCAACCACATCGCAATACCTTAATCCTGCGTACAGGCAGAATAGAAATGCCCGGCGTACATCCATATTTTGATAAGGGGTATTTGCGAGTTGTGCAATCTCCTCAAGGCTCAACACGTCCTTTCGCAAAGCAGTATCATCGACAACGCAGGGAACACCTGTACAGGGATTCTTTAGCATGATGTCTTGGTCTATGGCATATTTGATAACCTTTTTGAATCGTTGGAAAAATCCCCTTGCGCCCTCGCCGAAAGAGTGCTGTTGCAGATAGTCCACGAATTTGATCATCATCTCCTTAGTCATCTGATCCGGCTTGATATTGGTCTGCATACTCGGATAGGATTCCGCAAGAAATCCCCGGAACCGTCGCAGGCAGCCTTCCATCATCCGAATATCTTTTTTCTTGTAATTCCTGACATAGGCATCGAAGAACTCCAGAAAGTTGATTTTCTGCTTGACGGGTGCGGACTTGTCATATCGACGGGCAACCAACACCTTTTCCTTGTCGATGCGAATTTCTGCGGCGAGGGCTAACGTTTCCTTGTTCTTTTGGCGTTCTTCCGGGGTGCGGGGATTCGGCAACAGGTAAAGACCCAGATATTCTTTCGACCGGATGTGCTTGATATGCTCTTTACCCGTCACCTCGTCGATCACCTTGTTGTAACCCATATAGTACTCCAGATACAAACTTTGCCGACCGTCGGCCAGCGTTTTTTGCATCAATTTTGGATTTTCTTTGGTTTTTGCTTGCAACTTTGCCATAATTCCGGAAATTAGTAGTTTCGTATCTTCCTGATCTTATAGTGCAAAGATATATAATTATTTTCTAATTCAGGGTGTAATAAAGGTGTAAAAAACAACGAAAAACCCTCAAATAATGCGCAAATAGCAGAGTTGTGAATATTTATAAAATACTAATAATAAGTAGTTTGTATTCTTTTGGTTGGATGATATTTAGTAGGTTGTGTATCGGCTCCGGGTACGTAAACCCCCGCTCGGTCGCATGACCGGACGGGGGTGTTATTTATGGATTCAATAGGTATTTGGGCAGAATCTTGCCGGGCGTTTATTTCAGATACTCCCGGAAGAAGCCTTCGATCTTGTCGAACGGAATCACCGCCAGATTGTCGTACAGATCCACATGGCTGGCGCCGGGAATGATATGCAGTTCCTTGTTATTGCCTTTCAGCTTTTTGAAAGCATCCTCGCTGAAATAGCGTGAATGGGCCTTTTCGCCGTGGATCAGCAGCACCGCGCTGCGGATCTCGTCGCTGTACGACAGAATGGGCATGTTGATGAACGACAGCGACGAGGTCTTGTTCCAGCCATCGTTCGAGTTGAGCGAACGGGGATGGTAGCCACGCGGGGTCTTGTAGTAGGCATAGTAGTCCTTCACGAACCGCGGGGCGTCGTCGGGCAGCGGGTTCACTACCCCGCCGGCCAGCGCGCAGGTGCCCGTCCTTGCGTCTTCCGTGCGCTGGGCATTGAGCTGCCGGCGGAGTTCGTAGCGTGCGTCGGCATCCATCGAGTCGAAATATCCGTTCGCCGTGCAGCGGCTGATGTCGTACATCGTGGAAGCCACCGTCGCCTTGATCCGCGTGTCGATCGCCGCCGCGTTGATTGCGAATCCGCCGAATCCGCAGATGCCGAGGATACCGATCCGTTCGGGGTCCACGTCGTCGCGCGTCGAGAGGTAATCGACCGCGGCGCTGAAATCCTCGGTATTGATGTCGGGCGAAGCGACGTAACGGGGTTCGCCGCCGCTTTCGCCGGTGTAGGACGGGTCGAAGGCGACGGTGAGGAATCCCCGTTCGGCCAGCGTCTGGGCATAGAGGCCCGAGGCTTGCTCTTTCACGGCGCCGAACGGACCGCTGACGGCGATGGCGGGCAGTTTCCCGGAGGCGTTCCGGGGGATGTAGAGATCGGCTGCGAGCGTAATGCCGTAGCGGTTGCGGAAAGTCACTTTCGAGTGGTTCACTCGGTCGCTCTGCGGGAACACCTTGTCCCACTCGCGGGTCAGATTCGGGTTTTGTTTCATGGTCGTATCGGAGTGATTGCTTTGTCCGAAGCAGGTGAGCGGACAGGCCGCAAGCAGGGCCGCCGTCAGGATCAGGATTCGTTTCATCGTGCATTCGTATTGGTTTACGATGCAAAGGTACGAAGCCGGTGCAAACCCGCTCTTACCCGAATTGCGGATATGCCTACCCGGATTACTGATTCCGACCGCCCCACTTGGGTCTGATGCCGATGAAGAACTCGACGTTCATGCGCGGCATCGGGCGTGCGGTCACCGAGAGGTATTCCTCGTTGAAAAGGTTGTTGACGGTTCCTTTGAGCGTGAGGTCGGCCCATTTCAGGGCGAAAGCCTTGTCGAGCGAGAGGTTGTTCATCAGGTAGGGCGTCAACCGGCCACTGAGGGTGATGTCGTTGCTCGACATGGTGTAGCGCTCGCTGTAATAGCAGAACTGGTACAACAGCCCCCAGCTCCGCCACGTGAGCCGTCCGGTCACCGTGGCCGAGAACTCCGGTTCGTAGGGCAGCTGCTTGCCGACGGACTGGTCGGCGGGGCTTATCGGCTCGCCCTCGTTGATCGACGGGGACCACGAGAACGTGCCGTTCATCGTCAGTTTCCAATCCCGGGCCGGTATGACGGCCAGGCTGGCCTGCATCTCCACGCCGTAGGCATGCACCTGCTTGATGTTCCGCGGCGAGAAGAACCCTTTGGGCGTCGAGAGCCACAGAATCCAGTCGTCGATATGCTGGTCGTACCACGACGCCGATCCCGACAGCGAGTAGACGTTCTCCTTCCCCACGGCGAACGACAATCCCGCTTCGTAGCTGAAGCCGCTTTCGCTCCGCAGGTCGGGATTGCCGCCCGGAAGGAAGTAGAGGTCGTTGAGCGTCGGGAAGCGGTGGTTGCGCGACACGGAGGCTTTGGCGACGATGTTGCCGCGCTTCGACAGCTGGCAGTCGGCGAAAAAGGCCGGAACCGTCGCCCATTTCGTGCCGTACATCTCTTCGCGCAGGACCGCCGACAGCCCCAGCCGCTCCGTGGGGCGCCACTTGGCCGAGACCGATGCCGAGAGTTCGATGCGCCCCTTGTCGTATCCGACGATGTCTTTGCCGCCCTGTTGCAGGATGATGTCCTTGTCGATGCTTTCGACCAGATGCTGATGGGCCGAAATGCCTGCCGTGAAGAACCAGTTTCCGTTGGGCGTGTACTCTCCGTCGGCCTGTCCGTAGAAGGTGTCTACCTTGTTGCGCGAGCGGGTTATCGAGTTCATGATCCCGCTGCCGGGGTCCTTCCGGTAGTCGTAGGCCATCCACGTATGGATATACCCCGCTTTCGCCGCGACCTTCCAGTCGCTCCGGTAGTGGTCCCACGAAAGCACGCTGCGTAGGGTGTGCTCCCGCTGGCGGTTCTCGAACTGTTTGTCGTCGGCATAGTCGGTCGTCAGCAGCGGCAGCTCGCGGTTCGAATTGATATACCAGGCGTTCAGTCCGAAACGGTCGCCCCGCCTCGTGTCGTAGTAAACCTCCTGCAAGACATGCACGTCGTCGAAGGCGCCGCTCTTGTTGCGCTCGGTGGGATAATACGATCCGACGATGTTCATCTCGTCGTCGTAGATGTTCTCTTTCTTGTCGCGGTTGCGGTATTTGAAGTCGTTGGCCGAGGACTGGTAGACGGCGCGGGTCGAGACCTGCCAGTGCTCGTCGCCCCATTCGAGGCGCAGGAATTCGTCGAAGGTCCTGAACATACCGATTCCCTGGATGTATTGCAGTCCGAATCCACGGATGTCGGCCGGGGCCGTCGAGAGCCTCACCAGTCCGCCCAGCCCGCCGCCCGTCTCGTTCACCGACGAGGTGCCGTGCAGCAGCGAGGCGTCGTCGATGAAGTACGACGGGATCATCGAAAAGTCGGTCATGCCCAGCATCGGATTGTTGATGCGCATGCCGTTCCACGTCACCTGCGTGTGCGAGGGGCCCGTGCCGCGGAACGATACGGTCGAGAGGGTCGCCCGGCCGTACTGTTTGACGAAGATCGGCGAGTTGAAGGTCAGCACGTCGGCGATCGACAGGGCGATGTTCTCTTTCAGGATCAGGGAGTCGAGCCGGGTCTCCTGCACGCCGATGCTTTTCATCGGCCGGCGGCCCCAGACCGGGACTTCGCGGATGGTCACGACGCCTTTTTCCCGCCACGACGCCGCGCCGGTCTCGGATCGGTCCGACTGCGCCCGCAGCAGCGCCGGAAACAGCAGTAGTGCGATGATTGCAACGCTCTTTCTCATGGCTTATTTCCAACAGAATGCACCGGGTGCGATGCCCGCGTAAAATTCATCGACCGGTTCGCCGTCGGCCGTGTAACGGTAGATGACGCCCGGCTGCTGATAGTCGATGGCGTCCGCGACATATACGTCTCCGTTGCGGGGATTGACGGTCAGTCCGTAGTATTTCGTGCCGCGGTATTTCAGGAACGGCCGCACCGGGACGCGCTCATCATCGACGTTCATCGACCAGATGTCGTCGTTGATCCAGAAGATTTTGTCGCCCGTGCCGTTGATCTGCACCTCCGAAGGGCTGTCGCCCAGTTTGAACGGGAACTTTTGTTCGATCCGGAATGTGGCGGCGTCGATGCGGTACAGCGCCGGGGCCTCGTAGCCGTAGGGGCTGCCTTCGTACCCGCCGTCGGTGATGGTCCACAGTTTGTGGTTCTTGTCCATCACCAGCGACGTGGGCTGGATGCCCACGACCAATTCCGCGTCCACCCGGTCCGTTTCGGTGTCGATCCGAAGAATCCGGTTCTGGTACGACCAGCAGTTCACGAAGACGTATTTGCCGTATTGCACCATCTGTTCCGTGGAGCCCGACTGCATCCCCATGTTCGGACATTCGATGTACCCTGTGATCTCGTAGCGTTTGGGGTTGACGATGAAGATGCGGTTGTCCCAGATCTGCGTGACGTAGGCTTTTTCGTCGGAGATGAAGTGCATGTAGCGCGACGAAGAGAGGTTCGTGATGCGCCCCAGCTCCTTGAAGGTGTTGATGTCGATGGCGAAGATGACGTGCGAATTGTTCACCACGACCCAGCCCACGCCGTCGCGGATGGTCATCGACTGCGCCACGTCGCCCAGTTTGAAGCCGTTGGCGCGCCTGAAAACCTCGTTCTCCACCTGCTTCGTTTCGGGATCGTAGTACGACAGCGAGGCGTTTCCGTACTGGAACATGCCCTCGTTGGTGATGAAAAGCCCCGTTCCCGTCGCCGAGAGCTCCTCCTGCGTGTCGTAGTCCCATTTCATGCAGCCCCCGAAAACGCTCAGGCACAGGGCTGCGGGCAGTATATGGCGTAAAATCCGTTTCATGGGTGCAAAGATAGCTCATTCGTTCCATATAACGCTGTCCGCGTTGTGGAAAAAGCCGCAGACGAGGGTCAGGTACTCGGGGATGCGGCCCTCGCTGCCCCACTTCAGGTCGATGCCGAACAGTTCGGAGGTCGTGCGGGCGATGTCGAATCCGCACGCTTCGAGCGAAGGCCGGACCTTGTCGGGGTGGCGGCAGGGTTTTCCCGCGGGGCGTGTGCAGCTCCCATCGGGGCAATAGAGGCACGTTCCGACGTAGGCGAACGATCGGCCGCCGTAGAGCCGTTCCATTTCGAGCAGGCGCGCTTCGAGCCGCAGCCGCTCGGGGCGGATCAGCCGTCCGGACTCCGAGATGGGAATGTCGCGCGTTTCGGGGACGATCTTTGTTGCGACGAGCAGCGCCGAGGCGTAGCCTGCGAGGTATTCGTCCATGTCGAATCCGAACGGCGGGCATCCCCAGCTCCTCCCGTAATTGGGACAGGCGCGGCAGTAG
This sequence comes from Alistipes senegalensis JC50, assembly GCF_025145645.1. Lineage (NCBI taxonomy): Bacteria > Pseudomonadati > Bacteroidota > Bacteroidia > Bacteroidales > Rikenellaceae > Alistipes > Alistipes senegalensis. The sequence goes on along the minus strand of NZ_CP102252.1, from coordinate 3,821,134 downwards.
CCGCCGATTCGTCCGGCGTCGCGGAACCGGGCGATGTATTCGGTTGCGGGGAGCTCGGCAGTGAGGTCCCGGGCGGTGTATCGGAGCGAAGAATCCATGCGGCAAAAATAGTCGTTTTTTTCGGACTTGCCCTGCGGCCGGCTGCCTCCGGACATGAAATTTGCGGAACCGGAGGTAAATCGTCGTATGGCAGACAACGTTTTTACTAATCTCTGAATCTCCGGGTTCCGCAAATCGAGTGTTCCGTCGGCGTGTCAGGGCTTGCGGCGGAATCGGTGCGTGATGTCCTCCATTCCGCCCTCCGGCCCGACCTTGTAGAGCCGCTGGTTGGTCGTCGGCGCCGTCAGCGGCCCCAGCGCCTCGATCCAGCCGCCCAGCTTGATGTAGTCGAACGCCGGGATGTCGAGGCCCTTCGGCAGTTCGTCGCGCCCCGAATACCATCCCGTGCGCAGCGCCGGGTAGTTCTTCCGCACCACGCCGGCCAGCCGGGCGATCTCCTGCGGCTCGGCGTCGCCGCCCATGAACGAGACGCAGGTGACCGAACGTCCGTAGCAGGCCAGCAGGGCCAGCAGTTCCGCATCGTCGAGCACGTGCCCTTCGTCCGCGGTCAGGTGGGGACTGTGGCACCCCGGGCAGCGGTTGGGGCAGTTCGTGATGTTGAACGCCAGCGTCGTTTCGCCCGGGATCTCCGCGAATACGATGTCGAAGTTGTGATACCGGACCATCCTATTCCGCTTTGGCGTAGAAACGCCTCGATGCCTCCTGCTGGCGCGCCGCCGAGAAGTTCGAGACCCGTTTCATGTATCCGATCACGCGCGTCAGGTAGTCCAGATCGTCCGAATGGCATTCGGGGCACTCCTTCAGATAACGTTTGTCGATGTGCCCGCACTTGTTGCAAACCGTGTTGGGGATGTTGAACGTGAAGTAGTTGCACCCCTCGGCCGCCGCCACGCGCAGCAGGTGGCGGTACTGCTCCTTCGACAGATGGTCTTCGAGGTTCATGTGCAGCGCTGAGCCGCCCGTGAGGTGGTCGATGTATTTGCGGCCGTGGAGCCGGAACTTGTCGATGACGTTCAGCGACTCGTCCTCCACGACGTAGAAATAGGAGTTGTAACAGTCGCGCGGCACCGCGTAGCCGTCCTCGCGGTCCCATTTGGCGTGCTTCACGCCGACGTTCTCCGCCGGGATCATTTCGCAGTTGAACATCAGCTCTTTGGTGCGGTATTTCCGGTTGTAGCGCTCGATCAGCCCCAGCACCTCCTGCACGAACGCCGCGTATTCGTCGTTGTCGTTGATCGGAATGCCCAGAAACTCCGCGGCCTCGACCAGCCCGTTGACGCCGATGGTCAGATACTGGCGCGAAAGGTTGATGTAACCCGCGTCGAACAGCGGCAGCATGCCTTTGGCTTTCAGTTCTTTGAGGTTCTCGTTGTAGGCTGTCTGCACCTTGTGCACCAGGTCCACGACCTCTTCCAGATATTTCAGGTAGTGCATGCCGTTCTTCGCGGCGTACTGGATGCAGCGGTTCAGGTTGATCGTCAGCACGCTTTTCGAACCGGTCGAGACGCCGCCGGCGCCCAGCGTGTAGCTGAATCCGTTGTCCTGAATCTCGTTCCGCAGGCGGCAGCACGACGACAGCGAATCGGCGTTGTCGCTGATGTAGGTGAAGAACGAGTGGCCCGCGGCGTACATCTCGGCCGTGATGTCGCCCCACTCCTTGTCCATCACGTCGCCGTCCTTGGTGAGCAGCGCCATCGTCTCCACGGGGAAGGTCAGCACGGTCTTCGTCCGCTCCTTGTTGAACCACGTCATGAACCGCTTCTGCAACCACGACAGCGACTCCCAGTGGGGTTTCGAACCGTCCGGGAAAACGAACTCCCCGAAGAGCGACTCGAAATAGTAGCGGTCGTAGTAGGCGACGTTCCAGAACACGGCCTGGAAGTTGCGCGCTCCGGTCGGCTGGTTGATCGAGTAGACGATCTGCTCGAAACAGTCGGTGATCATCTTGTCGATCGTGCGGTGCTTTTTCGAGAGGTCCACCACCTCGTCGGCGCGCTTGTAGTAATCTTCGCCGTACTCCTGTTCGATGAAGTAGTTCATGTACATCAGGAATTCGGGCGTGGCGCAGGCCCCCGAGAGCATCGACGACACGATGAAGACCATGTTGACGAATCCGCCGCAGAACGATTTGAGGTTCGTCGGGCGCGTCGAGTTGCCGCCGACCGATAGCGTGCCGTTCAGCAGCCACGGATACATCGTGATCGAGGCGCAGTAGTTGGCCATCGAGGTTTCGTCGTTCTTGTAGATGAAATGATCTTTTAGCAGGCGCAGATACTTGTCCGACAGCTCTTTGCCGTACATCTCCTTGATCCGGTCCGTGAGCAGGCGGCGATTCAGGCGGATGAAGTTCTGCTTCGGCAGCTCGCCGATCAGCGTGGCGATGTTCTTGTTCTCGACGTTGGCGTTGGCGTCGTATTTCGAACCCGTGGCGGGGTTCTTGGCGTCGCAGTAGTCGGTCAGGAAGCGCAGCTTGTCGCGCTCTTCGCGGTCTTCGGAGTGCTTCTGACGGTAGAGCATGTAGCTCTTGGCCACGGCGAAATAGCGCTCGGCCATCAGGGCCACCTCGACCTGGTTCTGAATCTCCTCGACCGACATGCCGTCGGACACGTGTACGCGGCTCAGCACCGACGTGAGGTCGTCGTCGGTGGCGTATCCGCCGACCGAAAGGAATGCCTTGCTGATGGCGCGTTTGATCTTCTCGACCGAGAAAGGCGCACGTTTGCCGTCGCGCTTGATGATGTAAAGTTCTGAAATACCCATATTCTTCTGAAATCCGTTATGTGTTTCATCCGTGCGAAAGACGCTCCGCCCCTCTCCGCGCACGGCGGACAGGCCCGTCGGGTCTTCCTGAATGTCGTTTCGTAAAATCTTGTCCGGGTATCGCCCTATATCCCGAAGGCTGGTACCTTTTCCGGCAAGGCAGGTCTTCTGACTCGCTCCGTCCGCACGCCTTCCCGCCCTTGCGGACAGTGGCTCAGAGAGTGTGCGGACCGTTGCGGAGCTTACAGCTACGGGAATAGTCCCTGATTTTCACAGGAGTTCCCTTTTGATCTCCATGCCGGTTGCGACCGGCGGAGAACCTTGCACGGAAACAAATGTAGGCATAGTTCCCCGACGGGCAAGCGAACGCCCCTATTTTTAATGAACAAATTATAAACAATAAGAGGCATTAGCCCGTGAAGCCCCTCGGAACGCCGTTTTCGGGTGACGGCCTATCGTGGTATCGTTGTTGCGGCGGAAAGCCGTATAACCGATAAGACGAAAATCATGGGAAAAATTGAAATTCGGAACGACCGCACGATTCTTTCCACGCAGAACAACGGTTTCGCCGGCGACGAACGCGACGAAAATCTGATCGAAGAAGATTTGACGGATACCGAAATTCCGCTTGACGACCGGATTCCGGACGGTATCGGCGAGATCGTAGCGGACGACCGCCCGGTATACGACGAGGAGGGGTACCGGCACGAACCGGGAGAATAGTTTTCATCCCTCCGGCATTCCCGTAAGACCGAACGCCCGCAGACCTTGCGGTCCGCGGGCGTTTTCGTCGTCCGGACTCCCCTATCGGTAAATCTCGTTCAGCAGGCGTGCCAGACGGTGTCCGCCGCGCAGGAACTGCTTCTCGATGACGGGCGTGTATTTGAAAATGTAGTCGTACTCGATCTTCGTGCTTTCGGGGCTCGAAGCATAGACCTCCTTGCAGATTTCGTGCGTCTCCTTCGCCCAGTCGGCGGGCTCTCCGGCCGTGATTCCGGCTTTTTCCTCGTCGGTCAGCCGGTCGATCTGCTCTTTCCACTCGGTGTAGCTCCAGTTGTGAGCCGCTTCGGGCAGATTCGTGTCCCAGACCGAATGCAGGTTGGTTTCGCGGTCGAAGAACCGCACCGGACGCCGGTTGCCGCCCAGGTCGCTCAGACGTCCCAAGTGCATCGGGCAGTGCATGTCCCCTACCAGATGGATCAGCATTTTGAGATTCAGCGCCTCTTCGTCGGGGGCGAGTTTCCCCGATTTGAGTTTTTCGGTGATCTCGGTCACGGCTTTCAGCACGTCGCCATCGGGATTCTCGGGCATGCTTTCGAGCGTTTCGCCCTCGTCCACATTGCGGTAGTGCCAAGTCTTCGAGTAGGCGTATTCGGGCCGGTGGCTGGCGAAATCGAGCCAGTTGGCGAAGTAGACGGGAGAGTAGCCTCCCAGCACTTTGTGAACCTTCTCGGCCGCTTCGGACGTCAGGTGGCATTCGGCGATGTAAGCCGTAACATCGTGCCCCTTCTGTCCCCATGCGGAGGCGCCGCGGGCGAAGAGCAGGCACATGCCTAAAAGCAGGTAGTTTTTCATGGATTCGGCGGGTGTTGCAGTTTCTGTACGTCGCTATTAGTGGTTCATCGTGGCGAGGAACTCCTCGTTGGAATCCGTGAGGCTCATCTGTTTTTGCAGGAACTCCATAGCCTCCACGGGGGTCATGTCCGAGAGGTATTTGCGCAGCACCCACGTGCGGTTCATCACGTCGCGCGGCAGCAGCAGGTCTTCGCGGCGGGTTCCCGAGGCGATGACGTCCACGGCCGGGTAGACGCGCTTGTTGGAGAGTTTGCGGTCGAGCTGCAACTCCATGTTGCCCGTGCCCTTGAACTCCTCGAAGATCACTTCGTCCATCTTCGAACCGGTGTCGATCAGTGCCGTGGCGATGATCGTCAGCGAACCTTTCTCCTCCGTGTTGCGGGCCGCGCCGAAGAACCGCTTGGGTTTGTGCAGGGCGTTGGCATCGACACCTCCCGAGAGCACCTTGCCCGAAGCGGGCTGCACCGAGTTGTAGGCGCGCGCCAGACGGGTGATCGAGTCGAGGAAGATCACCACGTCGTGACCGCTCTCGACCATGCGCTTGGCCTTGTCGAGCACCATTTCGGCCACTTTCACGTGGCGCGAAGCCTGCTCGTCGAACGTCGAGGCCACGACTTCGGCCTTCACGTTGCGGGCCATCTCGGTCACCTCCTCGGGACGCTCGTCGATCAACAGGACGATCATGTAGACTTCGGGATGATTGTCGGCGATGGCGTTGGCGATCGATTGCAGAAGCATCGTCTTACCCGTTTTGGGCTGGGCGACGATCAGCGCGCGCTGGCCTTTGCCGATGGGCGAAAAGAGGTCCACGATGCGGGTGGACATGTTGTTGTGGCCGTTGCCCGTGAGGCAGAATTTCTCGCTGGGGAACAGCGGCGTCATGTATTCGAACTGCACGCGGTCGCGGATGTACTCGGGTTTGAGTCCGTTGATCTCGTTCACGCGCACCAGCGGAAAATATTTCTCGCCCTCCTTCGGGGGACGGATCGCGCCGTTCACCGTGTCGCCGGGTTTGAGTCCGAAAAGTTTGATCTGCGACGGGGAAACGTAGATGTCGTCGGGGGAATTGAGGTAGTTGTAGTCGGCCGAGCGGAGGAATCCGTAGCCGTCGGGCATGATCTCCAGAACGCCTTCGCCCTCGATCTCGCCTGCGAAGTCGTCCTTGGTGATGACCTCCTCTTCGACGGCGCGGGGTGCGGGCTCTTCCGCATGCGTTTCGGCTGCGGGCTGGGGCGCGGCGGCCTCCTGAACCTGGGCTTGTGCCTGAGTCTGAGCCTGAGCCTGTGCTTTGGGTTTGCGGCCGCGGCGTTTGGGTTCGGCGACGGGCTGTGCAGCCTGCGCTGCCGGTTCCGGCTGTTCCGTCCGTTCCGCGGCCGGGGCTGCCGCTTCGGGCTCCCCGGCGGGTGATATTTCCATCGGAAGTTCGGGTTCCGTTGCGACTCCGGGCTGCGGCGCCGCAGCGGCCGGTTCGGTTTTCGACAACCGCGGACGGCGCCCGCGAGGGGCTTTCTCCCGGGGTTCTTCCGCTTCTTTCTTTTCCTGTCGCGGTTCTGCGGGAGCGGCCTCCTCCGAAGGGGCGTTTCCGGCTATTTCCGCTATCAGTTCGCGCTTCTTGATCATGATGTTCTTGATGCCCAGAGCCTTGGCTATTTCACGCAATTCGGCAAGGCTTTTTCCTTCCAGCGCTTTCAGATCCTGCATATCGTTGTATTGTTCAATGTGATTTTCAAAAACCGGACGGTCGCCCGGTTCGTTCGAATTCGCTTGCAAAGATAATGCATAAATTCGAAATTCAAAATAAAAAAAGCGTTTCCCGCCGCGTCCGGCGGATGAAATTACCTATATGCGGGGTGAAAAGCCCCTCGAAATACCTATTAATAGCGATTGTGCCGCACGAAATTTTGCCCGACCTTTGTCTCAGAAACAATGAGAATCAGATTTCAGCCATTGCATTGTTTGTATTGTTAATGTTTGTGTGTGAAAAACCCTTCCGTTCGGCGGAAGGGTTTTTTCAGTTTCAGTTGGCGGTCCGGTATTCGTTGGGCGAGCACCCCACTACCTTTTTGAACAGGCGCGTGAAGTGCTGCGGGTAACGGAACCCCAGCGAATAGGCCACCTCGCTGATCGAGCGCGAAGTGTCGAAAATGCGTTCCTTGGCGATGTCGATCACCTTCGACTGGATGTACTCCTGCGCCGATTTTCCGGTCTCCTTTTTCACCAGGTCGCCGAAATAGTTGGGCGACAGATGCAGCTGCTCGGCGCACCAACGCACCGTCGGCACTCCCTCCCGCTCGGGGCGGTCGTCCCGGAAATAGTCGCCGAGCAGGTGCTCGAAGCCGGCCAGCACGTCGCGGTTGGCATTGACGCGCGTGATGAACTGCCGTTCGTAGAAGCGCGTGCAGTAGTTGAGCAGCAGCTCGATGTTCGAGACGATCAGCGTGCGGCTGTGTTTGTCGATGGCGTGATTCAGCTCCGCGAGGATGTTTTGCAGGCAATCCACCACCACGTTCCGCTCCTGCTCCGAGAGGTGCAGGGCTTCGCTCACCTCGTAGGAGAAGAACGAGTAACTGCCGATATTGCGTCCGAGCGACGTTCCGCGCAGCAGGTCGGGATGGAACAGCAGGGCCCAGCCTTTGGGCTGATAGGTTTGGCCGTTGTCCTCGTAGCCGATGACCTGCCCCGGGGCCAGGAACACGAGCGTTCCCTCCTGATAGTCGTAGTAATTGCGTCCGTAGCGCAGGTCGCCGCATTTCACCTCTTTGAGGTAGACCGTGTAAAACCCGTAGACCTGCCGTTCGTAGCGGGCCGGACCGCACTTCGAGAAGTCGATGACGCTGACCAGCGGGTGCAGCGTCTCGACGCCGCGCGCTTCGTTGTACTGGAAGATGTTGTCGTATTTGACGATGTCGCTCATATTCCGGATGGTTTTGTTCGACACAAAGTTATCACTTTTTTCCTCGTTCCGAACCCGTTCCGCGCCGAATCGGTAATTATGGTACGACGACCCGTAATCCGGGTAAGCTCCGCTGTCCTTCCGTTTCCTACTTTTGCAGAGTGGAAATCCCTAAATCCCTGAAAGCGATGAAAACAAAACTGATTTTAGCAACGATGGCAACAATCCTTACTTCGGGGGCCGGTGCGCAGACGCAGCCCGCTCCCGCCAAAAAAGTGCTGGTGGCTTACTACTCCCACAGCGGCAACACCCGCGAGGTGGCCCGCCAGATCGCCGGGGTTTCGGGCGGCGAACTCTTCGAGATCGTCCCCGTCACGCCCTATCCTTCGGATTACCGGACGGTGGTCGATCAGGCGAAAAAAGAGATCGAAGCCGGAGCGCGTCCCGCCTTGAAAAGCCGGGTCGAGGATATGTCGCAGTACGATGTGATCTTCATCGGTTCGCCCTGCTGGTGGGCTACCGTGGCGCCTCCCGTGGCGACGTTCCTCACTTCCTACGACTTCGCCGGCAAGACCGTCGTGCCGTTCATGACCCACGAGGGCAGCCGCATGGGCCGCAGCGAAGAGGATATCCGCAAACTCTGTCCCAAGTCGCAGGTCCCCGACGGACTTCCCGTCCGCGGCGGTGCGGTGGGCAGTTCGAAAGATGCCGTCGAAAAGTGGGTCCGTGCCCGTTTGAAAAGCGGATTTTAGGAGGCGGACGATTTGTTTCGGAACGCTCTCCCGCCCGTTCTGCGCCCGGATAACCTGAACGATTCAGGAGTTCGGGCGTTTTTTTATCCGCAGATGTAGATGCACCCGTAGACCAGTCCGGCCGCGATCGCTCCCGCGAGGGGGCCTGCGACGGGCACCCAGCTGTAATCCCAGCCGCTCGGGCCTTTGCCCCGGATCGGCAGGACGGCGTGGGCCAGCCGCGGCGGAAGGTCGCGGGCGGGGTTGATGGCATAGCCCGTCGTGCCGCCCAGCGACATGCCGATCGCCATGATGAGCATCGTCACCGGAAAACTCCCCAAGCTGCCCATCCCGATTTCGGGGGTGTTCTGTTCGTTGCCGATCACGAGGATGACGAATACCAGCAGGAACGTGCCGACCGCCTCGCAGAAGAGGTTGCGGGGTTTGTTCATGATGGCGGGCATCGTGCAGAAGACTCCCAGTTTCGTCGCCGGGTCGTCCGTGGCGTCGAAATGGTCTTTATAATATAAGTATACCAGCACGGCTCCGCAGAATCCGCCCAGCAGCTGCGCCGCAACGTAGCCCGGCACGAATTCCCACGGGAAAGAGCCCGCGGCGGCCAGTCCGACCGAGACCGCGGGATTGAGGTGCGCGCCCGACCAGGGTCCGGCGATCAGCACGCCGCACATCACGGCGAGTCCCCAGGCCATCGTGATCACGATCCAGCCGCCGCCGTAACCTTTCGAATGTTTCAGGACGGTCGAGGCCACCACCCCGTCGCCCAGCAGTACGAGCACCAGCGTTCCGATGAACTCGAACAGGCATTTGGTCATCAGTGTCGTCTCCATCGCTCAGTCTTTTTCCGTGTGCAGCACCCGACGCACGGCGTCTTCCCACCCCGCGACGGCTTTGTCGATCTGCGTGCGCTCCTCCGCGGGTTCGAAGATGCGCTCCGCCTGCCATTGTTCCCGGATTTCGGCGACGCTGCCCCAGTAGCCCACGGCCAGTCCGGCCAGATAGGCGGCTCCCAGCGCCGTGGTTTCCGTCACACGCGGGCGTATGACCTTCGTGCCGAGCAGGTCCGACTGGAACTGCATCAGCAGGTTGTTGCGTGCCGCGCCGCCATCGACTTTCAGTTCCAGTAGCGTGATGCCGGCGTCGCGCTGCATGGCGCCCACGATGTCGAGCGTTTGGTAGGCGATTCCCTCCAGCGCCGCACGGGCGATGTGCGCCGCCGTCGTGCCGCGGCTGATGCCGCTGATGGCGCCCCGGGCGTACTGGTCCCAGTGCGGGGCCGCGAGCCCCGTGAGCGCCGGCACGAAATAGACCCCGTTGGTGTCGGGGACCGAGGCAGCCAGCTCCTCGACCTCCGACGAGGAGCGGATGATCCCGAGCCCGTCGCGCAGCCATTGCACCACCGAACCTCCGACAAAGATGCTTCCTTCGAGGGCGTAGTTGACCTTGTCGCCGATTTTCCACGCCACGGTCGTCAGCAGGTTGTTTTTCGAGGCGATGGGCTTTTCACCGCTGTTCATCAGCAGGAAACACCCCGTGCCGTATGTATTTTTGACCGATCCCGGCTCGACGCACATCTGTCCGAACAGCGCCGCCTGCTGGTCTCCGGCGATGCCCGCGATGGGCACCTTGTGGGCGAAGATCGTGGTTTTCGTCGCTCCGTAGACCTCGCTCGACGACTTCACCTCGGGCATCATCGACGCCGGGATGTCGAAGAGCTTCAGCAGCTCTTCATCCCATTGTAACGTGTGGATGTTGAACAGCATCGTACGCGAGGCGTTGCTCACGTCCGTCACATGGACCTCGCCGCGCGTCAGCCGCCAGATCAGCCACGTATCGACCGTTCCGAACATCAGCTTGCCCTGCTCGGCGCGTCTGCGGGCGCCCGGCACGTTGTCCAGAATCCATTTGATCTTCGTGGCGCTGAAATAGGCGTCGATGATGAGTCCCGTCCGTTCGCGGATGAACTCCGTCTGCCCGTCGGCTTTCAGGCGGTCGCAGTATTCCGAAGTGCGGCGGTCCTGCCAGACGATGGCGTTGTAGACCGGTTCTTCGGTCTCGCGGTCCCATACGATCGTGGTTTCACGCTGGTTGGTGATACCTATTCCGGCGATGTTCAGTCCGTTGATGTCGATGGCCGAGATCGCCTCGGCGATCACCGAGGCCTGCGACGACCATATTTCGTGGGGATTGTGCTCCACCCACCCCGGCTGGGGAAAATACTGGGGAAATTCCCGCTGGGCCATCGAGCGGATCTCTCCTTTGCGGTCGAAGACGATAGCCCGCGAACTGCTCGTCCCCTGGTCCAATGACAAAATGTACTGTTCCATATCTTTCGGTTTTATGATTGTCGCGGAATCTCTGTCCGGCGGTTCCCGGCAGACCTCCGATTACAAATCTACCAAAAAAATATCATTTCGAATCAAAACTGCAAAGTTTTTTTTCGAAACTCGACGAAAAAGTCCGGAACGGTCGTTTGCCGTCCCGAATGATTTTCCTTAACTTCATGCTGTCGAATAATCTGAAAATCGCGGGTATGAAAATTATAAAAATCGAACGAAATAGCAGGGTGTGCGCCGTAGTGGAAAGCGATGAAACGGTCATTGCGGATGTGCAATCCGCTTTGGAGCTGCTTATGAATGTCAGTTTCGATGCCGGCACGAAAAGCATTGCTATTGCCAAAAACAGGATACATCGTAATTTTTTCATCCTCAGCACCGGAGTCGCGGGTGAAATCTTGCAGAAATACGTCAATTACGGCGGTCGTATTGCCATATACGGTGATTTCTCGTCTTATACGAGCAAACCGCTGAAAGATTTCATGTACGAAAGCAATAAAGGCGCGAATGTGTTTTTTGTCACGACAAAAGAGGAGGCCGTAAATAGACTTACTTCGTAATTCGAACGCACTCAACGGTCAGAGTACCAGATGTCTGCCCAACAAAAAAGGTCCTTCATAGAAGGACCTCGTGAGCGGAAAACGGTGCCGCATCCGCATTTTGAAGTCCCTGTATATCAATCGTATTGCAAAAGAACGGTTCCGTTGTACCACGCTTTGGTCATGCGTGAAGAACATCGGATTGCTTACCGATGTATCGGCCTTTCAATACAATGCAAATATACGAATAGATTCTAAAAGAACAATGCAAATGATCTTTTTATCACATTCAGAAATGGTAAAAAAGGGCAAGATTTTATAACAAATACCTTTTATAAGATACTCTCTCTTAGTAAATATCCATGCACCGAACCTCGTTCTAACATAAATGTCAAAATCGGAATCAATTTCTTTTTTAACTCCACATTGCGTTTAATGGATATCTTATTATCGCCAATATACCGTCGAAATATTCTCTCCAAATAGAGAATTGTCGATTGTTCTCTATATCCTAAATTCAACATAGAATAGTCCTCGATAATTAAGAGTATCAAATCCATCAGTTTGTCAATCGGAATAATTCCCGTATCAGCAACTTTCGAAATAGAATATAGTACAATGGGATTGTCCCCTAAATCTTTCGCAATATTTCCGTACAACCCCAAATTGTCTTTAAGATCATACCATTGTCTAACATTCTGGTATTCTCCTGCCAAAAGATACTCCTCAATTATTTTATCTTTATATCTTCCTTCGTTGATTGATAATATGGGAGTATATAACATGCGCCAAATGTTCCAAAACCGGGAACGATCTTGAATTTCTGTCGCAGCAGTAACAAATTCGGAAATAAACATTTCTCCGTCTCTGGAATTTCTCAGATTTTCCATAAATGGACGAAGCAGATTCTCTATTGGAACATCTTCACTTGGCAAAATATAATCTGCGCACCGTTTATAAATAGATGGATTGGCGGGATCGAAACGATCATCCTCGTTAATCAATAACCGAGATGCAATCTGCATAATTTTCTCGGCGATAGCTTGAAAAACAGGCTGCGCAGAGTGTCCCGACATTAAACTCAACAATACCTCTAAATCGTGCAAATGTAGAGCGCAAACAATTTCCACATCAAGATTATTTATGTCTGCATCTATATCTGGAAGTTCACGATCAATACGTTGTAATATTGCAAATCTGCTTCTGTTTTTTCTATAATTTTCCCGATTATATTTGTAATACAACTCTTTTGTTTTAATAAATTGGCATACAAGACGAAGCATATCATCCGGATATGTTTGCCATAATTTATTGATTGCCGCCACAGCATACTCATATAACATCATATTGCCATACGATTGTTGATTATATAATGCAAATAGCAGCAATTTTATGTAATGATCTAACTCTTGTGGATATAGACCTATTAAGCTCGGAATCGCTTGTACGCAACTGGGCCAACCATCGCCCGTTTGGAAATGGTATCCATCCTCAAATGACTCAACAATAAATGATTCGATAATTTGTTTACAATATTTCCGATCATCGTCATTCAAGTCTTTCGCATAAAATCGTATAAGAACAGAACATACGATGTTGGGAGTCCAAACTTCATTTGGGGCAATCGATAACCCATTATTCACATCTTCAATCATTCTTTTAGCATCCTCCAATGCTTTGAGAGGATTTTGGTCATATTGAGGATAGGTACTTGCTTTGGCATCTCCTTCCGCTTTCCAACTTGCCCAAAAGAACAAATCCGAATAGCGCCAAAACTCTTCTTGCATTTTTTCTGCTTGCTGGGTAACTGCTTGGAGTTCCGGTGTTAAAGTTGGGTTGAGATGAATCTGCAATCCTTTCGGGGTCTGCTCGACTTCGGGATTGAAATTCCGTCTGTCAATTCGAGCTAATAGTATTTCTCGCTTCTGCCGTTCAATTTTTCGCAATAACTAGACTTTACTTTTGTGATAATCGATTATAGAATAGATTTCGTCTAAAAATTTTTGTTCTTCTTGTTCCGTAAATCCACAAATATTCACAAATTGGTATTTGATGAATAATCCTTCCAAATTCTCTTTTCGGAACCCGTGTTCACAAGTTTCCAATCGCTCTCGCGTATAAAGCGGATTCGAATAAAATGATATTCCGCATAAACTTTTAACTTCGGTTTCACGCATACTACGCATCAAATCCGGATGGAAAAATTCGATCGTCTTGAATAAGATTAAAGCGACTTTCCAAAATTTATCTGGATGAGCCAATACGATGCTGCATACTATCGACGACAAAGAGGCCGATTGGGCGCGTTGTAAAATAGATATTAGGATTTGCTCTAACAAGTGATCTTTCATCTGCCCCACTTGCTCCAGTAAAAACTTTTCAAGAGCCATATGCATTGATTGAAGCAAATACGGAATAATTGGAGACCCAATTCCCCGATGGGTACACCAGATCGCATGACTTAAATACTGTGTTACTTTTTTCGTGTCGGAGATATGCACCTCGACCGAAACTACATCTTCTTTTCCATGTTTGGATTTCCGATAACTATCGATGGATTGATTGACAAAACGAATAATAAAATCCAAAGTCTTTTGGAAGTCGATATAGAGCAAACTATATATCGGTGTACAATATGCACTCGCACCTGAAAAATCAAGTTGCACACCACGATGGTCTAAGGCATATTCATCTTCCAATTCCATATGCCAAGAACAACCATCGTCTTCATGTCTGATCTTGACTTTTCTCCAATACAACTCAGCAAGTGCAAGAACTTCATTCGGCAGGTCTTCGAATATATAGGCAGCAAAGAACGAATTTTTCAATATGTGAGAACACAACGCATAATATGGATCGCCATGTCTATGCCACCTATTATTCAGCACTTTGTCAAAAATGTTTTTAAGCTCCGATTTAATTTCATGTGCAGCATGACAGATTATACGCAAGCAAGCAGTTTCAAGTTCACTGGAAATATAATACTTGTCCAGTAGTTCTCGTTTCTTGAATACGGATAATGCAATTAAACCTGCTTGTCGTGTCGTCTTCCCTGAATGGCAATATTCCGTCCAGTCTTCGATAATTTTGATAGAACCCGCAATGGGAATATGCTTACCCTGAGACTCGTAAATAAGATCGATGACTGCATTCCAGCCTTTCCCAAGCGGCTTAAGTATCGGATGTTCAGTCCCTTCATACGACAAAACCTCGGCTATATATTTACACGAAATCTGCAATAGAAATATAGCTCTGTTCAGTAGTTTGGCGTTATCTGCCAACAGTATCTCTTTATGGCTTTCGAAAAATGTCTCGGCATATTCGGAACGCAGCATGGAGACGAGAATTTTATCCCGCCAGAATGATTCCAGCTCCGGCTTGAAAACAAAATCGACCAAGCTGTTTATGTCCGATCTATTTTCATCTATTTTGTCTGACAGCCAAGACCGAAATGCTCGTCTCATCAACAACGAAGAGCCGATTTTCGAGAAAAACAGGGGAATGGATTCCCTATGCGTCCATTCCAATTCGAGAATATGGCTCAACCCCCATTCCTCGTATATATCATGAGTGATGAACAGTCCTTTATCTTCTTCGACGGCGACAACTTCATCACATTTTAAGGCATAAACCACTTCATCAGTATAGGCGTCAGGTCTTAAATAAAATTGGCCGCTGTTTACACGCTCCCAAATTATTTCAGAGAAACACTTTTCACGCTGCGTATTCAAACAGTTTTTACGAATGCGGCCTGCAATCTTTTCAATCCAAGCTCTTTTAATAAATGACGTATATGTTTCATTGAGACTATCCGCATCGTATAGTCGAAGATATAAATCCAAATAAAAGAGATTTCTAAGTCTGTCCTTAAACCGGTCGTTACAGGGTAGCTGAAACCGATACTGTAAGGCACATTCATTTAACTCTTGTTCGCTAATATTGTTTAATGAAATGAATTTACATTCAAGATGATATGTATATTGAAGATCGCTTCTGAGGTCTTCGACATATATGCTGCGCACCGTAAATACAATAGACCACCCCGCTTCGGTTAGTTTTTGCAGCAGTAATTTGATATGATAGTCATCTTCAATATCCTGCAACCTTTCGGCAGAATCGATTATGAACACTTTCTTATCATCCCGCGAATACGCCTCGATAAACTGCGACAAATCATAATTCGATGTATGCTTGAAAATATCTGATATACCGGCAACATTTAGTTCTTGAGCTTTTCGGACACAAATCGGAAAATCCTTGTTATATCGATTATAAAAATCTTTAATCACAGCTGTTTTTCCGGCACCTCCTTCACCATGGATAACAAGATGTTCGTGCTTATTTATCGTATCGAATATCGTTTTTATAAATGTATTTCGGTTGAACTTAATAACTTGACCGCAATATGCAATCCGGTCGCATATCGAAGCAAGAAGACTGCCGCTATGACTTTGTTCTTCTTTTACCAAAGTCTCCATATTGGGGCCGACCTCGAAAAACAGTTCTCGAATCCATGTTATTTTGGCTGCTTGATCCAAGATCATTGAGCCGACTACCCATTCTATTTCCATGGATCGACTTTGGGCGTATTCATTGAGCTTTTTCTCTTTCTCGGTAATCGAATTTCCTTTGGGTGGATTACCGAACATCATATTCGTATATAAATAAAGTTTTGTTTGTCGCGGATTGACCTCATGCGCCGCATCAATAGATTTCCTGATTTGGGCCTCATCAATCGTACGTTCAAAATATTTTGCCTGAAAACCGATTACCTCTCCATTTTTCGTAATCGTATTTGTTTCGTTTCCCGCATGATTTATGCGCTGGAATATACCGGTAGATATTCCAAATTGTTCGCAAAATAACGCTCTGGCAAGATTTTCCAAAGCATCTTGTTTATTTGTCCCGTATTTATAGTTGAAAGTATCCCAAGACGGAAATAGCGCAGCCGACATAATCAACGTAAATTAAGTTTCATACAAAGATACAAAAGATAGTAAAAGATAAGCGGGCAATGCCCGCTTATCTTTTTCATTTCAGCTCTTTACAGCCTGCCGGTTTGTAGTAGTTCTTCTCCAGCACCTCGTTGATCTTGGATTCGGGATAGAGGAGTGTTCCGCCGATAGAAGTATAAGGGATAATTCCTTTGTCCCGATAGTTTTGTAAGGCACGGCGGGAAATGTGGAAACGGGTTATTACCTGCTCAGTTGTCAGATAGCGTTCGCCCAACAGTGAAGGTTCGACTTCTGCGATCATTCTGTCGGCTGTTTGTACTGCGCAGCGCATGGCTTCAGCCAACGCTTTGTATTCGGGTGTATCGCACGTAATGATACATTCCTCGTTAATTGTCATAATCCTGTTCAGCGTTTATTTGCATTTGGTCGTCAGGTTCTTGTCGAGCAATGCCCGCACATCTTCGGGCTTGTAATAACATTTGTTGCCAATTGTCGAGTACGGTAACTTCCCGCTGGTACGCAAGTATTGCAATGTCCGTTTGGAGATGTGCAACAAACGACAAACTTCGATATTATCTATTCAGCCGCTTTCGGCAGCGGGATTGAAATGGCGGTCGAGTCGGCGTATCGTGTCGATCAGTTGGCAGGCGTAGGCTTGTAAATTTGTCCATGCGCGCTCTTCGATTAAAAGGTAATTCATCTTCGTAATTTTTCAGATTATAGATTCGATTCCGGTAGTCTGCAACTGCCTTCATGTATCTCTAATCCGATTCGCTCCGCGTTTCATACTCGATAAATTGGGTTTCGAGTACAAGGTAAATCGGATTTTGTGAAGTTCTATTGAATCGGAATATGCTGATAGCTTGTGGCGTCGAAATGCGACCAATTGGCATCGAACTATACGAAAAGCGCGGGACAGTAATTTGTCCCGCGCGGTTGGTTATCTGTGCCGTTCTCGTTCTTTTTCATCGTCTCGTTGCATTCGCAGGTTCAGTCGTTCGCGCATCTTGTCGAGAAAGTATGTCCGACTATCGTTCTTGCGGCGTTTGATGTCCAGATAGGTATCGTAGCAATTCCGAACTTTTATTTCCAGTCCGAACTGCGAGCCGAAAAAAGCGAACAGCTCATTGATCGGAGTATCTCCGTCGTCGATACAACGCATCTCTTGCAAGCCGTAAATCAGCTCGACCATTTCGACGAGTGTTCCCGTCCAGCGGTGCAGTGTTTTCGGGGCTATTGCTTCTTGTTCGTTGTCATAACGACGTAACAAGTCTAATTCCGTATTGATATAACCGAGCGCTATTTCCAAGAAACGGTTTTGCGCGTCGTATGGTGATGTATCTTTTTGGGGCAAGTATCTCCGCAGAACGTGCAGGCGGATTCGGGTATAACGCAAGGTTCGGAAAACAACTATTCTATCTTGTTCTTCATTGCAAAACGATTGCAAGGCTTTGTCGAATTCACGGAAGAGTTCTTCCGTAACGGCTTTCGTGGCGGCATCGACCAAATGATCTGCCGTAATATAATGTATCATAATCATTCTTCTTTTAAGTAATAAAATCTCGTTGTTTCAATGCTTTGCAGAAAAATCTACGGTGGAGACTTATTCCTTAAAAGGCCAATGACTCTTATTTATCGGTTTGCGTATCGGCAATTACATTCCGCCTCCCAGCGCATGGTAAAGGTCTATGACGCCCTGTATCTCGGCGAAACGGGCTTGTACTTCGGCCTGTTCGGCGGCGAGCAGCGACTGTTGCGCCGTCAGCACCTCCAGATAGTTCGTCGGCGAGTGGCGCATCAGCAGTTCCGTTTTTCGCACGGCCTCCCGCAAGACCGTTATCTGACTGCCGGCGATATCGACCTGCTGCCGTGCCGTCTGCCATGCCGTCAGCGCATTGTTCACCTCCTTGCCCGCATCGAGCAGCGACTGCCGGAACAGCAGGGTTGCCTCCTCCTGACGTGCTTTGGCGATTTTCAGGTTGGCGCGGTTCGCGCTGCGATTGAACAGCGGCTGCACGAGCGAGCCGACCGCATTGGCCAGCCATGCTGCCGGATTCGTTACCGCTCCGCCGTTGTTCGTCCAGCCGAGCGATCCCGAAAGCGTAAGGCTCGGATAAAAAGCCGCCCGTGCGGCATTGACGGCATAGAACGCCTGTGCCAGATTGTATTCCGCCTGCCTCACGTCGGGACGGTTGGCCAGCAGTTGCAACGGCACGCCGACGGACATCTCCTCGGGAAACCGCTGCCCGTTCAGCGTCCCGCGTTCGATGGCTGCGGGCGGCATAGCGAGCAATACGGAGAGGGCATTCTCGGTCTCATGGATACTCCGCCGCAGCGCAAGCACCGACGATTCGAGCGCCATGCGGTTCGCCCGTGCCTGCAAGACAGCCGCATCGTTCGACTTGCCGGCTTGTTTCAGCACTTCGAGCACCTTAACGGACTTTTCCCACGTGGCAAGCGTCCGCTCGTTGACAGCGAGCTGCCTGTCGAGCATGAGCAGCGTATAGTAGCTGTTCGCCACGGTCGCCACGAGCCGCGTCTGCACGGCTTGTTCGTAAGCCCTGCTGCTTTCGAGGGCTGCCCGCGCTCCCCGTTTGGCGTTGGTCACCTTGCCGAAGATGTCGATTTCCCAAGCGGCCGACGCCCCGAGGTTGTAGGTCTTGGTCGTCACTCCGTCGTAACGGCCGATGCCCCCTTCGGGATTCAGCGACATGGACGGCAGATAGGAAAGACGTGCGTTCTTCAGCACGGCTTCCGCCTCTTCGACACGCAGGCGGGCGATACGCAGATCGGTATTCCTTTCCAGCCCTTCTTCGACAAGCGTTTGCAACTGCGGGTCAGTAAACAGCTCGCGCCACGACAGCGTGGCCATCGTTACGGTATCTTCCACAGGAATATCCCGATACAGACCGTCGGTCTCGACCTGCGGGCGTGAATAGGGTTTGTACACTCCGCAGCCCGACAGACAGAGGACGGCGGAAACAATCAATATCGTATGTTTCATAATCGTCATTCGAAATCTTCATTCATCGACCACCGCCAGTCCTGCGGCTCCGTTTCATCTCTCTTTCTTATCGTGCGCTCCTGCATCCATTGGAAGACGATGAACAATCCGGGGACGATGAAGAGCAGGGCGAGCGTGCCGACGATCATACCTCCTACGGCTGTCGAGGCGAGCGAGCTGCTGCCGTTGGCTCCTACGCCGTGCGCCACCATCAGCGGCAGCAGGCCGAAGATCATCGTCAGGGCTGTCATCAGAATCGGACGCAAACGTGCTTTCGCCGCGCTGTATGCCGCTTGCGGGAGAGACATGCCGGTTTTACGTCGTTCCGCGGCATACTCTGTCAGGAGAATGGCTGTCTTGGCCAGCAGTCCGATCAGCATGATGACACCCGTCTGCATGTAGATGTTGTTTTCCAATCCGAACAGCCATGCGAACAGGAAGCTGCCCAACAGTCCGCACGGAACGGAGAGAATGACGGCCAGCGGCACGAAGAAACTCTCGTAGAGAGCGCATAGAATCAAATAGATAAGTATCAGACAAATTGCGAAGACGATCGTCGTATTGTCCGTCGTGCGGCTCTCTTCACGCGAAATGCCGCCGAACTCGTAGGTATAATTGAGCGGCAGCACCTGTGCTGCCACCTCTGCCACGGCGCGCAGCGCATCGCCCGAGCTGTACCCGGCGGCTGTCGCACCCGTTACGGAGATGGAGTTGTAGAGATTGAAGCGTGAGAGGTCGGAAGGACCGTAGGTCTTCGTGAGCTTTACGAAGCGGCTCAGCGGCGCCATTTCGCCCGAGGCTGTCCGCACATAGATGTGCCCGAGCGATTCGGGTGTCACGCGGTACTCCGGTGCGGCCTGCATCGTGACGTGGTAGAGCTTCGAGAAGCGGTTGAAGTCGGAGATATACTCCCCCGTATAGTAGCCCGCCAGCGTCGAGAGCACCTCGGCGGGCGAGAGTCCCGCCAGCTCGCACTGCGCGGCATCCGTATCGACCCAGAACTGCGGATAGCCCGTATCGAACTCCGTATAGACATCGCCGATCTCGGGACGTTCTGACAGTGCCTCGACGAATTTGTCCGCCACCTCTTTGAAGAGTTCGATGTCGCCTGCGGCCTTGTCCTGCAAGTAAAGCTCTATGCCGCTTCCCATACCATAACCCGAAATCATCGGCGGGGCCATGGCGAAAAGGGTCGCATCGGGGATATTCGGTGCGAAAGCATTGATTTTGTCGACGACATCTTTGACGGAGTGTCCCTTGCCCTTGCGCTCGTCCCAGTTCTTCAAGGACATGAAATACATGCCTTTCGATGGCCCCGCGCCTGTGAAGGAGAATCCTGCGACCCCGGCACGGTAGTCGATTTCCGGAATCTTTTCGAGTTCTGCATCGACGGCGCTCATGATTTCGAGGTTGCGTGCCATGGAGGTTCCGGGCTTGGAACTCATGCTGACCATCACCGATCCCGTATCCTCGTCGGGAATCAAGCCTGTCTTCGTGTTCCGCACCAGCACGACGAGTAGCAGCAGCGACGCCGCGAGCGTCGTCCACAGAAGCCATTTCCGTTTGATGAAAATCAGCACGCCGCGTACATAACGGGCGGTCATGGCATCGAATACGGCGTTGAATGCCTGTCGGAAGCGGGCCGCGAAGTTGTTTTTAGCGTTGCCGTGCTCATCCGTATAGGGTTCGAGCATCAATGCGCACAGCGCCGGCGAGAGCGTAAAGGCGTTGACGGCAGAGATCCCGACGGCGACGGCCATCGTCAAACCGAACTGCGCATAGAATGCACCGGACGTACCTCCCATCATCGACACGGGAATGAAGACCGCCATAAAGACGACCGTGGAGGTCAGAATCGCCGAGGCTACCCCTTTCATGGCATCGTTGGTCGCAAGATACGGCGAACGGTAACCCGCGTCGAACTTCGCTTGCACGGCTTCGACCACCACGATCGCATCGTCCACCACCGTGCCGATGGCCAGCACGAGGGCGAAGAGCGTGAGCAGGTTGATCGAGAACCCTAACAGCGACATGACGGCGAACGTACCGATGATCGACACGAAAATCGAAAGGGTCGGAATGATCGTCGAGCGGATGTCCTGCAGAAAGATGTAAACGATAAGTACGACGAGCAAAATGGCTTCCAGCAACGTCTTGACTACTTCCCGAATCGATGCGTAGAGGAATCGGTTGGTGTCGCTCAATGTCACGAACTCCATGCCCTCGGGCAGGTCGCGTGCGATTTCGACCAGCACCGCGTCGATCTCCTCGATGGTCTGCGAAGCGTTCGACCCCGCCTTCTGATAGATCATCGCCACGGCACCCTCGTGCCCGTTCACATCGGTGCTGTAGTTGTAATACTCGTCGCCCAGCTCCACGTCGGCCACTTCTTTCAGACGCAGCACCTCCCCGCCGGGAAGCGAGCGGACCACCAGCTGCTCGAACTCCTCGGGCTGGGAGAGACGGCCCCTGTACTTCATCGTGTATTCGTGCGCATTGTCATGGTTGGCGCCGAACGCCCCCGTTGCCGCCTCGATGTTTTGCCGTGCCAGTACGTTCGCTATGTCCGACGGCACCAGCCCGTACTGCGCCATGCGGTCGGGTTTGAGCCACAGCCGCATGTTGTAGTTCGTGCCGAAAAGCGTCATGTTGCCTACGCCTCCGATACGCTTGATCTTCGGCTCGACGTTGATCTTCATGTAGTTGTTCAGGAACTGCCGGTCAAACTTGTCCTCGGGCGAGTAGAGCGCGAAAGTCTTCAGTTCGGCGTTCTGCTGCTTTTCGGTGGTCACGCCCGTCTTGGTCGTCTCGGCAGGCAGCTGGCTCAACACGGTGTTCACGCGATTCTGCACGTTCACGGCCGCCATGTCGGCGTTCGTCCCCTGCTTGAAGTAGACGTTGATGGTGGCATCGCCGTTGTTCGATGCCGTAGAAGTGATGTAGGACATGTTTTCCACACCGTTGATCGCCTCCTCGAGCGGCACGATGACGGCTTTCTGCACCGTTTCGGCGTTAGCTCCCGGATAGGTGGCATAGACTTGCACTGTGGGCGGCGCAATGTCGGGATACTGCTCGACAGGCAGCGACAGCAGCGCAATGGTCCCCACGAGGACGATGGCAATTGAAAGTACGATCGACAGAACGGGACGGTCGATGAAGAGTTTCAGATTCATCGCTCCGCCTCCTTCCCGATTTCGATTTCCATCTCCATACCGTCGCGCAGCATTCCGACCCCTTCGGTCACGATCACCTCGCCTGCTTCGAGACCCGACCGCACGATGTACTCGCGGCCGTCGCTCAGACGGTCTACGGTAATCTCCGTAGCGACGACCTTGCCGTCCACGACTTTATATACGAAGATTTTGTCCTGCAACTCGTTCGTGGCACTCTGCGGGATGACAAGGGCATCCGCTTCGATGCGGGCGATGACGACATTGCCGCTGCCGCCGCTCCACAGCAGGCGCTTTTCATTGGGGAAGACGGCACGCACCTGCACCGTGCCGGTCTGTTCGCTGACGATGCCGCTGATGGTCTCGATGCGTCCCTTCGCTTCGTAGGTCGTGCCGTCGTCCAGCACCAGCGCGACGGGCGGCATGCGCTCGATTGCCTCTTCGGGCGTTCCGTAGCTGCGCACCAGCGACCGCAGACGGTTTTCGGTCATGGCGAAATAGACGTACATCGCCGCGTTGTCCGATACGGTGGTCAGCGGACGCGCCATCGTAGGGCCGACCAGTGCCCCGACACGAAACGGCAGCGTGCCGACTGTACCATCCGACGGACTCCGCACCTCGGTGTAGGATAGGCTGTTCCGTGCGTCGGTCTCCTGTGCCCGCGCCTGCTCGGCAGCCGCTTCGGCTGCGGCGAGTGCATTGCGCGCCGTCGAGAGTTCGTATTCCGAGATGACCTCTTCGCGCAGCAGCATCTGTTTGCTCTCGTAATCCAGTCGGGCCGTTTCCACCTGCGCCTCGGCGGCATGCACGTCGGCCGTGGCACGCCGCAAGGCTGCCTGATAGGGTACTTGGTCGATGACGAAAAGCAGCTCGCCCTTCCTTCACACAGAGACGGACGATCGTTCCCGCGACCTGCGGGTAAATGTCGATGTCCTGTCGTCCGCGGATCGACGCAGTGTAGGATTCCTGAAGTTCTACGGGCTTGCGCACGACCTCCATCGCCGCATAGCGATGCGCCGTTTCGTGTCCGCCGCCTGCGGACCTGCACCCGACGAGCGGAAGCAGCAGAGCTGCCGATAGGATGATTCTTCGGTTCATATCATGTCGTTTTTATCTTCGATTCGATTCCCATTCGCGGCGAAGCACGGCATAGACGCGCGTGTTTTCGTACTTCGGTGTGCCGTCGGGGTTCGTGACGAACGATACGAACTCCACGAAACACCCCTCGCAACGCATACCGAGACGTTCGCACAACCGCTGCGAGCGCAGGTTATCCTCCTCGACATAGCCGTAGATGCGGCGTGCTCCGTCCGCGCGGAACAGGTGGTCGAGAAACGCCGTCGCAGCTTCGCGGGCAAGCCCTTTGCCCTCGAAACGTGCGTTGAAAAGCCAGCCCACGTTGTACGTGTCCGGCGCTTCCCGCATGGCGAATACCTCGCCGATCAGGGAATCGCTCTTTTTCAGGCTCACAGCATAGCGCAGCAGGCCGTCGGGCGTATGCGTCACGCGGGCGAGGGCCTCCTCCAAAGAACGAACCCGTTCATCGGCGAAGCAGTTCACACGCGGAGCGGAGAGGTACTCCAACACTCCTGCGGCATCTTTCGGTCGGAAGTTGCGAATCACGAGCCTTTCGGTCTCGATGCGTATTTCTGTTTGTTTCATTTCAATGGTTATACTATTCGAGTCTGCAAAAATATTTTGCATGAATTATATGCACAATCCGTATCTTACCGAAACGGAGAAATCGGCTTCGCAATCGCCCGAATCCGCCTTCGAAACAATTTCGGAGGTATCTGTTCACTTGCTTCCGAACAGCCGCCTTCGCCGCCGATACGACAGGAAGATGCAGATAATGCACGCCAGAATCATTCGTTCGGAGCTGTCAGAAGTGTGCTTTCCTGTGTAATATAGATACTTGTAAAAGCATCGCCTACCGTCATTCCTATACCGATTTTCCTCGGCTCCCGACTTCCGTTCTCTTTCAAGGCAACATACAGTTTGTTCGGACTTTCAGACGGCACGACGATTTCGCACCACTCGTTCTCGAACTTCATAAACCCGAAATCCTCGCCGTGAATCATCTGGTTTTCTCCGTTCGCTTCGTATTGGACGGTGGAAATCCACCAGCCTTTGTAATTTTTCATCGTCACGACAGCCGAGCCGCCCTGCGGCGGAACGGTTATTTCCCGACAGTCCGTCTTGATCGGATACCAATCGCCGTCCTTATGGGTACACGATACTGCCGATGCTGCGATCGCAAGTAAGCAAAAGCCGTATTTCAATAGTTTCATACGTGTATATTATTCGATTCGCGGCAATATTAGTACGAAAGGGGCTTACTCCGCAAGCGAAAAATATCCCAACCGACTGAAATGACTTCCGAATCGGCGAATCGGCCTTTCGAACTTTTCGGCGTCTTCTGCACCCGTTTCGAAGGCGGATTTCGCCGGTTCGGTCATTTTTCGTGTGTTTGCATGCGTCTTATTTCCGTACTTTGCATGAAAACAATAACTTTGTGAGAATGAATGCTGCGAAAATACTGGATTGGAAAAATATCGTATGGCTGTCGCTCGTCAGCTATGCGCTCTACGCAATGCTGTGGCTGGTTATAGACGACGAGACATGGTACGATTCGGGACCGCACTTCGTCGTCGAGATGACGGTCGATTTCTGCATGTGCGTACTCTTCGTCGGGTTTTCGCTGCTTTACAGCCGTACCATTCTGCGGATTCTGCCGATGCACGACCGCCCCTATGTGCGTCTGCTGCTTATGGTCTGCATCCTCTTTCTGCTCAACAACGCGATGGCCTATGCGATGACCGTCCTATGCGATACGATATGGGGCGACGGAAGCGACGAGCTGTTCCGCTTGCAGGGCATCTACACCTATGGCATGATCGCCACGTTCGTCTCCTGCATCTACTCCAACGCCTTCTATCTGGAGACCTACATGCGCACCGAGGATGAGAAGCGGCGGCTGGAGATCGCCCTGCTCAAGGAGCAGGAGGTAGCGTTGCAGTCGCAGCTCGACGCGCTGAAATCACAGATCGACACCCATTTCATGTTCAACAATTTCAGCATTCTGGCCGAGCTAATCGAGG
Source organism: Alistipes senegalensis JC50 (assembly GCF_025145645.1). Classification (NCBI taxonomy): domain Bacteria; kingdom Pseudomonadati; phylum Bacteroidota; class Bacteroidia; order Bacteroidales; family Rikenellaceae; genus Alistipes; species Alistipes senegalensis. Next base: position 3,795,992 of record NZ_CP102252.1, on the reverse strand, counting down.
AGGACCGCGTGCTGGCAGGAAAGTTCCTCGCTAACCTCTCGAAAGTATATCGTTACATCATCCAGAATATGAAGCGCCACAAAGTGCCCGTCGGCGAGGAGATCGCTTTCTTGGATGCCTACCTCTACCTGATTGAAATGCGCTACGGGAAAACCGTCGTCGTCCACATAGAAAACGACGTGCGTATCGCCGACGGCTGTATGCCGCCCGCCTGTCTGCAACTGCTGGTCGAGAACGCCATCAAGCACAACCGCCACTCGGCCGAGCAGCCGCTGCATATCGACATCCGGCGCGAAGGGGACTATATATCGGTCTGCAATCCCCTCGCACCGCTGTTCTCGGCGGCGGAGCCTTCGACGGGTATCGGTCAGAAGAACATCGCCGAACGCTACGCGCTGCTCAGTGACCGACAGATGCTCGTCAGCTTTACATCGCGCACCTATGCCGTCAAATTGCCCATTCTCGAAAATTAAACAGTATGAAACATATCCTTATTCTTGAAGACGAACAGCGCAATGCCAACCGACTCGTCCGGCTGCTGAAAGAGATCGTGCCCGAAGCGCGTATCGACGGCCCGCTGGCAACCATCGAAGCGGCGGCGGGATACTTGCGCAAGGCTCCGGCGCTCGATCTCATCCTTGCGGACATCCGTCTCTCAGACGGATTGAGTTTCGAAGCGCTGAAAGAAGCGCCGCCCGCCGTGCCGATCATCTTCACCACAGCCTACGACGACTATGCCGTGCAGGCGTTCAAGTACAACAGCTTCGACTATCTGCTCAAACCCATAGATGCTGACGAACTCGCCGCTGCAATCGAGAAGGTCGGACGCAGCGGCCGCAACACATCGGACGAACACCTGCGCCAGCTCTTCGAGGCCCTGCAACAGGGCGGCTGCCGCTACCGCGAGCGGTTCCTGCTGCCGTACCGCGATGGCTACAAGACCGTTTCGGCAAGGGAGATAAACCACATATCCACCGAAAACAAAATCGTGCGCCTGCATCTGAACGACGGCACGTCGGAGGCTGTTTCCGTGAGCATGGACGAACTCGAACGCCAGCTCGACCCGGCCCGCTTCTTCCGAGCCAACCGCCAGTACATCGTCTGCATGGAGAGTATCCGCTATCTGGGCAACTACTTCGGAGGCAAACTCGTCCTGCGCCTGCACCATTATCCCGACGCCGAAATAATCGTCAGCAAGGAGAAGGCCCAGCGTCTCAAGGAGTGGATCGACAGGTAGTCTCCGACCTGCTTTAACAAAAGGTTTCATTCATATCAGCGGGCGGTTCCGTTATCGTCTCTTCTTCGGTCGGCAGCGATTGCGTCAGTACTATTCCGCCGTCAGTCTACTGCTCCTGCACGGCTTCGGGAATTCATCCTCTTTCAATCGTCCGACTTCGGAGGTGCGATTGCTTCCCGTTAGGGCAAGGCTTTTGAGTTACTCAAAAGGTATCGAGTAACTCGATACACACCTTGCTGTTAGCCGATGCTAACAAAATATAAAACCTGTTTTACGTGTTATCACACAAATTGAAAAAACATTGAGTGAAATATATATCCGCAGATTGATTGGTACATCGCAACATTGGTACGTACCAACCGATTTGCAATTGTAGAACAATAACGACGGGCAGGAATTACCTGCCCATCGTCGTTCAGCAAAGTTTACCATGCGTTATGGGGATCATGATCGGTACGGTCGCTCGGGAACGTGTCGTCGCTACGTGCAGCAGCCATCGTCGAATGATTGCCGCATGGCGGCTATTCAGCCTAAATGCCAACGCGAAGATCATTTCGAGATTATAGACATCCACTCTGTTTCCGCTCGGCAGGCGAATACATCGCTTTGTCTCCGATTCCCGCACGATACCGCTTTTGTAAAGTGTGCTAATCACAGCCCGAATGGTCGGAACAAGCACCCCGAACAACTCCGCCAACTCTACCTCTGTCATCCAAATTCTATCGCAGCCAATAGGCATAGATAACTGCCCATGCTCGTCTATTGTAAGATATTCTCTTTTCATCGGAATTGCCGCTTATTGATTCAACAATAATACATCTTTTGAAAACATCTGCTCGTTCATCTTCCGCATCTCGCGCCCGATCAACTGCTCCGAGAATTTGGCGTAGTGCCGCGTCATGTTGGTATTCGAGTGTCCGAGAATCTTCGCCAGCACGTCGATAGGCATTCCGTGCTCCACGGCCAAACAAGCAAACGTATGTCTTGCACAATGTGTGGTCAGGTTCTTCGGGATGTTGCAAATGTCGGCGATCTCTTTCAGGTAGGCATTCATCTTTTGATTACTCGGAACCGGCAGCAGTTTCCCTGTCGCTCGTAACTCCGCATCCCGTTCGTATTTCTCCAGCAATATCATCGGATAGGGCAACAACGGAATACGACTCATGACGGCCGTCTTCTCTCGTGGCTTATAAATCCATGTCGTTCCGTTGTCATCCGTGCGGATATGTTCCCGCCTCAGATGTTCCGCATCTGTGAATGCCAACCCTGTCAGACAACAAAATGCAAAAATATCCCGAATCCGATCCAATCGTTCGTTCGGCAATCTCTTTCGCAGCAGCGTCTCCAACTCTTCACGCGTGAGATGGTCTTTCTCCTTGTTGTGCTCCTCCTTGAGTTTGTAGTTCCGAAACGGGTCTTTTTCGATCCATTCATTGCGCAGACAATAACGGGTGAAGTTCTTGACGCAATCGAGCAGATTCACAGCGCCGTTGTGCTTGCAGTTGTGGGCTGTTTGCAGGAAAGTATTGAAGCCGTCGAGAAACTCGTAACCGACAGCTGAAAGCAAAATATCATCTTTCTTGTAATGTGCGGCGACATATTCTTTCAGATACCGCAGTACCCGATGGTATTTGTTCGCTGTCAATTGAGTAATCCGCACGCCGACCTCTGCCTGTCGTTTATCGCAGTATTTTTCTAATTCTGCAAGAAACATAATCGAAAGAGTGGAGGGATTCTGCAACCGCTCCTTAATCTGAATACAATTACCCTCGTAGCCTTTGGAAATCAACTCCTGCCGCACGGCGAGAATCCTTGCGCGGTAATCGTCTAAATAAGAATTGACTTGCTGACATAGTTTGCCCTTGCCGGTCGCCCGCTCTTTGGATTGATTCCATTTGTCGGCAGGAACCGAACACTGGATGTAGATCTCTTTGGAGACACCGTTGGTGGTAATGCGGGCCAGAATAGGGGTTAAGCCTGCCTTGTTGGTGCGTGCCTTACGCAGAAAATAGGTCACGCCGAATCGTTTTCTTTCCATCGTCCGAATACATTTTGAGTTTGACAATCATACGATTGAAAAGCCCGGAACGTTCGGCGCAAACCGATGTAATTCAACGCACTGCTGAAAAAGTGTGGTACATTTCTACCGCTCGCACCCATGTACCACGATTCGGCACATGAGAAAGATGCTTCCGTCTGCTATCTTTTGCTACGACACAAAAACGAAACGATTCCGCATATCATTGATATACAGAATCGTTTGCTTCGCATTGCGCAATCTTGCCCAACAAAAAAGGTCCTCCGAAAAGGACCTCGTGAGCGGAAAACGGGATTCGAACCCGCGACCCTCAGCTTGGGAAGCTGATGCTCTACCGACTGAGCTATTTCCGCATTACGGAGTACAAAGTTACTCCGTTTTTTTTATTTGTCAAGTTTTCGAGCCCCGAAAATTGCGTTCAATCCACGATTTTTTTCAGCGACGCGAGGTTCTCGGGATTTTTCAGCCCGCGGCCTTCGGGGGTGTAGAGGTAGTCGATCCGGCTGCGGAAGTGCTCCTCGACCTTGCCGCGCACGACCTTCATCGTGCTGTTCACCAGTCCGTTTTGCTCTGTGAACGCTTCGTCTACAATGGCCAGTCCCGCCGGCAGCCACCGTTCGGGGAACTCCCCGGCATAGACCCCGCCGGTCCGGTAACGGTCGATCTCGGCACCGAGAATCTCGGCGGCAGCGGCGGCACGCTCCCCTTCCGGAACTCTGCGGGCTTCCAACTCGCGCCGCAAAGCCTCGCGGTTGGGAACCACGATCGCCCCCGTGAAGGGGCTCTGATTGTTGTGGATGATGATTTGGTCGATGTAGGGCGACTTGTCCACGATCGCCTCCTCCATGCCTTCGGGGCTGTACTTTTCACCGTCCGAGGCGATCAGCAGGCTTTTGAAGCGTCCCAGCACATAGAGGAAATCATCCTCCGAGACATACCCCATGTCTCCCGTGTGCAGCCATCCGTCGCGCACCGTTTCGGCTGTGGCTGTGGGATTCTTCCAGTACCCGGCCATGACGTTTTCGCCGCGGATGACGATCTCGCCCTTTTGTCCGCGGGGAACCTCCCGGCCCGCTTCGTCGAGGATCTTCAGGTCAAGCGGAATGAGTATCTTGCCCGACGAGCCGAAACGGTGCCAATGATGCTTGGGCGAATTGGTCGAGATGACGGGCGTGGCTTCCGAAAGCCCGTATCCCTGGAACATCGGGATGCCGATGGCGTAGTAGAAGCGTTGCAACTCGGAATCGAGCAGCGCCCCTCCTCCGACGAAGAATTTCATGCTGCCGCCGAACGCCTCGCGGACCTTGCGGAACAGCACGGCGTCGAACAGCGCCACGAAAGGTTTCAGCACGATGCGCCAGCCGCGGCCGCGGCTGTATCCGTCGCCGTTGTAGGCGTAGGCCGTGCGAAGCGCGAGGCGGAAGAGCCACTCGGTGAATTTGCCTTTGGCCCGGATGGAGCTCTCGATTCCCTTGCGGAAATTCTTGGCCAGCGCGGGCACCGACAGCAGGAAGTGCGGCTGCACCTCGCGGATGTTCTGCGGAATGTTTTTGAGCGTCTCCATCGGCGTCGCCCCGATCTGAACCGTGGCCACCGAGGCGCCGCAGGCGATCATGATGTAAAATCCCACGACATGCGCGAAACAGTGGTCCAGCGGTAGGATGATGAGCGTCCGGTAATGCGACGGAATGTCGATGCGCGACAGCGACTGTTCGACGTTGGCCGTGTAGTTGCGGTGCGTCAGCACCACGCCCTTGGGGTCGGCCGTCGTGCCCGACGTGTAGGTGATCGTCGCATAATCGTCGTTCCGGATCGCCTGGCCTGTTTTCAAGAACTCCTCCCGGTTTTTGGCCAGATAGTCGCGGCCCAAGCGTTTCAGCGTACCGTAAGCCGTCTCTCCGGATTCCAACGGAATGTGTCCGAGAACGATCACATGCTCCAGCTGCGGCAGTTCGGCGCGGATGCGGCGGATTTTCGGCAGTTGGTATTTCGACACGAAAACGGCCTTGACCTCGGCGTGCCGCATGCGGAACAGCAGGTCGTTCGACTCTTCGAGCTTCACCGACAGCGGCACGCTGATCGCCCCGGCGTAGAACAGTCCCAGTTCGGAGATGATCCACGCGTTGCTGCCTTCGGCCAGGATGGCGACCTTGTCGCCCGGGCGAATCCCCGCCGAAGCGAGGCCCGCACCGACTTCGAGCGCCTGCTCTTTGGTTTCGGCATAGGTCGTGGGCTCGAATTTGCGGTGCCGTTTCTCGAGCAGGAAAGTTTTGGCCCCGTACTTTTCGACGGAGGCTTCGAAGAGGTCGATGATGGTCTTTTTCATGACGCTTAGTCCATTTTTAACACGGCGAGGAAAGCCGACTGGGGAACTTCGACGTTGCCGATCTGGCGCATGCGCTTCTTGCCTTTCTTCTGTTTTTCGAGCAGCTTGCGCTTGCGCGAGATGTCGCCGCCGTAACACTTCGCCGTCACGTCCTTGCGCACGGCCTTGACCGTTTCGCGGGCGATGATCTTGGCGCCGATGGCCGCCTGTATGGCGATGTCGAACTGCTGGCGGGGAATCAGCTCCTTGAGTTTCTCGCACATCTTGCGTCCGAAGTCGTAGGCGTGGTCCGTATAGGTCAGCGACGAGAGGGCATCGACCGGCTCGCCGTTGAGCAGAATGTCGAGCTTGACCAGCTTCGAGAGCTGGAATCCCGTGCGGTGGTAGTCGAACGAGGCATACCCTTTCGAGATGCTTTTGAGTTTGTCGTAGAAATCGAAGACGATCTCCGACAGCGGCATGTCGAAATTGACCTCCACGCGGTCCTGCGTGATGAAGGTCTGGTTTTTCATCACGCCGCGTTTGTCGATGCACAGCTTGATGACGTTGCCCAGGAACTCCGACTTGGTGATGATCTGCGCCTGGATGTAGGGCTCCTCGATCTTGGCGATCTTCGTCACTTCGGGCAACCCCGAGGGGTTGTGCACCTCCACCACGTCGCCCTGCGTCGTGGTGATGCGGTACGACACGTTGGGCACGGTCGTGATGACATCCATGTCGAATTCGCGGTACAGCCGCTCCTGGATGATCTCCATGTGCAGCAACCCGAGGAATCCGCAGCGGAATCCGAATCCCAGCGCCAGCGAGCTTTCGGGCTCGAACGTCAGCGAGGCGTCGTTGAGCTGCAATTTTTCGAGCGACGCGCGCAGGTCCTCGTACTGGTCGGCCTCCACCGGGTAGACGCCCGCGAAGACCATCGGCTTCACGTCCTCGAATCCGGCGATGGCCTCTTGGGCGGGATTTGCGACCGAGGTGATCGTGTCGCCGACCTTCACGTCCTCCGAGGTCTTGATGCCCGAGCAGATATACCCCACGTCTCCGGCCTTGATCTCCTGCCGGGGCTGCATTTTGAGTTTCAGCACGCCTATCTCGTCGGCGTCGTATTCGCTGCCCGTGTTGAAGAACTTCACGTGGTCGCCTTTGCGGAGCGTGCCGTTGAAGACGCGGAAATAGGCGATGATGCCGCGGAAGGGGTTGAACACCGAGTCGAAGATCAGCGCCTGCAACGGCGCGCTCTCGTCGCCCGTGGGAGCGGGAATGCGGTTTACGATCGCTTCCAACACCTCTTCGACGCCCAGTCCCGTCTTGCCCGATGCCAGCAGAATATCCTCCTCCCTGCATCCTATGAGGTCGATCACCTGATCCTTCACCTCGTCGATCATCGCCGAGTCCATGTCGATCTTGTTCAGCACGGGGATGATCTCCAGATCGTGTCCCACGGCCAGATAGAGGTTCGAGATGGTCTGCGCCTGAATGCCCTGCGTGGCATCGACCACCAGCAGCGCCCCTTCGCACGAGGCGATGGCGCGCGACACTTCGTAGGAGAAGTCCACGTGTCCCGGGGTGTCGATCAGGTTGAGCGTGTATCGTTGTCCGTCGCGGGCCGTGTACTCCATTTGGATGGCGTGGCTCTTGATGGTGATGCCCTTTTCGCGTTCGAGGTCCATGTCATCGAGCACCTGCGATTGCATTTCGCGCTGGTTCAGCGTGTTGGTCTTTTCCAGCAGCCGGTCGGCGAGCGTCGATTTGCCGTGGTCGATATGGGCTATGATGCAGAAATTGCGGATGTTTTTCATAGATAAGGGTAAAATCTGTCGCAAATATACACAAATTTTTGAATATATAGGAAGCCCCCGATTTGCCGGAATGACGCAAATTGCTTATATTTGCAACTTCAACAAGTTAGGTTTAAGATGTTAAGCAGACAAATCGCATCCAAGCTCCGGGGCTATGAAACCCCGTTTTACCTTTATGACACGGCGCTGCTGCGCCAGACTCTCGAAAGCGTCGTCTACGAGTCGAAAAAATACGGTTATAAGGTACATTACGCCATCAAGGCCAACTACGACGACCACCTGCTGGCCATCATCCGCGAATACGGACTGGGCATCGACTGCGCTTCGGGCAACGAGCTCCGCAAGGCCGTCGAGGCGGGTTTCGATCCCAAGGGCATCGTCTACGCCGGCGTGGGCAAACGCGACAAGGAACTGAAATACGCCATCGAGCAGAATATCCTCGCCATCAACTGCGAGTCGATTCAGGAACTGGAACTCGTTGACGCTTTCTCGGCCGAGATGGGCAAGGTGACCGACATTGCGCTGCGCATCAACCCCGACATCGACCCCAAGACCAACCATTGCATCGACACGGGCCAGGCCGACAGCAAGTTCGGCATCTCCTACGAAGAGGTGCTCGAACACGCCGCGGAGATCCGGGCGTTCAAGAACATCAACATCATCGGCCTGCACCTGCACATCGGATCGCAGATCCGCGAGCTGCACGTCTTCGAGAACATGTGCAACAAGGTCAACGTCATCGTCGAGAATCTCGAAAAGCTGGGCTGCAAGTTCCGCTTCGTCGATGTGGGCGGCGGTCTGGGCGTCAACTACGACGTTCCCGAGAACGAGCCGATCCCCAATTTCGCGTCGTTGTTCTCGATCGTCCACAACCACCTGCGCATCGGCGACCGCGAGGTTCACTTCGAGTTCGGGCGTTCGATCGTCGCCGAATGCGGCGAGCTGATCACGACGGTGCTGTTCAACAAGACCACCGCCACGGGCCGCAAACTGGTGATCGTCGATGCTTCGATGACCGAGCTGGTCCGCCCGGCGATGTACGGCTCGTACCACAATATCGAGAACATCACGGCCCGCGAGGAGGAGGCTCCCAGCGAAAAATATACGGTCGTGGGCACGGCCTGCGAATCGACGGACGTTTTCGACGAGAACGTCAGCCTGCGCAAGACGCGCCGCGGCGACCTGCTGACGATCAAATCCGCCGGGGCCTACGGCATGTCGATGGCCTCGCGCTACAACCTCCACGATCTCCCCGGAGCCGTTTACAGCGACGAGTTGTAGAAATTAAAAATGAGAAGTGAAAAATTTCGGGACCAACTGAATCGTGTTTTTCGGGGTCCCGAATTTTTTTACGATGTATGTGTAATTTTTAATTCTTAATTTTTCATTTTTAATTCCACCATGTGGCTCACTCTGGCATTCACTTCGGCGGCATTGCTCGGCTTCTACGACGCGGCCAAGAAAAAGGCCCTCACCGACAATGCCGTGCTCCCCGTGCTGTTGCTCAACACGCTCTTCTCGACGCTGATTTTCCTGCCTGCGATCCTCTCGGCGGAGTTCGGCCTCGGCTGGTTCGACCATACCGTGCTGGCCACGGCCCCCGGGTCGTGGGAGGCGCACCGGCTGGTCATTCTGAAATCGTGCATCGTCCTCACCTCGTGGATTTTCGGTTACTTCGGCATGAAGCATCTGCCCATCACCATCGTCGGCCCGATCAACGCCACGCGCCCGGTGATGGTGCTCGTCGGTGCGCTGCTGATCTTCGGCGAGCGGCTCAACGCCTACCAGTGGACCGGCGTCGTGCTGGCTCTCGTGTCGCTCTTTCTGCTGAGCCGTTCGAGCCGCCGCGAAGGGGTCGTCTTCACCCATAACATTTGGATTCTGCTCGTCGCTCTGGCGGCCGTTACGGGCGCCATTAGCGGCCTTTACGACAAATACATCATGACGCGCCTCGATCCGGTCTTCGTGCAGAGCTGGTACAACCTCTACCAGCTGGCGATGATGGCCGTGGTGGTCGCCGTCGTCTGGTGGCCCCGGCGCGGCCGCACCACCCCGTTTCATTGGAGCTGGTCTATTCCGCTGATCTCGGTATTCCTCACGTTGGCCGATTTCGCCTACCTCTACTCCCTGCGCGATCCGGATGCGATGATCTCCGTCGTCTCGATGATCCGCCGCGGTTCGGTCGTGGTGTCGTTCCTCTGCGGCGCGGTGCTGTTCCGCGAGCGCAACCTGCGTTCGAAGGCCGTCGATCTGGCCTTCATCCTCGTCGGCATGATCTTCCTCTGGTTGGGCTCCAAAGCCTAAGGGCCGGGTTTATGGCATTATTATGGCAACGGAACTTGAAATACGGTATTTTGAGAGTCGGGAGGAGTGGCGGAAATGGCTGGCCGGCAATTTCGACACGGCTCCCGGCGTCTGGTTCGTGTTTCCCTGCAAGTCGTCGGGCGAAAAAAGCGTTCTGTACAACGATGCGGTCGAGGAGGCCCTTTGTTTCGAATGGATCGACAGCACGGTGAAGTCCCTCGACAAAGCGCATAAGATTCAGCGGTTCTCGCCCAGAAATCCTAAGAGCACCTATTCGCAGGCCAACAAGGAGAGACTCAAATGGCTGTCGGCGAATGGAATGATTCACCCCGTGTTCGAGAAGAAGATACGGGCCGTCTTATCCGAACCTTTCGTCTTTCCCGAAGATATAATCGACAGGCTGAGAGAAGATGAAACCGTGTGGAAAAACTACCGGCAGTTTCCCGAAACCTACAAACGCATCCGGATTGCGTACGTCGAAGCCGCGAGGATGCGTCCCGAAGAGTTCGGAAAGCGGTTGAACCACTTCATCGCCAAAACCAGGGAGAACAGAATGATAACCGGATTCGGCGGAATCGAGAAATACTATTCGAAATAAAAAAGACGGGCTTCGACAGCCCGTCTTTTCTTCCTGAAGCGTCGTTTTAGATCAGATGCTCCAACTGGTTGACCGTCTTTGCGATCTCCTCGTCGCTCGGCGAGAAGTCTTTCAGCGCTCCGGCCAGATACTGTTCGTAGGCGTAGAGGTCGATCACGCCGTTGCCCGAGAGGTTGAACAGAATGGTCTTCGACACTCCCTCCTCCTTGGCTTTCAGCGCCTCGCGGATCGTCGCGGCGATGGCGTGTGTCGATTCCGGAGCCGGGATGATGCCTTCGGTCTGGGCGAAGAGAACGCCCGCTGCGAGGGTTTCGACCTGCGGCATCGCCTGCGCTTCGATCAGTCCGTCTTTCATCAGCTGGCTGACGATCGAACCCGCTCCGTGGTAGCGCAGACCTCCGGCGTGGATGTCCGAGGGCTGGAAATCATGCCCCAGCGTGTACATCGGCAGCAGGGGCGTGAATCCGGCCACGTCGCCGAAGTCGTACTGGAATTCGCCGCGCGTGAGTTTCGGGCACCCTTCGGGCTCCACGGCGATCACGCGGATTTTCTTCCCTTCGGTGAGGTTCTTTTGCAGGAACGGGAACCCGATGCCGGCGAAGTTGCTGCCGCCGCCGAAGCATCCGATCACCATGTCGGGCTCGGCATCGGCCATCTCCATCTGCTTCACGGCCTCCTGTCCGATGACCGTCTGGTGCAGCACCACGTGGTTCAGGACGCTGCCCAGGCAGTAGCGCGTATCCTCCGGACGGCGCAGGGCCATTTCCACGGCCTCCGAAATCGCCAGTCCGAGGCTTCCCGAGCAGTGCGGGTCGCGTTCCAGCGCTGCGCGTCCCGAATTGGTCAGCGTCGAGGGCGACGCCACGCACTCCGCGCCCCAGGTGTTCATCATCAGACGGCGGTAGGGTTTCTGGTCGTAGCTGACCTTGACCATGAACACTTGCAGGTCGATGCCGAAGTGTTTGGCCGCGAAGGCGATCGAAGCGCCCCACTGTCCGGCGCCGGTCTCGGTCGTCAGGTGCTTGATGCCCTGCTTGTAGTTGTAGTAGGCTTGCGGCACGGCGGTGTTGGGCTTGTGCGAACCCGCGGGCGACACGCTCTCGTTCTTGAAATAGATCTTCGCCGGCGTTTCGAGGGCCTTTTCCAGCCCCGTCGCGCGCACGAGCGGCGTGGGACGCCATATCTTGTAGATCTCCTGCACCTCTTCGGGAATGTCGATGTAGCGTTCGGTGGACATCTCCTGGTCGATCAGCTCCTCGGCGAAGATCGCCGACATCTGCTCTTTGGTGACGGGCTGTTTCGTCGCGGGGTGCAGCGGCGGCAGCGGTTTGGTGGGCATGTCGGCCACGATGTTGTACCATTGCGTGGGCATCTGGTTTTCGGAGAGGCAGAATTTCTTGGTTTTCATTGTCGTTATAGGTTTTTGAATTTGATGTGCTTAACGAAAAAGCCCGCTGCTTACCTTTCGTAAACAACGGGCTTGTGTATTTTTCGGTTTCAATCATACACGCGGGGTTCCGCACTCATTGTTCACGAGAGCCTGCGGGCGCCACCACCATGCCTTTATGTTGAAATTATGAATCATCGCCTTGGGTTTGCGTCTGCAAATATATGCGGTCGGTTCGTAAAAAGCAAATTTTTTACGAATTATTTTCAGTACCTATATATGTCGGATTTTTTACCGTATTTTGCGGAAAAATTTATACTTTTGCATAATTATCCGCAAATTCAAAACTCAACGATATGAATATTTCGTATAACTGGCTCAAACGTTATATCGACACCGATCTCCCGGCCGAAAAAGTGGCCGAAATACTGACCGACATCGGCCTCGAGGTCGAGGGCTTCGAGAAGATCGAGACCGTGAAAGGCGGCCTTGCAGGCGTCGTCGTCGGCGAGGTCGTGACCTGCACGGACCATCCCGATTCGGACCACCTGCACCTGACCACGGTCGATGTCGGCGCCGCCGAACCGTTGCAGATCGTCTGCGGTGCCCCCAACTGCCGCGCGGGTCTGAAAGTCCTTTGCGCGACGGTCGGCGCGGTGCTCTACCCCGACGGCGGCGACGAGGAGTTCAAGATCAAGCGTTCGAAAATCCGCGGCGTGGAGTCGCTGGGCATGCTTTGCGCCGAAGACGAACTGGGTATCGGAGCCTCGCACGATGGCATCATGGAGCTTCCGGCCGACGCTCCCGTGGGCATGACGGCCAAGGAGTACCTGCATATCGAGGACGACTACCTGATCGAAATCGGCCTTACGCCCAACCGCGTGGATGCCGCGTCGCACATCGGTGTGGCCCGCGATCTGGCGGCCTACCTGCAAAGCCGCGGCGAGCGCGTTTCGGTGAAGCTGCCCGACGTTTCGGCTTTCGCCCCCGACAACCACGATCTGAATGTGAAAATCCGCGTCGAAAACGCCGAGGCCGCACCCCGCTATACGGGCGTCACGGTCACGGGGTGCAAGATCGGCCCCTCGCCCGACTGGATGCAGAACTGTCTGCGCGTCGCGGGCATCAACCCCAAGAACAACCTCGTGGACATCACCAATTTCGTGCTGTTCGAACTGGGCCAGCCCCTGCACGCTTTCGACGCCGCGAAGATCGAAGGCCGCGAAGTCGTGGTCCGCACCTGCGCCGAGGGTACGCCGTTCGTGACGCTGGACGGCGTGGAGCGCAAGTTGACGGACAAGGACCTGATGATCTGCTCCGCCGAACGTCCGATGTGCATCGCCGGCGTCTTCGGCGGACTGGATTCGGGCGTGAGCGACACCACGACCGACGTGTTTATCGAGAGCGCCTATTTCAACCCCGTGTGGGTGCGCAAGACGGCCAAGCGCTTCGGCCTGAACACCGACTCTTCGTTCCGCTTCGAACGCGGCGTCGATCCCAACATGCAGGTCTACGCCGCCAAGCGCGCCGCCCTGCTGATGAAGGAGCTGGCCGGAGGAACGATTTCGAGCGACATCACGGACATCTACCCTGCGCCGATCGCCGATTTCGTCTTCGACATCTCGCTGGCGCGCGTCAATGCGCTGATCGGCAAGGAGATTCCCGAAGAAACCGTCCGCACGATCATCGCGGCGCTGGAGGTGAAGGTCCTCGCAGAGAAAGAGGGCGTGCTCACGGTCGCCGTTCCGCCCTACCGGGTGGATGTGCAGCGCGAGGCAGACCTGATCGAGGACATCCTCCGCATCTATGGCTACAACAACGTCGAGGTTCCCCGGCAGGTCCGTTCGACGCTCTCCTACGCGCCGAAACCCGACCGCAGCAAGCTGATGAACCTCGCCGCCGATTTTCTGACGGCCAACGGGTTTACCGAGATCATGTCCAACTCGCTGACGAAGGCCTCGTATTACGAGGGGCTGACCTCCTGCCCCGCCGATCGTTGTGTGCGCATCCTCAATCCGCTGAGCGCCGATCTGAACGTCATGCGCCAGACCCTGCTGTTCAACATGCTGGAGGCCGTCGCGCTGAATGCCAACCGCCGCAACGGCGATTTGTGCCTCTATGAGTTCGGCAACTGCTATTTCTACGACGAGGCGAAGCGTTCGGAGGAGAACCGCCTTGCGGCCTACTCCGAGGAGTATCGGCTCGCCATCGCCGTCACGGGAGTTTCGACCCCCCAGTCGTGGAACGCGAAGCCCGAAAAGGCGTCGTTCTTCACCCTGCGGGCCGTCGCCGAAAAGCTCCTGCGCCGCTTCGGCATCGACATCTACGCCCTGAAAACCGAGCCGCTCGAAAGCGATCTTTTCAGCGAAGGACTTTCGATGTCGCTCAACGGCAAGGAGCTGCTGCAAATCGGCTCCGTCGCTGCGAAAATCCGCCGTCTGACCGATGTCAAGCAGGAGGTCTACTACCTGGAGATGAATTTCGACGCCCTCGTGAAATCCACGAAGAAGCAGAAGATCGCAGCCGAGGAGCTTTCGAAGTTCCCCGAAGTGAAACGCGACCTGGCCCTGCTGGTGGACAAACAGGTGACCTTTGCGGCGCTGCGCGACGCGGCCTTCGCCGCCGAGCGCAAATTGCTGAAGAGCGTTTCGCTGTTCGACGTTTACGAGGGCGACAAACTTCCCGAGGGCAAGAAATCCTATGCTCTGAGCTTCATTCTCGAAGACAAGACCCGCACGCTCGACGACAAGACTATCGAGCGCGTGATGTCGAATCTCACCCGCCAGTTCGAACAGCGTTGCGGCGCTCAGGTTCGGGCCTGACGCGGGCTGAACAATCGAACGGCCGCCTGACCCGCAACGAGTCAGGCGGCTTTTGATTCGGACCGACTCTGTTTGTACTTCGGTCGTCCGAATATTGCTGTGGTACAATAAAATCGTACAATCTGCGCAAATCTTGTCCGATGATTGGTAATTGTACTTTAGAATCTATCGATATTGTAGAGAATTTGTTTACATTTGATAAACAAAAAATCAAAATTATGAAAAGACTAATTCTCTATTTGGAAATCCTATTTGTAATATTGATCAGTATTTCTTGTTCGCAGGTTCGGGAATCCGAAAATGGTCTTCTGGAAGGACAAACACGCTCCAATGTTCAGAATGAAAGAGATGCCAATCGTATTTTGATCAAATATGTCAAAGTGGATGAAAACAAACTCGTTTACTTGGATATATCCTTGGAAGATGCGAGAAAATTAGGTATTCCTGACGAATTTTACGAACGAGCTATCGATGACATCCGGCGGACAAACGAGGAAATCCGGAAGTTGAATGACGAAGGTGTTCCGGTTCAGATAGATTTGCCAACATTTCAATCCCCAGCCGTTTCGGTTGCCGCTGGCAAAGTTCAATATCCTGGGGGATCGTTTTCTGTAAATGGGAATGGCCCGGATGATGAGGCAGAGGCATTCTTGTGGCTACCGGATGGCATGTTAGGATTCGAATTTAGGTGCAGATGTAATGCTGCTCTGGTTTGTACATACAAATGCAAGACCAACTCTTTTGGTGTCACCAATATGAATTCTGCTGTCGGTAGTCCGTGGTCGAACACCTCGGTCTCGGTTGCATTGGCTGCATCTAACACCTATGGATCGGTTTGTTTTTCATGTTCTGATCCGAATGGAGCGAGCGCTTCGTATAGTGGCTATTGAGCATCTATTTGGTTCCCGACAACTCTCTTTTACTGTATTGAGTTGAGGAAATTTTGCCTCAACTCGGATTTTCAGAGTCGTGGTTTTACGACCGGAGGCTGAATCGTGACGTAGGGCGTGCCGTTGTCGTCGCAGGTCGAGACGATCCGCACGGCTTTCACCGCGCGTTCGGGATGCAGTGTGATGCTGCCCATCAGCAGCTCCCCGGCGGGTTCGAACCGGGTGCCGTCGTAGGAGATTTCGGCGTAACCCGTCGTCACGATGGTCTTCGGCAGCTGGCGGTTTCCCGTCTGCAAGTACATCTCGCGGCACTTCACCGGCTGTTCGAACGTGTAGAGAATCCAGTCCTGCTGCCGGCAGGCGCGTCGCGTCCGCGACAGCCCGCGGTAACCTTCGGCATTCGAATAGGGAAATTTCTCGCTTTCGCCCATCGAGGTCGTGATCGCCACGGCGGGCGTGACGGTCCGCCAGTAGGATTTGTCGGCCGCATAGGGGCTCCGGGCCGTCTTGTAGCGGGTGAAGAAGCGGTATCGGTGCGGCTGCGCGGTGCGGACCGGACCCGTGTAGCGATGCTCCTCCGCAGAGCCGTCCGTGAGGTAGAAGATCTCCGAACCGTCGTCTGCCGAAGCCGTGAACACCCCCTCCTTGTAGCTCAGACGTGGCGGGAAGAGGCGGAAACGAATCCCCATCGCCGCCATGCGGTCGTAATGTTTCCCTTTCAGCTCTTTGTAATAGGCGTCCCAGCCCTCGCCGTTGTTGCTCCACGCGATGCGCGCCAGGGCGCAGACGCGCGGAAAGAGCATATAGTCGAGGTAGTCGGGCTTCTCGGGCTCGTGCGAAACATAGGCTTCGCTGAAGAACGCCCCCTGCAACCCTTCGACGCGGCGCATCTGCTCGGGGGTGAATCCGCTGAAATCGAATCCGTAGACCTTTTTGGCATCGAAGATCGCCGCCCAGTCGTGGCCGTCCTCGCGGGGTGTCTGGCGCATGTCGAAATAGAAATATTCGCCCGGCATCACCACCGTCCGGTACCCTTTCGCCGTGGCGTCGAGGCAGGCTTTCACGCTCTCCCAGCCGTGCACGCGGCACGCTTTCGTGAAGGCTCCCGTGCGCACCGCTTCGTTCCACATCGCGGGCCGCTTGCCGTGCGCCGCGAGGATCGCCGCCGTCCGCTCCATGAAGAGGTCCTGCAACCGGCGCGGATCGTCCGTCCCGAGGCGCGCCATCAGCGTCCGGCAGTCGGGGCAGCGGGTCCATTGGGTCATTTCGACCTCGTCGCCGCCCACATGGATATACTCCGAGGGGAACAGCTCGCACAACTCGCCCAAAATATCCTCCAACAGCGCGTAATTCGCTTCACGGGCCACGCACCACGCCGAACGGTAATCGTATCCGTTGGTCGATACCGTGTCGGGCGGGTAGTTGCAGCGGATTTCGGGATGCACCGAGGCGATGTTGCGGCTGTGTCCCGGGAGGTCGATCTCGGGAATGATCTCGATATTCCGCTCGGCGGCGTAGCGGATCAGTCCGCGCATCTCCTCCTGCGTGAAGTAACCGCCGTATTTCTCTGACCATTTGCCGTATACGGGCCTTACGGGCGAATCGCCGCCGCGGAATCCGCCGATCTCCGTCAGCTCGGGGTGCGACTTGATCTCGATGCGCCATCCTTCGTCGTCCGAAAGATGTAGGTGCAATTTATTGATATTATGATAGGAAAACAAGTCTATATAACGTTTCACTTTAGATTCGTCGATCCACGTGCGGGCCACGTCGAGCATCATTCCTCGGTAGGCGAAACGCGGCTCGTCTTCGATCTCCGCGCAGGCGACCTGCGTTCCCGCGGCGACGCCTTTCCGGGCATAGACCTCGGGCGGCAGGAGCCGGAACAACTGCTGCACGCCGTTGAAGACTCCGCCGTAGGTCGAGCCGCCGATGCGGATGTATTCGGGCGTGATGTCGAGGCGGTACGCCTCGGGATTGCCGCCGTCCGCCGCGTCGAGCGTCAGCACGACGGCTCCGTTTCCCGCCACGCCGTTGCGGACCTCGCAGCCGAGGTATTCGGCGGCATAACGGGCCAGCGGCTGCAATCCGCTGTCGGCGGCGACGGTCGTTCCGGGGCCGAACGTGAAGTGTCCGGCGCGGAGCGTAGTCTTTTTCGGTGCGGGCTGCGCCGAAGCGAAAAGGAGTCCCCAGAGAAGTGCCGCGAGGAGCAGCAGAAATCGTAGTTTCATGGCGAATCGTGAAATTTGTATGCAACAAAGTTACTTTTTTGTTACCTTTGTTCCAATTAATTGAACGACATTAATGGAAAAAGACAAACGTTTGGCGGCTACGGCCCGTCTTTTGGAGGTGATGAACACGCTGCGCCGCGAATGTCCCTGGGACCGCGAGCAGACTTTCGATTCGTTGCGCAGCAACACCATCGAGGAGACCTACGAACTGGCCGACGCCATCACCGATCACAATATGGAGGGCATCAAGGAGGAGCTGGGCGACCTGCTCCTGCACGTGGTGTTCTATTCGAAGCTGGGCGAAGAAGAGGGTGCGTTCGATTTCGGAGACGTGGCCAATGCCCTGTGCGACAAACTGATCTACCGTCATCCGCACGTCTACGGCGACATTCACGCCAACACGCCCTCCGAGGTCATCGAGAACTGGGAGGCGCTGAAACTCCGCAAGAAGAAGAGCAAGAGCGGCACGTTGGGCGGTGTTCCGCGGTCGCTCCCGGCGATGGTCAAAGCCTACCGTGTCGGCGAGAAGGCCGCGGGAGCGGGTTTCGACTGGGAGAAGAAGGAGGATGTCTGGGACAAGGTCCGCGAGGAGCTGGGCGAGGTCGAGGCCGAGATGAAGTCGGGGAATAAAACCGACCTCGAAGGAGAGTTCGGCGACTTGCTGTTCTCGCTCGTCAACGCCTGCCGCCTCTACGGCGTGGACCCCGAATCGGCGCTGGAGCGCACGAACAAGAAGTTCATGCGGCGCTTCAATTACATGGAGGAACAGGCTGCCGCAAAGGGTCATACGCTTCACGAAATGTCGCTCGACGACATGGAGCGACTGTGGCAGGAGGCCAAACAGGCGTAAAACGCCTGATTTAGGGGCGACGACCGGTTAGTGTGCTTTGCGCTGTCGGCGGCGATACTTGTAAAAATTAAGGAAATATATGGCACTTATACGAAAAGTCCGCGGGCATGAGCCCGTAATCGGTGAAAACACCTTTCTGGCCGAAACGGCCGTCATTCTGGGCGACGTGACCATCGGCCGCGACTGTTCGATCTGGTATAACGCCGTACTGCGCGGCGATGTGAACCGGATCGTCATCGGCGACCGCACGAACATCCAAGACGGCGTAGTGCTCCACACCATCTACGACAAGGCGAAGCACCCTTCGCAGACGATCATCGGCAACGACGTTTCGGTGGGCCACAACGCCATCATCCACGGCGCGGTCATCGGGGACAACTGCCTAATCGGCATGGGCGCCACCCTGCTGGACAACGCCCATATCCCCTCGGGCTGCATCATTGCGGCCAACGCGCTGGTGCTCTCCAATGCGCAGCTGGAACCTAATTCGGTCTATGCGGGCGTTCCGGCCAAAAAGGTCAAGGAGGTGACCGAAGAACAGCGCGAGGAGATCATCCGCCGCACGGCCCGCGACTATATGCTTTACGCATCGTGGTATAAGGAGGACGAATAACGGCAACCCCATGAAATTGCAGCCCAAATACGCCGATCTGATTCTGAATCTGCTGGTCGCCGTGGCGATCAGCCTGGTGGTCAATTTCTCCTACGTGCTGCTGATGCTCGTGGACCTGAACAGCGACAACCAGCCCCGGCCTGCCGGCGAACGGATCGTGGAGCGGACCGACGAAGGTGTGCTCGCGGTGCATCCCGACGGGTACGGCTACCTCGTCTACGAGAACGGCGACAGCGTTTACGTCCCTTCGCGGCGCATGCGCTGGCTGGGCATCGCCCCCGGCGACCGCATCGTGGCCGATCTGGTGCTGCCTCGTTCCGAAAATGCCCATCCGATGCTGGCGGAGGTCCGCAGCCACAACGGCGAGGAGTTCGATTACGGCAAACTCTACAACGGCCCTTCGAAGAGTACGGAACTGCTGCTGCAACTGTTCTATTACCTCGTCGTGTCGTTCGTCATGCTCTCGATCCTGACCTCCGTGCGCCGCAACTACTCGATGGCCCGCTTCGTGCGGCGTTGCCTGTGGTGCTGCGCGGCCGCCGTGGCGCTCTACTGCGTGGCTCCGGTCACCGAGTGGCACACGGGCCGTATCCAGATGAATTTTATGGGCGGACGGATGTTCGACTACATGCTGCTGCTGAAATGTTCGTTCGCCGTGGTGGTGTCGATGCTTTACGGGCGTATCTACGTGCTGATCTCGCAGCGGCAGGCCGTCGTCGTGGAGAACGAACGTCTCAAAAACGAAAATCTCACCACGCGCTACAACATGCTCGTCGGGCAGATCAACCCCCATTTCTTCTTCAACTCGCTCAACTCGCTGGCGATGCTCGTGCGCGAAAAGCACGACGAGAAGGCGCTGACCTACATCGACCAGCTCTCGTACACGTTCCGCTACATCATCCAGAACGGCCAGAGCATGCTGATGACGCTCGACGAGGAGCTGAAATTCCTCGAAGCGTACAGCTATCTATTCAAGATACGCTATGCCGACAAGCTCTTTTTCGATGTCGATGTCGATGAGAAGTACCTCGGGTGGAAACTCCCGGCCTTCTCGCTGCAACCGCTGATCGACAACGCCGTCAAACACAATTCGATCACCCGCAGCAATCCGTTCCACATCTCGGTGCGCACCGAGGGCGACCGGCTGGTGGTCTCGAATCCCAAGGTTCCGAAGCTCGAACCCGAACCCTCGACCGGCATCGGATTGGAGAACCTGCGCAACCGCTGGCATCTGATCACGGGCCGCAGTATCGAGATTGACGACGACGGCCGGACCTTCACCGTGCGTATGCCGCTGCAAAACCCCACTGCCGGATGAAAGCCCTGATTATCGAAGACGAAACCGCCGCCGCGCGCAACCTCGCGGCGATACTCCGTCAGGAAGAGCCCTCGATGGAGATCGTGGCGACGCTGGAAAGCGTCGCCGAGAGCATCGAATGGCTGCGTGCGAACCCCCAGCCCGACCTGCTGTTCATGGACATCCACCTGGCCGACGGCGATTCGTTCCGCATTTTCGATGCCGTGGAGATCACCGCTCCGGTCATTTTCACCACGGCCTACGACCGGTACGCCCTCGAAGCGTTCAAGGTCAACAGCATCGACTATCTGCTCAAACCGCTCAATACGGACGACGTTCGCCGCGCCCTCGCCAAACTGCGCCGCCTGACCTCCACCGAGCGCAGCGACTACGGTTCACGTGTCCGCACGATGGCCGTCCGCCGTCACGAGGATGTCTTCCTGGTGCATGTGCGCGACCGGATCATCCCCCTCCGGCGCGAACAGATCGCTTTCTGCTATACGTTCAACGAGAAGGTCACGGCCTACGGCTACGACGGCACGGCCTACCCGCTGGATAAGACCCTCGAAGCGTTGCAGGCCCTGCTGCCCGAGGCCGATTTCTTCCGGGCCAACCGCCAGTTCATCATCGCACGCCGCGCGGTGAAGGAGATCGCCGTGTGGTTCGGGAGCCGCCTCACGCTGCACCTTACGGTCGAAACGCCCGAGCGGATCGTCATATCCAAGGCCCGGGCCCCCGAATTCAAGGAGTGGCTGAAGTCGGTTCACCCTGTCGAATAGGCGGTTGACCGCGCCGTTCTGTCGTTTCACCCGGAGTTCCGCTCCGGGTTTTTCATTTTGGCTTTACCTTTGTACCAAACCCCGGAAAAGGGATTTCCGGAAACGAGCCATTTTTTATATAGTGATGTACAACCTAATTTCGAAAGTTATGAAAAAGAAGATTTTTGCGGCCGTCACGGCCCTCTGCCTGATGGCAGGAACGAGCGTTTTCGCACAGCAGCAGAATAAACCCGATGCTCCGAAGGAGCGTCCGACGGCCGAGCAGATGGCTCAGCGCAAGACCGACAGGATGACCGAGCAGCTGAAGCTCACCGAGGCGCAGGCCAAGCAGGTCTATGCGATCAACCTCGCGCAGATCAAGGAGATGATCGCCCAGCGCGAGAAGATGGAGGCCGCCCGCAAGGCCGAAGCCGAAAAGATGAAGTCGATCCTGACGACCGAGCAGTTCATGCAGTGGTCGCAGATGCAGCAACAGCAGCAGATGCGTATGTCGGGCCAGCGCGGTCACGGTCCGCAGGCGATGCACAAGGGCGGCAAGGACGGTAAGAAAAACGCCGAATGCAAGGATAACTGCGACAAGCCGCGTCCGGCGAAGGACAAAAAGGGAAAGGAGTGAGGTTAGGATTCTCAGGCTTGTAGCAGTCGGGGTGCCGGTCCGGGCGACTGGCACCCTTTTTTTGCCGATTCGCCCGTGCGGCAGGCGTGAATTTGCTGCAAAAATACTATTTTTGCCCGGCTAATCCGGCTAACCCGGCCAAGAGCCGGGATTTAGGGGCGGCGGAATGAATGGACCCTTTCAATCCGGTTCTGCGCTTCTACGAAAAAGAGATATACACATACAGGCAAACATGAAAAGAATACTACTGACTGCCCTGCTGACGTTCTGTACGGCAGCGGCTTTCGCCCAGAGGGGCAGCGTGACGGCCACGGTCGTCAATGCCGACACCGGGGAAAGCGTCGCCGGGGCCGTGCTGATCGTGTCACCCGTCAAGACCCCGGAGAAGCAACAGGGCTTCACCTCGGCATTCAAAGGCGCGGTTTCCATGCCGTCGCTCGCTTACGGAGAATACAAACTTTCGGTGTCGTTCATCGGCTACAACAACCTTGACACGACGTTTCGGGTTTCGGCCCCGAAACTCAATCTCGGCGTGCTGAAACTCAAACCGGGCGTGCAGATCGAGACGGTCGTCAAGGAGGCCAAGGCGCTGCGCACCTCGCAGAAAGGCGATACGGTGAGCTATAACGCCGGAGCGTTCAAGGTCGTCGCCGACGCCGATGTCGAAGGACTGCTGAAAAAAATGCCCGGCATCACCGTTACCGACGGTACGGTCGAGGCGCAGGGCGAAACGGTCAAGAAGATCTTCGTCGATGGCAAAGAGTTCTTCGGCGAGGATGTCACTACGGCCATCAAATCGCTTCCGGCCGAGGCCGTCGATCGCGTGGAGGTCTATAACAAACTCTCCGACGCGGCCGAATTTTCGGGCATGGACGACGGCGAGGGCTACAAGGCGCTCAACATCGTCACCCGTCCGGGCATGCGGCAGGGGCAGTTCGGCAAGCTCTATGCCGGATTCGGATACGATGCCGACACCGAGACCGAGGACAAATTCAAATACATCGCCGGCGGCAATGCCAACATATTCAGCGGCGACAGCCGCATTTCGCTCATCGGGCTGTTCAACAACGTCAACCAACAGAATTTCTCGTTCGAGGACATTTTGGGCGTTTCGGGCAGCGGAGGCGGCGGACGCCGCGGCAGCGTGGGCCAGTACATGATGCGTCCGCAGAGCGGCGTGGCGACGGTCAACGCCATCGGCATCAACTACTCCGACTCGTGGGGCAAGCGCGACCAGGTGACGTTCCAGGGCAGCTATTTCTTCAACAACACCAATACCGAGAACCGTTCGACGGTGGAAAAGTGGTACGAGGCTCCGATGCGTCTCGATACGTTGATGACCAACGGCTATTCCGACACGAAGGGCTACAACCACCGGTTCAACGCCCGTCTGGAGTGGAAGATTTCCGAGAATCAGAACCTGATGATCCGTCCGCGTTTCAGCTACCAGTCCAACGACCCGTGGAGCCGCACGACCGGATGGCAGTTCGGCGCCCCCGCCGACGGCGGCAGCGGTTACAGCCGTACGGACAATTTCAGCGACGCCCTGCGCCACGGCTACAACGTGGGGACGAGCGCCGTTTACCGGGCCAAGCTGGGTAAGAACGGCCGCACGATCACCCTCGACGGTTCGTTCAGCTACTCGGACAACACGAACAATTCGAACTCGTGGTCGAACGTTCTCGGCACCCTGCCCGACCGGCCGGCGATCGACCCGGCAACCGGCGTCTGGAACCCGGAGAATTACACCGAACTGCGCTACCTGCGCAATTTGGCGCCTTCGTCGTCGTACAGCCTGCGAGGCAGCCTCACCTATACCGAACCTGTGGCCAAGTACGCGCAGGTGAGCTTCCAGTACCGCGTGTCCTATAACTCGCAGGAGCGCGACAAGCGTTCCTACATCACGGGCGACGACTTCTCGATCGCCGGGCTTATCCCCGACCGTTCGCTGTCGAACTCCTATGAAAGCGGCTATCTGACGCAGAGCGTGGGCCCCGGCTTCCGTTTTTCGAAGGAGCGCAACACGTTCATCGCCAACGTCTACTACCAGCGTTCGGCCCTCGACGGACAGATCGTGCGCGACGATGCCGAGAAGATCAAACATGCCTACAACAACGTGACCTATTTCATGATGGGGCAGTTGAACATCAACCGCGAAAACTCGCTGAGGCTCTTCGTTTCCTCCTACACCGACAGCCCGTCGATCACCGATTTGCAGAGCGTTTACGACGTTTCCGACGCCCAAAATATCACCCACGGTAATCCGAATCTGAAACCGACCTATTCGCACCGGGTGAATTTCCACTACACCAACTCCAACGTCGAGAAGGGCCGGACTTTCATGTGGATGTTCTCGATGAATACGACGCTGGATTACACGGCTTCGCACCTGGTGCAGCGGCCCGGTGACATCACCATCGACGGACAGCTCTATACGCCTAATTTCTACTCGACGACCACCAACCTCGACGGTTACTGGCAGTTGCGGACCCACCTGAGCTACGGACTGCCGATCGGGTTCCTCAAATCGAATTTCAACGTCATGGCAGGCGTCGTCTACACCAAGACCCCCAGCATGCTGGGCGGCACGGTGGACGCTGCGACCGGCATGATTTCGGGCGGAGATCGCAACGACACCAAGAATATGGGTTATGATTTCCGGGCCGTGCTGGGCAGCAACATTTCGGAGAACGTCGACTTCACCCTCTCGTGGAACGGCACCTACAACGAGGCGACCAACTCGCTGAACACGGACAAGTCGAAGAACCGCTATTTCAACCACACGGCGCAGGGCAACCTGAAAGTGGTCTTCCCGCTGGGCTTCACCTTCACGGCGAGCGCGGCCTACTCGCAGTATATCGGTTTCACGAACGATTACTCGGAAGATTACCTGCTCTGCAACGCATGGCTGGGCAAAAAGGTCTTCAGGAACAAGCGCGGCGAGGTGATGATCGGTGTCAACGACCTTCTCAACCAGAACCGGGCCTTCTCGCGCACGACGGGTTCGGGCTATACGCAGAACTCCACCAACAGCGTCATCGGACGTTACTACATGGTGCAGTTCACCTACAACCTGCGCCGCTTCGGCAAGAAAGGTTCGCGCAATCTCAAAGATTACGGCGTGGAGCAGCAGTCCGGCAGCCAGCGCCGCATGGGTCCCGGCGGTCCCGGCGGACCTCCCCCGGGAGGTTTCCACGGTGGAGGCCCCGGAGGATTTTAGCAATGGCAAATAACAAAAACGTCAGGTTTCTACCTGACGTTTTTGTTTGAGGATAGGCGCAGAACCGGATCGTTAGCGTGTACTTGCCCGTCGCCTCCTAAAACCCGTTTCTTGCGCGGGCGGCGGATTGTGTGATCTCCCCGTTGCTCTTAAACGGAACTCTTGGCTCTGTGTTCGCGGCGGATCACCTGATGAATGCCGATGCAGGCCAGCCCGCCGTAGACGACCGTGAGAATGACGAGCCACTTGATCTCGGCGAAGACCTCGGGGATCGTAGCCCCCATCGTTTGAATGCGGATGAAGCCGTTGACGCCGTGGCTGCTCGGGAACAGCTGTCCGAGGTTGAAAAGCCAGTCGGGAATGCCCTGCTGCGGATAGGACACGCCGCTGAGCATCAGTATCGGAATCGAAGTCCACAGCAACAGCAGCAGCGAGTTTTCGCGGTAGCGGAACAACGTCGAAACGGCGATTCCCATGGCGATGCAGGCCGCCAGATAGACCCCCATGAAGAGCATCACGGCTCCCGTCGTGCCGTTCATCGGGAAGTGGAACAGCCGGTAGTGAAGCCCGAGGATGTAGGTGCAGGTCACGGCGTAGATCAGTGCGTAGACCAGCCCGCGTCCCAGGACGATCGGCAGCGTCGACATCCGCCGCCGTCCTGCGGGGCAGAGTTTGTGGTAGAGTCCGAATTCGCGCCATGTGCCGCCGATCATGCCGATGCCGATGAGCATCGTCTGCTGGATGATGACCATGATGATGGCCGGCATGACGAACGTCCCGTAACCCAGATAGGGGTTGAAGAGGTTGTGCGACTGGTAGATCACGGGCTGGGTCGTGGCCTGCGCCTGCGGGATGTTGGCTCCCTTGGCGATCAGGCGCTGGAATTCGACCATCGCCCCCGTCTTGCCGATCGAGGTCACGACCTCCTGGAACACCTGCCGGTACATCAGAAAATAGCTGGCGTCGCAGTAGATCGCCACATTGGCCTGCTCGCCGCCGTAGAGCTTCTTTTCGTAGTCTGCGGGGATGTAGACCACGCCGTAGATCTTGCGGGCGTAAAACAACTCCCGGGCCTCCTCCATCGAGGTCGGCGTGTAGGCGACGTAGGTGTTGGGCCCGGCGTTGAAGGTGTCGATCAGACTGCGGCTGGTCGGCGTGCGGGATTCGTCCACCACGCCAATCGGCACGTTGCGCAGCACCTGCGAACCGTAGGCCAGCGAATAGGCCGTGGCGTAGATGATGAGCGCGAAAATCAGGATCAGCATGGCGCCGCCGTCCTTGAAGATCGTCTGGAACTCGTTGCGGATGACCGCCCCCAACTGCTTCCAATAGGAGGCCATCTGGTGTGTGAATCGACTCATACTATAACCTCCCCCAGAATTTTTCCTCCGTGCATACCTTTTTCAGACGCGGCAGGCAGAAGAGCGGTAAGACAATGAAGAGCATCATATATCCCAGATCGGGCAGCGAGTAGACCCACGGCGCTCCGCGAAGCATCTGATCGACGAAGATGTCGGTGTAGAACGTGAACGGGAAGATCTTGCTCACCCACTGCATCGGCTCCCACATGGCCATGATCGGGAACGTGAGTCCCGAGAAAGTGAACGCCAGCACCGAATATCCGCCGCCGATCGAGAGCGACAGCCGCAGATTGGCCAGCAGCGAGACGATCAGCACCGAGATCGACTGATAGCTGAGGATGAACAGCAGCGTGCCGATGAGAATGACTGTGAGACTGCCGTTCAGGGGCGTTCCCACGATCTTGAAATTGATCAGAAGCATCACCAGCGAGATCAGGAACATGATGGCCGTGATGGGCAGCACCTTGCCCAGCAGGGCTGCCCAGACGGAGCCGTTGCCCGCGGCCATCCATTCGCGGGCGGTCGCGTGTTTGAGTTCGGTGCCGATGGAGAAGATGGTCACCATCACCACGAAGATCATCAGCATCATGGGCATGAAGCTCGGCGAGAGATAGTATCCGTAGTTGATGTGGGGATTGAACAGCACGTGGCGGTCGAAACGCACGGGCATCAGCTGGGCCATGGCCTGCCGCTGGGTGAGCCCCTGCTTCATCAGCACCTGGAGCTGGACGCCGGCCGTGAAGGTCGTCACGGCGGTCTGAATGTCCTTCGACAACAGTCCGTTGACCGATATGTTGGTTCCCGATATGTAATTCTCCAGATGGGTCTGGCTGTTGCTCAGGATGTTCTTTTCGAAGAAGGCCGGGATCTGCACGATGGCTATGATCTTTCCTTCGCGCATCAGCCGCTCGCCCTCGTCCATCGACTGAATGTCGTATGCGACCATCGCCGTAGGCGTATCGTCGATCATCTGTGCGACCTTGCGCGAGAGCGTCGTATGGTCTTCGTCCAGCACGGCGATCGGGATGTTGCGTATCGCGCCCTTGTTGAACAGCAGGGCGAAGAATGCGAACGACACCACGGGCAGCACGACCATCAGCACGAAATACATCGGCTGATGGGTCAGCCTGTGCATTTCGCGCCGCATGACGGCTCCGGTATGGCTCAGGAATCCGGGCATCGCCTATCGTTCGATTTTGTCCCAGTCCACCAATACGCTCATTCCCGGACGCATGTGCGAGACCGGCGAAACGGGCTTGACCTTCACGGCGAAGGTGCGGATGTCGAATCCTCCCTGCGTGCGGGTCGCGGCCCACGTGGCGAAATCGGCCTGCGGGGAGATATACGTCACCTCGAACTCCACGTCGGCATCCAGCGCCGGCACGTATCCGTTCATGCGCATTCCCATCCGGATACCGGGCATCAGCGTCTCCTTGATGTTGAAAGTCACCCACATGTCGCTCATGTCGAGGATCGCCACCACGGGATAACCGCTGCCGACCAGCTCGCCCTGTTCGGCGATGATCGTCGAGATCTCTCCCGTGACGGGCGAGTAGACCATCGCGTCGCTGAGGTACGACTCGACCTCGCTGACGGCGCCTTCGGCCTGGCGGACACGCGCCGCTGCGGCCTCCTTGTCCTCCTTGCGGGCTCCGTCCGAGGCCAGGTCATACTGCGCTTTGGCGGCCTGCGCCGTCGCCTCCATTGCCTTGTAGTTGGCCGAGGCTTCGTCGAGCTTCTGGGCGGGCACCACCCCGTCGTTGTAGAGGTTCTGCACACGCTCGAAGGTCTTGCGTGCCAGTTCCAGCCCTGCCTGAGCCTTCTCCCACATGTTCAGCGCGGCCTCGATCTGCTGGATGCGCGCACCGGCTACGGCGGCGGCGTCCAGCGCCGCAGCGGCGCTCTTCACGGCCTCGGCCTGTTGGAGTTTGGCATCCAGTTCGGGCGTCGAGAGCGTGTAGAGCAGCTGCCCTTTCTCCACGCGGTCGCCCTCCTCGACCTTCATGTCGTCGATGCGTCCCGGGACCTTCGACGAGGCTTTGTAGGTGGTACACTCCACCGTTCCCTGAATCAGCGTCGGGGTACGTTTGGTGAGGTACCAGCTGATCAGTACGACCGAGAGAACGATGACCGCCGCGGCAGCCAGAATTCCGATTACGTTGCTTCGTTTCATAGCGTATGTTTTTTATTTTTTGTCAAAGAAAACGGGCTGCGCGTCATTGCGGCGCGCGTAGGCCGGAAATTCGTCGCTGATGCCCGCGGCTTCGAGCAGCTGGGCCAGCAGCAGGTCGTAGTTGTAGGCCGCTTGCAGGCGTTCGGTGCGGACTCCCGCAAGATTCAGTTCGGCGTCGATCAGGTCCGACGAGGAGCTCATGCCTTCGAGGAACGCGGCGTTCTTCATCCGCAGGTACTCTTCGGCGAATGCCAGCGAGGCGTCGATCGAGGTCATCTGGTTGCGGTAGTTCATCATCTGGTTGTAGAGCTTCTCCACCAGCACCGAAATATCCTTGCCGGCCTTGTTTTGCAACTCGCTCACGCGGCGCGCCGTCTGTTTGGCCGCCGAATATTTGTATTCGCGGTTCAGACCGTCGAAGATCTTGATGTTGACCCCCACGCCCACGGCCCAGCGGGGCACGAGCCCTGCGACCTGATAGTTGTAGAACGAGCCGCCGCCGATGGCCGCCACCTGCGGCAGGAAGTCGGCGCGCTGGACGCGCACGCCCTCCTCGGCCAGCTGGCGTTTGAGCGATACTTGGCTCAGCAGCGGGTTGCGGATCTGCGCGAGGTCCTGATAATAGTCCAGCTCCTCGACTTTCGAAAGGATGAACATCGACGTTACGGGCTGCCACTCGTTTTCGCGTCCCAGCGTGTTCGAAAGGGCGCTGGCGATGGTCGCGGCCTGCAATTCGGCATTGGCCAGCTCGCGTTCGGCTTCGGCCATCTTGAAAGCGACGTAGAGCCGTTCGCTTTGGGCGATCATGCCGTTCTTTTCGAGCGCAACGGCATCCTCCAGGTGTTTGCGCACGCCTTCGACCACCTGACGGCGCACCTCCACGACCTGCGTGGCGAGAGCCAGTCCGAAGTAGCGCTCCACCAGTTCCGAGATCAATGCGTTGCGGGTCTGGTTGCCCTGTTCCGCGGCGCTCTTCTCGTTGATCTTCGCGGCCCGGTTCGCGGCGTTGATCTTGCCGCCCATCCAGATCGGGAGCGTCACCTCGCCGCCCACGAAGCCCAGACTTCGGTCCTGCACTTTGAGGAACCAGTCGGCGTTCATCATCGGGTTCAGCAATCCCTGGATGCCCTGGATGATCGTCGGGTCGGTGATCAGCCCGCTGCCGAGGATTTTGCCCGTCAGGTCCTTGGCCGGACCTTTCATGTCGTTGAAATCGAATCCGATGTCCTTGGCCATGTAGGCATAGGCGCCCGTGACGTTTATCTGCGGCATGCGGAGGCCGATGGCCGCGCGGCGTTCCTGCTGGGCCGCGCGCTCCTCGTAGGCGGCGGCCTTCATCGCGGGGTTCTCCGTGAGGGTGACGGAGATCGCCTCGTCGAGCGAGAGCATCCGGCGCTCTCCCTGCGCCAGTGCGAGCGCCGGAACCATCGCCGCCGCCACGAAGGCGATCTTGACTGCTTTTCTCATAGCTTTATTCGTTTATGGAGCAAATATAGATGTTCTTCCGATATATTCGACAGTCCATATGTCATTTAGGACATTTATAGACCTTTATGGACACAAAATGAGCCGAATTGTCATTGCAGATGGGCGTTGGCCTCGCGGACACCGCCCGCCAGCGAGGGATACGCCCGCACCTCGACGCCCGCTTCGCGCAGGGTCTGCGCCCCGCGGCAGCGGACGAAACGGTCGGGTTCGTACAGCGCGAAGACCACGCGGGCGAAGCCGTGGCGCAGGATCAGCTGCGTGCAGCTTTCGGGCTCGCTGCTGCGCCGGGAGCACGGTTCCATCGAGGAGTAGATCGTGGCACCGCGCAGCTCGGCGCCGGCGTCGAGTGCCTTGCGGACGGCCTCCTGCTCGGCGTGGTGCGTGGGCGAAGTTTCGTGGGTGTGGCCTGTGAACGTGCGTCCGTCGGGCAGTACGACCACGGCTCCCACACAGTAGGAAGTGGCACTCGGCGTACACAGACGCCCTGCGGCGACCGCCTGAGCCAGATAGCCCAGGTCTTCGGCCGAGGTGTCGGGCCGCAGCACGCAGGTCGTGACCTCCATGCCGTCCACCTCCTCGTGCCGGCATTCGGCGCCCGGCGGAGGCGTGAACACGAACCGCGCTCCTCCCCTTTCGGGTCCGAGCGTCAGCCGCGGATTGACTGCCCGGCGCACTTCGTCGGCCATCCCTTCGGCGAGGAACATGCCGAGCATCTGCGCACCGCCCTCGACCAGCAAATTGCCGACACCGCGTTTCTCCAGCTCGGTGACGATCCCGGCGGCCGTAATTGAACCGTCGGTCGAGATAACCTCCGCAACTCCGTTCAGTTCCGGAATTTCCGTCGGCGAGAACACGTAGCGGTCGGCATCCCCTTCGGTGAAAAACCGCAGCTCCGGGGAGATTCGTCCCGAGCGCGTGACGGTCACTTTCGTCAGGTCGGGCCGCAGCCCCGAAGCTGCCCGGCGTGCGCGGGCCGCGGGGTCGCGCAGGAGCAGCGCCGGATTGTCGCGTCGCAACGTTTCGGCCCCGACGAGGATGGCGTCGTGCGCAGCCCGCAGTTGCAGCACCGCCTCCCAGTCCCCGGGAGTGGACAGAATGAGCCGTTCCGGCGTGTTGTCGTCCAGATAACCGTCGGCCGTCGTGGCAAAGGATAGTGTTACTCGCATCGCTTCAAGGTAAAGAGGGTGACTTCGGGCCATGCGCCCAGTCGCATGGGGTATGCAACATATCCCGTGCCGTCGTTGACATAAAGTGTGCGTCCGTCCGCATCGTAGCGTCCGCTCCAATGTTCGTAGATCCAGGATGCGGGCGACCATCCGCGCCCCCACGGGCGGATTTTGAACTGCATGGAATGGACGTGTCCCGAGAGGGTCAGATCGCCGTGACCCGTTTCGAGAATCTGCCCCCAGAGCTGCGGCAGGTGGACCAGTGTGATGTTGAAGAGCGAATCGGGAACGCCCGCATAAGCCCGTCCGAGCGCCGGAGCCGGAAGATTGCGGTCGTGGCGGCGGTCACGCAGCGCGGGGTCGAACGAAATCCCCGTGAGCGAGATGCTGTC
Organism: Alistipes senegalensis JC50; assembly: GCF_025145645.1. NCBI lineage: Bacteria > Pseudomonadati > Bacteroidota > Bacteroidia > Bacteroidales > Rikenellaceae > Alistipes > Alistipes senegalensis. The sequence goes on along the minus strand of NZ_CP102252.1, from coordinate 3,764,408 downwards.
TGTGCCGCGCCGCAGGTAGACGGTCGTGTCTTCCAGCACGCGCCACCCCATCGAACGCTGGCGGGCGACCACCTCGCGGGCCTGAACGGCGGCCGGAAAGCGCACCGAATCCTTGATATAGGTGCCTACGTCATGGTTGCCCGTCACCGACCAGACGGGGCCTTCGATCTGCCGCAGAAGCGTTCGCGTGCGTTCGTCGAGCTCCTCGGCACGGATGTTCACGAGGTCGCCCGTGAAGAATACCGCGTCGGGATGCTGGGAGTTGATACACTCCGCGAGGCGTGCGAGGTCGTGTTCGGGCCGGACGATCGTGCCCACGTGGATGTCGCTGATCTGCACGAACCGGTAGCTGTCGAACGCCTCGGGAATGCGGTCGGAGCAGATTTCGACTTCGCTCACGCGGATCGACGTGCGGCCCCACGTCGCGCCCCAGAGGAAGAAGAGCGTGAGGCCCGCGGCGACGGCATAACCCGTGCGGCGCAGGTGCAGGAAATTGAAGACGTAGAACGCCAGGCGCGGCAGTACGGTGACGATCCATCCCCAGAACAGCCACATATAAAGATACATCAGTCCCGTGCCGTTGTCGGGGCTGAGGACGTTGATGACCGACGAAACGAGCGGCAGGGCATCCGTCGCGGCGGCCCATGCGATCAGGGCCTTGCGCCGCGAAACATGCCGGTGCCGGTTGCGCCGGAAATGGATGAAATCCGCAACAATGGCTGTCAGGGCGAGGAGAAACATCGACAGAAAAAGCATATACCTTAATATATTTATTCGGGGACAAAGATACGCATAAGCGAGGGTAAGAGCAAACGTGTTTGCATTTTTAGCGCGCGGAAGTGTCTGAGGCGGAGCCAAAGAGGCGCAGAAGCGGATAGAAAACGGCCGGACGAACCGTTCGCCCCTAAATCCGGCGTCTTGCGCCGGCGGGTTGGCATGTAAGTTGCGGAAACGGCGGCTGGGTATTGACACTCCGAACAGGAGCAAAAACATTAAAAACCAAATTCATTCAGCTTATGAAAACTTTTCGACTTTTGATTGTAGCTCTGCTGCTTGCGGGTACGGCGTCGGCTCAGCGGTTCGAACGCAGGGCCATGCGCGGCGAATATTCGCCGACGGTCTACCTGATCTCCGTGCGCGAGGTGGACACCCTCTACAACTACGATCCCGCCGCATTGCGGCAGGCTGCGGCGCTCAACCGGATGTCCATGGACAATGCCACGCAGGACTATATCGACACCCACCGCCCCGGCTTCCAGCAGGTCGAGAAACCGCAGTTCGTCTTCGCCACGAAGAACAACCGCTTCTCGTTCTCGCTGGGCGGCTTCGTCAGCCTCCGTGCGGGATACGATTTCGACGGCATCGTCGATAACATCGACTTCGTGACCTACGACATCCCCGTCCACGGCAATTACAACACGAAACAGAAATTGATGATGGACGCTTCGACCTCGCGGATCTTCATGAAGGCCATCACCAACACCCAGGCGCTGGGCCGCGTGGTGATCTTCATGGACGCCGACTTCCGCGGAGGTGCCGAGGGCAGTTATACGCCCTGTGTGCGTTCGGCTTACGTGTCGTTCCTGGGCCTCACGCTGGGACGCGACGTGACGACCTTCTGCGACCTTTCGGCAGCCCCCACGACCATCGACTTCCAAGGCCCCAACGCCTATAACTTCAACTTCGCCACGCTGATTCGCTACGAATACGCCTTTGCGGACAACCACCTCAAGTTCGGAATCGCCGCTGAGCTCCCCGAGGTGAGCGCCACCTACGGCGACAATTTCAAGCCCATGCACCAGCGCGTGCCCGACGTTCCGATGTATTTCCAGTATGCGTGGGGCGCCGACCGCAGCAGCCACATCCGCGCTTCGGGCGTGCTGCGCAATCCCTATATGTATAAAGTGTCGAAGGACTCCAATACCTCGCTGCTGGGCTGGGGCGTGCAGTTCAGCGGCACGATCAAGGTCTGCAAGCCCCTGCGCCTCTTCATGAACGGCGTCTACGGCGAAGGCATCACGCCTTATATTCAGGATCTGACGGGTTCGGGACTCGACTTCACGCCCAATCCCGAGGACCCCTCGCTCGTGCGCATGATGCCGATGTGGGGCTGGCAGGCCGCCGCGCAGATCAACCTGACCCGCCGGCTGTTCATCTCGGGCGGTTACTCGACGGTCCGCGTGCAGCGCAGCCACGGCTACTACACCGACGATCAGTACAAGCAGGGACAGTATATCTTCGGCAATGTCTTCTACTCGCTCACCCCGCGCTGCAAGGTGGCCGGCGAATACCTCTACGGTTCGCGCAAGGACATGAACAACGACAAGGGACACGCCAACCGTGTGAACGTGATGTTGCAGTATAATTTCTGAACGCCGGCCTGACGGCTTGCGTACAGGCGGTTCCTTTTCGGGAGCCGCTTTTTTTTGACCGCCTATTTTACTATCTTTGTTCCCGGACCGACTGGGACGTGTTTCGCCGGCTGGCTGCCCTTCCCGCTTTCGGGCTGCGCAGTTACCGGCGTTCCTCCGACCGCGATCCGAGTGTCGGACCCGATTCAAAACAATGGTGCAATATGGAATTTTTAGCGCAATACAATCTCACCGGCATCGTCATCGGCGTTGCCACTTTCCTGATAATCGGCATTTTCCATCCGCTGGTCATCAAAGGCGAATACTGGTTCGGCGTAAAGATCTGGTGGCTGTTCCTTGTGATGGGCGTCGCCGCCGTCATCGGTTCGATCGCCGTGCGGCATCTCCTCTGGTCCACGCTGCTGGCCGTGTGGGGCGCCTCGTCGCTTTGGTCTATCGGCGAGTTGTTCGAACAGCGCAAGCGCGTGGCCAAAGGCTGGTTCCCCAAAAATCCCAACCGGAAATAAGGGTCACTCCTGCGGCTGCGTCGGGATATCAGCCGGAGGTGCGGGCGGCGTATGGTGCGTTTGTAGAATGACGATGATCACGGCCGTGATCACGAGGATCAGCCCCGCCGCGGCGTCGAGGTCGAACCGCTCGCCGAAGTGCACCACCCCGACCAGCACGGCCGTCAGCGGCTCCATCGACCCGAGGATCGAGGTCATCGTGGGCCCGATGTGCCGGATGGCCTGCACGAGGGTGTAGTTCGACAGCACCGTGGGCAGGAGCGCCAACAACAGCAGGCTGCGCCACGTCGGCCACGTGTGGACTACCCCGAGTCCCGAGGTCGAGAGGGCGTAGACCAGGAAGATCGCTGCCGAAAAGGTCAGCACGTAGAAGGCCACGACCAGCGGATCGAGTATTGCGGTGCGGCTTTTCATCACCCCTATTATGTAGACGGCATAGGTCACGACGGTCATTCCGGCGAAAGCCAGTCCGCGCGCGGGGGCCCGATGTCCGGCATCGCCCCACGCCAGCAGGGCCACGCCCACCAGCGAGATGAAGATGGCGACGACGATCCACACCGAGCTGCGTTCGCGGAAAAAGAGCGCCATGACGATCGCCACCACCAGCGGATAGAGGAAATTGACGGTCGTGGCCACTCCGCTCGGGATATAATCGTAAGAGCGCAGCAATCCCAGCGACGTGGCGGCATACATCACGGCCAGCAATCCCAGCACGGCGGCGTCACGGCCCGAAATGCGGAGGTTGCGGTGTGTGACGAGCGCCACGAGGCCCATCATCGCCGCTGAGAGCAGCATCCGGTAGAAGAGTATCGCCGGGGAGGCCATGCCGGCTTGCAGCAGCGGAATCGAAAACAGCGGGATGAGTCCGAATGTCGCCGAGGAGACGACGGCGTAAATTATACCTTTGAAATTGCGCATCGACATTTTTTTAGCGTAACTTTGCACCGCAATTATCATGCGAGTCCGTCGGATACATATTCTGGCCGCCGTGGTCTTCGTCGCGGTCTGCTGCACGCCTGCGGGAGGTCCCGCGCGGCGCGATTGGCCGCAGCCTGCGGGCTGGACGGGGCCGGGGCAGGTTCCGCCGCCCCAGCGGATGAAGCTGTGGTTCGGAGGAGACGTGATGCAGCACATGCCGCAGGTCGAGGCGGCGCGGTGCGGAGAACGGTTCGACTATCGGCCCGTCTTCGCGGCTCTTGCGCCCCGGATGCGGGCGGCAGACCTCACGGTCGTGAATCTCGAAACCACCCTCACCCGCCGCGGCCGTTACACGGGTTACCCGCTGTTCCGGTCGCCGGTGGCGCTGGCCGACGCCTTGCGCGATGCGGGTGTGGATGTCGCCGTGCTGGCCAACAACCATTGCTGCGACGGAGGCGCCGAAGGCATCCGCACGACGGTAGCCGAACTGGACCGCTGCGGAATACTCCATACGGGCGTATTCGCGGACAGCGCTGACTACAAGAAGAATAATCCGCTTTACTTGAACCGTTGCGGCATGCGGCTGGCGATCGTCAACTATACCTACGGCACCAACGGCATGCCCGTTCCCGCGGGCACGATCGTCAATCTCATCGACACCGTGCGCATGGCCGCGGACCTGGCCGAAGCCCGGGCCTCCGGGGTCGATTTCATCGTCGCCTGCCTCCATTGGGGCAATGAGTACGAGCGTCGGGAGAACGTCGGACAACGAAGTCTGGCCGCATTTTTGCGTCGCAACGGCGTCGGTGTGGTGGTCGGAAGCCATCCGCACGTCGTGCAGCCCTGGAGGGCCGATTCGTCGCATGTGGTGCTTTACTCGCTGGGCAATCTGGTTTCGAACCAGCGGCGGCGTTACACCGACGGAGGACTGGTGGCTGCCGTCGAAGCCGTCCGCCATGCCGACGGACGCATGGACTACCGGCTTGAGACCGCTCCCGTGTGGGTCGCGCTGCCCGGCTACCGCATCCTGCCGCCCGAGGCCGCCGACACGATGGCGCTGCCCGCAGCCTACGGCGTCTTCCGTGCCGACGTGGACGCACTGGCGGGAAACGACCTATAAGTAAACCGAATAGTCCTATCGAAAGAAACGATGGCTATTTCTTGGAGATTGTTTCGGGAAATCGTTATCTTTGTAACAGTAAAAACGCACACACTTAAAACATTATAGATTATGGAAAAGAGCATCAAAGGTACCCGTACCGAACAGAATCTGCTGAAAGCCTTCGCCGGCGAAAGCCAGGCCCGCAGCCGTTATGTCTTTTTCGCCAGCAAGGCCAAGAAAGAGGGTTACGAGCAGATCGCAGGTGTCTTCGCCGAGACTGCCGAGCAGGAGAAGGAGCACGCCGAGCGTTTCTTCAAGTTCCTCGAGGGCGGCGACGTGGAGATCACGGCCAGCTACCCCACCGGCCCCATCGGCACGACGGCCGAAAACCTGCTGGCTGCCGCCAAGGGCGAGAACGAGGAATGGGATGTCCTCTACCGCGAATTCGGTCGCGTAGCCGAGGAGGAGGGATTCACCGAAATAGCCACCGCATTCAAGATGATTTCGACGGTGGAGGCCGAGCACGAGCGCCGCTATCTGAAACTGCTGAGCCGCCTGACGGACGGCAATTTCTTCAAGCGCGACGGCAAAATCTGGTGGCAGTGCCGCAACTGCGGTTTCGTCATCGAGGCCGAGGAGGCTCCGAAGCTCTGCCCCGCTTGCAAGCACCCGCAGGCTTATTTCGAGCCCAAGAAAGAGAACTATTAGGCCGGACGATCCGTGCCTTGCGACAAAAGTGGAATCCTTTAGATTCCACTTTTGTCGCTTTTCGCTGCTTTTCGAAATGAAATCACAATATTTTTTCTATTTTTGTCGAATCATGAAAAATATTGCATTCATTCACGAAGGATACCCTTTGGGCGGAGCCGAGAAAGTAACATCGGACCTGTGCGCCTATTTTGTGGGGGGGGGAAATACAAGCCCTGCATTTTTGTAAAGAATTTTCATAAAGAGTTTTCAGGCGGACCTGCGAAAGTGGAGACCGTTCAACTGCCGCAGGAATTGCCATTCCAGTCCGAAGCGATGGCATATTGGATCGTCCGGCACATTTTGGAGTTGTCCATTGACATTCTGGTCGTTTCGGTTCAACCGCTGGAATATATGGATATGATTCGCAAGGAGACTGGAAACCGATGCAAATTCATATATTATCATCACGGATGTCCGTTGTGGGAGGTGGCGAATGATTTGGCGGTCAAGCAGTGCAGAGCGGAAATGAGCGGTTCGTGGCTGAAGATTCTGGAATGGCATCTGCTCCGCAAACCCAAAGAGACTTTGTTCAGACCTATTGCACGGCACTATAAGGATTTATGCCGCCGGGTTTACGCCTCGACGGATCTCTATCTCGTGTTATGCGAAGAATATCGCCGCCGGATCGAGCGGATTGTAAGGGTCTCCCCAACTGATTCGAAGGTTCGGGCATTGACCAATCCGCTCACCGAGCGTCCTGTCCCCGAATTGCAAAAGCGCAAGGAGGTGCTGTATGTCGGTCGGTTGAGCTATGCCGATAAACGTGTCGATAGGCTGTTGAGAATTTGGCGCAGAGTCGAGGCTGATTTTCCCGACTGGGAATTGAAAATCGTCGGCGACGGTAGTGAACGCGCGAATCTCGAACGGCAGGCTGTGAAGTCCGGATTGCAAAGGGTGCGTTTTTGCGGTCATTCGACCTGCGTGGAGGTGCATTACGCCACAGGCGCAATTTTGTGTATGACTTCTTCATTCGAAGGGTGGCCCTTGGTGTTGATCGAAGCGCAGGCCGCGGGTGTGGTGCCGATTGCATTCGCGTGTTCCGGAGGTGTTCGCCGCATCGTGGGCAGCGACCGCCGTAAGGGAATTTTGGTTGCGCCGTTCGATGAAAAACAGTATGCCGCGGAGTTGGCTGCGCTGATGCGCGACGAGGCGCTGCGCTGTTCGATGCAACCGGCAATGATCGCCTCGGTTTCCGATTTTTCACTGGAGAGCATCGGACAGGAGTGGGACCGAATGCTCGGTGAACTGACCGGCGAATAGAACCCCAAATCCCAAGGAAGAAACCCGGAAAAGGAGTGTGCTCCCCTTTCGGGTTTCTTTCATTAAATATCCGGCTCCGGAGACCCGAAAATCCGGATTTTCGTTGTATCTTTGCGAGAATTCAGATTTCGAACGATTCAAATACAGATATGGCAGACGAAAAAATCATCTTTTCGATGGTCGGCGTAAGCAAGACCTTCACCAACCAGAAACGGGTGCTCAACAACATCTACCTTTCATTTTTCTACGGTGCCAAGATCGGCATCATCGGTCTGAACGGTTCGGGAAAATCGACCCTGATGAAGATCATCGCCGGCATCGACAAGAATTTCGAGGGCGAAGTGGTCTTTTCGCCCGGCTACACGGTGGGCTATCTCGAACAGGAGCCCAAACTCGACGATGCCAAGACGGTCCGCGAGGTCGTCGAAGAGGGCTGCGCGGCGACGGTGGCTCTATTGAAAGAGTACGAGGAGATCAATATGAAGCTGTGCGAGCCGCTGGACGACGATGCGATGGCCAAGTTGATCGAGCGTCAGGGCGAGCTGTACGAGAAGATCGACCAGTGCAACGGCTGGGAGCTGGACAGCGTGCTGGAGCGTGCGATGGACGCCCTGCGGTGTCCCGATCCCGACGAGCCGGTGACGCACCTGTCGGGCGGTGAGCGCCGCCGCGTGGCTCTTTGCCGCCTGCTGTTGCAGCAGCCCGACGTACTGCTGCTCGACGAGCCCACCAACCACCTCGACGCCGAGTCGATCGACTGGCTGGAACAGCACCTGCAACAATACAAGGGTACGGTGATCGCCGTGACCCACGACCGCTATTTCCTCGACAATGTCGCCGGATGGATTCTCGAACTCGACCGCGGCGAGGGCATTCCCTGGAAGGGCAACTATTCGGGCTGGCTCGATCAGAAGACCACCCGCATGGCTATGGAGGAAAAGCAGGAGTCGAAGCGCCGCAAGACCCTCGAACGCGAGCTGGAGTGGGTGCGCATGTCGCCCTCGGGCCGCCACGCCAAGTCGAAGGCCCGTCTGTCGGCCTATGACAAGCTGATGAACGAGGACACGAAGCAGAAAGAGGAAAAACTCGAAATATTCATCCCGAACGGTCCGCGTCTGGGCGACGTGGTGATCGAGGCGCACGACGTTTCGAAAGCCTTCGGCGACCGCGTGCTGTACGAGGGGTTGGAATTTTCGCTGCCCCCGGCCGGCATCGTGGGCGTCATCGGCCCCAACGGTACGGGCAAAACCACCCTCTTCCGGATGATCATGGGCCTCGAAGAGCCCACGAGCGGTTCGTTCCGCGTGGGTCCCACGGTGAAACTGGCCTATGTGGACCAGCAGCACAAGTCGATCGACCCCGAAAAGACGGTCTTCGAGGTGATTTCGGGCGGTCTGGATCTGATGACGCTGGGCAACCGGCAGGTCAACGCCCGCGCCTATGTGGCCCGTTTCAATTTCTCGGGTGCCGATCAGGAGAAGAAGTGCGGCATGCTGTCGGGCGGCGAGCGCAACCGTCTCCACCTGGCCCTCGCCCTGAAAGAGGAGGGCAACGTGCTGCTGCTGGACGAGCCGACCAACGACATCGACGTGAACACGCTGCGGGCGCTGGAGGAAGGTCTTGAAAATTTCGCCGGATGCGCCGTCGTCATTTCGCACGACCGCTGGTTCCTCGACCGTATCGCCACGCACATCCTTTCGTTCGAGGGCGACTCGAAGGTGGTCTTCTACGAGGGGTCCTACTCGGAGTACGAGGCGTGGAAGAAGGCTCAGGGCGGCGACACGCAGCCCCACCGGGTGAAATACAAAAAACTGATCGCCGATTAGTTGAAAAATTAAGAATGAAATATTAAAAATTGTTTTTGCATGCAAAAACCGTCTATTCCCAAGGGCACGCGCGATTTCTCCCCGGCGGAGATGATGCGCCGCCAGTATATTTTCGATACAATCCGCCGCGTCTTCCGCGCCTACGGATTCGCACCGCTCGAAACCCCCTCGATGGAGAACCTCTCGACCCTGCTGGGCAAGTACGGCGACGAGGGCGACAAGCTCCTGTTCAAGATTCTCAATTCGGGCGACTACGCCGCCGGACTGTCGGACGAGGAGGTTCGCTCCGCGTCGAAAATCTGCGAAAAGGGGCTGCGCTACGACCTTACGGTGCCTTTCGCCCGTTACGTCGTACAGCATCAGGGCGAACTGACGTTCCCTTTCAAACGCTATCAGATTCAGCCCGTGTGGCGCGCCGACCGTCCCCAGAAGGGCCGTTACCGCGAATTTTACCAGTGCGACGTCGATGTGATCGGCACGCGCTCGTTGCTGTGCGAAGTCGAGCTGGTGGAGATCGTCGAGCGGGTCTTCAAGGCGCTGGGCATCCGCGTGGCGCTGAAGATGAACAACCGCAAGATTCTTTTCGGTATCGCCGAGGCCATCGGCCACGCCGACAAGATGATGGACATCACCATCGCCATCGACAAGTTGGAAAAGATCGGACTGGACAATGTGAAGGCCGAACTGATGGAGCGCGGATTGGGGCAGGAAGCCGTCGGAAAACTTCAACCGATACTCGAATTGAGCGGCGATAATGCGCAAAAGCTCAATCAGCTGAAAGATGTGCTTTCCGTGTCGGAAACGGGCATGAAAGGTATTGCGGAGATGGAAACCGTTCTGGGCTATGTGGAGCGGCTGGGCATCGACCTGACGGTCGAACTGGACCTTTCGCTGGCACGCGGTTTGAACTACTACACCGGTGCGATCTTCGAGGTCAAGGCGCTCGATTTCGCCATCGGTTCGATCTGCGGCGGAGGCCGTTACGATGACCTGACGGGCATTTTCGGCATGCCCAACACCTCGGGCGTGGGCATCTCGTTCGGCGCGGACCGCATCTACGACGTGATGACGGGGCTGAACCTCTTCCCCGAAGAGGTCAACTGCTCGACCCGCGTGCTGTTCGTGAACCTCGGCGCCGAGGAGGAGGCCGCCGTGCTGCCCATTCTGCGCACGCTGCGCGGAGAGGGGATCGCATCGGAGATTTACCCCGAGGCGGGCAAGATGAAGAAGCAGATGGAGTATGCCAACCGCCGCGGCATCCCCTACGTGGTGATCGTGGGATCGCAGGAGCTCGAAGCCCGGGCCGCAACCGTCAAGGACATGCGCACGGGCGAACAGCAGCAGGTGCCTTTCGACCGGGTCGCCGACTTTGTAAAATAATCCCGGCCCCTCCGCGGGCCGACAAACGAATCGCAGCATGCGCCGATTACTCGTCATACTCGCCGTTCTCTGCGTTCTGCCCCTCACGGCGCAGAATGCGGATGACGCGCAGCAGTTTCAGAAACTCGCACAGGTTTTCCGCTACCTTTCGGGACTTTATGTCGATGAAGTGGATATGAAACCCGTCGTCGAGGGGGCCATTGCGGGCATGCTCGAAGAGCTGGACCCCCACTCGGCCTACATCGGCGCTGAGGAGATGAAGGGCGTGCAGGAGAGTTTCGACGGGGAGTTCAGCGGCATAGGCGTCGAGTTCAACGTGTTGCGTGACTCGGTCATCGTCGTGAACACCATTGCCGGAGGACCTGCCGAGCGGGTCGGCGTGCGCGCCAACGACCGCATCGTACGCATCGACACGCTCGATGCCGTGGGCATGGGGCGCGCCGACGTGCCGAAATACCTGCGCGGGAAGAGCGGCACGAAGGTCGAAATCGACGTTGTCCGCCACGGCACCCCCGGACGGTTGCATTTCGTGATCGTGCGCGACAAAATTCCGCTGAATACCGTCGATGCCGCCTACATGGCCGGCGACGGCATCGGATATATCAAGGTCAACCGCTTCGGCCGCACCACGATGAACGAATTCACGGACGCCTACCGCAAGCTGGGCGAGCCGCGGAGTCTGATTCTCGACCTGCGGGGCAACGGCGGCGGACTGCTGGAACAGGCCGTCGAGATGGCGGGATTCTTCCTGCCGCGCGGCGCCGCGATCGTCTCCACCGAGGGACGCGCCGTGCCGGCGATGACGTTCCGCGCCCAAAGCGACGGCACGGACCTCAAAGGACGCCTCGCGGTGCTGATCGACGAAGCCTCGGCGTCGGCGTCGGAGATCGTCGCAGGGGCTGTGCAGGATTGGGACCGGGGTGTCGTCGTGGGCCGTCCGAGCTTCGGCAAAGGGCTGGTGCAGCGGCAGATCGGGCTGCCCGACGGTTCGGCCGTGCGCATCACCGTGGCCCGTTATCACACCCCGTCGGGGCGCGTCATCCAGCGTCCTTACGAGCAGGGCAAACGCCGCGAATATTACCTCGACCACCTGCGCCGCTACGACGATGCCACGCGCGACTCGCTCGACGCCGGGGCTCCGGCCTACCGCACGCTGCGCACGGGCCGCACGGTCTACGGGAGCGGCGGCATCCGTCCGGATGTGCTTGTCGAGGCCGATACGACGGGATTTTCGGATTACTATGCCGAGCTGATCCGCCGGGGCATCGTGGCCGATTTCGTCGGCGACTGGCTCGACCGTTCGCGCGACAGTCTGTCGCGTCTCTACCCCGCTTTCGAAGCCTTCGACGCCGGATACACCCCCTCGGACACCGTTCTCGACGGTCTCGCACGGCTCGGCAGCGAGCGCGGCGTGAAGTTCGACGCTGCGGGATTCGCCGTTTCGGAACCCGTCATGCGGGCCCAGCTCAAAGCCCTCGCCGCACAGCGTCTGTTCGGGACCGGAGCCTATTTCCGGGTCGTCAATCCCGCCCTGAGTCCGGCCTACGCCCGGGCGTTGTCCATTCTCGAAGCGTGGGACGAACTGGGGGCTCCCGTGCTGGAACCCTGAAAATAGTACTGTAAGTATTTGGAGGTTTGCGATTTTTTGTGTAAATTCGTTATACAACCGACGAATTCGCATCAAGTGTAAGACTAACCCTCAAAAACCGACTCCATGCTACCCCAAGTTCAGGTCCGCCGCGAAGGCGAGGACTACGCCGATCAGATTCTGTCCAAGGCCGTGAAAGCGGGCCGGCGCACCTATTTCTTCGATGTCAGAGCCACGCGCGGCGACGATTATTTCCTGACCATCACCGAGAGCCGCAAGATCACGGGGCCCGACGGCTCGGCGACCTACGACCGCCACAAGATATTCCTGTACAAGGAGGACTTTACGAAATTCGCCGAGGGATTCAACGAGGTCGTCGAATTCATCCGCCGCACCAAAGGGATTCCCGAGCCGGAGAAATGATCCCGCACCGGGTTACTGAATGATGAAATTCCCGGACGCGTATCGGCGTCCGGAGATTTTTCATATCCTTAATATTATTTGTCGGAAAGACCGGGTGCGATTCGTTTTTTCATCCGTTCTGCTTTTTGTTATTAGACAGGCTGCGCCTCGGCAAAATGCACGTAAACTTGCTTTTGCGCTCGGCTTGCACTATCTTTGTGCTTAAATCAAAAACACGCAGACAGATTTATGAAATTTTCCCGGTACATCGTACTTGCGCTCAAAGGGTGCGCTATGGGTATGGCCGATGTCGTTCCCGGCGTTTCGGGCGGCACGATCGCTTTTATATCAGGTATTTACGAGGAGCTGCTCGATTCGATCCGCAGCGTTGATGCCACGGCTCTCAGGCTGCTGCTCCGCTTCCGTCTGGCCGAGTTCTGGCGCCATATCAACGGCCGCTTCCTGCTGCCCGTGCTGCTGGGCATCGCCGTTGCGATCTTCTCGCTGGCGCGGCTGATGACCTATCTGCTTACGAACCACCCCATTGCCATCTGGTCGTTTTTCTTCGGACTGATCGTGGCTTCGGCGCTGCTCGTCGCCAGACAGATCGGCCGCTGGGATTGGCGGACTGTGCTGGCTTTCGTCGTCGGGGCCGCCGCGGCGTGGTGGATCACCGTCGCAACGCCCGCCGAAACGCCTGACGATTGGTGGTTCGTGATGCTCTCGGGCGCCATTGCCATCTGCGCCATGATTCTCCCCGGCATCTCGGGAGCTTTCATCCTGTTGCTGCTGGGCAAATACCAGTATATCATGCACGCTGTCGGGGAGTTCGATATTCCCGTCATCGCGGTTTTCGTGATCGGAGCCGCTGCGGGCATCATCTCGTTTTCGCATCTGCTGTCGTGGCTGCTCAAACATTGGCACGACGTTACGGTGGCCGTGCTGATGGGTTTCATGGTCGGGTCGCTCAACAAGGTGTGGCCGTGGAAGGAGACCGTGGAGACCTATCTCGACAGCCACGGCGTCGCGCAGCCGCTCGTGCAGAACAACATCGCCCCCGGAACTTTCGAACAGCTCACGGGGCAACCCTCGCTGCTCGTGCAGGCTATTCTGCTCGGCATCGTGGGATTTCTGGTCATTTACGGCATCGAGCTCGTCGCCCGCATGATCGTCAAAAAACAGGAGGAATAGACCATGCGGCGTTTCGGATTGATCGGCCGTCCGTTGGGCCATTCGGCCTCGGCGGCCTACTTCACGGAAAAATTTTCCCGGGAGGGATTGGGCGATTGCGAATACGCCCTCTACGAACTGCCCTCGATCGGGGAGCTGCCCGCTCTGTTGGAGCGTCTGCCCGAGCTTTGCGGACTGAACGTCACGATTCCCTACAAACGCGAGGTGATGGCCTTTCTGGATGCCGTGTCGCCCGAGGCGCAGGCCATCGGGGCCGTCAACTGCATCCGTCGTGCGGCGGACGGAAGCCTCACGGGCTACAACACCGACATCGTCGGCCTGCGGGCCGCACTGGACGAACTGCTGGGCGGCGAACAGCCTTCGTCGGCGCTGATTCTCGGCACGGGAGGCGCTTCGCAGGCCGTGCAGTACGCCCTTGCCGAACGCGACATTCCCTTCGCGCTGGTTTCGCGCGACGCATCGAAAGGCAATAACACCTATGACAACTTGCCGTGTGAAGTCGTGGAGGAGAGTCGGTTGATCGTCAACGCCTCGCCCGTCGGCACCTATCCCCGCGTCGATGACGCCCCGCGCATCCCCTACGGCTACGTCACGCCGGAGCACTATATGCTGGATCTGGTGTACAATCCGTCCCTGACGCAGTTTCTCGCCTACGGGCAGCAGCGCGGGGCCCATGTGCTGAACGGCCGGACGATGTTCGTCGGGCAGGCCGAAGCGGCATGGCGAATCTGGAACGAACGATGAAAATGAAATTGTTGCTTGCCGCTCTGTTTGCGGCTCTCTGGACCGGGGCTTTCGCCCAGCAAGAGTTGACGCCGCCCAAATTCAATGGTGCGGACGTGGAGTATTTCATGCGCCGCCTCGTGGGCGAGTTCGAAAAGGTCGCCGTGGAGCGGCGGATTCCCGCCGCCGAGATCTCGATGCGCGTAGCGGTGGCGTTCAAAGTGGACAGCACGGGCGGCGTCAGCGAATGGCGGTTCCGCGACAACGCTTCCGAGGGGCGTGACCGCACGGATCTTCCGCCCGCCAGCGAAGCGACCCGCGGGGCGATGACCGAGGCGTTTTCGCACCTCGAAGGCTGGATGCCTGCGGTGGATGCCGCGGGCCGCAAGGTCGATTATACGCTGCGGCTGACGCTGCGCCTGCCGGTCGAGAAGATCGTCCGCATGCAGGACCCCGATCCCCTGCTTTTCCAGGGCGAGGACCCGAATACCAATTTCTTCGAGTGGGTGCGCACGCGCGTGCGTTACGACGACCGGTTCAGGAATGTCGGCGGCGTGGTTCACGTCCGCTTCTACGTCGAGCCCGACGGTAAGATCACCATCGGCGATGTCATCGAATCGCCCGACGAGCGTCTTACGAAGGAGGTGATCCGCGTGATCCGCAACAGCCGGGGCGAATGGACGCCCCGCAAGGTTCGCGGTGTACCCCAGCGCACGGCCTACCAGTTCCGCTGCAATTACATCCCCGAAAGCCACTGACCGGCTTCTAAGCCGGTTTTAGGGGCGGCCGACGGTTCCGGCGCTATCCGATCATATAAAAAGGCTTCACCGCAATCGTGAAGCCTTTTCTTTATTCCCTTACCTGTGGCGCAGCATCGTGCGGGCCTTTTCGAAGTCTTCCTCGCGGACGACGACTTGGGCGGGCATGGTGCCGATCGGATAGATGGCCGACATGTATTCGTTGCGGATCATGGACCAGATGCCGGCGCTGTCGAGCATCGACTTGGTGATTTCGGCCTCTGTGATGGTGTTGTACTCCGCCAGTACAACCAGCGTGTCGTCTTGCATAATTTTCCGGTTTTGGTTGGATATCTAAAGTTAAGCATTTTGTTGATAAAATGCAAGAGTCCTGCCATAGAAATTACCGGAAAAAAGGCTACCTTTGCAAAAGGATAAACCTCCTGCCTGGATAGGCTTATACTATCTATATTAACAGCGACGCAGCTATGACGCAATTCGTACATCTTCACGTACATACCCAATATTCGATTCTCGACGGACAGGCCAGCATCCAGCGGCTCGTGGACAAGGCCATGAACGACGGTCAGCCCGGCATCGCCGTGACGGATCACGGCGACATGTTCGGTATCAAGGAGTTCTACAACTACGTCAAGAAGGTCAAGGGCAAATTCAAGGACAAAGCCGCCGAATGCGAGGCCCGGATCGCCGCCCTCAAAGACGGTACGGAGGCTTCGGCGGACCCCGCTGCGGAGATCGCCAAGTGCGAGAGGCAGTTGGAGGAGCTGCGCCGCAAGCTGGCTTTCAAGCCCATCATCGGCTGCGAGGTCTACGTGGCGCGCCGCCGGCTGCACGACAAGGAGGGAAAGCCCGACCAGAGCGGTTATCACCTGATCCTGCTGGCCAAAAACCTCAAGGGCTATCACAACCTGATAAAGATCGTTTCGAAAGCGTGGACCGAGGGTTTCTACATGCGTCCGCGAACGGACCGCGTGGAGCTGGAGAAGTACCACGAGGGGCTGATCTGCTGTTCGGCCTGTCTGGCCGGCGAGGTGCCGCGCGCCATCACGGCGAACGACCTCGAAAAGGCCGAGGAGTCGATCTTGTGGCACAAAAAAGTTTTCGGCGACGATTACTATCTCGAATTGCAGCTGCACAAAGCCACCGTCGAGCGGGCCAACCACGAAGCCTACCCCATGCAGCTGCATGTGAACAAACACCTGCGCGAACTGGCCGCGAAGCACAACGTGCGGATGGTCTGCACCAACGACGTGCACTTCGTGGACGAGGATAACGCCGAGGCGCACGACCGTCTGATCTGCCTCTCGACGGGCAAGGACCTCGACGACCCCAAGCGCATGCTCTACTCCAAGCAGGAGTGGCTGAAAACGACGGCCGAGATGGCTGCGATCTTCGGCGAAACCGACCCCGAGGCGATGGCGACGACCGTGGACATCTGCAATCAGGTCGAGTGCTATTCGATCGACCATGCGCCGATCATGCCCAACTTCGAGATCCCCAAGGAGTTCGGCACCGAGGAGGAGTACCGCGCTCGGCTCACGGAGCAGGACCTCTTCGAGGAATTCACGCGCGACGAGAACGGCAATGTGGTGATGTCGGAGGAGGAAGGCCGCAAAAAGATCGAAAAACTGGGCGGGTACGACAAGTTGTACCGCATCAAGTTCGAGGCTGACTACCTCGCCAAACTGACGATGGAGGGCGCACACAGGCGCTACGGCGAACATCTGACCGAGGAGCAGGAAGAGCGGCTGCGGTTCGAGCTGCACATTATGAAGACGATGGGTTTCCCGGGCTACTTCCTCATCGTGCAGGACTTTATCCGCGCCGCACGCGAGGAACTGGACGTTTCGGTGGGACCGGGCCGTGGCTCGGCCGCAGGTTCGGCCGTGGCCTACTGTCTCGGCATCACGCAGATCGACCCCATCGCCTACGACCTGCTGTTCGAACGTTTCCTGAACCCCGACCGTATTTCGCTTCCCGATATCGACGTGGACTTCGACGACGACGGCCGCGGCCGCGTGCTGAACTGGGTGACGCAGAAATACGGCAAGGAGAAGGTGGCGCACATCATCACCTACGGCACGATGGCCACAAAACTGGCCATCAAGGACGTTGCGCGCGTGCAGAAACTCCTGCTCTCGGAGTCGGACCGCCTCTGCAAGCTGGTTCCCGACAAGATTCCGGACAAGAAGCTCAATTTGCAGAACGCCATCGACTATGTGCCCGAACTGAAAGCCGCCGAGCAGTCGGACGACCCCGTGGTGAGGGACACGATCCGCTATGCCAAGATGCTCGAAGGCAACGTCCGCAACACGGGCGTGCACGCCTGCGGTACGATCATCTGCCGCGACGACATCACCGACTGGGTGCCCGTCTCGACGGCCGACGACAAGGAGACCGGCGAAAAGATGCTCGTCACGCAGTATGAAGGCTCGGTGATCGAGGACACGGGACTTATCAAGATGGACTTCCTGGGGCTGAAGACCCTTTCGATCATCAAGGACGCCGTGGAGAACGTCCGCCTGACCAAGGGCGTGAAGATCGACATCGACGATTTCACGATCATCAACGACCCGGCGACCTACAAGCTCTACGGCGAGGGCCGCACCGTCGGAACGTTCCAGTTCGAGTCCGCGGGCATGCAGAAGTACCTGCGCGAATTGCAGCCCTCGACCTTCGAGGACCTGATTGCGATGAACGCCCTCTACCGTCCGGGCCCGATGGACTACATCCCGGACTTCATCGCCCGCAAGCACGGCCGCAGCCCCATCGAGTACGATATTCCGGTGATGGAGAAGTACCTGAAAGACACCTACGGCATCACGGTCTATCAGGAGCAGGTCATGTTGCTGTCGCGTCTGTTGGCCAACTTCACCCGCGGCGAGTCGGACACGCTGCGCAAGGCTATGGGTAAGAAGCTCAAAGACAAGCTGGACCACCTCAAACCCAAGTTCATCGAGGGCGGCAAGAAAAACGGCCACGACCCGAAGGTGCTCGAAAAGATATGGGCCGACTGGGAGAAATTCGCCTCCTATGCGTTCAACAAATCGCACGCCACGTGCTATTCGTGGGTGGCCTACCAGACCGCCTATCTCAAAGCCAACTACCCTTCGGAGTACATGGCTGCGGTGCTGAGCCGAAACCTCACGAACATCGAGCAGCTGACGCTTTACATGAACGAGTGCAAGCGCATGGGAATCAGTGTGCTGGGGCCCGACATCAACGAGTCGATGCGGCAGTTCTCGGCCAACCTGGCCGGCGATGTCCGTTTCGGACTGGCCGCCGTGAAGGGCGTCGGAGAGGCTGCCGTGGAGAGCATCATCGCCGAACGCAAGGCCAACGGTCCGTTCAAGGATGTCTACGACTTCATCGAGCGGGTGAACTACTCGCTGGTCAACCGCAAATGTCTCGAAAACCTCGCCTACGCAGGAGCTTTCGACTCGATCTCGGATTTCTCGCGCTGCAAGTTCTTCGGCGTGGATGCCCGCGACGCCAACGGCATCACCTTCATCGAACAGCTGATGCGCTACGGACAGCGGTTCCAGACCGAGCAGAACAACGCCCAGCAAAGCCTGTTCGGCGGCGAGGGACATGTGGACATTCAGCGTCCGGTGCTTCCGGCCTGCGCCGAATGGAGCCAGCTGGAGAAGCTCACGAAGGAGCGCGAGATGGTGGGACTCTACCTCTCGGCGCACCCGCTGGACGACTACAAAGTCATCATCGACCACATGTGCAAGACCCAGCTCTCGGAACTGGAGAATCTCGACGCCATCAAGGGGCAGGAGATCGCCGTGGCGGGAATGGTCGTGAGCGTGCAGAACCTGATGACCAAGACCGGCAAGCCGTGGGGCAAGTTCAAGTTGGAGGATTACAACGGCTCCCACGAATTCGCCCTCTTCGGCAAGGATTACGAGAATTTCCGCAAATACCTCTTCGCGGACTACTTCCTCTTTATCCGCGGCAAGGTCCAGCCCAAGCCCTACAACGACAAGGAGCTGGAGTTCAAGATCACCTCGATGGTCCAGTTGCAGGAGATGCGCGACACGATGATCAAGGAGATGGTCGTGCTGCTGCCGGTCGAGGATGTGACGGAGATGCTGATCCGCGATCTGACAGCGAAGGTCCGCGAGTCGAAGGGCGACACGCTGCTGCGTCTGAGCGTCTACGACCGCGAAGCGCAGGTTTCGCTGCGCCTCTTCTCGAAGAGCCACAAGGTGAGCCTCACGCAGTCTTTGGTCGGATATTTGGAGGACAACAACATCAACTATTCAATCGCATAGAACCGTATATCAATCTATTATAATCAACAAAAAACACAAAGCAATGGCATTGGCAATCAACAAAGAGAATTTCGAAGGGCTGCTCGCAGGCGACCAGCCGGTAGTCATCGACTTCTGGGCCGAATGGTGCGGTCCCTGCCGCACGATGTCGCCCATCGTGGACGAACTGGCCGCCGAATACGACGGCAAAGCGGTCATCGGCAAATGCGATGTCGAGGAAAACGACGATATCACGATGAAGTACGGCGTGAGGAACATCCCGACGATCATCTTCCTCAAAGGCGGCGAAGTCGTTGACAAGCAGGTGGGCGCCTGCTCGAAGGACGCCCTGAAAGCGAAGATCGAAAAACTGTTCTGAGGATGCTGCGTACCGTCGATTTCCACGGCCTGAAAGCCGTCGAATTCTCCAAGGGCGACTACACGGCCCTGCTGGTTCCCGGAATGGGCGCGAACCTCGTGCGGCTGGCCAATACGCGGCTGGGCGCGGAGATCCTGCGCACGCCCGGAGCCGATGAGATCGAGGTGTTCAAGGGCCGTCCGCAGGTGTTCGGTCTGCCGATTCTGTTCCCGCCCAACCGCATCGCCGACGGGCGTTACACCTTCGAGGGCCGCACCTACCAGTACCCCATCACCATCGAGAAGGAGCACAATTACCACCACGGGGTGCTCAAAAGCGAGGCTTTCATCGTCTCGAAGGCCAGCGAAACGGCCGAGGAGGTGATGGTCGAGTGCCGTTACTACGCCAATGCGGGTAACGACGCCGTTTTCCGCGATTTTCCGCACGAGTTCAAGTGCAAGATCACCTACTGGCTCTCGGCCGACGGGCTGGAGCAGGAGGTGATGTTCTCGAACCGCAGCAAATTGCGGATGCCCGTGGGCGTGGGATTTCACACTCCGCTGTCGATTCCCTTTGCCGGAGGCGACGCCGCGGATTACGTGATGCGCGTTGCCGTCGGCGAGCAGGTCGAACTTAACGAGCGCAACCTCCCGACGGGCCGCAAGCTGCCGCTGTCGGAGCAATTCGCCAAGCTGCGCGAGGGCGGGCTCCGGGTCACCGAGTGCGACCCTATCGAAGCGGGCTTCACGCTGAAAGAGATCGACGTGAACGGCAAGTCGTTCCGCGGGGCGCTGGTCGAGAATGTGCGCACGGGAGCGCGGATCTTCTACGAGGTGGATTCCCAGACGACCTACTGGACGATTTGGAACAACGGGGGCCGGGTGCCCTACTGCTGTCCCGAACCGCAGTCGTGGACCACGAACGCTCCGAATCTGCCGAATCCTTCGGCCGAAGGGTTCCGGACCATCGCCCCGGGCGAGTCGTGGCGCATGGTGTTCCGGCTCTACGCGAAATAGGTTGAAAAAAGGGGATCGGTTGCCGATCCCCTTTTTCGTTTCAGAAATGTTCGTGGAAAACCGTTTCGTCCAGCGGCTTGCGCTGCGTGTCGTGGCGGTCGGGATCGGCCGGGATGCCGTCGCCGTAGCCGACGAGCAGGATGTTCACGGGTTCCACATGCGGAGGCAGTGCGAACTCCTCGCGCACGGCCTCCGGCTTGAACATGCAGACCCACAGCGTGTCGAGCTCCAGCGATGCGGCGCAAAGCATCATATGGTCGGTGACGATCGAGGCGTCGATGTCGCCGATCACCTTGCCGTCGTATTTGCGGGTCCACGCCTCGGAGGTGTCGGCGCAGACGACGATGGCTGTCGGAGCCCCGAAGTCGCGCGTACAGCGCGCCAGTTTCTCCATCCCCTCCTTCGACTGCACGACCAGCAACCGCTGGGGCTGCCGGTTGGCGCCCGTAGGAGCTACACGCCCCGCTTCGAGTATTCGGGCCAGTTTCTCCGGCTCCACTTGCTTGTCGAAATATTTGCGGCAGGCATACCGCTTCTTCGCCAGTTTCAGAAAATCGAACGTCTCCATGATCGGTAAATTAAGGGGTTCCCGCCGGATGCGCAGCCCGGGTTCCGGAATCCGAAACCGTACCGCGCCCTGAAGCCGGCGTATTGTGTCTGCAAAGGTACGAAAAAATCGCGCCGGTGTACAGGTTTTGGCAGACCCGGCTGACAGAATGGCAGAAAAAAATCGCTGGCACACCGTTTGTTGATTATTCCCGCGGAAATCAATACAACAACAACGATAACAGTATGAAAAACGGAAAAATCGGAGTTACGACGGAGAACATCTTCCCCGTCATCAAGAAATTCCTCTATTCGGAGCATGAAATTTTCCTGCGCGAGTTGATTTCGAACGCCGTGGATGCCACCCAGAAGCTGAAAACCCTCTCGTCGATCGGCGAAGCCAAAGGCGAGCTGGGCGACCTGACGATCCATGTGGCCGCGGACAAGGAGAAGAAGACGCTGACCGTAACGGACCGCGGTGTGGGCATGACGGCCGAGGAGGTCGACAAGTACATCAACCAGATCGCCTTCTCGGGTGCCGAAGAGTTCATGGAGAAGTACAAGAACCAGGCGATCATCGGTCACTTCGGACTGGGGTTCTACTCGGCGTTCATGGTGTCGGATAAGGTCGAGATTTTCACCCGGTCATTCCGCGAGGGAGCGAAGAGCGTGCATTGGAGCTGCACCGGGACCCCCGAGTTCGAAATGGAGGAGACCGACGAGGCCCGCGACCGCGGTACGACCATCGTGCTGCACCTCTCGGAAGATGCGCTGGAGTATGCCGACGATTCGAAAGTCGAGGGGCTGCTGAAGAAATACTGCCGTTTCCTGCCCGTTCCGATCGCTTTCGGCAAGGTCAAGGAGTGGAAGGACGGCAAGTACGTCGACACCGACAAGGACAACATCATCAACAACGTCGAACCGCTGTGGACCCGCAAGCCCGCGGACATCACCGAAGAGCAGTACAAGGAGTTCTACCACGAGCTCTACCCCATGAGCGACGAACCGCTGTTCTCGATCCACCTGAACATCGACTACCCGTTCCACCTGACGGGCATCCTCTATTTCCCGAAAATCCACAACAATTTCGAGATTCAGAAGAACAGGATTCAGCTCTATTCGAACCAGGTGTATGTCACGGATCAGGTCGAGGGCATCGTGCCGGAGTATCTGACGCTGCTGCACGGCGTGATCGACTCGCCGGACATCCCGCTGAACGTGTCGCGCAGCTACCTGCAAAGCGACTCCAACGTGAAGAAGATTTCGAGCTACATCACCCGCAAGGTCGCAGACCGTTTGCAGGAGCTGTTCAACACCATGCGTGCGGACTACGAGTCGAAGTGGGACGATCTGAAGGTATTCATCCAGTACGGCATTCTGACCGACGAGAAGTTCGCCGAGAAAGCCTCGGATTTCATGCTCTGGAAGAATACCGAGGGCAAGTATTTCACCCCCAAGGAGTACACCGAGAAGGTGAAGGAGAACCAGACCGACAAGAACAAGACCGTGGTGTTCCTCTACGTGGACGATCCCGTGGCGAAATACACCTCGCTGGAGGCGGCCAAGGCCAAGGGCTACGACGTGCTGGTGATGGACGGCCAGCTGGACAGCCACTACATCAACTGGTATGAATCGAAAGAGAAGGAGACGCGGTTCGTGCGCGTGGACAGCGATGTCATCGACAAGCTCATCCAGAAGGAGGAGAACGTCAAGATGTCGCTCACCGAGGCGCAGCAGGAGTTGCTGGAACCGGTGTTCGAGAGCCAGATGCCCAAGGACGACAAGATACACTACAACATCTCGTTCGAAGCCATGTCGCCCGACGAAGCTCCGGTGGTCATCACCCAGAACGAGTTCATGCGCCGCATGAAGGAGATGGCTGCGATGGGCGGCGGAGGCATGAGCCAGTTCTACGGTCAGATGCCCGACAACTTCACCATTGCGGTAAACGGCAACCACCCCATTGTCATCGACATTCTCGCTGACGTGGAGAAAGCCTATGGCGACAAGCTCCGGACCGTCACCAAGAAGATCGACGCCGCCGTGGCCGAGGAGAAGCGTTTCGACGAGGTCGTGAAGGGCAAGAAGGAAGAGGAGCTGACTCCCGAGGAGAAATCCACCCGCGAGGAGCTGTCGAAGAAGGTCGTCACCCTGCGCGACGAGCGCAACCAGCGTCTGCGCGAGATCGGTGGCGAAAACCGCCTCGTCAAGCAGATCATCGACCTGGCCCTGCTCACGAACGGCATGCTGAAAGGCAAGAATCTCACGGATTTCATCCAGCGGTCGATCTCGCTGATCGAGAAATAACCCGGCCGAGCCGAATGACGGAGCCGTGTCCTGACGGGGACACGGCTCTTTTTGAGTCTATAAGACGAAACGGACTTTCCATCGCGGAAGGTCCGTTTTTTCAACATAGCCGGGGCGTTTACTCCTCGGTCCACTCCTTCCGGAGCAGGTCGAGAAACCACTCGGGACAGCGGCAGGGACGACGCGAATCGCTGTGGATGAATCCCAGCTGGGTCATGCCCGTATTCAGCAGGTCGCCCCGCTCGTTGTAGATTTCGTAAAAGAAATTGATGCGTGTCGAGGGCATTTCCCGGAGGATGATGCGCACCGTGAGCAGCTCGTCGAAATAGGCCGGCTTGCGGTATTTGGACTGCACTTCGAGAATCGGCATCATGATGCCCCGCCGTTCGACCTCGGCGAACGACATGCCCAGCGCACGCAGAAATTCGCTGCGGGCCGCTTCGTAGTAGCAGATGTAGTTCGAATGGTGGCAAATGGCCATCTGATCGGTGTGTTTGTACCACACCCGTATCTGACAATCGTGGCTTAACATATTTTTCCTTATTTTATTTGCTTTCAGTTTGGCAGAGCAGGTCAAAGCAATCCCCTAACTTTTTAAGCGGGCGCCTCTTAGGCGGGCGGCTTCCTCGGTCTTGCCCTCTTCCAGCAACCGGCGGATCAGCGTCGAGCTGACACGTACGCCGTCAACCGTACACGGTCCCACTTTCACGACCCGCAGTCGTCCCGTCGCCGCGAGGGCGTCGCAGTCGAGCCGGTCGTGGCCGAAGCGGTGGTTGTAGCCCGCGACGAGCGTTTCGGCGCCGACCTTTCCGATCAGGTATTCCTCGACGAACTCCGCACCCGTCAGGGCGCTGAAAGCCCGGTCGAAAGGGATGACGATTACATTGTCCACGCCCAGTTCTCCGAGCAGGGCGATCTTTTCGTCGAGGGTCGTCAGCAGCCGCAGCCCCTCGTCCCTGCCGAGCGTGATGCGCGGATGCGGCTCGAAAGTCAGCACGACACACTCTCCCCCTATGGCGCGGGCTTCGGCGATAAGTCGCTCGATCAACGCCCGGTGTCCCCGGTGCACGCCGTCGTAAGACCCGACGGTCACGACCGGATGGACGAAGCGCGGAAGCGCGTCGAAACCGTGGAATACCCGTATGCCGCCCTGTTGTTCCCTCTCAGGCATTGCTGTTCTCCTCGTTCTCTTTGACGAAATAGGCGACTTTTTCCAGCAGCGTTGTGATGTCGTAGTTCTCGACGATGATTCCCTGCGGGAAGTTCAGCGGCGTGGAGGTGAAGTTCAACACGCCCTTGATACCGGCGTTGATGATCGGCAGCACGAGCGTCGGGGCGACCTTCGTCGGCGACGAGACGATGACGATCGAGATGTCCCGGTCTTCGACCACCTCCTCGAAAGTATCCATGTGGTAGCACGGAATGCCGTCGATGGTCTTGCCGACCTTCTCGGGATCGACATCGAACGCCGCGGTGATCTTCAGCTTGAGGCCCTTGCCGTTGAAATACTTGGTGATGGCTTGTCCCAGGTGGCCCATGCCCAGCACCGCGATGTTCATCGGCGAGGGGCTGTCGAGAATCCGGCTGATGTATTCGATCAGCACCTGCACGTCGTAGCCCTTCTTCGTATCGCTCGAAAATCCGATCAGCATCAGGTCGCGGCGCACCTGCACGGCCGTGATGCCGTGGATGCCGGCCAGCACGTGCGAAAAAATGTGCGTGATGCCCTGCTTGTGGCTGGCGAGCAGCGTGCGGCGGTATTCGCTCAGGCGCTCGATGGTCTTCTCGGGGATCGTATTGTTGGTCAAAGTTGCCATGATTCTGCTATTCGATGGTTATCGTGAAGTCGCTGTTGTAGTTGACACGCATCCAGTTGCGGTTGACGTGGTTTTCGCGTCCCTCGCCTTGTCCGAACAGATAGGTCGTCTGCAACGGCGTATAGCGGCGGTCTTCGAGGTCGTACTCAATGTCACCGTACATGGCCGGGGCGAAGATCACGGCGGTGTCGTAACCCCGGTAGGAATAGAGCGTCGGCAGCGCGCCGAACGCGCGGATGTAGGCGCTGTCGAAGGTCCTCACCACCTCGGAGTCGCGTTTGGCATGATAGGTCGAGAAGAATACCACGCGGTCCTTGAAATAGATGGCGCGGTCGATTCCCCCGAAACGGTTCCAGCGCGGGTTGCCCAGCACCGAGAAACGGGGCGTCGTGCGTCCGCGACTCGTGATGCTCGTATCGGCCGACGCCAGGGCCGCGAGAATCCGCTCCACATCGACGCTGTTGTCCGACAGGATCACGAAAAGGTTGTCCTGCCCGTTCTCCAGCAGCGGCGTGAGGTCGCTCGGGCTGTTGGCCGAACGCGCCGACGGATGCTCGTATTTATAGGTGTAGCGGGAGTATTCCGAGTCGCCCAGCAGCGCCAGTATCTCGCGCTCGAACTCCTTGTCGGTCGAGGCGGTGTAGATCAGCGTCACGTGCTTGTCGCCGCCCACCAGATCCCCCGCTTTCTCGTATTTGTGAGCCGGATCGGGCGCCAGTTGGAACAGCACGTCGCTGTTATGGTTGACGATATGCGCCAGCGGAGACACCACGGGCACCTTTTTCTCCTCGGCGAAGCGGATTATCGGAGTGAGCCCCTCTTCGTAGACCGGTCCGACGATCAGATCCGATTTGCGGAACGCCTCGTCCCGCTCGACGATCTCGCGGATGCGGGCCGTGTCGCGGGCCGTGTTGTAGAGATGAACCTCTGCCGAAATGCCCTGCCGGATTTTAACGCTGTCGAGCCCCAGCAGGAATCCCTGATAGAATTCCAGGTAATTGCCGTTGGCCTCGCCGCCCGTGGCGATGGGCAGCAGCAGCGCCACATGAAGCGGTTCGCTGCGGCGCAGGGCGCGGAATTCGACGGGAACGACCTGCCGTTCCGAGGCGGCCACGCTGTCCCGGCGCAGGCTGTCGGCAGCTTCCGCCGTCACGGCGCCGTCCGGCTGCGGGATTTTGATCATCGCCCCGGCTTTGAGGTCCGCGGGTTTCAGTCCGTCGTTGAGCGCGCTGAGCTCGGTCTCCGTAATCCCGAAGCGGCGCGACAGCGAGTAGAACGTTTCGCCCGGATGGACGATGTGATAGGCCGTACCCTCGTCGGCCACGCTGTTCAGCGACTGGCGGTACTCCTCCCACTGCTCCTTCGTGCCGGCTTCGTCCTCCGAACCGATCTGCTTCTTGCGGATCAGGATGCGTTCCCCGAGGCGCATGTGCAGCGGATCGAGGTTGGGGTTGTCCTCCAGAAGGGTTTTCACGGGAATTTCATACTGCCGCGAAATGGCGTAAAGCGTTTCGCCCTTCGACACGAAATGGAAATCGAAGGTCTTGCGCAGTTTCCTGTCCGACTTCGGCTCGGGAACGTCGCTCACGAAAGGTATCTTGATGTTTTCGGCCGTTTTCAGCCCGCGGGCGATTGAAGGGTTGTTTTCGAGGATCACCTTCTCGCCCACGCCGTAGGTTTTCGAAAGTCCGTAGAGCGTTTCTCCTGGCTGGACGGTGTGGATGTAGTACTTCGAGCCGTTGATGTAGACGATCGTTCCGGACTTCTCCGCCGCAAGGGCGCAGAGAGCCCACGCGATCGTCAGGGCTGTGGCACAGAGTCGTTTCATCGTCATTTCAGTTTATCGCGCATCCGGATTTCGGTGATGACCTTCTTGGTGTAGAGCGGGAAATCGCCGTTCATCATCCACGCATAGTAACTGGGTTCGATGCGGAACACCTCGGCCACCGAACGTCCCTTGTACTTGCCGAATCCGAAGACCTCCTCGCCCTTTTCGTTGAAGAGGATGCGCCCGGCGTAGTCCGCCGCTTCGGCGCGGCACGAGTATTCGGCCAGCTTGTCGATGTCGTTTTCCAGGTCGTCGTAACGGTCCAGCTGGGCCATCAGCACCTCGTAGGTGGCTTTCGTGTCGGCCTCGGCCGAGTGGGCGTCTTCGAGGTTCTTGTCGCAGTAGAACTTGTAGGCCGCGACCAGCGTCCGCTGCTCCTTCTTGTGGAAGATGTTCTGTACGTCAACGAACTTGCGGCGTTTGAAATCCACATCGACACCCGCCCGCAGGAACTCCTCGACCAGCACCGGGAGGTCGAAGCGGTTCGAGTTGAAACCGCCGAAGTCGCAGCCCCGGATGAACTGTTCGAGCGACTTGGCGACCTGCGCGAACGTCGGGCACTCCTTCACGTCCTCGTCCGTGATGCCGTGTACGGCCGTAGCCTCCTCGGGAATGTGCATTCCGGGATTTATCCGGCGGGTTTTGGTGATCTCCTCGCCGTCGGGCATGACCTTGACCATCGAAATTTCGACGATGCGGTCCTTTGCGGTGTCTATGCCGGTGGTTTCGAGGTCGAAGAAGATGATCGGTCGTTTGAGGTTCAGCTTCATCTGGCCGCCGTTATGCGTTGATCATCATCGGCATCAGCAGCATGAGCGTCGCGCTCGACTGCTTGTCGTCGTATACGGGCTTGAAGACGCCGGCACGGGTCGAATCGGCCAGCTCCACCACCACCGTCGGGGTCTCCATGTTCGAGAGGATCTCGACGAGGAACGTCGATTTGAAGCCGATCGAAATGGGCTGACCGTCGTAGCTGCACGAAATCGTCTCGTTGGCCGACACCGAGAAGTCGATGTCCTGGGCCGTGAGGTTGATCTTGTTGTCGGCGATGTCCATGCGGATGAGGTTCGTCGTGGGATTCGAGCAGACGGCCACGCGCTTGATGCCGTTGACCAGTTCGATGCGGTCCACCAGCACCTTGTTGGGGTTGTTGGCCGGGATCACGGCGTTGTAGTTCGGGTAGTTGCCCTCGATCAGGCGGCATACGAGCGTATGGCTCTTGAGCTTGAACAGGGCATTCTTCGAATCGAACGCCATCTCGATCGCGTCGTCCTCCTTCAGCAGCACCGATTTCAGCAGGTTGGCGGGCTTCTTGGGCAGGATGAACGAGGCAGTCACCTCGTTGGGGGTCTCGGACTCGTATTTCACCAGCTTGTGGGCGTCGGTGCCCACGAACGTCAGCGCATTGGGCGCCAGATTGATATAGATGCCGTTCATCACGGGGCGCAGTTCGTCGTCGGCCGTGGCGAAGATGGTTTTGTTGATGCCGTTGACGAGCGTGTCCACGTCCATCGAAAGCTCTTTCTTTTCGGCGCTCAGCTGCGGCACGGCGGGATAGCTCACGGCGCTGGCTCCGGGGATCGAGAGCGAACCGCTCTTCCAGTTGATCTTGATCTCCCAGTTCTTGTCGTTAACGTCGATCACGAGCGGCAGCTCGGGAAACTCTTTCAGCGAGTCGAGCATCAGTTTGGCCGGCGCGGCGATCGTGCCCTCGCTCTCCACGCTGTCCACCTCGATCGAGCCGATCAGGGTCGTTTCGAGGTCCGAAGTCGTGACTTTCAGGGTGTTGCCGTTGAGTTCCATCAGGAAGTAGTCCAGAATGGGAAGCGTGTTCTTATTGCTGATAACCTTGCCGGTGGTGGCCAGGAGCGAAAGCAGTGCCGAGCTTGATACGGAAAATTTCATACGTTTTTCTCTGTTTTTTCTGTTTATGGTTTTTTACTCTAAAATAGCCAGTTTGTCGAGGGCCGTCCGGATCATCTCCTTCACGAACGGTTTGTAGTCCGTGTTCACGTCCTGCGCGATGCGCTGGGCGATGATCGTGCAGATCGTGGCGGCGCGGTGGCCCATCAGCGCCGCGAGCCCGGCCAGCGCCGAACCCTCCATTTCGAAATTGGTGATGCGGCGGCCTTCGTAGCCGAACGACTCGATCTTCTCGTTCAGATGCGCGTCGTGCGGTTCGAGACGCACCCAGCGGCCCTGCGGGGCGTAAAAGCCCGGGGCGGCGATGGTGATGCCCTCGCGCGTAACGTCGCTGAAATGCTCGAAAAGCGTCTTGTCGGCATCGACGAAATAGGGTCGCGGCATCTTCTCGTACCAGCCCGTGTGCTTTACGAAAGCCTCTTCGAGCGCCAGATCGCAGACTGCGTCGCGGCCCTTGTAGTAGCTCAGCAGACCGTCGAAACCGCACGAGGTGCGCGAAAAGACGAATTCACCGACCTTGATGTCGGGCTGAATGGCCCCCGAGGTGCCGAGGCGGACCAGCGTAAGCTGTTTTTTCACGGCCTTCTCCTGCCGCGTGGCGAAATCGACGTTGGCCAGCGCATCGAGCTCCGTGACGCAGATGTCGATATTGCCGATGCCGATGCCGGTCGAAAGGACCGTCATGCGCTTGCCTTTGTAGGTCCCCGTCACGGTCTTGAATTCGCGGTTCGCCACTTCGCACTCCTTCGTGTCGAAAAATCCGGCCACGAGGGCCACTCGGCCGGGATCGCCGACCAATATCACGGTGTCGGCCAGCTGCTCGGGAAGCAGGTGGAGATGGAATATCGAACCGTCGTCGTTGATTATCAATTCGGAAGCGGGAATCGTCCTCATAATTGTCGTTTTTTAATTTCCATAATTGGCATAAAAGTAATATATTTACCTCGAATATCAAAACTTCGACGCTAATTTTTCATAAATATAAAGTATATCCAAAACCGAATAAAACATGACTCTTATCAAATCCATTTCGGGCATCCGGGGCACTATCGGAGGCCCCGCGGGGGAGAATCTGACGCCGCCCGATGTCGTGAAATTCACCACGGCCTACGTGCGTCTGATCGCCCGCCGCACACCGGGCAAAAAACTTACCATAGTCGTAGGACGCGACGCCCGGATTTCGGGCGAAATGGTCTCGAATCTCGTCGAAGGAACCCTTCTGGCCTGCGGCGCCGATGTCATCAACGTCGGGTTGTGCACCACCCCGGGAACCGAAATGGCGGTCATCACGAAAAAGGCCGACGGCGGTATCATCATCACCGCCTCGCACAACCCCCGCCAATGGAACGCCCTGAAACTGCTGAACTCCGACGGCGAATTCCTGAACGACGCCGAGGGCAAGCAGGTGCTGGCCATGTCCGAGGAGGAGGATTACGACTACCCCGCGATCGACGCTATCGGACATGTCCTTTCGCGCGAGGATTTCAACGACGAGCATATCCGCCGCGTGCTGGCGCTGCCGCTGGTCGATGCCGAAGCTGTGCGCAAACGCCGTTTCAAGGTGGTAGTCGATGCCGTGAACTCGGTGGGCGGAGTCGTCATGCCGAAGCTGCTGCGCGAGCTGGGCTGCGAGGTCGTGGAGCTGAACTGCGAGCCGACGGGCGAATTCGCCCACAACCCCGAGCCGCTGCCGCAGAATCTCACGGAGATTTCGGAGGTGATCGTGCGCGAAAAGGCCGATGTGGGCATCGTGGTCGATCCCGACGTGGACCGGCTGGCATTCGTTTCGGAAGACGGTTCGATGTTCGTCGAGGAATACACGCTGGTGGCCGTCGCCGACTACATCCTCTCCGAAAAGCCCGGCAACACGGTCTCGAACCTCTCCTCGTCGCGGGCCCTGCGCGACGTTACTGAACGTTACGGAGGCAAATACTACGCTTCGGCTGTCGGCGAGGTCAACGTCGTGACGAAAATGAAGGAGGTCGGCGCCGTGATCGGCGGCGAGGGCAACGGCGGAGTCATCTACCCCGAACTGCACTACGGACGCGATGCGCTGGTGGGCACGGCACTCTTTTTGACGTGGCTGGCGAAGAAGGGAATGACCATGACCCAGCTGCGTGCGACCTACCCTTCGTACTACGCTTCGAAGAACAAGATCGAATTGACGCCGGCTATCGACGTGGATAAAGTGCTGCGTGAAGTGAAGGCCCGTTATGCGGGTGAAAACGTGAACGATATAGATGGCGTAAAAATCGACTTCCCGGAGAACTGGGTTCACCTGCGCAAATCGAACACCGAGCCGATCATCCGCGTCTACACCGAAGCCAAGTCGATGGACGAGGCCGACGCGCTGGCGCAGCGGTTCATTGCTGAAATCAAAGAAATCTGTCATATCTAATATCTAAGACCATGAAAAAGAACGTATTGATCCTTGCCGCAGCCCTCGCGCTGGTCGCCTGCGGCGGAAACGCCCCGAAAAAGAAAACTGCCGCCGAAACGCAGACTACGACCGCGGCGGCGCCCGACATGCACACCGCCGAAACGTCGCTCGACTACCTGGGCACCTACGAAGGCACCCTGCCGGCGGCGGACTGCCCGGGAATCCAAACGACGCTGACGCTCAATCCCGACGGGACATACGAGTTGCACATGAAATACATCGACCGCGACGCTGAGTTCGACGAAAAAGGCGTTTTCAGCGTCAAGGAAAATCTGCTGACCCTGACTCAGCTCGACGACGGATCGGAAGAGTATTACAAGGTAGAGGAAAACCGGCTGCGCATGCTCGACGCCGAGAAACAACCCGTCACGGGAGCGTTGGCGGAGAATTACGTATTGCAAAAAATCAAGTAAGCGAATGGATAAAGCAAAAGTTTATATAAAGGAGAATAAGGAACGGTTTATTAGCGGGTTGTTCGATCTTCTGCGTATTCCGTCGATCAGCGCGCAGAGCGAACACAAACCCGACATGCAGCGTTGCGCGGAGTTCCTCGCCGCGGCGCTTGCCAAGGCCGGCGCCGACCGTGCCGATGTACTGCCCACGGAGGGCAATCCGGTGGTTTATGCCGAAAAGATCGTCGATCCGAAGGCCAAAACGATGCTGGTCTATGGCCACTACGACGTGATGCCCGTGGACCCGCGCGGCGAGTGGCGCACGGAGCCGTTCGAGCCCGTCATCAAGGAGGGCCGCATCTGGGGCCGCGGAGCGGACGACGACAAGGGCCAGTTGTGGATGCACGCCAAGGCTTTCGAGGCGATGTGTGCCACGGACACGCTGCCCTGCAACGTCAAATTCATGCTGGAAGGCGAGGAGGAGATCGGTTCGCCGAGCCTTTACGGCTTCTGCGAGCAGAACAAGGAGATGCTCGCAGCCGATATTATATTGGTGTCGGACACCTCGATGATCTCGATGCAAACGCCCTCTATCACATGCGGTTTGCGCGGGTTGGCTTACATGGAGGTTGAAGTGACGGGGCCGAACAAGGACCTCCACTCGGGGCTCTTCGGCGGTGCTGTGGCCAATCCGGCCAACGTGCTGACGCGGCTGGTGGCCAGTCTGATAGACGATAGCGGCCGTGTGACGATCCCCGGCTTCTACGACGATGTGCGCGAACTGACGCCCGGGGAGCGCGAGGCGTTCAACAAGGCACCGTTCGATATGGAAAACTATAAAAAATCGCTGGAAATCGGCGATGTGGAGGGCGAAGCGGGCTACACGACGCTGGAACGCACGGGTGTGCGTCCGTCGCTCGATGTCAACGGCATCTGGGGCGGCTACACAGGTGAAGGCACCAAGACGGTGATCCCCGCGAAAGCCTCGGCCAAGATTTCGATGCGCCTGGTCCCGAACCAGGACTACCGCAAGATTTCGGAGCTCTTCGAAAAGCATTTCAACGCCATTGCGCCCAAGAGCGTGAAAGTGACGGTGAAGGCGCTTCACGGCGGCATGCCCTACGTCTCCCCGACCGATATGCCGGCCTACAAGGCGGCAGAAAAGGCCGTCGAAGCGACCTTCGGCAAAAAGCCCCTGCCCTTCTATTCGGGCGGTTCGATTCCGATCATCAGCGGGTTCGAGTCGATTCTGGGCATCAAGTCGATCCTGATCGGATTCGGGCTGGCCGAGGACGCCATCCACTCGCCGAACGAGAGTTACGGACTCGAACAGTTTGACAAGGGCGTGGAGACCATTCCGCTGTTTTACAAGTATTTCGCCGAAAGCTGACAGCCGATGTACGACGAACTGCTGGAATTTGCCGTGGGGATGGCCCGGGAGGCCGGGAAGATACAGCTCGCCTATTTCCGGGGCGACGAACTCGCCGTGCGGACCAAATCCAACGTCTATGACGTGGTGACGCGCGCTGACAAGGAGAGCGAAGAACTGATCGCCGGGATGATCGCGGAGCGCTATCCCGACCACGCCATTCTGGGCGAGGAGGGTGGCAGCCGCGGCTGTGCGGAGAGCGACTGGCGCTGGGTGGTCGATCCGTTGGACGGTACGACCAATTACAGTCAGGGACTGCCCGTTTTCGCGGTCTCGATCGCCCTGCAACACAAGGGCGAAACGGTCGTGGGCGTAGTCTATGCCCCGTATTTGGGAGAGTTGTTCACCGCCGTAAAGGGCGGCGGAGCGCATCTGCAATACGCTTCGCGGGAGCCCGAACGCATTCGCGTCGGGGAGAAACGGACGCTCGCCACATCGGTGATCGCCACGGGGTTTCCCTACGACAAGGACGTGAATCCGGACAACAACAGCGACAACATCGCCCGGATCATCCCCTACGTGCGGGATGTCCGGCGGCTGGGAGCGGCGGCCTACGACATCAGCTGCGTCGCCGCGGGACTGCTGGACGGCTATTGGGAGCTGGCGCTCCACGAATGGGACATCTGCGCCGCCGAACTGATTCTGCGGGAGGCTGGAGGCGTCGTCTGCGAACTCCGCCGCGACCGCGGCATCTCGATCGTAGCGGGCAATGCCGCAATCGTGGAGGAGATTCGGAAATACGTCAGGTAACCGATTGAAAAACAGTTTTGTTTCCAAAAAATCGACAGGGCGGGTGTAAATTCCCGCCCTCTTTTTGCCGGTATTCGTAAAATATTTTACTATTTTTATCCCGGACAAAACGAAAAAAACAGATGTGCGGAATTGTAGGATATGTCGGCCGGCGTGACGCCTGCCCGATTCTGGTGAAGGGTCTGCACCGCCTCGAATACCGGGGTTACGACAGCGCGGGCATCGCGCTGGTCAATGCGACGGGGGCCCTTCACGTTTTCAAATGCAAAGGCAAGGTCTCGGACCTGGAACACTTCCTCGAAGGCAAGGACCTCGGCGGAACCATCGGCATCGCCCACACGCGCTGGGCCACGCACGGGGTTCCGAACGACGCCAACGCCCATCCCCACTACTCCGAATCGGAGCAGATCGCCCTGATACACAACGGCATCATCGAAAACTACCGCGTACTGAAAGACGCGCTCGTCGAGAACGGCTACACGTTCCGCAGCAGCACCGATTCGGAAGTGCTGGTGAATCTGATCGAATACGTCCGCCGGACGAACGGCTGCACGCTGTTCGAAGCCGTGCAGCAGGCGCTCCGTCAGGTGGTCGGGGCCTATGCCATCGCCGTCGTCGAGAAGGGAAACACCGACCGGATCATCGCCGCACGGCAGAGCAGTCCGATGGTCGTGGGCATCGGCGAGGGCGAGTATTTCCTCTCGTCCGACGCCGCGTCGATCATCGAATACACGCAGGATTTCGTCTATGTGGGCGACGGGGAGATCGCCGTGATCGAACGCGACAAACCCCTGAAAGTCGTGACGCTGGACAACCACGAGGGGAAGATCGACATCCGCAAGCTCCAGCTCTCCATCTCGCAGCTCGAAAAGGGCGGCTATCCCCATTTCATGCTCAAGGAGATTTACGAACAGCCCTCGACGCTCGTGGACTGCATCCGCGGGCGCATCAATCCCGACACGTGCGAGGTGAAGCTCTCGGGAGTGATCGACCACCGCGACAAATTCCTCGCCGCCCGGCGCATCATCTTCGTGGCGTGCGGCACCTCGTGGCACGCCTCGCTGATCGGCGAACACCTCATCGAGTCGATCTGCCGCATCCCGGTCGAGGTGGAATACGCCTCGGAGTTCCGCTACCGCAACCCCATCATCCGCGAGGACGACATCGTGATCGCCGTGTCGCAGTCGGGAGAGACGGCCGACACGCTGGCCGCCGTGGAGCTGGCCCGCAAGGCCGGGGCTTTCGTCTTCGGTATCTGCAATGTCGTGGGATCGTCCATCGCCCGGGCGACGGATTCGGGGGCCTATATCCATGTAGGTCCCGAAATCGGCGTCGCCTCGACGAAGGCTTTCACCGGGCAGGTGACCGTGATGGCGATGCTGGCGCTGGCCGTGGGTCGCGAAAAGGGAACTGTTTCGGACGCATATTACCACGAAGTTTCGAGCGCCCTGCTCCACCTGCCCGAAACGTTGGAGGAGGTGTTGAAGGTCGCGCCGCAGGTCGCCGACCTGGCGAAGATATTCACCTACGCCCACAATTTCATCTACCTGGGCCGCGGATACAACTACCCTACGGCTTTGGAGGGCGCCTTGAAACTCAAAGAGATCTCCTACATTCACGCCGAGGGCTACCCCGCCGCCGAGATGAAGCACGGCCCCATCGCGCTGATCGACGCCGAAATGCCTACCGTAGCCATCGCCACGCCGGATCACACTTACGAAAAGAGCGCCTCGAATATCGAGGAGATTCGGGCCCGGGGCGGCAAGATCATCGCCGTCGTCGCCCGTGACGACCAGCAGGTGCGCCGTTCGGCGGATTACGTGATCGAGGTTCCGGTCATCGCCGAATGTCTCATGCCGGTCGTAGTATCGGTGCCGTTGCAATTGCTGGCCTATTACATTGCGGTTTACAAGGGCCGTAACGTCGATCAGCCCCGCAACCTCGCCAAATCGGTGACCGTGGAGTGAATCTCCGTCCGGGCGACGAAAAAATCCGCAGTCTTCGGAAAGAGGACTGCGGATTTTTCATGCGCCGGGAGGCGCTTTAGTGGCCGTAGTTGGCGTCGATGTAGTCGGCGATCTTGAAGTCTTTCGGCTTCCGGGGAGTGTCGAGCGGCCTTATGCGGGTTTCGACCGCCTGCCGCTGTCCGCCGAAGACCAGTTTTTCGAGGAATGCGTCGATCTCCGCACGGTTTTCCCGCATCGGCCGCCACGCCATCGAATGATCGGTGTCGGACACGGAATGGAACCAATACGGAATTCCGCGGTGCGCGAGATCTTCGGCGATGCTTTCCGATCCGAAGAGCCACACCCCATCAAAGCCGATCTTGCCGTAGGGAACGTTGCGGTCGGCGTCGCCGTGGAAAAGCATCATCGGTGCAGGATCGCGGTCCCAGCGCAGCGTATCCCGGCGATCGCAAACAGCCCCCGCGAAGGCGATGACCCCGGCGTAGCCGAAGTCCCGACCGAACTTGCCGCGGGTCAGCGGATGACCGTTGCACAGTCCGTATTCGCCCATCAGGACCGTGATGGCCCCGGCGCTCGATCCGCACGTTACGATTCGGGTGGGATCGACATCGGACATGCGTTCGCAGACATAGGCCGTAGCGTCGTAGAGGTCCTCCATCGCCATCGAGAGCGTCGAATCCAGCGCCTGCGCGAAATGAGCCTCATCGAGCAGGCCGGCCGCTTTCGCCCGCTTCATCCCCAGCCGGTAGTCGATCGAAACGACGACGAAACCCTTGCGGGCGTAGTAGTCGAAGAAGGGCCGGAAACGGCGGTTATCCCGCGTTCCGGTCATAAAACCGCCGCCGAAGAGAAACATCAGGCAGGGTCTTTTCCGACTGTCGGGCGTGAGGGCGGCATAGCGGTCCAGCCTCAGCGTATCCGACTCGCGGACGGCATAGGCGAAAGTCTCCTTTCGGATCTCCTGTGCGCCGGCCGTCGTCGCAATCCATAGCGCGGCAAGTAAAATCAACCGTTTCATGCTACATCATTTCGTCGTAGGCGTACTGCACGGCGCGGTTCAGAATGGCGATGAACGGCTGCGTACGGCGGAACTCCTCGACGGTGCGCTCCAGCAGGTCCGGAGCGAGCAGGTACTCTTCGGTGATCGGCCGTTCGAGGTAAAAATCCTTCAATTTCAACATCTCGGCGTATTCGCTGTCGGCGGGAAATCCTGTCGGTATGCGTTTGAGCTTGTTGCCTTCGTAGAGCCGGAATCCCCGGGCCTTGCCGACGGCCGCCTCGATCTCCGCACCGTTATCGAGAATCTCCTCCCGCACCGATCGCAGCACCGTCGGTTCGGGGCAGTAAAGACCCGCCGAAAGCAGGTTGCACCCCACCAGCGAATCGGCGCAGGGCTCGATGTGGAAATAGTATCCCGCGAAGCCCGATTTCTTGCCCTTCGGGGCGATGTAGGCTCCGATATGGGTCTTGTAGGGCGACTTGTCGTTCGAAAAGCGCGTGTCGCGGGCGATCCGGTAGGTGCAGTCCTGCGGACGCAGGCCCCGCACCGTAGGATCGAACGACGAGATGCCCTCGATCAACTGTCCGGTGAAATCCGCGAACCGCCCTTTCACCCGGGTCCATTCGGCGCGGTGGGCGTCGAACCACTCCCGGGTATTGTCGTCGTGCAGGCGGCGGAAGAAGTCGATAACCTCTTTCATCTTACCACGCGAAAAGCGGATAGTCGGCCATCAGGGCGTTCACATCCTTGCGGACGGCGGCGATATTCGCCTCGTTCTCCGGATCGTGCAGCACGCGGTCGATCAGCTCGACGATGTAATCCATCTTGTCCTCCTTCAGACCGCGGGTCGTAATGGCCGGGGTGCCGAAGCGCAGACCCGAGGTCTGGA
Source organism: Alistipes senegalensis JC50 (assembly GCF_025145645.1). Lineage (NCBI taxonomy): Bacteria > Pseudomonadati > Bacteroidota > Bacteroidia > Bacteroidales > Rikenellaceae > Alistipes > Alistipes senegalensis. Next base: position 3,726,711 of record NZ_CP102252.1, on the reverse strand, counting down.
ACGGCGAGCGGCTGTCGAACGGCACCATGTTCTTGTTGGTGGTGATGTCGGCGGCCACGAGGCATTTCTCGGCCAGCTTGCCCGTCAGTTCGGGGAATTTCGTCCGCAGATCGACCAGCATCAGGTGGTTGTCCGTACCGCCCGATACGATCTTGTAACCGCGCTTCACGAAAGCGGCGGCCATCGCGGCGGCGTTCTTCTGCACCTGAGTCTGATACTCCTTGTAGGCAGGCTCCAGCGCCTCGCCGAAAGCCACGGCCTTGGCGGCGATGACGTGCTCCAGCGGACCGCCCTGGATGCCCGGGAATACGGCTGAATTGAGGATCTGCGACATCATCTTCACGGCGCCCTTCGGCGTGGTCTGCCCCCAGGGATTCTCGAAATCCTTGCCCATCAGGATAATGCCGCCGCGGGGTCCGCGCAGGGTCTTGTGGGTCGTCGAGGTGACGATATGGGCGTATTTCACGGGGTTGTCCAGCAGCCCGGCGGCGATCAGTCCGGCCGTGTGGGCCATGTCCACCATCAGCAGGGCCCCCACCTTGTCGGCGATCTCGCGCATGCGCTTGTAGTCCCATTCGCGCGAATAGGCCGAGGCGCCGCCGACGATCAGTTTGGGCTTGCACTCCAGGGCTTTACGCTCCATGGCGTCGTAGTCGATCGTGCCGGTCTTCTCGTCGAGCTGGTAGCCTACTGCCCGGAAGTATTTGCCCGACATGTTGACCGGCGAACCGTGCGAGAGGTGCCCTCCGTGTGCGAGGTCCAGCCCCATGAAAGTGTCGCCCGGCTGCATGCAGGCGAAGAAAACGGCCATGTTGGCCTGCGCGCCCGAGTGGGGCTGCACGTTGGCGTATTCCGCGCCGTAGAGCTTGCAGATGCGCTCGATGGCCAGCGACTCGACCTTGTCCACGACCTCGCAGCCTCCGTAGTAGCGGGCGCCGGGATAGCCTTCGGCGTATTTGTTGGTCAAAACCGAGCCCATGGCCTCCATCACCTGGTCGCTGACGAAGTTCTCCGAGGCGATCAGCTCGATGCCGTGCATCTGGCGGCTGCGCTCGGCGGCAATCAAATCGAAAATCTGGGAATCTCTTTTCATTATCGTTAGGGATTTTGTGAAATGCTTTTACAGCGGGTAAAGATAAGCAAAAATGCCGAAAATGGGTTCGTCGAAAAACGGTTTAAGATATTTTTCCTATATTTGACCGGGCAAAACCCGGTCTTGGATAGGCTGCGCCTCGGCAAAACCGCAAACGAAGTTTGCATTTGCCCTCGGCTTGTACTATTTTTGGCTTCGCCTTAGATAGGCTGCGGCTCGGAAATGCTCAAATAAATTTGGCATTCCTCTCGCCTTGCACTATCTTTGTGCCGCAAAATTGGCAGATATTACCTTAAAAAGTATAACATTATGAAATTACTGGATGGAAAAGTGGCCGTTGTGACCGGCGCCGCACGCGGCATCGGCAAGGCCATCGCACTCGAATTCGCCAAAGAGGGTGCCGACGTGGCGTTCACCGACCTCGTGATCGACGAGAACGGCAAAGCCACCGAGGCCGAGATCGCCGCATTGGGCGTAAAGGCCAAAGGATACGCCTCGAACGCCGCGAATTTCGAAGAGACGCATCAGGTCATCGACCAGATCGTGAAGGATTTCGGACGCATCGACATCCTCGTCAACAACGCCGGAATCACGAAAGACGGCCTGATGATGCGCATGTCCGAGGCTCAGTGGGATGCCGTGCTGACCGTGAACCTCAAATCGGCGTTCAACTTCATCCACGCCGTAACGCCCGTCATGGCGCGGCAGAAAGGCGGCTCGATCATCAACATGTCGTCGGTGGTGGGTGTCAGCGGCAACGCCGGACAGTGCAACTACTCGGCGTCGAAGGCCGGCATGATCGGATTGGCTAAATCCATTGCGAAGGAGATGGGCCCGCGAGGTATCCGTGCCAACGCCATCGCCCCCGGCTTCATCATGACCGAAATGACCGCCAAGCTGCCCGACGAGGTGAAAGAGGGCTGGTACAAGCAGATTCCGCTGCGCCGCGGCGGCACGCCCGAGGACGTTGCCAAGGTGGCGTTGTTCCTCGCTTCGGATCTTTCGTCGTATGTCAGCGGTCAGGTCATCCACTGCTGCGGCGCGATGAACTGCTAAGAAGCTGAGAGAAGCGAAAAGAAAGGATGCCGCAAAGCATCTTCTGAAAACAAAAGTGTCCGTTCAAGTAAACTTGTCGGGCACTTTTGTTTATTCCGCAGGAAGCCTTCTTTTCGCGTCCGAAGCGCCGCAGACAATCACGGCACGAAAACGGAGCGTATGCCGTAATTGTCGCAACTTGCATTTTTTTGTTATCTTTGACGCCGTAACGACGCTTTTTGCAGTTGAATGGTTCTGTCGGACCGGATGCAATTCATTTTGCATTTTACTATATTTGTAATTATGAAACGACTCGTAACCTTGATCGCGGCCTTGGCCGTATTCCAGACATACGCCCAAAGAATTGAGGCGACGCTCCCCAGTCCCGACGCCAAGGCGATCGGCATGGGCGGCTTGATGATGACCACCCTTTCGGGCTCGCACGCCATCTACAACAACTCGGCGATGGCGGTTTTTTCGCGCATGCCGTCGCAGATTTCGTCGTCCTACTACGGGCAAGAAGATATAGACTATTACGCCGTGTCGGGCTTCTGCCGCTTCGACAACGTCAACCTCGCGCAGATCGGCTGGCGCCAGTATCTCCGCGAACACGGCAACAACGACATGGCCGTCGATCTGGGCTATTCGCGCCGCATGGGCGACAACTGGGCTCTGGGCATCGTGGCGCGTTACATGCACTTGAAACGCCCGGAGATTTCGGCCGACGCCCTGGCCGTGGATCTCAGCGCCGCCTACCAGCTGCCGCTGGAGAACGTCGGCAGCTACTCGACGTTGCGCGCAGGTGCCAAGCTGGGCAATCTGGGCGGATACGTCCACGATACGGACTACACGCTGCCGATGGATTTCACCGTCGGGGCGGCCCTCGACACGTTCCTCACCGATGCGCACGAAATCACCGTCGGCACCGACCTGGGATACTATTTCTCGCCGTCGTCGGTCCGCGGATTCCAAATGTCGGTGGGTGCCGAATACAACCTGATGCAACTGGTCCAACTGCGCACGGGTTACCACTACGGCGAGCGGCGCGACTACTATCCGAGCTACTGGACCGTCGGCGCCGGCGTGCGCATCCTCCACTTGCGGCTGGACTTCGCCTATCTTTTCGCCAAGAAGCACACGCTCCTGCGCAATACGTACAGCATCAGTTTCGGACTGGATTTCTAAGATATTCCAGAATCCCTTCGCAGCCGTCCTCCAGCATGTCGAGCACCAGCTCGAAACCCTCGTGTCCCTCATAATAGGGGTCGGGAACATAGGTGCGGTCGGGATGGCGGCGGCAGAACTCCGTCATGCGGAATATCTTGCGGGCGGCCTCGGGGGAGGGCGCCATGCGATACAGCGTTTCGTAATTCATGTCGTCCATCCCGACGATCATGTCGAAGCGGTCAAAATCCGCTTCGCTCACCTGCCGCGCACGGTGCGTCAGCGCATAGCCGCGGCGTGAAGCCGCGCTCCGCATGCGCGGATCGGGCAGTTCGCCCCGGTGGCCTCCGTAGGTGCCCGCCGAGTCGATCGTGAAACGGTCGGCGAATCCCCGCTTCTCCACGAGGTCGTGCATGATGCCGTCGGCGGCCGGAGAGCGGCAGATATTGCCCAAACAGACGAATAAGATTCTTGTTTTCGGTTCCATGCCGTAAAGATAGCGAATTTTTCGGAACGCGAATTGCAGGACCCGGGGATATGGAGAAGAAAATGACAGGACGGATCGGAGAATACCGCCGTATGGACTGGGCCGTGTTCTACATGCGGTTGTTCACGGGCGCCATGATGTTGTTTCACAACATCGGCAAAATACAGAACTACAACGAAATAATCGGATCATATCCGGCATTGCTTCACATCGAGCCCGCCGCCGTGTTCGTCATCGTGACGGTCGTCGAAGTGCTGCTGGCCGTGCTTATCATCATGGGGCTGTGGGTGCGTCCTGCGGCATTTCTGATGGCGGCGGGCATTCTCCTGATGTTCGTCTGGGGCGGATTCGGAGCCGGGGAACAGGAGTTCGTATGGCTCGGCGTCTATGTCTTCCTGATCATCTCGGGAGGCGGATTTTACGGATTCGACACCGCCATAGCCGCTGCCGGTAGAAAAAAGTGACCAATCGGACAATAAATAGGAGTGCCGACATTCCCGATGTTCGGAGAAATGTCGTATCTTTGACACGATTTGTTTTCGTTAGAAACCGCAAAAACAGAACGTAATGAAGATGAAAGTGATCGTGATGCTGGCGGCTTTCGCGCTGACCGCATCGGCCGCCGCGGCGCAGGAACTGCCCCGCAAGGTGCAGAACGTCGAGGTGCTCGACCTGGACGGAAAACCGGCCAAACTGCCCCATTTCGGCGAAAAGAACCTGATGATATTCTACGTGGACCCCGACCGCCACAAACAGAACGAGGATTTCACCATCGAACTGGAAAAGAACGGACGCGCGTCGGGCGAAAACATCTACGGCTTCGGGGTGATGAACCTCAAGGACGCCCCGATGGTACCCAACGGCATGGCCCGCAGCATGGCCAAGAAACGCACGGCCTCGAACGGCGCCACGGTGCTGGCCGATCAGGACCGCATCCTGAGCAAGGCTTGGGGGCTGGGCGACTGCAACAACCAGTTCGTGCTGATGATCGTATCGAAGGAGGGCGAACTGGTGTTCGTGCGCAAGGGCATCCTCTCCGACGCGGACAAGGAGGCTTTCTACCAGACCGTCGAGAAGTACAAATAGATCTCGATGGTGCGCAGAATCGTTGTCCTGATCCTCGTGCTCTCAGGTTCGCTCCTCACGGGGCGGGCCCAGGAGGGCACCCGTGTTGCAGACGGCGACACGCTGCACTACACCTACACCCCGCTGCCGCAGGAGGCTCCCCGAAGGAAACCTTTCCTGCGCCGCGTAGTCGATTACTTCGGAGAATCGACCACCGACAAGACCTTCGAAAAGAAGATCGACTTCACCTTCGCCGGAGGCCCCAGCTATTCGAAGAACACGAGCTTCGGCATCGGTCTGCTGGCGGCGGGACTGTTCCGCCTCGACCGTACGGATTCGATCACGGCGCCGTCGGACATCTCGATCTTCGCCAACGTTTCGGTGTCGGGGTTCTATGCGCTGGGCGTGACGGGAAACACCATTTTCTCGCACAACAAACGCCGTCTGAACTATACGGTGATGTTCGCCTCGGCGCCCCGCAGTTTCTGGGGCATCGGCTATGATGCGGGGCGCCACAATCCCGAAAGCACCTATTCCGAAAAACGCTATCTGGTCGAAGGGCGCTATCTGCACGAGTTCCTGCCCCATACCTATGTCGGCGGACTGGTGAGTTTCGAACACACGCGGGGTCTGAAATTCTCCAAGCAGGAGTATCTGCACGGAGAAAAGCTGCATTATACGGCGACGGGCATCGGAGCGATCCTCGAATACGATTCGCGCGACTTCATTCCCAATCCGTTCCGGGGTCTCTACGTGAGTTTTCAGGAGACGCTTTTCCCGAAGGGGCTCGGAAACTGCGGCAAAACGCTGTGGCGCACGACTTTCACGGCCGATGCCTACCAGCGGGTGTGGAAAGACGGCATCCTCGCCGCCGACCTCTACGCGGTGTTCAACACCGACGGCACGCCGTGGCCGATGCTCGCCCGGCTGGGCGGCAGCCAGCGGATGCGCGGCTATTACCAGGGCCGCTATACGGACAACGACATGATCACCTTGCAGATCGAACTGCGCCAGCGGATCTGGCGGCGGATCGGATGCGCGGTCTGGGGCGGTGCGGGCAACGTGTTTCCGTCGCTCGGCGAATTCGACTGGTCGCAGACGCTCCCCAACTACGGAATCGGCTTCCGGTGGGAGCTCAAAAAAAGAGTTAACGTTCGCCTCGATTACGGATTCGGCAAGAAGACAAGCGGATTCCTGCTGAGCATCAACGAGGCTTTTTAGAGCTATTTGGCTTATGAGTGCTGATACGAACCGGAAAAACAGACGGCAAACGGTCAAGACCCGCAGCCGCTTCACGACGCTGCTGACCGTCTATTTCTTCGTGGCGCTGATCATTCCCAACTGCGTGCTGGCCAACACCGAACCCTATTCGGTGTGGACCGTCGAGGCGCTGATCCTCATGCCGCTGGGATTCTACATGATGTGGAGCGTGGCCCTGCGCCGTTCGGGCGTGATGATCTGGCTGGCGTTCCCGTTCATCTTCTTCTGCGCCTTCCAGATCGTGCTGTTATACCTCTTCGGCAACTCGATCATCGCCACCGACATGTTCACCAACCTCCTGACGACCAATCCGGGCGAGGCGGGCGAACTGCTGGGCAACATCTACCCTTCGGTGGTGCTGGTATGCGTCATCTACCTGCCGCTGCTGTGGCTCGCGGCGCGCGAGATCGGCCACAAACGCTACATCACGCGCACGGCGCGCATGAACATCGGACTGACCGGTGCGGCGCTCTTCGCGCTGGGACTGCTGGCCCTGTGGCCCGCCTACCATGTGAGCGAGGATCGGCACGTGCTGCGCGACGAAATCTTCCCCCTGAACGTTCTCTACAACCTCGGACTGAGCGGCTCGGAATTCCGCAAGTCGTTCAACTACGAAAAGACCTCCGCCGGATTCAGCTACGAAGCCGAGCGCACGGCCGAAGTCCCCGGACGCGAGGTCTATGTATATATTATAGGTGAAGCCTCGCGGGCCATGAACTGGCAGCTCTACGGCTACGGGCGCGAGACCAATCCCCTGCTGTCGCAGGAAGAGGGGCTGGTGGTGTTCCGCGACGTGCTGACCCAGAGCAACACCACGCACAAGAGCGTGCCGCTGATCCTTTCGTCGGTGGCCACCGACGAACACGACGAACTGTACCGCCGCAAGGGACTTCCGGCGCTGTTCAACGAGGCGGGCTTCGACACGTGGTTCATCTCCAACCAGTCGCGGCAGGGCGCCATGATCGACCATCTGGCCCATGACGCCAAGCATCTGATTTACATCCGTTCGCCGCGCCACGACACGCAGCTGCTCGACGAGATGCGCAAGGCAATCGAAAAAAGCACCTCCCGGAAACTTTTCTTCATTCTCCACTGCTACGGGTCTCATTTCAGCTATCACCAGCGTTACCCGCGGGAGTTCGCATATTTCCAGCCCGACAACGATGTGGCGATCGCCAAACAGCACCGGCCGATGCTGGTCAACGCCTATGACAATTCGGTCCGCTATACGGATTACGTGCTGTCGAAGATCATCGACTACCTCGGGTCGCTCGAAAACACCTCCTCGGCGCTGCTCTACTGCGCCGACCACGGAGAAGACCTGATCGACGACCACCGGGAGCGCTTCCTTCACGCCTCGCCCACCACTACGGCCTATCAGCTCTACGTGGCGTCGCTGGCGTGGTTCTCGGAGAGCTACCGGGAACGCTTCCCCGAAAAGGTCGCCGCCGCCGAGGCCAATGCGACGGCTCCGGCCACGACGCACGCATTGTTTCACACCATGGCCGACATGGCTTCGATCCGGGGGCGGTTCCTCACGACGAAGGTGTCGCTCGTGAGTCCCGATTTCGACCGCACGGCCCCGCGTCGCTATCTGAACGACCACAACGAAGCGGTACCCTACCGCAAGACGGGACTCCGGCCCGAAGATATGGAGGTGTTCCGGCGTTACGGAATTGAACTGAACTGAAAACAATAAAGGCTGTCCTTGCGGACAGCCTTTATTGCGAAATTCGGGTTCGAATTATTTCGCAGCCTCTACGGAAACCTTGCGGAACTCCTTCATCAGCTTCGAAAGCTCCAGGGCCGATTTGCGTGCGCGGGTGCCGGCAGCCTTGTTGTTCTTCTCGACCTGAGCAGCTGCGTTGGCTGCAAATACCTCGAACTCTGCGTTGATTTTTGCTACTAATTCTTTCATGGTTTTATTTGTTAATTGGGTTTGTTATCAACGCAAAGATATAAAAATATTCTAAACTCCATCTCCCGGGACACGAAAAAACAGCGTTTTTTCATTAAAAAAGTCCGTTTTACGGGGGTGACGGTACGTTTTTTGCCCTCGTCCGGGGGTAAAACATCCCCTTCTATGGATAAATTCTACCTTACAGCCGGCCTCTTTGCAGCGCTCCTCGCGGGCTGCGGAAAACATGCTTCCCGGCAGGAGATGCCTCCCCTGCGGGTCGAGGTGGCCGAGGCCGTCGTGGACTCCGTTCCCAACCGGATGAGTTTCATCGGCTACCTTGCGAGCAATTTCGACGCCGTGATCCAGCCGCGCGTGAACGGCTACCTGTCGTCGAAGCGTTACAGCAACGGCATGCCCGTCAAACGGGGGCAGCTGCTGTTCACCATCGACCCCGACCAGCTTTCGACCTCGATGCTGGCGGCCGAAGCCCAGCTGGAATCGGCTCGGGCGCAGGCCATCGAAGCGCGCAACAACTACGACCGTGCGGTGCCGCTGGCAAAGATCAATGCCATCAGCCAGGCGCAGCTGGACCAGTACACCGCGCAATGGAAGGCCGCCGAAGCCTCGGTACGCGCCGCCGAACAGACGCTCAGCAGCGCCCGGATGAACGTCGGCTATGCCGAACTGCGCTCTCCGATCGACGGCATCGTCGAACACACGGCGGCGCACGTGGGCGACTACGTGGGTCCCGGCACGCAGTTCAGCGTGCTGACGACCGTGTCGAACATCGACACGGTGACCGTGGACGTGGCGATCCCGATGTCGCAATACCTGCGCTATGCCGGCAACCGGACCTCGATCTATGACAACGAGGGGCTGCTCTCGAACATCCGCCTCGTGCTGGCCGACGGCACGCAGTATCCCCACGAGGGACGCTACGATTATACGCGCAAGGACGTGTCGAGCACCACGGGAACGCTGGTGCTGGTGGTGATGTTCCCCAATCCCGACGAGGCGCTGAAGCCCGGGCAGTTCGCCCGCGTGGAGGCCAACGTGGGCCCCGTGCGGCCGCGTGTCGTCGTACCTCAGCAGGGTGTGAGCCAGGCCCAGGGCCTCAGTTCGGTGTGGGTAGTCGCGGCCGACAGCACGGCGCACTACCGCCGCGTCATCCCGGGCGACACCTACGGCGCGCTGTGGTGCATCGACGAGGGGCTGGAACCGGGCGAACGGATCGTGGTCGCCGGGCAGCAAAAGCTGCGCAACGGCGCGAAAGTGATTCCCGAAAAGAGATAGCCCTATGGAGAAATTTTTCATCTCGCGTCCGATCTTCGCCATCTCGCTGGCCATCGTCATCGTGCTCGTGGGGCTGATCTCGATCACGCAGTTGCCGATCGAACAGTATCCCGACATCACGCCCCCGGTCGTGGAGGTCTCGGCGACCTACGACGGCGCCGATGCCGAAACGGTGAACAACGCCGTGGCGACGCCCGTGGCCCAGGCCGTGATGGGCGTCAGCGACATGCTCTACATGCAGGCCACCTCGGCCAACGACGGGTCGATGACCTTGCAGGTCACGTTCGACATCGGCTCCGATCTCGATCTGGACGCCATCTTCACTCAGAACAACGTCTCGTCGGCCACGGCCGAACTCCCGGCGACGGTCACCCGGCAGGGCGTCACCACGCGCAAGACCATGACGGGATTCCTGATGGTCTACTCGCTCCACAGCGACGGCCGCTACGACGGGGAGTTCCTCTCGAACTACGCCTATATCAACCTGCAAAACGAACTGCTGAAGATCGACGGCGTGGGCAAAGTCTCGATCATGGGCGCCGGAGAGTACGCCATGCGCATCTGGCTGCGGCCCGACGTGCTGAAATACTACGGCATCGCCGTGGACGAGGTGACGGCGGCCATCGAACAGCAGGGAGGCATCTACCCCGCCGGGCAGTTCGGGGCCGAACCGGCTCCCGACGGCGTGGCCTACACCTATACGGTGACCATGCCGCCGCAGATCTCCACCGCCGAAGAGTTCGCCGACATCGTCGTGCGCACGACCTCCTCGGGCGAGCAGATCCGTCTGGGCGACATCGCCGAGGTGTCGCTCGGAAGCCAGACCTACGGCGTCAGTTCGTCCTACGAGAGCGATCCGACGGCCATGATCGTCATCTACCAGCAGCCGGGCAGCAACGCCGTGGCCGTCGGCGGCAAGATCAAAGCCGCGATGGAACGGCTCGCGGAGCGTTTTCCCGACGGCATCGAAGCCGCCACGATCGTCGATACCACGACGAGCATCGACGCCGGCGTGAGGGACATCTTCCGCACGCTCATCATCGCGCTCCTGCTCGTCATCTTCATCATCTATCTCTTCTTGCAGGACTGGCGGGCGACCGTGATTCCGCTGGTGGCGATACCCGTGTCGCTCGTCGGCGCCTTCGCGCTGTTTCCCCTGCTCGGATTCTCGATCAACATCATCTCGCTGCTGGGGCTCGTGCTGGCCATCGGACTGGTCGTGGACGACGCCATCGTGGTCGTCGAGGCTGCGCAGGTGAATATCGAACGGGGCATGAAACCCCGTGCGGCGGCGCTGGAAGCCATGCGCAACGTGGCTTCGCCGATCGTCGCCACGACCGTCGTGCTGCTGGCCGTCTTCGTCCCCGTGTCGTTCACGGGCGGCATCACGGGACGGCTGTTCCAACAATTTTCGGTCACCATCGCCGTGTCGGTGGTCATCTCGGCATTCAACGCCCTGACCCTCTCTCCGGCGCTCTGCGCCCTGCTCCTCCGCCACCGGGAACCGTCGCAGAAAGGCTTTTTCGCGGCTTTCAACCGCTGGTTCGCCCGGCAGATGGACCGCTATACGGCCTTCACTCCGACGCTGATGCGCCACGTCGCCCGCACGGGGCTGTTCGTGGCCGTGGTTCTGGGGGCGATCTTCGTGGTGTGGCGCAAACTGCCCGCGGGATTCCTCCCCGAAGAGGATCAGGGTTATGTGATGGTGATGGTCTCGACGCCCGAAGCCTCGTCGCTGCAAGTGACCCGAAAGACCATGACCGACGCCGATACCGTGATCCGCACGCTTCCCGAGGTCGCCTCCACGTCGTTCGCCGCAGGGTTCAACATGATGGCCGGCATCGCCTCGACCTCGAGCGGCATCATCTTCGTCAAACTCGTCGATTACTCCGACCGAAAGCTCTCGGCCATGCAGATCGCACAAAAACTCACCGACGAACTTTACGTGGCGGTCGCCGGGGCCGAATGCTATGCCTTCATTCCGCCCTCGATTCCGGGGCTGGGCGTCACGTCGGGCGTCTCGGTCGAGGTGCAGGACCTCGAAGGGCGCGGCACGGCCTACCTGCTGGAAAACGCCGAACGGCTGATGGACTCGCTGCGCAAAAGCCCCTCCGTCGCCTCGGTCACCACGCAGTTCGACGCCGGGGTGCCCCAGCGGCGGCTGCGCATCGACAAACAGCAGGCGCTGGCCGCGGGCGTGGATCTCGGGACGTTGTACGGCGAGCTGACCACCCTCTTGGGCGGCACCTACATCAACAATTTCACGCGCTTCGGCAAGCTCTATCAGACCTACGTGCAGGCCGCGCCCGACTACCGCCTCGACCGGCGTTCGCTGGACAGCTACTATGTCACCTCGGCATCGGGCGAAAGCGTCCCCGTGGCGTCACTCGTCGAGGTGGCCGACACCGTGGGCGTGGAGTACGTCTCGCAGTTCAACCTCTACCGCTCCGTATCGCTTACCGTCACCCCCGCCGCACGGGCTTCGACGACGACCGTCATGCAGGAGATCACGGCGACAGCCGCTGCCGTGCTGCCCGACGACATCGGCACGGCATGGAGCGGCACCTCGTATCAGGAGGCCAACGCCTCGAAGACCGGCGGACTGGTCTATGCGCTGGCGCTCGTGTTCGTGTTCCTCGCGTTGGCGGCCCTGTACGAATCGTGGGGACTGCCGCTGGCGATTCTGATGAGCGTCCCGGTGGCGGTGCTCGGGGCCGTGCTGTTCGTCGGCGGCACGCACCTGATGAATGCGCTCTATGTCAACGACATCTACATGCAAATTTCGCTCGTTATGCTGATCGGACTGGCGGCCAAGAACGCCATTCTGGTCGTCGAATACGCCGACCGGCTGTTCCGCGAGCAGGGCGCGTCGCTGATGGATGCGGCCATCGGGGCCGCGAAACTCCGCGTGAGGCCGATTATCATGACCGCCTTCGCCTTCATCCTGGGCGTCATGCCGCTCGTCTTTGCCAGCGGCGTCTACGCCACGGCCCGCAACATCATGGGCGTGGCCCTCGTGGGCGGCATGCTGTTCGCCACCCTGCTGGGCATCTTCGTCTACCCTGCGTTGTACTATTTCGTCGGGAAGATCGGCCGCTTCGAACAGCGCCGCGAACGTCAAAAAACGGAGGAAGCACAATGAAAACGAAACTTACGATCACCGCCGCCGTCGTGATGCTGGCCGCCTGCACCCCGAAATTCTATCCGCCGCAGGTCGCCACGCCCGAAAACTATCTCTACGGCGAGGGGTTCTCGCAGGACACGACGGGCGTAGGCGAACGCTGGTGGGAACTCTTCGGCGACACGACGCTCAACGCCTTCGTCGAACGGGCGCTGGCTAACAACCGCGACGTGGCCGCGGCCGCCGCACGGGTCGAGGAGGCCCGGGCCAACCTCCGGACCGTGCGGGCGCAATACCTGCCGCAGATCGGCATCGGGGCCTCGGCCGAGGGCGAATACACCCCCGAAACCAAGATCGAGCAGTCGTATGCCGTCGAGCCGACCCTCTCGTGGGAGCTGTCGCTTTTCGGAGCCCTGCGCAACGCCAAACGCGCCGCAAAGGCCGAGATCGCCTCGACCGAATGGGCACTGGCGGGCGTCCGCCTCTCGCTGGCCGCCGAGGTCGCCACGACCTATTTCACGCTGCTGGAGTACGAGCGCGACCTTTCGATCGCCCGTCAGACCCTTCGGCTGCGGCGCGAATCGGCCGCGCTGATCGACTCGATGTTCCGCTACGGCATGTCCGACGGCGTGGCGCTGGAGCAGGCCCGGAGTCTGGTCTACACCGCCGAGGCCGACATTCCGCAATACAGCCGCGCCGTGGAGCAGACGTGGCTTTCGATGGGCATACTGCTGGGTGAAACGCCCTCGCGGGTGCAGCTCTCCGGAGCGGGCCAGCGCCTGCTGACCGACTGCCTGCCCGCAGAGATTCCCGTGGGTCTGCCGTCGGAGCTTCTGAAACGGCGTCCCGACATCCGTGAAGCGCATTTCAACATGCTGCGAGCCGCTGCGCAGGCCGGGCAGGCGCGGAGCGCCCGTTTCCCGTCCATCTCGCTGACAGCCAAAGGCGGAGTGGCATCCAACTCGATCAAAGGTTTAACAGCTGCGAATCCCTGGGCATGGGATGCGCTGGGGTCCGTGGCCGAACCGATCTTCGGATTCGGAAAGCTCCGCAATGCCGAACGGGCCGCGATGGCGGCCTATACGCAGTCGGCGAAGAGTTACGAGCAGACCGTGCTGACGGCCTTCGCCGATGTCGAAAAGGCGCTGGTGGCCATCACGACCTACCGCGACCAGACCGGGCGCACGGGCGAACTGCTGCTCTCGAACGACCGTGTCGCCACGATGACCCGCGCACTCTACCGCAGCGGACTGTCGGACTACCTCGATGTGATCGACGCCGAGCGCAGCCTCTACCAGACGCAAATGGAGCTGGTGAACCTCGTGGCGCAGCAGTATATCAACTACGTCACGCTCTGCAAGGCGCTGGGCGGCGGCTGGAACGACACAATTGAGAATCAGGAATGAAAATTTTACGTTGACAGTATGTTGTCAGAATAGTGGAACTATACCTATTTGTAGGGATTGTGTATTTCGCGGTAAAATAGTACCTTTGGGACGCAAAATAGAAGAAAATGCGTCTATCCGAACTTAAAACCGGCGAATCGGGGACGATCGTCAAGGTGATGGGCCACGGAGGCTTCCGCCGCCGCATCATGGAGATGGGATTCGTCCGCGGACAGCGGGTCGAAGTGCTTCTGAATGCGCCCCTGAAAGACCCGATCGAATACAAGATCATGGGCTACGACATTTCGCTGCGGCGCAGCGAGGCCGACATGGTCGAGGTGCTCACCGACAGCGAGGCCACCGAATACCTCGAAGGCGGACATCGCCGCCATCATCACGAGCATCACCATCATCACGGCCCCGGCGGGGAACCGGAACGGAACGACGCATTCGGAGCTGCGGAGTCCGGCGCAGAATGTTGCACGAGCATCGACGAAGTGGTGACACGCCGCACGCGGACCATCACGGTGGCGCTGGTAGGCAATCCCAACAGCGGCAAAACCTCGCTGTTCAACGCCATCTCGGGCGGTCACGAACACGTGGGCAATTACAGCGGCGTGACCGTCGGCGCCAAGATCGGCAGCTGCGTCTACCGCGGCTACCGCTTCGAGGTCACCGACCTGCCCGGCACCTACGCTCTCTCGGCCTACACGCCCGAGGAGCGTTACGTGCGTCATCATTTGGCTGAGAGCATCCCCGATGTGGTGATAAACTCCGTGGTCGCCTCGAATTTGGAACGCAATCTTTACCTGACCACCGAACTGATCGACATAAACCCGCGTATGGTCGTGGCGCTCAACATGTACGACGAGCTGCAAGCCAGCGGAGCCACCCTCGACTACGAGAATCTGGGCCGCATGCTGGGCGTGCCGATGGTGCCCGTCGAGGCGCGCAACCACCGCGGCATCGACACTCTGCTGGACACCGTGATCGATGTCTACGAGAACCGCGACGAGCGCGTGCGCCATATCCATATCAACATGGGTCCCGTGATCGAAGAGGGGCTGCGCAGACTCAACGGCGACATGAGCGACCACCGCGACGAACTGCCCAAGGCTTTCCCGCCCCGCTACTATGCGATGAAGATGCTCGAAGGCGACGCCGAGGCCGAAAAGAGTCTCCGCGAATGCAGGAGCTACCCCGAGTGGGCCGAAATCCGCGACCGCGAGGCCCGGCGCATCACCGAAGCGCTGGGCGAGGATGTCGAAACGGCCTTCGCCAACCAGAAATACGGATTCATCCAGGGAGCCCTGAAGGAGACTTTCACCCCCGGGCGGCGCGAGGAGGTCACGACGACGGCCGTGATCGACACCTTCGTGACGCACAAGCTGTGGGGATTCCCGATCTTCTTCGCGCTGATGTGGTTCATGTTCTGGTGCACGTTCAGCCTCGGAGCCTATCCGCAGGAGTGGATCGACGCGCTGGTGGGATGGATCGGCGGCGGCGTGGACGCCCTGCTGCCCGCCGGACCGCTGCGCGACCTGCTGGTGGACGGCATCATCGGCGGCGTGGGCGCCGTCATCGTCTTCCTCCCGAACATCATGATTCTCTACCTCTTCATCTCGTTCATGGAGGATTCGGGTTATCTGGCCCGTGCGGCGTTCATCATGGACCGCGTGATGCACCGCATCGGCCTGCACGGAAAGTCGTTCATCCCGCTCATCATGGGATTCGGCTGCAACGTCCCCGCGATCATGGCGTCGCGGACCATCGAAAGCCGAAGCAGTCGCCTGATAACCATACTCATTACGCCATTCATGTCATGCAGCGCTCGAATTCCGATCTACCTGCTGCTGACGGGGACGTTCTTTGCCGCGAACGCCGGGTCGGTGATGCTGGGGCTCTACGTGCTGGGCATCGTGTTGGCCGTCGTCACGGCGCGGCTGATGCGGCGGTTCCTCTTCCCGGTGGACGAAACGCCGTTCGTGATGGAACTTCCGCCCTACCGTCTCCCGACGTGGAAAACGACCCTCACGCACATGTGGGACAAGTGCGCGCAATACCTTAAAAAGATGGGCGGCATGATCCTGATCGCCTCGGTGATCGTCTGGTTTCTGAGTTACTACCCCCGCACGGACGAGACTGCCGGAACCGAGAACCACTACGCAAACTCCTATCTGGGACGTTTGGGCAAGGGGTGCGAACCGGTGTTCAGCCCGCTGGGATTCAACTGGAAGGCCAGCGTGGCGCTGTTGTCGGGGCTTCCGGCCAAGGAGATCGTGGTCTCGACGCTGGGCGTGCTTTACTCCGAAGGCGCCGTGACGACGCCCGCTGAGGGAGAAATCATCGGCGGTGCGGACGGCACGACCGAGATCGTCGTCGCGGAATCCGCGGCGAAAGAGCCCTCCGAGCCCGCCGGGGACGAAGAAACGGCCTCGCTGTCGCAGCGGCTGCTGGCGAGCGGCGACTTCTCGACCGCTTCGGCGCTGGCGTTCCTCGTCTTCATCCTGCTCTACGTCCCCTGCATCGCCACGGTGGTCGCCATCGGTTCCGAAGCCGGATGGAAATGGGCCGCGGCGTCGGTCGTCTACAACACGGCGATGGCTTGGCTCGTAGCATGGATCGTCTACCGCATCGTCCTGTTATTCTGAACGATGGACTGGCAGGATTATATCGTGGGGGCTATCGGGATCGCCGCGGTGGCGGCAGCGGCCCTGCGGCTGTGGAGGCTCGCGTGCGGGAAACGCCGGGGAGGCTGTGCGTCGTGCGCCTCGGAACAATGTCCGCTGAAAAAGCACAACCGAAAGAATTAAATCTTATCTTTGCGGCCGCAAACAAAAACGAACGTGGTCGGACTTTTCTACATCCTGCTTTTCTGGCTCATCGGCAATGCGCTGAGCCTCGTGACCGGAGGATATGTCTCGGGGAACATCATCGGCATGATCCTGCTCTTCGCGGCGCTGTGCATGCGCTGGGTGCGGGCCGAAACGGTGCGTCCCGCGGCGCGCTTCCTGCTGGGGGTCATGGCGCTGTTTTTCGTGCCCTACGGCGTGGGGCTGATGGACTCCTACCGCGTGATCCTCGAAAATCTCGGGGCCATCGTCGTCTCGGGAATCGTCTCCACGATCGTCGTGCTGCTCATCACGGGCAAGACCTTCCAGAGCCTGAACCGCCGCGCCCGTCTGCGGCACATCAAACATCTCCGCCACGATGCCTGACGCCTCTTTCCTCTCCTCGGACCTCTTTCTGCTGACCCTCACCGTGGGGCTTTATTGTCTGGGCGGCGCGATCTACCGCCGCACGCGGCTGCCGCTGCTGCACCCCGTGCTGCTGACTTTCGTCGCCGTGATCGTCTTTCTGCGCTGTGCAGGAATCGGCTACGCGCGCTATCAAGAGGCGACGGGCGTACTCAATTTCGCCCTCGGGATGTCGGTCGTGGCACTGGGATACCTCCTCTACGAACAACTGGAACGCCTGCGCGGGAGCCTGCTGCCCGTGGGCATCGCCACCCTCGTCGGATGCGTCGCAGGGGTGCTGAGCGTGGTTTACATCGCCATGATGTTCGGCACCGAACGCCAGATACTGACCTCCATAGCCCCCAAATCGGTCACGGTGCCGATCGCCGTGTCGGTCTCGGGACCGCTGGGCGGCAACGTGTCGGTAACATCGGTGGTGGTTTTCTGCGTGGGAATTTTCGGCAGCATCTTCGGCGAATGGATACTGCGCCGCTGCGGCGTCCGCGATCCCGAGGCGCGGGGATTCGCGCTCGGAGCCGCCGCACACGGCATCGGGACGGCCCGGGCCATCGAAATGGGGGCCGCCGAAGGGGCTCTGAGCGGCCTGGCGATGGCCCTGATGGGGCTTGCGACGGCGTTGCTGATGCCGCTGATGGAGAAGTATCTGTATTGAGGAAAATTCTTTTCCCGAAAAGTTTTTTATTTCTGCGATAAGTAGTAATTTTGCGCCCGACTCGACAAAAGGCACAAAATTAGGTTAATATGGAGTGGTTGTATACCCTGTTTTTCGGCAACGGCATTGCCCATGCCGTACTTATTTTCGCGTTGGTAATCACCATCGGCATTCTGTTGGGAAAAGTTAAAATCGGAGGCATTTCGCTGGGTGTCACATGGATACTGTTCGTCGGCATCCTGTTCAGCCATTTCGGGATGACCGTCAACGGTGAAGTGAGGCACTTCGTGCAGGAATTCGGACTGATCCTTTTCGTCTTTTCGATCGGACTGCAAGTCGGCCCGGGATTCTTCGCGTCGTTCAAGCACGGCGGAATCACTCTCGTGGGATGCGCCACGGCGATCGTCCTGCTGGGCGTCGCAACGGCCTATGTCATCCACGTCGTGACCGGAACGCCCATTCCGACGATGGTCGGCATCCTCTCGGGCGCCGTGACCAACACCCCCGGACTGGGCGCCGCACAGCAGGCTTATGCCGACGCCTCGGGATTCAGCGATCCCAGCGTCGCGCTGGGCTACGCCGTGGCCTATCCGCTGGGCGTGGTGGGCATCATCTTCACGATGATCTTCATCCGCTATGCCCTGCGTGTGAAATTCGAAAAAGAGGACGAGGCGCTGGCCGCACTCTCCAAGGAGCAGAAATTCGCCGAGAAAGTCTCCGTGGAGTTCACCAACTCGATGCTCGACGGACGCACGGTGGGATACATGCGCGATCTGGTCAACCGTCAGTTCGTGATTTCGCGCATCAGGCACACCGACGGGGAGATCACGATGGCCGACGCCGACAGCGTGCTCCGTCTGGGTGACAAGCTGTGGATCATCTGTCAGGCCGAGGATGTCGAAGCCGTCGTGGCTTTCTTCGGGCATCGCGTGGAGCTCACCGACGAGGACTGGGGCAACAACACGCCCAATGCCGAGCTGATCTCGCGGCGCATCCTGATCACCAAATCGTCGATCAACGGCAAGAAATTCTCCGATCTCCGCCTGCGGACCAAATACGGAATCACGATCACCCGCGTCAACCGCGCCGGAGTGGATCTGATCCCCTATCAGGGGCTCGAATTGCAGGTCGGCGACCGCGTGATGGTCGTGGGACCCGAGAAGGCCGTGACACAGGTGGCCGACGTGCTGGGCAACTCGCTCAAAAAGCTCAACCAGCCCAATCTGGTGACGATCTTCGTGGGCATCGCCCTCGGAGTGCTGCTGGGATCGATTCCCCTGATGAACGTTCCGCAGCCCGTGAAACTGGGTCTGGCGGGCGGTCCGCTGATCGTGGCGATCCTGATCGGACGCTTCGGAACCCACTTCCACCTGGTGACCTATACCACCATGAGCGCCAACCTCATGCTGCGCGAAATCGGCATCGCGCTGTTCCTCGCAGCCGTGGGAATCGGCGCCGGGGACGGATTCATCGACGCCATTGCGGGAGGCGGTTACCGCTGGATCGGCTACGGCGTGATCATCACGGTCGTACCCCTGCTGATCGTCTCGCTCTTCGCACGGCTGAAGCTGAAAATGAACTACTATACGCTCATGGGAATGATCGCCGGCGCGATGACCGATCCCCCGGCGCTGGCCTATGCCAACGCCACGGCCGGAAACGACATGCCCGCCGTGGGCTATTCGACGGTCTATCCCGTAGTGATGTTCCTGCGGGTCCTGACAGCGCAAATATTCATACTGTTCGCATTGTAACAAAAAGCGGCCCGGGCCGCTTTTTTTGTTCCTATAATTTTTTAATATTTCCATTATTTCCTATCTTTGTCCGGAAATCATAATCCCAAACATAATTCAAGCTATGGCAAAAGCAGTCAACATCGCCCGTTCGCACCGGCTGGACGGCATCGGAGAGTACTATTTTTCGCGCCGTCTGCGCGAGATCGCCGAGATCGAAGCGGCAACGGGCCGCCAGATCGTAAAACTGGCCATGGGCAGCCCCGACCTGCCGCCCCACCACTCCGTGATCGACCGCCTTGCGAAAGAGGCGCAGCGTCCCGACGTGCACAAATACATGTCCTATCAGGGCGAACCCATCCTGCGAAAGGCTTTTGCCGACTGGTACAAGAAATGGTACCGCACGGAGCTCGATTTCAAATCGGAGGTGCTGCCCCTGATCGGTTCGAAGGAGGGTATCATGCATATCTGCATGACGTTCCTCAATAAGGGCGACAAGGTTCTCGTCCCGAACCCCGGCTACCCCACCTATTCGGCTGCCGTGCGTCTGGCAGGCGGCGAGATGCTGCCCTATGCGCTGAACAAGCAGACCAATTTCTACCCCGATTTCGACGCGATCGAAAAGGCCGGGCTCGACGGCGTGAAGATGATGCTCGTCAACTATCCCAACATGCCGACGGGACAGACGCCCTCGATGGAGCTGTTCCAGAAGATCGTCGATTTCGGCGCCAAGCACAATATCCTGATCGTGCACGACAATCCTTACAGCTTCATCCGCAACGCCGAACACCCGATCTCGATCATGGAGGCCGAGGGCGCGAAGGATGTGGCGCTGGAGATGAACTCGTTGTCGAAAGGCCACTCGATGGCCGGCTGGCGCGTGGGCGTCGTGGTGGGCAAAAAGGAGTGGATCGACTCGATCCTGACCTTCAAGTCGAACATGGACTCGGGTATGTTCTACCCCATTCAGGCCGCTGCCGCCACGGCGCTGTCGCTGGGTGAGGAGTGGTTCAAGGAGCTGAACGACATCTACTACGGCCGCGAGAAGCAGGCATACGAACTGCTCGACGCGCTGGGATGCCGCTACCGCAAGGGTCAGGCCGGCCTGTTCGTGTGGGCCGAGCTGCCCGAGGGCTACGAGGGCGACAGCTTTGCATTCTCGGACGAGGTGATGGAGAAGACCGACGTGTTCCTGACCCCCGGCGGAATCTTCGGATCGGAGGGCAAGCACTACATCCGCATCACCCTCTGCTGCCCTGAGGAGCTGTTGAAAAAGGCCACCGACAAGATCAAGATCGCTTTCGGCAAGTAAACGCCGCGACATACGAGAACAGAGAGCCGCCCCCGAAAAGGAGCGGCTCTCTGTTTTGTTATGTTCGACGGCGGAAGCGCAGAACAGGCCGGATAGCGTTATCGCCTCTAAGCCCTGCCTTTTAGCGGGGACGGGTGAGCCACTCGCGGACGGGCAGGTCGTAGAGCTTCAGGCAGGCCCAGGCCAGTCCGACAGACATGATGAATACCGAGACGCTGACGAAGATATGCGTGCTGAGCGGCGCATCGGGATTGCCCGCAGCCCATGCCATCTGCATATAGACCAGCGGATAATGCGTGATATAAAGCGGATAGGATATTTCGCCGAGGAATTTGCAGACGGCGATGGATTTGGCATCCGTGACGCGGCTTCCGGCACCCATCGAGACGATCAGCGGGAAGACGAGCAGGATCACCAGCGCCTGATAGACGCCGTTGAACCACGGTGTCGAGGGATCGCCGACATGAGGCATGACCAACGCCGCCGCAATGAGCAGCGAACACCACCAGAATCCGCCCCGCACCCGGATCAATGCCCCGAGGCGCGAGAGCAGCAGTCCCGCGAAGAAGGGGTACAGCAGGCGCGAGAAGCCGATGTAAATCTGCTCCGGAGTGACGCTCCATCCGCCGATGACGGTCCATGCCACGGAACGGTCGGCCGAAAGCAGGCCGAAGAGATTGAGGTTCAGCGTGAGATCGAGGGTCAGCACCGCGGCTGCGGCCACGAAGAAGCCGAGCAGGAGTTTCGAAAAACGGCGGATGACGAGCGCATAGAGGATGTTGGCTATGTACTCGTAGAGCAGCGACCACGCGGGACCGTTCAACGGACTGGTTTCACCCCACCCGCGGATGTCCCACGCCGGAGGCGCGGGGAGAATCGTGCAGGCGAGCAGGCAGATCAGCAGCACTTTCCACCACGCCACGTCGGCGATCATCGGGAACGCCGCGGCCTGGAAATAGAAGAAAAGCGCCCCGATGACCGACCCCATGACAACCATCGGATGCAGGCGGATGAGCCGCCGTTTGAAGAAATCTTTGAGCGACATGCGGTTCCAGCGGTCGTCGTAGGCATAGCCGATAACGAAGCCCGAAAGCACGAAGAAGAAATCGACGGCCAGATAGCCGTGGTTGAGAATCTGGAAAGCCTGTCCCCCGGAGTAGGTCTCGAAGAGGTGGAAGGCCACCACGATCAGCGCCGCCACGCCGCGAAGTCCGTCGAGGATCTCGTAGCGAGGTTTGGAGGCCAGATAACCGGCAGAGGTTGC
The DNA here is from genome assembly GCF_025145645.1 of Alistipes senegalensis JC50. Lineage (NCBI taxonomy): Bacteria > Pseudomonadati > Bacteroidota > Bacteroidia > Bacteroidales > Rikenellaceae > Alistipes > Alistipes senegalensis. Next base: position 3,704,690 of record NZ_CP102252.1, on the reverse strand, counting down.
AGTCATAGGCTTACTCTTCGACGATTCGGATGGATAGAATCTTGTCGCCGGGACGGATGTCGTCGATCACGTCCAATCCTTCGACCACTTGTCCGAAGCAGGTGTGGCGGCCGTCGAGATGTCGGGTGTTTTCGCGGTTGTGGCAGATGAAGAACTGCGAACCTCCCGTGTCGCGCCCGGCGTGGGCCATCGAGAGCACACCGCGGTCGTGACGCTGGCGCGGAGCCGAAGTCTCGCACTTGATGGTGTAGCCCGGACCTCCCGTACCGTCGCCCTTGGGGCATCCGCCCTGGATCACGAAGTCGGGAATCACGCGGTGGAACGTCAGTCCGTCGTAGAAATTGTGTTCGGCCAGCTCGACGAAATTGGCCACGGTTCCGGGAGTTTCGGCGGCGTAAAGCTCGGCTTTCATCACCCCTTTTTCGGTCGAAATGATTGCGTATTTTTTCATATCGTCGCTTGATTGATGTGTATCACTTTTTTTCGGTCCGCAGCAGGTGCTTCGACAGGAAGCGGCGGACGGGTTCGTCGTAGAGTTTCAGACACAGCCATGCCAGCAGAACCGAGCCCGCGACCAGCGCCGCAGCGCCGGGCAGGGACTCAGCGAAAGTCAGTTCTTCGTTCTTGACCCACGCATAATAAAGGTATATGAAGGGATAGTGGACCATATAGAGCGGATAGGAGATGTCGCCCAGGAATTTGCAGACCCGCGTGGTTATCCGGTCGGTGGTCCTGCCCGAAGCCGCCAGCCAGACGATCGCCGGGAAGAGGACGATGGCGCAGACGGCATCGTAAATTCCGTTCATCCACAGGTGCTCGCCGCCTCCGATGCGCGGCACGGCGGAGATGGCGACGATGGCGATACCACCGATCCAGAACGCACCTTTAATCTTTACGGGTCTGAATATCCGTGCCAGCAGCAGACCTGCCGGGAATGCGAACAGCAGACGCAGGGAACCGCCGAGGATGTTCTCCTCCGTCAGCGCGAACCCCACGCACAAGTCGCCGAGCGGTCCCCAGACGGCGAATGCCGCCAGTCCGCAGGCGGTCAGCAGGACCAGAACGGCGAGCGCACGGGTCGGAAGCAGCCGGATGAAGAAGGCATAAAGGATGTTGCCGATGTATTCGAAGAACAGCGACCAGCTGGGGCCGTTCAGCGGGTACATCTCCCCCACGCCCCGGATTTCGGCCCCGGGGGTCGCCGGAATCAGCAGAGCGTTCATCAGCGTGGCGAGGAGCAGCGCCCCGACCGACACCGTAGATACGTCCCAGACGGAGCATCCCTGGAAATAGAACATCACGGCGCCGATCAGGGCGCCGATGACGACCATCGGGTGCAGGCGGATGAAACGCCGTTTGAGGAACTCCCCGACCGTCATCTTCGTCCAACGGTCGTCGTAGGCGTAGCCGATGACGAAACCCGAGAGGATGAAGAAGAAATCGACGGCCAGGTAGCCGTGGTTGATCCGCTGGTCGAGGTGGCTGGTCGCATAAGCCTCGAACAGATGAAAGCACACGACCGTCAACGCGGCCACGCCGCGCAGTCCGTCGAGAATGTTATAATGCGGTTTGGTATCCGCAAATGCGGCTGCCGAAACGTCTGACATCTTATCTGTTTTTGGGGTCGTTCTTGTCTCTCCTCGCGCCGGGACGCCCGGTCGCTACTCCGTCACTTTCACCTTCGCGGCGGCGGCCTTCACGCGGTCGCGCAGGGCGTCGAGATCGCTGCCCAGCGGCTCGTAGCCCACGACGACGCCCATGCGGCGGTTCACGCGCGCCACGGGCTTCCCGAAAATGCGGATGTCGGTGCGGGGATCGTCGGCCACGGCCTCCTCCACGCCTTCGTAATGCGGCGTCTGCGTCGCCACGGGCGAGAGGATCACGGCGCTGGCGCCCAGCCGCTCGAACGTAATGGCCGGGATCGGAATCCCCAGCACGGCCCGCAGGTGGAGTTCGAACTCGTTGAGATTCTGCGTTCCGGCCAGCGTCACCATGCCCGTATCGTGCGGACGGGGCGACAGTTCGGAGAAATAGACCCCGTTGTCGTGGCTCAGGAAAAATTCCACGCCCCACAGCCCGGCGCCGGTGAGCGCTTCGGTGACGGCCGCAGCCATGCGCTGCGCCTCGGCAAGGTGTTCGGGAGCGATCTCGGGAGACTGGAAGCTCTCGCGGTAGTCGCCGCCCTTCTGCACATGGCCGATCGGCGGGCAGAACAGCGTCGGGCCGTTCTTCTGGGTGACGGTCAGCAGCGTGATTTCGCTGTCGAAACGGATGAACTCCTCGACGATCAGTTCGCGGATGTCGCCGCGCGAACCTTCGCAGCCGTAGCGCCATGCCTGTTCCAGCTCTTCGGGAGCCTTCACCACCGACTGACCCTTGCCCGAGGAGGACATCAGCGGTTTCACCACGCAGGGGAAGCCGATCTTTTCGGCGGCCTGCTGCAACTCCTCGAACGACGTGGCATAGAAATAACGGGCGGTTTTCAGTCCCAGTTCCTTGGCCGCCAGGTCGCGGATGGCCTTGCGGTTCATCGTGAAATTCACGGCCCGGGCGCTCGGCGCCACCTGCACCCCGGCCCGTTCGAAATCGTAGAGACGTTCGGTGCGGATAGCCTCGATTTCGGGAACGATGACATCGGGACGGTGTTTGGCGACCGCCGCCGCCAGTGCGTCGCCGTCGAGCATGTCGAAGACCTCGAAGGCGTCGGCCACCTGCATCGCGGGAGCTCCCGCATATTTGTCGCATGCCACGACGGTCTGGCCCAGCCGCTGAGCCGCAATCACGAACTCCTTGCCCAGTTCGCCCGAGCCCAGAAGCAGTATCTTTTTCATAAAGGTATGTAATTAAAAACGGTATCGAATCCATTTCGCCTGCGGAATCGGCATCCCGCCGGGCGTTTCGCAACGCAAAGATAAACTTTTCGGCCGAATTTTCCGTCTCTTTTCCCCATTTCTTCGACGGCGGCTTCCGTGCGGCGGACCGGAGAACCTTCGCACCGGCCGGAGCGTCTATCGGCTCCGCAAAAAAAGACGAGCGGTATCGCTCGTCTTTTCGTGGAGGTGGCGGGAGTCGAACCCGCGTCCAAACAGGGAACCCGAAAGCTTTCTACACGTTTAGCCGCCATTTGATCCTTCTCCCCGTGCCTGGCAGGCAGCGACCGAACACAGGGCCCAGTTCCTAAAATTTCGCACGACGGCCGGAACACTCCGCCGCACTATCTCTAAATGAATGATACCCCGTATGAAGAGCCGTTAAAGAGCGGAACGCCCCTTCGGGATACTCGTCGCCAAAGCGCCTGGGCTTCGGTGATTAAGCCAATTTTCCTTGAAAATTAGGCAGCGAGTGCAAGGCTGTTATTGCCATTTGTAGTTCGAGCATCGGGATTAACGAGCCGCCGCACAGCGCTCGACGTGCTTACAATCAAACTCTGCCTGCTGTCAAAACCGGGCACCCCCGGGTTTTTCCGGCGCAAAGCCAATCGGAAACCGATGCAAAGATAGTGCTTTTTTCCGAAATATCGGTCATGGCGGAAAATTTCCGCTCTCCGGCCGCTCATTCTCCCGCCAGCAGTCTGTGCAGCGTCTGCCGCAGCGTATCGCCCGTGAGGGGTTTGGCGAGGTATTCGTCGCATCCCGCTTCGAGGGCTTTCTGACGGTCGCGGTCGTAGGCGTAGGCCGTCACGGCGATGATCGGCACCCGGCTCCCGCTCCGGCGAATCTGCTGCGTGGCTTTCAGGCCGTCCATCACGGGCATCTGAATATCCATCAGCACGGCGTCGGGCTGAATCTGTTCGCACAGCCGCACGACCTCCTCGCCGTCGCCGGCGCGGATCACTTCATACTCCTTTCTGAGCATCAGCGACAACAGCAGGTAGTTGCTGTCGGTATCCTCGGCGATCAGCAGCACGGGGCGGCGTCCGCCGCGGGATGCCGGCTGCGCAGTCATCCGGGGCGGACAGGCCGTGTCGGAATCCGGAAGCGCCTCGGGAGTCCCCATCGGCACCGTAAACCAGAAACAGGCTCCCTCGCCCGGTTCCGACTCGACGCCGATCCGTCCGCCCATCTGTTCGACGATCGACTTCGAGATCGACAGACCGAGACCCGTGCCCTGCACGAAGCTGTTCAGTTTGACGAAGCGTTCGAAGATATTGTCCAGATGCTCTTTGTCGATGCCCGAACCGGTATCCTCGACCGCAAAGCGTATGCTGGTCCCTTCGACCGCATAGCTCAGCGTGATGCTGCCCTCGGCGGTGAATTTGACGGCGTTGTTGATGAAGTTGGTGATGACCTGCGTCAGGCGGCCTTTGTCGCCCAGGATGAAGCAGGGGCTTCCGGGACCGACGAAGCGCAGTTCGACGGGACGACCCTGCACTTTGAGGCTCAGCGAGCGCACCACCTCCTCGCACATCTGGTTCACATCGACCGGTCCGTAGTTGAACTCGAATGTTCCGGCCTCGATCTTCGAAAGGTCGAGAATGTCGGATATCAGCGTGAGCAGCAGGTCGTTGTTCTCCTCGACCACGCGCAGGTAGTCGCGCCGCTCTTCGGGATCGTCCGTTTCGGTCAGCAGATTCGAGAATCCCACGATGGCGTTCAGCGGCGTGCGTATTTCATGGCTCATATTGGCCAGAAAGGCCGATTTGAGCCGGTCGCTGACCTCGGCCTTGTTCTTGGCCTCGATCAGGTTCCGTTCGGTCATTTTCAGCTCCGTGATGTCGTAGTTGACGCTGACCATCTCGATCTTCGACGGATCGTTGTTCATCGGATTGCGCACCACGTTGATGCGTGTCCATTTCTCCGTGCCGTCGTCGTTCAGGATATGCAGGTCGAGGTTGAAGCTGTCCGATGTCCCGGCCTTGACGCGGGCGATATTTTCGAGGATCGACGCCCTATCGACGGGATCGACGTGGTCGTAGACGCCGATGATCCGGTCGAGCGGCGTATCGGGCCGCTCCCCGAGGTTCCGGTACCATTGGGGCACCCCGCTGCCGGCCCGCGTCAACAGGTCGAAGCGGCAGAAGCCCATCTTGCCCAGTTTGCTCACCAGCGCGAACGAACTCTCGAACTCCGCCAGCCGCGTGTGGGCGCGGTTGATCTCGGTGTTGTCGATGTTTATCAGCATGAAGTTGGAGATGTTCCCTTCGATGTCGTAGAGCATGTTGACCGTGGTGTAGATCTCCCAAAAGCCGGTCTTGGACGAGGTGTAATAACCGTTGAGCCGTTCGAAGGGATAGTTGACATAGAAGGCTTGTTCGAGTCCGGCGCGCACCCCCTCGCGCGCATCCTGCGGCACGAGCGGATTCTCGAAGAAGTTGAGCCCGAGAGCCTCTTCGCGGGTCACGCCGAAGATCTCCATGTCCTTGTTGTTGATGTCGATCAGCGTGCCGTCCGGGGCATAAAGCTCCACCCCGACCTGAATGTTGTCGAAAATATTGCGCAGGAAACGTTCGTTGCGGTAGAGCACCTCGTGGGCCTTGTGCACCTCGGTCAGGTCCGAGAAGAAGGCCACGACCTCCTCGGCGCACGGAGAGTAGAGGATGTAATTGAGGTAAAGTTTTTCGTCCCGCTCCAAACCGATGTGCCCCTCGACGTATCGTCCTGTCCGGAGCACCTCCGAGGCGTCTTCCAGCACCGGAGCCAGCTCGCCGCCGAGTTCCGAGGCCAGGTGACCGACGTAGAATTCGCGCGGAAGGTTCAGCATCTTGTCCGCGGCATCGTTCGTATCTATCACCCGGTAGTCGCGCGGCCGGCCCGCTTCGTCGCCGATCATCTTCATCCGGAGATACCCCATCGGCATATGCCGATAGAGGTTTTGCAGATAGAGCCGGTCGGCCTGCGCCGCCTGTTCGGAACGCTGCAAATCGAGGCACAGCCCGATGATGTTGGCCAGCGATGCGAACCACTGGCAGTCTTCGTCGGTCCACTCGCGGCGTCTGTCAACGATGTCGATGCCGGCATAGCCCCAAACCTTGTCCCGCGAGGCCAGCGGCATGATAAGCAGCGATTTGATCTTCTGCGCCGCCAGCAGGCCGTGTTCGCCCGCCGCCTCGGGAGGCAGATCGCGGATGTCGGAAAGAATGATGGAATTGCCCTTGGTGACTCGCTCCGTCCACCACGGGAAATCCTCCATCGAAAGCGAACTGAGCCGCTCCTGCTCGCAGGAAACGCCCGCGGCCGTCACTTCGTAGGTGCAGTTGTGGGTGCGCTGCTCCCAGTCGAACTCGATGATGTAGGCCCTGTCGCCGCGGAACATCGTGAGCACCTCGTAGAGGATTTTGTTGACCGTGTCCCGGGTCCTGCCGCTGTGCAGCAGCGCGAGCAGCGTATGCGAAATACTGTTGAGCCGGTAGAGCAGGTTGTCGATCCGGACGCGGTCGCGTCCGTTCTCCGAAGGCGGTTCGAATTCGATCTGCTGTACATAGCCGGTCATAACGTCACGGCCGTCGGGAGTCGTTTCCCGGCCGAGCACCTTCCATTGCAGCCACAGCCGGCGCCCGTCGGGCGCGATCAGGGGAATGGCGCGTTTGGGCGTATGCGCATCCTGCAACAGGCAATTCCCCGGTCCGAATATTTCGGCATAAGCCTCCGGGATCAGACTTTTCATTTCGTCGAATCCTACCTCCGGGGTGGAATACCGAAGCAGCCTCTGCAAAAAATCGGACATGTGAAATATCCGCCTCGTCATATCCGCCTCCCACCAGCCGGTCCCGGTATCTTGCAATACCGCTCGCAGTATCTCGTTTTCTTTCATCTATGATTCCCTTAGATATTTAGACAAAAATAGGTATCCGCCGTCGGAATTGCAAAATAAAAACGCGCGGTTTTGTAGACAAAAACGCCCGTTAACAACGGCATTCGGCCCTTTTTCCCGGACCGAATGCGTACGGAAGTTCCGATGGTGCTTTTTTTGCCCCGGGGTGCTTCGCGGGGACGATTTTTTGCTTATCTTTGATGTCGCAACGACACTTTTATCAGCATGCAGACAGATAACAAATATGTTGTCCGACTCCGTGACGCGGCGATTTACCACGCCGACGATCCTTTCGGCAGCCGTCCGGAAAAAAAACTCCTGCGACGCGGGGAGATGGTTCTTTCGGAGATAAACCTCTCGGTCGCCCCGGGTGAGTTCGTATACCTGATCGGCCGGGTCGGAAGCGGGAAAAGCTCCCTGCTCAAAACCCTCTATGCCGAAATGCAGCTGCTCACGGGCGAGGGATACGTCGCCGGTTTCAACCTCCGCAAACTGCGCCGCCGGGACATCCCCTACCTGCGCCGCCGCATCGGGATCGTCTTCCAAGATTATCAGCTGCTCACCGACCGCAACGTCTTCATGAATCTCTATTACGTGATGAAAGCCACGGGCTGGAAGCGCGAGCAGGAGATCCGCGAACGCATCGACCAGGTGCTGGGGCTGGTGGAACTCGGCGCCAAGAGCTACAAGATGCCCTTCGAACTCTCGGGCGGCGAGCAGCAGCGGCTGGTGATCGCCCGCGCCCTGCTGAACGACCCGCAGGTGCTGCTGGCCGACGAGCCCACGGGCAACCTCGACCCGGTGACGGCCGACGGCATCATGCAGCTGTTCCAGAAGATCGCCGAACGGGGCTGCGCCGTGGTGATGTCAACGCACAACACATCGCTGATCGAGAACTACCCCGCCCGGGCCGTCCTCTTCGCGCAGGGCAAAATCCGCGAGGTGGACCTCAAAGCCGAACTGGCGTAGCATCCGCAAAGCGGACAAACAGACGAAAAAATAGAATGCAAAGGCTTTTCCGGACGCTTGTTTTATCCGGAAACATTTCGTATATTTGTACGATATTTTACAGACTACGATGAGTACCGAATTAGAAAACGTAAAAAAACAAGAAGAAGAATACTCCGCGTCGAACATCCAGGTCCTCGAGGGCCTCGAAGCGGTGCGCAAGCGTCCTGCCATGTACATCGGCGACATCGGCGAAAAGGGTCTTCACCACCTGGTTTATGAGGTCGTGGACAACTCGATCGACGAGGCGCTGGCAGGCTACTGCACCGACATCGACGTGACGATCAACGAGGACAACTCGATCACCGTCAAGGACAACGGCCGCGGCATTCCGACCGACTACCACGAGAAGGAGGGCAAATCGGCGCTCGAAGTGGTGCTGACGGTGCTCCACGCCGGCGGTAAGTTCGACAAGGGCAGCTACAAGGTTTCGGGCGGCCTTCACGGCGTGGGCGTATCCTGCGTGAACGCGCTTTCGACGCTGCTGATCGCCGAGATTCACAGCCGCGACGGCAAAATCTACCGCCAGACGTACAGCAAGGGCGCCCCGACCTCGCAGGTCGAGGTGGTCGGCGAATGTACGGACCGCGGTACGATCATCACCTTCAAGCCCGACGGCTCGATCTTCACCCATACCACCGAATACAAATACGAGATTCTGGCCAACCGTCTGCGCGAACTGGCGTTCCTGAACAAGGGCATCAGTCTGAACCTCTACGACAAACGTCCCGACGAGGAGGGCAAGACGCGCGAGGATCATTTCTATTCGGAAGAGGGTCTGAAAGAGTTCGTGAAGTACCTCGACGCCACGCGCGGCACCCCGATCATCGACCAGATCATCTACCTCGACACGGAGAAGAACGGCGTTCCGGTGGAGGTGGCCATGCAGTACAACGATTCGTTCTCGGAGAACGTCCACTCCTATGTAAATAACATCAACACCATCGAGGGCGGTACGCACCTGACGGGATTCCGCCGTGCGCTGACCCGCACGCTCAAAAAATACGCCGAGGATTCGGGCATGCTCGCCAAACTGAAGTTCGACATCAACGGCGATGACTTCCGCGAGGGACTTACGGCCGTCGTATCGGTGAAGGTGCAGGAGCCGCAGTTCGAGGGACAGACCAAGACCAAACTGGGCAACGACGAGGTTTCGGCCGCCGTCGATCAGGCCATGGCCTCGGCGCTGGGACAGTATCTCGAAGAGAACCCCAAGGACGCCAAAGCCATCGTGCAGAAGGTGATTTTGGCCGCCACGGCGCGCCATGCCGCACGCCACGCCCGCGAACTGGTGCAGCGCAAGACCGTGCTGTCGGGGGCGGGACTTCCGGGCAAGCTGGCCGACTGTTCGAGCCGCGACCGCTCGATCGCCGAGATCTTCTTCGTCGAGGGTGACTCGGCAGGCGGTACGGCCAAATCGGGCCGTGACCGCAACTTCCAGGCTATCATGCCGCTGCGCGGTAAGATTCTGAACATCGAGAAGGCTCAGGAACACCGCATGTGGGAGAACGAGGAGATCAAGAACATGTTCACGGCCCTCGGCGTGACGATCGGCACCGAGGAGGACTCGAAAGCCCTGAATCTCGAAAAGCTGCGCTACAACAAGATCATCATCATGACCGATGCCGACGTTGACGGAAGCCACATCGCCACGCTGATGCTGACATTCTTCTTCCGCAAGATGAAGGAGCTGATCGAGAACGGCCACGTCTATATCGCCACCCCGCCGCTCTACCTCGTGAAGAAGGGCAAGCAGGAGCGTTACTGCTGGACCGAGAAGGAGCGCGACGACATCACGGCCGAATTCGGCAAGGGATCGCACGTACAGCGTTACAAAGGTCTCGGCGAGATGAACGCCCACCAGCTGTGGGAGACGACGATGAATCCCGATACGCGCATCCTGCGTCAGGTGAACATCGAGAACGCCGCCGAAGCCGACCGCATCTTCTCGATGCTGATGGGCGACGAGGTTCCGCCCCGCCGCGAATTCATCGAGAAAAACGCGCACTACGCGAACATCGACGCATAAGCGACAAACATGGAAAAGGATTGCCCCGTATGGGTGATCCTTTTCTTTATATAGTTAGCCTAAAATTCTGACACAATGAACGTAACGGTAATCGGAGTCGCCGGTGGCACAGGCTCGGGGAAGTCAACGCTCGTCAAACGGTTGCAAGAGGCATTCGTGGGTGATGACGTTGTGACGCTCTGCCACGACTACTATTACAAGGCGCATCCGGAACTCACCTACGAGGAGCGCACAAAGCTCAACTACGACCATCCGCAGGCTTTCGACACGGAGATGCTGGTGGAGCATATCAAGGCGCTGAAAAACAACGTGCCCATCGAACATCCGGTCTACTCGTTCGTGGACCACGACCGCACCGGCGAAACCGTCTGCGTGAAACCCTCGAAGGTGATTATCGTTGACGGCATCCTGATTTTCGAGAACCGCGAGCTGCGCGAACTGATGGACATCAAGGTTTATGTGGACACCGATGCCGACATCCGGCTGGCGCGGCGTATTCTGCGCGATGTCTGCGAACGCGGACGGACGATGCAGTCGGTCATCACGCAGTACACCTCGACCGTGAAGCCGATGCACGACGAATTCGTCGAGCCGTCGAAGAAATACGCCGATGTCATCATTCCCGAAGGCGGCTTCAATTCGGTGGCCGTCACGATGCTGATACAGAACATCCGCTCGCTGATCGAGCGTAAATAGAGCTGTTAGAGAGGATGTAAAAAAGAGACCATAAAGAGATGATGAGACTGAATAGAATAACACAACAGTCTTTAACATAATCTCTTTTTGAAGATCTAAGGCGACAAACAAATATCAGAATTGAAAAATTTGTACTTTTGACGTGAAATCTGAATATGCCTATGGATAGATAAAGTTTAGAAGACATATAAATAAAAGCGTTAGCTCATTTCGGGTATCTGAAACTTGGACACTTTCACATTATCCCCGTGGAATAAAGCGACGCTCACGCATTCATTTTGCGTGGGCTTTGTTCCATTATTCGGGGATGTAGGTAGTCCAAGACCGCAGATACCAGATATGGCAATTTAGCCCGCGCTTTTTATTTGTCTTACAACAGCGGATTGGGGCTATAAAAATAGAAGCATAAATTAAAACTGAATTTTATATGAAAAAATTACTATTTATTGTACTCGCCGTTTTTATGTCAGCATGTTCTTCATCTGACGATAATGGTTGCAATGACAAAAGCGCTCTCGTTGGAAAATGGGAACTGACCAAGCAGGAGGGATATGAAATAAGCGGAGATAATAAAGAAGAGTGGAATAAATCGGATGACTTCGATGCCACTTATGTTTTCAATTGTGATAATACGGGAAAGTATACCTATTACGAACATTCTGATGAAGAATACAGTTCGACTGCCTTTATAAAATGGGAATACAATACGACGGGCAGAACTTTGGCCGTTGAATATGTGGATGCCGGGGATATGCATATTTATTCCGTAGAAAATATATCATCCTCGGTATTGGTTTTAGTCACTCATAAAATACAACCGGAATACAGCTATGAATATTACAACAAAGAGACATACACGAAAAAATAGATTTCTAATTTAGCGATAAACGAGCGGCAATGTATATATTGCCGCTCGTTTATCATTTATACGGCGATTGTTTGACATACAACGAGCCCCGGACCTCTTTTCGAGAAGTCCGGGGCTCGTTGCATATCCTACCTCAAGCATCGCTTCGTTAGATGCCGGTTATCTTCTTGATTTCGTTGAGTTTGTTCAATGCCTCGATCGGTGTCAGCGAATTAATGTCGAGGCCCTTGATCTGATCGCGAATCTGCACTAGCACGGGGTCGTCCAGCTGGAACATCGACAACTGCATGTTCTGAGGTCCGGTGCTCTCGGCTGCCTCCTTCACGGCCTGCGCCGCCGATTTGCGTCCCCGCTCCTTCAGACTGCGGCTCGGCACGATCTCGTTGTTGCCGTAGACCAGTTCGAGGTTGCGCAGAATTTCGTCGGCTCTCGAAACGACCGACATCGGCATACCGGCCATGCGGGCCACGTGAATACCGAACGAATGTTCCGTGCCGCCGCGCTCCAGCTTGCGCAGGAAGACGATCTGGTTGCCGATCTCCTTGACCGAAACGTGGTAGTTCTTCACCCGCGGGCACATCTGCTCCATCTCGTTCAACTCGTGGTAGTGCGTGGCGAAGAGGGTCTTGGCGTGCGCCGTCGGATGGTTGTGCAGATACTCGACCATCGCCCAGGCGATCGAAATGCCGTCGTAGGTCGAGGTTCCGCGCCCGATCTCGTCCAGCAGCACGATACTGCGGTCGGAGATGTTGTTCAGGATGCTGGCCGATTCGAGCATCTCGACCATGAAGGTCGATTCGCCCTGCGAGATGTTGTCCGAAGCCCCGACGCGGGTGAAAATCTTGTCCACGACGCCGATATGGGCCGATTTCGCGGGTACGTAACAACCCATCTGGGCCATCAGGATAATGAGCGCCGTCTGACGCAGCAACGCCGACTTACCCGACATGTTGGGACCGGTTATCATCATGATCTGCTGCTGCTTGTCGTCGAGCATCACGTCGTTGGGAATGTACTCCTCCCCCACGGGCATCAGGGTCTCGATCACCGGGTGGCGGCCCTGCCGGATGTCGATGCGCTTGCCGTCGTCGAGCACCGGACGCACGTAACGCCGCTCGCAGGCCAGCCGAGCGAAGGATTGCAGGCAGTCGATGCGCGCCACCACGGCCGCGTCGCGCAGCATCGGTGCCAGCGAACCGCAAATGAACGCCATGATCTCGGCATAGATGCGCTGTTCGAGCACGAGCATCTTCTCTTCGGCGCCGAGGATCTTCTCCTCGTACTCCTTGAGCTCCTCGGTGATGTAACGTTCGGCATTGGCGAGGGTCTGCTTGCGAATCCACGTCGCAGGGACTTTCTCCTTGTGGGCGTTGCGGACCTCGATATAGTAACCGAAGACGTTGTTGTAGCTGATCTTCAGCGACGGGATGCCCGTGGCCTCGCTTTCGCGCTGCTGAATGCGCGAAAGGTAATCTTTGCCGTGGAGCGCGATGCGCCGCAGGTCGTCCAGCTCGGGATCGACCCCGTCGGCAATCACGCCGCCCTTCTGTATCTGATTATTCTGCGGATCGGGATAGATCTCGCGGGCAATGCGTTCGCGGACCTCCGCCAGCGGGTCGATCTGTCCCGCCAGCGCGTGCAGGCGGTCGTCGTCGGTGGATTCCAGAGCGGCTTTAAGGGTGTCGATGGCCCCCAGCGAGTTTTTAAGCTGTACCAGTTCGCGCGGCGTGACCCGCTGGGCCGCGATACGGCCCGCAATGCGTTCGAGGTCGCCCACCAGCGCTACCTGCTCGCGGATAACGTCAGCGAGGTCGGCATCCTTGATGAAGCGTTCCACCACGTCCAGCCGTTCGTTGATCCGCACCGGGTCCTTGATCGGCATGGCGATCCAGCGTTTCAGCAGGCGTCCGCCCATCGGTGTCAGCGTGCGGTCGATCACTTCGGCGAAACTGCATTTCTCGCGTGCGCCGTTCGACGAAAAAAGCTCCAGGTTGCGGATCGTGAACTTATCGACCCACACGTAGTCGTCCTGGTCGATGCGGGCGATGGAGGCGATGTGCCCCGTCTCGCGGTGCTCGGTGAATTCGAGGTAGTAGAGAATGGCCCCGGCGGCCGAAATGCCGCTGGTGAACTGCTCCACGCCGAAGCCTTTCAGCGATTTGGTCCCGAACTGCTTGCAGAGTTTCTCGCGGTTGACCTCCTCCGAAAAGACCCATTCGTCGAGGCGGTAGGTGTAGAGTTTCGAGCCGAACGAACCGGAGAAACGGTCCTCATAGCCGCGCTGATAGACCACCTCCTTGGGCTGGAGATTCGAAATCAGCTTATCGACGTAGCTGTCCGAGCCTTCGGCCACGTAGAATTCGCCCGTGGAAATGTCCAGAAAAGCCACGCCCGTGATCTGCCGGCCGAAATAGACCGACGCGATGAAGTTGTTCTCCTTGTTGGCCAGGATGTTGTCCCCCAGCACGATGCCCGGGGTCACCAGCTCGATGACGCCGCGCTTGACGAGCCCCTTCACCAGCTTGGGGTCCTCCAACTGCTCGCAGATGGCCACGCGCTCGCCGGCCCGCACCAGCTTGGGCAGATAGGTGTCGATGGCATGGTAGGGAAATCCCGCCAGCTCGACGTACGTCGCCGATCCGTTGGCGCGGCGCGTGAGCGTGATGCCCAGGATGCCGCTGGCCTTGATCGCGTCGTCGCCGAAGGTCTCGTAAAAGTCGCCTACGCGGAACAGCAGTATGGCGTCGGGATGCACCGCCTTGATGGCATAATACTGCTTCATCAGGGGCGTCTCGACATATTTTTTGTCGATTTTCTTGTCTGAGGCCAAAATAAAAAATTGTATAAATTATACGGCAAAGATACAAAAAAATCGGACCTTTGCAATAGCCGATTGCCAGCGGAGCCGTAAAACCGCCCGGCATATAAAAGCATCGTTACGCCATCAAAGATAGCCCTTTTTTGGATGCCGTGCAAAGCCGGAACTCAATTTTTTTTCGCTTTTTCCGGCTGTTTTTCCGGCAGCAGCGTCAGATGATCCCGCTTTCGGCGAAGACTTTCCGGTAAAACCCGGCTTTCCACTCCACCGGCCGCGGATAAGCCCGCGACGAGGAGGGCATGCGCCACAGTTTCAGGTCGCGTCCGGCAAAGTGCATGGGCACCCACCCGCCCACTGCGGGCTCGTCGCAGCCCGTGACGGCGCGCAGCGTGTCGGTGGCTTTCTGCCCCGTGGTGACGATGTTCCCGCAGGCGGGAATACGGGCCAGCAGGGCTGCGAGATCCACTTCGCGCACCACTTGAAGAAAATTATCCGAAGCGTTGTCTTTCAGTCGGATAACCTCTACTGCCGTATCGTAGAGCGCAATACCCCGCTCGCGGCAGAACGCCTCGATGCGCTCCTTGTCGAAACGCCGTCCGCCGGGCTCCAGAAAGTGCGTCTTGTCGCCCGCGGCCAAGTAGCCCACGATGCGCCACATGTCGTTTTGCAGATTGGGATAGAAGAACTCCATCGACCAGCGGATGCGCTTGGGCGGGAAGCTGCCCAGCATCAGCAGGCGGGCATTTTCGGGCAGGAAGGGTTCGAGGGGATGCTGTTCGCTATTCATAGAATTGGTCGTCGAAATTTACAAGATATAATTTATCGGTGGCGCGCGTCAGCGCCGTGTAGAGCCAGCGGAGCATGTCGCGCGTCATCGGTTCGTCGCCGAACAGGCAGCGGTCGATGAAGACCGCCCGCCATTGGCCGCCCTGCGCCTTGTGGCACGTGACGGCGTAGGAGAACTTCACCTGAACGGCGTTGAAATGCGGATTCTCACGGATTTCCTTGAAGCGCTTGAGCTTGCTCTTGATGTCGAGGTAGTCCTTCTCGACCTCGTAGAAAAGGCGCGTGGACTCTTCGCGCGTGAGCGACGGGGATTCCGAAGCGATCGTGTCCAGAAGTATCTTGCACTCGATCTCCGCGCCGTCGTAGTCGGGAAATTCGAGCACGGCGTTGGCGAAGCGGAAGCCATAGAAATCCTCGAAGCGGCGCAGGCGCTTCAGCCGCGCGATGTCGCCGTTGGCGATGAAGTTCATCGGACAATCCTCCGTATGTTCGGGAAAATAGTAGTTGTTCTTGACGACCATCAGCATATCGCCGCTCTCGATCTCCTCCTCGGCGCAGAGCACGTTGCGCCGGATCCCCTCGTTGTAGCGGTTGGCGCGCTTGTTCGACCGCGTGACGACGATCGTTTCGTCGCGGCCGTAAAGGGCGTAGCAGTCCTGCAATTTTTCGAGGAACTCGCCGCCCTCGATCCGCTCGACATCCGGGAAGCCGAGCCGGAAGCGGGGAATCTCGTAAAGGCCGTTTTCCAGCATACAGCGCACCACCGTGGCGTTGAACAGGATGCCCGACTGCGCCTCCTGCCGCACCACTTCGTCCATCGTGCCGTAAATGATGTCGCCGTAGGCGTCCATCGACGCGGGATCGAGCGCCGGGCTGAAATCGGCCCCCACGGGCGGCAGCTGGGCGCTGTCGCCGACCAGCACCAGCCGGCACCCGCGGCCGCTGCGGACATACTCCACCAGGTCCGAAAGCAGCGATCCGCTGCCGAAAACCGCCCCGCCGCCCGACGCATCGGAGAGCATCGAAGCCTCGTCAACGATGAACACCGCCCCGCACTCCCGGTTGAAATCGAGCGAGAATTTCGATTCGTAATCGGCGTTCGTGCGCTGGCGGTAGATGCGTTTGTGGATGGTAAAAGCCTTTTCCTGAGCGTATTGGGCCAGCACTTTGGCGGCCCGCCCCGTGGGCGCCAGCAGCACGGATTTGATTCCCAAATCTTTAAGCGCCCCGACCAAAGCCCCGATGAGCGTCGTTTTTCCGGTGCCCGCATAACCGTTCAGCACGAAAATCCTCGAAAAATCGTCGTCTGCAAGATATTCGGACAACTTTTCTATGATTTTTTTTTGCCCGGGAGTTGTTTCGAAACAAATTTTAGCGTAAATTTGGGTCGCGATACGTGTGCTGAGCATGCGTCGGTTTTTAATTTAGTGCAAAATTAATAACAAATATCTATTAAAATGAAAAAACTCGTTCAAATCATTCTTGCCGTAGCTATCGTGGGCCTGATCTACGTTATCTACGTCCAGATCTCCACCCCGATTCGTTTCGATCAGGAAATGAAGACGAAGAAGGCACAGGTTATCGACCGCATCAAGGACATCCGTACCGCACAGCGCGCATTCAAGTCGAAATACCAGCACTTCACCGGCAGCTTCGACTCGCTGACCGCTTTCGTACTCACCGACACGCTCGAAATGGAGCGCAAGATCGTGGACGAGGACGACTCGGTGGCAATGGCCATGCTGAAGAAATCGGGCAAGAAGAACATCGAGAAGTTCAAGGTAGCCGTGATCGACACCATTTTCGCTCCCAAGAAGGTGAGCCGCGAGGATGTCGAGAATTTCCGTTACATCCCCGGAACCGACAAGAAGGCGGAGTTCATCATGGAAGCCGGCGTCATCACGACCGAGTCCAAGGTCGTAGTCCCGGTCGTGGAGTGCCGCGCCCCCTACAAGATGTTCCTCGACACGGTCACCTACCGTCAGGAGGTCATCAACCTGATCGACGACGAGGAGAACAACTTCAACCGCTATGCCGGTGTCAAGTTCGGCTCGATGGATTCCGGAAACAATGAGGCCGGTAACTGGGAGTAACACGCCGCAGGCAGGCTATACGGTGTCCATTCAGCGCTCGTTGGATGGACACTCTTTTTCGGTCCCTGCGCTGTCGGACATCCCTGCGGACCGCACGGCCGTGCAGGTCGAACTGCTGCTTCCCCGCACGATGCTCGTCCCCGCAGAGTTGTTCGACGAAAAACACGCCGCCGAGCTGCTCGCGGCGAACGGGATGCCCCCGGCAGCGGACGAATGCGCCGTATGCTGTGGCCGGGAAGAGGAATATGCGGCCGTCGCGGCAATTAACCGCGAAATCCTGCGGCAGATCGAGGAAAAACTCGGCGACCGGGCCCGGTTCACCACCCCGTTGCTCCATACGCCGCACGATGCGACCAAAACCGTATGGATGTGCCGCCGCGCGGAACTGTTATATATAAAGGTATACGACGACGGGGCCCTGCAACTGGCCGAGGTGGTTCCCGCGAGGTCGGATGCCGACCTCGCCTACTTCTTCGAGCGGCTGAACGGCTGTTTCCCGCTTGCGGGGTTCGAACTGCGCATCGCGGGCGACTCCCCCAAGGCGGCCCGCAGACTGCTGGGAAAACGTTTCAAACAAGCGACATGCGAATAGTAAGCGGAAAATACAAGGGCCGGGCGATCAATCCGCCCCGAAACCTGCGGGCGCGGCCGACGACCGATTTCGCCAAAGAGAACCTCTTCAACGTATTGGGCAACCTGGTGGATTTCGAAGGGTGCGACGTGCTCGACCTTTTCGCCGGCACCGGGTCGATCAGCTACGAATTCGCATCGCGCGGGGCGCGGAGCGTCACTTCAGTGGAGATCAACGCCGTCCACTACAATTTCATCCGGCAAACCGCCGCACAGTTGGGAATCGGGAATTTCTACCCGGTGAAAGCCAATGTGTTCCTCTACCTGAAAAGCTGTCCGAAGCAGTTCGACATCATTTTTTCGGACGCCCCCTATGATCTGGAAGGCAGCGAACAGGTCGTGAAACTGGTCCTTGAAGGCGATCTGCTGCGTCCGGGCGGCATCCTCATTTTCGAGCACTCGAAAAAAATGGATTTTTCGGCTTATCCCGAGTTCTGGCAATTAAGGAGTTACGGAAGCGTGCAATTTTCTTTCTTCAAAAAGCCGTAAAAGCATTTGCCGATTCAAAAAATTCCATTATCTTTGCACTCGCAATAACCGGAATGGTGCGTTAGTTCAGCTGGTTAGAATACGTGCCTGTCACGCACGGGGTCAGGGGTTCGAGTCCCCTACGCACCGCAAGGAAGATTGAAAATCAATCTTTTATAAAATCGACACCCAATTTTACATCCGAAAATGTGAAATTGGGTGTTGGTTTTGTATTTTTCATATCTGATACATACACAAAGCAAAGATCGCAGATTTATATGTAGTTTGCGTTCGTCAGATCGGATGTTTGCTGTCGGCTTCCTTCAATATTTCATTTCACAATGAACATCTTGTCATGGGTCCGGGTAAGCCCTAATATATATTATTATCAAAAAGATAGGATTTTATTCATCCTTATCCATCCGTGGCCAGAGTCTCTTGTAATAATATCGTCCGGTCTGCATACGATGAACAATATCGACCGCAGGTATCACGCTTCCCACCTCAAGATATTTTTCATTCTTAAATAGTGGGCTATGGACATGAAGGTCATAACCATCGTATGAAAAGGCTTCATTTTCAACATACGAAAAGTCTGCATCTCCAATACGCCAAATACGCCATCTTTTTTGCGGCGAAATATGTAAACGGATTGGGATATTAGTCATATCATCACTACACCAATTCATAAACCAGACATCAATAACCGGTTCTTCAAAGGGAACTTTACCTACTTTTGTCCATTTCTCCAAACGAATACCCCAACTCAGTACCGTATGCGCATAGAATTCAACCTCCCCCTGCACCACATCGGTCAGTTTGGGCTCTTGATCAGTCGGATAAGTGCGTTCGAAAACTCTTATAACGCTGCTGTTCAATTGTAACATATCATTGGCAATGTATTGGAAATATTTCTTTTCATGCGGGCTGATCTGCACACAGAACACATTCCCGATCTTGGTGACAATACGTTTCGGTTTTTCCATAAAAACAACTAATTTTAGCATTCTCTAAAGGGAGCAACACTTTCGGCGTTCCATACCTGGTACAAAATTAACCTGATCCCGATTTGACGGGGCAATCGAGTGAACTTTATTCAATTTCAATTCCGACCGCATAAGGCTTTTTGCTGTACAGACAGACCTTCGGCAGCTGCGGATTGCGGGGCGTGACATAGAAGCGGTCGCCGTCGATGGCCAGCCCGGCCGTAATCCGGTTGGACGGGTTCACAGCACAAGTCAGGCGGAACTGCGGCGGCATGATCTCCATCGACCATCTCTTATCGAAACGATGCCGGTAGACCAGCATCGGGAATACGGGCCACGGCGAGGTCGTGTTGATCAGTCCGATCATCCCGATGCCGAACGACGAAGCCTCGTCTGCGCCGACGCTCACGGTCACGGCCGAAACTCCTCCGGACAACTCTTGCGCACAGAGGGCGGGCGGACCAGCGCATATCATGGCAAGGCATAAGGTCCCTATACTCCGTTTCATCATACGCATTCGATCATTCCGACCATAAAGATAGTGCAAAAATCAGATAAACGTGATTGGATATAAAGAATCATCCAACATAACAAAGAAAACGACCTCTTTTCAGCGGATCGGCACACATTAGCTTCGCGCCCTCAAAAAAGAGATTTATGCAGAGCTTGTTCGCATCATCATGGAATCGGCATTAGTTCTGGCATCCCCGCCGGATGTGCAGACGGCCAACAACGCGTTCCACGGCAGCAGCATATCGGGGCGGCGAAAGGAAAATAGGCTTCTCTTCGCCGCGGGCATAGTCGCGCAGGCACTCCACGAACAGACGTTGATAGCCGGGGTCGAGCCCCATCGAAAAATCATCGAACACCAGCAGACCGGGGTTCCGGACCCGGGTAAGCGCCCTGAATGTCGATAGTCGTGATCTTGCCCGTGCTGTCCCTACCCAAAAGTTCGAGGCCCCGCGCAGGCGGGACCTCGAAACTCGGGTTTTCATAAATCAGCCGTTTGCCGTAACGGTGAGTCAGCTTCCGGCATTCGATGACAGGATCGGGCCTGATCAGCGGAAGAGTTTTCTCAACGCCGACTGCCCGCTTTCGGGAATCGACTCGTATTCCTTGCCGTTACCCTTGTAGATCAACTGTTTGACCGAGCCGCCGGCCCGATGGCCTTCGAAGAGTTTTTCGGCCGAGGTGTTGTCCGACACGTCGTAGACAAACACCGAGGCTTTCATCTCGCCCGCCTCGCCGAGATTATCCGCGGCGATATAGACCGTGTTGGCATCGAAGGGGTTGAAAACGATCTGCTTCACGTCGAAATCGCCGCCCAGCGAGATATAGGGCGAAGCATCGAAATTGCCGCCGTCGTAGTTGAGCCGGTAGATGTCGCCCCCGCGCGAGTAATAGAGCATCGGTTTGACGGGGTTGACACCCGTGGCCGAGGTCGGCAGGATATGCCCCGTGGCATCTATCTCGCTGAGTTTCTCCTCGGTATCGGCAATACCGACCGATGTCGCAAAACGGAACACCTTCACACTGCTGCCGTTCGAGCCCACCAGCATCACATGTCCCGGATCGTAACGCTGATTGTAATACATGCCGTCGCAGGCCATCAGGTTCATCGGTTCGACATCGCAGACCGTGCTGCCCTCCTCCACTTCGAGACCGAACACGGCCGATACATAGAGCAGCTTTTTGGTGCTGTTGTTGAAATAGACGCGCACGCGGTCGTCGTATTCGGTTATCAGCGAGCAGGTATGATCGGCGATCTGCGCCCCGTCGGGCAGTTTTTCGTCCTCTTCGGGCAGTACGAACGTTTTCTCTCCGGTCATGATGTAATCGCGCCCTCCGCCGACGAAGTAGAGCGCTCCCTGCCACAAGACCTCCTGCACGCCCAGCGGACAAAGAATGCGGTTGGGATGGAATTCGCCCGCTCCGTCGTAAACGATCGTATTCTTGACTTCCAGCGTGTTCGAATCGAGCGTATAGACCGTGGTCGGATCGCCCGTGCCGATCACCACTTCATAATCTTCGTCGGTCAGCGACGCCGCATTCGGCGAGGTGATGCCTTCGCCCTTCCAGCAGAGCGCCAGCGGAGTCTTTCCCAGCGAGAGTGTGGGATTGTTATCCTTGAACGCCGAGGGGCTGACCGGGGTCTCCATCACGTCGAGACGCTTGAACGAGAGCATCGAACCCTCGGAGGTCTCGCTCAGCAGCAACAGTCCCCGGTCGTAGGGCGAGGAGACGCGGAGCGTGAATTCGACGATCTTGGCGCCCGTCGAGCTGGAGGCTTTGAAATAGCCCTTGAAATCGCCCAGCTCGCTGCACTTGTACGATAGAGCCTTTTCGGTTCCGACAACTTTGTAATCAATGTTCCACTCGTAGGTCACGCCCTGTTCGTTGTCGTTCGAAAGCGACACGTCGGGCGTTATTTCGAGGTATTCGTGCTGGCCCTTGGCATAGCTCGGCTCGATGCCCGCCACGGATTCGACATCGGGCGGAACGACTTTTTCTTCGGGATCGTCGCTGCAAGATACGGAGACAAAGCCCGCAAAGGCTGCGATCAGAAACAGGAGAGAGATTTTTTTCATGGTGCAAATTATTTGAGTTAGACATTCGGTTCGATATGATCAGACGGGCCATGCAACATCGGGAAAGAGGACCCCGTATTCGGGATTCTCGTCGAAATACGCCTTCACCTGCCTGAAAACGCGCAGGATGCCGTACCGGTTCTCCGCAATGTCCTTGTCGGTGATCGGCCGGCCGTAGAGTTCTATGAATTTCTGGTATTTGCGGACATTGTACTCTCCGAGCCACTTGGAGAGTTCGTTCCACCAGCCGGGACAGTCGAGCCGGTTGGTGAAGCAGACCTTGACGGCCCGGTTTTCAGCCACGCCCAACCGGAAATCCCCGGTCTCGGCCAGTTGCAGCCGCACGGCATAGACCGTTTCGTCGTCGAGATTCAGGCGGTGGACATGCACCGGAACGCCCGCCGAAGAGGCGTTCGCCGGCAGCGTATACAACTCCCGGAGGGCGTCGTAATGATCTCCCTGGCGAGCCGTCGTATGCTCCGCATCGAGCGCAATGCGGTACTCCCGGTCGTATTCGCGCGGAGAGCCGACGATCTCGACCCCGACGATCAAGGTGGTGTCGGTCACCGAAAAGGGCTCCGCACCGAAAGAGAAGTAGAGCGAATCGGCGGTAAAATTGATCCTGTCGTCGCCCGAATAGGGAAAACTCTCCTTGTAGCCGCAGGCCGCCGCAAGCAGCGCCGCGGCAGCGAAAAAGAGTCGAATCGTGCGGGTTGTCTTCATCGTCGTCAGTTTATGCCTTCCGAATTTTCGCTTTCCGGCAGCGGCAGCACATAGGTCTCGTCGCTGGCCGCGTGACGCTTGCCGTTCACGCCCTCCATCGCCAGCCAGAAGCGCTTGTTGGTGAAAAAGATCTGCCCCTCGCCCCAGTACTCCTTGGTGATCTCGTTGATCAGCTCGTCGCGGAACTTCCCGGGGGTGTCGATATCCCCGGCTTCGAGCGGCAGCAGGCCGCGGGCCGTGACGACCCGGTTCAGGTAGTCCAGCGCCGCCGCAGGATCGCGGTCGTAGACCGATTCGGCGAGGATGTAAAAGAGTTCCGGCAGACGCACGAGATTGATGCCCGGCGTGCGGCCGCTCGGCACGGTCTGCTCTTCGTCGTAGTTCTTGTCGTAGAGTTTGGTCAGCGTGACGACCGAATGCTCCCACTTGGTGCGGGTGAAATAGGCTTGGTAACGGTAGTCGTTGTTGACCGAGGTGAACGAGGAGACCCGGAAAATCGTCTGGTAGTTGTCGCGCACCATGTTGAAGGTCTCGGTCAGCCGGGTCGGATAGAGGCGGCTGCGGATGTCGAGGTACATTTTGGGGGCGTGCAGGCCCCAGATGCACTCCGTCCGGGCGGTGTAGCCCATGAAGAGGTTTTTCACCTGCTCCTCGCGGATGAAGGAGAAGCCGCCTTTCAGCGCTTCGAGGGCATAGCGTTCGGCCGTCTCGCGGTCGCCGCCCCAGTTCGAGACGCGGGCCAGCAGGGCCGCGGCGGCATACTGCGTCACGTAGAGCTCTTCGGGCGTGCGCCCTGCGACGGGCCCGGCCTGCCGCAGCAGCTCGTGGGCCTCGGTCAGGTCGCCGACTATGTGTGCATAGACCTCGCGCACGGTTCCCCGCCGAACGGGGTCGATCGAAAAGTGCTCGACATAGGGAATCGCCTTTTCATCGCCGCGCCCGATGTTCGGAGCGAAGAGCCGCAGCAGGTCGAAATGCACGAAGGCCCGGATGGCCAGCGCCTCGCCGCGGATGCGGGGCAGAATCGCGTAGTCCCGCCCTGCGGCATTGTCGAGCACGCTGTTCACCGAGGCGATGACGTTGTAGCCCCGCGACCAGACGGCATCGACTTTCGCACGCACGTCCTCGTCGCGGTATTTGAGGTCGTACGTGCGGTTGAGCACCGTTTCGCTGGCCTCGTAGTCGTTGTAGTAAAGCTGTGCGATCTCATCGACGAAGCCGAACGAGAGCTGTTCGCCGTAGAGATCGCCGTCGGCCAACGAGGCGTAGACGCCGTTCATGGCGTCGATGAATCCCTGCTCGTTCTCGAACATTTTGTCCTTATTCACGATGCCCGGGGTGTCGATGTCGAGAAAATCGCACGACACGAGGCCCGAGGAGAGGAGAAGCGCGGAAAGGAGTACGATGCGTTTTTTCATCGGTCAGAGGTTTACGGTCAGCGACGCCTGGAAGACGCGCGCAAAGGGATAGTCCAGACCGCGTTCGCGGCGAATGGTCGAGATATTGAACAAATCGCCCGTCGAGGCCGCCACGCGGATGCGCCGCAGGTGAAGACGGCGGCAGAAGCTGTCCGGCAGCGAATAGGAGAGTTTGAGCGACGAACCTTCAAGGGCATACTCCGCAGCGACGAACCGGTCGGTCGGAGGCGTGGTCTCCCGGCTGGCGATGTTCTTGTAGAGCGCCCGGTCGCCGGGAGCCTTCCAGCGGTCGTAGAACACCCGGCGGTCGGCGTTGGCCGTGGGGTCCGTTCCCTCGACCTTCGTGGCGAGGGTCTGGTTGTAAACCGTGGCCCCGAGGCGGTAGGCGAACGTCGCCGAGAGGTCGAACGCCCGCCAGCCGAACGAAAATCCGAACGAGCCCTGCACTTTGGGCGTCGTATCGCCCACGACCTGCTTTTCGCGGTAGTCGTACTCGTAGGTCAGCTGACCGTCCCTGCGGATAAAAACCTCGCGCCCGTTCGCCGGATTGATTCCCGCCGAACGCATTACCTTGAGCGCCGTCATCGACTCGCCCTCCTCGTAAAAAGCCGCCGGAAGCGACGAAACGGCACTCTCCTCGTTCTCCCTGTTCTTGTTTTTCAGGTAGTCGCTGATCTCCACGATCCGGTTCCGGTTGTGGCTCATGTTGAGATAGAGATTCAGGTTCGAACGGCTGCGCCGAAGCACATTGCCGCGCAGCGACAGTTCCACGCCGCTGTTGCGGATCTTGCCCAGGTTCTCCTTGGCGTTCGAGAAACCGATGTGATCGGGCTTGGCGATGGTCATCACCAGATCGTTGGTCGTGTCGTAATAGATGTCCGCGCTGCCGTTCACACGGTCGTTCCAAAACCCGAAATCGACGCCGAAATTCCGTTTGAGACTGCGCTCCCACTTCAGGCGGGGATTGACCATCGACACCGGCACGGCACCGATGCTGCCGTTATAGAGCAGATCCGAACTGTACTGGTAGGCCAGCTGCGCCTGATAGGGGCTGAATCCGGCATTGCCGACATAGCCGATGCTGGCGCGCAGTTTGAGCAGGGAGACCGCGGTGCCCCGCATGAAACGCTCCTTGTGGAGGTTCCAGCCGAGGCCCAGCGCACCGAACGGAGCGTATTTGTTGTCGTCGCCGAATTTCGAAGAACCTTCGTAACGGAACGAGAGATCGACGAAATAGCGGTTGCCCCAGATGTAGTTGGCATTGACGTAGCAGCCCAGCATGCGCGAACGGTCCTCGCTGCCGCCGGGATGGCTGCTCTCGGCGAATCCCGTAGCCATAGAGGGGTGTTCGAGCTTATCCGAGAGCACACCCAGCGCACTGAACGAATGACTTTCGGACTGCGCAGACTCGACGTTGACGCCCGCCGTGAGACTCAGCAGGTTCGCATTATCGCAGCCCCAGCCCTTGTTGAAGACCACGAAGGCATTGCCCGAAAGCGTGACGGCCGTGCCGTTCGACACGTCGAAACTGCCCCGTTTGGCCGCATCCTTGTCGTAGAAGCGTTTCGAAAGCGGAGAGTAGAAGGTTTCGCCCTCGCTTTTGGTCTGCGTGTAGGAGAAGGAGGCTTCGACGCGCAGCGAGGAGAGGATCGTCCAGCGGATGCGGAACGTGTCGATGAAACTGCCCGAACGGCTTCTGATGTAACTGCTCAGGTTCTTTTCGTAAAGCGGATTGGCGGCGTAGAACGCCAGGTCGTTATTCAGCGATCCGTCTGCATTGTAGGGGCTGTCGTAAGGGTTGAGCCGAACATAGTCCGAGAAGCTCCCGTAAGGCACGTCGTCCGAGGCGTTGCGGCTCAGCGAAGCGATGTTCTGGAAAAAGAGCCTGTTCATGTCGCCGTAGGTAAGGTTGATGCGCAGCGACGCCACCTCCTTGTCCGACTTCTCCATGACACCCGTCGTGGAGTTGCAGCTGCCCGAAACGTTATAGCGGAAATCCTGGCTGCCGCCCGAAAGCATCAGGTTGTGGATGTGGTTGAATCCCGTGCGCAGGGCCATCCGCTTCCAGTCGGTGTTGACTCCGGCATTGGCCCGTGCGAGCCGCTCGTAATACTGCTTCTGCCGCTCGACATCGCTGCTGCTGCTCCCCGAGAAATCGCCGTAGACACCCGCCTGCCGTTCGTATTCGAGCTTCTCGTGCGCATCGAGCAGGCGGTAGTCCGACAAATCGGGAACGCTGACCTGAAAGTTCCCGGTGTAGCTGACTTGCAGCCGCCCGGCCTGCGTCGGGCGCGTGGTGATGACCACCACCCCGTTGGCGGCTTTCGAGCCGTAGAACGAAGTCGCCGCGGCATCTT
Source organism: Alistipes senegalensis JC50 (assembly GCF_025145645.1). Taxonomy (NCBI): domain Bacteria; kingdom Pseudomonadati; phylum Bacteroidota; class Bacteroidia; order Bacteroidales; family Rikenellaceae; genus Alistipes; species Alistipes senegalensis. Next base: position 3,678,472 of record NZ_CP102252.1, on the reverse strand, counting down.
TCAGCACCGAGATCGACTCGATGTCGTCCGAAGGCATATCGAAAACATAGGAGATGTCCACCTCCGTCCCGTCGAGGATGAAAAGCGGGACATTGGTCCGGTCGCCCTCGATGAAACTGCTGCGGCCGCGCAGCACCATATCGGGAACCTTATTGGGGTCGGAGCCGTTGGCGATGTCGTCGAAGATTTCGAACCCCGGCGTGCGCAGCTGAATGATGTTCAGCACGTTGGTGTGCACCAGAGCTTCGATCTCCTCCCGGCGTATGACGTGCGTGGCGCCCGTGTAGCTCTCCTTTTTCTTGTCCACATAGCCGGTGACCACGACATCGGCGACGTTCTCGGAACTCTCCGTCAGGCGAACGTCGTAGGAACTCTTTCCGGCGACGATCTTCACCACCCGCTCGCGGTAGCCCAGCATGCGGACACGGAATTCCGAAGCCCCGGCCGGACAGTCGAAGACGAAGCGGCCCGCGGCGTCGGCCACCGTGCCGTGCGGCTTGCGCCCGGCGTCGTAGGCGACGATGTTGGCTCCGACCACGGGCCGCCCCTGCTCGTCGGTCACCGAACCGCCGAGCCGCACCGCGGCAGCGCGCTGCTGTCCCGCGATACGGCCCGTAACCGTCAGCATGCACAACAGAATACAAACACCTTTATAGATATGCGTCATATCGGAATCACACGAAAGGATAACGGCGCAAAAATAGAACAAGAAACCGCGCACTCCTATCGGTATGATTCGGTATTTCGCAAATGCAATATACCGACAAATGGGGAGTGTGCGAAAAGGCGGAAGAGCTTAATTTTGAGGCTTCAAAATCAAACGCTATGCACTGGTCAAAAACGGCTCTCTGCGCGGCAGCGCTGCTTTCCGCCTGCACCTCGGAGCAACTCCGGGAGACATCCGACGGCGTGGAGCCGTCCGTTCCGCAATTCGAAACGACCGCCGTATGCGGCGGCCGCATACGCCTCAAATTCAGGGAGGGCGAGGAGCCCGCAGCCGTCGCCGAAACCCGCAGCGGCATCCGCACCGGACTTGCAAAATTCGACCGGGCTGCGGCCGGCCTCGGCGTCACTCGCATGCAGCGCGTATTCCCGCCTGCGGGGCGCTTCGAGGAGCGCACGCGCCGCGAAGGGCTTCACCGCTGGTACGATGTCTGGTTCGACTCGGTGACGCCCGTGACACGGGCGGCCGGCGACTTTTCGCAGCTGCCGGGCGTCGAACGGGTGGAACCGGTCTATACGACCCGCCCGATCGGTTTCTCCGGCACGGCCGTTCCGGCGGCTCCCCCGGCCTCCCGCGCGGCAGCCGCTCCGTTCGACGATCCCGGACTGGCCCTGCAATGGCACTACGACAACGACGGCACCCTGACCGACGCCGTGGCCGGAGCGGACATCAATCTGTTCCGGGCCTGGGAGGTGACCTCCGGAGCCCCGGAGGTGGTCGTAGCGGTGGTGGACGGGGGCATCGACTTCCGGCACGAAGACCTGTCGGGCAATGTCGGCAACCGGGCCGAACTCTACGGACAGGAGGGTGTGGATGACGACGGCAACGGCTATGTGGACGACATCTACGGCTGGAACTTCATCTATTCATCGGCCTACCCTTACGGTTCGAACAAGATCACCCCGGTGGAGCACGGCACGCACGTCGCCGGAACGATCGGCGCGGAGAACAACAACGGCAAGGGGGTCTGCGGCGTGGCCGGAGGCCGCGGAGGCCATACGGGCGTGCGCCTCATCAGCTGCCAGATGTTCACCGAGAACAAGAGCGACAACGGCGACGAAGTAGCCGCACTCAAATACGGCGCCGATGCGGGTGCGGTCATCAGTCAGAACAGCTGGGGCTACACCAACGTCTATTCGATGCCCGAGGTCACCAAGGAGGCCATCGAATACTTCATCAAATACGCCGGCACGGACGAGAACGGCGAACAGGTCGGCCCGATGAAGGGAGGCATCGTGATCTTCGCCGCCGGCAACGAGGAAAGGGACTACATGAGCTATCCGGCCTGCTATGAAAAGGTCGTCGCCGTGTCCGCCCTCGCCCCCGACTACAAAAAGAGCTGGTATTCGAACTTCTCGTCATGGATCGACGTGGCCGCCCCCGGCGGGACCTACCGGACAAACGGCCGCTATTCGGACGAATGCGCCGTTTACAGCACGCTCCCCGGCGACAAGTACGGCTACATGCAGGGGACCTCGATGGCCTGCCCCCATGTCTCGGGCATCGCCGCGCTGGCCGTGGCGAAATACGGCGGTCCGGGCTTCACCCCCGACAAGCTGCGCACTTACCTCGAACGCGGCGTGCACGAGGTAGACAGCTACAACCCCGAATACAAGGGGCGTCTGGGCGCAGGACTGATCGACGCCTACCTCGCCGTGTCGATGGACCGGGGCATCGACCCCGATCCGGTCACCGACCTGCGGCACAGCGATACGGCGGGCGAAGTCGAACTGACGTGGAGCGTTCCCGAGGACGGGGACGACGGACGCGCAGACTCGTTCATCCTGATGTGGCGGGTCGGGACGCTCGAAAACCCCGATCCCGACAACCTGCCCGAGGGTACCTTCACGGCCACCGTTCCGGTACGCGACAAACAGGCCGGGGAGACGATCTCCTACATACTGACCGACATCGCCGAACGAACCCGCTATGTCGTGGCCGTCATCGCCGTCGATCCCTGGGGCAACCGCTCTTCGACGAGCGCCATTTCGTTCGGGACCCCGGCGAACACCCCGCCGACGCTCGTCCGGGAAGGCGATACGGCGGTAAGCATCCCTTACAACGAGACCCGCACGGTCGCGTTCCTCGTCTCCGACCCCGACAGCCACGGATTCACCTATGAATTGCAGGACCCTTCGGGTGCCGTCACGCCCCGCAAGGACGACGAACGTCTCTATCTCGACATCCGCAACTACAAGCGCGTGCCGGGCAGCTACACGGCCCGGATCACCGTCTCCGACAGCTTCGGGGCCTCCGACGCGGCCTCATTCGATTTCACGCTCCAGCCCAACCTGCCGCCCGTTCCGAACAACGCCTTCGCGCCCGTATACCTCGGTTCGATGCAGGAAACCGCGGAGTTCACGCCCGCCGCAGGTTTCGACGACGAAATCCCGGAGACGGTGACCTATGCACTCGAATACGATACCGACGCACTCTACCTGCAAGCCACCGCGGGCGGCGGATACCGGATCATGCCCCTGCGCTACGGCCGTTCGGAGGTGACCGTCACGGCGACCGACGAGGAGGGCCTCGCAGCCCGAAATTCGTTCGCCGTACTGTGCCGCGACGACTCCCGCGAGGCGGACCTCTACCCCAATCCGGTCGAAAGCCTCCTGACGATCCGCATGGGCCGCAGCGTCCAGGGGGAGCTCGGCGTTACGCTCTACGACGCCGCAGGACGCACGGTGCTGCGGCGCACCGTAGGGATCGCCCCCACGGAACCCGCCGAGATCGACCTTTCGGCGCTCGGCAGCGGCGCCTACACCATCAGCCTCGAACATGCCGGCGGATCGCTCACACGCACCATCGTCAAACTCTGAAAACAACAACGTCATGCATTCGTCATCTCTCCGCACACTACTCGCCGCTACCCTCCTCCTTGCGCCTTGCGCCGCAGCGGCTCAGGGGGCCGCGGCCTTTCTCGACATTCCCGCCGACGCCCGCAGCGCAGCGATGGGCGGCGCCGGCACGGCACTCTCCGCCGATGCCTTCTCCGTTTTCCGCAATGCCGCCCCGCTGTCCTCCGCCGAAACGCGGGCCGGCGGAGGCTACACCTATCTGCCGTGGATGCGCAGTCTGATTCCCGAAACGACCCTGCATGCCGCAGCGGCCTACTTCAAGCCCAACGCAAAACAGGCCGTGTCGCTCGGGTTCCGCCACTTCACCCAATACGGCTCGGAACGCACCGACGACAACGGCAATGTGCTCGGGAGACAGCGTCCCCGCGACATGGCTTTCGACATCGGTTACTCCCGCACGGTCGCCAAAGGACTCTCCGCGGCCCTTACGGGGCGTTACGTCCGTTCGGATGCGGGAACGGGCCATACGGGAAACGCCGTCGCTTTCGATGCCGGGCTCTTCTACCGGCAGACGCTCTCCCGGTCGCATGCGCTGAACGTCGGATTCCAGGCGGCGAATTTCGGCAGCGGCATCGACTGCGGGGGCGGCGGGCAGCCGCTGCCGTGGCGGTTGAAAGCGGGCGTTGCCGCGGACCTCGCCTTGGCGCAGGCACACCGCCTGACACTGACCGCCGAAGCCGACTGGCGGCTCCGGCCTGCGGAGTCGCGGGCGTGGTCGGGCCGCTTCGGGGCTGAATACCGATGCTGCGGAATCGCGGCCCTGCGGGGAGGCTACCGCCTGGGCGACCGCTCAGCGGGCGAACAGCGTTACGGATCGGTCGGCGCGGGCCTCCGTTGGAAATACGTCGCGGCCGATGCGGCCTACCTGCTCGCCGGAGAGAGTTCCCCGCTGCACGACACGTGGATGCTGACCATCCTGTTCAGCTGGTAATCCCGTGCGTTTCAGAGGCAAACGATCTGGCAGCGCGAGCGGCATCTCAAAATGAGAATGGAAGTTCTCATTTTGAAACAGTTTCACGGCAGGCGCGAAAGAGACGCATACTGGCAGTCAGGCAGATAGCGTGAGTTTCCCGATGTGGCATTCCGGTTGGTCTCTTCTGCGGCATGAAACTTTTTATCGTATCCAACAGACTGCCCGTGAAGGTTTCGGAAAAGGAGGGAGAACTTCTTTTCACGCGGAGCGAAGGCGGACTCGCAACCGGGCTCGATTCATTGCAGACCCAATACGAAAAACACTGGATCGGCTGGCCGGGACTCGACGTGGGAAAAGCCGGGGACCGGCAGCACATCCGTGAAGAGCTGGAAAAACTGGACTTCCATCCCGTGTTCCTCACCGGAGAACAGATCGAAAACTACTACGAAGGGTACAGCAACAGCACGATCTGGCCCCTGTGCCACTATTTCTTCTCCTACACGCAGTACCGGCAGGATTTCCGGGAAAGCTACCGCGAAGTCAACCGGCTCTTCTGCGAGGAGGTGCGCCACCTGGCCGGTCCCGACGACATCGTCTGGGTGCAGGATTACCAGCTCATGCTGCTGCCCGGCATGCTCCGCGAGATCATGCCCACGCTCTGCATCGGCTATTTCCACCACATCCCGTTTCCCAGCTACGAACTGTTCCGGATTCTGCCCGAACGGGCCGAACTGCTGCGGGGCGTGCTGGGCGCCGACCTGATCGCCTTCCACACGCACGACTACATGCGCCACTTCATCAGCACGGCGGAACGGGTCCTGCACATGGATTTCAAACTCGACGAAACCCAGATCGGCAACCGTTTCGTGCGGGTCGATGCCCTGCCGATGGGCATCGATTACGAAAAATTCCACCGGATCTCCTCCTCGCCGGCCGTCGGGCAGCTGATCGCCCGCACGCGGGCCCACTTCGGCGACCGGAAACTGGTGCTTTCGGTTGACCGGCTCGATTACAGCAAGGGCATCCGCCACCGTCTGCACGGATTCGACTCCTTTCTGAAACAACATCCCGAATACCTGGGCAAGGTGACGCTGGCGATGGTGATCGTTCCCTCGCGCGACCGGGTCGGCTCCTACGCCGACCTGAAAACCCGCATCGACGAGGAGATCAGCGCCATCAACGGCCGCTACTCCACGATGGACTGGACGCCGGTCTGCTATTTCTACCACGGCTTTTCGTTCGAGGAGCTGGCGGCCATGTACTACGTCGCCGACATAGCTCTGGTCACTCCGCTGCGCGACGGCATGAACCTCGTGGCCAAGGAGTACGTCGCCGTCAAGGACGGCAATCCGGGCGTATTGATCCTCAGCGAAATGGCCGGAGCATCCGTGGAGCTGGCCGACGCCATCCGGATCAATCCGAACGACACGGAGCAGATCGTTTCGGCGCTCGTCCGGGCGCTGGAAATGCCCGTCGGGGAGCAGTTGCAGCGGATACGACGGATGCAGGCCGTCGTATCGGAACAGACCGTGAACCGGTGGGCCGCGGACTTCATGGCGGGACTGGCCGAAGTGTGCCGCAAAAACCGCTCGGTCAGACGGCGCCAACTGACACCCGAGACGCTGGAACAAATTCTCCATACCTACCGGCACACCGGACAGCGTCTTCTGCTGTTCGACTACGACGGCACGCTGGCGCCCATCTGCCGCCGCCCCGAGGCGGCCGTGCCGGGACGCGAACTCTACAAGGCGCTGTGCACCCTCGCTGCCGACCGCAGCAACCGCGTGGTGATCAGCAGCGGCCGCGACCGTGCGACCCTGGACCGATGGTTCGGCAAACTGCCCGTCTCCCTGGCCGCCGAACACGGCGCATTCTACAAGGAGTGCCGGGGCGGATGGCACGAAAACCTGCATCGTGCCGCATGGGATTCGGAGCTGCTGGAGCTGATGAACCGTTTTGTCGAACGGACGCCCCGTTCGCATCTCGAACAGAAACAGACGGCTCTGGCATGGCACTACCGCGAAACGGACGAATGGCTGGGAACGCTGCGGGCACAACAGCTGGTGACGGCCCTCATTCCGCTCTGCATGCGCCTGCACCTGCAAATCATGCCCGGAAACAAGGTCGTGGAGGTCAAGTCGGCCGAATATTCCAAAGGTTCGGAGGTCCGCCGTCTGCTGCGTCAGGAGCGTTACGACTTCATCCTCGCAATCGGCGACGACACGACCGACGACGACATGTTCCGGGCCCTGCCCCGGGCGGCTGTCACGGTGAAAGTCGGCGCCGCTTCGGAATATGCCCGCTACAATCTGCCGCGGCAGGCCGACGTACTGCCGCTGCTCACGACGTTCGCCCAAAACGGCCATACCGGCGGATCGGTCCGCGACACGTTCGCACGAGGGGTCCGGACCGTCTGGAAAGCCGTGAGGAACCTGCTGACCAACAAGAAATACGACGATGAAAAATAATCTCAATTACGGCGTCATCGGCAATTGCCGGACCGCCGCGCTCATCTCCGAACGGGGCAGCATCGAATGGCTTTGCTTCCCCGACTTCGATTCGCCCTCGGTGTTCGCCGCCCTGCTCGACCGCACGAAAGGCGGATCGTTCGGATTCGACGTACCCGACGGCTATGCTGTCCGGCAGAGCTACGTCCCGCACACCAACATCCTCTCGACGCGCTTCGCGTCGGACGAAGGCGAATTCGAGGTGCTCGACTACATGCCCTGTTACCGCTCGTTCGAAAAGGAACACTACCTGCCGGCGGAGCTCTACCGCTACATCCGTTTCGTGAAGGGGCGGCCCCGCTTCCGCATTCGCTACGACCCTGCCCCGAACTATGCGCAGGGCGAAGTGCGCATTCGCCGGACCGCCGGATTCATCGAGAGTTACAGCTCCGCCGACAACAAGGACCGCCAGTATCTCTACTCTTCGATTCCGCTGCAAGCCGTCGCCGGCCGCGAGGAGATCCGGCTCGAAAAGGACGAATTCCTGCTGCTGTCGTACAACGAGAAGGTCATCCCGATCGACATCGAACGCGAAAAGATCGAATATTGCCGCACGCTGGTCTACTGGCTCAACTGGACCAACCGGACCCGGCAATACACCTGCTACAACGAAGTCGTCGAACGGAGCATGCTGGTGCTGAAACTGCTCTCCTACTACAACGGCGCAATGCTGGCGGCGCTGACCACCAGCCTGCCCGAAACCGTAGGCGAAGTGCGCAACTGGGACTACCGTTTCTGCTGGCTGCGCGATGCCTCGATGTCCATCGAGACGATGTTCCGCGTCGGACACACCGGCGCCGCACGGCGGTTCATGAAGTTCATCCAGTCCTCGTTCATGTCACGCCACGACTACCAGATCATGTACGGCATCCGCGGCGAACGGAAACTGACCGAAGTGATTCTGGAACATCTCGACGGATACAAGGGCTCGAAGCCCGTGCGCATCGGCAACGACGCCTACCACCAGAAGCAGAACGATTCGTTCGGCTACCTGATGGACCTCGTGTGGCAGTATTACCGGCTGATGCCGGGCACGCTCGACGAAATCGAGGACATGTGGGAGATGGTCAAGAGCATCCTCGCCACCGTCGCCGAAGAGTGGCGCAATCCCGACAAGGGGATCTGGGAGATCCGCGGCGAAGAGCAGCATTTCGTCTCCTCGAAAGTGATGTGCTGGGTGGCGCTCGACCGCGGGGCCCGCATCGCGGCGAAACTCGGAAAAGAGGAGTTCGCGGCCCGCTGGCGCGAGGAGGCCGAAGCGATCCGCCGCGACGTGATGGAACACGGCTGGAAGAGCGAAATACAGAGCTTTTCGCAGGCTTACGGCAATCTGGCGCTCGATTCGTCGCTGCTGCTCATGGAGCCCTACGGATTCATCGCCGCAAACGACCCGCACTACCGCAAGACGGTCGAAGCCGTCCGCAAGGCGTTGTTCCGCAAGGGGCTGATGTACCGCTACAACAGCGAGGACGATTTCGGCGTCCCCAGCTCGGCATTCACGATGTGCACCTTCTGGCTCATCCGCGCGCTGTTCGTCACGGGACAGCGCAACGAAGCCAAGACACTTTTCAGCCAGGTCCTGCGATACGGCAATCACCTGGGGCTGTTCAGCGAACATCTCGATTTCGACACCAAGGAACAACTGGGAAACTTCCCGCAAGCCTATTCGCACCTGGCGATCGTCAACACGGCACTGCTTTTCGCCGAGGAGAAGGAACGGCTGGATTTCATCCGGCCATAATAACCGAAGAAGCCCGCGAACAGGCGGGCTTCCTCTTTTCAGATACATACGCTCAATAGCCGGGGGGCTGCACCATATCCGGATTGGGGTTCGATTCGAATTCCGAGGTCGGGATCGGCATGGCGTAGTTGGTGTCCTTCCAGACAATGTTCGTCTTGGCCGCTCCCGGGCCGGACACCGTCTTGTAATAATCGGCCTCCTGCTTGCCCAGGCGCAGGAACCGCACGTACTCCCACCAGCGCATTTCGCCGAAGAACTCGGCCCAAAGCTCGTAGAGCAGCGGATCGTTGGCCAGATGGTCGGTCGCATCGGCGGTCAGCGTGCGGTCGGTCAGCGACCCGTAATCGACGGGCGAGGCCCCGTCGGGCGAATAGCCGTAGGCGCGGCGCTTCACTTTGTTGACATATTCCAGCGCCGTGGCCGGATCGGAGTCTTTCAGCAGATAGGCGTACATCAGGTAAATCTCCGGCAGGCGGATGAAATAGATGTTGTAACCGGCGACGTTGCGCGTGGCGTCGGCCAAATGGCCGTCGAGATAGTTGTATTTCCGCACGGGCCAGCCGTAGAAGGTCTCGGGGTCGTTGCCCGTGTTGGGGTCCATCTCCCACCATTTGTTGAACTCCACCTGCGCGACCTTGCGGTAGGCATTCACGCCGTCGATGGTCATCTGCACCGAATCGACGAAGGGTTGCAGCGAGCAGATAAAGAGCCGCGGATCGGGCTCTCCCGGCTCCCACCTGCCCAATTTCTTCCGGTGGGCGAGCTGCTGATCCATATACTCCTCGCTGAGCGAATAGCGCAGCGAACCGTCGGGCTTCGTTTCCGAGAGGACGTGCCCTTCGGCGAGCGGCGCGGCGTCGGTGTAGCCGAAGCGCGGCAGATTGCGGTCGTGCATGTACTGGTTGCCGTAGGACATGGCCGTCCGCGTGCTGTCGGGAGCGATGCAGAACGGCGGGTAGTAGAGCGAAAGGGTCGAACCCGTATTCTGATTGCCATAGGCCGAACCGTTGGTCGGATCAGCCTTGTTGGCCATCTCGTAGAACGATTCGCTGTTGAACTCGTACTCGTCGTAACCGTTGAACATCATGCGGTAGCGTTCGAACGGCTCCAGCGTTTTGCCGCTGTTATGGATACAGTCTTCGAGATCGGTCTTCGCCTTGTCGTTCTGTCCCGCGAAGAGGCACGCCTTGGCCCGGAAAGCCTTGGCCGACCAGACGGTCACGCGGTGGTTGTCGGTCTGCGTGAGAAGCCCCACGGCCCGGTCCAGATCGTCGATGATGGCCTGGTAGCAGGCGCCCGTCTTCGCGCGTCCGACGTACATCTCCTCCAGCGTCTTGGGAACCTTGTCGATGATGGGAATGCCCACGCCGTCCATGTCGGGCTGACCGTAGAGCGACAGCATGTGCCACCGGTAGAAGGCCCGGAAGAAAAGACATTCGCCCTCATAATTGTCCAACGATGCCGCCTCGGACGCCGGAGCGGCGGCCCGGTAGGCGTCGATCTCCTCCATGACCGTATTGGCGTAGTAGACACCCATGCTGAGTGCCGTCCAGGGGTCCGTCACCTTGTTGTTGCCGGTCTTCACGGCGCCGGAGCAAATATCGACCCATCCCTGATCGTTGTGCCATTGGAGGTCGATGGTGTGGTCGAGGCAGTACATGACGTATCCGGCCCAGTAGTTGCCCAGAAAACACCAATGGTGCTGGGCGCCGTAGACCGAGTTCACCAGCAGGTCGATGTGCCCGATCGACGTGGGGAAATTGCCCTTGGAGAGCGAATCTGGATCGTTCAGGTCGAGGTAATTCGTACAGGAGACCGCCAGTGCCGCACAACCGGAGAGGGCGGAGATTCGAAGATATGCAATCAGTTTTTTCATGTCGGGAAACGGTTAAAAGTTCATGTCGAGTCCGAACGAGATCATCTTGGTCTGCGGATAGGTGCTGCCGTAATAGATGCCGTAAGCGGTCTTGGTCGTCGTCGAGAATTCGGGGTCGAGGCCCGAGAAATCGGTGAAGGTGAGCAGGTTGCTGGCCGATACGTAGATGCGGATGCGGTCGATCTTCGCCTTGCGCGTCCACCGCTTCGGGAAGGTGTAGCCCAGCGTGATATTCTTGAGTTTGAGATACGAGCCGTCCTCGACGAAATAGTCGGAATAACGCTGGTAATTGTAGTTCGGGTCCTTGACCGGAGCGTTGCCGTTGGCCGGGTCGGGCGTGACGATGCGCGGCCGCGAAGTCAGCCCGTTGCCCAGGAAATAGGAGGCTCCGAAGACATCGGCCGTGGTGTTGGAACTCTGCTGCACGCTCTCGGTGTAGGACCTCGAAAGGTTCATCACGTCGTTGCCCGCGATGCCCGTGAAGTCGGCCGAGAAGTCGATGCCGCGCCATTCGAGCGAGATGTTGAACCCGTACTGCACCTTCGGCCAGGGATTGCCGATGAAGGTGCAGTCCTCGTCGTCGATCGTGCCGTCGTTGTTCAGATCGACGTATTTCAGGTCACCGATGCCCGTCAGCCGCTGGTGGTAGTAGTCGTGGCCGTTGGCCTGCGCCTTGGCGTTGAGTGCGTCGATTTCCTCCTGCGAGGTGATCATCCCGTCGGTTTTCAGTCCCCAGAACTGGCTGATCGGCTGCCCGTTGACCGTCTTGCAGGGACTCGGGCCCGTGTTGGGATGCCCGCCGCCGCCATAGATATAGGCCGTGGGAAGGCCCAGATCGACCACCCTGTTGCGGTTCTGCGAAACGTTGCCGCTGACGGCATAGTTGAAATAACCGATGTTGTTACGGTAGCTGACCAGCAGCTCCCAGCCTTCGTTGTCAATGCGGCCGATGTTCACCGGCATCGTGCTCATCGCAGTCAGTCCGCCGCCCATCGACGTAATGCCCGCCGAATTGGGGGTCGAAAGGGCGTAGATCATGTTTTTGGTGATGCGCTGGTAATAGTCGAACGAGAACGAGAGGCGGTTCCGGAAGAGATCGAGGTCCAGACCGACGTTCGTGTTGTAGATCGACTCCCACTTGATGTCCTCGTTGATGACCTTGATGTTATTGTAGCCGCCGACGGCCGTGGTGCCGTCGAACGAATGCACCGTCACGTTCTGGAACGCCGCCATGTAGGCGAACTTGTTCAACGCCTGGTCGTTGCCCAGGATTCCCCAGCTGAAACGCGGTTTGAGCGAGGTGATCCACTGCTGGTTCCAGGACTTGAAGAAGGGCTCCTCGGAGATCTTCCACCCCACCGACACCGACGGGAAGACGCCCCAGCGGTTCTTGGGGCCGAATTTCGGCGATCCGTCGCGGCGGAAATTGACCGTCAGCAGGTAGCGGTTGTCGAACGAATAGTTCAGGCGGCCGAACTGCGAGAGGAAGCGGTCTTCGCTCAGGGCGCCCGAAGCGGTCTTGTTGATGTTCGTCGAGAGTGCGAACGACAGCGGATCGTTCACCGGGAAACCGGTCGCCGTGGCGCTCAGGTCGGCGAAATGGGCGTTCTTGGCCTCCCAGCCGAGCATCGCCTTGAAATCGTGGCGTCCGAACTTGCGGGCATAGGAGAGCGTGGCCGTGAAGGTGTACTGCTCGTCGTAATTGAGCGCCTTGGTGTAGCTGTCCTTCGAGGGCGAACGGCCGAGGTTGTTGGGCTCGGAATAGTTGTCGTCGTAGCCGCCGCCCAGCTGGGCCGACCCCGTGAGGTTCAGTTTCAGCCCCTTGACGATCTCCCAGTCAACGAAAAGGTCGGCGTTGGCCAGCAGGTCGGACTGCTTCTGATGCTGGAGCGCGATGACGGCCACGGGATTCGAACCGTCGAAGTCGATCCCCGAAGGAACCGCCGCATAGCCTCCGTCCTCGTCGTAGACGTTCATGTAGGGAATCGAGACCCAGGGGAAAGACTCCGTGTAGGGATTCCCGCGCAGACGGGCCAGATAGATGCGCGTGCCGACGGTGACGGAGTTGTTCACCTTGTAATCGACGTTCAGACGGGCCGAGATGCGCTCCCAGTAGTTGTTCATCTGAATCCCGTTCTCCCGTTCGTAAGCCCCCGAAAGGTAGTAGCGGAATTTCTCGCTGCCGCCCGTCAGCGAAAGGTTGTAGCTCTGCTCGATGCCCGACTGGTAGATCTCGTCAACCCAATCGGTATTCGGAAGCGACGCCGGATCGGACCAGATCGGATAGTTCTCGCCCAACGCCTGCTTTACGCGGATATAGTCGGTCGTGCCCAGCAGATCGTACATGTCCGTATATTGCCAGACGCCGACATGGCTGGTGAACGAGAGTTTGGGCTTGGCGTTGAAACTGCCCTTCTTGGTCGTGATGAGCACCACGCCGCCGGCCGCACGCGAACCGTAGATCGCCGCGGCGCTGGCGTCCTTGATGACCTCGATGGACTCGATGTCGTTCAGGTTGTAGTTGCTGTTGTTGTCGCAGGCCACGCCGTCGATGACGAACAGTGGATTCAGTCCGTTGATCGACCCGACACCGCGGATCACGATGTCCGAACCGCTGCCCGGCTTGCCGCTGGTCTTCGAGACCATCACGCCGGCCACCTTGCCCTGCAAAGCCTCGGCCACGGAACGGGCCGGAACGTCCTTGAAATCATCCGCTTTCACGGAAGCGATGGAGCCCGTCAGATCCGATTTCGACTGCGTTCCGTACCCCACGACGACCACGTTGTCCAGCTGTTCGGCCTCTTCTTCGAGGACGATCTTCAATTCATCGCGGTTCAGCACCGGGAGTGTCAGGCTCTTGTAGCCGACGTAGGTGATGAGCAGGGTCGAACGTGCGGGCACCGTCAGCGAGAAGGAGCCGTCCGGACCGGTGATCGTACCGCTCACGGTCGGAGCATCCTTGACGACAATGGTGGCGCCGATCAACGGATTGCCGTGTTCGTCCGTCACCTTGCCGGAAACGGTGCGTTCGGCAGGCCGCGCCGCCTCGACGGCCGTGGCGGCCGCGGGTTTCTCATCCGCACGCGCCGACGCGGAAAGACAGCACAACAAGAGCAGGAGGACGCATGTCCGCCTGCCCGCAAGAGAGGAGTAGCATCTTTTCATAAATCGGATTTGAGTTTGTCCGGACCCGGCTCAATCGGGATGCCAAAGCAGGAACGAAGCGGCGAATCGACTGAAAATCAAAGTCCTGCTGCGGGGAACTTTCTCCGCAGCGTGTGGAAGAGCTCTACAAGAGTGTGGAAAAACTCCACACTCCGGATGTGGAAAGCTCCGGCCCTCCGCCCCGATACCGCGGACCGGTTCGGCGTCGCCAGCCTCTGTTCCGCTTCGGAAGGAGGCCATCGAAGCCCCGGCGGCACACGCTTCGAACCGGAAAATTTGAGAAAACGACCGATATTCCGTATCTTTGTAAAGATCGAATGCGTATTTAATACATTCGGTCCCAGACATATAACATTCGGTCGTTTTATAACCTTTCGGATATGACAATCGAGAAACTGGACGGCACTTCGCCCCGCCTTTATACACTCGTCGCTCCGCTGGTCATGCGACGCAGCGTGCTGCGCCAGAACAGTAACTATCCGTTCTGGACCTCGCGTGCGCATACGTGGTTCGTCGCGTGGGAAGGCGAGACCGTCTTCGGGTTCATGCCCGTGGAGATCACCGACGGCGGAGTGGCCAAGATCAACAACTACTACGTTTCGGGCGACGATCCGCAGCTGCTGTCGCGCTTCCTGCGCGAAATCATCCGATACTACCACCGCGACTATACGATACGTTCCGTGACGTTGCTCCGCCACGCCGAGGTGTTCCGCACCGAGGGCTTCGTCCCCACGAAGGAGTGGACGCAGTACGTGACGATGCAATACGGGAAAAAACGGCAGCCATGAACGTCTACGAGCGGACACAGCGGCGGTTGAAAACGGTCTTCGACCTTTTCGACAACATCTACGTCTCCTTTTCCGGCGGCAAGGACAGCGGCGTGCTGCTCAACCTCTGCATCGACTACATTCGGCGTCACGGACTGCGCCGCCGGATCGGCGTATTCCACATGGATTACGAAATCCAGTACCGCGACACGCTCGACTACGTGGACCGGACGCTGGCCGCGAACGCCGACATTCTCGATGTCTACCGGGTCTGCGTGCCGTTCAAGGTCCAGACCTGCACCTCGATGTTCCGGCAGTACTGGCGGCCGTGGGAGGAGTCGAAGCGGGACATTTGGGTGCGGGAGATGCCCGAAGGATCTCTCACACGGCGCGACTTCCCGTTCTTCACCGACGAAATGTGGGACTACGAATTCCAGAACCGCTTCGCCGAATGGCTCCACGCACGCAGCGGCGCGGCGCGCACGTGCTGTCTGATCGGCATCCGCACGCAGGAGAGCTTCAACCGCTGGCGCACGATATACAGCGACCGCAACCACCACCGCTTCTCGGACAAACGGTGGATACGCCAGCGGACCGGCAAGGGCATCTGCAACGCCTACCCGCTCTACGACTGGCTGACGACCGACATCTGGACGGCGAACGGACGTTTCGGCTGGCCCTACAACCGGCTGTACGACCTTTTCTACCGGGCCGGCGTGCCGCTCGACAGTCAGCGCGTGGCCAGTCCGTTCATCTCGCCGGCCATCGCCAGCCTGCACCTCTACAAAGCCATAGATCCGGACATGTGGGGACGCATGGTCGGCCGGGTTGACGGAGCCAATTTCGCGGCGCTGTACGGCAGGACGACGGCCGTCGGCTGGCAGTCGGTGCGTCTGCCGAAGGGAATGACGTGGGAGCGTTACATGCACTTCCTGCTCTCGACGCTCCCGGAGCCGACGCGGCGCAATTACCTCGAAAAACTCTCTGTGAGCATCCGCTTCTGGCGCGAAAAGGGCGGATGTCTCTCCGAAGAGACCATCGCCAGACTGCAAAAGGCCGGCATCCGCATCGAAGTCGGCGACAAAAGCGCCTACCGCACCGACAAGCGTCCGGTGCGCATGGAGTATCTCGACGACACGGACCTGCCGGAATTCAGCCAGCTGCCCACGTTCAAACGCATCTGCATCTGCATCCTGAAAAACGACCACGCCTGCAAATACATGGGTTTTTCGCCCAACAAGAGCGAAACGCAGCGCCGCAGGAAAATCATGGAAAAATATGAATCGCTATTACGAACATCCGACCGAGAAGAACTTCCGGAGCCCTGTCTATAACGTCCGCGCCGTACCGGTGGAGAAGATCGTGGCGAACAGCTACAATCCCAATGTCGTGGCGCCGCCCGAAATGAAACTGCTGGAACTGTCGATCTGGGAAGACGGCTACACGATGCCGTGCGTCTGCTATTACGACGCCGAAAGGGACCGTTACGAACTGGTGGACGGCTACCACCGCTATCTGGTGCTCAAAACCTCGAAGCGCATCTACGAACGCGAACGGGGGCTGCTGCCCGTCACCGTGATCGAAAAGGACCTTTCGAACCGCATGGCCTCGACCATCCGCCACAACCGGGCGCGGGGAACGCACAACGTCGAGCTGATGAGCGAGATCGTCGCCGAACTGACCCGCGCGCGGATGTCCGACCAGTGGATCATGCGTCATATCGGCATGGACCGCGACGAACTGCTGCGTTTGAAACAGATCACGGGCCTCGCCGAACTCTTCGCCGACAAGGAGTTCAGCCTCGGCGATGCCGACGAAGATGCGGCCGAATGATCAGCTCTGCGGCATGCGCCCCACGGCCCCGAACCGTTTCGGCGGAATCCTGACCGGATCAGGCGGGTAACAGAATGGAAAAGCGGCTGCCCTTGCCGATCTCGCTTTCGACCGAGATCGTTCCTCCGTGCGCCTCGACGAACTCCTTCGAGATCGCCAGCCCCAGCCCGCTGCCCTGCACCTTGGTCCCGGGAACGCGGAAATAGCGTTCGAAGATGCTCTTGTGGTAGCGCGGGTCGATGCCGCGGCCGAAGTCGCGCACGTAGATCTCCACCGCCTTTTCACGCTGCACGGCGCCGATGATGATGCGCGATTTCTCGGGCGAATGGTGGATGGCGTTCGACAGCAGATTGGTGATGACCCAGGCGATCTTCTCGTTATCGACGAAGAGTTTCGAAATCTTTTCGGGATAATCGATCTCCACGAAGCAATGGAACCGCTCCGCCAAGATCTGAGTGGCGTGCACGGCATAGTCGATCAGCTCGACAGGTTTCACGACCTTGGGCATGAGTTTGAGCTTTCCCGACTCGACCTGCGTCATGTTGAGCAGTTCGCCCGTAATATTCAGCAAACGGTCGCTGCTGTCCTTGATACTGCCCACAAGCTGTTTCTGCTCGTCGTTGAGCTGCCCCAGCCGGGTGTCGCCCAGCAGTTGCAGACTCATCAGGATCGAGGAGATCGGGGTTTTCATCTCGTGCGAAACGGTCGAGATGAAATTGGTCTTGGCCGAATCCAGTTCCTTGTATTTCGTCACATTGTTCAGCACGATCAGGTTGCCGATGAACTGTTGCGCCGTACTGCCTACGGGCGTAATGTAAAGTGGCGTATTTTCCACCTGAAAATAGCTCTCCTTGTTGTCGGCATAGATTTTCAGCGGTTGCTGGTCATCTTTTTTCTCTTGTTCGCCGTAAAGTTCGCGGACAAGACGCCGCAGCAAGTCGTTCGAAAGCGCGACTTCCGTCGCATTGCGTCCGACGACATCCTCTTTGAGATTCAGCACGGAGAGAGCCTCGTTATTCATGAACAAGATATTGCGGGACGAATCCAGACCGATGATCGGTTCATGCAGCGTATTCACGATCGCTTCGACGCGGGTCTTCGCAGTCATCAGCTTGTCAAGTGAACTGCGCCGGTATTCGTCCAGCCTGGCGGCCATGTCGTTGAACGACTGCGCCACCTCCCCGAACTCCCGGTCGTCGCCGAAATCGAGCCGCTGATCGTAATTGTGGTTGGCGATCTGCGTGATCCCCTGCTTCAGCCGGTCGATGGGCCTCAATACGATCGCCGGGAAACGAATCAGGAAAATCATGGCCAGTAAAACGCAAAGTACGGAGACGATCGTCAGCGACCACATCGCATCCGCAGCCCTCGTCGCCGTATCGGAACTTTTCATGCGGATCGAAGTCATGTTCAGCTCCATGATCCGATAGAGATCGTCCCGAATCAATCTGATCTCAGTATCCGTCATGCTGTCCGTCAGCGCCGCAATCTTATCGCCCAGCGCCGCAGTGACTTCCCGCTCGTTGGCTTCGGTGATGTTTTCCCGCTGCAATTCGAGGCTGCGGATCAGGGTCTGCCGGGAAGCGGAATCCCGGGAGATGCGATCCAACGAGCGCAGCATATCCTTGGCATAATGCAGGGAATTATAATTGTCCGCGAGAATCTCCTTCGACGACTTCGACAACTGCCGCACATAACTGACGGACTGAATGCCCAGCAGCAGAATCAGGGCGAACAGGAATCCGATACCCAATGTCAATCGGTAACGCAGTTTCATAAATTACGATAAAATGGTTAAGTCAATATTCAAACGCGACAGGCGGTTCAGCAGAAAGCGCAGTCGTATCGCCGTAACGATCAAAGAATAAAGGGAAAACTCCGGCTTGCTGATACAGACGTTGCTGATCTTCCTGTTGATACACGCCTCGACAATCGTATCTATATGCCGGTTCGAATGCACGCGCATCACCTCGCCGCCCAGTTCCTGCGCCAGATTGAAATTGTTGATCAGGTAGCGTTGCCGCGCCAGCGGAATCCGATCCGGAGCCTCCCGGTCGCTCTGGACGTAGAGAACCGTGAATCCGGCGTTGAGATGCGTGGCCATACGCGCCGTTTTGCGGATGACCTTCCGGGCCCGCTTCTCGCTGCTGTCGATCACCGCCAGGATGCGGCCATGCAGCTGCGCCGTATTGACGACCTCGTTTTCAACTTTCTTCTCCACACGGAGCGCCACCTCTTTCAGCGCCAGCTCGCGCAGCTGAAGGATGTGCTCCTGCCGGAAGAAGTTGTTCAGGGCCGTCTGGATTTTTTCCGGCTTATAGATCTTGCCCGCTTTCAGACGGTCGATCAGGTCCTCCGCCGTCAGGTCGATATTCACCACCTCGTCGGCCATCGCCAGCACGCTGTCCGGAACCCGCTCGTGAACCTCCACACCGGTAATCTCCTGAACCTGTTCATTGAGGCTTTCGATATGCTGGATATTGATTGCGGAAATGACGCTGATCCCCGCATCGAGAATCTGCATCACGTCCTGCCACCGCTTGGGATTTTCGCTTCCTTCGATGTTGGTGTGGGCCAATTCGTCAACGACGACGATCTCCGGATGCAGGTTGACGATCGCCTGCGCGTCCATCTCTTCAAGCTCCTTGCCCTTGTAAAAGAGCCTGCGCCGGGGAATGAACGGAAGCCCCGCTACGAGGGCTTCCGTTTCCGCACGGCCATGCGTTTCAACATATCCGATACGCACATCGACACCTGCGTC
Source organism: Alistipes senegalensis JC50 (assembly GCF_025145645.1). NCBI lineage: Bacteria > Pseudomonadati > Bacteroidota > Bacteroidia > Bacteroidales > Rikenellaceae > Alistipes > Alistipes senegalensis. The sequence goes on along the minus strand of NZ_CP102252.1, from coordinate 3,659,327 downwards.
GAGCAACTGGTGCGCCTCCTGCAACATGCGGTAAGTCTTGCCCACGCCGGCACTCATGCCGATATAGACCTTGAACTTGCCGCGATGCGACTCCTTGATCAGATCGAGAAAGTGCTCGGCGCTCCTCCGGGTGTCATGGGTATCCATACAGCTACATTCTGAACGAGAATCCGCCGACAAAGTTAACATCGTCGAGAGCGGGATTCCAAATCAAATTGGTGAAAATTCCAATTTTCATACCGTCGGCACCCTTGATGTCCCAGGTTTTGCCGGCATTGAGGAAGACATTCTGTACGTAGAAATCGCGGTCGCCGCAGTTATAGGTCGCGGCAGCGTTCCAGGGAACCATACCCACGCCGGCTTTCATGTCGATCGTCTTCACCGTGAAAGGACAGGCCACCTCGAAATAGGAAGCATAGGCGCGTTCTCCCTTATGGTTCCGGTCGGCGGCGCCGAACAGAATCGTGTACCACGACAGCGTGAAAGGCAGTTTCTCCGATACGACCCAGCTGGCACCCACCTCGATGCGGTGGGGAGAACGGCTGTCGAACACGAAATAGCGGTCATCGTCATGTCCGGTCCAATAAAGGTCGGCCACCGAAAGCGTCACGGGCCCCAGCTGGTAGGCCAGCGTGAGATCCATCTCCTTATAGCCGCTGTCGCTGAAATCAACCGACCCCCAGGCCGTCACCGAGAAGTTTCCGGCCGTCATGGTCAACGCGGGTTGCAGGGCCGGGCCCGACTCCCTGACACCGCGCCAGTAATACGAACTTACGAGATCGGAACCGCCGCCGAACGACACTCCTTCGTTTCGGGCGGCAACGTGATTCGTTCCAAACAAGGCCGCAGCGGCCAATGCTCCGAGTAAAATGCGTTTCATAAATTTTCAAATAGGTTTCTTCTTGTTCGATTCGAATTATTTTTCGTCCGTTGCGCCCCGAAACCCGTCTCCGGGTCCGGGCGTACGCGACGGGAAATGCTTGTTTTGCATGGTCCGACTTACGAAAGCCGGAAACCGGCCGAATTGTCAAATCAAGTCCGTGACCAGAAACACGACCAAAAATACGATCAACACGATCAGCCAGCGTCTGGCCGGTTTATCCAGCTTTTCCATAAGTTCCTCACGCTTTTATTCGTTCTGTGCGGTGTCCAACGCCACGTTCAGCTTCAAGACATTGACCTTATAGGTGCCGAAGAGTCCGAGCCACGGTTTGCAGACATTCTCTTCGACGATCTTCTTCACCTCGGCTTCCGACATGCCGCGGGCCGCAGCCACACGGCGGATCTGCACCTCGGCGCCGCGGATCGAAATGTCGGGATCGAGGCCCGAACCGCTCGCGGTCACCATCTCGGCGGGAACCTCCTCGCGCGAGAGGTAGGGATGGGCGGCGAGGAAAGCGTCGATGCGCTCCTCCACCTGGGCCAGATATTCGGGATTGTTCGTGCCCTTGTTGCTGCCGCCCGAGCCTTCGCCGTTGTAGTCCACGTTCGAAGGACGCACCCAGAAATAGACACTGTCCGTGAAGACCTGCCCCACGTTGGCTGCCCCGACCACCCGGCCGTTATAGGTCACCACGGGAGCCTCACCGTCATTGGGCGATGCCACCCACGCCACGAGGCGCAGCACCAATACATAACCGACGAACAGCACGACGCACATCGCCAGCGTTATCCTGATTGAAATCCAAAGATTTTTCATAATTCAAGCAATACGTTAAAAGAACACACTTACCAACATGTCAATCAGCTTGATGCCGATGAACGGAACGACAATGCCGCCCAGGCCGTAGATGAAGAGGTTGCGTCGCAGCAGGGCCGAAGCTCCGATCGGTTTGTAGGCGACGCCGCGCAGAGCCAGCGGAATCAGCAGCGGAATGATGACCGCGTTGAAAATCACCGCCGAGAGGATGGCGCTTTCGGGCGAATGCAGGTGCATGATGTTCAGCGTCTGCAACGCCGGAATCGAGGTGATGAACAGCGCCGGAACGATGGCGAAGTATTTGGCCACGTCGTTGGCGATAGAGAAGGTCGTCAGCGTACCGCGCGTCATCAGAAGCTGCTTGCCGATCTCGACGATCTCGATCAGTTTCGTGGGGTCGTTGTCCAGATCGACCATGTTGCCCGCCTCCTTGGCGGCCTGCGTGCCGCTGTTCATCGCAACGCCCACGTCGGCCTGCGCGAGCGCCGGGGCGTCGTTCGTACCGTCGCCCATCATGGCCACCAGTTTGCCGGCCCGCTGTTCGCGGCGGATATACTCCATCTTGTCCTCGGGCTTGGCCTCGGCGATGAAGTCATCGACACCTGCCTGTTCGGCGATATATTTGGCTGTCAGCGGATTGTCGCCCGTCACCATCACGGTCTTCACACCCATCTTGCGCAGACGTTCGAAACGCTCGCGGATACCCGTCTTGATGATGTCCTGCAATTCGATGACGCCCATGATCCGTTCGTTCTCGCAGACCACGAGGGGCGTCCCGCCGTTCTCCGAGATCGTACGCACGATCTTCTCCACTTCCGGCGAGAATCCGTTGCCCGCTTTTTGCGCGATCGCACGGATAGCCTCCGAAGCGCCCTTGCGGATGCGGCGGCCGTCGGGCATGTCCACGCCCGAACACTTGGTCTCGGCCGTGAATTTCACCATGCGCACGCCTGCCAGATCGGTCTGACTGAGCCGGAAACCGTGTTCGCGCCCCAGTTCGACGATGGATTTGCCCTCGGGAGTCTCATCGGCCGCAGAGGAAAGGACGCAGAGATGGAGGAACTCCTTGGGATTCACTCCGTTCGCAGGATAGAACTCGGTGGCCTTGCGATTGCCGATGGTGATTGTGCCGGTCTTGTCCAGCAGCAGCGTGTCGATGTCGCCGGCGGTCTCGACGGCCTTGCCCGACTTGGTGATGACGTTGGCTTGCAGGGCGCGGTCCATGCCGGCGATGCCGATGGCCGACAGCAGGCCGCCGATGGTGGTCGGGATCAGGCAGACGAACAGCGAGATGAAGGCCGCGACGGTGATGTTGGCGCCCACATAGTCGGCGAAGGGCTTGAGCGTGGCGCAAACGATCACGAAAACGAGCGTAAAGCCCGCAAGCAGGATGGTCAGCGCAATCTCGTTCGGAGTTTTCTGACGCGAGGAGCCTTCGACGAGGGCGATCATCTTGTCGAGGAAACTCTCGCCCGGCTGTACGGTCACTTTCACCAGAATACGGTCGGAGAGCACCTTCGTGCCGCCCGTGACCGAACTCTTGTCGCCGCCCGCCTCGCGGATCACCGGGGCCGATTCGCCCGTGATGGCGCTTTCGTCGATCGACGCCAGCCCCTCGACAATCTCGCCATCGGCAGGAATGGTGTCGCCGGCAACGCATTCGAACACGTCGCCCTTGCGCAGCGCCGAACTGCTGACGATATGCGACTGTCCGTCCTTCTCAATACGTTTGGCAGGGGTCTCCTCACGGGTCTTGCGCAGCGAATCGGCCTGCGCCCTGCCGCGCGCTTCGGCGATAGCCTCGGCGAAATTGGCGAAGAGCACCGTAGCCAGCAACACCAGGAAGATCACGATATTGTAACCCAGCGAACCCTGCGACGTGTTCCCCGTCACGGCGATCCAGACGATCAGCAGCAGCATGACGAACGTCACGACCTCGACGGTGAACATGATCGGGTTCTTGATCATCGCCCGCGGATCGAGCTTGCGGAACGACTCAACGAAACTTGCGTTTACAAGCTGTTTGTTGAACAACGAATTATTTACTCGATTTTTCATTTTTCAAATCCGAATTAGAAACTTAAATAATCGGCGATGGGACCCAGAGCCTGTGCCGGGAAGAACGAAAGGGCGGCCACGATGATGATGACGGCGAAGGTCATCAGCGAGAAGGTGAACGTGTCGGTTTTCAGCGTTCCGGCGCTCTCGGGAATGAATTTCTTCGAGGCGAGGAGGCCGGCGATGGCAACCTGGCCCACGATCGGGAAATAGCGGCCCATGATCAGGGCGATGCCGGTCATGATATTCCAGAACGGCGTGTTGTCGCCGAGTCCCTCGAAGCCCGAGCCGTTGTTCGCGGCGGCCGAGGTGTACTCGTAGAGCATTTCGCTCAGTCCGTGGAACGAGGGGTTGTTCAGCCACCCTATTTCGGGGTTCGCGGCGGCCACGGCGGCGGAAATGCCCGTACCGACGAGAATTAGGAAGGGATGCATCAGCACGACCAGCGTGGCGATCTTCATTTCGCGCGCCTCGACCTTGTGGCCGAGGAATTCGGGCGTGCGGCCCACCATCAGTCCGCTGATGAAGACGGCGATGATCAGAAAGGCGAAGTAGTTCATCCACCCCACTCCGACGCCGCCGAACCAGCAGTTGATCTGCATGTTGAGCATCTGCATCATGCCGCTGAGCGGGGTCTGCGAGTCGTGCATCGAGTTCACCGAGCCGTTCGACGTGACGGTCGTCACCATGCCCCACATGGCCGATGCGGCCGAACCGATGCGGATCTCCTTGCCCTCCATCGAGCCCAGATCCTGCGCAATGCCCATTTCGTCGATATTGGGGTTGCCGCCCATCTCCTGCGGAACGGAGACGAAAATACCTGCCGTGAAGGCGAAGAGCATCACGCCGAAGATCCAGGCGGCCAGCTTGCGGCGACGGATGTAGAAGCCGAAAGCCCAGACCATCGCCATCGGGATAATCAAAATCGACCAGCACTCCAGAATGTTCGTGAAGGCGTTGGGATTTTCGAGCGGATGCGAGGAGTTGACGCCGAAGTAACCGCCGCCGTTGGTACCCAGCTGTTTGATCGGCACGATGGCTGCCGTAGGGCCCTGCGAGATGACCTGCTCGGCGCCTTCGAGCGTCGTGATGGTCTGTTTGCCGTCGAACGACATCGGAGTGCCGTTGATCACCAGCAGGATGCCGACCAGAAGCGACAGGGGCATCAGGATGCGGGTCGTGCTCCTGACCAGATAAACCCAGAAATTGCCGATGGCTTTCGTGGTCTTCGCCGCCAGCGCCTTCATGATGCCGGCCATGGCGGCCATGCCGCACGCCGCGGTGATGAACTGGAAGAGCATGATCACGAACAGCTGCGTGAAATAAGTGAGCCCGCTCTCTCCGCTGTAATGCTGCAAGTTGCAGTTGACCATGAACGAGATGCAGGTGTTGAACGCCAGATCGGGCGTCTGGTTGGCATTGCCGTCGGGATTGAGCGGCAGCCAGCTCTGGCAGCAGAGCAGCACCATGCCCCAGAAGAACCAGAAGAGGTTGACCATCAGCAGAGCCTTGAGGAACTTCTTCCAGTCCATATCCTCGCAGGGATCGATGCCGCAGACCTTGTAAATGCCCCTTTCGAGCGGAGCCATGAAGTCGAGCCAGGTGCGCTCGCCGCGGTAGACTTTGGCGATGTAGCGCCCCAGCGGATAGCAGAGCACCGCCAGAGCCACCCATTGCAAAATCACGCCTAAAATTTCCGTATTCATTTATTCGCTTTTTTTACGGGTCAGACAATCAGAATTTTTCGGGTTTTACGAGCACGTACATCAGATAGATGAATCCGACAATGCTCAGAATAAGCAGTCCTGTAAACATTTTTCCTTCAGATTTTTTCGAACCAATCCACACATTTGAAATAGAACCAGTAGCACAACGCCCCCAGGGCGCAGAGCAGAATGAAAAGTACGATTGCGTTCATCGCTTCGTTTTTTTTGAGTTAGACATCATTTTTACATAACCGCACAGCATCCGGTCCAGCAGCAACATGGCGCCGCAAAACAGCGCGATCAGCAGTATGGTTATCAAAGTTGCCATGTCGAATTCCTCGTTCGGTTTGCCCGGATAGCATACGAAGGCGGTGCCAAAACCGCAGTTTCGGATGCAAGTCGCTCTCGGATAACCGGTTGCGATTTTTCGATGCGCACGAAAAAGGAGGGCCGCCCTATCATTTTGATAAGGCGGCCCTCTCGAAATGAAAAGCCCGGAGGGTTATTTCACCCCGTAGCTTTCGAGTTTGCGGTAGAGCGTGGCGATACCGATGCCCAGCAGACGGGCGGCTTCGGCCTTGTTACCCCCGGTGTGGTCCAGCACCCGGAGAATGTGGCGGCGTTCGAGGTCTTCGAGCGTCAGCGAATCGGGCGCACAGCCGACGGCCGCCGTGTGAAACTCGGGGGCGAGGCAGTCGAACGTGAGACTGTTGCCGTCGGCCATGATCATGCTGCGCTCCACGACATTGCGCAGTTCGCGGACGTTGCCCGGCCAGGGATGGCGTTCGAGGGCCGCGATGTAGCGGTCGTCGATCGTGTCGATGCGTTTGCCCATTTTGGCAGCGAACTGCGTCGCGAAGAAGCGGACGTATTCGGGAATGTCGCCCCGACGTTCTGCCAGCGGCGGCAGCTGGATACGGAAGACCGACAGCCGGAAAAAGAGGTCCCCGCGGAAACCGCCTGCGGCGATCTCCCGTTCGAGGTCGCGGTTCGTGGCGGCGATCAGACGCACATCGACCCGCGTGGGGCGTGTTTCGCCGATCTTGATGAACTCCCCGCTTTCGAGCACCCGCAGCAGTTTGGCCTGCAATTCGGCAGGCATCTCCCCGATCTCGTCGAGGAACAGCGTGCCTTTGTCGGCCTCTTCGAAGAGTCCTTTCTTATCTTTGGCGGCTCCCGTGAAACTGCCTGCACGGTGGCCGAACAGCTCGCTTTCGAGCAGCTCCTTCGAAAAGGCCGAACAATTGACCGCGACGAAAGCCTCCCGGGCCCGCGGACTGGCGTGATGAATGGCCTGGGCGAAGACCTCCTTGCCGGTTCCCGTTTCGCCCGTGAGCAGCACCGAGGTGTCCGTGGCGGCGACCTTGCGGGCCAGTTCCACGGCCCGGCGCAGGGATTCCGAACGGCCGATGACCCGGTCGAACGAGTGCTGTTCGGACAGGGAGTCGTCGATGCGGGCCAGCCGCCGCTGCATCCGGGCCTTCTCGACGGCACGGCTCAGCAGGGGCAGAATCTTGTTGTTGTCGTCGCCCTTGGTGATGTAGTCGAAGGCGCCGTTCTTGATGGCCTGCACCCCGTCGGGGATGTTGCCGTAAGCCGTCAGCAGGATGACTTCGGCCGACGGTGCGGTCTCCTTGATCTTCGCCACCATCTCGACGCCGTTGCCGTCGGGCAGCTTCACGTCGCACAGCACCACGTCGGGATCGCAGCGGCGGAGCGCTTTCAGCCCCGAGGCGCAGTCCGCGGCTTCCGTCACATCGTACCCTTCGAGCGAGATGATCCGGGCCAGCAGCCCGCGCAGCTGTTGTTCGTCGTCGATAATCAGAATCTTTGCCATAGTCTTCGAGAGTCGTTCCCGGCACAAATATATATCATTTCAGCGACACCCCGCCATCGCGCGGAACGAAAAACGGAAATAAAAACAGCCGCTGAAACCTTCGGTGGCAATTCTGCGTATTACATAGTATGATGAACTACGATTTCGACGAACCGATCCCGCGGCGGGGCACGCACTCGCTGAAGTGGGACGAGAAACCCGCCGACGACATCCTGCCGATGTGGGTGGCGGACATGGATTTCAGGACGGCCCCGGCCGTCGTCGAGGCACTTCGCCGCAGGGTCGAACACGGCATCTTCGGTTATGCGAAGGTCCCGGAGAGCTACTATGCGGCAATTACGGGCTGGTTCGCACGGAGGCACGGATGGGCTCCCGCGCGCGAATGGATACGCCCTGTGACCGGCGTGATTCCCGCCCTCTCGGCCATCCTCCGGGCGCTGACCCGCCCGGGCGACAAGGTGCTGATGCAAACTCCCGTCTACAACCACTTCTTCATCTCCGTCGCCAACAGCGGCTGCGCGGCCGCCGAATGCGAACTGACCTGCCGCGACAACACCTACACGATTGATTTCGACGCTTTGGAACGCACGGCCGCCGATCCGGCGGTGAAGCTGATGATTCTCTGCAATCCCCACAACCCTGCGGGGCGCGTCTGGACACCGGAGGAACTGCGGCGCATCGGCGAGATCTGCCTGCGCAACGATGTCTTCGTCGTCGCCGACGAAATCCATTGCGAGCTCATCATGCCCGGATTCCGCCATACGCCCTTCGCCTCGCTTTCGGACGAATTCGCACGCCGCTCGGTCACCTGCACCTCCCCGAGCAAGGCTTTCAACCTCGCAGGACTGCAAGTGGCCAACATCTTCGCCGCGGATGCCGCAATCCGGGAGCGCATCGGCCAGGCGCTCGCGCTGAATGAAACGGGAGAGATCAGCCCCTTCGCCATCGAAGCCCTTACGGCGGCCTACGACGAGGGCGCCGAGTGGCTCGACGCGCTCAACGCCTATCTCTACGAAAACTACCTCTTCCTGCGGGACTTCCTCGCCCGGGAACTGCCGCAATACCCCGTGCTGCCCCTCGAAGGCACCTATCTGGCGTGGATCGACTGCCGCGCCGCAGGCATGACCTCGGAGGCGCTTGCGGCGCGGCTGCTCGCCGACGGACGCCTCTTCGTCAACCCCGGGTCGATCTACGGCGCGGCGGGCGAGGGATTCATCCGCCTGAACATCGCCTGCCCGCGGACGCTGCTGGCCGACGGGCTCGAACGACTGAAAAAAGCACTAACTCTACGATAATGAAAAAAACCGCACTTCTGCTGCTCCTCGCAGCCTGTTTTTCCATGCCGGCAATCGCCGGCGACGGCCCGCGGCCGATCAAACTGATCTCCTACAACCTGCGCAACAGCGGCGCCCGGGACGGCGACAACGCCTGGATGAAACGCCGCCACGCCACGCCGCAGATGATCCGGCAGGAGGCGCCCGACGTATTCGGCGTGCAGGAGGGGCTGATCGACCAGCTGCAATACATCGACACCGAATGCCCGCAGTACGCCCGTGTCGGCGTGGGACGCGACGACGGAGCCGAAGGCGGCGAGATCATGGCGATCTACTACCTCCGCGACCGCTTCGAGTTGGTGGACAGCGGCACGCTGTGGCTCAGCGAAACCCCTGCCGAGGTGTCGCGGGGCTGGGACGGCGCCTGCAACCGCACGATGACATGGGTCGAACTGCGCGACAAAAATTCGGGCAAGGAGTTTTTCTACTTCAACACCCACCTCGACCACCGCGGCAAGATCGCCCGCGAAGAGTCCGTCAAACTGATCGTCGGCGAGATACAACGCATAGCAGGCCCGAAGGGCACGGCCGTGCTGGGCGGAGATTTCAACACCCCGGTTGACAGCCCGATCTTCAGACCGCTGGCCAAATACATGAAATCGGTCCGCGACAAGGCGCCGAAGACGGACGGCAAAGGGACCTTCAACGGATTCGGCTCGGCCCCCGACACGATCGTGATCGACCACCTCTACTGGCGGGGCAAGCTCAGGTGCCTGAGTTTCACGACGCTCGACGGCAACTACGGGGCGCCGTTCATCTCGGACCATTACCCGATCGCCATGACCTTCACGCTGTGAAACAAGAATCCCGGAGCTCGTCGCTCCGGGATTTTTCGTCAGGCCCGCCGGCTGTGCAGAACCACCGTCGTCACCGCCGCGACGATCAGCAGAATGCCTCCCGCCCCCTGCGCCGTGAAGGGCTCGCCGAAGACCCACACCCCGATCACCACGGCCGTCAGCGGCTCCATAGCGCCGAGAATCGAGGTCAGCGTCGGCCCGATGCACTTGATGGCCCGCACCAGCGCCATGTTCGACACGGCGGTCGCGGGCAGGGCGATGCCGAGGATATAGAGCCACGTATGCGGATCGGTTTCAAGACGGATGCCGCCCGTGAAACATCCGCCGACGATGAACATCAGCGCACCGAAAGCCATCACATAGCAGGTCAGCACCGTGGAGTCGATCTCCACGGCGCGGCTCTTACGCACGCCCACGATGTAGCCGCCGTAGGCCACGACCGACACCACCGACGACACGATGCCCAGCGTCGTGTTTCCGCGTGCGAATCCAGCGTTTCCCTGCGACAGCAGCACGGCCCCGACGATCGACAGGCCGACGGCGGCGAAGGTCCACACCGAGCCGCGCTCGCGGAAGAAGCACATCATGGCCAGCGCCACGACCAGCGGATACATGAAATGGATCGTCGAAGCCATCCCGCTGGCGATGTTCTGGTAGGCGATCACCAGGCTCAGCGACGTGGCGGCCCGGAAAAGGCTCAGCAGGAACACCGTGCCCAGCTGACGCCCGCCGAGCCGGAAACTGCACCCCGTCGCCACGCCGTAGGCTGCCAAGCAGAGCGACGCCACGCCCCAGCGGTAGGTCAGCACCTCAAACGACGAATACCCCGCGCCGATCAGCAGCAGGGTGAACAGCGGAGCCAGTCCGAAAGTCGATGACGAGAGGGCCGCCCAAAGAATACCTTCGACACGATTCATACGATTCCGTTTACGACCGCAAAAGTAAGCAATATATCCGCATTCCGTACCTCCCGGAGGCGTTTTTCCGCACGGCCGCCGAAGCTCCGGCCAAAACGGCGAGGTCTCCGTCACGACATCGTACCCTTCGCATGCCGGCTTCCCGGCAATCCGGCAAAAAACAGAAAGGGTTCGGCGCGATGCGCCGAACCCTCGGTTGCAGCCGGGAAGAGCCGCGTTTCACAAAAGTCCGCGGCCCGGAAAGAATCAGCGGCCGATGGTCAGCACCACCCCGCCCGTACACCAGAAACCCGGCAGACGAATGCCGCCGATGTCGCAGTAACGGGTGTCGGTGATGTTCGTGGCATCGACATAGAGCCGGCAGATACCCTTCTCCCACGACAGACGCCCGTCGAGCAGGAAATAGGGCTCGTAGCTGCGGACCTCGGTGACGGAGGCATCCCCCGCCACCGGATAGTGGGTGTAGCTGCCGTTGCGGTCGTAGACCGAGCCGGTCAGCGCCAGCGACATCCGCCGCAGGAAACGCACCTCGACGGCCAATGCCGCCTTGTGGCGCATGAAGTCCATAGCGCTCCGGGCGATGACATCCGCGTTGCGGTCGGTCGTGATGTAGCCGTAGGAGAGCGTCACGCGCCGCAGGAAGCCTTCCGCCGAGGCGTAGCCGCCCGCCAGCTCGGCCCCGAAAGTGTCGAGACGGCTCGACTGCTCGGAGTGCCATTTGTCGCCCATATCCTCGCGCCACACCCAGTCGATGATGTCGCGTCCGGCCCGGTAGTAAACCTGCGCCGAAATGTTCCAGCAATGCTTGAGATAATCGGCGCCGATACGGTATGTCACAGCGTGTTCCGGCACGAGATCAAGATTGTTGATCTGGGCCGGCGACGTGTAGTAGAGGTCCGTGAAGGTCGGCAGGCGCATCGACTGCCACACCCCTGCGCCGACGCGCAGCTCCTCGACGGGCGTCCACCCGGCCGAAAGGCTCCACAACGCCGATGTGCCGTAGGGTGTGAGGCTGACGCCCGCCGAAGCGGCCGCATCGAAATGCCGCCACTCCTTCGCGTGCCGCAGCCAGATGTTGCCCGTATGGCGCGCCTTGGCGTGGGTGTAGTGCCCTTCGGGAACCGCGAGTTTCTCGCCCAGATTCGTGCTGTAAATATGGTTGAAGGCCCAGTCGGCGCCCAGCGAGGTCTTACCCGCCGCCCAATCGCAGTCGGCCCACGCTTTCGCACCCGCATTGTCCGTGTTGTGACGGTTCATCGCCGTTCCGCGCGTCCAGTCGTAGCGGTCGAAATTCTTGCGGTAGCTCACGGCGGCTCCCAGCGAGAAGCGGCCCGCGGTCTTCAGCCACCGCAACGACGCCAGCGCCGTTGCGGTGTGCTCCCATTGGTCGGGATTGTAAGCCGCATAAAAGCCGTTGGAGCCGAAATCGCGGTCCTGCCACCCGGCTTGCAGGTCGAAGAACCCGGCCGGCCCGCCGTCGCAGGTCGCACGCACGAAAGCGTTGTAATTCGAGAAATCGGTGTTGTGCCGGTAGCCGTCGCTGCGGCGGTAAGAGGCCGCCCCGAGCACCGAAAAACGGCCCGAGGTCACCGCTCCCGAGAGGTTGGCATAGGCATAGCCGTACTGGCCGCCCGAACCCTCGAAGCGCAGGTAGGTGGGCCGCAGCGGCGCGGTGCGGATGTTCACCGCCCCGGCATAGGCGCCGACGCCCGGCACACCGTCGAGCAGTTCGACGGACGAAATGCAGTCGAGATCGACGGGCAGCGCGTGGGACTGGTGTCCGGTGCGTGCATCGGTGAAGTCGATGCCGTTGAGAAGGACCATGGTCTGGTCGAAAGAGCCTCCCCGGATGAAGATGTCGGCCTGTGCTCCCTTGCCTCCGCGCTCGCGGACATCGACCGAAGGAGCGAGGCGCAGGGCGGCTTCCAGAGTCTGGACAGGCGCCGGGGCCTGAGCTTTCCGGTCGAAAAGCGGGGTGTGCGACTGGGCGCTGCGCACGGGAGCCGTCTGGCTCCCCGTGATGCCGACCTCCCGTATCCTCCACGTTTTGAGGACAGCGGCCGTATCGGCATTCTGCGCGGACGCACCCTGCGTCGCAAGCAACAGGATCGACATCCCGACGGAGAGAACCCCGATCGCCCAGCAGCGGCGCAGACTCGCAAAGACCGACCAGCCCTTGCGGTTCCAACGCCGCCAGTGAGTAGCGGGGCATTGTTTTGCCTGGATGTTTTCCATGTGTTTGAAATTTGGGTTAATAAAAAACAGCGGTTCGAGCCGGTCCGGCTGCACCCCTCGGCTCAAGCCGCCGCAAAGATACGGATAAGCGAGCGCAAAAGCAAGCTCGCTCGCATTTTGCCGGGCAGGAAGATCCAAGGCATAGCCACACAGACGAAAAACGGGTCCTTGGGACCCGTTTTGAGAAGTTGCGCCCGAAGCGCGGCTATTTTCCGAGTTTCCGATGCCACTCGGGATATTTTTTCAGCACCTTGCCGCCCCACGTTCCGTACCACGAATAGCCCACGCGCCGCTCGGCGGGGACTTCGCGCAGATCGTAGACCTTCACCCCCTCGCGCGTGGCAAAGAAAGGCCGGTTATCGGACAACTCGCTGTAACGCGGCCAAATCGGGGCGGCATCGGGATCATCGACCAAAATCCGGTCCTTTTTGATCTTCCGATCCTCTTCCAACCCTTCGGGCACCGAAACGGTCTCGACCTTTTTGCCCGTGATCTTCGTGCGGTCGAACCATGCGGCGGCGGCCTCGACGGCCTCGACGACCTCGGGCGACGGCTTTTTGATGCGCATCAGCAGCATCACGATGTCGGCGCTCTCGGAAGCCGACAGCCCCGGGAGTTCATAAGCCCGGGCCTTGACGGGTTGCAGGGTTTCGTGGTCGTACTGCTGAGCCCAGACGGTCTTCACGCCCGCCTGCACCCATTGAGTTCTGAGGATCAGGTCGATGCCCCGGTCCCACGAAGCCTGTATCCGGGCTTTCAGACCGTCGTCCACCCACGCATAGAGGGGTTTTCCAGCGAGCACCTCCTGCCAGGTCGAAAGCACGCCGCAGATGATGCCGTCGTTGAAGGTCACTGCGTCGGCGTCCCATCCCCGCCAGCCGCCGTTGGAGTATTGCGTCGCAAGCATGTACTCCATGCCCCGGCGGGCGGATCGGCAGTAAACGCTGTCGCCCGTCAGCAGAAAAACGTTCGAAAGATACTCGACCTGCGTGTAGACATTGGCATTGTCGAGCGTCGAAAGCCGGTGGCGCGGCTTGAGGGAGGCTTTCACCGAATCAGGATCGAGTTTCGCCATCATGTCGAGGTTCTTGGGCCAGCCGCCGTCGGCGTTCTGGTAAGCCACGATATTGTCGGCGATCCCGCGGAACTGGTCGGGCGTGTAGCGTTCGTAAGTCTGCTTGCCGTGCTCCTTGTTCCAATGGTTCACGGCATCGGCGAAACGCTTGGACGACACCTCCGGCTGCGTCTGGGCAGCGGCCGAAACAGCCGCCGCTGCGAAAGCCAAAACGATGACAATCTTTTTCATAACCCGGTTGATCTGAAGCGTCAGTTGAACAATGCCTCGACCGTCTCCACCACATTCGCAGGGTCGGGGTCGAGCGGGAAGACGTGGCTCGGCTTGAGGTACCAGAGCTCCTTGCCCTCCTTGAAGTGCTCCTCGCCGCCGCCCGTGATGTTGAGCATGACGGTGGCGTCCTTCTCGATCTTTCCGGCAGCGACAGCGTTGATGAGCGACGCCGTAGCGACTCCGGCCGCCGAATAGATGTCCACGCCTTCGAGGTCGTGGAAGAGCTTGCGGGCCTTGCGGGCCATAGCGTTCGTGGCTACGAAGAACTCGCCGCCGGTGGCTTTCAGCGCGTCGTAGAGTCCGCCGGCGATGGCGTAGGGCGGACGGCGGTTCGACAGCACCTTAGCGTCGATGATCTCCGCATCGCGGCGCGCCTTGTCGGCGTCGTACGGCAGCATCTTGCGCGAATCGGCCCGCCAAGCGTCGTACATCGGGACGAACGGCGCGTTCTGCGACACCATGATCTTCATGGTGTTCGTGCCGAAGCGGCCGTCCTCGATCAGGCGCATGTTGGCCTCCCAGGCGGCGATGGCTCCCGTACCGCTGCCCACGGCCTGAAAATAATAGTCGGGAATGCGGCCGATGGTCGTCACGGCCGAGAGGACCGTGCAAGCCATGCCGTCGCGGCGCGCGATGTTCTTGGCCCCGCCCTCGGCATAGAAGCCCGGGCCTTTCAACGCCAGGTCGCTCAGGTAGATGGCGTCGAAATAATCGCCCCCCTTGTCGCACGAAATGAGTTTCACGCAGGGGTTCAGCGGTTCGTCGAACCACAGTGCGTCGATATTGTCGTAGGGAACCGACAACAGCAACTTGATGTTGTTGTCGGAGCAGACCTTGGCGAAGGCGCGGGCCGTGTTTCCGGCCGAGGCCACGACCAGCACGCGCTGTTCGTCGGCAGCGGCGCGGCCGCAGACCGAATAGGCTTCGGTCTCCTTGAAAGAACACGTAGTCATCGTGGCTCCGATGGCCGGATAGTAGCCGTTAAAGGTGATCCAGAGGTTTTCCAACCCGAGGTGCTTGGCCAGCCCCTTGCTCTTGTAGGTCACGGGAGCCGACGAGCCCTTGAGGATGCGCCGCACGGGCAGCCAGTCGCAGAAGCGGTAGAGCCCCCACTCGGCGGGCTTCACGTCGAGCTGTTTGCGGGCGTATTTGGCGCGGACGAGCGACGGTTCCTTGTACTGCGGATCGGCGAGCATCCAGCCGGTGTCCTCGAATTCGCGCCCCGTGGCGACGCACTCCAAGGTGTAGGAAGTAGGTGTAAAATCTTTCATTTATCGTTGTTTGTATTGTTTACGACATGCGGTTTCTGAAATCTTCGTAGCCGAACTCGCGGATGACATCGACACGTCCGTCACGGCGTGCAATGACGATCGCGGGGTGCTGGACGCCGTTGAACATCGTGGTCTTGACCATCGTGTAGTGGATCATGTCCTCGAAGACGATGCGCTCCCCCACCTTCAGATCGTGGTCGAAAGCCCAGTCGCCGTAAAAATCGCCCGCGAGGCAGCTCGTGCCGCCCATACGCCAGCGCTTCTCCCCCTCGGCGGGCTCGTGCGCCCCGACGATGGCCGGTTTGTAAGGCATTTCGAGGCAGTCGGGCATGTGGCAGGCGAACGACACGTCGAGCATGGCCGTATGCACCCCGCCGTTCTCGACCACATCCTCGACGGTCGAAACCAGATAGCCCGTGCGCCACGTGAAGGCGCTGCCGGGTTCGAGAATCAGCCGCAGGTGCGGATGCCGGGACCTGAAATCTTTCAGAACGGCGATCAGTTCGTCGCAGTCGTACCACGAGGCGGTCATCAGATGGCCGCCGCCCATATTGAGCCACTTTATCCGATCGAGGTACGCCCCGAAATGCGTCTCGACGGCTTCCAGCGCTTTCCGCAGGTGTTCCGGGCGCGATTCGCAGAGGACGTGGAAATGCAGCCCCTCGATGCCCGCCGGAAGTCCGCCGTGCGCCGCCAGCTGTTCGGCCGTGACGCCCAGCCGCGAGCCGGGAACGCAGGGGTTGTAGAGGTCCGTTTCGACGGGCGAATACTGCGGATTGATCCGCAGGCCGCACGAAAGGCCGCTGATAAGGGCCCGCTGTCCGAAGCGTTCGAACTGGGAGACGGAGTTGAAGGTGATATGGTCGCTGCAACGCAGTATCTCGTCGATATTGCGGTCCGTATAGGTCGGGGCGTAGGTGTGGGCGGGCTTTCCGAACTCCTCGAAAACAAGGCGCGCCTCGGCGGCGGAACTCGCAGTCGCACCGTCAGAGTGCCGCGCCAGTTCGGGAAAGACGCTCCACATGGCGCAAGCCTTCAGGGCCACGATAATTTCGGCACCCGATTCCCGGCGCACGCGGTCGATCGTCCCGAGGTTCGCATCGAGCAGTTTCTCGTCGAGGACGTAGCACGGCGACGGCAGTTTCAGAAAGTCAATCATCGAATCGTTTTTAGTTGGATTTCATCCTTCGTTTTCTCCACTCGGCACAATCCGGGCAAGCCCGGTTCCGCCCTCGTTCAGCGAAAACGTCCAAAACAGTTGCAAAAATAGCAAAATCATCGGCACGGAGCGACGCCCGTCCGATGATTTCACGCAAAAATAGGTATTTATACCTACTCGCCCGGATAACACGAGCTATTTCGGCTCCCTGTCAGAGGATCTAAGTGTCAAACAGAGAATAAAAAACACGACACTCAACAAAACGTAAACGAACGCTCCGGCATAATTTACGCCGCTTACGAAATCGAGCTGGAACAACGCAGCAACCGGAGAAACGAGCGCCAGCACGCTCAGCCATTTGGCGGCCCGAATCCATCGGAACAGCAATGCCGCAAAAATCAGAAAATAGGACAGCAGCGAAGTCAGCAAAGCAACCATCACTACGGCATCGCCTTTGGCATTGCTGATTTCAATGTAGCGACCGAAACCATATGCCCCACCGTTCCCAACGACACCTTCGACGTAGGCCAACGGTATGAAAAAATAGACGAATCCCAGGAGGATGCAAAAGACAAGCAAAATGTACCTTTTCATAATAAACGATTGATTGGTTCAATAAAAAAAACGTGGACATATCATTATATCCACTCGCGAGGTATTGGACGACCCAGATAGCAGGATATAAGACAATGCCCACGCTGAAAAACAGCGCGAGCATCAACCTTTGTTCCTTACTATCCTGAAAGTGTCCAATTTTCGCGAGTAAGAAAAAAGCCGATGCGCTTTTATATGTTCGACGCCTATGTCCGGGCGTCCCGATCGAAATTCATTTGGGTTATACCATAGGCTGAAATAAGTTGGTTTCCAAGGCAAATATAATGAAAATTGCGGACACGTAAAACGCATCCGCAATTTTTTATTCGAGAACCGGGAAATCAGACCTCCAGGTTCACGTCGAACAACTCGTGCCACGGAAGCCCCTGCTCGCCCAGCTCGGCGAGGAACGGATCGGGATCGAACTCCTCGACGTTGAACACCCCGGCGCCGCGCCACAGCCCCTTGGCCCACATCGAAGCGCCCAGCGCCGCCGGAACGCCCGTCGTGAACGACACGGCCTGCGTCCCGGTCTGACGGAAAGCCTCCTCGTGGTCGCAGTTGTTATAAATATAGTACGTGCGCTCCTTGCCGTCCTTGACGCCTTTGATGCGGCAGCCGATCGAGGTCTGCCCGTGATAGTTGGCGCCCAGCGACTTGGGATCGGGAAGCACCGCCTTGAGGAACTGGATGGGGACGATCTCCACGCCGTTGTAGATGATCGGGTCGATGCGCGCCATGCCGATATTCTGAATCACGCGCAGGTGCGTCAGATACTCCTGTCCGAAAGTCATCCAGAAGCGCGCCCGCTTGATCGTGGGATAGTTCTTGACGAGCGACTCCAGCTCCTCGTGATAGATCACGTACGACTCGCGCTCGCCGATGCCCGGGTAGCTGAGCGGCTTGTGGATCTCGTGCGGCTCGGTCACGACCCACTCTCCGTTCTCGTAGTAACGGCCCTTCTGGGTCACCTCGCGGATGTTGATCTCGGGGTTGAAGTTCGTGGCGAAGGCCATGCCGTGATTGCCGGCGTTGCAATCGACGATGTCGAGATAGTGGATTTCGTCGAAATGGTGCTTGGCGGCATAGGCCGTGAAGATGGCCGTAACGCCCGGGTCGAAACCGCAGCCGAGGATCGCCGTGAGACCCGCGGCCTTGAAGCGGTCCTGATAGGCCCACTGCCACGAGTATTCGAAATGCGCCTCGTCCTTGGGCTCGTAATTGGCCGTATCGAGGTAGTTGCAGCCGCATTCGAGGCAGGCGTCCATGATCGTCAGGTCCTGATACGGCAGCGCCACGTTGACCACGATGTCGGGTTTGAACGCGCGGAAAAGTTCGCAGAGCTGCGGCACGTTGTCGGCATCGACCTCGGCGGTCTTCACGCGATTGCCGCCGATGGCGGCCGCCACGGCATCGCATTTGGATTTGGTGCGGCTGGCCAGCATCACATCCGTAAACACGGGATTGGCAGCGATCTTCTGGGTCACCACGGTGCCGACGCCTCCCGCACCGATAATCAGCGCTTTACACATAGAATTATTGGAATTTTAGAGTTAATTTCGCGTTAACGCCTACAAAAATATCTTTTTATTTCGGCAAATCAAAATCGGCGCAGCAATTTTCACGGTCCCGGCGGACCGAAACACGAAAAAGCAGGTTTTGCGCAAATTTTGCAGGTCAGGTGTTGCAAATTAAAAATAAATCCGTACATTTGCACCACCAAAACGGAAGCGATTCCTATTTGGCACACGGAGAATCCGTAGCTCAGCAGGTAGAGCACAACACTTTTAATGTTGGGGTCCTGGGTTCGAGCCCCAGCGGGTTCACGGAAAAAAGCGGCTGTCGCACGACAGCCGCTTTTTTTGTCTTTATACCCGGTTTGTACTATCTTTGCTTCGACTAACGGAAACGAATCATGGCAGACAACTATCTGGAACGGAAAATGGAGGAGTACCGGGCCCGGACGGCGGCCGCACAAGGCAGCCGCAGGCCCCTGGCGACGCTCAGCCGACTGCTGCTGAAAAACCGCAGCCACCGCGGTTACGACGCGAACTTCATCGTCCGCGAAGACCAGCTCCGGCGCATCATCGCCGTAAACGCCAAAATCCCCTCGGCACGCAACCAGCAGGTGCTGAGGTTCCGCCCCGTGCTGTCCGGCGAAGCGCAGAAGGTGCTGGCGCACATCCGTCTCGGAGGGGCCCTGCCCCACCTGCATCTCCCCCTGCCGGGCACCGAGCCCAACGCCTTCATCATCGTCTGTTCGACCGCAGCGGAGGACCGCTACGTGGACATCGACCTCGGCATCTCGGCTCAAAGCATGTTGCTGCAAGCCGCGGAAATCGGGCTGAACGGCATCTGCATCGGGGCTTTCGACAAGGAGCGCATCCGGCAGGAGTTCGGGCTGGAGTGGGAGCCGCTGCTGATCCTCGCCATCGGCCGGGGCATCGAGAAGATCGAACTGGTGCCGATCGGTGCGGACGGCGACCGCGCCTACTACCGCGAGGGCGGCACGCACTACGTTCCCAAAGTCCGTCCGGAGGATCTGACGATCGAGTGATGGAGACGAACGAACCCATATATATCCGCAACATGGTGTGCGACCGCTGCCGGATGGTCGTGCGGGAGCTGTTCGCGGAACTCGGCATCGAAACCCGCTCCGTCGAGCTGGGCGTGGTGCGCACGGCGGCTCCGGTGGCGGAAGAGTTGCGGAAACGGCTGGGCGAACGGCTGCGGGAGCTGGGATTCGAACTCCTCGACGAACCCCGGCAGCGGATCGTCGAGCAAGTGAAGACCGAGATCATCCGGCTGGTGCACCGCGACAACGGGGCCCTGCGAGTCAATCTCTCCAACCGGCTGTCCGAAATCACCCGACACGAATACAGCCAGATCAGCAAACTTTTTTCCGAGACGACCGGAACGACCGTCGAAAAATACTTCATCGCCCAGAAGATCGAGCGGGTGAAAGAGCTGCTGGCCTACGGCGAGCTGTCGCTCGGCGAAATCGCCGACCTGATGAACTATTCGAGCGCCGCCCACCTCAGCGAGCAGTCCGAAGGCGACCGGAAACCCCTCGACAAGGTGTAGCGGTCGGAATCTTGTAAATCTATTCCATAATTCTGTAACGGCTCCGCGGCCCCGTGGCGTTACCTTTGCAACGAAGCACGAACAAGGTAACGGAGATGGAAAACCACAGCGAAAAACAGACCTTCCCGGTCACCGACATGAGTTGTGCGGCGTGCGCGGCGAAGGTGGACAAAGTTCTGAACAGCGTTCCGGGCGTGAGCCGGGCCGCGGTGAATTTCGCGGCGGCGACCGCCCTGGTGGAGTACGACCCCGCGCAATGCTCCCCCGCCGCCCTGCGGGAGGCCGTGCGGCAGGCGGGTTACGATCTGATCGTCGGAGCCGGGGATGCCGCCCGGGAGGCCGAAAAGGCCGCGGGCGAACGCTATCGTTCGCTGAAACGCCGCACGGTGTGGGCCATAGCCCTGTCGGTGCCGGTGGTCGTCGTGGGGATGTTCTGGATGGGAATGCCCTATGCCGAGGAGTTCATGTGGCTGCTGTCAACGCCGGTGGTATTCGTGCTGGGACGCGATTTCTTCGTCAACGCCTGGCGGCAGCTCCGCCGCGGTTCGGCCAACATGGACACGCTGGTGGCCGGAAGCACCGGAGTCGCCTATCTTTTCAGCGTGGCGAACATGCTCTTTCCCGGATTCTGGGAGGCCCGGGGCATCCATCCCCACGTCTATTTCGAGGCGGCGAGCGTCATCATCGCCTTCATCCTGCTGGGACGCCTGCTCGAAGCCCGCGCCCGCGACCACACCTCGGAGGCCATCCGCAAGCTGATGGGACTTCAGCCCACGACGGTGGTCCGCATCGCGCCGAACGGAGGGCAGCACGAGGTCGCGATCGCCGAAATCCGGCCCGGCGACCTGCTGCTGGCACGTCCCGGCGAACGGATCGCCGTGGACGGAACCGTCGCCGAGGGCAGTTCCTATGTCGATGAAAGCATGCTCACCGGAGAGCCCGTGCCGGCAGCCAAAGGCCCCGGGGACGCGGTGTTCGCCGGAACCGTCAACCAACGGGGAAGTTTCCGCTTCACGGCTGCGAAGATCGGGAGCGAAACCCTGCTGGCGCAGATCATCCGACTGGTGCAGGAGGCGCAGGGCAGCAAAGCCCCGGTGCAGAAGCTCGTGGACCGCATCGCGGGCATCTTCGTGCCCGTGATCATCGGCATCGCCCTCGTCTCGTTCGCGGCGTGGGTGCTGCTGGACCCGGAGAACGGATTTTCGCACGGACTGCTGGCGCTGGTCACGGTGCTCATCATCGCCTGCCCCTGCGCCCTGGGGCTGGCGACGCCCACGGCCATCATGGCCGGAATCGGCAAAGGGGCCGAGAACGGCATTCTGATAAAGGACGCCGAGAGCCTCGAAACGGCCGTCCGGGTCGATGTCGTGGTGCTGGACAAGACCGGAACGCTGACCGAAGGGCGTCCCGAGGTGACGGACCTCGTGTGGGCCGAGGGCGGCGACACGCACCGGGAGACTCTCTGCGCCCTCGAAAAACTTTCGGAACATCCGCTGGCCGGAGCCGTCGCCGCGCATCTCGAAGGGTGCGCCCCGGTGACAGTCGAGGAGTTCGAGAGCATTACCGGACGGGGCGTGAGCGGCACCGTCGGCGGACGTACCTACTACGCCGGAAACAAAACCCTGCTCGACGAACACGGCATCGCCGTCGGCGAAGAGCTCCGCACGGCGGCGGAGCGGATAGCCGGGGAGGCCAAAACCGTCGTCTGGTTCGCCAACGCGCAGCGGGCGCTGGCCGTGGCGGGGATCACCGACCGTCTGAAAGAGGGGTCGGCGGAGGCTGTCCGGGAGCTGCGCGAACAGGGCATCGCGGTCTGGATGCTCACCGGCGACGGTGAGGCGGCCGCCCGCGAGGTGGCCCGCAAGGCAGGCATCGACAACTACCGCACGGGAGTGCTCCCCCACCAAAAGGAGGCATTCATCCGCGCGCTTCAGGAAGAGGGGCACACGGTGGCCATGGCGGGCGACGGCATCAACGACAGCGCGGCGCTGGCCCGGGCCGACCTCGGAATCGCCATGGGGCGCGGCAGCGATATTGCGATGGAGGCAGCCCCGGTGACGATCATCTCGTCGGACCTCACGAAGATCGCCGAAGCCATCCGCCTTTCGCGCCTCACGGTGCGCACCATCCGTCAGAACCTCTTTTGGGCGTTCGTCTACAACCTGATCGGCGTGCCCGTGGCCGCCGGGGCGCTCTATCCGCTGCTGGGGGTTCAGCTCGACCCCATGATCGCGGGGGCCGCGATGGCGATGAGCAGCGTCAGCGTGGTGGGCAACAGCCTGCGTCTGAAACGTGCGAAACTGCACAAGGAAAAAACCGATAAAAAACAACCTGCTATGAAAAAGTATCGAGTGGAAGGCATGATGTGCAACCATTGCCGCATGCACGTGGAAAAAGCGCTCAACGCCCTGGAAGGCGTATCGGCATCGGTCACGCTCGACCCGCCGGCGGCCGAGGTCCGGTTCACGGGCCGCACGTACTCCGACGAAGAGTTGCAACGGACCGTCGCCGAAGCCGGGGACTACCGGCTGAAAGCCCTGTAAGGCGCTCCCGGGACAAAAGACGGCGCAAAGGTGCGGAATTTCCGAAATTATCCGTATCTTTGCGCCGCCACCAATTAATCACTGCGATGAGAATACGACAATAAACGGATCGGGGTCAGTCGGACCGACGCCGTATCCGCCCGGAACGAAACATCGGTTTAACCGGTCTTCACGCAAGACCCCCATTTTATTGTGTATTCATGCATATCGTCGTCTGCGATCTCTCCTATCGCTATACCAACCGGCAGTCGCTGTTCGAAGCGATCCGATTTTCCGTGCCGCCGGGCGGAAAGGCAGCCATCGTCGGCAACAACGGAACAGGAAAATCCACGCTTCTGAAACTGCTGGCCGGCGAACTCACGCCCGTGTCGGGCAGCGTCGCCTGCGCCGCACGTCCCTGTTATGTCCCCCAACAGCCCGACCTGGCGGGCCTGAGCGTCGCCGAGGCGCTGGGCGCTGCCGAAAAGATCGCGGCCCTGCGAGCCATTTGCGCCGGAAGCACCGATCCGGTCCATTACGACACGCTGGGCGACGACTGGGAGATCGAAGCGAAATGCCGTGCGGCGCTCGACGGCTGGGGGCTCCACCGCGTAGGGCCGGACACCCCGGCCGACACCCTGAGCGGCGGGGAGAGGACCAAACTCCTGCTGGCGGGAGCGTCGCTCCGCAAACCCGAAATACTCCTGCTGGACGAACCGACCAACCACCTCGACGAGGAGGGGCGGCGGCAGCTCTGCGCCTTCGTCCGCGACACGCGGGCCACCGTGGTGGTCGTGAGCCACGACATCACGCTTTTGAACCTGCTGGAAACGACCTACGAGCTCTCGCCGCTGGGGCTGAAACGCTACGGCGGAAACTACGATTTCTACCGGGAGCAGAAACGAATCGAACGGCAGGCCCTCGAACAGCGTATCGACGCCGCGCAGAGCGCCCTGAAACAAGCCCGCAGAAGGGCGCAGGAGATCCGCGAGCGGCAGGAAAAACGTGCGGCGCAGGGCGAAAGGAAAAAGGACCAGGCTCCGCGCATCCTGCGCAAAGGATTGAAGGACAGCGGCGAACGGACGGCCTCGCGCCTCCGGAACCAGCACGCCGAGATCATCGGCCGCGACAGCGAGAAGATCGCCGGACTGCGCGCCCGGCAGCAGCGCGAATGCCTGCTGCGGATTGATTTCGACGATGCGCAGCTCCACGACGGCAAGCTGCTGGCGGAGTTCCGGGGCGTCGATTTCGCCTACCCCGGAGGCAGGCCGCTCTGGCCCGAACCCCTCGACGCGGCGATTCGCAGCGGGGAGCGCATCCGCCTGCGGGGCGGCAACGGAGCGGGCAAGACCACCTTCGTCAAGCTGCTGACCGGGGAATTGCAGCCCACGGCGGGCGAAATCCGCCGGAGCGAATTTTCGTACGTCTGCCTCGATCAGGAATACAGCCGTCTCGACACCCCGGCGACGGTGCTGGAAACCGCGCAGGCGTACAACCGCAGCCACCTCGAAGACCACGAACTGAAAATGCGGCTCCACCGGGCGCTGTTCCCCGCCGAAACGTGGGACAAGGCGTGCGACACGCTCAGCGGCGGCGAACGGATGCGGCTGAACCTCTGCTGCCTGATGATCGGAAACCACGTGCCGGACCTCTTCATCCTCGACGAACCGACAAACAACCTCGATCTGCAAAGCCTCGGCATCCTGACCGACACGATCCGCAGCTACCGGGGCACGCTGCTGCTGGTCACCCACGACAGCCGCTTCGCCGAGGAGGTCGGCATCACGAAGACCATCAAGCTGTGAGCGAAGCGGCGTTTTCAACGGCAGGTTCAAAGCCGCATATCCGTCCGCACCCTCTCCTGCACAACGGAATCAATTAAAAAAGTCGGCCCCTGAATACCGGAAATTCGCAAAAAAGCCGTACCTTCGACTGAAATTCCCCCTGTGCGCGAACCGCGGGGAGTGATCAACACGCAACGATATGAAAGGCATTGTCTTGGCGGGAGGCTCGGGAACGCGCCTCTATCCGATAACCAAGGGTGTCAGCAAACAGCTGCTCCCGATCTACGATAAACCGATGGTTTATTACCCGCTGTCGGCGCTGATGCTCGCCGGCATCCGCGACATACTCGTCATCTCGACACCGGCCGACCTGCCGGCCTTCCGCCGCCTGCTGGGCGACGGCTCGGACTACGGCGTGCGCCTCTCCTATGCCGAACAGCCCTCGCCCGACGGACTGGCGCAGGCATTCCTGATCGGCGAGGAGTTCATCGGCGACGATTCGGTATGTCTGGTGCTGGGCGACAACATCTTCCACGGGGCGGGCTTCACGGGGATGCTCCGCGAAGCGGTCCGCAGCGCCGAGGAGCAGAACCGGGCGACCATCTTCGGCTACCGCGTCGAGGACCCCGAGCGTTACGGCGTGGCGGAGTTCGACGCGGCGGGCAACTGCCTCTCGATCGAGGAGAAACCCGCGCATCCGAAATCCGACTATGCCGTCGTGGGGCTCTACTTCTACCCCAACAAGGTGGTCCGGGTGGCCAAGTCGATCAGGCCCTCGGCACGCGGCGAACTGGAGATCACCTCGGTGAACCAGGCGTTCCTTGCCGCTGGGGAGCTGAAGGTGCAGCCCCTCCAGCGGGGTTTCGCATGGCTCGACACGGGCACGCACGATTCGCTGGCCGAGGCTTCGATCTTCGTGGAGGTGATCGAAAAGCGGCAGGGGCTCAAAATCGCCTGTCTCGAAGGCATCGCCTACCGCAACGGCTGGATCACGGCCGGGAAGGTCCGCGAGCTGGCTGCGCCGATGCTCAAAAACCAGTACGGGCAATACCTGCTCAAACTTATCGACGAACACCGATGAAAATATACCGAACCGACATCGAAGGGGTGCTGATCCTCGAACCCGAGGTGTTCGGCGACGCCCGGGGCTATTTCTTCGAGAGCTTCTCCCGGCGGCGTTTCGAGGAGGCCGCAGGCGCGGTGGACTTCGTGCAGGACAACGAGTCGAAATCGTGTTACGGCGTCATCCGGGGGCTTCATTTCCAGCGCGGAGAAGCCGCGCAGGCCAAATTGGTGCGTGTGGTCTCGGGCACGGTGCTCGACGTGGCGGTGGACATCCGCCGCGGGTCGCCCACCTTCGGACACCACGTCGCGGCGGAGCTCTCGGGCGAAAACCGCCGCCAGCTCTTCATCCCCCGCGGATTCGCACACGGATTCGCCGTGCTGAGCGGCGAGGCCGTGTTCCAGTACAAATGCGACAATTACTACGACCCTGCGAGCGAGGGCGGCATCGCGTGGGACGACCCTGCGCTGGGCATCGACTGGCGGCTTCCGGCCGACGCCGTCGTCCTCTCGGAGAAGGACCGCCGCCGTCAGACGCTGGCCGAGGCCGAAGAACTGTTTGAATACCGAAAACCATGAACATATTAGTAACGGGCGCCAACGGACAACTGGGCAGCGAAATGCAGCGTCTGGGCGCCGTATCGCCCAACAATTACATCTTCACCGACGCATCGGAGCTCGACGTTACCGACGCCGGGGCCGTTCGCCGGGCCGCGGAGCAGACCCGCGCCGAAGCGATCGTCAACTGCGCGGCCTACACCGATGTGGAGCGCGCCGAGGAGAACGAGGCAGCGGCAGATCTCCTGAACCGCCTTGCCCCTGCGAACCTCGCGGCGGCGGCAGCGGCCACGGGAGCCACGCTGATCCACATTTCGACCGACTACGTATTCGACGGGAGGGCCCACACACCCTACACCGAGCAGGCTCCGACGGCGCCGCTGAGCGTCTACGGCCGCACGAAACTCGCCGGGGAACAGGCCGTCGAGGCGTCGGGATGCAGCTATCTGATTCTGCGCACGGCGTGGCTCTACTCGGCATTCGGGAATAATTTTCTGAAAACGATGCTGCGGCTGACGGCCGAACGGGAGTCGCTGAAGGTGGTCTTCGACCAGATCGGAACCCCGACCTACGCCGGAGACCTCGCGCTGGGAATCTTCTCGGTGATCGAGGGCGGACAGCTGCGCGGTCACGAAGGACTATACCACTTCTCGGACGAGGGCGTCTGCTCCTGGTACGACTTCGCCGTGGAGATCGCCGCGGCGGCCGGGCACGACAAATGCCGTATCGAGCCGTGCCGCACGGCGGAGTACCCCACCAAGGCCCCCCGCCCGGCCTACTCGGTCCTCGACAAGGGCAAATTCAAAACGACGTTCGGCATCGAAATCCCCCACTGGCGGGAGTCGCTGCTATATTGTCTGAAAACGATGCAACCATGAAACGCACCATCCTCATAACCGGCGGCGCCGGATTCATCGGCTCGCACGTCGTGCGGCTGTTCGTCACGAAATATCCCGACTACCGGATCGTCAATCTCGACCTGCTGACCTATGCGGGCAACCTCGCCAACCTCCGCGACATCGAGGACGCCCCCAACTATACCTTCGTCCGGGGCAACGTCTGCGACTACGACGCCGTGCGCGCGCTGTTCGCGGAACACGCCATCGACGGCGTGATCCACCTCGCGGCCGAGAGCCACGTGGACCGTTCGATCCGCGATCCGTTCACTTTCGCACGGACCAACGTCCTGGGAACGCTCACGCTTCTGCAAGCCGCCAGGGAAGCCTGGAACGGCGCATGGGAGGGCAAGCGCTTCTACCACATCTCGACCGACGAGGTGTACGGGGCCCTGCCGCTGGGTGGCGGACTCTTCACCGAGGAGACGCGCTACGACCCCCACAGCCCCTATTCGGCGTCGAAAGCCTCGTCGGACCATTTCGTCAGGGCGTTCCACGACACCTACGGGCTGCCGACAGTAGTCACCAACTGCTCGAACAACTACGGGCCCTGCCAGTTCCCCGAAAAGCTCATCCCGCTGTGCATCAACAACATCCGCCACAACAGACCGCTGCCGGTCTACGGCCGGGGCGAAAATGTCCGCGACTGGCTCTACGTCGAGGACCACGCCCGGGCCATCGACACGATCTTCCACCGGGGCCGCGACGGCGAAACCTACAACATCGGGGGATTCAACGAGTGGCGCAACATCGACCTGATACGGGTTGTCATCCGGGTCACCGACCGCCTGCTGGGGCGTCCCGAGGGGGCTTCGGAGAAGCTGATCACCTACGTCGCCGACCGCGCGGGGCACGATCTGCGCTACGCCATCGACTCGCGCAAACTCAACGAGGAATTAGGCTGGGAACCCTCGCTGCAATTCGAGGAGGGGATCGAAAAGACCGTCCGCTGGTATCTCGACAACCAGCCGTGGATGGACAATATCACCTCCGGGGAATACGAACGCTATTACGAGGAAATGTACCAGGGACGATAAGAGCCGATGTCTTAGGCCGGCCGGCTGATTTCGGCAAACGTCGCCCGCACGTAGGCCGCCAGGTCGGCGGGAGCGAGTTTGAGCTGCAAGCCGCGGACCCCGGCGCTGATATAAATAAAGGGGTGTTCGGAAGCCGATGCGTGGATGTAGGTCGGAAAGGCTTTCTTCATGCCGATCGGCGAACAGCCCCCGCGGATATACCCCGTCACTGGCAGCAGCTCCTTCATCGGAATCAGATCGACCTTCTTGTTGCCCGAGACCTTCGCCGCGGCTTTCAGATCGACCTCGTGGTCGCCCGGCACGACGCAGACGAAATAACCCGTGCGGTCGCCTTTCAGCACGAGGGTCTTGAAGACGCAGGCGATATCCTCGCCCAGCTGTTCGGCGACGTGCGTGGCGGCGAGATGCTCCTCGTCCACCCGGTAAGGTATCAGTTCGTAGGCGATCTTCGCGCGGTCGAGCAGCCGCGCGGCATTTGTCTTCTCGATTCTCCCGTGTGCCATATTGTTCCTTTTATCGGCTAATCTGCCGCAAAGGTAATTCAAATTGCCCGAATGTGTACATTTTTGCTACATTTGCCGCGGTATGACGCAAAGGACGATCAACATGTTTCTGCTCGGAATCCTCTGGGCGGCAGGAGCTTCGGCACAGACCACACGTGTCCGCGGACGGGTGACCGACGCCGCCGACGGAAAGCCCCTGCAATTCGTCAGCGTCGTATTCCCCGGCACCACGACGGGCATCACCACCGACGAGCAGGGCATCTACGCCCTCGAAACCCGCGACACGGTGAGCCGCGTGCAAGCCTCGATGGTCGGCTACGCCACGCAAACCCTCCCGGTGACGCCCGGGACGTTCAACCACGTGGATTTCGCCCTCGAAGCCGTGGAGTTCGGCATCGGGCAGGTGGTCATCACCCCCGGCGAGAACCCCGCGCACCCGATCCTCGACGGCGTGATCCGCAACAAGCCGCAGAACGACCCCGACCGCTACGACACGTACAGCTGCCGCACCTATACCAAGATGGAACTCGACCTGACCAACATCAGGCCGCAGTTCCGGAACAAGCGCCTGCAACGCAACTTCGGGTTCGTGTTCGACTATGTGGACACCTCGGCGCTCACGGGGCAGGCTTACCTTCCGGCGATGATCTCCGAATCGACGGCCGAGCTCCACCGCAGCAGCCGTCCGGAGTTCAAGCGCGAGGTGATCCTCGCCAGCCGCGTTTCGGGCGTCGAGGACAGTTTCGCCGTGGCGCAGTTCACGGGCGGGATGCACGGCGACGTGAATTTCTACGACAACTTCATCGACATCTTCAACGAGCGTTTCGCCAGTCCTCTGGCCGACGGGGGCCGCTCGTTCTACAACTATTTCCTCGTGGACAGCGTGATGCACGAGGGCCGCAAGACCTACAAAATCCGCTTCCATCCCAAGCGTCACACGATCCCGGTGCTCGACGGCGAGGTCAATATCGACTCGGCAACCTACGCCCTGCAATCGGCATCGGCACGCATGCCCAAAGGGGTCAACGTCAACTGGATCAGGCACCTGATGCTCGAAAACGAGAACCGGCGGACCGACGGCGGCCGCTGGTTCCGCAGCCGCGACCGCGTGTCGGCGGAGTTCTCTGTCTCGACGGCCGACTCGTCGAAGCTCACGTCGTTCATCGGCACGCGCGAGGTGGCGTACAGCGACGTGCGGATCGGCGAACCGATTCCCGACGAAATCCTGCGCATGGACAACAACGTCGTAGTCTGCGACGACCGGCCCGGGCAGCACGACGAAGCCTACTGGGAGCGCATACGCCCCTACGCGCTGAGCGAAAAGGAGAAGGGCATCTATTCGATGGTCGATTCGGTGCAGAACGTGCCCCTCTATCGCAACATCTACACCTTCGTCAACACCGTCATCGTCGGCTACTGGAACACGAAATACATCGGCATAGGCCCCTACTACAAACTCGCCAGCTTCAACAAACTCGAAGGCTTCCGCATGCAGCTGGGAGGGCGCACGACCACCAACGTCAGCCGCACGGTGCGCGTCGGGGGCTACGTGGCCTACGGCACGCGCGACGAAGACGTGAAGGGCGGCGGAAGCGTCGAACTGGCCTTCAACCGACGGCTGACGCGCAAGCTGACCCTCTCGGCCCGGCACGACGTGATGCAGCTGGGCGCCGGACAGAACGCCCTGACCGAAAGCAACATACTCTCGTCGATCCTCTCGCGCGGCGACCAGCGGCTCTCGATGGTCAACCGCGGCGAAGCGGTCTACGAGCACGAATGGCGCCACGGCGTGAGTGCGTTCGCGGGGGCGCGCATGCAGCGCATCTTCGCCAACCGTTATGTCCCGATGCTGAGGCCCGACGGCACGCCGGTCAACTCCGTATCGGATGTCGCGGCGAGCATCGGACTGCGCCTTTCGAAGAACGAGACGGTCTA
This sequence comes from Alistipes senegalensis JC50, assembly GCF_025145645.1. NCBI lineage: Bacteria > Pseudomonadati > Bacteroidota > Bacteroidia > Bacteroidales > Rikenellaceae > Alistipes > Alistipes senegalensis. The sequence continues at coordinate 3,628,991 of NZ_CP102252.1, read as the reverse complement.
CCGCATGCCTTTCGACAAGCAGTACCTGGGATCGACCTACCCAGTCCTCACGCTCGGATTCACGGCCGGGATACGCGACGCCCTCTCCGGCAGTCCCGAATACTACCGTCTCGACGCCGGCATCCGCTACCGCCCCGAACTGCCGCCCGTGGGCTATTCGGACATCACAGTGCAGGGCGGCCGCATCTTCGGCAAGGTTCCCTACCTGCTGCTCAAACTCCACGAGGGCAACGGCACCTATTTCTACGATCCCTACGCCTTTTCGTGCATGAATTTTTACGAATTCGCCTCCGATACCTGGGTGTCGTGGTTCTGGGAGCACCACTTCAACGGCATCCTGCTGGGGCGCCTGCCGCTCATCAAAAAGCTCAAATGGCGCGAGGTGCTGGTCTGCAAAGGAGTCTGGGGCACGCTGTCGAGAGAAAACAACGGCTCGCTGGCCGGAACCGAAGCCGACCTGCTGTTCCCCGTGGGCATGACCTCGGTGTCGGACCCCTATGTGGAGATGGGATTCGGCGTGGAGAACATCTTCAGGCTTTTCCGCGTGGACTGCATCTGGAGGCTCACCCACCGCGACCCCACGCCCGGGCAGGAGACGCAGAATTTCGCCGTCAACCTCAGCCTGCGGCTCAAATTCTGACCTACGCCCGCGGAGGTGTCGGGGATTTTGACTACCTTTGCGCTGTCAAAATGAAAACGACGATGAAAAAAGCAGCCTTGTTCGACATGGACGGTACCCTGGTGGACAACTCCCCGGTGCATGTCCGTGCCTTTGAGATATTCTGCGCCCGTTACGGCGTGACCGACTGGAAAGAGAAACTCGCCGACAGCTTCGGCATGGGCAACGACGACATCATGCGCGCCGTCATGCCCGAAGAGATCATCCGCGAAAAGGGCCTCGCGGCGCTGGCCGACGAGAAGGAGGCCATCTACCGCGAAATCTACGCCCCCGACATCCACCCCGTGGAAGGGCTCGTCGAACTGCTCGAACGGCTCCGCGCCGCGGGCGTCCGCTGCGCCGTGGGTTCGTCGGGATGCAAGGCCAACGTCGATTTCGTGCTCGAAAAGTGCGCCATAGGCCCTTACTTCGACGCGAAGATCTCGGGCGACATGGTCACGCGCTGCAAACCCGATCCGGAAATCTACCTCACGGCTGCCGCCGCGCTGGGCGTCGCACCCGCCGACTGCGTGATCTTCGAGGATGCCAAAGCGGGGCTGGAAGCCGCCCGCCGGGCCGGAGCGGGCCGCATCGTGGCCCTCACGACCACCCTGCCGCGTACGGTGCTGGAGCGCGAAACCCCGGCCGACATGATCGTCAACAATTTCGCCGAGCTGACCGACCTCGGCGCCCTGCTGGCTTAGTGCGTCATGTTCAAGGGAATCGCCACCATTCTGCTGCTCGTCGTCTCCAACGCTTTCATGACGCTGGCGTGGTACGGGCATATCGCCTTCAAATCCAGACTCGAACGCTTCGGGCTTCTCGCCATCGTCCTGCTGAGCTGGGGCATCGCGCTGTTCGAATACTGTTTCCAGGTCCCGGCCAACCGCATCGGAAGCGCCGAATTCGGGGGCCCGTTCTCGATTTGGGAGCTGAAAGTCATTCAGGAGGTCGTGTCGCTCTCGGTGTTCACCGTCTTCGCGCTGGTTTTCATGAAATCCGACACTCTGCGCTGGAACCACCTCGCAGGATTCCTATGCCTGATCCTGGCTGTCTACTTCATTTTCCGCAAATAGCGCCAGCTCTTCGGCCTTCCCGCCGCGGATCAGCGGCAGGGCCCGGCGAATCCTCTCCGCGGGCCACTCCCACCATTTTATCGTAAGCAGGCGTTCCACCGTCGCCTGATCGAAGCGGTATTTGATGACCTTGGCCGGAACGCCGCCGACGATGGCATAGGGCGGCACGTCGCGCGTCACGACGGCCCGAGAGGCGACGATCGCCCCGTCACCGATCGTGACGCCCGCCATCACAACCGCTTCGTAACCGATCCACACGTCATTGCCGACAACGATGTCGCCCCGGTTGTCCCACGCCGAGGCCACCTCCGATTTGTCGATGCCCCACTCCTCGCCCCAGAAGATCGGGAACGGATAGGTGGACAGCGATCCGAGCGTGTGGTTGGCGCTGTTGAACAGGAACCGCGCGCCGCAGGCCAGCGAGCAGAATTTCCCGATGACCAGCCGGTCGCCGTTCACCGGATAGTGGTACAACACGTTGTTGCGTTCGAAACCGACGGGATCAGCCGCGAAATCGTTGTAGATCGTCCACTCCCCCACCTCGATATTCGGGTCGCTGACGACCTCTTTCAGATAGACCGTCTGCCGGTCCCCCTCGCGGGGATATATCTTATTTTTCATCTCTTTTCAATTCGATGTTCGGCAAAAAACCCGTGATGACACCCAGCAGGGGCAGCAGAGTGCTGACCCGGAAGATGAATTCGATGCTCGTCCGGTCGGCCAGCCACCCGAAGAAGGCCGAGCCGAGGCCGCCCAGTCCGAACATCAGCCCGAAGAAGACCCCGGCGATCATGCCGACCTTGCCGGGCATCAGGTCGGTGGCATAGACCAGAATGGCCGAGAAAGCCGACGAGATGACCAGTCCGATGACGACGGCCAGCACGATGGTCCCGGTCAGACCCGCATAGGGAAGCATCAGCGTAAAGGGAGCCGCGCCGAGGATCGAGCCCCAGATCACGTATTTGCGCCCGACGCGGTCGCCGACCGGACCGCCGATGAAAGTCCCCGCCGCCGAAGCCGCGAGGAACGCGAAAAGCGCGTACTGAGCCCCCTGCACCGACATCGAGAACTTCTCCATCAGGAAGAACGTGAAGTAGTTGGTCATCGAAGCGATATAAAAATACTTCGAAAAGACCAGCACGCCCAAGATGAGGAGCGCATTCCGGATTTTCCGTTTCGAAAGGCCGGGGCCCGCGGCATCCACGGCAGCGGCCGGCCTGCGGGCCGACAGGGCCAACTGGCGTTTGTACCAGTTTCCGATCTTCACGAGGATGAAGATAGCCAACAGCGCAGCCAGCGCGAACCACCCGATCGAAGCCTGCCCGAACGGAATCACGATCAGCGCGGCCAGCAGGGGTCCCAAGGCGCTTCCGGCATTGCCGCCGACCTGGAAAATCGACTGCGCCAGTCCTTTGCGGCCTCCCGAGGCGAGCTGGGCCACGCGCGAGGATTCGGGGTGGAAGACCGACGAACCGCAGCCGATCAGTCCGACCGACACCAGAATAAGCGAGAATCCGAGCGCGGCGGCGAGCGCGAGCAGCCCGCACAGCGTGAAACACATCCCCACGGCCAGCGAATAGGGCCGCGGATGGAGGTCGGCCAACCGCCCGGCAACAGGTTGCAGGAGCGACGAGGTGAGCTGAAAGACCAGCGTGATGAGGCCGATCTGCGCGAACGTGAAGCCGAATTTCTCTTTGAGCAACGGATAGACCGCCGGAATGACGGACTGCATCATATCGTTGAGCAGATGGGTGGCGCAGACCATCAGCAGGATCGGATAGACCGTCCTGCCCGCCCGATTCATTTCCCGCGGTCCTTTCTCCATATCTGATACGAGTTCACGAAGTTCTGCCAGACGATATACGCCGTGGGGGCGATCGACGAAATGGGATTCAGGAACGACTGCGCCATCCACACCGCCAGCACCGTATTTTTCTGCCCGAGCGACTGTCCGCCCGCGGCGGGATCGCCGTAACGGCGGCCCAGCATGCGCCCCACCTTGAACTGCACGAGGCAGATCACCAACGCGGCGAAAGCGAGCCACAACTCCGTAGAGAGCGACGCATCGTGCAGGTCGATGATGAAAGCCGTCGTGCGGCCGATGATCACCAACAGCGACGCCAGCCACATGTAAAACGAAATCTGACTGTGGTCCCCGACCCACTGCGCCGCCTTCGGAAAGACGAAACGGCAGAACTGCGCCGCGGCGAAAGGCATCACCAACAGCGGCGCGATGCGGGCCAGAATCTGCGTGAAAGTACACGTCCCGGTCCCCGTAAAGGTGAGGATCACCGGAGCCAGCAGAGCGACCGCCATGTTGCACAGCAGACTGTACGTGGCCATCGTGGCGACGTTGGCCCCCAGCATGCCGCCGATGACCACCGCGGCCATCGCCACGGGAGCCAGCACGCAGATCATCGTCCCCTGCGCCACGATGTCGTTCAGAGGCCGCAGCGCGAGGTAGACCCCGATGCAGACCACCGTCTGAAACAAAAGCAGCCAGACGTGCAGCATCGAGGGTTTCATCTGCCTGGGTTTCACGCGGCAAAAGGTGACGAAGAGCATCAGAAAGATCAGCGTCGGGGTGATCATCTGATGCGTCCACGCTTCGAGCGCCGAAATCGGACGGCACAGCAACGCCCCGACCACCATAGCCGTCGGCATGGCGACGGTCTTCACGTTGCGGTGCAGGTGTTCCAGCAAGCGCATCTTACGACAGCAGCTCCTTCACCTTGGCCGAAATATCCTTGCCGTCGGCGCGGCCTGCGAGCCTTTTGGACGCAACGCCCATCACCTTGCCCATCTCCTTCATCGACGTGGCGCCGACTTCGGCGATCAGGGCCTTCACTTCGGCGGTCAGCTCCTCCGGCGTCAGCTGCTTGGGCAGAAACTCCTGATATACGGCCACCTGAGCCAACTCCTCCGATGCCAGGTCCGCACGGTTCTGCTCGGTGAAGATCGCCGCCGAATCGGTGCCCTGCTTGGCGAGCTTCGAGATGATTTTCAGCACGTCGGCATCGGGCAGTTCGGCGATCTCCGGACCTGCGGTCTTGGCTTCGATGATGTACTTCTTGGCATTGCGCAGTGCGCTCAGACGCACCGTATCCTTGGCCTTCATGGCCTCCATGATCCCTTTCGAGATTTGTTGTTCCAGCGACATAGTATTTTGATTTTAAGTTTACTGTACCGATTATTTGATGTTTTCATTCAGCAGGAACCGCAGCGCGTCGCGCATCAGCCGGTCGCGTTCCGTAGGACTGAGGATCGCTTCGAAGGGAAATCCCACGACGAAAGTCCTCCCCTGCGCCTCGCAGGCCACAGCCGCCGTACGGTCGTTCTCGACGTAGCGCATCACGGCGAAAGCCTCCGCACCCACGGGCTTCAGCGCATCGGGCGACTCGACGATATACCGGTCGGGGCGGTATTCGTCGTTGAAACGGTATTCGCCGCGCGAAAAGTCCTTGTGCGCCGTCACGACCCGCACCCGGCCCCTCTCGGCAGCCCGCCCGGTGTCGAGCGCACAATGCAGCACCTCCTCAGCGAATGCACGCCCCCCGCCCGGGGCCTCCTCCGCCCAAAGGTCCGAGACCACATAGGCGCCCGAAGCGAACAACGCACCTCCGTCGGCCAGATAACGCCGCAGAACGCTCTGCAATTCAGGCGAAAAGGTTTCGAACGCGGGGTCCTGCACACCGCGGCCGATCGTCGTCGTCCGCTGTTTGCCGAGGATGAGATCGACGGCCGGATAGCGCCCGAGCGTCGTCTCGCCGCGCTCCACGGCTTTCAGCGAAGCCGAACAGAAGGAGTAGCCCGCCGCCGCCACGGAACGCCCGTGCAGAGCCGGATAGTCGAACGTGTTGCCGCCGATCACGTCGGTCTCGAAATCGCACCCGCAGGCCCCGAGGGCGATGCTGTCCACATCGCAGTGCGCCTGCGAAAGATCGAATACATGCTGCGCCCCGGCGAATGCGATGTCCTGCCGGTCGGGAACCCCGCCGTCGATCTCCATGCGGAAGCCCGCGAGCGAATCGCTGCGTTCGCTCAGCGGAGCGCTCACACGGTCGAACCCGTTAACGATCAGCACCCGGCCCCTCTCGTCCGCTACGCGGCAGGCCGAGAGGGTCTCGCTCGGAAAACTCTCGCCGCCCTCGTTCACGGCCGTCACCCGGTAGCTGTATATATGTCCCGGCTTCTGTTCGACGACCAGACCGGGTTCATCGACCGGACGCCCGTTGTCGAATCCGCCGTCGTCCACGCGCGTATAGACCACATAGCCCGTCGGCGCAGCGCTCTTTTCCAGCGGGTCCATCACCGGGCTCCACGACAGCGCGACACGATCTTCCGCCGTGAACTCCGCGGCGAAAGCCTCGACGGGCAGCGGCTGCACGACATAAGATAATCCGTATTGCGAACTGATATACCGCAAGATACCTTTATAGACGGCGCGGCTCACGAGGAATTTGAAACGCGGGTCGCTGCCCAGACGCATGTCGGCGAAATTCTGGTGCGAAAGCAATTCCAGCAGCATCGTCGGAACACCCGGAACACGCGCTTCGTAATAGGCGCGGTTCCACAACCCGCGGCGCTGCCAGTCGGGTTCGAACGTGCGGCGGATGTCTTCGACGACCTGCGTCTGCACGAGGTCCGTGAGGTCGCGCGAACGGTAGCGGTCTGCCCCGCCGACGAACTTGCCCCCGTTCTCGCGGGTGTAGCAGATGCCCAGCGTCCCGACGATGCCGTCGCCGTCGCGGACGCCTGCGTCCGAGTGGAACGCCAGCGCCATATCGACCGGAATGCGCAGTCCCGCGGAGTCAGGCAGACGCTCCGAACCGCCCATCAGGGCGTTGACCCAATGGGCGCGCGACATGTAGTCGTCCTTGTAATCGTCGGTATTGTTTTTCGGCGTATAGACCGCCTCGGGAAAACCCGCCCACTGGAGCCAGTAGCGCGCGCCCTCGCAGAAACGGGGATAGCCGCTGGTCTCCTCGACATACTCCGTGTCGGGCAGTCGCAGCGAGTCGCAGGGCGTGCGGGCGACGTTGCCGAAACCGCCGCCGATCTTCACGGCATCGGCCGAAAGGATGCGGCCCGCCGTGCGCGAACGATTCGAAAGGGTCACGACCTCCTGACGCCCCGGGGCGAAAGCGAAGCGCCCCAGGTAGATCCACGTGCCGCCGCCCATCGTCTGATTGACGGCATATTCGGTCTCGCCGCCGAGGTGGTGCACCGTATAATGCGCATCGTCGGCGCTTTCGGGCGTCGATTCATAGCTCACGTAGACCGCATATTCGCCCTGTTCGGGAATGTCGGCCCGCCAGACGGCACGGTCCGTCGCATCGTCCGACACGGTCCGCGTGCGACGTGTCGTACCTTCGCGGAAAGGATTTTCACCCGTATGATAGACCTGCCGCAGGTGTGCGAAGCCCGGGCCGCCAGTCTCCCAGCTCCCCGTCTCAACATACTGCCCTGCGGCGTCGTTGTCGGCCAGCACCTCGAATTTCTGCACGTCGCGTTCGCGCGGCAGCATCACGCAGGCCCCGGCGTTTTCGAGCATCGGGACCAGATACGGCAGCACGTAGCTCTGCGTATAGAGGTCCTCGCAGGTCTGCCACAGCATCGCGCGCTGCCATTTCCAACAGTTTTCGGGCTGGTCGAAATAGCGTCCGTGGCTCTGCCAAAGGGCGATATGACGCCCCGAAAGTCCTTTCGACGGAGTCGCGGCGGCCGAGAGCGGCGTGACCAGCGGCCGTTCGGAACGGTTGGTGAACGGCACGATCTGCCGTTTTGCAATCTGCTTCTTCAGCAGCGCGGCGTTGCGGCAGGCCAGCGGCACCAGTTCGCCGATCTCGCGCCGGTCGGTATAGATTTCGATGCGGGCCTTGCGGAACTCCCGCGGCAGCAGCGCGCGCACCGAATCGCGCAGGGCGCGCACATTGTCCTCGCGGAACGGATAGTAGGACAATCCGACCGTGGCGTAGATCTGCACCCGGCTGCGCGAGGCTTTCACGGCCTCGATCCGCACGGTGGTCGGTTCGGCTTTCTGATAGCCGCCCGTGATCTCGCGGGAAACGACACGCGACAGCATCCGGGCGATTTCGGCACGGGAGGCCGTTCCGACCTCGGCGGCAGAGACAACGCCTAAAGCAAAGATTGATATAAGCAGGGATAAAATTTTATTTTTCATCTCGTTCAACAAGCAACGACATGCCGATCATCGTAAATGCGGCATTGTAAATCAACAATTCGAACCCGATCCGGTAGCCCCACGCCTCGCGGGCCCACCACTGCACCAGCGCACTCAGCACCGGAGCCGCGACGGCAACCAGCGGAATCCAGCGGTCGCGGACCTTGCGGCGCGTGAACATCCCGAAAGCGAACATACCCAAAATCGGGCCGTAAGTATAGCCGGCGACCTTATAGACCAGGTTGATAACGCTGTCGTCGGCCCAGTATTCGAAAGCGAGGATCACGGCGGCCATGCCCAGCGCCATCAGTATATGAACCCCTTTGCGAAGGCGCGTGAGACGCTCCTCGCCGCAGCGTTTCGTGCCTTCGAGAATATCGACCGTAAAGGAGGTCGTGAGGGCCGTGAGGGCCGATCCGGCGGCCGAATAGGTGCTTGAGATAAGCCCCACAACGAACAGGATGCCAACGACAAGCGGCAGTCCGCCATCGACGGCGACCAGCGAAAAGACCTGATCGCTCTTGGCGGGCGGTGTCAGGCCGCTGCGCTCCATGTAGAGGTACAGCAGCACGCCCAGCACCAGGAAAAGGAAGATGACGAAAATCTGACTCACGGCCGTCAGCACGATGTTCTTCTGCGAATCGCGCGGCGTGGCGCAACTCAGGTTGCGCTGCATCATATCCTGATCGAGTCCCGTCATGGCGACCAGCAGGACGATGCCTGCGGCGAACATCTTCCAGAAATAGCGGTCCGAAGCGGGATCGTCGAAGAAGAAAATCCGCGACATCGGCGAGGCCGAAACCTCACGGACCGTATCGGAGAACGAAAGTCCGAGTCCCCGCATGATGAAGACGATCGACAGCACGAGGCTCGCCACGAGGCAGAGGGTTTTGAGCGTATCTGTCCAGATCAGCGACTTCACGCCGCCCTGCTGGGTGTAGAGCCACACGAAAAGCATCGTTATCAAGGCATTGGCCCAAAACGGAATGCCGTAGTGCGAGAAGACCAGCAGCTGCATCACGGCGCAGACGACATAGACCCGCAACGCGGCCCCCAGCATCTTGGAGATGAAGAAGAACCACGCCCCGGTGCGGTGCGAGGCGACGCCGAAACGGTCGTCGAGGTACTCGTAGAGCGAGACCACCCGCAGCCGGTAGAAGGTGGGTATCAGCACGAAAGCCACGACGAGCTGCCCCACCGTGAAGCCTGCGACCATCTGCATGTAGGAGAACGAATCGACGGCCACGGAGCCCGGAACCGAGATGAACGTCACGCCCGACATGGCGGCTCCGATCATGGCGAAGGCCGCCATGTACCACGGCGTGCGGCGGTTTCCGGTGAAAAACCCGGCATTGTCGGCACGGCGGCCCGAAACCCACGCCACGACGAACAGGACGGCTATGTAGCCCAAAACGGCGGCAATGACAGCAGCAGGAGTCATAATTACGGAAAAAAAGTCTCTTTACGCCCCCAAAGATACAAAAAATAGGAACACAGCGGACGTACGAAGCCGATTTTATAAGTCCGGCAGAAGATCGTATATTTTATTGGAAAACCGGAAAAAATTCCTATTTTTGTTCTCAATTAAAACACTAAAACCGTAACAGACATGGCATTTCTCAAAGAATTCAAAGAGTTCGCCCTCAAAGGCAACGTAATGGACATGGCCGTCGGCGTCATCATCGGCGGCGCATTCGGCAAGATCGTATCGTCGCTCGTAAACGATATTCTCATGCCCCCGATCGGCGCACTGATCGGGAATACCGACTTCTCGCAACTCCGGCTCGACATCTCGAAAGTGCGCGACATCACGTCGAGCGCCGTGCAGTCCGTGGAGGGCATTGTGTCCCAAGGCGACGCCGCACAGGCTGCGGCCGCCGCGGAACCGATTTACTGGAACTACGGCGCATTCATCCAGCAGTGCGTGGACTTCACCATCCTGGCGCTCTGCGTGTTCCTGATGGTCAAGCTGATGAACCGCCTGATGAAGAAAAAGGAGGCGGCTCCGGCACCCGCTCCCGAACCGCCCGCACCGTCGAAGGAAGAACTGCTGCTGACGGAGATCCGCGACCTGCTGAAAGAGCAGAAGAAATAAACGCACGGCAACGGCCCTGTGGCGATCCGGCTTCCCCGAGGGAGCCGGATTTTTCGATGTATGCGAGCGGGTTCAAAATAAAACGAAACACAAAACCGAAAGAAACAATTGTCGTTTAGCCGAAAATTATTATTTTTGCGAAACATAAACCCATAAAAACGAAACCCAACCATGAACAGGGAACTCAGAACGACAGGGCTCGGCCTGCTGGCGGTCGCCGCCGCGGGATGCGCCCCGAAGCAGGAAACGCGCCCCAACATCATCCTGGTACTGGCCGACGACATGGGAGCCGAATGTCTCGGATGCTACGGAGGCACCAGTTACAACACTCCGCACCTCGACGCGCTGGCCGAACGGGCCATCCGCTACGAAAACATGCACGCGACACCGCTCAGCACCCCGTCGCGCGTGCAGCTGATGACGGGCGTCTACAACGACCGCAACTATGTCAATTTCGGATACATGAACGACGACGACCACACGTTCGCCCATCTGGCCCGACAGGCCGGATACTCGACGGCCGTGGTGGGAAAATGGCAGCTCGGACGGTCGCGCGAAATGGTCGGCAAGCTCGGATTCGACGAATGGTGCCTCACCCAGCTGCAAATCTACAAGGAGCTGGCCGGAGAGCGGGCGACGGACCGCTACGCATTCTCCTACGTCGATGACAACGGCCATTACGAATTCAGCTACTATGCGCCGGACGATTTCCAGCGTTACGCCTTCGAATACATCGACCGGCAGACCGAAGCCGGCAAACCCTTCCTGCTCTACTATCCCACCCCGCTGGTACACACGCCGCACGTCGCCACGCCCGATTCGGAGTGCTGGACCGACGATCCGGACACACGGTTCAAGAAAGACTCCCGCCATTTTCCGGACATGGTCGCCTATCTCGACAAGCAGGTCGGGCAGCTGGTGGCGAAACTCGAGGAACGCGGCATCTGGGACAACACGATCCTGATCTTCGTCGGCGACAACGGCACCTGCCCCCTCATCACGTCGCAGATGGAGGACGGACAGCAAATAGAGGGCGGAAAAGGTTCTCCGACGGTTTACGGAACGCATGTGCCCCTGCTGATCGCATGGGGCGACAAGATCCGCGAGGGACGGGTCAGCGACCGGCTGGTGGATCTGACGGACTTCATGCCGACGATAGCCGACGCTATGGGGATCGAGATTCCCGAGGAGTGGGGCGCGGAAGGCATATCGCTCTACCCGGAGCTCTGCGGACAGGAGCCGCTCGAAAGGGAGTTCTCGCTACTGCACTTCAACCCGCTGTGGCCCCACAAGACCTACCCGCGGGCCGCACGGTGCGCCTACGACAAGGAGTACAAATATTACTGGGACGGACGGTTCTACCACTACGCCGAAGACCCGCTGGAAGAGCATCCTCTCGACATTGCGGACTGTACGCCCGAGGTGCAGGCGCTCCACGCACGGCTGAAAGCCCGGGTTGACGAACTGCCGGGATGGTATCCGGACAAACCCGGAGCGCCGCGCCACGGCGACTACAAGAGTTTCTACGACGCCAAACCGCAGCAATGACACGAAGGGTCCGGCCTACTGGCCGGACTTTTCGTCCGGGGCATACTCCTGCAAAACATAGGTCGTGAAGATCGGAAAGAACATCATGCCCAGTGACGGCAGCAGCACGCAGAAGATCTTGCCGATGACCGTGACGGGGAAGATCTCGGCGCCGACGGTCGTGACGTTCATCCACGCCCACCAGAGCGCGTTGCCGAAGCCGTGGAGCTTGGGGTTGGCGAGCGCCTCGTAGTCGTAGAAGACGAGAGCCGAAATATAGGTGAAGACCGCCACGGTAAAGATATAGGCGACGAACAGCCGCCGCATCTTGGTGCCGCGGACGAGCCACCGCACGATGATAATCATGGCCAAAAAAGCCCGCAGCAACGGAATCAGCCCCACGAGGATCGCCCAGTCATGGGTCATGCGCAGGCCGCTCCACGCGAGAATGTTCAGGTAGGGAACCGACAGCAGCAGAAACGGCAGGTTGCGCCAGAAAAAACGGGTGCGGCGTTCGGCTGCGGTCCAGCGGACAAAAAAATCGCACAGAAAGACGAGACAGACAATAAACTGAATGGTCAGGTACGTTCCGGACATGTGGACATGGTCTCCGGCGATGATCTCCCACGAGAGAGCTGCGAGAAGCACCAGTCCTGCGGCGACTTTGACGGCGCCGAGCGTATCGGCAAGCCCGTCACGGGCGGTATCGGTAAGGGACATAGGTTTGAAATTTTCATGCAGGAGGTTCAAAATCAATGCCACAGCATTTCGCGGTGAATTTTTCATGCGATTTTTTGCCGAAAGATTTTGCACGATTGAAAATTTCTATTACCTTTGCACTCGCTTTCAGCAATGGCGGGTTAGCTCAGCTGGTTAGAGCGCATGATTCATAATCATGAGGTCCCGAGTTCAAGTCTCGGACCCGCTACTTCGAAAAACCGGAGGTCGTATCGGACCTCCGGTTTTCTTTTTTATATTTGCATCATGAAAACACTATGCAGAATCTGTCTGGGCACGGCCGCCGGACTCGCGCTCGCAGGGTGCTCGCAAAAATTCAAAAGCGCCGAGAAAGAGATCATAAATGCCGGAGACGGCGGAATCATGCGCGTACTGACGGTCACCGACCGCAGCGATTCGCTGACGCTCCGCCGCAAATCGGCCCCGATGGCCGAGGGCATGGAGCGTTCGGACGACTACGAAACGCTGCGCCGCCGGATGCTCGCCACGGTACGGGACCCGGAGAACACCGGCGTAGGGATAGCCGCCCCGCAGGTGGGCATCCTGCGGCGGATGATCGCCGTACAGCGGTTCGACAAGCCGGGAGAGCCTTTCGAAATCTATCTGAATCCGGAAATCATCGAATACTCTGCGGAAACGGCTCCGGGACGCGAGGGATGCCTCTCGATTCCCGGCTGCTACGGCGAAGTGACGCGCGCGCAGCAGATCGTGCTGCGCTACCGCGACGAACAGTTCGCCGAACGGACGGAGCGCATCGGAGGCTTCACGGCCGTCATTTTCCAGCACGAGGTCGATCACCTCGACGGCATCCTCTACACCGACCGGATGGACGGAACGCCCTTGCAGCGGGAATAGAGCAGCAAGAGGCGCAAAAAATTCCGTCCGCAACGCATTCGGGCGCTGCGGACGGAAAAATACGCACAAAAAGCGGAGAGAGCTTATTCAATCTCCATCAGCACGGCATCGGTGGCGACCGTCTGGCCTTCGGCGACCAGAATCTGCTTCACCGTACCTGCATAATCGGTCGTGATGGAGTTCTCCATCTTCATGGCTTCGAGCACGAGAACCTCGTCGTTCGCCTTGACCGTATCCCCCACTTTCACTTTGAGTTCGATCACGCGCCCCGGCAGCGGAGCCGTCACGGTGTTGCCCGTAATCACGGCCTTCGCCGCTTCAGCGGGCTTCTCCTCGGCCTTCACGGCGGGTTCGGCAGGCTTCGAAGCCTCGTAAGCCTTCACTTTCATATTGGTAAGGAACGTCTTGGCCACGAGCGGGAAGAGTTCGAGCAACAGCACCTCCTTCTCGTCGGCCGCGAGCTTCACACCGCCGGCCTCGGGCAGTTCGGGATTGGGCTGCATCTGGTATTTCGACGTGTCGTAGGGCGTCTCTTCGCGAACACCGCAGATCTTGAAGCGGAATTCGGGATCGACCTTCACCGGCGTTTTGCCGTATTCGCCCTTGACCAGCCCCACGAACTGCGACGACTTGTTGGAGTACATCGGTCGTCCGGCCTTCTCGTCGAGGGCGCAGTTGACGGCCTGGGCGCCCACGATCTGCGAAGTCGGGGTCACCAGCGGCGGCAGGCCAGCGGCCAGGCGTACCGTCGGGATCAGCTCCATAGCACGGGGAAGAATCTCCTCGGCCTTGAGCTGTTTGAGCTGGGCGACCATGTTCGAATACATGCCGCCGGGAATCTCGGCCTTCTGGACCAGCTCGTTGGGAGCCGGGAAGCCGAAGTAAGCCTCGATCTTGCGGCAGGCGTCGAGCGTGGCGTCCTCGTCGTCGCGCTGGGCGGCGGCGATAGCCTTGTCGAACAGTGCGTCGATCTCGTCGGGCAGCGTGTCGGTCAGCGGATTGAACGCCTTGGGTTCGGGTTTCTCGACGCCGAACACCGACTGGTTGAGCTCCTTGCGGATGTCGCGCAGCTGGGTGTTGATCTTGGCGACGGCCTCCATATTGACGCCCGTCTCGATACCCAGCTTCTTGCAGAAGACGTGGATCAATTCGATGGCCGGAGCTCCGGTGCCCTCGGCGAAATACCAACAGTTGGTGTCCACGACATCCACTCCGGCGATGATGGCCGAGAGCACCGAGGCCAGTCCGTAGCCCGGGGTGCAATGGGTATGGAAATCGACGGGAATCGAAAGGTTCTTCTTGAACAACCGCACGAGCGTGGCGACGCGGCGCGGCGGGATGAGTCCCGACATGTCCTTGATGGTGATCATGTCGGCGCCCAGCGCGGCCATCTGCCTGGCCTTGTCGAGGAAATAGGCGTCGGTGAAGACCGGCTTGGGATTCGATTTGCCCGTCAACTTGGCCCAGAAGCCCAGTTCGGGGTATTTCGGATCGACCGTGTAGCAAACCGCACAGTCGGCGATGCCGCCGTACTGCTTGACGTATTTGACCGTCGATTTCACGTTATCGACATCGTTCAGGGCGTCGAAAATACGCATGATCCCCAGGCCGCTCTGAATCGAATTGCGGCAGAAGCCGTCGATGATTTCGTCCGTATAGGGCGAGTAGCCGAACAGGTTGCGGCCCCGCGAAAGAGCCGTGAGTTTCGAGACATCGCCCACCGCCTTGTAGATCGTTTCGAGGCGCGTCCAGGGATTCTCGTTGAGATAACGCATCACCGAATCGGGTACGGCGCCGCCCCAGACCTCCATAGCATAGAAATTGGCATCTTTGTAGAACGGCAGACAGCGGTCGATCTGCTCCTGGTTCATACGGGTCGCGAACGACGACTGCTGGCCGTCGCGCAACGTAAGGTCTCTGATTTTGAGATTTCTCGCCATTTTTGTATTTTATTGATTTATAAGGGTTCTTGGCATGAATCCTTTGTTATTTCAATAACAAAGGTAATAAACCCTTATGAATATGCAATCATTTTCCGGAAAATTTTCAACGGAACCGGCATATTCGCCCGCTCACCGAGACGAAACATCCGAGAAACCACCCCGATGTTCCGGGCCGTCGTCCGGAGCGGAAAGCTCTCGGTCGGACCTGCGGTCGAGATACGTGCGCTTGAAGATATTGACGCAGAAAATGAACATCGCCAGCATCAGCGGCCCGAAGATGACGCCCATGAACCCGAAAAGCGACAATCCGATGAAGACTCCGAAGATGGTGACGAGCGGATGCGTGTCGGCCATCTTCTTCTGCATGACCATCCGCACGAGGTTGTCGATCTGCGTGACCACCAGCCCGCCGTACATCGCCAGCCCGATCCCCGCGCCCCAGTTGCCGTCGAGTCCCATGTAGAGTGCCAGCGGCAGCCACACGAGCGCCGTGCCGACGATGGGGAGGATCGTCGAGAAGCAGGTCAGCACACCCCAGAAAAGCGGCGAGGAAACCCCGAAGACCAAATAGCCGACATAGGCCACGACGCCCTGGGAGACGGCCAGCAGCGGAATGACGATGGCGTTCGAACGGACGATCATGTGTATCTCGCGCATCGCGCTGCGCGCCGTGCGGCGGTTGAAAGGCAGGAGTTCGCGGCAGTAAGTCTCCATGCGCAGGCCGCCGATGAGCATGAAGTAGAGCACGAACAGCAGCACGACGACATTGACGGCGAAGTCGAAAAGGCCGCCGACGATCCACTGCCCCATCCGGGGGATGAAGGCCATGAGCGACCGGACATTGCCTTCTTGGAGCGCATCGTAGCCCGTCTTTTCGCGGATCAGCCCGGCGACATGCTTCACGGGCGTCAGGATCGAATCGGGATCGAGCGTGACACCCTGAATCCGGTCAACGACCATCCAGACGATCAGGCTGATCGGGATCAGGAAGAAGAGCACCGCTTCGCCCAGCAGCAGCGAAGCCGCAAGGCTCCGCCTCCAGCGCCGCCGTTCGCTCAGGAACCACATCTGCCGCCGCAGCAGCACGTAGATGGTGACGGCTCCCAGCAGGCCCCCCAGAAAGGGTGTCAGCTCGACGAAGATCGTCACGCCCAACCCGACGATCAGGACGAAAAGCGAGTAATGCCAGTATTTTTCCCGGATCGAAAGCATACTTCGCCCCGACGCAAGTAACGTGCCGCAAGCCTCCGGGGCCGGTTCTGCAAATTGTTGAAACATTGTCCAATAAAAATCCCGATATTCTATTGCGGCGCATAAATATTTGATTTATATTTGTGCCATGAAAATTATGGTTGGCATCGTCCGGGTATCGGTCTGTCATAAATCCGGGTACCATCGCAATATGGGTTCCATGTGGCGAAAGCGGCGGTATCATACCGTGTAGAATGAAGAATAAAGAGGGATATTCCTGTCGAAGGGGATGTCCCTCGATGCTTTTACGAACGATAAAAAACAAACAACCCTTTCCAATTATCCATTAAACTCACAAGCGTATGAAGAAACTTTTTCTACTCATGCTCTCGATTTTCGCCTGTTGCGCCGCGAACGCGCAGGTGACGACATCGGGAATGAACGGTACGGTGGTTGACCAGAACGGACAGCCGCTCGTCGGCGCCACGGTCATCGCCGTCCACACCCCTTCGGGCACCCAGTACGGCGCGGTGACCGACAAGAACGGTAACTACAACTTGCAGGGCCTGCGCACGGGAGGTCCCTACTCGGTGACCTTCTCGTTCGTGGGCTACCAGTCGGTCGAGTTCCCGGGACTGATGCTGTCGCTGGGCCAGACCCTCAAGCGCGACGCATTCCTCAAAGACAGCCAGGAGCTCGAAGCCGTGATCATCAAGGCCGACGGCAAGAACAGCTCGATGAATGTCAACCGTGCGGGCGCCGTCACCAGCATCTCCAACGAGCAGATCGAACTGATGCCTACGGTGAACCGCAGCATGAACGACATCATGAAACTCACGCCGCAGGCTTCGTCCACCACGTCGGGCCTGGCCATCGGCGGCGGCAACTACCGCCAGTCGTACGTGACGGTGGACGGTGCCGCCTTCAACAACATGTTCGGCATCGGCGGCAACCTGCCCGCAGGCGGATCGCCCATCTCGCTCGACGCATTGGAGCAGGTATCGGTATCGGTAACTCCCTTCGACGTACGCCAGAGCGGCTTCACGGGCGGCGCCATCAACGCCGTCACCAAGTCGGGCACCAACGACCTGAAAGTATCGGCATACCTCTATTCCAAGAGCGACCAGCTTCAGGGCGACAAGTACGACGGCGGCAAGCTGTCGCTGAGCGAGATGCGCGACAACACGCTCGGATTCAGCATCGGCGCCCCGATCATCAAGAACAAGCTCTTCGTGTTCGCCAACTTCGAACGCGAGTGGAACACCACCCCGGGCAACTCGCGTCTGGCCCGGACCAACGACACCGGAGAATTCGGCGGCAATACGCAGTACAACCGTCCGACGGCTTCGAAACTCGACGAGATGAGCCAGTTCCTGATCGACACCTACGGCTACAACCCCGGCGCTTATCAGAACTACTCGGTGAAAACTCCCGGCTACAAGCTCATGGCCCGCGTGGACTGGAACATCAACCGCAACCACGCGCTCAACGTACGCTTCAGCCGCACCCAGAACAAGTATTCGTCGGCCCCGTCGTCGTCGATCTCCCCGCTCAACGCCAAATATACATACGACAAAGACACTTACGGCCGTACCTCGAACTACGCCATGTATTTCCAGAATTCGCGCTATTATCAGGAGCAGAATTTCACGTCGGTAGCCGCCGAACTGAACTCGCGCTTCCTCGACAGCCGTCTGACCAACACGCTGCGCTACACCTATTCGCATCAGTACGAGCCGCGCAGCTACGACGGCGGCATCTTCCCGACAGTGGATATTCTGGAGCCTACGGACAAAGGCGTCAGCGCCCTGTACGCTTCGTTCGGTCTCGATCCCTTCACCGAGGGCAACCTCCGCGAAGTATCGACCCACATCGTGACCGACGAAATCGGCTACACCATCGGCAAGAATCATCTGGTGGCCGGTCTGCAATTCGAGCATAATCTGACGACGAACGGCTATCTGCAAGGCGGCGCAGGATACTATGTATACGAAAGCTGGGACGATTTCAAAAACAACAAAAAGCCGCTGGCGTTCCGTATCGCCCACGGCAACAATGACGCACTCTCGCAGGCATTTCCCCAGTTTACCTACATGCAGTATTCGATCTACCTGCAAGACGAGATCAATTTCAGCGAGCGTTTCAAGGCTACGGTCGGACTGCGCTTCGAAGTTCCGGTCTATCCGTCGATCTCCGACAACGAGAACAAGGACTTCACGCAGGCTTTCGCCGACTACGGCGGCTACAAGACCTCGGACATGCCCAAGGCACGTCTTTCGGTGGCTCCCCGCGTAGGCTTCAACTGGGACATGACCGGCGAGCGCAAATACATCCTCCGCGGAGGCACGGGCATCTTCACCGGCCGCCTGCCGTTCGTATGGCTCGTATCTGTTGCCGGAAACAGCAACTGCATCCAGAACGGTCTGACGCTTTACAAAAGCGAGGTCGGAGAAAATAAGATGCCTTCGTTCCATACCAATGTCGGCGACATGTTGAAAGACGTATACGGCGGAACCTATCAGAAACAGGACCTGGCAGCCAACACGCAGCCGACCATTCTGGACAAAAAGCTCAAAATGCCTTCGACGTGGAAAACCTCGCTGGCTCTGGACCTCAAACTGCCGGGCGATGTCAACCTCAATATCGAGGGTATCTATAACAAGGACATCAATTCGGTGACTGTCAAGAAACTCGGCATGGTCGAGAAAGAGGGCGGCATCCAGCTCCCGGGCGAGCCCGAAGCGCGCGTCTACTGGAATAGCCAGAATATCAAGAACAAAGAGGGTAAGGCCATCAACCCCTATCTGATCACCAATACCGACGACGTGGACGGATACTATGCTTCGATCTCGGCGCAGCTGTCGAAGACGTGGGGCTTCGGTCTGTCGGTAATGGCGGCCTACACCTATTCGAGCGCCAAGAACGTGATCGACGGTATCGGCGACCAGGTAACCTCGGCATTCAGCACCAACACGTTCAACAAGAACGGTTCGAACGTACCCGAAACCGGATTCGCATCCTACGTATCGCCCCACCGTATCCTGCTCAACGTAGGCTACCGCCTCGCCAACAAAAACGGCGCTTCGAATTTCGGTCTTTACTACGAGGCCAGCCAGCTCGGCTACATCGGCAGCTACTCCTATTCGCGCTACTCCTATACGATGTACGTGCAGAGCGGCAAATATCAGAACGCCGTAACGGGTGACGGCGGTGCCGTGAACCTGCTCTATATCCCGACCCGTTCGGAACTCGACGACATGCCGTTCACGAGCGACGAGAACAAGGAGGCGTTCTGGAACTTCATCCAGAAAGACAGCTACCTGTCCGAGCACGTCGGCGAGTACTCCAAGCGGGGGGGGGCTGTGATGCCGTGGTATCACACGCTGAATTTCCGCTTCTCGCAGGATTTCTACATCAACGTCAAAGGCAAGCGCAACACGATCTCCCTCGGCCTCGATGTCACCAACCTGGCCAATATGCTCAACCGCGACTGGGGTAACATCAAGCGCATGAACTCCAGTTCGATCCTGGCATGGGACGGCAGCAACTACACGTTCACCGCACCCAAATGGTCGAAGTATGCCAGCACGGTATCGACCTGGTCGGCGATGTTCAGCATCCGCTACACCTTCAACTGATCCTTCGGGACCGCATACGACAAAGGAGGGCAGGTTTTCACCTGCCCTCCTTGTTTATTACGTCCGATTACAGCAGCCGGCTCCGCAGGGCCTCGCACGCAGAAGCGGGATCGCGGTGATCGAAGAGGAAACCGTGGATGCCGAGGGCCGCGGCCGCTTCGATATTGGCTTCGCGGTCGTCGATGAAGAGCGTTTCCGAAGGCTTCAGGCCGTAGCGTTCGAGCAGAATCTCGTAGATGCGCGGTTCGGGCTTCACGGTGTGCTCCTCGCACGAAACGACCTCGCCGTCGAAAAGCCCGTAGACGGGGAAGCGGCGCAGGAAGTCGATGAACTCGCGCGACATGTTCGAAAGCACATAGAGCTTATACCCCGCCGCTTTCAGGTCACGGACGAGGCGTTCGGTGGGTTTCACGGGTTCTTGCAGGTCGATGGCCAGTTGCAGGACGGCGGAGCAGGTCTCCACGGAACGCCCGGTCATTCGGCTGATCGTGGCGGTCACTTCGTCCAGCGTCGAGGTGCCGCGGTCGTACTCCTCCCAGAAGAACGGCATCCGCGGAGCGCGGAGGAAGCTGAAAAATTCGAGCAGTTCGGGAGTGCACTTGCTTTTATCGCGGGCGAACAGCACGCCGCCCAGATCGAAAACGATGTTTTTCATGCCGCAAAGATAGTGCAAGCCGAGAGCAAATGCAAACAACGTTTGCGGTTTTGCCGAGGCGCAGCCTGTCTAAATCGGACGCACTTCCCCGATAAGGATAGTGCAAGCCGAGGGCGAATGCAAACGATGTTTGCGGTTTTGCCGAGACTTGGTGCGGGATTTGCAAGGGCTCCGGAAAACTTTATCGCTATGAATCACGGTATAAGCATTCTTTTCCGGGCCATTCCGCTCGCAATGGCCGCCTTCTGCTTCGCATACGGGGCCTATATCTTTTCGGCCGGGACCGACACGGCGCGCCTCACGGCAGGTCCCGTCGTCTTCTACCTCGGGGCGATCTGCGTCGCGCTCTACTGCACCGCGGCGACGATCATCCGCCAGATCATCGGCACTTACACCGCTGCCGCGAAATACCTTTTTCCGGCAATCGGATACACGTTCGCCCTGCTGACGCTCGTCAGCGGCGCCTTCATCCTCTCGTCGCAATGGACCGGAGCACTCGTCACCGGACACGTCGTCTGCGGACTGGGACTCATCACGGCCTGCGTGGCCACGGCGGCGACCTCATCGACACGGTTCAGCCTGATCCCCAAGAACTCCGCCGACGACACCTTTTCGGTCAACACCGCCGGATTCACCCGGGCGCAGTCGTCGCTGCTGATCTTCATCGTCTCGGCCGTCGCCGCCGTAGCCTGGGTCTGGTGCATCCTGCTCTACGTGTTCGGAACGCTCCCGGCACACATCGTCGCGGGCAGCGTGATGTTCGGCATCGCCTGCGTCTGCACGTCGCTCATCGCGTTGGTCGCCAGCATCGCCCGGCAGGCCCGCGGCAGTTATACGATGGCCGAGAAGCGCAAATGGATGGGACTCGTGCTGACGATGGGATCGCTGGCTTTCGTGCTGGGGCTGATCCTGATATTCGCACTCCGGGGCGAAACGATCAATTTCGTGGGATTCGTGCTGATCGGCCTGGCGCTGATCTGTTGGAGCATCTCGAGCAAGGTGATCCTGCTGGCGAAGATCTGGCACGCCGATTTCCCGTTGGCCAACCGCATCCCGATCATCCCCGTGCTGACGGCTCTGACGTGCCTGTTCCTCGCGGCGTTCCTCTACGAAGAGGCCCTCTTCCACGCCAAATTTTTCGTCCCTGCACGCGTATTGGCAGGCTTCGGGGCCATCTGCTTCACGCTCTACTCCATCGTCTCGATCCTCGAAAGCGGAGCCGGCAAAAAGGCATAGTTCCCATAACAGCGTTACGGACAGTGAGATAAATCCGCCGGGCCGGCATTTTTTTACGATGCCGGCCGTTTTTTTACGATTTTGTCACAGGAAAGTATTCCGTCTTTGTGAAAAACTTTCTTATCTTTGAACCGCAGGCCGCCGCACGGCACGTACGCAAACCCAGACAAACGTCCATGAAATTCACTTTCGGCAGACAGCAAAACGACAGCGAATTGATCTCCGCGATCATTCGGGGCGATGTCGGCGCCTATGAACAACTCTTCGTGCGCTACTACCCCACGCTCCTGCACTTCATCCGCGGCATGCTCAAAGACGACCACATGTCCGAGGACATCGCCCAGAATATTTTCATGAAGCTCTGGATACACCGCGAAAAGCTCGACAGCACGCAGTCGGTCAAAAACTACCTCTTCGTGCTGGCCAAGCACGAGATATACAACATCTTCAAGGCCAAGCGCACCACCATGCTCTCGCTGCTGCCTCAGCTCAGCGACCGCGACGTGGCGGACCGCGGAGCCTCGGCCGAGGAACAATACAATTATACGGAGCTGAACGCGCTGCTGATGCAGGGCATCTCGAAAATGCCGCCCCAGCGACAACTGATCTTCCGCATGAGCCGCTACGAACACCTCTCCAACCGCGAGATCGCCGAACGGCTGGGGCTCTCGGTGCGCACCGTCGATAAGCACATCGAACTGGCGCTGAAAGACCTCCACAGCTCGCTCTGTTGATTTTTCCGTTTTTTTCGATTTTTTTTGCAGTTCCGGTTACGCAACTGGGGCCGTTCGGTTGTTCTTTATACAGCAGGATGACCGGAGCGAGGCTCCGCATCCGGCGGCGAACAGAGAAAAAGGACCTATGACCAAATTAAACGAATATTTCGACAATGAACTCTCCGCGCAGGAGCAGCTCGAAGTCCAGATGTGGCTCGCCGAGCACGGGGACAGCCCGGATTCGGAAGCACAGCTGGCCGAACTTTTCGACAGCCTGCACATCGACGACGACGCAGCGGCCCGTGCGGCTTTCGGGCGCGTCGCCCACCGGCTCGGGATCGCCGGAGGGCAGCCGTCCGCACCTTCGCGCCGTGCGCGTATCGTCGCCTGGAGCCAGAGGATCGCCGCCGTGCTCGTCGTTCCGCTCCTGTGCGCCGTCTGGCTGCTCTACGCCGACCGCAAGCCGGAGGCGGAATGGCTCGAACAGCAGGTTCCGTACGGCGAAATGGCCTCCCTGACACTTCCCGACGGCACGCAACTGCACCTGAACTCCGGCAGCCGCATCACCTATCCGTCGGCTTTCACGGGCAAGGAGCGCCGGATTTTCGTCGAAGGCGAGATATTCGCCGACGTGGCGAAAGATCCCCGCAAACCCTTCATCATTCAGTCGGGCGAAGTCGGCATCCGCGTTCTGGGAACCCGCTTCAACTTCAAGTCCTACGCGAATACCGACTGTATCGAGGTGTTGCTGGTCGAAGGCTCCGTCCGGTTCGACATCGACGCCCCGACGCGCAAACAACAGCTGACGATGAAGCCCGGCGACATGGTGCAGTACGACCGCGCCACGGGCGACATCGACCTCACGACGTTCCAGCCCGGACATTTCAAGTCCTTCGCCGACGACCGGGCCATCCATTTCTTCAACCTGCGCATGCGCGACATCGCTTCGGACCTCGAACGGCTGTTCGGCACGCACATCGTCATCCTCGACGAAGCGCTCGCCCAAGCCCGTTATTTCGCCTATTTCACCAACAACGAGAATCTGGACCAGATACTTTCCGCCATCAATTCCGATCGCAAGATGCAGATTCTGCGCCGCGACGGAGTCATCTACCTCTCGTCGAACCGATCCCGCTAAACTTTTACGCCGAAAAACGAACCTCACACACAAACCCGAAATGCCTATGAAAGACTGACCGCCCCACCGCCCTCCTTTTTCTGTTCCTTCTCTGTGACCCGCCCGGATGCCACCGATCCCGGCATACCCGCCTTAAACTCGAACCTTAAATAAACCTATCATGGGAAACGACTGCAATCGTCGGGGAACTCGCTTTGCGAGACTCCTCTATCTGGTTATTCTCTGTATGTTGCTCAGCCCCGCCGGGGTTTTCGCCCAGACGAAGAGAATCAACCTCGAATTGAAGAACGTAACCGTTCAGGAGGCCATAGCCACGCTGAACCGTACGGAAAATTACTCCATCATCGTCAGTTCGGACGAGGTGGACCTCACCAAACGCATCTCCGTTTCGGCCAAAAACGCCACCATCCGCGAAGTCCTCGACCAGGTATTCGCCGGGCAGGAGGTGACCTGCACCATCGACGGACACCGCATCTCCGTCACCAAGAAACAACCCTCGGCAGCGTCCAAGCCGGCCGCCGCACCGAACACCGTGCGCGGACGGGTGACCGACATCAAAGGACAGCCGATCATCGCCGCGACGGTGGCCGTCGTGGGCACCCAGAAAGGTACGCTGACGGGGGTGGACGGCGATTTCGAACTGGCGGACATGAAATTCCCCGCCAAGCTCAACGTCTCCTACCTGGGTTACATATCCCAGATCGTGGAAGTCAAGGAGGGGGGGGGAAATTCTCCGCTTGAAATCGTCCTGAAAGAGTCGGACAACCTGATGGACGAGGTGGTCGTCGTGGGCTACGGCACGCAGCGGCGGGCCAACCTCTCGGGCGCCGTGGCGACCATCAGCGGCAAGGATCTCAACGCCCGTCCGGTGGTCTCGGCCGCCAACGCCCTGCAAGGCGCCGACCCCTCGGTGAACATCACCTTCGGAACGGGCTCCCCCGAATCGTCCTACGCCATCAACATCCGCGGTTCGATCTCGCTCAACAGCGGTTCGCCGCTCGTGCTGGCCGACGGCGTGGAGGTGAGCCTCAGCCAGATCAACCCCAACGACATCGAATCGGTGTCGGTGCTCAAAGACGCCTCGTCGTGCGCCATCTACGGCGCCAAGGCATCGGCCGGCGTGGTGCTCATCACCACCAAGGCGGGCAAGAAGGGCGAACGCGCGCGCATCACCTACAACGGCCGCTTCGGCTGGGCCAGCAACACCACCTCGACCGATTTCATCGACACGGGTTACGACCACGTGCGCATCGTCAACCAGTTTATGAACGACTCGTCGGACGGCACGATGAACATCTTCCGCTACACCGAGGAGAACGGCGGCCTGCAAAAGCTCTACGACCGCCGCAACGACCGCACGGAACATCCCGACCGACCGTGGGTCGAAGTGGGCGACGACGGCAAGTACTACTATTACGGCAATTTCGACTGGTACGGCTATTTCTACAACCGCGTGCGTTCGCAGCAGGAGCACAACCTCTCGCTCTCGGGCGGAACCGACAAGGTGACCTACTACGCCAGCGGCCGCTTCTACCAGCAGTACGGCATGTTCAACATCAACAAGGACAAGTACACCGACTACGCTTTCCGCACCAAGGTCTCGGCCCAGATGACCCCGTGGCTGAAATACTCGAACAACATCAGCTTCGACACTTCGGGCTACAAATACGGCGGACACTACGACTACGAGGGAACGATCAACGCCCTGCAATCGAACATCTGCGCCGCATTCCTCCCCTACAATCCCGACGGCTCGATCGTCCAGTACGTCAACCAGCTGGGCAAGAACTCCCCGATCGGCGCCGGCCGCGGCGGGCAGATGACCGCCGACCGTTCGAAGAACTCGAAAGAGAACCGCTACCTGACGCTTTCGAACCAGTTCGACATCACGATCGCCAAAAAACTCGTCCTCACGGCGGCCTATGACTACCGCCAGCGCGACCGGCTCTACAAATACCGCAACAACACATTCGAATACTCGCGTCAGGAGGGCGTCATGGAGACCTTCACCTCGGGATCGGTCGAGAACTCCTACCGCGAGGTGCACTACGGCTACAAGGGCCACAACGTCAACATCTACGGCACCTACGAGAATTCGTGGGGCGGCCACCATTTCAAAGCCACCGCCGGCGGCCAGTACGAGGATTACCGTTCCACGTCGCTCGACGTGAAGCAGACCGACCTGTCGAGCGACAACATCGACTCGTTCACCGTGGCGACGGGCCCCATCACCCTCTCACAGGAAATCCTGGCCTACCGCACGCTGGGATTCTTCGGCCGCGTGAACTACGACTACGAAGGGCGTTACATCTTCGAGGCGAGCGCCCGCGGCGACGGTTCGTCGCGCTTCGAGCCCGACCACCGCTGGGGATTCTTTCCCTCGGCGTCGGCCGCCTGGCGCATCAGCGAAGAGTCGTTCTTCGAGCCCGTACGCGACGTAATGAACAACCTCAAACTGCGTCTTTCGGTGGGCAGCCTGGGCAACCAGCAGGTATCCGAATACGCCTACATCGAGCAGATCAGCACCGACAACCAGATGAGCTACACCTTCGACGGACTGGAAAAGGCTTATTACGCCAACGTCTCCGATCCGCTGTCGTCGGGACTTACGTGGGAGACCGTGACCACCTACGACGTGGGACTCGACGTGGGAGTGCTCAACGGCCGTCTCAATTTCACGGGCGACTACTACATCCGCGACACGAAGGACATGCTCACCACCTCGCTCACCCTGCCCGACGTTTTCGGCGCCAAGACCCCGAAGGCCAACTGCGCCAACCTGCGCACCAAGGGCTGGGAGATCACCCTGAGCTGGCAGGATGAATTCCAGCTGGCAGGAAGCCCCTTCTCCTACAACGTATCGGCCTCGGTGGGCGACTACATCACCAAGATCACCAAATACCACAACCCCGACCGGCTGATCTCGGACCACTACGTAGGCAAGTCGCTGGGCGAAATCTGGGGCTATCACGTCGAAGGACTGTTCAAGACCGACCGCGAAGCGGCCGAATACCAGGCCAGGATCGACGACAAGGCGGTCAACAACCGCGTGTATCAGTGCAAGGGCCCGGCCGGCAACTACCTTCGGGCGGGCGACGTGCGCTTCGCCGACCTCGACGGCGACAACGTGATTTCCGAAGGCTCGGGCACGGTGGACGATCCGGGCGACAAGCGCATCATCGGCAACTCGCTGCCGCGCTACAACTACTCGTTCCGCGTGGGATTCAACTGGATGGGCTTCGACGTATCGGCCTTTTTCCAGGGCATCGGGCGCCGCGACTGGTATCCGGCCGCCGGGCAGGCGTCCTACGACTTCTGGGGCCCCTACGCATTCCCGCCCACGTCGTTCATCCACAAGGATTTCTATTCGGAGTGCTGGTCCGAGGACAACCGCAACGCCTACTTCCCCCGTCCGCGCGGCTACAACGCCTATGCCGGTGGCTCGCTGGGCGAGACGAACGACCGCTACATCCAGAATCTCGCCTACCTGCGGCTGAAAAACCTCACGGTCGGCTACACCGTGCCGCAGAAACTCACACGCAAGATCGGCATCGACCGCGCCCGCGTCTATTTCTCGGGCGAGAACCTCTGCTACTGGTCGCCGCTGAAACGGCACAACAAGACCATCGACCCCGAACTCGCCGGATCGTCGAGCACCAGCAAGAAGGACTCCGGAACGGGATACGCCTATCCCAAAACCCTCTCGGTAGGCGTCGATATCAGCTTCTAACGCATAAAGAGAACGACAGATGAAAACACTGCACAAAATACTGGCGACCCTGCTGCTGGGCGCCGCCTGCTCGGGCTGCGACCTGACCCTCATTCCCGAAGACAAGGTCACCCCGCAGACCTATTTCCAGTCGGAAGTGGACCTCCGCCTGTGGACCAATCAGTTCTACACGCTGCTCGACTCCCCCGACAGTGCCTCGGGGCTCAACGCCGACGACATGGTGGACAAGAGCATGGGCGACGTGATCTCGGGAACCCGCATGGCCTCCGACGAAAGCGGCTGGACCTGGACTTCCCTGCGCAAGATCAACTATTACCTGCAAAACTCCCACAACTGCACCGACGAGGCGGCCCGCACCAAATACGACGGCGTGGCCTATTTCTTCCGCGCCTATTTCTACTACGTGAAGGTGCGCCGTTACGGCGACGTGCCCTGGTACGACACGGTGATCGGTTCCGAGGAGGAAGAGTTGCTGAAAAAGCCCCGCGAGGATCGCGGCATCATCATGGACCACGTGATGTCCGACCTCGACGACGCGATCGACATGCTCCCGCGCGACAAGGACGTAGCCCGCGTGACCCGCTGGGCGGCGCTGGCCTTCAAGTCGCGCGCCGCACTCTACGAAGGCACGTGGCGTAAGTACCGCGGCCTGCCCGACGCCGACAAATACCTGCAACAGGCCGCCGACGCCGCGGCGACGTTCATCGCCGAAAGCGGATACTCGCTCTACAAGGAGGGCACGGAGCCTTACCGCGACCTCTTTTGCAGCGACGACGCCAAGCAGAGCGAAGTCATTCTGGCCCGTCTCTACAATTTCGAGGGGCTGAACCTCGCCCACAGCGTACAGTTCAACATCCGCAATGCGGCGACGGGCTTCACGCGCCGTTTCATGAACCACTATCTGATGGCCGACGGCTCGCGCTTCACCGAAAAGGAGGGCCACGAAACGATGTTCTACACCGAAGAGACCGCAGGCCGCGATCCGCGCATGGCGCAAACGGTGCTCTGCCCGGGATACGTCGCCAAGGGCGAAAGCGCAGCCACGCCGAACGACATGACCGCGATGACGGGTTACGAGCCGATCAAATTCGTCTCGACGGCGGCCCACAGCGGTGCCTCGAAAGGCACGTCCGACTGGCCGTTGTTCCGCACGGCGGAGGTGTATCTCAACTATGCCGAAGCCAAGGCCGAGCTGGGCACGCTGACGCAGGACGACCTGACCGTTTCGATCGACAAGATCCGCGAACGCGCCGGCATGGGCGGACTCGACATGGAGGCCGCCAACGCCAATCCCGATCCGTTCCTCCTGGCCTGCTACCCCAATGTCACGAAGAGCGCCAACACGGGCGTAATTCTCGAAATCCGCCGCGAACGCACCGTGGAGATGGTCATGGAAGGCCAGCGCATGTGGGACATGTTCCGCTGGAAAGAGGGTGCGCAGATGGTCAACGAAACGGCACCCTACCACGGCATCTACTTCCCCGGCCCGGGCCTTTACGACATGGACGGCGACGGCAAAAACGATCTGGAACTCTACGCCACACAGCAGACCAGCACCCCGGCCGACGGACTGACGGTACTGAAAATCGGCTCGGACATCATCCTCTCCGAAGCCGCCGACAACCGCGGCTACGTCGTGGCGTGGAACGCCCTGAAATACACCTGGAACGAAGAACGCGACTACCTGTGGCCCATTCCGGCCGACCAGCGCGTGCTGACGGGCGGACTGCTGACCCAGAATCCCGGATGGACCGACAGCACCAATTTCGACTGATGCTTTTTGCAACCACGAAAAAACAAACGGCAATGAAACGAACCATGATAACAACGCTTCTGGCATCGGTCCTCCTCTTCGCGGGCGGGTGCAGCGACAACTTCGACGACTCCGCGCTGTGGAAAGGCGTCGATGAGATATACAACCAGCTCACCGAACTCGAAAAACAGGCCGACGAACTCAACAGCCAGGTGCGGCTGCTCGCGTCCGTCGTCAACGGCGGGGTCGTAACCTCGATCACGCAGGACGCCGAGGGCAACAACGTCGTCCGCTACAAAGGCGCCGACAACGTCGAACACAGCGTCACCGTCGCCACGAAGAACGACGTGACCACTGCGCCGATCCTCGGCACGAAGGAGGAGGGCGGCGTGCTCTACTGGACGACCACCGCAGGGGGCAAAACCGACTTTCTGAAAGACACCGACGGGGCCAAAATCCCCGTCGCCGGACGCACGCCCGAAGTGGCCGTCGATAAGGAGGGTTACTGGACCGTCAACGGCCGTCGGCTGACCGATGCGGCAGGCAGTCCGCTGAAAGCCGAAGGCAAGGAACGATCGCTCATCACAGGCATTTCGCGCGACGCCGCCGGCAACGCAGTTTTCACGCTGGGCGACGGCTCGACGGTGTCGGCTCCGGTCTTCGACGCCTTCAACATCGTCTTCAAGGTCGGCGACACGGTGCTCGGGGACGAATACGTCGTCGAGGACGCCTCGCAGCCGCTCACGATCGGCTATGAGATCACGGGCGAGAAGGCCGGCGAAACGATCCTCAAAATCATGCGCACCGAGAAACTCGCGGCCGCGGCCGACACCGCTGCCGGAACCATCGCCGTCACCTTCGGCGATGCGTTCGAAGAGGGCAGTTTCGCCGTGATGCTCTGCGACACGGAGGAAAACGTCCTGATCCGCGTCGTGCACCTCGCGGCCAAAAGCGCGAAGCCCGAATACTACGGCATCAAGACCGCCGAGGACCTGCGCAAATTCGCCGAGGCCGTCAATTCCGGACGCAGCTACGACCGCTACCGCGACGAGAGCGGCGACGTGGTGCTGCTGGGCGACATCGACATGACGGGCACGACGGAATGGACGCCGATCGGTACGGCCGAGAATCCTTTCACGGGCAAATTCGACGGCAAGGGCTACACGATCAAAAACATCGGTTGGACGGCCGACGCCGCGAAATCGACGGCCCACGGTCTGTTCGGCGTGCTGAACCAGGCCACCGTCCGGAACCTCACGGTCGGCGCCAAGGGCGACAAGCTCACCGTCCGGGGAACCGCCGGAGCCGGCACGGCCGTAGCAGGTGTGGCGGCGTTCGCCACGGAATCGGTGATCGAAAACGTGACCAACAACGTCTCGATCTCGTTCGAGGCCGAAGACCCCGCCGGAGTGCTGGTGATGCTCGCGGGAATCGCCGGGCAGATGACCGGTACGACCATCGGAGGAACCTCCGCAGCGGCGGCGTGCGTCAATAACGGCGACATCACCACGGGTCCCATCGCCAACACCGCCAACGGCGGGACGGGCATGCAGGTGGGAGGCATCTGCGCCTACATCAAATCGGCGGAGAACAATCTCATAGGCTACTGCACCAACAACGGACGGGTGAACGCACCTTCGGGACGCGGCGGCGGGCTGGCCGGAACCTTCGAGAAGGGAACCATCGCCAATTCGCAGAATAACGGCCTCGTCGAGGACGATGCCGCCGGGCAGTACGCCGGACAGAAGGACCAATACGGCATCAAGCGCATGGGAGGTCTGGTCGGCGGTTCGACCACGACAGGCTGCATCATCGAGAACTGCACCAATGCCGGAAACGTCATCACCCGCCTGGGATGCCGCACGGGAGGTTTCTCGGGCCACAATCTCGGCACGATCCGCAACTGCAAGAACACCGGGGCCGTTATCGGCAACGTGACGACCGACGGTTCGAACCTGCACGGTCCCGGCTGGGCCTGCGGCTACAACCAGAGCGCATCGCTCATCAAGGGCTGCATCGGAAACGGCTTCGTCGGCGACTACGACACCTACAAGGACGCTCCGACAACGGCCCCCGCGGCCATGCACACCACGGCCGTCTGCCACAAACAGTCGAACTACGACACCGAGGAGAACACCGTTGACTGGTCGCTGCCGGCCTACTACGACTGGGAGTCCAAACAGACCGTCCAGCTCCACCCGGGCGTAAAATACACCTACTACGAATTCACCAACCTGCCGCGCAAGATGCACGTACTGGAGGTGGACCTGACAAACGACGCCGTGGAGATCGCAACCTCGATGGCCGACGACATCGTGCCCAACCCCAACGGCAACAACAACGGCAACAACGGCAAGAATATCCGCGAAACCCTCTCGGAGAACTGCACCCGCAAGCGCGCCGAGGGGCAGAACATCGTCGCCGGATTCAACACCGGTTTCTTCAACTCGCACGACGGATTCCCCCGCGGCCTGCACATCGAGGAAGGACGCCCCGACTTCGTCAACAACAAGACCGTGCGCACGTCGCTGACCAACCATGCCAACGCTTTCACCGTCTTCAGGGACCGCACGGCAAGCTGCGGCAAGAAGGTATTCACGGGCAAGATCGAGGTCGGCGGCACCGAGTACGAGTACTACTCGATCAACGACACGATCCTGCGTCTGGGCAGCGTCTCGCAGGAAGCCAACCTCTACACCGCACGTTACAAGAAGACGCCCCACCCCGGAACCCCGTCGCTGACCAACCCGCTGCTCAAAAAAGCGCTCTACGTCGTTGCGAAGAACACCTCGGGGAACCCCATGACGGTCAACGACGGCTGGTTCGAAGCCACCGTGACCCGCATCGAGGACGGCCGCACGACGGAACTCGCCGAGGCACCCTACCTCACGACCCTCGACGAATGGGCCGTGCAGCTCACCGGAGCCACCGCCGAAGCGTTCGCCGCGAAACTCTCCGTGGGCTCGACGCTCCGCATCCGCGCCGACGTGGCGGTGGACGGCGTTACGAAACCCATCGTCACGCAGAACTCTACGATGTACCACCTGCTGGCCGACGGCGTGGATAAAAACCTCTCCTCGTCGGTCTACGACCCGATGACGTACGTGGGCGTGGACCAGGCCGGAACGAAAATCCACTTCTTCGTTATCGACGGCCGTCAGGACTGGGTTTCGATGGGCGTGAAGTTCTACGAAATGGTCCGCATCGCCCAGAAATTCGGCTGCTGGAACGTAACCCGTTTCGACGGCGGCGGTTCGACGACCGTGTGGCTCTACACCGACGGCGCGGGCAAAGTGGTCAACAAACCCTCCGACTCGAAAGGCGAACGCAGCTGCATGAACTACATGCACGTGCGGATCAAACAGTAACCCTTAAAACGAGAGAACAATGAGAAAGTTATTGAACATCATACTGCTTACCGCCGGTTTCGTCCTCCTCTGGGGATGCGACGAGTACGACGACGGGGAGCTGCGGAAAAACATCGACGCCATCGAGCAGGAGCTTACGGCGGCCGAAAAGCGCGTCGCGGAACTCAACGACGAAATGAACTCGCTCACGGCGCTCGTCAACAGCAGCTTCATCTCCTACCTCAAACAGGACGACAAGGGCAATTACGTCGTCTGCTACCGCGATCACGGCGGCGAAACGAAAACCGTCACCCTCGCCACGCAGAAGGACGTGGTGACCGCGCCGATCGTCGGGGCCGGGGAGTTCTCCGACGGAAAACTCTACTGGCGCACGACCGCGGACAACGGCGAGACCTACGAATGGCTGCTGGACGCTGCGGGAGAGATGATGCCCGTAGGCGGCGTGTCGCCTACGATGGGCATCGACGCCGAGGGTTTCTGGACGGTCAACGGCGAGCGTTTCACGGGCAAGGACGGAAAGCCCGTGCTTGCCAATGACGTGAGCAACACGTTGTTCCAAAAGGTCGAGACCGACGAGGAAAGCGGCATGGTCCGCTTCACGCTCGCCGACGGCAGTTCGTTCGAAATTCCGGTATTTGAGGCCCTGAGCATCACGTTCGACGCCGCCCCCGTGACGGCCGTCCCCGACCGTTCGGCTCCGGCCTACATCAAATACACCGTGTCGGGCAGCGAAGCCGAAGAGGCGTATGTGGACTATTTCACGGCCTGGAACGTGACGGTCGAGATCGACAAGTACACCCGCACGATCTCGGTGAAACTGGACGAGGGAGCCGAAGAGGGCAACACGGTCATCCTGGTTTCAGCCGGAGGCAACACCGTGCTCAAGCCCCTCTTCTTCACCTACGGAACGGCCCAGATCGCACCCCCGACGTGGGACCCGCAGTTCGGAACCGGAACCGAGGTGACGCTCGAAGGCGAATTCACGGAGTTCGACATCAAAGTCTCGGCCGACATCGAATACGACGTGACGATCGCCGAGGAGTGCCAGTCGTGGCTCAAACCCGCCCCTGCGACGCGCGTGCAGATGGTCACCACGACCCATTCGTTCGTGGCCGACTACTATGAGAACGACAGCGGCGCCGACCGCAAAGGGTCGATCACCTTCTCGAACCGTCCCTACGGCGTGACCGTGACGCTCGGCGTGCGCCAGTCGCCCGTCATTCCCGACACTCCGGCCGAACCGGGCATCGCAACGGGCGCCGACCTGGTGGCTTTCGCCAAAGCGGTCAACGCCGGCGGCAGCACGAGCCGCTGGGAGAACGCCTCGGGCGAAGTGGTGCTGCTCAACGACATCGACCTCTCGGGGCTCACCGAGT
This sequence comes from Alistipes senegalensis JC50, assembly GCF_025145645.1. Taxonomy (NCBI): domain Bacteria; kingdom Pseudomonadati; phylum Bacteroidota; class Bacteroidia; order Bacteroidales; family Rikenellaceae; genus Alistipes; species Alistipes senegalensis. The sequence continues at coordinate 3,595,114 of NZ_CP102252.1, read as the reverse complement.
GGACCCCGATCGGAGCGGGCAAAGCCACGGGAACGCCCTCATACAATACGCTGGTCAACCCGTTTTCGGGCGTATTCAACGGTCAGGGCCACACGATCAGCGGCATTCAGTGGACCTTCGACGCCGAAAGCGAGGCGACCCACCTCCACGGCCTGTTCGGTGCGCTGAAGGGCGCCACGGTCAAGAACCTCAAGCTGGGCGCCGCGGGCGACCAAATCACCGTCACGGGCGCCAGTCCGAACGTCGTGGCCGTCGGTGCGCTGACAGGATACGCCGAAGGTTCGACGATCACCGCCGTCACCAACAACGTTTCGGTCATCCTCACGGGCGACAACCCCGACGCGACGCTGATGATGCTCGCCGGCATCGCCGGATGCGCCAAATCCACGGTCATCGGCGGCGAAACGAAAGCCGACGCCGTCGTCAACAACGGCGACGTGAAGACCGGGCGCATCACCAACACGGCCAACGGCGGCACGGGCATGAACGTCGGCGGTATCTGCGCCTTCACGCTCGGCGCAGGCATCAAGATCGACTACTGCACCAACAACGGCGAAGTGAGCGCCCCGACGGGACGCGGCGGCGGACTGGTCGGCACGCTGGGCGGTTCGACGAGCGAGGAGAACGGCACTGCGGTCAGCAACTCGGTCAACAACGGCACGGTGCAGGACGACGCCGCGGGCCAGTACGGCGGCAGCAGGGACTACTACAATTACAAGCGCATGGGCGGTCTGGTAGGCGGTACGGTGACGAACAACAACATCCGCATCGAGTACTGCACCAACAATGGCAACGTCTTCTCGCAGCTGGGATGCCGCACGGGCGGTTTCGTGGGCCACAACCAGGCCACGATCGTCGGCTGCGTGAACAAGGGCACGATCCTGGCCAACATCACCTACGACGCAGGAGCGCCGCAGCACGGTCCCGGATGGGCCTGCGGTTACAGCGCCAAGGGGCTCGTCACGCAATGCGCCAAGGGCGGCCGCGTCGGCGAATGGGACACCTACAAGGACAACCCGAGCGGCGCCCCCGAAGCCACGAACGACAACGCTCTGTGTTACCGCAACAGCGAATATTTCGATCCGTCGCAGAACTACTAACGCTTAATCCAGACATTCATGAAACGATTCCTATATTTCTTGCTTCTGACCGCCGTCACCTTCGCGGCAGGTTGCAGCGACTACGACGATTCGGAACTCGGCGGCCGCATCGACGGTTTCAAGGAGCGGATCGCCAGGCTCCAAAGCCGCATCGCATCGCTCAACGAGCAGCTCGCCGACCTGAGCGAGCTGACCTCGGGCAACGTCATCACCGCGATGACGCAGGATTCCGAAGGCAACTGCATCATCACCTACAAGGACAACAAGGACGAGGAGAAGAGCGTCGTGCTGGCCACCGTTGACCAGATGCTCAACGTTCCGCTGCTGGGCGTGGAGCCCGATGCGGAAAGCGGTCTCTACTACTGGACGGTGACGGCCGACGGACAGACCGCGCCGCTGCTGGACAAAGACGGCGAACGGATTCCCGTAAGCGGCCACACCCCCGTGGTGTCGGTCGATGAACAGGGATTCTGGACCGTCAACGGCGAACGGCTGAACGACGCCGCAGGGCGCCCGATCGAGGCCAACGACGGCGAAAGCTGTCTGTTCAAAAGCATCGCCCGCGACGCCAACGGCAATCTGTCGCTGACGCTCGGCAACGGGGAGGTCATCACGCTGCCCATCCAGCAGGTGCTGAACCTCACGCTCTCGACGGCGATCAACACCACGGTGGTCGATACATCCGCCCCGATGACGGTCAAATACACGCTGCACGGCGAACACGCCGCCGACGCATTGGTCGGCATCGCCGCAGCCGAGGGCATCGAAGCCGCGCTCGACAAGGAGCAGCAGCAGATCGTCGTCACGTTCCCGGCAGGATTCAGCGCGGGACACCTGATCGCGGTGGCCTACGACATGATGGAGCACACGGTGCTGCGCCCGGTCTTCTTCGCAAAGGCCGCGAGCGACCGCATCGAGATCCGGACGGCCGCCGAACTGGTGCAGTTCGCCGCCGACGTCAACGCCGGCACGGGCGCACAGCTGATGACCGCCGTGCTGATGAACGACATCGACCTGAAAGACGTTGCCCAGTGGACGCCCATCGGCAACGGCACGTTCGCCGCCACCACGGCGGCGTCCACCCCTTCCGGAGCCGCCTTCGAAGGGACGTTCGACGGGCAGGGATACGCTCTGCGCAACCTCACAATGGAAGCGGCGCTCACGGGCGACAACCAAGCATACGGCCTGTTCGGCGTGCTGAAAGGCGCGACAGTCAAGAACCTCGTGCTGGGAGCCGAAAACGGCGACACGGGGTCGTTCAAGGTCTCGGGCAACGGCGTCACCTCGACGGGCGTCATCGCCGGAGCCAGCGTCGAATCGACGATCGAGGAGTGCACCAGCTACCTCCCGATGGAGTGTCTGGGCAACGGCGCTTCGAACAAACTGATGACCATGGGCCTCGTAGGCTTCGTCTACGGAGCCGGCACGAGCGACGAAACCGTCACGAAACTCATCGGGCTGAAGAACTACGGTGCCATGAAGGCCGTGCCGGGAGCCGCCAGCGCCAACGGGTTCACCTCGACGCAGGCAGGCTGCATCGCGGGCGTCTCGAACACCTCGCGCACATCGACTTTCAGAAACCTCATCACACGCTGTGCGAACTACGGCGACATGACCGTCTCGACGGGCCGCGCTTCGGGCATCGTGGCCGCAGCGAACACCTTTACGGTCGTCTCCGAATGCGAGAACCACGGCGACATGCTGAACACCTACGGCGAATCGGGCGGCGGACGCCTGGGCAACATCACCTGTATCCTCGGCACCTCGTCGGTGGTCGACGGCTGCACCAACTACGGCGACATCGTAGCCACCAACGCCAAGACGCACGCCGGAGGCCTGGTCTGCCTGACCAACTCCGCCGACAGCGAGGTCCTCAACTCGGCCAACTACGGCAATGTAATCGCCGACCTGACGACCTACCGCGGAACGCTCGTGGCCAACATCAACAACGGCGCGAAACTGGACAACAACACCGCCGGAGGCGGTGTGGGATCGTACAACGGCGGCAACTACGTGATGGTGCAGATCGACGAAACCAACTACATGGACTACATCGGCCTGATCAAGACGGGCAATGAGGACAAGGTGACCAACACCAAATACGGAGGCGACATCTCGACGGCCAAGGGCATCCGCACCGCCGACGATCTGGTGGCCTTCGCAGCGGCAGTCAACGCCGGAGAATCGCTCGACGAATGGCTGAACGAGGACGGCGAAGTGTGCCTGCTGACCAATATCGACATGTCGGCGATCACGGAGTGGACCCCCATCGGCAAGGCGGCTTTCGAACTTGCAAGCAACAAACTCACCCTCACGGGAACGCCCTTCGCAGGGCATTTCAACGGGCAGGGCTACCGCATCCGCAACCTGAAAATGGTCGCCGCGGGCAGCGAGGCGGGCGCGACATACGGATTGTTCGGGGCTTTGGCCCCGGGCGCCGTGGTCGAGAATTTCTCGTTCGACACGGGCTGTTCGCTGACCGTCACGGCCACGGCAGGTTCGTCGAACGGCGTGGTGGCCGGAATGGTCCACGACGCCACCGTGCGCGACATCACGAGCAGCGCACCGATGCACTTTCAGGGCACGGCGGGCAGCGTCCGCATCACGATGGCCCTGATCGGCACGGCCTTCGCCGAAACGGCGGGCGTCACGATCGACAACGTGAACAACAACGGCGCGATCACGGCCGAAAACCGCGACAACAACACCGCCGGAGGCGCCACGGGCTACCACATCGCCGGCATCGTGGGATTCTCCTCCAACGACGGGTCGTCGCAGCAGAAAGTCATCATCTCCGACTGCATCAACTACGGCGACATGACCTCGGCGACGGGCCGCACATCGGGTATCGTCGCCGCAGCCAACCGCTACACCCAGCTGACCAACTGCGTCAACCACGGCGACCAGATGAACACATGCCCCAAGGAGGACGCCGGGCGTCTGGGCAACATCACCTGCAACATGGGCACGGGTTCGTCGATGAGCGGCTGCACGAACTACGGGAACCTCACCTCGACGACCGGCGCCCGCTGCGGCGGCATCACGTCGATATCGAACACCGCCACGTTCGAGAACTGCGCCAACTACGGCACGATCCTCAGCGACGGCAGCCGCGGCGTTTTCTGGGCCTACAACAACGGCGTTGCGCAATGGACCGACTGCACCGCAGGCGGCAAAGTCGGCACCTACAACAACGGCGCGCCCGTCTTCGACTCCTACGCCGAAGCCGATCAGGCCAACTACCTGGGCAAGCAGGGCTCGAACAAATCGACGCTCACGAACATCGTCTACCAAATCGGCAGCACGGGCGGGGGCGGTACGGGCGGCGATGCCGAACTGCGCATCCTTTTCATCGGCAACAGTTTCACGAAAGACGCCGTGGAGCATCTGCCCGGCATGCTGAAAGCCGCAGGTCTCGACAAGGTGAAGATGACGCACATGTACTACGGAGGCCGCACGGTCCCCGAGTACAACAACGGATTCGCCACCGTGAACGACTACCGCTGTTACGAGTGCGGCCCGGGAGCCGCCGGGTGGACCGAACTGATGAACAAGACGATCAAAGAGGTCGCCGCATCGGACCGATGGGACATCGTGACCATCCAGGAGCACACCGGCAAGGTCAACGCATGGTCGTGGACTTCGACCGAAAAGGAGGCCCTTCAGGGACTGATCGACAATGTCAAATCGACGCAGACCGGAGCCATGCCCAAGTTCTATTATATCCTCTCGCAAGCCTACGGCGACCCGGCGATCGTCAGCTACTCGCAGCAGACGGTGATCGTCAACAATTTCGCCTCGTCGCAGGCGGACATGTACGCCGCCATCGTCGCGCAGGGTAAAAAGGTGATGGCCGAAGTCTCGTTCGACGATGTGATCGCCACGGGAACCGTCCTGCAAAACCTCCGCACGTCGAAGCTCCAGAACTCGATGGACATGACCCGCGACGGATACCACATGGACTACGGCATCGCGCGTTACGCCGCCTCGTGCGCCGTCTTCGAGAAACTGATCTCTCCGGCATTCGGAAGCGTGACGCTCGACGGCAACACGTTCCGCTACACGACCTCGAACTCCACGGCGGGCAGCTATTCGACGCCCGTCACCGATGCCAACGCCCCGATAGCCTTGCAGGCGGCACGCTATGCCCTCGCAACGCCCTACGCCGTGACCGACATGTCGGACATCGACCAGAAGAAGCCCGACAACGGCATCGAGGATACGGAATTCGACGACGACAAGAACAAAGAGTAAATCCCGACCGACATGAAAAAACTGCATATCATTCTGTTAAGCGCGGCGCTGCTGCTCGCCGGCTGCACCCGGGACCCCGAAATCACCGACCCGGCCCCGCTTCCCGCCTCGTCGGGGCTGATCATCAAAGCCGCCTGCACGGCAGCGACCCGCACCGACATCAACGAAGGCAAGAGCACGTGGGAAGCCGGCGACCGCATCACGGTCGTATACGACGGCGCTGCCTACGAATACACCGCCGCCGAAGCCGGCACCACGACCACCTTCACCAGCGAAGCGGGCATCGCCTCCTACGATGCGTCCAAGCCGCTGACAGCCTACTACCCCGCCACGACCGCCGAAGGCACGGTCGGCGTGGAGGCCCGGCGCACGATCTCGTTCCAGGGTGCGGAACAGGTCAACACGGCCTGCGCGCCGCTGGTCGGCACGCCGCTCGAAAACAACCTCTCGGACGGGGCGTTACACGTCTCGTTCCGCAACATCTTCTCGGTTGTCGAATTGCGCATCGACGCCGGAGAGCTGGACAGTCCGGCCCGGTCGATCACCGTAGAACCCGCCTCGGAAGAGGGTTTCGAAGGCTGGCTGACCTTCACCGGCACGGTCGATCCCGCGACGCTCGCCCTCACCCCGGCACCCGACGGGACCGGCACGAAGCTGACGTTGGATTTTCCCGAAGGAGCCAATCTGACCAAGCCCCAGACCATCAAATTCCCCGTTGGACGCTTCACCTCCCCGGCCGGACTGAAACTCACGTTGACAACCGCCGATGACAAGACCTACACGAAAAACGTCTATAAATCGGGTATCCGCACCTATTACGAAAAGGACGGTGTGTTCTCGGCCCGCCATCTGGCGAAAGCGCTCTACGCTTTCGCACCTCCGGGCGGCATCTGGACGGCCGACGACCTCGTGGAGTTCGCCGCAGCGGTCAACGCGGGCGAAACCCTCGCCCCGTGGCAGAACGAGGAGGGCGTCGTCGTACTGCTCGACGACATAGACATGACGGGCGTCACAACATGGACGCCGATCGGCGACGCGACCTTCGCACTGGCCAGCAACGCACTCACGATCAGCTCAGGACGCTCCTTCACGGGCTTCTTCGACGGGCAGGATCACACGATCAGCAATTTCAGAATGGTGTGCGACAACGCAACCCCCAACCGCGCCTGGGGACTCTTCGGCGCACTGGGTCCCGGAGCCGTCGTCGAAAACCTCGTCTTCGACTCCTCCTGCTCGCTGGAAATCACGGCATCGAAAGCCACCGACTGCGGCATCCTCGCCGGACTGGTCTACGACGCCGCCGTACGCAACGTCACCAACGAAGCCCCGATGTCGTTCGACGGCTCGGCGGGCAACGTCCGCATGACGATGGGCATGATCGGACTCGCGTTCGCCAACGAAGGGGTCGTGCTCGACTGTCTGACCAACGAAGCCGACCTTACGGCCGAAAACGGCGGCAACAGCAAGAGCGATGCAACCGGCGTACAGATCGGCGGCATCTGCGGATTCAGCACCAACCACGCCAGCTCGGCCAACGCCGTCGCGTTCACCGCCTGCGTCAACCGCGGCAACCTCACCACCAAAGTCGGCCGCGCATCGGGCATCGTCGCGGCGGCCAACCGCTACACCCACCTGACCGACTGCGCCAACTACGGCAACAATTTCAACGAGTTCGCCACCGCAGGCGGCGCCCGCATCGGCAACATCACCTGCATCACGGGCATAGGCGCCAAATTCACCAAGGTCGTGAACCGCGGCGACGTGATCTGCAAGAACGAAGGGTGCTGCGGCAGCATCGTGTGCCTCGTGAACCACGACGACAACGAGTTCGTGGGATGCGAGAACTACGGCCGCGTCATCTCCGACCGTGACAACAACAAATACAAAGGCAGCTTCTTCGGGCAGTGCAACAAGGCCGCCGTATTCCGCAACTGCATCGCGCAGGGCGACGTGGGAACCTACAACGACGGCAATTACGTCATGGTCGGAATCAATGCCGACAACTACATGGACTACCTCGGGACCCACAGCGCTGCGGCTGTCAACGTCACGCGGGAGAACATCCTCTACTACCCTGCCGGATCGACCACTCCCGCCGAGGCGACTTTCTGCGTCGCTCCCGGATCGGTCGGACTGAACGCCCTGGGAACCGACGCCGCCGTCGTGAGCCTCTCGGCCGCCGACTACGACTGGACCGTAAGCACGGGCGGCAGCGAATGGGTGAAGGTCACCGACCTGAACGACACGCCGCTCGCAGCGGGCACGAAAAGCCCCTACGTCCAGCAAATCCGCATCACGGCCGACGTGAACCCGCAGACCGAGCCGCGGTCCGCAACAGTTACCTTCGCCTCCACGGACCTGACGCAGACGGCGACCGTATCGGTCACGCAGGAGGCGGCAGACCCGGCCTTCCCGAGCCAGTGGATCTTCTCGGCATCGACTGTCGGACAGTACAATACCCCGTGGAGCGTGTCGAACATGCTCCCGGCCACCTCGGGCAGCTCAGGTTACATATCCGTCGTGCGCGGCGAGGCCAATGCCGGACGAGAATTCACCCGCACGGTCAACTCCTACAAGCCCGCCGTCTCGACGATGGTCGAGGGCGACTACTGGCTTTACACCCTGCCCGTGAAGCGGCTCGAAGCCGGCACGGCCGTCGAATTCGACGCCACGATGGCCGGCGAGGCCAATTCGCCCAAATACTTCATCGTGGAGTATCTCGACGGAGGTGTCTGGAAGAGCGTCGAAGAGGACCTGCTCACCGCACCCGAAGACCCTTCGATCCGCTACACCTACAAGTGCTCGGGCACAGCCACGGGAAGCGGCTACCAGCACGCCAGCGTCATGCAGACCGTCCGGTTCGCCGATCCCGTCGAGGGAGCAGTGCAGATCCGCTGCCGCGCCGTGGGACGTTACACCTGCGCGGGAGGCACGCAGAACATCTCGGCGAGCAGTTCGGCGAGTCTGCTGCCGCCGTTCGGATTCTCGGGCTCCTATGTCCAGAACCTCGGCACGGCGATCCCGGGCGACACGAAGAAGGTGCTCTGCCTCGGCAACTCGTTCTCCTATTACAGTAATCCGGCGTGGATGCTCAAAGAAATCGCCTGGAACGAGGGGCATTACCTCAATGTCAAAGGGCACTTCAAGGGTTCGCAGAATTTCGGGCAGCATCTGGAGTTGTCGTTCTCGACCGACGCCATCGACATCGGAGGCTACGATTACGCCTTCATCCAGGACCAGAGCCAGAATCCCGCGACCTACGGGCGCGACGGCACAGCGTCGATAGCCTCCAACTGCACGGCTCTGGCAAACAAGATCCGGGCGAAATCGGCCTCCTGCAAAGTCATTCTCGAACAGACCTGGACCTTCTCGGCCAGCAGCTACGGCGGATTCACCGACTTCGCAACCTTCGAAAACTACAACGCCAAAGGCGCACACGCCATGGCCGAAGCCGCCGGAACGTGGGTATCGCCGATCGGCGTGGCGTTCCGTATCGTGCGCGAAGGCTCTTCGGGCATCAACCTCTACCACACCGACAACAAGCACCAGTCGGTCTACGGCGCCTATCTGAAAGCCTGCGTCAACTACCTCGTGCTCTACGGAGAGGCGTTCGGCAGCTCACCCGCCGACTGCGGCATCGAGGCATCGAAGGCCGCCTACCTGCGCAGCGTCGCCGAGCAGGTCGTACTGGGACATGAAAACGAATACTTAATCCAACGATAACCTATGATACGAAAAATCAACAAACTGCTGATCTTCGCAGCGGCTCTTTCGGGAGCCGCCTGCGGGGAACAGGCCGGGATGCCGACTGCGGCCAACCGCGCCGAAGCCATCGTGGCCGAAATCCACAACCCCTCCTCGCGGAAAGTCCTCGTCGCTTCGCACCGCGGCGACTGGCGCAACTACCCCGAAAACTCGATTCCGGCCATCGAATCGGTGATCCGCATGGGCGTAGACATCATGGAGCTGGACCTGAAACTGACCAAAGACAGCGTGCTGGTGCTCTGCCATGATCACACCATCGACCGCACAACCAGCGGCAAGGGCCGCGTCCGCGACATCACCTACGACTCGATCCGCCGCTGCAAGTTGCGCCGGGCTCACAACGTCGTCACCGACAGCCTGCGGATGCCGACGCTGCGCGAAGCACTCAAAGTCTGCAAGGACCGTATCGTGGTAAACATCGACCAAGGCTACGAATACTACGACCTCGTACTGGCCATCACCGAGGAGCTGGGCGTCACGGAGCAGATTCTCATCAAAGGCAAGCGCGCGCCCGAAATCGTGGCCGCGAAATTCGCCGAACACCCCCGCAACATGATGTACATGCCCATCATCGACATCCTCAAGCCCCAAGGCAAAGCGCTCTTCGCCGAATACCGCGAGAAAGGCATCGTGCCGCTGGCCTATGAAATTTGCTGGGACCGCCCGGCACCCGAGGTCGAAACCTGCATGCGGGAAGTCGTCGCCGGAGGCTCGAAACTCTGGGTCAACTCGCTTTGGGCATCGCTCTGCGGCGGACTGGACGACGACAGGGCTTTCGAGGGCGATCCCACCGCCGTCTACGGAAAACTCGTCGATATGGGTGCCACCATGATCCAGACCGACCGTCCCGAACTGCTGATCTCCTATCTCCGCTCGCGCGGACTCCACGATTAACCCCAAACCATCGACCGCTATGAAAAAATTACTGTTCCTGCTGTTGTGCACCGGATTCCTTCAGGCCGGCCCCGTTTTCGGATGGGGACGCGAAGGGCACGAAACCATCGCCAAAATCGCCGAGCGCAACCTGACGAAGAGAGCTAAAAAACGCATCGAAAAATACCTCGGGGGACACTCCGTCGTCTACTACGCCAAATGGATGGACGAATACCGCAAGACCCCCGAATACGCCTTCACCGACGGCTGGCACACAGCGCCCGTCGATGCCGGACTCCGCTATACCGACGAGCTGCTGAACCCGAAACGGGGCAACGCCATCTACGGACTGGAACTGGCCGTCGAAAACCTGAAAAACTACCGCAGTCTCACCGACTCGGCCGTGGCTGTCAACCTCAAATACGTCATTCACCTGGTGGGCGACATGCACTGCCCGGCGCACATCAAATACACGACCCACGACATGAAATACGACGTACTGTTCGAGGACAAGTACCACAAACCGCACAAATTCTACGTTCACAGCGTCTGGGACAACGAGATCATCACCACCGCACGCATCTGGTCCGTCAGCGAATGGGCCGACGAACTCGACCGGGTTTCCAAAGCCGAACGGCAGGCCATCGCCTCCGGAACGCCCCGCGACTGGCTCCACGATGCCGCCGTGTGCTGCGAAGTGCAGTTCGAATGGGCCAAACCCGACGAACGGCTGGGGCAGGATTTCCTGAACAAGGCGCTGCCGCTGGTCGAGAGCCAGATTCAAAAGGCCGGATACCGTCTCGCCCGCATATTGAACGATCTTTTCGATTAAACAACGACGAATCCGAACCCCATGAACCGCTTCACGGAATTCTACCGCATCAGTCCCCCGGCCCCGGCCCGCGAGATGGATGCCGACGCGCGCTCGAAATACTACCGCCGCCTGCGTTTGCAGGCATTCGCGGCGGCGACGCTCGGATACAGTCTCTACTATGTCTGCCGCACGAGTCTCAATGTCATGAAGAAACCCATTCTCGACAGCGGAGCGCTCGATGCATCCCAACTGGGAGTGATCGGATCGGCACTCCTGTTCGCCTATGCCGTCGGGAAATTCGTAAACGGATTCATTGCCGACTACTGCAACATCAAACGCTTCATGGCCACGGGACTCATCCTCTCGGCGGCGGTGAACGCCCTGATGGGACTGCTGGGGCTGGCGCATTCCGTAATTCCCACGGCAGTGATATTCGTGACGTTCGCCGTGATGTGGGGGATCAACGGCTGGGCACAATCCATGGGAGCGCCCCCGGCCATCATATCCCTCTCGCGATGGTATCCCCTCCGGGAACGGGGAACCTACTACGGATTCTTCTCGGCGAGCCACAATCTCGGAGAATTCTTCTCATTCCTATTCGTGGGCTCCATCGTGACATTCGCAGGATGGCAGGCAGGATTCTTCGGATCGGCCGTGGCGGGAGCAATCGGTGTGGTGATCGTCCTCTGCTGGCTCCATGACACCCCGGAATCCAAAGGACTGCCGCCCGTAGAAGCCCTGGCCCACGAGAAACCAGCGCCGGGAGCGGACAAATCCGTACGGGAGATTCAAAAACAAGTGCTCCGCACCCCGGCGGTATGGGTGCTGGCGGCGGCGAGCGCGTTCATGTACATATCCCGCTATGCCATAAACGGATGGGGAGTGCTGTTCCTGCAAGAGGCCAAGGGATACTCGGATGTGGAGGCCATATCCGTGGTCTCGATAAACGCCCTGCTGGGAATACTCGGAACCGTGCTCTCGGGATGGTTCTCGGACAAACTCTTCAAGGGAGACCGAAAGATTCCCGCCCTGCTGTTCGGCATACTGAACTCCCTGGCCCTGGCGCTGTTCTTGTACGGAGGAAATGCCATGTGGGTGAATGTCCTCTCGATGGTCCTGTTCGGAATAGCCATCGGAGTGCTGATCTGTTTCCTCGGAGGACTCATGGCCGTGGACATCGTGCCGAGAAAGGCGACGGGGGCCGCGCTGGGAGTGGTGGGGATAGCCTCCTACTGTGCTGCGGGAATTCAGGATGTCGCGTCGGGATGGCTCATAGATGCGAACATTACCGTAACGGCAGATGGCGCCAAACACTACGACTTCGAACCTGTGGCCGTATTCTGGATTACAGCGTCAATAATATCGTTTCTGCTGCCGCTGATGAACCGAAAGAAACCGACCGAAGTATAACGAAAATGCCGGGAGCGCAGTTGTGAAACTGCGCTCCCGGCATTTTATGCGGAACCGTCAGAACAGGTGATAAGCGACCGTCAACCCCGCCATCACGATCGAAACCATCGACATCAACTTGATGAGGATATTGAGCGACGGCCCCGACGTATCCTTGAAAGGATCGCCCACGGTGTCGCCCACGACCGTAGCCTTGTGACTGTCGGAACCCTTGCCACCGAAATGACCCTCCTCGACCATCTTCTTGGCGTTGTCCCAGGCGCCGCCGGCGTTGGCCATGAAGACCGCCAGCACGAATCCCGAACTCAAACCGCCCACGAGCAACCCCATGACACCCGCCACGCCGAAGATCAGGCCGACGGCAACCGGAACGATGATGGCCAGCAAACTCGGGAACAACATCTCACGCTGCGCTCCGCGGGTCGAAATCTCGACGCAGCGGGCGTAGTCGGGAGTTCCCTCGCCCGTAAGGATGCCCTTGATCTCCCGGAACTGGCGGCGCACCTCCTCCACCATACTCTGAGCCGCACGGCCTACGGCGTTCATCGTCAGGCCGCAGAAGAGGAACGACATCATCGCGCCGATAAACACGCCGACCAGCACCGTGGGATTCATCAGCGAAACGCGGTAGTACTCCATGAAATCGAGGATCGAGGCGTCCTGAATGAAGCGCATCGACCCGTCGGACATTTCGAGCATCGTCACGCCGTTGTGCATCAGTCCGATGCGAATCTCCTCGACATACGAGGCCAGCAGCGCGAGGGCCGTCAGGGCCGCCGAACCGATGGCGAAGCCTTTGCCCGTGGCGGCCGTGGTGTTACCCAAAGCATCGAGGGCGTCGGTGCGCCTGCGAACCTCGGGGCCGAGACCGCTCATCTCGGCGTTGCCGCCCGCATTGTCGGCGATAGGACCGTAGGCGTCGGTGGCGAGGGTGATGCCCAGCGTCGAAAGCATGCCCACGGCGGCTATACCGATGCCGTAAAGTCCCAACGACATATTCTGCGGAGCCATCATGTTCTGCACGTCGAAGCCGATGGCGCAGAGATAGGCCAGAACGATCGCCGCACCGATGGTTATGACGGGAACGGCCGTGGAGATCATGCCCGAACCGATCCCGGCGATGATGACCGTGGCAGGTCCCGTCTGGGCGCTTCCGGCGATCTTCTGCGTCGGTTTGTAGGAGTGCGAGGTGAAATACTCCGTGGCCTGCCCGATGATGATGCCCGCCACGAGGCCCGTGATGACCGAGAAGGACAACCCCACCCAGTTCCCGATGCCCAGCAGGTAGAGGATGCCGAAGGTGGCGACAGCAATCAGCAGCGAACTGAAATTCACCCCCACGCCCAGCGAGTGCAGCAGTTCGCGCATCGTGGCCCCCTCCTTCGTGCGCACGAGGAAGATGCCGATGATCGAGAGCAGGATGCCCACTGCGGCGATCAGCATCGGTGCCAGCACGGCTTTCATCTGCAAGGCTTCGGAGCCGGCCGACGCAAAGGCCGCAGCGCCCAGCGCCGCCGTGGCCAGCACCGAGCCGCAATAGCTCTCGTAAAGGTCGGCGCCCATGCCGGCCACGTCGCCCACATTGTCGCCCACGTTGTCGGCGATGGTCGCGGGGTTGCGCGGATCATCCTCGGGGATGCCCGCCTCGACCTTGCCCACCAGATCGGCGCCCACATCGGCCGCCTTGGTGTAGATGCCGCCGCCGACACGTGCGAACAGGGCCTGCGTCGAGGCGCCCATGCCGAAAGTCAGCATCGTCGTCGTGATGACCACGAGTTTCTGCGGCCCTGCGGCATCGACAAACCAGGTCAGAATCACGTACCAGAACGAGATGTCCAGCAGTCCGAGACCCACGACCACCAAACCCATCACCGCGCCGCTGCGGAAAGCGACTTTCAGACCGCGGTCCAGCGACTGCCGTGCGGCATTGGCCGTGCGGGCCGAAGCGTAGGTGGCGGTTTTCATACCGAAGTAGCCGGCCAGTCCCGAGAAGAATCCGCCCGTGATGAAGGCGAAGGGCACCCAGCCGTTCTGCACCCCGGCTCCGTAGGCCAGGTAGGCGAAGAAGAGCGCCAGCACGACGAAGACGATGCCGACGACCTTGTACTGCTGACGCAGATAGGCCATGGCGCCCTTGCGCACGTGCCCGGCGATTTCACGCATGCGCTCCGTACCCTCGTCCTCGCGCTTCATCAGGCTGTAAAACAGCCAGGCGAAGGCCAGGGCGACGACGGATGCGGCAGGTACGATCCAGAAAATCGAAGGAATGTTCATATCGCAAAGTAGTTTGATTGGTTGGTTCCGTTTCAGTCGCAGTCAGAAACAAATATATAAAAATATCCCGACCGTAACAACGCCCGGGATACAAAAAGTGCCGGAACAGGCATCATTTCGTCTTTTTCGGGGTACGGAACTCCACGACGATCGGACGGTGGTCCGAAGCCTTGTCGGTAAAAGCGTCGTGAACGGTTTCGACCCGTTTCACGCCGTCCCAGATCCCGTCCGTGCAATAGATAAAATCAATGCGGGCCTTTCCGCCCGTGGTCGAGGGCACGAACTCCCCGGAAAACCAATCGCCGACGATGTCGTGGGAGTAGGCGCTGCGCACGAGATCGTGCACATCATAGTTGCGCGTGCCGTGAAACGGTTTGTCGAGCGGCGAATGCGAATTGAAATCGCCCATCATCAGCCAGTGTTTCTCACCGGCGAATTTCGGATTGAGGATCGTGGCATCGAGAATCCGGCGCATCTCCTCCACGCGGAAAGCCTCGCCGCCGTTGTCCTTGCGGGTCTTGTCGCCCATCGAATAGCGCTGCGGCCAAAGGTGCAGCACGACATAATTGACGCCGTTGATCTTCACGTGCAGGGCGCCGTGGGAAAGCCCCTCGCCGATGCGCTGCACCACCTCGATCGGGTATTTCGAGGTGAAGGCCACGGGATAGTTGTCCTGATAGGGGCCTATCGCGGTATAGGGATGCCCCCAGCGTTCGGCCAGCAGGTGCAGGCTGTCGGGCAGGTAGCGCGGCATCTGCTCCTTGCTGACGGTCTTTTTGTGCTCGTTCCAATGCGTCGCGCCTTCGCAGATGGCGAAAACATCGGGGTCCTGCGTCCGGACCCACGCGACGAAGCGGTCGTAACGGTTATACTGGTCGTACCACATGCCGTCGGCGATGTTGTAGTCCATCAGGCGCACCGTCTGCGCCTTTTTCTTTCCGGGCCGGGCGCCCTGCACGGCCGGGGCGGCCGCAAAAACGCCCGCCAGCAACAGCAGGGCTGCGAATCTCAGATTGCGTGTCATCATATTGCAGGATTTTGAGTTGAATGGTCGGAATTTCCGTTGATGCCGATCAGCTGCACCCGTTGTTCCAGATCGCCGACCTCCGGACGCACGTGGCGCTGGACGAAGGAGCGGTAATTATAGACCGTGCGGATCGAACAATGCAGCAAGGCGGCGATGGTCGCCGTATCGGCAATGCCCAGACGGATCAGCGCATAAATACGCAGAACGGTGGTGAGCTCCCCGTCGCGGCGCCCCTCCGTGCAGGCTTCGGCGTCCAGCAAAGCGTTCATCTCGTCGATGAAGGAGGGGAAAAGCCCCAGAAAAGTCTTGTCGAAAAGAGCGTAGAACTCCTTCAGTTCGTCGTTGCGGATATTACTGCGGGCATACTCGCGGCGAAGCTCCGCGATCCGGTCGTCGCGCAACATTTTATTGACATGCTGATAGGTGGCCGAGAGCTTGTTGATGTATTCCGAGATGGTTTGCAGGAATCCGCCGATATAGACCTCCTTGATCCGGTTGGCATCGGCGATGCGGATGTTCTGGCAGCTCAGCCGGCCGTTCGTTTCGCGCAGGCTCCGGGCCAGTTCGTTCAACTTGTCGTTCGACTCGCGGAGAGTCTGTTGCACGGCGAAAAGCCGCCGGTTCTGGGACAGCACGTACAGCCCCGCGGCAGCGGCGGATACGAAGAACAGCAGCACGACGCATATCAGCACGATATACATCGTGTGCAACCGGGCGTTGCGCTCGCTGTACGCCGACTCGATCTGCGGAAGGATGGCCATGTCACGCCACGAACGGCTCGGAGAGTTGAAAAAGCGCGTATCGTTGATCGCCACACGGATATAGTTCATGGCCCGCTCGACATCCCCCCGATCGAGAAGTTTTTCGGAAACGGCGCACAACGAGCCGTGATCGCGCACCGCCGACTGAATATCGGCCAGGGCCGAACACACGAACCACGCCAATTCACGATCGGGACGGCCCGCCCTTCGTTCGAGCTGCGCCTTGTGGTTGGCCGCCTTCGCGTACTCGTGCGAATCGGACGGCAGGGAGATCAGCAGACTGTCGCACAGAGCCGTCGCCTCGGGCCAGTCTTCCCGAAGAATCGCATCCATATAACCGTAGTAAAGCCGCGTGAAGGTGTCCTCGCCGATCTCCGCCGCACGCCGTGCGTAATAATGTTCGCGCAGGCGGAAGACATCGCGCCGCGCCCCGGGCTCGGTCAGGTAGCAGAGTTCCCGGTTCTTGCGGTGCTGAGCCACATAATACGACTGCAAGGCCCGGCGGCTGACGCTCACCGTATCGGAAATGGCGTTCAGTATCTCCTCGGCCTCGTAAAAACGGCCTCCCAGACTGTAACACAGCGCGATCGAGGAACGGGCGCGCATGGTCAGATCGTTATCGCCGATCCGTTCGGCCAGTTCAAGGCCCCGCCGGAAGTAGAGCAGCGAGGAGTCGCTCTGATAGGAACTGTAAATGTCGGCGAGCTGTTCGGTCAGGTCGAAACACGTGCGCAGCGGAAGTTCTTCGCGGCCCAGTTCGTTTTTGAGCGAGTCGATACGGACTTCGCGCCGGGCGGCATACTCCCCGCTATGGGCGATCGCCCGGTCGAGCCGGCGGAACAACTCCTGCAATCCGGCTTCGTCGTTACCGAAAACCGGAAACGCCGATAAGGCGGAGAGCAAGATTGCAGCGAATGGGATTATTTTCATTTCAGGTTTCGGTTTAGCACAAAACTAATACTTAAATAATATAAAAACAAATTACAAATCCGTACCATATGTTACAAAAGCATTAAAAAGCAAAACAATACAGTTTCCCGATTTACATAATGCACCACGGTGCAAAACAGCAATCGCCTGACATCGAATACATTAACATTTACAATCATTTACAATTTCCGATCGGGGGCTTTCCGCGAATTTAGAAAGGCGTATCTTTGTAATGAAAAATTTCCGACATCTGCCCTAAAATTACAAAAAAAATTCAGAATCGATTCAGAACAATTAACCTTAAAACACTATGAGAACAATTCTACCCCGGAAAATCCCCAAAAGGAGCGTCACATCGCCGATCGCGGTCCTGCTGCTGACCGCCGCGATCCCGCTGGGCACCGCCTGCGACGATGACAAGGACTACTCCCGCAGGGAATACATCGAATGGTCGGACACTCCGGAATTCGACAGGAAACCCGACATCCTCCATTTTTCCGTCAACGGTTCGCCGGAGAACGGCTGCAATGCAATCTACGTCAGGACGAACGTACCCTTCACCGCGACCGTGGAGTTCGAAGAGGACGAAGACAACGGGGAAGCGGCGGCCCCCGCCTGGCTCGAACTGGTGAAGATCGAACACGACTACCTGCCGGGCATCTCCCGCCTGCTCTGCAAGGCGGCCCCGCATCCCGGCACCTATAAGGAAAGAAAAGGCTGCATCTCGCTGCACACCGAGGTCGAATACCTGAACGATTTCATTCCGATCGTACAGGGATTCCCGGCCCGCGTCGAAGGCGATTTCGACTGGCTGAAATACGGCTCGGCCAACCCGCTGGAAACCCGCGGCGAAACGGCGATCTCCGGCTGGACCGCCGAACAGAAAGACAAAGGCTGGGAATCGACCCCCGCCGAAGAGGAGGGCACGGCCCACTGTTACGGCAAAAACGGCTACGTCAGGCTGGGCGACGACCTCGGACACGGGGCCAACCTGCTGTCGCCCTACAAGCCGGAAATCCGGTCGGACACGGCGGTCCTGGTCCGGTTCAACGCCATAGCCTATGCGGCGGCCGACGGCACGAAAGACGCCAACGAACTGACCGTAACGGTCAAGGGCGGCGGGCAGTTCCTCGACGGTGCGACTTCGAAAAAACTCGTTCTGAATCATTTCGATCCCTCGGACGAAGAGCTGCCGGAGAGCATGTGGGAGAATTCCCGGCAGGAGTTCATCGTCGTCTCGCACCCCAAAAACACGTTCACGAGCAACACCCGCATCGAACTCATGGCCGGCGACTACGTCATGGAGTCGGGCAACACCCGCATCTTTATCGACGATTTCTACATTTTCAGGCTCCGGTGGTACGACTACGACGACCTTTTCGGGGGCCTGCCCTGGGAGCAGCAAAAGAACGAATCGGGGAAATAAAACCTAACCGCAACAGATACCATGAAAAACTTTTTTACCAAGCGTTTCAGTCCGATATGCGCCCTCGCGGTCTCCGTACTACTGCTCGGAGGGGGGGGGTGCAGCGACGATGATACCGAGCCGGTCGTAGGCTCGAAAGGCGGCAGCAGGACACTCTACGTCGCCAGCGACGCCGGCTCGCGCACCGTCCGGGTCAAAGCCAACAGCGCGTGGCAGGTGCGGCTTACGCCCGACACCCGACTCTGGGTCTCGATCGACGGAGCCGACAGCGGTGAAATGGACGGGGCGTTCACCGTCAGCTACAAAACCAACAACACGCTTCCGCGCAAAGGGACCGTCCTGATCGCCTCCGGCACGCAGCAGGCGATCGACACGGTGTACCTGATGCAGTACGGCACAGCCCCGCTCCTGCAATTCTCGGACGGGGACAGGCAGTTCTCGTCGGTGGGAACCATCGACTCCATTGCGATAGACACCAACATTCCCATCTCCAAATTCTCGAAAATCGCCCGTCAGGTCACATACGGAGAATCGGACACGGAGTGGATCGACAGCATCCGATACGCCGGGGATTACAAAAGTCTCCTGTTCAGAATCGCCGACAACACGGCGTTCGAGAGCCGTGAGGCCCGGATTCAGTTGCAGTTCGAGGACGACTGGGGCGGACAGCACCTGGCCTGCTGCACGATCCGGCAGGGCATTCCGGGCGGCACGAGCGACACCCGCGAGGTGACGTTCGCCGACCTGCGCAGTCTGATCGCGGAGGCCGAAGGCGAGATCACGATCGACGGCGACATCGCCGTGAGCGGCACGGTCGTAAGCGACCACACCTCGCCCAACATGGCCGGAAGTCCGATGCCGAAGGCCGCGACCAAACCCGACATGACCCTCAACGACCGCACGGCCTATCTGCAAAACGCCGACGCCTCGCTGGGTATCGCCCTCGTCACGACCGATGCCGGCCAAAACAACCTGAGCCGCTACGACAAACTCAAACTCTGGTGCAAAGGGCTGACGCTGACCAAGCGGAGCGACCCCGAGCGATACACGCTCCAAGGCGTGACGCAGGACCACATCATCACCAAATCGGCGGGAACAGCCGAAGAGGTGCCCGTCAAACGCCGTTTCATCGACCAGCTGACCGACGCCGACATCTACACCTTCGTGACGCTCAAACGCTGCCAGATGGCCGTCCGCACCCAGCGCTTCATGCCCGTGCACATCAACTACGTCAACAACTACAACATGTACTACCCTTCGGTCGTACTCGACCGTCACGGCGACATGATCCACCTGATGACCAACCACGGATGCGACTACCGGTTCCAGGAGATGCCCGACGGCGAAGGGACGATCTCCGGCATCATCGTGCACGAACCCTGCACCTTCTTCGTCAAGGACGGCGACATCGGCCGTTATCAGATCCGCAACGTAACGCGGCAGGACATCGCACTGGAGGAGTCGGACGCCAATGCCTTTTCGGCTATCGCGGTGGAGTGGTGCCCCGACGGCAAGGACGCCCGCGCCTATGCGTACCCCCAGTACCCGCATCCGGCGAACGAGGAGGGCAAAGCCCATTGCTGGCCCGCCTCGACCGGTTCCGGACTCTCGTTCCTGAGCCATTACGGATGGCTGGCGATCGGGTCCGCCTACCGCGCGAACTCGGCGAAGGAGGGAGAAACGCTCAACAGCGCCTCATGGGGCCATAAATTGCTGTGGGACACGGCGAACGGAACGGGATATTCGCTGCTGTTCGAATTCTCGACCCAGAACATCGAGTCGTCGCAGTGCTCCTTCGCCTTCACCTGCCGTTACCATTCGGCACAGGGCGGACTGCGCTACTGGACGGCGGAGTACTCGACCGACGGCGACACCTGGAAGCGGCTCGGCGATTTCACGGTGCCCGACGCCGGTAACTGGAGCAACATGCAGTTGGAACAGCTATCCGGCGACAAGAGCATCTGTCTGAACGTGCCCGCGGAGATACTGGGCCGGAGCGTGGCATGGATACGCCTGCGCCCCGTCAGCGACAAAATCGGTACCGCGACGACCTACGACAGCGCAACCATCGCGGCGAACGGCCAGGTGGCAAACGCCTTCACCGTCTCCTATGCCGCACTCCGTTACAACAAATAAACCCGCGAACGATATGAAAACATACGACATGACACACCACCTGCGCCGGCTGGTGTTCGGAGGTCTGCTGCTGGCTGCCGCCGCCCTGCTGCCGGGCTGCGAGGACGATCCCGCCGTTCCGGACGAGGAGATCTCGACCGACCCCGGAACGAGCGCAGAACCCGAAACCCTGCGGTTCATCAGCTACAATATTCTCGAAGGCATGAAGCTCGACAAACAACAGAATTTCGACAACTTCGCAGCCTGGGTGAGGGAGAAGGACCCCGACTTCATGGCCCTCTGCGAGTGCAACAACTTCACCGAGGAGTCGCTCACGGCCCTCGCCAACCGCTACGGGCATACCTACGCCATACTCTGCAAGGAGACGGGCTACCCGGTGGGACTGACCTCGAAATACCCCATCGAGCTGCGCAGCCGCATGCTCGAAGAGGTGCCTCTCTGGCACGGGGCGCTGCACCTGCGCATCAAGGACATCAATGTCGTGGTGCTGCACCTCTATCCGTTCGGAACCTATCCCAACGGCCAGGGCGCGGCAGGCTCGGGCGACGCATACCGCGATACGGAGATCAACTGCATACTCGACAACACCATCCGCCGCTATCCGGCGGAACCGCTGTGGCTGATGTCGGGCGACTTCAACTCCTACTCGCCCAAGGATGCCGACGTAATGCCCGCGAACACCTATTACGAAACCCATTCGACGGTGCTCCGAAGCGGATACGCCGATGCCCTGCGCGACCGCCACAGCCAGTTCTTCCGCTCCGTACCCACGGTTTACGGCGGATGGCCGGACGGCAACGGGCGGCGCATCGACTACATCTACGCCTCGCAGGCCGTGATGCGCGAAATAACCTGCTCGGAGATCATCTACGACGAGTTCACCGACATGCACTCGGATCACTATCCGGTCATGATCGAGTTCCGCCACTATCCCTCCGGGGAACAGACACCACAGGAGTCGCATTAAACAAACAATCCGCATGAAACAATATATCATCATTCTGATCCTGCTGGTTTCGGGAGCGCTGACGGCGACACCCGCCCTCGCGCAGAAAGCCGGGACCAAACACACCGTAACGGGCAAGGTTACGGACCAGAGCGGCGAACCGCTGATCGGCGCCACCGTGTTGGTGACGGGCACGACGATCGGAGCCAGTACCAACGCCGCAGGCGAATATACGATCCAGGTTCCCGAAGGGGCTTCGTTGACGTTCCAGTACATCGGCTACGAGCCCAAAACCGAAAAGGTCGGTTCGCGCACGAAGATCGACGTGAAACTCGAACAAAGCAAGCAGACCATCGACGAAGTGGTCGTGATCGGCTACGGCGCGGTGAAGAAGACCGACCTGACAGGCTCGGTGGCCAACGTCAAGATGAGCGACATCAAGGACGTTCCGGTGGTATCGGTCGATCAGGCGTTGCAGGGCCGTATCGCAGGCGCCGACATCATGGCCACGACCGGAGAACCCGGAGCCACGACCTCGATCCGCATCCGCGGAACGCGCTCGATCTCGGCATCGAACGAGCCGCTGATCATCGTTGACGGCATCATCGACGCCATCCACGACCTGAACGACATCAACTCGGCGGACATCGAGTCGATCTCGGTGCTCAAAGACGCTTCATCGACGGCCATCTACGGCGCACGCGGCTCGAACGGCGTCATCGTCATCACGACCAAGAAGGGCCGCGGCATCGACGGACGCCCCAGCATCACCTTCAAAACCGACCTGGGATTCTCGCAGCTCCCGCGCCGGCTCGACATCATGGACGCCACGGAGTTCGCCCGCTACCGTAACGACTACGCCTACCACTTCGCAGGCGCCGACAGCGGCGAGAAGCTCGAACCCGACTCGCCGATGTCGAAATATCCCTACCCCGATCCCGAAGCCAAAGGCAGGGGCACGAACTGGATCGACGAGATCACACGCACGGCGCTCTATCAGAACTACGACCTCTCCCTTTCGGGAGCCAGCCGAAAGGGCTCCTACTACGCCTCGATCGGCTACAACGAAACACAGGGCATCATCGACAACAGCGGGCTGAAACGCTATTCGGCACGCTTCAAGATCGACCACGAGTTCGCCAAATGGTTCAAGGCCGGACTGAATCTGAGCTACACCTACCGCGACCAGGACGAGAACCTGGCCACGATCGGCGGAACCAACTGGTGGAATGCGGCCGTCTTCCTCAGCCCGTTCCTCAACCCCTCGTCGAGCATGAACGACCTGTGGTACTCGGGCCAGAAATTCAACAACCCGCGCATCATGCTCGACCACTGCCTCAAGAACGCACGTCGCATATCGCTCACCAACAACGGATTCGTGGAATTCACGCCCGTCGAGGGGCTGAAGCTGCGCAGCCAGTTCACCTACTACTCCTACCAGCGCCACGGGCGTTACTACGAACCGGGCTACCTGCCCGCCAAGAAGGAGAACGAAGGCGGCTACGCTTCGCGCGACGAATACGACGACACGAGTTTCCTGAACGAAAACACGGTCTACTACGAAATCCGTCCCCGGAGCGGCCACAACTTCGATGTCCTGGCCGGCTACACCGCGCAGGTCAAATACGACAACAACCTGAGCATCACGGGCCGCGGCTATACGCTCGACGAACTGACCTGGAACAACATGGCCGCCGTTCCCGACAAGCAGAACACCTCGATCAGCACCAACCACAACGACTGGACCAAGATGTCGGTGCTCGGACGCCTGAACTACAACTACAAGGAGCGCTACTACGTCACGTTCACGGCCCGCTACGACGGCGCCTCGAACTTCGCGGCCAACAAGAAATGGGGGTTCTTCCCCTCGGCGGCCGTGCGGTGGAACATAGCCAACGAAAAGTTCCTGCAAAAGGCCGCATGGATCGACGAACTGGCCCTGCGCGCCAGCCTCGGACGCACCGGAAACGACGCCATCTCGGCCTACCGTTCGCTGGCCGCCGTGGGCAACTCGACGAGCGGCTATCTGCTGGGCGGCACGCAGCAGCTGGCGGTCTACCCGTCGCGCCTCGCATCGCCCGACCTGACGTGGGAGACCTCCGACCAATACACGCTCGGCGCCGACGTATCGCTCTTCGGGGGACGGCTCAACGTGACGGCCGACGCCTATCTGATCAAGACCCGCGACCTGCTGCTGACCGTGCAGGTGGCCTCGCAGACGGGTTACACCAACTATTTCGCCAACGCCGGACGCACCACCAACAAAGGCTGGGAACTTACGTTCGAAAGCCGCAACGTCGTCCGTCCGAAATTCCAGTGGTCAACGTCGCTGACCCTCTCGCGCAACAAGCAGATGGTGGACGACATCGCCTCGGAGGATTTCGTAACGGCCTACTCGTCGCCCTCGTCGTCGGGAACGACCTACATGATGTACGGTTACAGAAAGGGCTACACGCTCAACGCCCTCTGGGGATTCCGCTACGGCGGCGTATGGCACAACGAAGCGGAGGTGGAGCGCAACAAGATCACCAAAGCCTACGCTTCGGCCAGCGGGACCACGTTCAAACCCGGATACGCCCGGTATCAGGACATCAACCACGACGGCGTGCTGAACAACGACGACCTGGTCTACCTCGGATCGGCCGACCCGGACCTCTACGGCGGCATTCAGAACACGTTCAACATCCATAACTTCACGCTGGGCGTCTATTTCAACTACTCGATCGGCGGCAAGATCTACAACGTCGCGGAGCTCTGGATGGGCAACGGATCGCCCTACACCAACCAGTACCGCTACATGCAGAACGCCTGGCATCCGGTGCGCAACCCGGATTCGAATATCCCGATGGCCGGCAGCTACGACGCGCTTCCCAGCGACCGCATGGTGCACGACGCCTCGTACCTGCGACTGAAAAACATTTCAGCGAGCTACACTTTCGATCTGCGCAAGGCGACTAAAAACCGGCTGAAAGACATCCGGATAAGCGTCAGCGGCGAGAATCTCTATCTGTGGAAAAAGTACAACGGATTCGACCCCGATGTCTCAACGTCGAGCTCCAACTCGGCCCTGCGCCGAGTCGATATCGGAGCCTATCCCAAGCCCCGGACCATCATTTTCAGCCTCCAGATCAGATACTAATACCGTCAAAGAAGATGAGAACACACCGTTTCCTGAAAAAATACCTGCTGGCCGCGACGGCAACCGCCGCCCTGCTGTTCAGCGCGTGCGACCTGGACGAACACCCCACGTCGTTCGTAGGTCCCAAGGACTACTACAAGACCCGGGCGCAGTGTCTGGCGGGACTGAACGCCTGCTACATCCCGATCAACAGCATCTACGACTACTGCTTCCTGATCATGACCGAAGGCGTCACCGACCTGATGTACATCACCTCGGGAACCAAGGACGCCCAGCTCGACATATCGCCCGCAAAACCGCTCAACGGCGCGAAGATATGGACCCAATGCTACAAGGGCGTGATGTACTGCAATTCGACCATCGCCGCCATCGAGCGCTCGCCCCTGAGCGACATCGAGGAGGCGTCGGAGGCCGACAGGCAGCCGCTGCTGGCGGAAGGCATGGTGCTCCGCTCGTTCTACTACTGGCTGCTGACCTGCGTATTCGGCGACGTTCCCTTCTACACCAAAGAGGTAGCGGACAACAGCGTGATGATGGAGATCGCCCGCCTGGGCCGCATGCCGGCGAAGGATACCCGCGACTACCTGATCGACGAATTGAAGCGCTACGTGCCCTTCATGGACCAGGTGCGTTCGTCGGAGGTGGCGGACAACCGCATGGGCGCCGCGATGGGCTGGATGATGATCGCCAAGCTCGCGCAATGGAACCACCGCTGGGACGACGCCCTCGAAGCGCTCGGCGAACTGGAAAAGATCTACGGCGACCTGCAACAATATCCGCTCGAAGACATCATGTTCCGCAACAAGAACACCCCCGAGTCGATCTTCGAGGTGCAGCGCACCTACACCGCAGGCGGACTGGCCGTCACCACCAACGTGGCAGCCATCTGCACGCCGAGCCACAACGGCAAAGGCATTTACGACGGCGTGGAGATTCCCGAAATGGGTACGGGAATGACCACCTGGACCTCGATGCGTCCCAACAGCTATTTCTGCGACGGACTCCAGACCAAAAAGGGCAATGATAAACGCAAGACGCTGAACATGGCCTGGGAATACGACGGCAAACCGTTCAGCAACGTGGGAACCCGCCCGTGGCTGGGCCCGAAATTCTGGTGCCCGGGCATGCAGAACACCGCGGACTTCAACAACCAGAAAATCTTCCGCTACGCCGACGCCGTTCTGATGATGTCCGAATGCTACGCCGAGCAGGAGAACATCGACGAGTCAATCCGCTACCTGAACATGGTCAAGGAGCGCGCCGGACTCGCACCCTACACCTTCAAGAACATAGAGTCGCTGATGGAGGAGATCCAGAAGGAGCGGGGCCGCGAACTGCTGGGCGAGTTCCAGCGCAAGTTCGACCTCGTGCGCTGGGGAATCTGGTATCAGATGACCTACGACTACACCAATTACAGCACGCTGAAAGAGAACATGCTTCCCTGCCACGAATACTATCCGATCCCCGACAAGGAGGTCGTCTATTCGGGCGGCGCGCTCGACAACAAAGCCTACAACGAATACGGCATGTAGCTTCCGGAACGAATAAAACACGACAACGATGAAAAACAGCCTTACAGACAGCATCAACAAAACGTGGCGCACGGACATCCTGCCCCTCGTCACGGCACTGCTCCTGCTGACCGGATGCGAGATGGATTCGGACATGGACCTCCCGCTGAACGTGGACTCCAACGCATATACGCTGACGGCGGAAGCCGGCTCCACTCAGGTACGGATCTACTCCACCGGAGAGTGGTCGGTCCGTCTGTCGGAAGATGTGGACTGGGCCACGATCAACCGCCTGAACGGTTCGGGCAACACCCCCGTCCTGTTCAAATACTCGGCCAACTACGGCGTGCTGCGCGCCGTGGAGATCATCTTCACCCGCGGCGGACGGGAACAGACGATCCGCATGACGCAGGAGGGGAAAGACCCGGTCCTGACGCTCGACGAGAGCCGCATCGAGCTGTTCAGCAATCCGTGGAACCTCCGCATCGGGCTGGAGAACAACCTCAAGGAGAATTACAGACAGATCCGGGATTCGATCGCCTATTCGGTCATTCCCGACGAGGACGACGACGAAACGCCCGAGCCCGACCAGGAGTGGATCGAGAATCTGGAGATCGGCACCGATGCCGTCACGTTCAGCACATTGGAGAACACCTCGCCGCGCAAGCGTCAGGCCGCGATCACGCTGACCTACACCGATGCCAGAGAGAAGAAACACACCGTCACGCTGACCGTCACGCAATCGACCGAAAAGGCGTATATGACCTTTTCGCCCGACCGCGTCAAGACCACACGCAAAGCCTCGACCGTCAAGAGCGAGGTGAAGCACAATCTGGGAAGCCTGATCGCCGGCGTGGTCTGCACCGCCAGCTACGAGGGAGCGTCGGCCGACTGGATCGAGAACATCGCGCTCGAAGACAAAGTGCTGTCATTCGACGTGAAGGAGAACGATTCGGGAGGTCCGCGCAGCGCTTCCATCAGTTTCTCACTTCCCGACGAATCGCTGGGAAATCTCGTCCCGGCCGAACCGTTCGTCGTAGAGCAGACCTACGAAGCCGACTACCGCACGCTGATTCAGGGCGAAAGCGGACAGGTGACGATCAACGACCCCGGAGCTTTCTTCGAGGGCATCGTGATCAGCGACAAGGACAACGCCAACGTGGAAACCACCCCCAACTCGGCGCCCAACGCCACCGACTACACGGTAAACGCCAAGACGGCTTACGTACAGATGCTCGACGGCAGCTACGGCTACCGCCTGCAATTCAACTCGGCGGCGGACAACACGCTGGCACGCTATTCGACCGTGAAGATCGCTCTCGACGGCCTGACCCTCACCAAGGAGGCCGATCCCGAACGCTATACGCTCAGCGGACTTACGGCCGCCGACATCGTCGGGCAGACGCCCGGCACGGCGAGCGACCTCGTCCGCAAGGAGAAGCCGATCGGCCAGCTTACCGACGAGGATGTCTATACCTACGTTTCGCTCAAGGAGGTCGAGTTCGCTCTGCCCGACGGCAGCTACACGAACGTCAACGAAGGCTATTTCGGAACGGCGAACCACACCAGCTGCGTACCCCGCACGCTCTACGACAAGGACGGCAATACGATCTCGATGCTGATCAACAACAAGACCCCGTGGCGGCGCGACGGAAGCGGCATGCCCAAAGGCAAAGGCTCGCTGAGCGGCGTCATCGTCCACGACCTGCAACCCCGCTACGGCTATACGAACGAGGGATACATCGGCCGCTATTCGGTCCGCGTGCTCGAAAAGGAGGAGATCGGACTCGCCGCATCGGAGGCTTCCTCCAACCGCAAAACGCTCGTGGAGTGGAACTGGAACGACGCCGAAGTCAAGACCAACACCGACGGCACGATCGCCCCGGATCTGGGCAGCGGCTCGCTCTGGTGCACCGACCCCGCAGCCACTCACGCGCTGGACAACGAGTACAACGGACTCACGACGGGCGCCGGACTGAACAGCAAGAACGCCCTGAAATTCGAAAACACCTACTGGTGGAACTTCGACGAAAACACGGGATATGCCGTAGCGCTGAAATTCTCGACCGCAGGCGCAGGAGAGAAACTCTCGCTCAACTTCACCAACTCGCAGGGCAACGCAGGAGCCACGAGCATCCACGGCCCGGTATACTGGCAGGTGGAGTATTCGACCGACGGCACGAACTTCACCGTACTGCCCGAATCGGGCTTCTGCGCCCGTCCGTTCGTCTTCTGGTCGGCGACTATGACCTATTGCGCGACGCCGGGCTATGCCGACCGCGTATTCATCCTGCCGGACGCCCTGCGCAACCAGCCGGAGGTCACGCTGCTGATCAAGGCCCGGACCGCACAGTGCATCGCCTCGAACACCGCCACGGTGGCCGAGGGCGACACGGGCGCGATAACCTCCGACATGCCGGCAAACAAACGTTCGCCGATGCGTTTCGGAACCATAGCCGTAAAGAGTAACAAATAAATCCGAACACGATGGAACAGATAAAATCACTGTACCGAATAGTGCTGCTCCCGCTGCTGGGAGGAGCGATGCTCGCAGCCTGCGAAAAGGACAACGGCGAAGAAACCCGCGTCTCCGAATTCGGGCCCGTACAAAAGGAGTACGTCACCGATTGGAAGAGCGGCACGGGTTCCGTATCCGTGCTCTCCAACCAACCCTACGACATCGCGCTGATCGACCCTGACAACGGATGGCTCGAAATCGACACCGAAGGCCGCGGAACGCATTTCACCGGCGACGACAAGTTCGGCATCCGCTTCGACACCAACGACGGATTCCCGCGCATGGAAGGCATCCGGCTCTGGACCCGCGACCGGGCCGACACCGTCTACATCAAACAGGAGGGCTTCACCAACCCGGAACTGAACTTCTCGACCCGGAGCATCACGGTCCTCGGCGACGGAGGACAGGCAACGGCCCAGCTCACCACGAACCTCGAACTGGAAGACCTGCAACAGCAGATCGTCTACACGAGCGACGACGAAGGCGGCTGGATACGGGACCTCGACATCAGCAACGGATTCCTGATCCTCCAAACCGACCCCAACTCCGATCCCGAAGCGCTGCGCAATGCGCGCATCACCCTCAGCTACCGCGACGGCTGGAACCGGACCACCTCTTCGACGGTCTACATCACGCAGGCCAACGCCAAGAATGAATTCGGCCGCGAAATCTCGTTCGGCGAGGTGCGCGACATGCCGGGCGTCGTGAACCGCGACATCTTTATCGAAGGTCGCATCATCAGCGACATCGGCAACGGCAACAACGGCGAGAACCCGATGAAAACCCAAACGTCGATCGACTATACGGAGACCTATCGCACGGCCTACATCCAGAGCCTCGACGGATCGCAGGGCTTCATGATAAAGACCGTGACCGAAGACGACAACATCTTCGAGCGTTACAGCAAGGTCCGCATCCTGCTCAAAGGCTCCACGGTAAAGCAGGAGGTAGACCCCGACCGTTACATCCTCGAAAACATCACCTCGGCGATGGTCATGTCCTCGGTCTCGGGATCGGCCTCCGACATCCCGCAGAAACAAAAATATTACGACGAGCTGACCGATCAGGACATCTACACCTGGGTGACGCTGCTCGACTGCGAGCTTCCCGTGCGCAAAGGCAGTCTGACCCCGATCAACGAAGGCTACGCCCGCAGCACCGGAGCCAACCGCGAAACGAAATACCCGATGCTGGTGCGCGACAGGAAGGGCAGCAGTTTCTACATGCTGACCAACACCACCTGCAAATACCGCCGCGACGGGCAGATGCTGCCCTACGGTTCGGGAAATATCTCGGGAGTCGTGGTGCACGAAACCCATGACCGTTTCGTCTGGAACGGCGAGCAGGGCGCCGGCGACATCGGACGCTACCAGATCCGCCACCTCACCCGCGAGGACATAGCCCTGGAAAAGGATTTCTCGAACAGTTTCTCGGCCCTGCTGACCGAATACCGTTACGGAAAACTTGAAAGCAAGATTTTCCGGCCCACGACCGGCGACAACGGCTATCTGACCTTTACGCATCCCGACGAGACTTCGGGCAACGCCGGCTGGGGGACAAGCGATCCGAGTTACCTCGGGCCCGTCGGCAACGACTATAACCTCGACAAAGAAGGGCCCACCGCCGGTGCCCATACCGGCAATGTCAACGGAAACGGCGTCATCGAAAACGGGGTGCAGATGTGCACGAGCGCGGGCACCAATACCGACGGCAAAGGCAACGTGTCGAGCGAGGATTTCTCGGCCTGGACCAACAAATGCCAATGGTGGAACACCGAAACCGACCGCAGCGAAGCCTGGCTGCTCCACGTCTCGACCGAAGGCGTCACGACCGACGTACTCTCGATGCAGATAGCCATACAGAACCGCACAATCGGAGGCCCCCGCTACATCAAGGTGGATTGGTCGGAGCACGGCGACAACAACCGCGACGACTGGAACCGGATCACCGAATTCCAGGTTCCCGACATCGTGAACTGGTCGCTGACCCAGTTCTGGCAATGCGCCGGCTACAAATACATCGACATTCCCCTGCCGCTCGAAATGCTCGGCAAGAACGACATATGCATCCGATTCTCGGCCGCAAACAAGAAAGCCGGATCAGTCGAGGAATTTGATGCGGAAACCATCGGTACGGGAGAGATCGCATTCTCCTACATCGGCATTCGCTACAACAAATAAACGACACGGAAAGCCCCGTCTGCACGGCGTCGCAGACGGGCGCTTTTAACCCCGCAACTCCGAATACAACTGTGAAACACATTTTTCTGGCATTCATCCTCGCGGCCTGGGCTCTGCCGGGCCATGCCTCCTGCAACGACCGTATCGCGGTCGTTCCCCGCCCCGCCTCAGTCACCGAATCGAAAGGATCGTTCCGCATGACCGGACGAACACCCGTCGTCCTGACGGATGAACGGCTGCGCGGTCCCGCCGAGATTTTCGCCCGCGCCGTCGGAACCCTTACGGGAACCGCACCGGCCGTCACGACCCGAACAGCGAAAAACGCCGTAACGCTGCGGCTGGCTCCCGGATTCGACACCGAAGAGTATCTGCTGGAAGTCACGAAAAGAGGCGTCGCAGTCACGGCATCGACCCCGCAGGCGGTACTGCACGGGCTCCGGAGCCTTCAGCAGCTGATCGGCGACGGAGAGATCCCGGCCTGCATCATCCGCGACAAACCCGTGTTCGCCTACCGCGGAGCCATGCTCGACGTATGCCGCCACTTCTTCCCGGTGGAGGACATCAAGACCTACATCGACATCCTCTCCCTGCACAAGATCAATAAATTCCACTGGCATCTGACCGACGACCAGGGATGGCGCATCGAGATCCGGAAATATCCCCGGCTGACGGAGATCGGCTCCAAACGCAGCGAAACCCTCGTCGGACGCTACGACAAAAACCGGAAAGGCGTGTACGACGGCAAGCCTTACGGCGGCTTCTACACGCAGGACGACATCCGCGAAATCGTGCGCTACGCCGCCGAGCGTCATATCGAAGTGATTCCCGAGATCGAAATGCCCGGACACGGACTGGCGGCGCTGACCTCCTATCCGTGGCTCGGATGCACGGGAGGTCCCTACTCCGTATGGACCCACTGGGGAATCAGCGACGACGTTTACTGCGCCGGCAAGGAGACGACATTCGAATTCGTCGAGGAGGTGCTTTCGGAAGTGCTCGACCTCTTTCCCTCGAAACTGATCCACATCGGCGGCGACGAGTGTCCCAAAAGCCGCTGGAAAGCGTGTCCGCACTGCCAGCAGCGCATCCGCGAGGAGGGGCTCAAAGACGAATACGAACTGCAAAGCTACTTCATCCGCCGGATCGAACGGTGGATGCACACCCGCGGCCGCGAGATCATCGGCTGGGACGAGATACTCCAGGGCGGCGTCTCGAAAACCGCGATCATCATGTCATGGAACGGCAAGGAACCGGGCATCAAAGCCGCACGGCAGGGAAATCCGGTCATCATGGTCCCCAAATGGCACTGCTATTTCGATTACAGCCAAACGTCCGATCCCGACCGCTACGAACCGCTGGGCAATCCCCGCTACGTCCCGGTGCGGCAGGTCTACCGCCTCGAACCCTGCGACCAGCTCGCGCTGCCCGACCAGAAGCGGATCATGGGCGTGCAATGCAATCTCTGGACGGAGTACATCGGCGATATCGGACATGCACAGCACATGGTACTGCCGCGCATGGCGGCTCTCTCGGAGATCGGCTGGGCCTGCGACCGCAAGGACTACAACGACTTCGTAAGACGGGTTCCCGCGCTGGTCCGCATCTACGAAGCGGAAGGCTACCGCTATGCCCCCTATCTGTTCGAAGGCATCGAATAACGGCCGCCGCATATTGAAGAACACCCCGCAGGTTTCAGAACCTGCGGGGTGTTCTTCAATGGATCACTCCACAGTCACGGGCAGCTCCACCGCAATGTCCGCCGATGAAGTTCCCAGCGAAAGCACATACTCTCCGGGATCGACGCGCCAGCCGTGCATCCGGTCGTCCCAATAGGCCAGGGCGCTGCGATCGAGCTCGAATTCGATCTCCCCGCTACTGCCCGGAGCCAGCTCCACCCGGCGGAAGGCTTTCAATTCCTTCTTCGGCCTCACGACCGAGGGATTCCGCTGCGAGACATAGAGCTGCACGACCTCGGCTCCGGCACGGGAGCCCGTGTTGGTCAGAACGGCACGAACGGTCAGCGGACCCTTCGTCGGAAACCGCTTCGCTACACGGGGCTTCGACAGCGAAAAAGTCGTATAGGAGAGCCCGAACCCGAACGGATAAAGCGGCGCGATCCCCTTGGTTTCATACCAGCGGTACCCCACCAATACACCTTCCGCGTAGTCAACGTCGTAGATCCGGATCAGCTTCTCGTTATAGGCCCGCGGCGCCTTGTTGTAGAACTCCGCACCGGCCGGCATCGTCCCCTTGGCTGGAGAGTCCGCGAACTCCCTTTCGATGGTGATCGGAAGTTTCCCCGAAGGATTGATCCGGCCCGAGAGTATTCCCGCCAAAGCCGTCATGCCGTTCTGACCGGGATACCAACCGTAAATCACCGCCGCAGCCCGGTCGTTCCAGCCGCTCATGCGGATTCCCGACCCCGAGTTGACCAGCACGACCGTGTTCGGATTCGCTTCGACGCACATGCGGATGAACGCCTCCTCTTCCTTCGGCAGGGCGAACGGACGCTCGAACGACTCCACGTCGATCGTTCCCGCCGAAAGCAGGACGACATCCGCTGCCGCGAGCTGCTCCCGCGTGGGACGCTCCACGACCTGCACGGCGTCACCGAATTCCGCCCGAAGGGCCTCCTCAAGCGAAACATTGTCGTATCCCAGCACTTCGGCCGACGAAGAGGTGCTGCCCCCGGTGCGGGGTATCTCCCGGATAAAGCGCCCGGTGAGCAGAATCCGGCGGCCGGCGGCCAACGGCAAAATCCCGTCGTTACGCAACAGCACCGTACCTTTCGCCGCGACTTCGCAGGCCGTTTCGGCATGCGCCGGGAAACGGTCGAGCAGGTCGGGACGGTATTTCACCCGGTCGTAGAGCCCGAAAGCGACGGCGGTGGCGACGTTGGGCCGGATCATCCGTTCCAGATCCTTTTCCGAAATGCGCCCCTGGCGAAGCAGTTCCCGCACCTCCCGAGCGAATTCGCGGCGGCCGGGCATCTCCGCATTCTGGCCGCTTCTGACGACCTTTTCCGTGTCGTACACGGAGCCCCAGTCGCTCATCACGCACCCCCGGAATCCGAGTTCGCCGCGCAGCAGCTCCCCGATGACGCGGCTGTTCTGACCGGCCCACTCGCCGTCGAGCTGGTTATAGGAGGTCATCACGTAAGCCGCACCGGCCTCGATGCCGGCGCGGAACGGCGGCATATAGATCTCGTGCAGCGCCCGTTCGCCGATCAATGAATTGGACCGGCGGCGGTAGAACTCCGTTTCGTTGCCGATGAAGTGTTTCAGGCAGGCGGCAGTCCCCGTCTGCTGCATTCCTCGCACGTAGGCCGCAGCCATGACGGAAGTCAGCAGCGGATCTTCGCCGAAATATTCGAAATTGCGGCCGCACTGGGAGTTGCGGGCGATGTTCAGCCCCGGGCCCAGCAGCACTTCGATACCGCCCGCACGGCACTCCTCCCCCACGGCCTCCGCATAACGGAAGGCCAGATCGGGATCGAACGACGAGGCGAGCATGATCGGACAGGGAAAGGCCGTCGATCGTTCCAGCTGGCGGACCATCGTGGAATCGGGCAGGTTGTTGCGCAGATGGACGCCCTGCGTGGCATCGGAGAGATAGAGATAGGGAATCCCCTTCTCCGGAACGCCGTAGAAGAAAAACGAGGAGTAGCCGCGCGCAAAACGGATCTTTTCGTCGAGGCTGAGCCGGGCGATCAGGGAATCGGCCCGCCGATAGGCTTCATCCCAGGCGACGGGCTGCCGGGCGAAGAGTCCGGCGGCCGCACAGCAGGCCGCCAGGGACAACATGATTTTCCGTATCATAAATATCAGTCTGTTTTCAAAAAGAGAGAGGTCGGAAAACACTCCGGCCCTCTCTCCCGGTTTCGTATGTTCTCTATTTCGTCACGCAGATATTGTCGATGAACCAGCGGGAGAACTCGCCCGAAGCGGGTTCGCTCGTGAACCGCACGGCCGTGGAGGCCGTCGCACCGTCGATCGTCAGCGTGAAGCGTTTGAACTTGGTATAGTACAGCCCGCTCACGACCTTCTTCGACGCCCCGTCGATCGTTCCGCCGCCGATCACCTCGACGACCACCGATTTCAGATCGCCTTTCAGGTCCTTCGCACCGCTGTTCGCGTGCACCGAAGTGTTCTTGTAGGCCATAGCGTCGAACGACAGCGTGAGGGTTCCCGAAGCCCCGAAAGCGGGCGTTAGCAGCGATCCTACGTTGTTCGTGTAGGAACCCTGAGCGACGGTCTGCGTCTCCACGAAGCCGATCTGGGCATATCCCGGACGCTGGCGGACATGCGTGCCCGAAAGGCCGTTCTTCGCCGCGGCGTCCCACACCGAAATGTCGCTGCCGCAGAAGTTGAGCATCGCGGCCAGCTTGTCGCCGTGGCAGTAGTCGAGCCCCGTCGTCAGGTTGTCGAACGGTTCGAAATAAACCGCTCCCGCGGGTTTTTCGGTGCTGAAGGCAGGAACCTTCTCCACGACGGCGCACGAATGGAGGCGGATTTCGCCGCCGTTGGCCACCGTTCCGGCGTTCACCGTGACCTGATTGAACGGCGTCACCCGGATGTAGAGCGTTCCGCGGCGTTCGAGCGGGATTTGCGGTGCGATGTCGATCGTCCAGTAGAAGAAGTTCTTGCCGCCGCCGACCGCCTTGCCCTGCGGAATCACGAAATGCGGCTCGTCGGCCGGAGCCGGCGTATACCAGACGGCATTGTCGTTCGAATAGGAAAGCGTCCAGTTGGCCGGAGCCGTTCCCGAGGCGCTCCAACCGAACGAGAAGCGGAACGGACCGTCGATCGTCTCGTCGAGCGGGAAGGTGAAGAGCGCATAGTCCTTGTCCTTGCCGCCGGTCCACGACTTCATCGGCAGGTTGTGGTGGCCGCTGTTCTCGTTCCAGTAGCGGAAGCCCAGGTTATTGCCCGAGGAGCTCAGCTTGGCCGTGATGTTGGCGCCCGTGCCGTCCATCGCCGTCGCCGAAACGCCGTCGATCGACCCCGTGCCGTTCGAACCGGAATAATAGATGTACTTGCCGTCGCCGTTGGCCGCCGTGCGGGTCATGACCGACAACACGTAGGGAAGCGTGATGCCGCCGTCGAAGCGGGGCGCATTCATCGCCGCGAAATCCGCCGCCGTGCAAGGCATCACGACGCTGTTCCCGTCGTACACGCCCGCAATGCCGCACAGCCGGCCGCTGCCGACCGGCACGGCGTCGATGCCGAACGTGCTGTTCTGCCGCGCATAGAGCGTGAAACGCTCGTCGTCGGCCGTCTGGACGGTGACGTTATCGCTCAGCACCTTGTTCAGGTCGCTGACCACCACCTGTGCGTCGAGCGACACGTACATCGACTCGTAATCGCCCGACGCGAACTGGGCATAGGTCACCGGCAGCGCCGCGGGCGTCACCTGCGTGGTTTCCGAACGCACCACCCGGTCGTCCGAAACGGGCTTCAGCTCCATCACGCCGGTTTCGGCGTTCACGCCCACCACGGCGCCTTTCAGGTCGATCTCCAACTCTTCGCCCGGATTGCGGTAAAGCGTTTCATCAGTGCGCAGCGTGATGCCGCAGCGGGGTTTCAGGTCACTTTGCAGCGCAAGGCAGTTATCGAAGTAGTTGTTGTCCTGAACGCTCGACACGACGATGCCGCGGAGTTTCACCTCCTGCGTCACGGTGTAGTCGCCGTCGGCGGCCAGCGCCCGCAGGTCGGAAACGCTCAGATAGCCGTCGGACGTAGCGGAAGCCTGCACGAAATTCAGCTCCTCGGCCACCGCAGCATTGCGCCTGGCCGCGACGCGCAGCGTGAGCGAACGGCTCGCGGAAGTCGCATTTTCACCGATCGTCACCGCCACCGTCGCCGTGCCCGTCGCTTCGGAGCGCGAGAGCTGCGCCCACGACGTGTCGTCGCCCGTGACGGATATTTGCCAGTCGCAGTTGGCCCTGACCTCGAACGAGAGCGTCGTGCCGAATGACGGGGCGAGGATCGCATGGGTATTCAGCGTGATCGACTGCATCGGCAGCGCCACGTCGTCCTTGCACGCCCCGGCCGAAAGCAGCAGCGCGAGGGCCGCCGCCGTCCGGAAAAAGCTGTTTGAAAGTCTGTTTTCCATAATCGCTTACTTTTTGAGGTCCACCAGTACGGGAAGGTGGTCGGAAACCTTCATCACATTGATCTCCTCGTACGAGGGCACGGCCGTGCGCAGCACCTCGTACGACGGCGAATTGCCCGTATAGACGAGCACGAAGTCGATGCGCGACGGCGAAGAGCTGTTCACGAAGGTGTTGGCCGACGTGCTGATAACCTTCCACGACTTGGTAGCGGCCAGCGGAATGTTTTTCATATTGAGGTCGCCCGCCAGATAAATCGGTTTGGCATAGGCGGCGTAATTGGCAGCTATGTACTCGCCGATGATCTCCAACGACCGCTCGCGGTTGGCCGCCTCCTTATGGCAGAAGTGCGTGGCGATGAAGATATAGTCGTCGAACTCCGCGAGGAAGAACTTCCGCGCCTCGGTTCCCGGCAGATCGCCGGCATAGGTGGTCTTGGGCGCCGTCTTGCAGAGAATGCCGATACCGTAGTCGCCGCCGCGGTAATCGATCGTCTTGCAGTAGTAAGGCCGCATTCCGGTACGGTCGGCCAGTTCCTGCAACTGGTCGGTGGGATGCCACGTGGTGTTCTTGTCCAATTCCTGCAAGGCGATCACGTCGGGGTCCATCAGCGAGATGACCTTGGCCGTGTTGTTATAGTTCGCCCGGTCGGTCCCGGCGTTCTGGGTCCACCCTTCGCAACGGTGGGTGTTGTAGGTCGCCAGCCGGACCGAATTGGGCAGGCGGTCGTAGCCCTGCCCGTCGTAGGGGTTTTCGGGCTCGTCGGAGGTCATGTCCCCGAAATCGAAATCGGAGTTGTCGCCCGACAGGTCGGAGCACGCCGCTGCGGAGAGGACCAGGCAGCAGCCGAATAAAGCAGACAGTATGAATCTGGTGATTTTCATGGTGGTTCGTTTTTAGGTTTCCGTTTAGAAATTCAGTCCGTCTTTCCA
The DNA here is from genome assembly GCF_025145645.1 of Alistipes senegalensis JC50. NCBI lineage: Bacteria > Pseudomonadati > Bacteroidota > Bacteroidia > Bacteroidales > Rikenellaceae > Alistipes > Alistipes senegalensis. The sequence continues at coordinate 3,557,006 of NZ_CP102252.1, read as the reverse complement.
GCCGGGATTCTGGGTGATAGCGCCCTGCGTCAGCACCCGGTCGTCGGTCGGAACGGGATAGAGATAGTCGCGTTCTTCGTCCCAGGTCCGGACATAGTCGGTATGGATGACGATGTTGCCGCGGTCGCCCTCGCTGAGAAAAATCTCCTTGTTCAGTTCGTAAACCGTCGCCGCCGAGGTCGCGGGCTTCGACCCCGACCAGATGCACACGTCGTCCACGCCGTCGCCGTTCAGATCGTAGCTTCCCGTACCGGGGAAATAGAGTCCCTTGAAGGGCTTTTCGAAACGCTTGCCCTCCTTCCAGCGCATGATGTCCCAATAGCGGAGGTTCTCCATCAGCAGTTCGACGGTGCGTTCGCGGCGTATTTCGAGGATCACCCCCTTGTTGTCGCCCGTCACGTTGGCGTAGCCCGTCTCCGCAGAAGCCAGATAGGGATCGGGATGGGCGTTGGCCTCCGCGAGCGAAAGGTCCGCGACCCCGGCCCGCTCGCGCAGCGGATTGATCGACAGCTCGATGTCGGCCTGGGTCAGCGTTCCCAGCTCGGCTTTCGCCTCGGCATAGTTGAGAAGCACCTCGGCGGCGCGGAACAGCGGCAGGTCGTTCGTCGAAGCGTTGTACGAATCGTACTTGGCCGACTGCAAGTATTTCACCAGCTGGTAGCCGGTCATCGTCGCAGCGAGGTTCGGGGCCGATTCGGCCGTGTCGTCCACACGCTTGTAACCGGGCGTGCGGACCGTCTGGGCGAAGCGGCCGTCGCGGTTCCGGCTCTCGTCGGGCAGCTGCATCGTCTCCCAGCCGGGCTGCGAGGTGAAGGGCGTGCCGTCTTTCATCAGGTACATGTCGGCGATGTTCTTCAACAGCCCCGGACGCCCCATCGTGATGCTGGTGAGATAACCGTTCACGTCGTGTTTCAGACCGATGGAGGTGTTGTACGCCCGGGCGAGGACGATTTCCGTGTCGAGCGCCTTGAGCGACGAGAAAAGATTCAGGTAAGGCGTGCTTCCGGTCGTGTAGATCCCGTAACCGCTCTCGTCGATGAAGCGTTTCGAAGCCGTCGCGCAAGCCGTAAGATAGGACTCGTAACCGTCCGATCCGTGATACTTGCGGAAAGTCCCCTCGAACAGGCAGGCCCGGCTCTTGAGCGCCAGCGCGGTCCAGCGGGTCACGCGGTAGACCGATTTTTCGGCAGGCAGGTGCAGGATGGCAAAGTCGAGGTCCTCGACCACCTTCTGCATCACCAGCTCCCGCGGATCGCGGCCCTTTTCGAAGAGCAGCGGATCGCTAGCGTCGATCGGACGATCCACCCAGGGCACGTCGCCGTAATATTTCACCTTCTCGAAGTAGAACCAGGCCCGGAAGAAACGCGCCAGACCTTCGTATTCGAGCCGCACGCGCTCGTCCGGACAGTTGGAGGAGTGTTGCAGGAAAAAGTTGATGTCGCGCAGTTTCTCCCACTTCCAGGTGCTCGCAGTAGCGGGAACGGTGCGGTTGCCCAGCACCTCGCTCGTAAGCGTGGTCTTGGCGATGATGTCGGCCGTTTCGCCGTAGATCGACCCGGCGGAGGGGAACATCGTATAGAAATCGTTGGTGTAGAGCTGGCACTCTTCCTCCGTGCGGAAGAAGCTCTCGGGAGTGAGCCGGTCCTTCGGGAAACGGTCGAGCGCATCCTCGCAACCGCAGAAGCCGCACGCCGCAACACCGGAAAAGATATAAAGAATGATTTTTTTCATAACGGCAGTCGCATTAGAAGGTTAAGTTCAGACCCACGGAGTAGGTTTTGCACCAGGGATAGACGTTCGACTTCTTGTCCGAGTCGGCGGCCGCCTGCTCGGGATCGAGGAAATCGCTCTCCAGCGCCGACCACGTGGCGAGGTTCTCGCCGCTGAAATAGATGCGGCACTCCTTGATGCCGACCTTCGAAGTCAGCCGTCTGGGAATCGTGTATCCGATCGTGAGGTTTTTCAGACGGCAGTAGGCCAGATTCTGCAAGTAGCGGTCGTTGGTGTAGTAGGCCGTGCCCTGCGTCGAATTGAGCGACGTATAGGCGCGGGCGCGCGGGAAATAAGCGTCGGGATTCTCCTCGCTCCACACCCGGCTCATGAAATTCTTCGGGATGAAAGTCGCGTAGGGACGGCAGTAAGGGCCCCAGAAGCGCAGGTTGTCCGCTCCGGGATACCAGTCCAGCCGGCCGATGCCCTGCACGAACACCGACACGTCGAATCCGTACCACGAGAAGTTCAGCGTCGCCCCGTACTGGTAACGCGGCGACGAGTTGCCGATCACGCGGCGGTCGCCCGGGTCTTCCAGCGTGCCTTTGCCGCCGTTGACGATGTTGTCGCCGTTCAGGTCGAGGTACTTGATGTCGCCCGCACGAACGCCCTTGCCGTAGGCTCCCGTCGCCGAATAATAGCCCGCGGCGACGGTCGAAAGGTCGATTCTCGAAGCGTATTCGGCAGCCTCCTCGTCGGTGCGGAACAGCCCATCGACCTTATAGCCCCAGATCTCGCCGTATTTCTTGCCCACATAGGGATCGCCGATCAGCCCCGAAGGGTTGTCGCACTTGGTGTACTTGGCCGTATAGTCCGAGAACGATCCCGTAATGCCGTAGCTGAAAGCGCTTCCCGCCAGTTCGAACGAGTCGCGCCAGCCGAGCACCAGTTCGTAGCCCTTCGTGCGGAGGTTGTTCGAGTTGACCTGCGGTTCGTCGGCTCCGTAGATCGACGGCAGCGACTTGCCCTTGCCCAGAATGCCTTTCGTATCGCGGATGTAGAAATCGGCCGTCAGCGACAGGCGGTTGCGGAACATGTTGAGATCGAGTCCGAGATTTTTCGACACGACCTTCTCCCAGGTCTGGTTGCCCGACACGGGATCGCTCACCGTGGCATGCTGTCCGAGCGTCGTTCCGTCGAACGAGTAGTCGCTCATCGAACCTTTGGTCGTAACGGTCTGGATGAAATCGTAGTAGCCGATCTGCTGGTTGCCCAGCGAACCGTAGGAAAGACGGATTTTCAGATTGTCCACCGCCTTGCGCAACGGTTCGAAGAAAGGCTCCTCGCTGATGCGGTAGGCCGCAGAGAACGAGGGGAAGAAGCCGTAACGCTTGCCGCGCGGGAAGCGCGAGGTGCCGTCGTAGCGGCCGTTGACCTCGAAGAGGTACTTGCCCCTGTAATCGTAGGCCGCCCGGTAGAAGAGGCCCATGATGGCGTATTCGTTGCGGCCGCCGTTGAGCGTGAAATTGGTGGTGCCCTTGGCCAGGTTGAAGTCCGAGAGTTCCTCCGACAGCAGGCCGTCGTTGGCCGCCGTGAGGTCGCGGTAATACTTGGCCTCGTAGTTGTAACCGGCGATCAGCGTCAGGTTGTGTTTCTCGGCGAAGGTCCGGTTGTAGGTTCCGTAAACATCGGCCACATAATAGTTCTGATCCCAAACGACCTCCTTGTATTTGTTGGGGAAGCTGCCTTCGGGTTCGGTCATCACCTCGCCCGGATACTGCGAATACTGGACGTTGACGCTGCGGTAGTCGTTGTGCAGATAACCCTGCGTGTAGCTGAAATCGGCCTTGACGTTGAAATCCCGGTGCAGCTTGAACGTGGCTTCGAACGTCGTGGTGATCTCCTGGGTCTTCTTGTTGCCGAAGCTCTTGCCCTTCTGCATCATGGCGTTGTAGCCGTCCATCACGTAGTGGGTCGAGGACTGCGTCATCGAAGTATGCGACACGGCCGTTCCGTCGGGATTCACCGGCACGAACGACGCCAGCGCATGCAGCGTGGGCTTGCGGAAATTGTTGTACTCGTCCTCGTACCCGTAATACCTGTAATTCGACTGGAAGAATTTGGTGTTGCTGGCGATGGTCAGCCACGGCTTGATCTCGGCCTGCAATTTCACACGGAAATTGTAGGACTTGAACATGTCGGGTTCGAGCCGGTTGACGCCCTTCTGCTGGTAGTAGCGTCCGCTGACCATGTAGGACAGCGACTTGGAACCGCCCTTGATGTTGATGTTGTGGTCCCACGTCGGGCGGCTGTCGTCGTAGAGATAGTTATACCAGTCGAAGTTGGCCAGATAGACATACTGCTGGCGGCCGTTGCGGTTATCGGTGACGACCCACAGACGCGCCGGATTTTCGGTCTTGTCGTTGCGCCGCTCCCAGAGCGCCTTGTAATCGGCCTCGGTGTAGGAGGTGTAGGGCGTGTTCTGGGTCGCCATCATGAAGAAGTCGGCGATCTTGGCCGAATAGTAGCCGCGGGTTTCGTAATCGGTCGAGGTCGTAGGGCTGGACACGGAGAAATAACCGTTGTACGACACCTCGGCCTTTTCGTTATACTGCCCGCTCTTGGTCGTGATCAGAATGACGCCGAATGCGCCGCGGGCACCGTAGATCGCGGCCGAGGAGGCGTCTTTCAGCACCGTGATCGACTCGATGTCGTTCGAATTGATACGGTCGGGATAGGTCTCCACGCCGTCGATCAGAATCAGCGGGCTGCCTCCGTTGGGCGAGGTCGTGCCGCGGATGTTGTACGACGCGCCGGCTCCGGGCTGCCCCGAGGAGAGGGTCACATTGAGGTTGGGGATCACGCCCTGCAAGGCGCGCCCCACGTTCGACACGGGACGGTCTTTCAGCTCTTTCTGCGACACCGTGGCGACGGCTCCGGTCAGGTTGGCTTTCTTCTGCACGCCGTAACCGACCACCACCACTTCGTCGATGCTCTGCTGGGCGGAAGTCAGGACCACGTCGAAAAAGGTCCGGGCGCCGACCGCCGCCTTATAGGTGTCGAACCCGATGAACGACACTTCGAGCGCGGCCTTGTCCGAAAGGCTGAACGAGTCGAAAGCGAAAGCGCCGTTCGACCCGGAGGAGGTGCCCCGGACCGCCTCGCCGTCTTTGAGCAGGACGGTGGCCCCGACGACGGGATTACCGGAAGCGTCAGCGACCTTGCCCGAAATTTTGCGGGGGGGGGAAACTTGCGCACCGCGGCGCGGCGTCAGAATCACCTTGTTCCGCTCGACGTTCACGAAAACGTCGGGAATACATTTCAACACGATCCGTTCGATGGGCCAGGACTCCGCATCGACGGAAACGACGCGCGTCAGGTCGATGTCGGCGTTGTTATACGCAAAGGAGTACTGCCCCTGCGCCTCGATCTGCCGCAGCAGTTCGGCGACAGTGACATTTTTCAGATGGATCGTCACGGGCGGATTGGCGGCGGAAACGCCCCCGACGGACACAAACAGAAAAATGAATAAGGACATGATTTTTACAGACAGCCGCCGCTTGTACGGGGCGCTGCCATCGGATTGTCCAAAAAATTTCATAATTTTGCAACGATTTAAGATTCATCATTCGTAGTATGACTACGATAAGGTCTAATTTTAAGTCGTGGGGCGGGTGGTAGGAACATCCGTCCCAATTTTTTTCAAGGTCGTCAGATCGTCATAGGCAAATGGTTTTCAGGGTTCGAATTCAGGATTGCATCATTCCGGGGCGAGAAAAACCGTTTCGCCGCGGATGTCGTAGCGTATCGGAGCGATCCGCGAGATCAGGCGCATCGCCTCCTCCAACGATTCGTATTCGATATGGAAAGAGAGTTTCGCCGACAGGTCGATATCCCCTTCGGAATGGAAATGCACGCCGTACCAGCGTTCCAAATTGACCAGGATGGCCGAGAGCGATTTGTTGGTGAAGACCAGCCGGCGGGCCGTCCAACTGCAATAATCGCCGGCGGAGACCTCGGAAACCGCAATCCGGCCGGTCTGCGTATCGAACAAGACCCGTTCGTCGGGCCGCAGCAGAACCGGACTCTTCCGGTCCGGGGTCAGGACACGGACGCTGCCCGACCGAAGGACCGTTTCGGCATAGCGGGTTCCGGTCCGGTGCCGGGCGTCGAACTCCGTGCCGAGCACCTCGACCTGCATGACCTCCATATCGACGACGAACGGATGAGAGGCATCGTGCCGGACCTGGAAAAAGGCTTCGCCGTCGAGCCAGACGCGACGGGCTTCGGCATCGAATGTTTCGGGATAGCTCAGGCGGCTGTCGCCGTTGAGCCAGACCCGCGTCCCGTCGGGAAGCGTGAACTCGCCCTTGCTGCCTTGGGCCGTGACCAGGCACACCGAAGGGGTGCGTTCGTACCGCGAACGCAGGAACAGGTATTCCCCGCAGACGACGAGCGCCAGCAGGGCCGCTGCGGCCGCAAACCGCCGCAGGGATATGAACCGGCCTCTCTTTCCGGCCCGGTCCAGCAGGTCGATCCGTCGGTGTATGTCAGTGAGTTTATGGCGGTAATCGCTTTCCGCAGGCCGGGCGAGCAACTCCGTCCATGCCTGAAAAAGCGCCGCATCCTTCGTTTCACGGTCTGCCGGGGCGGTCATCCACCGCCGGAAACGGCGCTGGATCTCCTCCGGCATATCGCCGTGCAGGAAATCGCGGACGAGTCTGTTGATTTTGTCGGTCTTCATCGTTTGGGGTGCTGTTCATAATATAGAACGGCGAAAGACCGGAGAACCCCCAGCGGCAAAGAACGATTTTCAGAAAAAGATCGTGATCGAGGCGAGCAGGCGCCGCAGTTGGCCGAGTGCGGCGGTCATGTGGTTTTCCACGGTCTTGACGCTGATCCGGAGCTGTTCGGCGATCTCCCGGTTCGAAAGGCCCTCGTAACGGCTCATCCGGAAGATACGCCGCCGCTGATCGGGCATCTTGTCCACGGCGATGGAGATCAGCAGCGCCAGATCGTTCGTCTCCACCTGACTGTCGAGCGTATCGTCGTGGAAATAGCGGACGGAGGACAACTGGGCCGATTCGTATTTCTCATGCACCAGCGAACGGCTGTAAATGTCGAAAATGGCGTTTTTCGTCATCGTAAAGAGATAATTGGAAAAACGGGTCATCTGTGCGATCTCCTCTTTGCGTTCCCAGACTTTCAGCATGATGGACTGCATGACATCCTCCGCCTCCGTCCGGCTCTTCAACATCCAGAACGCCATCTCCTCGACTTTCGGAGCATAGTGCAGATAGAGCGCATCGAACGCCTCCCGGTCCCCGTGCGCCAGCCGATCCAATATTTCCCGCTCCTGCTCCACTCAGAAAATGTTTTTACAAAAATACGAAATTATTTGACTTATATGCAAGCGGGAAGGATAAACTGAGAGGAGGGAAGCCGCCGAATAAATCCGGAACTCCCCTCCTCTTCGTTCATACGCCTGCGGCGTTGACGGATCGCGGCTCCTGCTACGACCCGAAGTTGTCGTAAAGAATGTTCTCAGGCGGCACACCGAGGTTGTCGAGCATCTTCACCACCGAAGAGATCATCATCGGGGGTCCGCACATGAGGTAGATGCAATCCTCGGGGGCCTGGTGGTTCTTCAGGTAGTTTTCATACAGCACGTTGTGCACGAAGCCCGGCGTGTAAGCCACCCCGGCGGCATCCGCCTCGGGATCGGGACGGTCCAGCGCCAGATTGAACTTGAAGTTGGGGAAGTCCTTTTCGATCTGATGGAACTCGTCGAGGTAGGGAACCTCCTTCAGGGCACGCGCGCCGTACCAGAACGATACCGGTTTGGCGGTCTTTTCGGTCTTGAACAGGTGCATCAGGTGGCTGCGCATCGGGGCCATGCCCGCGCCGCCGCCGATGAAGATCAGCTCCTGGGTGTCGGGCAGGTTGTCCGGCAGGAAGAACTCGCCGTAAGGGCCCGAGATCGTGATCTTGTCACCCGGCTTGCGCGAGAAGACATACGACGAGCAGATGCCCGGGTTGACCTTCATAAAGCCGCCCGTAGCCTTGTCGAACGGCGGCGTGGCGATACGGATGTTGAGCATGATGATATTGCCCTCGGCCGGGTGGTTGGCCATCGAGTAGGCGCGGAACGTCGGCTCGGGATTGGTAGCGACGAGGTCCCACATCTTGAACTTGTCCCAGTCGGCGCGGTACTTCTCCTCCACGTCCATGTCCGAGAATTTGATGGCGTCGTACTTCGGGATGTCGATCTGGATGTAACCGCCGCTGCGGAATTTGAGGTTCTCGCCCTCGGGCAGTTTCACGACGAACTCTTTGAGGAAGGTCGAGATATTGCGGTTCGAGACCACCGTGCACTCCCACTTCTTGACGCCCAGAACGGCTTCGGGCACCTTGATTTTGAGGTTCTCCTTCACCTTCACCTGACAGCCCAGACGCCAGTGGTCCTTGGCCATCTTGCGCGTGATGAAGCCCGTCTCGGTGGGCAGGATGTCGCCGCCGCCTTCGAGCACCTGGCATTTGCACATGCCGCACGAACCGCCGCCGCCGCAGGCCGAAGGCAGGAACACCTTGTTGTTGGCCAGCGTTGCGAGCAGCGTCGAGCCGCTCTCGGTCTTGATGACCTTTTCGCCGTTGTTGATGTCGATCGTCACGTCGCCCGAGGAGGTCAGTTTCGCCTTCGCATAGAGAAGCAGTGCGACCAGCACGAGCGTGATCACCAGAAAGGCTGCGATCGCTATTAAAATCGTTGTAGTCATTTTTCAGAATCTCTTTTTAACGGTTAGAACTGAATGCCCGAGAAGATCATGAAACCGATACCCATCAGGCCGGTGATGATGAAGGCGATGCCGGGGCCTTTCAGCGCCGCGGGGATGTGCGAATAGGTCGTCTTCTCGCGGATGGCGGCCATCATCACGATCGCCAGCCACCAGCCCAGTCCCGAACCCAGTCCGTAGACGATCGTCTGCCACAACGACGTAAGCTCCGCAGCATCGACCTTCTGCTGCATGAAGAGCGAGCCGCCCATGATGGCGCAGTTCACGGCGATCAGCGGCAGGAAGATGCCCAGCTGGCTGTAAAGCGTCGGCGAGAACTTCTCGACGGCCATCTCCACCAGCTGCACGAAGGCCGCGATGGTGGCGATGAAGACGATGAAGGTCAGGAAACTCAGGTCCACGCCAGCGACGAGCGCGTCGGCTTTGAGCACGTATTCATACAAAAGGTAGTTCAGCGGCACGGTCATCACCATCACGAACGTAACAGCGGCGCCGAGCCCGAGGGCCGTCTTCACGCTCTTCGACACGGCGATGTAGGAGCACATGCCGAAGAAGAAGGCGAAGACCATGTTGTCGATGAAGATCGACCGGATGAAGATATTCAATGATTCCATACGTTATCCTCCTATTTTTCCTGTAAGTCCTTGTTGCGCGAACGGTGCACCCAGATGATGCAGCCCACGATGATCAGCGCCATCGGCGGGAAGAGCATCAGTCCGCAGTTCGAATAGAAACCGCCTTCGGCCATGTACCAGCTCTCGGGGATGATGCGGAAGCCCAGCAGGCTGCCCGAGCCGAACAGTTCGCGGAAGAAGGCCACGATCACCAGAATCAGACCGTAGCCCAGACCGTTGCCGATACCGTCGAGGAACGACGCCCAGGGCTTGTTGGCCAGCGCGAAAGCCTCGACGCGGCCCATGACGATACAGTTGGTGATGATCAGTCCGACGTAGACCGACAGCTGCTTCGAAACTTCGTAAACGAATGCTTTGAGCACCTGATCGACGAGGATCACCAGCGCGGCGATGACGACGAGCTGGACGATGATGCGGATGCGCGAGGGAACGCCGTTGCGCAGCAGCGACATCACGAGGTTCGAGAATCCCGTAACGACCGTCACGGAGAGCGCCATAACGATAGCGGGTTTGAGCTGCACGGTGACGGCCAGCGCCGAGCAGATACCGAGGATCTGCACGATGACCGGGTTGTTCGCCGAGAACGGACCCGTCAGGTATTTGAGGTTCTTGGCCGAAAACAAAGGCTCTTTTTCCATCTTACTCATTGTTTTCTACATTTTCTTCGTTAGACACTTCTGCCGCGGGGGCCGCTCCGGCCGCACGCTTGGCCTCCAACAGGGGCAGGTAGTTTTCCAGACTGTTGTAAAACATCGCCGTCACGCCGTCGGAGGTCTTCGTACCGCCCGAGATGGCGTCCACCTCGTGCGCGGGGTCCTTGGCGCCGCCCTTGCGGAGCTTCACCGAGACGAACTCGTCGCCTTCGAAGATCGTCTTGCCGACGAAATTGGCCTGATATTTCGGCGTAGCGATCTCGGCGCCGAGGCCCGGAGTCTCGCCCTTGTGGGCCATGATGATACCGGCCACGGTGTTCATATCCTTCTCCAGGGCGACGTATCCCCAGACCGGACCCCAGAGGCCCATGCCCGTCACGGGAATGACCACGCGGCCGTCCTTGGCCTCGAAGATCGGGAACTTGCCCTTCTTGAAAGTGTCCGGCAGGTCGTTGAGCAGCGCGAAGACCTCTTCGCCCTCGATCCGCTTGCCCTCCTTGTCCACGACGTAGGCGTCGATATACTCGTCGTAGGACTTGTCCAGTGCCGAGAGCGACGCGAGGATGTTCTGCTTCTTCTCGTTCAGGTCGTTGGCATCCTGACGGGGTTTGAGGGCGAGGGCGGCCACGGCCAGCAATACGGCCACGACGACGACCATCACCGTCGAGTACATAATAATATAGGCATTGCCGTTCTTGTCGCTGAACAGCCCCTTTTTCTCCTGCTTCAGTTCGGTGAATTCCGAGGCGGGAACTCCGCAGACAGGGCAGTTAGCGGGCGCGGCGTCACCTTCGTGGATGTAGCCGCAGACATTGCATTTGAATTTTTTCGTTGCCATAACTTATCTCCCCTATTTTGCGAGTTTGACACGTTTCTTGCGGCGGGCGACGTTGGCCTCGACCACGTAGTAATCGACCAGCGGAGCCAGCGCGTTCATAAAGAGGATCGAAAGCATCATGCCTTCGGGATAGGCCGGGTTGACCACGCGGATCAGCACGGCCAGCGCACCGGTCATCAGACCCACGATGTACTTGCCGGTATTGGTCTGCGACGAGGTCACGGGGTCCGTGGCCATGAAGACCGCGCCGAAGGCGAAGCCGCCGACGATCAGATGCCACCAGGCGGGATATTCCGTCACGCCGAGCGTCTGGAACAGATAGCCCATCGCCAGTCCGCCGGCGAACACCGAAACCATCGTGCGCCACGAGGCGATGCCCGTGAAGAGCAGGATGGCGGCGCCGATGAGGATGGCCAGCGTCGAGGTCTCGCCGAACGATCCGGGGATGAATCCCAGGAAGGCGTCCAACGGCGAGAAAGCCATCGTGCCGGTCGTGCCGAGCTGTTCGAGGGCCGTGGCGCCGGTGATGCCGTCAACATGCGCACCCATCATCGTCCAGTCGGAATACCACACCGTTTCGCCCGACATCGAAGGGGTGTAGGCGAAGAACGCGAAGGCGCGGGCCAGCAGCGCGGGGTTGAAGACGTTCATGCCCGTACCGCCGAAGACCTCCTTGCCGAAGACCACGGCGAAAGCCGTCGAAAGCCCGACCATCCAGAGCGGGGTCGATACGGGGAAGATCATCGGGATCAGGAGGCCCGAAACGAGGAAGCCCTCGTTGACCTCGTGGCCGCGCGCCTGCGCGAACCCGAACTCGATGCCCAGACCCACGATATACGAAACGCAGACCATCGGCAGCACGCGGACCAGTCCGTAGAAGAAAGCCTGGAAGCCTTCCAGCCCGACCTGAACGCCCGTGTTGTAGCAACCGAAGAGGAATGCCGGCATCAGCGCCACGACGACCATGATCATCGTGCGTTTCATGTCGTTGCAGTCGCGGATGTGCGCACCTTTCCGGGTCGTGGTGTTGGGTACGAAGAGGAACGTTTCGAACGCGTCGAACGTCGATTCCAGAAAGCCCAGCTTCCCGCCTTTCGAGAACGTGGGCTTGATATTGTCCATGAATTTACGAAGTCCCATCTTTAAGCCTCCCTGATCATTAAGTTAATACCGTCGCGGATGATCTGCTGGATCTCGATCTTCGAGGGATCGACGAACTCGCACAGCGCGAAATCCTCCTCCGTGACCTCGTAGATGCCGAGATTCTCCATCTTGTCGATGTCGCCCGCAAGGCACGCCTTCAGGAGATACATCGGGTAGATGTCCATCGGCAGATACTGCTCGTAGAGCCCCGTCACGACGAACGGACGCTCGCCGCCGTTCATGTTGGTGTCGAGGTCGTAAGCCTTTTTCGGGCAGAGCCACGAGAAATAGGCGCGCGAGACGGAGAACTTCTTGAAGCGGGGCATCGCCCAGCCCAGCAGTTCGTATTTGTCGCCCTCGGGGATGGCCGTCAGCTGGTTGGCATAGAAGCCCATGAATCCGTCCGGCGAGGTCTTGGTGCCCGTGAGCACGTTGCCCGAGATGAAACGGATGCTGTCGCCCTCTTTCTGCGGCTTCACGTTGCCCTTGACCACGGAATCGACCTTCGCGCCGCCCACGATGCGGACGTACTGCGGCTTCTCGATCTCCGAGCCGGTCACGGCGATGATCTTCGTCATATCGACGCGGCCTTCGTTGAACAGGCGGCCGATGATGGCCAGATCCTGCACGTTGACCGTCCACACCACCTCGCCCTTGTTCACGGGGTCGATGTGGTGGATCTGCACGCCGACGTTGCCGACGGGATGCTTGCCGGCGAAGGTGTGCATCTCGGCACCTCGGAGCGACGGCATCTGCCCTTCGGCCTTGGCGCGCACCGAGAGGTGCACCTTGCCGGCCGTGAGTTTCCGCATCACGTCGATACCCGTCTGAAGGTTCTTCTGCTCGGCTTTCAGGACGTAGTTGTAGTCCGGGGCCAGAGGCGCCGAGTCGAACGCGGAGACGAAGACCGCTTTCGGCGTGTCGTTGGGATCGGCGATGATGCCGTAGGGCCGCTGCACGATCATCGGCCAGAGGCCCGACCGGAGCAGCAGTTCGACGATCTGCTCGCGCGAAGCCGATTTCAAGTCGGGCTTTGCGAACTCCTCGTACTCCTGCGTGGCGTCGGGGGTCACCGTCACGCTGAGAATCTTGCGCTTCTCACCGCGGTTGACGGCGGCCACCGTGCCGCTGACGGGCGACGTGAAGAGGATGCGCTCGTTGGCCTTGTTGAAGAACAACGGCGTACCGGCTTTCACCTTATCGCCCTCCTTAACCAGCAGCTTGGGAGTCACGCCCTCGAAATCGAGGGGCGAGAGGGCATACTCCGAAGCCAGCGGCGCTTCCGCGAGCGACTCCTGGGGTTTGCCCACCAGATTGATGTCTAAACCCTTGCGTAGTGTAATGATTTTCGACATGGTTAAAATTTTGATATGGTTATGAGTTTGGAATTAGTATTCCGCATAGCGTTGTTAGTGGGCTAACAATTAATCGCGTGCGAAAGTACAAAATTTTTTCCTGAAAACACCCATGCGCAAACCAATATTTCTTAAATATATTAAGATTTACGGGTCCTGCTTTCGGGGCCAAAACAACAGACTTTCGATTGATTGCATTTCGAAATGATTTCGGAATCCCCCGGAAGCACCCCGGCGAGATTCCGGAACGGCCGGAACGTTAAAAAATTGGCCCCGAATTGGCAATGCTCCCGTTAAATTCCTAAATTTGCCGTCGCCATGCTTCCCTACGTCAACATACACACCCACCGCCCGACGGGGTCGGGAATCGAACTCCGCACGGAGGGCGTACATCCGTGGGATGCAGACATGCAGCTCGTTGCAACGCTCGGCGAGCGGCTCTCCGACGCGCAGGCCGTGGGCGAGACAGGGCTCGACTTCGTGCACGGCCCCTCGCGCGAGGTGCAGACCGAGGCACTGCGCGCCCAGCTGCGGCTGGCCCGTGAGCGAGAGCTCCCGGTGGTGCTCCACTGCGTGAGGGCCTTCGAACCGCTGATGCGCGAACTGGCGGCGTGCGAACCCCGGGCCGTGATCTTCCACGGATTCATCGGATCGCCCGAGCAGGCGCGGCAGGCCCTGGCGAAAGGCTATTTCCTCTCGTTCGGCGAACGCGCCTTCGCATCGCCCAAAACGCTTGCGGCGCTGCGCGAAACGCCCCTTTCGCAGCTCTTTCTGGAGACCGACGACAGCCCCGTGCCGATCGAAGAGATCTACGCCCGGGCGGCCGAAGCGAGGAGCGTTCCGACGGAGGTGTTGCAACGGGCGACGCTGGCTAATTACGAACGAATATTCGAAACTCGGCATGGATAACTGGCTGGAAAGAACCGAATTGCTGTTGGGCGCGGAGAAACTCGCGCTCCTGAAAAACGCCCACGTGCTCGTGGTCGGACTGGGCGGCGTGGGGGCCTACGCCGCGGAGATGATCGCCCGGGCGGGCGTGGGACGCATGACCGTGGCCGACGCCGACACGGTGAACGCGACGAACATCAACCGCCAGCTGGTGGCGCTGCACTCCACCGTCGGCCGTCCGAAATCCGAGGTGCTGGCCGAACGCCTGCGCGACATCAACCCCGAAATCGCACTCACGGTGGTCAATAAATATATCAAGGACGAGGAGACCTACACGCTGCTCGACGCCGCGCGCTACGACTACGTGGTGGACGCCATCGACACCCTCTCGCCCAAACTGGCGCTGATCGCCGCCGCATTGGAACGGGGACTGCCGCTGGTGAGCTCGATGGGCGCCGGGGCCAAGACCGATCCCACGAAGCTGGAGATCGCCGACATTTCGAAAACCCACCACTGCCCGCTGGCCCACATGCTCCGCAAGCGGCTCCACAAAATCGGCATCCGCCGGGGCTTCCGGGCCGTCTTCTCGCCCGAACCGATGCGCGAGGGAGCGATGATCCTCTGCGAGGAGCAGAACAAGAAGTCGAACGTCGGAACCATCTCCTACATCCCGGCGCTGTTCGGCATCGGATGCGCCTCGGTTGTCGTCAGGGATTTAATCGGAGAACTGGAGGGCTAAAAGCCCTCTTTCAGGGGCAGCGGACCGAATCCGCATTCGGAAACCAGGTCCGCGCTACCAACGAAAACTTACAAAAACAAAGGATATGCAACCGAACATCGTATTTCTGGACGAATACAGCCTCGGAGGCGCCGACCTCGGGTCCATCCGTGCGCTGGGCAACTACACGGGCTACGAGACGACGGCCCGCGAAGAGGTCGTCGAACGCTGCCGCGAAGCCGACGTGGCGATCACCAACAAAGTGGTTTTCCGCCGCGAAACCCTGCGGCAGCTGCCCCGCCTGCGGCTGATCTGCGCGGCGGCGACGGGCATGAACCACATCGACCTCGACGCGGCGGCCGAACAGGGCATTGCGGTCCGGAACGCCGTGGGATATTCGACCCACGCCGTGACGGAAACCACCATCGGCGCGGCCATCGGACTGCTGCGGCAGGTGGTCTATTACGACCGTTACGTCAAGAGCGCCTACGCCGGATCGTCCCGGCAATACCACTTCGGCCGCACGACCCACCAGCTCCACGGATCGAAATGGGGCATCGTCGGACTGGGCAACATCGGCCGCAGCGTGGCCCGTGCCGCCGAAGCGCTGGGATGCGAGGTCGCCTATACCTCCACCTCGGGCGTCGTGCGCGAGGAGCCCTACCCCGCCCTGCCGCTCGACGAACTGCTCCGGCGCTCCGACGTGGTGTCGATCCACGCCCCGCTGACCGACCGCACGCGCGGACTGATCGGCGCCCGGGAACTGTCGCTGATGAAGCCCTCGGCCATCCTCGTCAACGTCGCCCGCGGCGGCATCGTGGACGAAGCGGCGCTGGCCGCGGCCCTCGACGCCGGGAAACTGGCCGGAGCGGGCCTCGACGTTTTCGCGCACGAACCCCTCGAACCGGGCAACCCGCTGCTCGCGGTCCGGGAGCCGGACCGGCTGCTGCTTTCGCCCCACAACGCCTGGTCGCCCGTCGAGGCGGTCGAAGTGCTGGTGGAGTGCATTGCACGGAATATCAAAGAGTTCTACAAAATAGGCTGACATGGACGCACAACCCCTCACGGCCGACGAACGGCGCCGGCGGGTGTTCGACTTCCTCGACGCCCGCGGCATCCGCTACGAGTGGTACGAGCACCCCGAGGCCCCGACCTGCGAAATCGCCCTGCAATACTGCCGCGGCGACGGAGCCAGACACTGCAAGAACCTCTTTTTCCGCAACCACAAGGGCGACCGCCACTATCTCGTATGCTTCGACGCCGAACAGCGGCTGGCGATCCGCGACCTCGAACAGCGGCTGCATCAGGGCAAACTGTCGTTCGCGTCGCCCGAGCGGATGGAACGCTGGCTGGGGCTGTGCCCCGGATCGGTGTCGGCATTCGGGCTGATCAACGACCCGGCGCACCACGTCCACGTCTTTTTCGACATCCGGATGCGCGACTGGCCCCGTTACGCCTTCCACCCCAACGACAACCGCGCGACGGTGCTGATCGAACACGACGAATTCATGCGCTACCTCGCCGCCGTCGGCAACTCCTACGAGTTCATCGAACTCTACTGACCCGGGCCCGGACAATCCGGCTTTTCGCCCGCACTCCGCCGCCCCGCCCGTACCATCCGGAAGGGGCGAAGCGGCAGGCCGCCATTGCCTCAAATTGAAAGAACAAAATTTTCGGTCAATATTGATCGTCATGAACTTTTTGCCGAAATTTGTTGACGCGACAGTCCCGAAAAAAGATGGCGATTGCATTTTCCGGATATGTTTTCTATATTTGCAATGACATATTGACAAACACGGAAAGTGTAAGTTTATTCTCACTGAACGAACTTAGGAAATTCAACAGAAGAGAGAATAAGCGGACATCTTTCACGTCGTATCCATCCGTGGATATAGGCGTGGGACTGTTGCTTATTTTATCTTCGAGGTTTCCTAAGACCTGTTCAGTTGAAATAAGTTTTCAGCACCACGCTTTCTGTTTTCCGGTATCGCCTATCGAGGTGCGGATAGGAGCAAAATTAACCTTATGAAAAAAATTATCTTGGGTTTAGTCAGCGTCGCCATGCTTTCTGCGGCTTGCGGAGACAGCGACGAGGGATCGGGCGGCCGCTCCAAAACCATCAAAATGCAAAAACTGGAACTCGACGATGCGAAGTACCTTTCGCTGACCGGCACTCCCTCCCGGGCGCAATCCGACGAGTCGGAAGTCGGATTGTTCAAGATAGACGAAAACGGCAACATCTCTACCGTCGTTCTTTCTTGCGTCGAAGCCGAAGACGGCACGGTTACGAAAGTACGCAATGACATTCAGGTAATGCCCCGGCACCTGTTTTCTCTGTCGGGCGCATACACGCTGATGCTGCAATGCGAATTCAAAACGGCAGAGGGGAACTATTTCGACATGCGCCCCTACTACGAACCGGATGCGTTCTACTTCCATATTCTCGTGCGGAATTCGGACGGAAAAATCTTCTACATTCCGCAATCCGCAGGCAAATATTTCGAAATCCCGGAGCCGCCCGTAACGGCACTCGGCAACAACGGAGACCTTTACATACTGCCCCATGAAGGCCGCGATCTGCTGGCAGTCACAATGCAAAACGAAGATCTCGTGCTAAAACAGGTGAATCCCAATGCCGTCGGCATCGAAGGCAACGAAATATGGCCATTGGACAACGGGACGATCGTCGTGCCGTCAATGGGAAACAGTTATACATTCCTCTATCCCAACGGAGGTTTCGAACAGATGCCGCTATTCGACAAGGGAGAAATTTTCCTGACCAAAACGGACGACGGAATCAAAGCCGTTCAAGTGGAAGAACGCGCAGGCTCTCCGCAACGTGAATACATCGTCTCCCTGCACGACTACCATGTCGGGAAATGGGCCGGAAGCAATACGCTTTCCGCACCGATCGCATCCATCAGCAGCGGAACCGATTATTCCACGAATTTGGGCGACCCCGGCTATATCGACTGGGTATCGAAAGTCAGTATAAACTGGCGAGGATGGCTGCTCCCCGTCTATGAAGCCGCCGATTCATACTTTCTGGGGCAATGCCTCGTAGTGGATAAACAGACATCGCAGATTACCCCTCTGAACTGGGACCAAAGCAATCATGTGATTTTCCCCACGAAAGAGAATACCTACAAGGGGCTTGCATGGAGAGTTTTTTCCGAAGGGGCTGAATGGTTCAATATCGAAACGCTCGAATACGGTGTTGTGAATTTCGATCTCGCCTTGGCCGGATGCAAACTGGGCGTTTTATCTGAGAACATTCCATCGGGAGAAGCGACGCTGACAGGCGTGCGCAACTCCGACGGCAAGCAGATCGTATGTTTCGTGAATATCGAAACGGGAGCCGCCGTTTTTTCGGAGCAAGACAGCAACCGCCCCGTTACGGTATTGATTCCGCTGAACTGAGCGCCGCGTAAACCGACCTTCCCGGAAACAAAAACGGACACGGCAATGCCGCGTCCGTTTTTCACATACCGGGGATGCGTTATTTCATCTCCACCAGCGGTTTGCCCGTCATTTCGGCAGGCTGTTCGAGCCCCATCAGCTTCAGCACCGTGGGAGCCACGTCGGCCAAAATGCCGTCGTGAACCGACTGCACGCGGTCCGAAACCACCACGATGGGCACGGGATTCAACGAGTGCGCCGTATTGGGCGTACCGTCGGGATTCAGGGCGTTGTCGGCGTTGCCGTGGTCGGCGATCATCACCACCTCGTAGCCGTTGGCCTTGGCCGCCTCGACGACCTCGGAAACGCACTTATCGACAGCCTTCACGGCCTTCTCGATGGCCTCGTAGACGCCCGTGTGGCCCACCATGTCGCCGTTGGCGAAATTCAGGCAGATGAAGTCGAATTTCTTTTCGCCCAGCGCCGCAACCAGCTTGTCGGCGACCTCCGGGGCCGACATCTCGGGCTGGAGGTCGTAGGTCGCCACCTTGGGCGAAGCGACGAGGATACGCTCCTCGCCCGCGAACTTATCCTCGCGGCCGCCGTTCAGGAAGAACGTCACGTGGGCGTATTTCTCGGTCTCGGCGATGCGCAACTGCTTGAGGCCCTGCGCCGAAACGTACTCACCGATGGTGTTGGGCACGTTCTCCTTGTCGAAGAGAATGTGCAGGCCCGTGAACTTGGCGTCGTAAGGAGTCATGCAGCAGTAGTAGAGCGGCATGGTGTGCATTCCCTCGGCGGTCATATCCTCCTGCGTCAGCACGATCGTCAGCTCCTTGGCGCGGTCGTTGCGGTAGTTGAAGAAGATCACCAGATCGTTCGGGCGGATCGTGCCGACGGGCTGTCCGTTGGCACCGACGTGCACGACGGGCTTGATGAACTCGTCCGTCACGCCCTCGTCATAGGATTTCTGCACGGCAGCGACCATATCCGACGCATGTTCGCCGACGCCGTTCACCAGCGCGTCGTAAGCCACCTTCACGCGCTCCCAGCGTTTGTCGCGGTCCATAGCGTAGTAGCGGCCGATCACCGTCGCCACCTTGCCCGTCGATGCGGCCATATGCTTTTCGAGGTCGGCGATGAATCCCTTGCCGCTGTGCGGGTCGGTGTCGCGGCCGTCCATGAAGCAATGCACGAAGGTATTTTCGATCTTATACTCGGCGGCGATGTCGCAGAGCTTGAAAAGGTGCTCCAGCGACGAGTGCACGCCGCCGTCCGACACGAGGCCCATGAAATGCACGTTCACGCCGTTCTTTTTGGCGTATTCGAACGCGGCCTTCACCTCGGGATTCTGCATGATCGAATTGTCGCGGCAGGCGCGGTTGATCTTCACGAGGTCCTGATAGACGACGCGGCCGGCGCCGATATTGAGGTGTCCGACCTCCGAATTGCCCATCTGTCCGTCGGGCAGACCGACGTTCTCGCCGTCGGTGCGCAGTTCGGCATGGGGGTATTTCGCAGTCATGGCCGAGATGTATTCGGGATGGACGGTCGAAATCACGTCCGCCTTGTCGTGACGGCCGTTTCCCCAGCCGTCGAGGATCATTAAAAGAACCTTGTTGTTGCTCATATCCTTCGATTTTTAATTTTTAATTCTCAATTGAGTTGATTGCAAATCAGCTCCACGGCCTTGTCGATGGCGGCCTGCAATCCGTCGGCGTTCTTGCCGCCGGCGGTCGCAAAGAAGTTCTGGCCGCCGCCGCCGCCCTGCATCAGCTTCGCGGCCTCACGCACGACAGCCCCGGCATTCACGCCCTGAGCCGTGATCTCGTCGCCCAGCATCACCGTCAGCGTCGGCTTCTCCTCCCAGACGGAACCGACGACGAAAACCAGCTTCGGAGAGCGCTGGCGCAGGTTGTAGGCCAGGTCTTTCACGAAATCGGGACGGCGGTCGATCTGCGTGGCGAAAATCTGCATGCCGTGGCGCTCGGGCGTCGAAGCGATGATCTTGTCGGCCCACTGCGCCACCTGCTCGCGGCGCATGGTCTCGACCTCCTTCGACAGCGTTTCGTTGCTTTCGAGCATCTTCTTCACGGCCTGCACGACCTGCGGGTTATTGAGGTATTCGGCGACGTTGCGCATCGTATCCTCGGCGGCGTAGATGATCTTCTCGGCCTGCTCGCCCGTGACGGCCTCGATGCGGCGCACGCCGGCCGAAATGGCGCTCTCGGAAAGGATCTTGAAGAAGCCGATGTTGCCCGTCGCGCTGGTGTGCGTACCGCCGCACAGCTCGACCGACGTTCCGAAGCGCACCATGCGGACCTTGTCGCCGTATTTCTCGCCGAAGAGCATCATCGCACCGCATTTCTCGGCCTCCTCCTTGGTCGCCTCGCGGTTCTCCACGAGCGGATGGTTGGCGCGGACGGCGCGGTTGACGAGCCTTTCGACCTCGCGCAGCTCCTCGGGCGTAACCTTCTGGAAATGCGAGAAGTCGAAGCGCAGGATCTCGGGCGTCACCATCGAACCCTTCTGCTCGACGTGCGTGCCGAGCACCTTGCGCAGCGCCTCGTGCATGAGGTGCGTGGCGGTGTGGTTGTTGGCCGCAGCCTGCCGTTTCTCGGGATCGACCCGGGCGGTGAATTCGGCCGCAGGGTTCTCGGGAAGCTCCCTGACGATATGGATGATGAGTCCGTTCTCCTTCTCGGTGGCCACGACCGCAATGCGCTCGTTGGCGCTCTCGATGAAGCCGATGTCGCCGATCTGACCGCCCGAATTGCCGTAGAACGGCGTGCGGTCGAAGACCAGTTGGTACGAAGTCTTGCCTTTCGAGGTCACACGGCGGTAGCGGGCGATGCGGACCTTCTCGGTCAGCGTGTCATAGCCCGTGAAGACGCTCTCCTTGATGGGGATCAGCTCCACCCAGTCGTCGGTATCGACGGCCGCGGCGTTGCGCGAACGCTCTTTCTGGGCCTGCAACTCCTTCTCGAAAGCCGCGAGGTCCACGCCGACGCCCTGCTCGCGGGCGATCAGCTCCGTGAGGTCGATCGGGAAGCCGAACGTATCGTAAAGCTCGAAAGCCTCCTTGCCGGAGATCAGTTCGCGGCCCTCTTTCCGCGTGCGCTCGACGACGCCGTCCAGCAGGTTGATGCCCGTGGCCAGCGTCCGCAGGAACGACGCCTCCTCCTCCTCGATAACCTTCTCGATAAGTCCCTGCTGCGCCTTCAGCTCGGGGAACTGGCCGCCCATCTGCTCCACCAGTCCGGGAACCAGGCGGCAGAGCGTCGGCTCGGTGAAGCCGAGGTAGGTATAACCGTAACGCACGGCGCGGCGCAGGATGCGGCGGATGACGTAACCCGCCTTGACGTTCGACGGCAGCTGGCCGTCGGCGATCGAAAAGGCGATGGCCCGCAGGTGGTCGGCGATCACGCGCATGGCCACGTCGGCCTTGGCGTCCTCGCCGTATTTCTTGCCCGACATCGCCGCGATACGGCCGATCGTGGGCTGGAAAACATCGGTGTCGTAGTTCGACTTCTTGCCTTGCAGGATCATGCACAGGCGCTCGAAGCCCATGCCCGTATCGACGTTGCGCGCCGGAAGCTCCTCCAGCGAACCGTTGGCCTTGCGGTTGAACTGCATGAAGACGAGGTTCCAGATCTCGATCACCTGCGGATGGCTCATGTTGACCATCTCGCGGCCCGGCTTCAGGGCGATTTCCGCCTCGTCGCGCAGGTCGAAGTGAATCTCCGAGCAGGGGCCGCAGGGACCCGTCTCGCCCATCTCCCAGAAGTTGTCGTGCTTGTTGCCGCGGATGATGTGGTCCTCGGGCAGGAACTGTTTCCAGTAGTCGTAAGCCTCCTGGTCGAACGGCACGCCGTCCTCCTCCGAGCCCTCGAACACCGTGGCGTACATCCGCTCGGCGGGCAGCTTATACACGTCGTGCAGCAGCTCCCAGGCCCACTCGATCGCCTCCTTCTTGAAGTAGTCGCCGTAGGACCAGTTGCCCAGCATTTCGAACATCGTATGGTGGTAGGTGTCGTGTCCGACCTCCTCCAGGTCGTTGTGCTTGCCCGAGACGCGCAGGCATTTCTGCGTATCGGCCGCACGCGGATATTTGCGGGGAGCGTTGCCCAGGAAGATGTCCTTGAACTGGTTCATGCCCGCGTTGGTGAACATCAGCGTCGGGTCGCCCTTCACGACCATCGGGGCCGAAGGCACGATAACGTGGCCCTTCGACTCGAAGAAGTCGAGAAAAGCCTGACGAATTTTATTTGACTCCATGATATATTGATTTATCCTATTTTTCCGTTATTCAATTCGGGTTGCAAAATTACACATTTTAAACTAAATTTGCATCTTATTAAAGAGTTTTTTCCGCGATGGGGCAAAAAGGACACGGATTCGATACCGGGGCGCTGCGGGCCGGCGCGGGGGAGCTGACGCACGAAGCGCAGGCACTCACGCGCGATGTGATGACGGCCCCGTTCCAGCTGCGCACCTACCGTCTGATCCGCAAGATTCTGATCGGTTTCATCCTCGTCTCGATCGCCAACGTCGTCTTCTCGTATTTCTTCTACACGCCCAAGATGTACCGCATCCTGCGCGACAACCGCGAAACGGTCATCAAGTACCGCATCCTCCAGGACCGCATCCGCAGCGCCCAGCAGCGGGTCGATGAAATACGCCACCGCGACAACTACGTCTACCGGTCGCTCTTCTCGACCGACACGCTCTCGATCCCGGGGGTGTGGCAGCCCTACCCCGACTCGAAATACGCCGCGATGGCCGAGGACGAATACACCCCGCTGATGATCGGGACGTGGCGGCAGCTCGACGCGCTGGCCCGCACGATCTATCTCGAATCGGTGTCGTTCGACGAACTGCAACAGCTGTCGAAAAACAAGGAGCAGCTTTCGGCGGCCGTTCCGGCCATCTGGCCCATCGAGCGCAGCGCCCTGCACAACAACCACATCGGCGCCTTCAACATGCGGCGCATGCACCCCGTGCTGGGGTATATCCGCCCCCACAGGGGCATCGACCTGGGATGCGACCGCGGCACGCCGGTCTACGCCACGGGCGACGCCGTGGTGGAGGCGGCCTCCACCGGCGGCAACGGCGGCTACGGGCACATGGTGCTGCTGAACCACGAATTCGGCTACAAGACCCGCTATGCGCACCTGAGCAAGATCCTCGTGCAGCCGGGCGAACGGGTCGTCCGCGGGCAGATCATCGCCGAGACGGGCAACACGGGCATCTCCTCGGGCCCCCACCTCCACTACGAGGTGATCCAC
Source organism: Alistipes senegalensis JC50 (assembly GCF_025145645.1). Lineage (NCBI taxonomy): Bacteria > Pseudomonadati > Bacteroidota > Bacteroidia > Bacteroidales > Rikenellaceae > Alistipes > Alistipes senegalensis. The sequence continues at coordinate 3,533,585 of NZ_CP102252.1, read as the reverse complement.
AAGGGCGTGCCCGTCAATCCGATCAACTACTTCAACCGCAACATGACCTCCGAAGAGTACGAACAACTCATGGAGAACATGCGCGAAACCAATTTCGAAAAGCTGTAAGATGGCAGGGAAAAAGGATCTCGAAAAGCTCCGCCGGCGCAAACGCCGCAAGCAGCGCATCATCCGCGCCACGGTCCACGCTTTCGTGTGGCTGGGGATGGCGGTGCTCTACTATCTGGGGTTCTCGATCTTCTTCGACACGCCGTTCGAATACCGGCTCAAACACTCGACCGACCGCCTGCGCCGCGAATACACCGAATTGGCACAACGTTACGATTCGCTGCAAATGGTCCTCGGCAATCTCAACGACCGCGACCGCAGCGTCTTCCGCACGCTTTTCGAATCGGAGCCCTACGACTTCAATTCGGAGTCCGAACGGCGCCAGTCGGCGACCTACGAGAAGATCATCGGCCGCTCGACGCGCCAGCTCAAACGCGAACTGCGCGAAGGGGTCGCGGCGATGGAGAGGCAGCTGGACGAACTCAACGGCACCTACCTCGAATTGCAGGGTCTCATCGACTCGGCGGGCAGCGGATGCAACAACATCCCCTCGATCCAGCCGGTCATCAACAAGCAGCTGACACTGCTCACAGCCTCCTACGGCATGCGCATCCACCCCTTCTACAAGACCCTGCAATCGCATCAGGGCGTCGATTACACCATTCCCGAAGGGTCGCGCGTCTTCGCCACGGCCGACGGCGTGGTGCGCGACGTGGCGCTGCGCAACTCGACGCAGGGGCAGACCGTGGTGATCGACCACGGCAACGGCTACGAAACTTCGTACGGCCATCTCTCGAAAATCCACGTCCGCAAGGGCCAGAGCGTGCGGCGCGGCGACATCATCGCCCTGTCGGGCGACACGGGTCTCTCGCTGGCCCCCCACCTCCACTACGAGGTGCGGCTCGACGGCATGCGCGTAGACCCGATCCACTACTTCTTCATGGAACTTTCGCCCTCGGAATACCAACGCCTGATGCGCATCGCGCAGTCGGGCATGCAGTCTTTCGACTAACCCGGCTAAGAGCCGGGATTCAGGCGGCAACGAGCCTTTGGAACAATCATAGCCGGATACACGCCTTCGACCGAATAGTAAACCGAAAAATGGAAAATTCTGAAATCCGCCTTATTCTGCTCGATTTCGACGGCACGCTGGCCGACACCCGGCGGGCCAACACGCTGGCCTATGTCGCGGCCCTGGGCGAAGCCGGCTACAAGCTCACCGAAGAGGAGTACGCCGCGCACTATTTCGGCATGCGGTGCGACGAGTTCCTGACCCGGCTGGGGATCGCCGACGCTGCCGAACGCGAGCAGATACGGCTGCGCAAAATCGCCCTCTACCCCTCGTTTTTCGACACCGTGCGTCTGAACGTCCCGCTGTGGGAGTTCTGCCGGCAGTTCCGCGCCGACGGCGGCCGCGTGTGGGTCGTCTCCACGGGCAGCCGGGAGAATATCGACAACGTGATCGCCCATCTGGGCATCGGCGGCGGGCTCGACGGCATTCTCTCGGGCGCCGACGTGGAACACGCGAAGCCCGCCCCGGACTGCTTTCTGGAGGCCATACGCCGCGAGGGCTGCACGCCGCGCGAGACGCTGATCTTCGAGGATTCGCCGATCGGCATCGAGGCGGCGCGCCGCAGCGGAGCGTCGTATTTCACGGTGAAATTGTAGACTTAAATCTTAGAGGCACTCCGATCCCGACTCGATGCCGGAGCCGTTAAGCGACGGACCGGCTAAAAGCGCGAGCGGAGGGGACGGGGCGCGTGCGCCCCCGCGAATAGTCGCCCGGAGCCAGCGTTAGACGGTTCGTCGCAGGCGAAGGCATCCGTCGGGGAGTTTTTGGTACTTTTTGCGGAAAAAAGTACATGAAATCCCGCGGCCGCAGGCCGCAAAAACTACCTTTTGCAAATCAGATTGAAATCGCAGAACTTGCAGGTATCGGCATCCTCACACTGGCGGAACGGCACCGTGGGATCGTACAATTCGGCGAGGGTCTCGCCCACGAGCTCCCCGAAACGTTCGGCGCAGAACGTGTAGCCAGCCGAGCGTCGTATTTCGTGGTGAAACTCTGACCGGGAAAAAAGGCGGAAGCCCGGAGAATACCTTTACGGATATATCGCTGTCACCATAGGGTTTATTCCCGCAGCCTCCGCCAAAAATCAGCTTTCGGAAAGCGTTCGCCCCGCTGCAAACAAAACGCGGACGGAATTCCGTGATCGTACCCGAGGCCCTGGATAGCCCACCAAGAAAACCACCGTATTCGCCCGCGCAAACAAAACGCGGACGGAATTCAGTGATCGTACCCGAGGCCCTGGAAAGCCCACACAGAAAACCATAGAATCCGCCCGCGCTGAAAAACAACACGGGCATCGACTTTGGCTTTTCTGTGTTTGAAATTTTCCAGGTTTCGAGTACAAGAAAAAGCAAATGCCTTGTCAAATTAACAATATGTAAAGAACTTCTCTTGGCAAATATAACTCCGTTTTTCGAATTTTCCAAAAATTCGGACGCTTTTTCGCAGTCCTCCGCCTTCTGATTTCCAAATAATCCGGCAGGGATTGCCCGCGGCGACCCGCCGCCCGGAAGCAACCGGGTGACGACGCAAAAGCTCCATACCCTATCGCTTACAGATGATATTGAAATCACAGAACTTGCAGGTGTCGGCATCTTCGCACTGGCGGAACGGCACCGTGGGATCGTACAATTCGGCGAGGGTCTCGCCCACGAGCTCCTCGAAACGTTCGGCATAGAGCGTGTAACCGGCGCCGCGCAGACCCGTTTCGCGGTCGTCGAGCGTCGGCAGGTAGTCGGGACGGTTCATCGCCCGCACGTAATAGAGCGCCGGCACGGCATCGGCCCCGCGCGTGTGGTAGAGCATCATGGCGTAAAGCAACGTTTGGAGAATATTCGAAAGCCGTTGCTTGCCCTCGCCGCGGAAGAGGCTCTCCACCCCCGCGAACTCCAGATGCGGCGCCCCGGTCTTGTAATCGACCACGCGCAGGGTTCCGTCCTCCAGCACGTCGATACGGTCGGCGATGCCGGCGAATTTCATGCGGAGCGGCCGCCCGGCCGACTCAAAATCGAATCCGTAGGCCACCTCCTGCTCCAGCCCCGTGACCGTGAAGGCGTCGTGCGCGGCGTCGTAGGGCATCACCCCGCCCCGCAGGTAGCGCGTAACGATGTCTTTCACCAGCAGGAGGTTGCCCGTGTAATCCCCGGCCGTGGCCGCCGTGTCCCGGAGGTAATTCTCGTTGATCGCCGCCTCGACCGCCGCAGCCACCTCGCCCGTGCGGAGCATCGTCCGCAGGGTATCGCCGGGATGCAGCTCCCCCACGATTCGGGCGTAGAGTTTCTGCACCGCGGCATGGAGGATGGTTCCGAACATCGGGGCATCGACCTCTTCGGAGATCTCGTCGTCGGCTTCGAGGCGCGCCACGGAGTGAAAATAGAACCGCAGAGGACACGCCACATAGCGGAAAAATGCCGTCGGCGAGAGCGTGGCCTTCGATTCGGGGTCGGTGAAACGCTCCAGACGCCGCATCACCCCCTCGTCCTTCGCCACCTCGATCGGGGCCGTCTCGGCGAGGTTGACATCGACGCCCACCTCGACCTTTTTCACCGGGAAACCGCTCTCGTAATCCAGCTGGTAGATGTAGCGGCTGGGCTCGCCCGTCGATTTGTCGTCGGCATGCGAGCAGTAGAGCATCCACACCCGCCGGGCCCGCTGCACGAGGCGGTAGAAATAGTAGGCGTAGACGCCCTCGTGGTGCTCGGGCGTGGGAAGCCCGTAGGCTGCACGCAGGTTGTAGGGCACGAACGACGCCTGGGCCATGTGGTTGCCCGGGAAGTTGTCGTCGTTCATCGACAGCAGGATGACGTTATCGAAATCGAGGTTGCGGGTTTCGAGGATACCCATAATCTGCACCCCTTCGAGCGGTTCGCCCTCGTAGGGAATGCGCAGGGTTTGCAGGTGGCGGCGCAGGAGCGACGCATAGACCTCCGGAGTCAGTTCTATGTCGCATTCATCCAGCGAATTGCGCAGTTTGGTGAGCTCCTCGGCGATCACGGCCAGAAACTCCACCCGCTGCCGGGCGTCGTCCCCCTCGTAGGGCATCCGGGCCACGGCGGCCGTGACCCTCAGCAGCCAGTCCGAAAGTTCGCGCCATTCGGCGGCGGGAGAAAAGACCAGTTTCAGCAGTTCGTTGCGCCCCAGCCACCGGGCGTCTATCGAGATGCGGCGTTCGCGCACGATCTCGTCCTGCATCGCACGGGTTTCGCGGGCATCGCAGTCCGCGATGTAGGGATGCGCGAGGATGCCCACGGCGTCGGCGTGGTAGAAGGTGCACCCCGCCCCCTTCGTGCGGCGGTGGGCCTGCAACTCCACGAGGCGCTCGACAAAGGTGTAGGCCAGGCTCGACCGCAGCGGATAACCCATCGTGACGTTGACTCGCCCGATCTCGGGCGGCAGGGCGTACAGCAGCGGCAGGAGCAGATTCTCGTCGGTCAGCACTACGGCGGTACGCTTGTCCAGCGGCCCCGCGGCGGCCAGTCCGCGCAGGATCGCGGCAGCGTGCTTGCACTGCACGGCGTTCGACACCGCGGCCACGGCGGTCAGCTCCTTGGGCCGCTCCATGTTGTCGTGCGACACGCCTCCGCGCGGCGGAAACTGCACGACGTTCTCGCGCACGAACATTCCGGCCTCCTGCTCGGGGCGGTCCTTATAGTAAGCGTCGTAATCCCAATAGAAATCGGTCTCGGCAGCGGTCGAAAGGAACCGGAAGAGCACCTTTTCGCACTCCGACAAGGCGTTGAAACCCGCCACGACATACCGTCTCGGCTCCGGGAAGGCGTACCCGCCCTCGCGGATGCGGTCGGCAGCGGCACGCTGGACCATGCCGTTGTAGGCGATGCCCAGTTCGGCAAGGCGTTCGCGGAAACGGCGGTAGACGGGTCCCAGCGTCTTCCAGATGGCCAGGAACTTGCGTTTCTCGGCCGAAAGGTCGGCCTCGTCGCCCAGCGACGACCAGAAGCGCAGGATTTGCAGCTGCGCGGGAGTGAGGTACGAGATGTCGGCCTCGATCTCCTTGATCTCCGAGATGTTGCGGAACAGCATCGCGGCGTCGATCCGGTATTTGTCGATGGTGTCGAAATCCGTCAGGAGCATGTCGCCCCAAAAGTAGAATTTGTCGAACGGCTCGGCGTGGTACTCCGAATAGATCTTGTAGAGTTCGGTGATGAGCCGCACGCGGTCGCCCGTATGCAAGCCCGAGATTTCGGCCATGAGGTCATCGACGGTCACCCATTGCGGCTGCCACATGGGCCGTCCGGCGATTCCGGTCAGGGCATCGACGAAAAACAGCCGCGCACGCCGCGACGGAAAGAGCAGCGCACGGTCGGACAACCCCTCGCCGTAGCGTTCGTAAAGGTCCCGGGCGACTTCGTGGAGAAAAGTCAAGATTATGAATTTTGAATTACTCGACCCGTGTTATGTCGCCGCCCATGAATTTCGAGCCGCTGCGCACGACCGGCGGAACGCCCTTGTAGGAGATCTTGCCCCCGGTCGAGGTCTTGCCCTGGAAACGGTCGGTCACCCACAGCGACGCGGTGCCCGAACTGGTGACGTTGACTTCGGCGGACATCACCTCCAGCTCCGCGGCTTCGACCCTGCCGGTCGAGACGAACAACGAGAGGTAGCGCACATCGCCCGTCAGCGTCGCCGAACTCTTGCCCGAAAGCTCCATTTTAAGGTCCTTGACATCCATCCGGGCCGTCACCTGCGCCATGCCGCCCACGGTCAGGTCGAGGACCGTGGCCACCAGCGTGCTGTCGAACGTCGCCACAGCATCGGCAATGGCTATGCGTTCCAGCGAGTTGTAATAGACAGTCACGGAGGTGCGGTCGGGACGGCGCGCGTCGGCACGCTCCGAAATGCGCAGCACCTTGTCCCGCACCTCGGCGCGGAAACGGGTCGTATAGGAACCTTTGGTGTCGTAGACGATCTTGGGGGCTTCGGTGTCGGGCACCGGGACGAAGCGGATGTCGAGCGGCGCCGACACCTCGACGGAGGTAAACGAAGTGAGCCATTCGCGGCGTTCCCCGGTTTCGGCCGGCTGCTGTGCGCGGCAGAGTGCGGCGGCGGCCAGCATCACGGCCGTCAGAATCATTTTCTTCATAACAAAGACTTGTTTTACCTCCGCTAAATTACAAAATTATTGCGAAGTTCGGGATTTGTTTTGTATTTTTACCCGTTAAAACGAAATTTCGGACAGTGAGAGCGAAGATTCTGAATGCGAGTGCCGGATCGGGAAAAACCTACCAGCTGGCCTACAAATACGTCCGCGACGTGATCGGCCAGCCCGGTCTTTACCGGCATATCCTCGCCGTGACCTTCACCAACAAGGCCACCGAGGAGATGAAATCGCGCATCCTGAAAGAGATTCACGCCCTGGCGTCCGGAGCCGCGAGCCCCTATCTGGAAAACCTCTGCCGCGAGCTGTCGCTCGACGAACGTTCGGTGCGCAAACGCGCCGCCGAGGTGCGATCGAAGATACTCCACGACTATTCGCGCTTCACGGTGCTCACGATCGACACCTTCTTCCAGCGCATCCTGCGCGCCTTCATCAAGGAGCTGGGCATCGACCTCAATTACAACGTCGAGATCGAAACGGCATCGGTGCTGTCGAAAAGCGCCGACACGCTCATCGAGCAGATCACCGTTGACCGCGACCTGCAACGGTGGCTCACGGATTTCGTGCAGGAGCGCATCGACGAAGGCCGCAAGTGGGACATCCGCGACGGCATTCTCTCGCTGGGCGGCGAGCTGTTCAAGGAGAAGAACAAGGCCGCGCTGGGCCGGGCGCGCTCGCGCGAGGAGCTGGGGCGGATCGTCGCACGCGCCACGGCGCATGCCGAAGCGACCAAGAAACGGATGCAGGAGGCGGCCGCGCAGGCCGTCGGGCTCATCACCGGAGCCGGGCTCACGGCCGCCGACTTCTCGGGCAAGAGCCGCAGTTTCGCCAACTGGTTCTTCACCGTCGCCGCGGGCGAACTGAAACCCTACGGCGCCACGGCGGCCAAAATGGCCGCCTCGACCGACGGATGGGCTCCCAAGGGATCGCCCGCACAGGCGCTCGCCCCCGAACTGCAACCCCTGCTCCGGGAAATGTGCGATCTCTACGACGCCAACATGCGGAGCTGGAACACCTGCGACCTGCTGCGCGAGAACTACCGCAGCTTCGCCCTGCTGTCGGACCTCTACGAACGGGTGCAGCAGCTGTGCGACGAACAGAACATGATGCTCCTCTCGGAGACCAAATACGTCCTCTCGGAGTTCATCGGCCACAACGACGCGCCGTTCATCTACGAGAAGGTCGGCAACCGTTTCGAACGCTTCATGATCGACGAGTTCCAGGACACCTCGGTCAAGGAGTGGGAGAATTTCCTGCCGCTGTTGCAGAACGCCATGTCGCAGACCGCAGAGACCTCGGTGCTGATCGTGGGCGACATCAAGCAGTCGATCTACCGCTGGCGCGGCGGCGACTGGCGCATCCTCCACGAGAAAGCCCAAAAGGCCCTGGGACCCGGCAACACCGTGGTCGAAAACCTCCAGGAGAACTGGCGGAGTCTGCCCGCGGTGGTGGACTTCAACAACCGCATCATCGAACGGATCGTCGCGGCGGACAATCTCCTGCTCAACGAAACCCTCTCGAAGGCCGCCGACGCAGGGGCCATCGACCCCGCGGAAGCCGCCTCGTTGCACGACACGCTGGCCGACGCCTACCGAGGACACGCGCAGACGCCCCGCCGCAAAGCCGAGCATCCGGGCTACGTTTCGGTCGAAACCTTCGCCGAACAGCCGCCCGTCGTGGAGCGCATCTGCGAGCTGATCGACAAGGGTTTCCGGCCGTGCGACATCATGATCCTCGTGCGCGGGGCCACCGACGGCGCGAAGGTCGCCGCCGAACTCCTCGACTTCAAGCGCCGCAACGAAAATCCGCGCTACCGCTTCGACGTGATGACGCAGGAGGCGCTGATCGTCGGCAACGCCCCTGTCAGCTCGTTCATCGCCGCCGCGCTGCGGCTGGCGCTCAACCCCGACGATTCGCTTTCGCGGGCCGTCTACAACCACTACCTCGGCCATGCGTTCGACCGCGCGCTGACCGACGGCGAACGCGACTTCTTCCGTTCGATCCGCCTGCTGTCGCCCGAGGAGGCGTTCGAACGGATCGTCATGGAGCACGCCCTCGAAGGCGACCGCCGCCAGACGGCCTATCTGCAAGCCATCCACGAACAGATCATCGCCTTCTGCGCGACGAAGATCGCCGACATCGCGCTGTTCCTGCGCTGGTGGGACGAAACGGGCAAAAACCGCTCGCTGTCGGTTGACGAGAGCGCCACGACGGTCGAAATCACCACCATCCACAAAGCCAAGGGGCTCGAAAAACGGGCCGTGGTGATCCCCTACTGCTCGTGGCCGCTGGACCCCAAATCGAGCGGCATGGTGCAGAACATCGTCTGGGCCGAGGCCCGCGGCGAAGCGGCCGGCGAGATCGGACGTTTCCCGGTGCGCTACAAGCGGGCGATGGCCGAATCGGACTTCTCGGCGGAGTACTACCGCGAACTGGTCTACGCCCATGTGGACAACGTGAACCTGCTGTACGTGGCCCTCACGCGCGCCGCCGAGTCGCTGCACGTCTTCATACCCCAGAAGGGCGGCCGCACAGTCGGCGGAGTGCTGCTGCAAAGCATCCGCATCGACGGCGACAAAGCCCTGCTGGGCGACACCGAGGGACGCTATACGGCCGACGAGACGGGCGAACACTTCGCTTTCGGAGAGTTCGCAGGCCCCGTCGCCGGAGGCTCCAAGCGTTCGGAAACGGAGCATATCATCCTCGAAGACTACCCTACGGCGCGCGCCGACCTGCGGCTGCGGCTCCCCTCGCAGCGCTATTTCGAAGACGGGGCCGATGTCGAGCTCTCGCCCCGCAACCTCGGCATCTTGATGCACAAGGCGTTCGAGCAGGCCGGCGACGAAGCACAGATCCACGACGCCGTGCGGCGCATGCAGGCCGACGGCACGCTTTCGGCCGACGATGCCGCGACGCTGCGGCAGATGATCGACCGGGCGCTGGAACACCCCGAGGTGCGCGAGTGGTTCGGCGGCGGATGGCGGCAGGTCCGCAACGAGAGCGAGATCATCCTCCCGGGAAGCTCGTCAACACGGCGTCCCGACCGCGTGATGATCGGCGACGGGCGAGTCGTGGCCGTCGATTACAAGTTCGGCGAACGCGACGCCGGACGCTATCGCAGCCAGATGCGCGAATACCTCCGCCTGCTCGGCGAAATGGGCTACGAAGGAGTCGAGGGATACCTTTGGTACGTGAAGCTGGGAAAGATCGAAAAAGTGGAACTCTGAGAGGCGGCCGGAAAAACCGCGGAAGCGGCCCAAAAAACAACACCGGAGCCCCGCCGCGCACAACACAAAAAAACAGACCGGATCGCTCCGGTCTGTTTTCGTATGAATCGGTTCGGACTACTCGCCCAAAGCGAAACGCTTGTAAGCGACTACCGTGGCGTCCTTGTCGGCCTTGCGGATGAAGTCGGCGATCGACTCCTTCTCGCCTACCACCGGCTGAGCCAGCAGCGTGTTCTCCTCGAAGAACTTGCGCATCTTGCCCTCGGCGATCTTCTCCAGAATGGCCTCGGGTTTGTTGGCGTTCTTGGGGTCCTGCTTCATGGATTCCACGGCGATCTTGCGCTCGTGCTCCACGACCTCTGCGGGGCAGTCGGCCTCGGAGATCGAAACCGGAGCCATAGCCGTAGCCTGCATGGTCACGGTGTGGGCCACCTCGGCGGGAATCTCCTTGTTGAAGCCCAGGATCGTACCCAGTTTCTTGTTGAAGTGCACGTATGCGGCGCAGTAGGGAGCCTCGATGCGGGCGTAGTATGCCAGCTCGATCTTCTCGCCCGTCTGACCCGACTTCTCGGTCACCATCTCCTCGACGGTATGGCCTTCGCCGTTCTTCGTAGCCAGCAGAGCGTCGCGGTCGGCAACGTCGTTCTTCACGGCGACCTCCAGCATGGCCTCTGCCGAAGCGCTGTATTCGGCATTCTGAGCCACGAAGTCGGTTTCGCACGCCAGGCAGAGGATGTAAGCCTTCTGGCCTACGATCTTCGTCACGACGACACCCTCGGTAGCGGTGCGGTCGGCACGCTTGGCAACGACGAGCTTACCCTTCTCGCGGATGATGTCCTGAGCACGCGCAAAATCGCCTTCGGCCTCGATGAGTGCTTTCTTGCAATCCATCATACCGGCACCGGTCATCTTGCGGAGCTTCATTACATCGGCAGCTTTGATTTCCATAATCTTTTCCTTTCTCTTACGGTTCGTAATACAATTATTCTGCCTTTTCCTCAGCAACAGCTTCGGCAGCCTCCTCGGCGGGAGCGGCAGCGGGCTCCTCGAACGGAGTTTCGACAGCGGCAACCACCTCTGCCACGGCAGCCTCCTCGGCATCCACCGAAGCCTTCACGGCCTTCTTGATGCGGGGCTTGCCCTCCTTCTTGATCGCAGCACCCTCGGCTTCAGCCTCCTGTGCCTCCTTCTCCTTTTCGAGTTTGCGCTCCTCGGTGCCCTCGGCGATAGCGGCGCACATGGCTTCGAGAACCACGGCGATCGACTTCGTAGCATCGTCATTTGCAGGGATAACGTAATCAATGTCGGTCGGATCACAACAAGTGTCTACCATTGCAAATACGGGGATGCTGAGGCGTTTGGCCTCCTTCACGGCGTTGGCCTCTTTCTGTACGTCAACGACGAACAGGGCAGCCGGAAGACGCGTCAGATCGGCGATCGAACCGAGGTTCTTCTCCAGCTTCGCGCGCTGGCGGGCGATCTGGAGTTTCTCGCGCTTGGAGAAATTATCGAACGTGCCGTCGGTGGTCATCTTGTCGATGGTGGCCATTTTCTTGACGGCTTTACGTATGGTGGGGAAGTTTGTCAGCATACCGCCGGCCCAACGCTCGGTGACGTAAGGCATTCCGACGGCTGCCACCTTTTCGGCAACAATTTCCTTGGCTTGTTTCTTGGTCGCTACGAACAGCACGCGGCGACCGCTCTTGGCGATCTGCTTGATGGCCGCAGCAGCCTCATCGATCTTCAGCACGGTCTTGTGCAGGTCGATGATGTGGATGCCGTTCTTCTCCATGAAGATGTAAGGAGCCATTTTGGGGTTCCATTTGCGCTTCAGGTGACCAAAGTGCGCACCGGCTTCCAGTAATGTATTAAAATCTGTACGTGACATTTTAATTCGATTCGTTGGTTTAATTTTAATTCTCTTTTCATCAACTCAGGCGGGTAGCGGCCTTGCCGGTCCCCCGAGTTTTCCGCGGCGCAGCAACCAGATAGTAGACTGATTAAAAATTAAGAATTGAAAATGAAAAATTCCCAATATATAATAAGTATCCATGTGGTTTGAGAACCGTCGCCGTGCGTTGCCGAAATTCCGGTCGTGCGTATTAACGCTTGCTGAACTGGAACTTGCGGCGTGCTCCGGGCTGACCGGGCTTCTTACGCTCAACCTCGCGGGGATCGCGCGTGAGGAATCCGGCCTTTTTCAGCACCGGACGCATCTCGGCGTCGATCTCGCACAGGGCACGTGCGATGCCCAGACGAGCTGCCGAAGCCTGTCCCGTGATGCCGCCGCCATCGAGGTTGATGGCGATGTCGTAATTCTCCACGGTGTTGGTGGCCAGCAGGGGCTGCTTCACCTGGTACTGGAGAATTTCGAGCGGGAAGTAAACTTCAAGCGCTTTGCGGTTGATTGTAATCTGACCCTTGCCCGGCTTCACGTATACGCGAGCCACAGCGGCCTTACGACGACCTACGGTGTTTACAACTTCCATAACTCTTACTTAATCTCGTTTAATTTAATGGTCTTCGGGTTCTGTGCGGCATGGGGATGCTCCGCGCCGGCATACACCTTCAAGTTCGTGAGCAGCTTTTCGCCCAGACGGGTCTTGGGCAGCATGCCTTTGACAGCCTTCTCGATGAGGAAGGTCGGTTTCTTGGCCAGATAGTCGGCGGGGGTGGCGAAACGCTGGCCGCCGGGATACCCGGTGTGACGTGTGTAGACCTTGTCGGTCATTTTGTTGCCCGTGAGCTTCACCTTCTCCGCGTTGATGACGATGACGTAGTCGCCGCAATCGACGTGGGGCGTGTAGCTGGGCTTGTTCTTGCCTCGGAGGATCTTCGCGACCTGCGATGCAAGACGTCCCAATACCTCGTTCGTAGCGTCGATGACGACCCACTCTTTGGTCACCGTCGAAGCATTGGCCGAGATAGTCTTGTAGCTTAATGAATCCACTTTCGTTTACGTTTAATTTAACTTATTGTAATCCGTTTCCCGCACTTTGCGGGTGCGCAAAGGTACGAAAAAGTTTTCGAACTGCAAAGACAAATGAAAATCAAAATCGCAAACGGCGCAAAAAAAGCCGCAACCGTCCCGTTTTCAGAGAGGTTACGGCTTTTGCAAGCCACCGTCGGCGCCGTCAGCGCCGGGTAGTATTGCGTTCCTGCGCCGGGCCGGAGGCCGTTTTCCGCTCCGCCGGAATCCGGAAATCGACCGGAACGGTATATTTCACCCGCACGGGCTCGCCGTTCTGGCTGCCGGGGGTCCATCGGGGCGACTCGGCCAGCGCCCGCACCACCTCCCGCGAAAGGACCGGATGGGGCGAGCGGATGATCCGCACCGACCCCACCGAGCCGTCGGCCTCGACGACGAACGAAGCCAGCACGCGCCCTTCGACGCCCGATTCAAGCGCCTCGCGCGGGAATTTCACCGTCTCCATCACCCACCGGCGGAATTCCGGCAAGCCTCCGTTCTGGAATTTGGGCAGCACGTCGAGCGAATCGGGATTCTTCCCGAGCTCCTCCTCCTGCCCGAAAAGCAATATCTGCGAAATCCGGAAGCGGACCTTTTCCCCGCCCGCCACGGCCGGGGTCCACAGCGGGGTTTTATCGACGGCCATGCGGACCAGTTTGGCGAATCCCGAATGCTCTTTCGGAGCGCTCACGCGGATACCGGTCATCGTGCCGTCGGGTTCGATAACGAAGCGCACGTTGACCCGCACCCGGGGCACGGTGGCGCCGGGGTCCAGCAGACTGTCCACCTGCCGCCGCACCCACTCCCGGAACATCCCGGGCGAACCGCCGCAGAAGCGCGGCAGGCTGTCGGCGTCGGTATAGGCCGTCATATCCTCGGAATAAAGCCCGTTCGGACCGCGCTGCAACGACAGGTCGAAACGCAGTTTGAAATCGGTGCCACGCCTCTTGCCGCTGCTGTCGGCGGGAGTCCACAGCGGCGACGACGCGATCGTCCGCTGAATCTGGAAGGCGAAATCCGGATCGCTGAAACGGGTCGTCTCGATCTCGCGCACCTTGCCTTTCCGGTTCACGGAGAACGACACCTCGACCCATCCTTCGTCCCCGCGGTAGAAAATCTTGTCGGAGAACTCCACGTTCCGGAGCACCCAGTGCTTGAAGTCGATCAGTCCGCCGCCCTGAAATTTCGGCAACATCGTAACGACAACAGGTTTTACCCCCGACAACTGGAGGTTGAAATCAATCGGAAAGGAGAGCCTGACCCGCACGGGCTGGCCGTTCAACTTTCCTGGCTCCCAGCGGGGCGACCGGCGCACGACGCTCAGAGCGGCCTCGGAGAGCGTCGGATCGGGCGACGACAGCACCTCGGCATTCGAAACCCTGCCGTCCGCCTCGACGACGAAACCCACCACCACACGCCCTTCGATGCCGTAGACAACCGCCTCGTAGGGATAGCGCAGATGCTCCTGCACCCAGCGGCAGAAGTCGAGCGTCCCGTTTCCGTTGAACGAGGGCATCGGATCGGCCAGCAGATAGGGTTCGTTCGCAAGGGTATCGACCGGCGGCAGACTGTCCGCCGCCGTCGCACAGACGGCCGGGAAATCCGCCGCCGCCGCCGAATAATGCCCGGCGGCAGCTGCGTGGAACGCCGCGAATCCCGCCATCAGCAGAATCAGTTGTTTCATCGCAACAGAGATTAATGATTTGCGTAAATATAACAAAAAAAGCCGGAAACGAATCCGGCTTTTACACAAAAAACGATCTCCGTTATCCGAGGAACGAGAGCAGAATACCCGCAGCGACCGCCGAACCGACCACACCGGCCACGTTGGGTCCCATGGCGTGCATCAGCAGGAAGTTCGAGGGATCGGCCTTCTGACCCTCGGTCTGCGACACGCGGGCAGCCATCGGCACGGCCGAAACGCCTGCCGAACCGATCAGCGGGTTGATCTTGTTCCCCTCCTTCGAGAAGAGGTTCATCAGCTTGGCCAGCAGCACGCCGCCGGCGGTACCCATACCGAAAGCGATCACGCCCAGCAGCAGGATGAAGAGCGTCCGGGGATTGAGGAACGCCTCGGCCGTGGCCGTAGCGCCCACCGTGAGGCCCAGGAAGATCACGACGATATTCATCAGCTCGTTCTGCACGGTCTTCGACAGACGGTCCACCACGCCGCACTCCTTCATCAGGTTGCCCAGCATCAGACAGCCCACCAGCGGTGCGGCCGACGGCAGCAACAGGGCGATGATGACGGTGATGATCAGCGGGAAGAGGATCTTCTCGGTCTTCGACACCGGACGCAGCTGGCGCATCTTGATCTTGCGCTCTTTCTCGGTGGTCAGCGCGCGCATGATGGGCGGCTGAATCACCGGCACGAGTGCCATGTAGGAGTAGGCGGCCACGGCGATCGGGCCCAACAGTTCGGGCGCGAGGATCGCGGTGAGATAGATCGACGTGGGGCCGTCCGCGCCGCCGATGATGCCGATCGAACCGGCCTCCGAGGGCGAGAAGCCCAGCGCATAGGCGCCGATGAACGTGAGGAAGATGCCGATCTGCGCCGCAGCGCCCAGCAGGAAGCTCTTGGGATTGGCGATCAGCGGACCGAAATCGGTCATGGCGCCCACGCCCAGGAAGATGAGACAGGGATAGATGCCGAGTTTCACACCCAGATAGAGGTAGTCCAGCAGTCCGGCGTTCGCCACGAAAATATCCCAGTGGACATGCCCTCCGGCGAAGAGTTCGGTATGGTAGAGGTTGGCTCCCGGCAGGTTCGTCAGCAGCATGCCGAATGCGATGGTCAGCAGCAGCAGCGGTTCGAACTTATGCTTGATGGCGAGGTACAGCAGGAAGAAGGCCACGCAGATCATGACCAGACTGCCCCACCCCATGTTGGCCAGGAGGCCGGCGATGCCGGTGGACTCGACAAAGGTTTCCAGACTCTCCAACACGAAATTGGAGCTGGAAGTCAATGCACTCCACATACGCCTACTCGATTACGATTAACACGTCGCCTTCCATTACCGTAGCGCCCTGCTGCACGAGGACCTGCTTGACAACGCCTCCGCGGTCCGCGTCGATGTTGTTCTCCATCTTCATGGCTTCGAGCACGACGAGCGTCTGTCCCGCAGCGATCGTATCGCCAGCGGCGACCTTCACGCTCAGCACGGTGCCCGGCAGGGGGCATTTCACGCTGTACCCCGACGAAGGGGCGGCAGCGGCGATGCGCGGCGAGGGAGTCGCCGAGCTGGGGGTTATCATGGCGCTGTTTGCCGACTTGGGAGCCGGTGCGACCTGGGGTTTGGAGACCGTCGAGGCTTTTGCGCCCTCGATCTCGACTTCGTAATCCACACCGTTCACCACGACATGGGCCACCGTCGAGGCCTCGTTCACGTCGTCGATCTGAACGCTGTAATTATGTCCGTTGATTTTCAGTGAGTAATCTTTCATTTTCTTGTTTAGGTTATTTCCGGTCGGGAAGCTGGGTTAAACCGTGAATTTTCGAATTCCAGGGCGAATAGGCCCGCTTGATGTTGAGAATGGTCAGCACTTCGGATTCGCGGTCGTGCAGGGCGCCCTTGTAGATTTTGAGCGCCGTGGCGATGGCTGCGACCTCCTCGGGGCTGATCATCGGCTGTGCGTCGATCTTG
Source organism: Alistipes senegalensis JC50 (assembly GCF_025145645.1). Lineage (NCBI taxonomy): Bacteria > Pseudomonadati > Bacteroidota > Bacteroidia > Bacteroidales > Rikenellaceae > Alistipes > Alistipes senegalensis. The sequence continues at coordinate 3,517,513 of NZ_CP102252.1, read as the reverse complement.
CTGCCGGCCGCGGGACGCACCCGGAAGCAGGCGCCGAAAGCCTTCATGATGAAGATCAGCGCCACCAGCATGACGACCACCAAGCTGAAACCGATCAGCGACACCCAGAGTATCTCCGACCATCCCCAACTCATTGCTTGCAGTATCATAAGCTATCGGTCTTTACAGGGGAATGTTCGAATGTTTCTTGGGCGGGTTCTGCAAACGCTTGGTTGCCAGCGACTGCAAGGCGCGGATCACGCGGAAGCGCGTGTTGCGCGGCTCGATCACGTCGTCGATATAGCCGTAGCGGGCGGCGTTGTAGGGGTTGGAGAACTTGTCGTTGTACTCCTGCTCCTTCTCGGCGATGAACTTCGCCTTCTCCTCGGGTTTGTCGGCCAGCTCTTTCAGCTCCTTGCCGTAGAGCACCTCGACGGCGCCGCTGGCGCCCATCACGGCGATCTCGGCCGTCGGCCATGCGTAGTTGATGTCGCCGCGGATGTGCTTCGACGACATCACGATATAGGCGCCTCCGTAAGCCTTGCGCAGCGTGACGGTGATCTTCGGCACCGTGGCTTCGCAGTAGGCGAACAGCAGTTTCGCGCCGTGGGTGATCACGCCGCCGTACTCCTGCGTGGTGCCCGGCAGGAAGCCCGGCACGTCCACGAGCGTCACGATCGGGATGTTGAAGGCGTCGCAGAACCGCACGAAGCGCGCGGCCTTGCGGCTGGCGTTGATGTCCAGTACGCCGGCCATGAACTTGGGCTGGTTGGCGATGATGCCCACCGACTGTCCGTTGAAGCGGGCGAAGCAGGTGATGATGTTCTTGGCATAGCCTGCGGCCGACTCCAGATATTCGCCGTTGTCAACGATGGCACGGATTACCTCGGCCATGTCGTAGGGTTTGTTGGCGCTGTCGGGGATGATGTCGTTGAGCGAATCCTCCAGACGGGTGATCTTGTCCGTGCAGACGGCCAGCGGGGCGTCCTCCATGTTGTTCTGCGGCATGTAGGAGATCAGTTTCTTGATCAGCTCGATACCCTCCTCCTCGGTGTCTACGGCGAACTGCGCCACGCCCGACTTGGTGGTGTGCATCGTGGCTCCTCCGAGCTGCTCCTGCGTCACGTCCTCTCCCGTCACGGTCTTGACGACCTTCGGGCCCGTGAGGAACATGTTCGAAGTCTCCTTCTTCATGATGATGAAGTCGGTCAGCGCGGGCGAGTAGACCGCACCGCCGGCGCAGGGGCCGAAGATGGCCGAAATCTGCGGAATGACGCCCGACGACATCACGTTGCGCTGGAAGATGTTGGCATATCCGGCCAGGGCGTTGACACCCTCCTGGATGCGTGCGCCGCCCGAGTCGTTCATGCCGATGCACGGAGCGCCGTTGCGCATGGCCATGTCCATGACCTTGCAGATCTTGTCGGACATCGACAGCGACAGCGAACCGGCCGTCACGGTGAAATCCTGTGCGAAGACGTACACCAGACGGCCGGCAATCGTTCCGTACCCCGTCACCACGCCGTCGCCGAAGGTGTGCTTCTTCTCCATGCCGAAGTCGTAGCAGCGGTGGGTCACGAACATGTCGAACTCCTCGAACGAACCTTCGTCGAGGAGCATCTGGATGCGTTCGCGGGCCGTGTACTTGCCCTTGTCGTGCTGTTTGTCGATCGCCTTCTGTCCGCCGCCCATGCGGGCCGTCTCGCGGTTCTCGATCAGTTGGTTGATCTTATCCTGAATCTGGCTCATATCTTTATTTGTTTTTGTTTTCGCAAAGCTCCGTCAGAATGCCCTGGGTCGATTTGGGGTGCAGGAAGGCGATGGTCAAGCCCTCGGCGCCCTTGCGGGGGGTCTTGTCGATCAGGCGGATGCCCTTGGCCTCGGCGTCGGCGAGCTGCTCCTCGATGTTCTCGCAGGCCAGCGCCATGTGGTGAATGCCGATACCGCGGTTTTCGATGAACTTGGCGATCGTGGACTCCTCCGACGTGGGCTCCAGCAGTTCGATCTTGGTCTGCCCCAGCATGAAGAACGCCGTGCGGACCTTCTGATCGGCCACCTCCTCGATGGCGTAACACTTCAGTCCCAATACGTTTTCCCAATAGGGAATCGCCTCGTCGAGACTCTTCACGGCGATGCCAAGATGCTCGATATGAGAAACTTTCATAGCAACAATTAAATTTAAGTTAGTGAATATTTATGTGTTGTTTCGTCCTTTGTTATTTTGCGAACACAAAGATAGACGAATCTTTCAGAACCGCCAAAATTCGGCGGACTTTTTTTGGCAATAGTTTGGCTTCGAAATTCGCGGGATGTGTCCGAAAAGACGATTTCGGGTCCGGGCGGCTCCGGAAAAACCGCCGCCGGAAAGGAAAAACCGCGCAGTTTCGGCGTACAAAGGGTCGTGACGACCCTTTTATCATTCGGAAGATTCAGAGCCATATGCAATTCGGTTTTGGAACAAACGCATTTTTCCTATCTTTGGGGTCGTAACGACCCTTTTATCAGTCGGAAGGTTTTGCAAAGCCATATGCAATTCGGTTTTGGAACAAGCGCATTTTTTGCTATCTTTGTCCTGCAATCCGCAACAGCGGGTTGTCTTGACTCAACGGAAAAATCTGGAAAATTTATCTTAGCAGTCAAGTGCATATCCTGCTTGCGGTGCAGCCTGCGCCGTATGGCACGGGATATGATTCCTACGTCGTTACGGCGCGGGCTATATGCGCTTACTGCTACAAAGGTTTTTCCAGAGCCGTCCGTTGGGTAAGCAAACAGTAGTCCGCGTTCGTATTTTTACGGGCGCGGCACAGAGGTCCCCAAAATCCACACCACCATGAAACAGCAAGACCACCGCCGCCGCAGCGACAACAACCGTTTCGACCACGAACGCCTCCGGTTCGCAATCCGCGCATCGGGGCTCTACACCGGGAGTTTCGCCCGGCGGATCGGCCTTCCCGACAGCGAAGCGCTCTACGACGTGCTGACGGGCCTGGCGCCCCTCTCCCCCGAGCTGGCCCGCCGCATCCACGTCTGCTATCCGCAGATCGACCTGGAGTGGCTGATGACGGGCCGCATCAGAGGCATCGAACTTCCCGCAGCCGGTCAGAGCGACGTATAAATCTGCATAAGGCGTTCCGCCACAGCGTATTCCGAAAAAAGTTCCGCGCGCCGGCGTTCGCGCCGGCGCATCGTCTGCCGCCACGACTCGTCGCAGAGGGCGTTCTCCAGCGCCGCGACGACCTCGCCCGGGACCTCGGGGTTCACGTAGGCGGCGGCATGGCCGGCGGCCTCGCGGTTGAGCCGCGTGTCGCTCAGCACCATCGGAAGCTCGGCGCGCAACGCCTCGACCACCGGCACGATCGACGCCTCGGAGCAGGCGTCGGGCAGGTAGGCGAAGACCCGCGCCATGCGGAACAACGCCGGAAGGTCCGCGGAGGTCAGCTCGTAGATGAAATCCACGCGCGTGGCCAAATGCCGCTCGCGAGCATAGTCGAGCAGAAAATCCGAATAGACCGTGCGGCGGCCGCAGACGACCACCCCGACACGCGAATCCAACAGCGCGAGCGCATCCAGCACCACTTGGTGGTTATGGCGCGGCTCGACGGCTCCTATCATCAGAATAAACATCTCAGGGAGATCGTATTTGCGCCGCGTGTGTTCAAGTTCCGCTTGAAGCGGCGGTTCCTGCGGCACGCGGGCTGCGAGCGGCATCATGACCTCGATCTTCGCGGGGTCGATGCGCAGGCGCTGCGACAGCTCCTCGCGGGCCGGCGTGCTGACCGTGATGACCCGCCGCGCCTGCCGCAGCGCCCGGCGGTAGAGGCGCAGGGCGATGAGCCGCTCGGAAAAGGTGTAGAGGTGCGGATAACGCAGGAAATCGAGGTTGGGGACGGTCATCACCGCCGGAATGCGCCCCAGGTGTACGGAGAGCGGCAGCGAGGATCTGAAGCCGTGGTACAGGTCGAGGTGCCCATAGCGCTTTGCGTCAACGACATATTCATGTTCCGGAGCGTAATTTTCCAACACCCCGGCCAGGTGCTGAAAGTAATTGCCCCGGAGCGTGACCGGGGCCGTATCGAGTCCTATTTTCATAACTTGTTCCTGAAAAATTGTTCCATCTGGCAAATAATCGTTATCTTTGGTGTCGTAACGACACTTTTATTCGTGTACAAAAACAAGGTTCTCTATGAAGAAAGTGCTCCTTATCCTGTCGTTCGCGGCTGTCGCGGCTGCGGGCGGCGCCGCAGCCCAGAATATCGTGCTCGGCGACCGCGTCCCCGAGCTCAAAATCTCGAAATGGCTCGACGACAACCAGCCGGAGGCCGCACCCGCGACCTACATCGAGTTTTTCCACTCCTCGAACCCCGCCTGCATCGCCTCGCTCAAACGCCTGAAAGAGATCACCGACAAAACAGGGGCCAAACTGCGCGTGATCGTCGTCACGAAGGAGGACGCCGCGAAAGTCACGCCGCTGCTCAGGCCCTATCTCTCGAAGCGGATCGGCGCGGCCCTCGGCACGGAAAAGGCGTTCACCGCCTTCGGTGTGACCTACGTGCCGTTCGGGGTGCTCACCGACGCCAAAAACCGCGCGGTATGGATGGGCAACTCGCTGCAATTCAACGAAAAACTGATCGAACAAACAACCAGGTAACGACCCATGTCATTCACCAAGATAGACCACTACGAAAAAGAGTATGCGGACACGCATCACGATACGGCACTCAATGTCACGGAAGGCGTTGAGGACCAACCGATAATAAGTCCTTATTTCAAGCGGCGCAAGAAGCGTGCGCTTTCGACCGAAGAGTACGTCGCGGGCATCCTCGCGGGCAACATCACCACCCTCTCGCAGGCCATCACGCTGGTCGAATCGTCCAATCCGGCGCACTATGCGCAGGCGCAGGAGATCATCGAAGCGTGTCTGCCCCACGCCGGGCATTCGGTCCGCATCGGCATCACGGGCGTCCCGGGAGCCGGCAAGTCCACGTTCATCGAGGCCATCGGCAACATGGTCGTATCGCTGCGCCACAAGCTCGCGGTGCTGGCCATCGACCCCTCGTCGGAGCGCAGCGGCGGTTCGATACTCGGCGACAAGACCCGCATGGAGAGCATCTGCAACAACCCTTCGGTCTTCGTGCGCCCCTCCCCTTCGGCGGGATCGCTGGGCGGCGTGGCCCGCAAGACGCGCGAAACGATCGTGCTGTGCGAGGCCGCCGGATTCGATGTCATCTTCATCGAGACGGTGGGCGTCGGGCAGTCGGAGACCGCCGTGCATTCGATGGTGGACCTCTTCATGCTGTTGCAGATCTCGGGCGCGGGGGACGAATTGCAGGGCATCAAGCGCGGCATCATGGAGATGGCCGACCTGATGGTCATCACCAAGGCCGACGGCGAGAACATCCACAAAGCGGAGCTGGCGCAGACGCAGTTCCAAAGCGCGCTGAGGCTGTTCCCGGTGCCCGAATCGGGCTGGCGCCCCAAGGTCTACACCTCGTCGGCGGTGGCCAGGACGGGTCTGGAGGAGGTTTGGAAAGGCGTCGAGGAGTATCTCGACCACATCGAGAAAAACGGCTATTTCCAGCACAACCGCAACCGGCAGAACAAATACTGGATGTACGAAACGATCCATGAAGCGCTGCGGGAGAGTTTCTACCGCGATCCGGCCGTCGAAGGGCGCATCGGAGAGTACGAAAAACGCGTGCTGGAAGACCGCATATCGTCGTTCATCGCGGCCAAGGAGCTGCTGGAGATCTATTTCAAGGACAGGGCCGGGAAGCCGGAATAGTCCGCCGTCCCGCCATCGGACGAAAATCCCGCCTCTCGGCACCGAGGGGCGGGATTTTCATATGCGGAAGGGAGAAACGCCTTACGCGTGCACGGGATGTTCCGCATAGATTTCGCGCAGGCGATCGGCCAACTCCGGAACGCCCTCGCCGGCGCATTTGCGGATCACCTCCAGCGGATTGCGGATGCCCCGGATCGCCGGGCGGCCCGGATCGACCACATAGACCGGAATTTCGGGACGCACGCACCGCACCAGCGACGCAGCGGGATAGACCGCCAGCGACGTGCCTATCACCACGAAAATATCGGCCTCGGCGGCAAGCGCCGAAGCGCGCCCGAACTCGGGGACGGGCTCGCCGAAGAAGACGATGTGCGGACGCAGCAGCGAGCCGTCGGGAGCCGTGTCGTCGAACCCCTGCTCGATGCCGCCGAACGGCACGACGAGCGACGGATCGTCCGACGAACGCAGTTTGGTGAGCTCGCCGTGAAGGTGGAGTATGTGCGTCGAACCGGCCCGTTCGTGCAGGTTATCGACATTCTGGGTGATGACCTGCACGTCGAAATCGCGCTCCAAAGCGGCGATAGCCAGGTGTGCGGGATTGGGTTCGGCGGCGAGCATCTCGCGCCGCCGGTCGTTGTAGAAACGGATCACGCCCCGACGGTTGAAATCCAGAGCCTCGGGAATACAAACCTCCTCGATCTTGTAATTCCCCCACGTCCCGTCGGAATCGCGGAACGTCGCAAGACCGCTTTCGGCGCTGACTCCGGCGCCGGTAAAGACTACGAGTTTTTTCATGGCATGGAATAGTTACGCAGGGGTAAAAGTACGAAATTTATGGCATAGTTCATGCAAGATTCGGACGATGTATACCAAAAACAAAATTTTCGCATTATGAATCAGCAAAAACACACACCCGAGGACACCCTGACAGACATTTTCGGATCGAAAGAGATGCGTTCGCCGGCCCCGACGGAATTCATCCCCAAGGAGAAGACCGCACCCGAAATAGCCTATCAGCTGGTCAAGGACGAGACCTATCCCCAGACCCAGCCGCGGCTGAACCTGGCAACCTTCGTGACGACCTACATGGACGACTACGCCACCCGTCTGATGAACGAGGCCATCAACATCAACTACATCGACGAAACGGAGTATCCCCGCGTAGCGGTGATGTGCGGACGCTGCCTGAACATCGTCGCAAACCTGTGGAACACGCCCGAAAAGGCCGAGTGGAAGACCGGAGCGCTGGGCATCGGCTCGTCGGAAGCCTGCATGCTGGGCGGCGTGGCCGCATGGCTCCGCTGGCGCAACCGCCGCAAGGCCGCCGGCAAACCCTTCGACAAACCGAACCTCGTGATGAGCACCGGATTCCAGGTCGTATGGGAGAAGTTCTGCCAGCTGTGGCAGATCGAGATGCGCACCGTGCCCCTGACCCTCGACAAGCCCACGCTCGACATCGAAGAGGCCCTGAAGGTCTGCGACGAGAACACCATCTGCATCGTGCCCATCGCCGGCGTGACGTGGACGGGTCTGGACGACGACATCGAAGGGCTGGACAAGGCCCTCGACGCCTACAACCGGAAGACCGGCTATGAAATTCCGATCCACGTGGACGCGGCGTCGGGAGGTTTCATCCTGCCGTTCCTCCGTCCCGAAAAGAAGTGGGACTTCCGCCTCAAATGGGTGCTGTCGATCTCCACGTCGGGCCACAAATACGGACTGGTATACCCGGGCCTGGGATGGGTCGTATGGAAGGACAAGAAATACCTGCCCGACGAGATGTCGTTCTCGGTCAACTACCTCGGCGCCAACATCACGCAGGTAGGTCTGAACTTCTCGCGCCCGGCGGCGCAGATTCTCGGCCAGTACTACAACTTCATCCGTCTGGGATTCGAGGGCTACAAGGAGGTTCAGCAGAACTCGATGGACATCGCCCGGTACTGCCACACGCAGATCGGCAAGATGCCGTGCTTCAGGAACTACGCCAAGGAGGTCGTCAACCCGCTGTTCATCTGGATGATGGACCCCGAGTACGACAAGAAGGCCAAATGGACGCTCTTCGACCTCCAGGCATCGTTGCAGCAGAGCGGCTGGATGGTTCCGGCCTACACCATGCCCAAGAACATCGACAACCTGATCGTCATGCGCATCGTCGTGCGCCAGGGCATGTCGCGCGACATGGCCGACATGCTGCTGGGCGACATCCGCAACGCCGTCGCCGAGTTCGAGAAACTCCAGTACCCCACCCCCTCGCGCATCAAGTACGAGAACAAGGAGCATCAGAAAGGCAAGGTCTACACGCATTAATCGAATGCCGGAAATCTCCGGCAAACGGCCCCGCTTTGGAAAATGAAGCGGGGCCGTTTTCTTGCGCCCTGCCATATCCCGATGCCAAACTGGACAATATCCGCGCATCCGAAAACTTGCCGGAAGCAAAAAAATCCGTATCTTTAACGCGTTTTTACCCGACGCATGCGATTATGACAGAAACCTTTTCGATCTTCCTGACCGTCATGGCCCTGCTGGCCGGCGTGGTCTTCGCCGCACTCCACTTCTTCGAAGCCGGCTACGGCTACCTCTTCGACCGCCGATACGGACCTCCCGTGCCGAACAAAATCGGCTGGGTGGTGATGGAATCCCCGGTCTTCATCCTGATGTGCGTGCTGTGGGCCTCGTCCGAACGGATGTGGCAGGCCGGACCGCTGGCGCTGTTCTGTCTCTTCCAGGCGCACTACCTCCAGCGGGTCTTCATCTTCCCGCTGCTGATCCGCGGAAAGGGGAAAATGCCCCTCGGAATCGTGCTGATGGGCATGGTCTTCAACACGCTCAACGCCCTGATGCAGGGCGGATGGATCTTCTACGTCTCGCCTGCGGACTATTACGCCGACTGGTTCTCACAGCCCTACATCTACGTCGGCGGGGCGCTGTTCCTGGCCGGCATGGCCGTCAACCTCCACTCGGACCACATCATCCGCAACCTGCGGAAGCCCGGCGACACGCGCCACTACATCCCCCGCGGCGGAATGTTCCGCTACGTTTCATCGGCCAACTATTTCGGCGAACTGATGGAATGGACGGGCTTTGCCATCGCCTCGTGGTCGTGGGCGGGTGCGGTGTTCGCATGGTGGACCTTCGCCAACCTCGCACCCCGCGCAGCGTCGCTCCGCCGCCGCTACGAGCAGGAGTTCGGCGAGGAGTTCACGAAACTCCGCCGAAAACGCATCATCCCTTTCATCTATTAGATAGAAGGCCCCGCCCGCCAATTACGAATTATGAATTGTGAATTATGAATTCCTCTCTCTTCACCCCTTACAAATTAGGCCCCGTCACGCTGCGCAACCGCACGATCCGTTCGGCGGCTTTCGAGTCGATGGGCAAGGACTTCGGTCCCACGCAGCAACTCAAAGATTATCACGTCTCCGTGGCCCGCGGCGGCATCGGCATGACCACGCTGGCCTATGCCGCGGTGTGCCGCAGCGGACTGTCGTTCAATAAGCAGCTGTGGCTGCGCCCCGAGATCGTCCCGGGGCTGCGCGACATCACCGACGCCGTTCACCGCGAAGGGGCTGCCGCCGCCATCCAGATCGGCCACTGCGGCAACATGACCCACTGGACGACCGCCGGACAGATGCCCATCGGTGCCTCGTCGGGATTCAACCTCTATGCCTATACGCCCGTGCGGGGCATGAAAAAACGCGAGATCGAACAGGTCGCACGGGATTTCGGCACGGCGGTGCGCACGGCGCACGACGCGGGATTCGACTCCGTGGAGGTGCACGCCGGGCACGGATACCTCATCTCGCAGTTCCTCTCGCCCTACACCAACCACCGCCGCGACGAGTACGGCGGATCGCTGGAGAACCGCATGCGGTTCATGCGGATGTGTCTCGGGGAGGCCGTCGAGGCGGCCCGCGCATGCGGCATGGCCATCACCGTGAAACACAACATGTACGACGGATTCAAAGGGGGCATCGAAATCCCCGAAAGCATCGAGATCGCACGGGCAATCGAATCCTTCGGCGTGGACGGCATCGTCCTCTCGGGCGGGTTCGTGTCGAAGGCCCCGATGGCCGTCATGCGGGGGCTGATTCCGATCTACACCATGAGCTACTACTCGCCGCTGTGGCTGCGCTACTTCATCCGCTGGTGCGGACCCTTTATGATCAAGCAGTTCCCCTTCGAGGAGTGCTACTTTCTGGAGGACGCCAAGAAGTTCCGGGCCGAGCTGAAAGGTCCGCTGATCTACGTCGGGGGACTCGTCAGCCGCGAGGGCATCGACCGGGCGCTGGACGCCGGATTCGAGCTGGTGCAGATGGCCCGGGCGCTGGTGAACGACCCGTCGTTCGTTGACAAGCTCCGCGCGGGCGACGCCGCGACGCGCAGCGCCTGCGACCACCGCAACTACTGCATCGCGCGGATGTACTCCGTGGACATGAAGTGCTGCAAGGATTGCCCCGACCTGCCGCGGAAGATCGTCGAAGAACTGAAACGGCTGCCCTGATGAAACGCGGAGCAATCACACCGGGAAGCGCCCGGGCGCTGGTCACGGGCGCCGGGTCGGGCATCGGCCGCTGCTATGCCCTGCGGCTGGCGGCGCTGGGCTACGACCTCGTGCTGGCGGGCAACCGCCGCGAACCGCTGGAAGCCGCCGCCGCCGAGATACGCGCCGCCGCGAACCGCTGCGACGTGCGCATCGTCGAGATCGACCTGGCCCGCACGGAGGCCGCCGAGGAGCTTTGGGAGGCCGTGCGGCACGAAGGGGTCGAGATCGACGTACTCATCAACAACGCGGGGATTTTCTCGTTCCGCGACATCTTGCAGACGCCGCCCGAGCGCATCGAACGGATCATCCTCCTGCACGCCCTCACGAACACCCAGCTGTGCCGTCTGGCGGCCGCCGACATGGTGCGCAGAGGCTGCCGGGGGTATATCCTCAACATGTCCTCCTACTCGCTGTGGATGCCTTTCCCGGGGCTGTCGCTGTACAGCGCGTCGAAAGCCTATCTGCGGTCGTTCTCGGTGGCGTTCTCGAAAGAGGTGCAGGAGCACGGCATCCGCGTCACGGCGGTATGTCCGGCAGGCGTCGCCACGGACCTCTACGGGCTGACGCCCCGCTGGCAGCGCATCGGCCGACGCATCGGGGTGCTCATCTCCGCCGACTCGTGCGCACGGCGCGGACTGCGGGCCTTGTGGCGGGGCCGCCGGTGCATCGTTCCCGACTGGTGGAACCGCGCATGGATTCCCCTCTGCAAAGCGCTGCCGATGTGGGTGCTGAGGCCGATCCGGAAGTTTACGATGAGATTCCAGGCGTAGCCATACGCAAAAAAACAATGCGGCCGAAAAGCCGCATTGTTTTTTACGATTACTCCGTGCGTCAGTCCACTTTGAGCGCCCGGTCGATCGCCAGAAGCATGTAGCGATAGTGGTTCTTCATGCGCTCCGACGCAGAGGTGCCGAGGGCGTTCCGGTAGAGCTTCTTCATGTCGAGCAACATCCCGTAACGCTTGTAATCCACCGCCGGACGGACCAGGAAAGCGACGCTCCGCATCGGCAGCACGCCCGACACCGGGTCCGAAGTCATCTCCGGAAACACCCGGGCCATCTTCGCCAGGCGGGAGAGCGCCGCGGCATCGGGCAGCGTCTCTCCGGCGAACGCGGAAGCCGATGCGGCGGACCTGCGGGTCTGCGTCACCACGCCTGCATTGCGGATGACGTTGATCAGCAGCAGGTGCTGCATGGCGATATTGGCCTCGGTGGACTCCCGTCCCACGGCGACATCCCGCAGGATATAGCGGTAGAGATCGTCCATCGCATCGTCCTGCGTATAGGGGTCGTCCGATTTGGAGGCGCTCAGGTCGAGCGTCGAAAGGCTCTTGAAGATCACGTCGCTGAGCATGTCGCGGCAATATTCGCCCAGCGACACCACCTCGACCACATCCTTGTTGAGCCGCTCGTTGTCGAGCCACGACATGTCTTCGAGCCGTTCGAGCATGAATCGCAGCGCCCGGCGTTGCAGGTCGCGGGGAACGGAGAGATAGGTCGGCAGCGCGTCGCCCTCGTACTTTTCGTTCAGATAGACACCCCCGAGGTTGGCCGAAACGCTGACGAACGCATAATAGAGCTGATTCATCACGCTGGCCTGCACGAGCGACCGGAACGTATAGTCGGCATCCTCCTCCCCGATCCACTCGTCGGCATGCTTCATCACATAGGCGTAATTGGCGAACTCGTAGGCTGCGGCCCGGACCGGATCGTCGCCCAGGTTGTAGGGCATCGACCGGGGATCGAGCGCCACGGCCACGGGAGGAGGCGTATAGAGGCACATCGGATCGCTGCGGCGCGCGGCGATGCGGCGGTCGAGTTCCGCCACCTCGTCCTCGGGCGTCGCGGCACCCGGAACGGGCCGGTAGAGCCAATCGACGACATACTCGTCGTAGACGCCCGGCCCCTGCTGCATCAGGGCCACGCCGCGCTCCTTGTCGCCCGGCTGTGCGACCAGATTGTAGGGCAGCTCGTCCATGATCGAAGCCGAAATCCCGTAGCGCTGCGTGAAGGAGGGCGAACGCAGCGAATCCACCGGCACGCAATACGAACCGGCATAGTTGACCGCAAGGCCCAGACAGGCTCCGGTATGGCGCGCCACGTCGGCCGCCAGCGCCTTTCCGAACAGCTCCGGGGACATCTTCACCCGGCGCGCGTCGGGATCGGCGGCGCCCAGCTGCACGAAGAGGTCGGTGCGTATCCGCGAGGTCACGTTGTGCGGGATGCAGATCGTCGCGCTGAGAATCTCGCCGCTGCGGGGATCTATGCGCGCGGAACTCGAAAGGCTCTCCCCCATCGTGTTGGCGTACTTGACGCACGAGAACTTGATGTCGTTGGGATCGAACGACGCATCGTCGCGCGGATAGGGCCGCACCTGCACCGCATCGCGGTAGCCGATCTTCTCGAAAGCCGCGTTCCAGCTGAGCAGGCCCCGCCGGATCGCATCATACCACCCTGCCGGGAACGTGTCATCGACGTAGAACACGATCGGACGTTCGGGCGTCGTGAGCTTCCCGGCCGCGAACGCCGCGGGATCGGAGGGTTTGAGGTTCCAGCGGCAGGCATAGTAGACCGCCTTGGCCTCCTGCTCCCGGTCGCTGAACTTCACGAAGGCCACGGGAACCGTGCCGATGCGGGAGTCGCACAGCCGCGGCATCATCACTTCGCGCGGCAGCAACATCAGCGAACGGCGCGCAAGGGCCGTGTAAGGCGTGTCCTTGTTGATGAGGTAACCGCCGAAACGGGTCGTCAGCGTGAACGAAAGCGAGCTGAGCACCGACACGTTGTCGGCGAAAGCCTCCACGCCGCTCAGCAGCGAACATCCCGCCACGTAGTTGACCGTCGTGGAGAGGAATCCGCCGAAACTGTTGATGCCGTAGGGATCGTGCGGCCGCATCGCCGGAGCGCCGTTCACGAAGAACGACGTGGCCTCGAAAACCGACGAACCGTCGGGCGCCTTGCATTTCACGGGGAACGAGGCGATCACCGGGTCGATGTTGCTGCGCCGCACGGCCCGCGCCATCAGGCTGTCGCCCTCGACCAGCACGTCGGAATGCACGCGCCGCAGGCAGATGAGCGAATCGCTGCGGGTGAAGACCACGTGGAGCGGATCGCGGGGCTGCTGTCCGGCGAAGCCCTCGCCGGGGTCGGAGCTCTCCTCGATGGTCGTGCCGAGCAGCATCTCGCGCCCCAGCAGCGAATCGGGCAGTTCGACGTAGAGTTTGTTGCCCTCGAACATGTGGAGGGTCATGAAACCCCGGACCGTGGTCACACGCTTGTCCTTGAAGAGCTTTTCATAGGCGGAGAGCGGTTTGGGCGCCTCCGTCGTCCCGGACGCGGACTTCTTTTTGCCGCGGGCCGCCGAAGCAGTTCCGGGAAGCAGCGTCAGGCCCCCGGCCAGCAGCACGGAAAGAAGGGTCAGCAGGACTGTCGGTAAAAATCTTCTCATCGCCGTCTCGCTTATTTCAGGGTTTTCTCGATATTGTGCAGCATCAGCGCATAGTGCATCCGCGTCTTCTGCGAACCGCTGTTCACGCGGCTTTTGAGCAGCCGTTGCACGCGCAGCAGGTTGGCGTAGTTCTCGGCTTCGAGCGACTGCTTGACGACGTAGAGGATGCGCGGCGGATTGTAGCCCGAAACCGGCCCCGGATCAGCCCCGGCGTGCGAATGCACGTGCTCCGAACCGCAATAGCAGAGGTTGTCGGTCATGGACTGATACCCCCGCAGGCACTCCGGAACGGCGATGGCGTAGGGATCGAACCCGATCTCCTCGTCCAGCCCGCCGGCGAAGGCTTTCGGCACGGCGCCCGTACCGGCGTATTTCAGCCCGGCGGCCTTGCAGATGGTCAGCAGGTATTCGCGCTGGATCATCATCTGCTCCTCGGTGGGGTTCTTGCCCTGCACGGTGGGTTTCCAGACGAAATCGTAGATGTCCTTCATGCAAGCCTCGACGGTGTAGGGATCGTCGGAGAGCTGCGCGGAGTTCTCGACCTTCACGGCGCTCATGACCACGGCGCGGATGATGGCGATCTGCATGTAAGCCTTGGGGGAACCCATGAACTGAATGTTGCGCATCAGGCCCTCGTCATCCATCCAGTCCAGGTCGGCCAGCTGGCCGAGCAGGAACAGCACGGCGGCGCGCTGGCGCTCCTTGGGAACGCTCTTGTAGGCATCGACCGGATCGCCCACGTGCTTCTCGTTGAGATAAATGCCGCCCACGTTGGCGAACACGTGGCCGATGTAACGGATATACTGGCTGACGATGCCCTTGTAAATGTCGGTCCGGTAGGAGTAGTCGCGGTCCTCGTCCTTCACCCAGTCGTTCAGATTGGCGAGGATGTAGCGCAGGTTACGGATGCCGTACTCCGACGCCTTCACGGCGTCGTCGCCGAGGTCCTCGGTCTGCGAGCGGGGATCGAGCACGGCGCCCTGCTGCTTGCCGTAGCGGAGCACGGGATCGGCGGCGGCCTCGGTGATCCACCGCGACGTGATCTTGTAGACCTCCTCGGGCGATGCGGCGTCGAAGACCGGCGTATAGAGCCATTTGACAGCGTAGTAGTCGTAGACGCCGAAACGGGGAGGCGTCATCCGCACGCCCCGCTCCATGTCGCCCGGCTGGGCCACGTAGTTGAAGCGCGCATAGTCCATGATCGAGGTGGTCGTACCGTATTTCTGCGTAAACGACGGCGAGCGCAGCGAATCGACCGGAATGACGGCCGAAGCGCTCATGTTGTGCATGAATCCCAGGCAATGCCCGACCTCGTGGGTCACCACGTAGCGCAGGGCGTCGTCCATCACCTCGCGGGGCAGTTTCACGCTGCGCACCGACTTGTCGGCCTGGGCCGTCTGGATGAAGCGCCAGTTGTTCACCAGCTTGACGATGTCGTGGAACACGTAGACCGAGGCGTTGACGATCTCGCCGCTGCGCGGATCGACCCACGAGGGCCCCATAGCGTTGGAGATGCCGATGGGCGCATAGCGGATGCACGAATATTTGATGTTGTCGGGGTCGAACTCCGGGTCGTCCTTCGGAAACTCGCGGGCCTCGACGGCCTGTTTGAATCCGATGCGTTCGAACGGCTCGTTCCACTGCTCGACGGCTTCGAAAATGGGCTTGCGCCAGCTCTCGGGGAAATCGGGGTCGATGTAGAAGACGATCGGTTTCTTGGGCCGGACGAGCTCCCCGCGGCGGTAGGCCGCCTCGTCCGACGGCTCGACGCGCCAGCGGTTGGCGTAGCAGAGCAGCTTGGCCTGCTGCTCCCGCTCGCTGAAAAGAATCTTCCCGGTGGGGAAAACCGACATGCGGCTATCGACGAAGCGCGGCTCGTAAGGCGTTTCGGGCAGCAGCACGAGCGAACGCGTCATGACGGCCGTGAAAGGCACGTCGGAGGCGATCTCCTTGCTTCCGGCTTTGAGCGTGTAGGTGTAGCTCAGGTGGCTGCGGATCACGACGTTGTCCTCGAAGGCGCGGATCTCCCCGAGGAACGACTTGTCGGACTGGTAGCTCGCCGAGCGGGTCACCCTCCCGTAGTAGAGGTTCTCTCCGTAGGGGTCGAACGGCGTCAGAGCCTTGTTGTCGCTCAGGAAGAGGTCCGTCGCATTGAAAACGACCGCGCAACTGTCGGGACTCCACGCCGCAATGTCGTACGACTTGATGATCGCGCCGATGTTGTTGTTCGCCAGCGACCGGGCGATATTGGGGCTCGCCGCATCGGTCACGTTGTCGCGGACCAGCTTGCGGACCTGCACCTTGTCGCCCGTGCGGGTGAACTGTATCCACAGCGGATCGGTCGGTTTGGAACCGATGACGGCGTCGCCGTTGTCCGAAATCTCGCTGACGGTCGATCCGAGCAGCATGTCGCGCCCGAGCAGTGCCACCGGGAACTCGAAATAGAGTTTACCCTTGACCTTGTGCAGGCGGATCATGCCGTCGGCCGTCTCGTGCTTCTCCTTGAAGAGCTTCTCGTATTCGCTCGTCTTTTTCGGCGCGGGAGCCGGTTGTTCGGATTTCGCCTTTTTCTTTTTCTTCGAAGCGGCCGCCGCCGGGAACGCACCGAGCGTCCCGGCCAGCAGACCGCAGCAAAACAATGATAAAACGGTTTTCTTCAACATAAATTAATAGTTCAAAAATCAGAACCCGAAGTAGCAATAGGGATTTTTCGCCACATAGAAATCCATATCCACGACTTTGCCCAGCCCGGAGAACGAAGCGAGTTCGGGAGCGGCGCCCTCCGCGATCTTCGCCTCCGAGATGTCGAGCAGCGCCAGCGTTCCCGATGTCGTGCCGAGAAGCATGCGGTCCAAGTAATTCGTCTTGGCATAGGCCGCGAACGACGACGGAACCGACACCACCCCCGGACGCAGGGCCGTGATCTGCGACGAAGCCGTATAGACCGGAGCCGAGGCCCCGCTCAGAATATCGTATGCGTAAAGCGTCTCATTGTTCGACCCTGCCGTATAGAAGATGTACTCGCTGCCGCCGATCAATACCTCGAACAGACTTTCGGGTCCGAAGCCCTGTGTTTCGGGGAAAGCCCGGAAACTATTCAGCACAAAGCTAACCGACGATTCGCTGTTCATCTTGTAATCGAACGACAGCAGGTAATATTTACCGTCCGTTTTCGAACGAAGCAGCAGGTAATTGGTCGAGGTGGTGGCAACGCCGACCGTAGCATAGGTGACGCGGGCTCCCATGGCCTGAACCGTATAGTCCCCCAGGTCGGCGACATCGGGGAACACGAGTCCCGACTCCGGATCGGTATCCCCGGGCTTCACGGACGCTGCGTCGGGCACTTTCAACGCGCGGAACACGCCGAACTTGCTGGAGGTGTTTCCCCGGACATTGAAACCGTAGACGCTCAGCAGGCGGTTGTTCAGCCGGTCGTAGAGCAGCGCATAGGGAATATGGCCGTAGGACTTGTTGGTGAAGTGGTCGAAACCGTTCATCAACGCGATCTCCATGCCGCCGTCGAAATAGACGGGCGTCGTGCCGTATTTGCCCGAATGGGCGACCGGATAATCGTTGTAGAAACTGAAATCGCGCTGGTAGACCTTGCCGTCCTCCGACAGGACGATCGAACCTCCGTCCCGCTGGAATCCATCGACCGGAACGAAGCCTTCGGGAGCCTGTCCGCCGACGAATTCGGTGTCGATGTCGATCGTCTTGGTCAGCGTGGCCTGATCGAGGCTGACGCTTCCGCTGCCTTGCAGGACCTCCCATTCATAGGCGACGTTCAGGCCGTCGTAAGCCACCAGCCGGACCTTCCGCGGGTCCGAACCGAGCTCCCCTTCGTTCACCTCGCCGTAAACGTCGCGGACCAGTTCGCCCGGCGTCGAGGCATCGACGAGATTGACGTAGCTCAGCAGCGATTTGCCGCCGTCGTCGGAGAGAATGAACCACCCCTCGGCGAACGAGGAGGTGACCGTCAGGGTGAAAATCGTACTGTAACGGATCTGACGGTCGGCATCGAGGACCGTAAAGCTGCCCGAATGCCGTCCGACCGACAGCGGGTCGATCGACAGGATGCGATCCGTGGAGACCGTCTCCCCGTCGATGTTCCATTCGTAACGCAGGCTGCCTTCCGACACCCGGTCGTGAACGATCCTGTAACCGGGCTCGATGACGATCTCCTCGTCGTAGCTCCAGCTCAGGCGGACCGACTTCATCGTATCCAGACGGTAGACGACTATGTCGTCGCCGGTCGTGGTGTAATCGTAATTTCCCTTGTCCTCGTAGCAACCGGTTGCCAGGGCCGCACCTGCGAACAGTGCGGCGAGATATATGCCAAATGACTTCATATTCGCATCGGATTAAGCGTTGATATTGATTCCGTCGAGCATCGGACGGCCGTCCTTTTCCAGCACCTCGTTGCCGTTGTCGCGCAGCTCGCGCAGGTAGTAGACGAACTGGCGGCAGAGGGCGGAAATCTCGCTGTTGTCCATGTCGGAGAGATCGCTCACGCCGGTGGCCTTGATGAACTCCTCGTATTTCTCGTCCGAATAATCGCCCAGGAAGGCGGCGGCGAAATCGTCGTTCCACCAGTCGGGCTGGGAGATGATGTTCGAAACGCGGATGATACGCAGACTGTTGGACGTGGGGCCGGGCCGGTAGGCGCCGCCCTCGACGATGCGGACGGCGATGTCCACCTCCTTCTCGTCCATGATGTCGGTCTTGCGGACCCGGACGTAGGTTTCGCCGGAGAACGATCCGGCCGGGATGACCGGATTGGGATCGAGATCGTAGGACCCGGCCGGAGCGGTGGTTTTCTCCGGGTCGATCTCCAATTTGTAACCGAGCGTTTCGTCGGGAGTGCGGCTCACGGTCTCCACCGCAAGGCGGATCGTGCGCTCGTCCTTCCCGGGCGTCGTCTTGAACGAGAAGCGCACGATCTCGTCGGACTTCTGGACGAAATAGACGTAACGGTCGCCTCCATAAGTCGGAAGCCCCTGTTCGGAGCATGCCCCGGCGCCGAGGGCCGCGACGGCAAGCAGATATATCAGTTTTTTCATGATCGCAATTATTTTAAGGTCGTTTCACTGTCGGGAATGGGGAATACGTATTTGTCCGCCATCTGGATCGTCTGCGTGGTGCTGACGAGCGTGGGACTGTTGATCCGCTTCAGGTAGAAGAAATACTGTCCTTCGCCGATGTTCTCCTTCCAGACTTCGAGTTCGAGTTTCGACATGAACGTGTCGAAATCGGAGGCCGAGACCGAACCCGTACGGACCCGTTTCTTGTAAACCAGCGTGCTCAGGTCGGAAACCGCATCAGCGACCGTACCCTCGGCTGTTCCGCGGGCCTTGCATTCGGCCATGATCAGAATGACCTCCGACATGCGGATGACCGGAACGAGCGCCCCCTGCGTATCGCCGGAATCGTAGTCGGAACCGGTGGTACCGGTATATTTCACGTACTTGCACGACGTGTAGACATCCTCCTGCTCCTCGGCGTCGGGCTGGTTGACGCAGTATTTATAACGCACGTCGTACTTCTGCTCGGTGGCCGTGAAGCGCTTCATGGGATTGCGCAGCGCCAGAATGAAATTGTTCTGGTTCGAGAGCATCACATCGTTGTAATTCTTCGTCAGGTACTGGTCGTAGGCGGCAAAGATGATGTCGTCGTACAGTTTCACGGCACCCTGAACCTTGCTGGCCGTCGAATAATCGGTCAGCGGGAACCACGATGAACAAGCGTCGTAGACCTCGGTGGCCGCGGCCAAAGCCTTCTCGTAATCGCAGGCGTACATGTAGACGCGGGCCAGCAACGCCTTGACGGCCCAGTAGTGGAGCCGCGTGCCGCGGAAGCCGAAGAACAGACCGCGCGAATCGTTCGACACGAAACGCATGGAGGCCGTCTTGAGTGCATCCAGATTCAAGTCGTTGACGGCCAGCAGCGGAAGCGCCGCCTCGAAATCGGCGATGATCTTTTCGAGCACCTCCTCGGTCGTATAGCGCGACGGAACCTTGTCGGGATAGGTCGTCGAATAGGGAATCGCCTTGGCCGTGAGATCCACGACGGGGGCCGCAGCGAAGAGCCGCAGCAGCTCGAAGTGCAGCAGGGCGCGGGCTGCCAGCGCTTCGCCGTAGATCATCTCCCGCTCGCCGCTCTCAGCATAGGGGAAGAGGTCCGGATCGGCCTTCTCGACATGGCTGATCAGCGCGTTGCAGTTGGCGATCGTATTATAGGCGGTCTGCCAGATGGATTCCAGAAAGTCGAGCACCTCCTTGTTCTCGTAGTCCATCTTCTCGGTATAGGCGTAGATCTGCGAAGCATCCATCGAACCGAAATCGTAATACTGCGAAAGGGCGCTCACGAATCCCCAGGAGAGTTCGCGTCCGTAGAGCGACGGGGAGGCCATCTGCTGATAGATGCCGTTCAGGGCCGAACGGTAGCCCGAATAGTCGCTGAAAAGGTTCTCCTCGGTGGTCATTCCCTGGGGCATGACGTCGAGCCACTCGCCGCAGGATGCGGACGAAAGCAGGAGCGTGCACGAAACGAATATTTTTGCGAATGTTTTCATACAGGGACGAATTTAGAAAGTGAGATTGAGCGTAAAGTTAACCGTGCGGGAGTAGGGATAGTCCAGACCGCGTTCCTGAAGCACGGAGCTGAAATAACCCAGGTCCTCCATATTGGCCGTCAGGCGCAGCATGCCGAGCCCCCAGCGCTTCACGAGTTTGGCGGGGAAATCGTAGCTGATCGAGAGCGAATTGAATTGCAGCGTGTTGTAGTCCTGAATGAAGCGCGACGTGGGACGGGTGACCAGCGAACGGTCCTTGATGTCTTTCAGCGGAGCGACATCGCCGGGTTTCTTCCAGCGGTCCGTGGACACGCGCTTATCGACGTTGTAGCGTTCAAGGTTCGCATTCTCGACCTGGCTGACCAGCGTCGAGTTGTAGCGCTGTCCGCCGAATTCGTAAAGGAACGAGGCGAAAAGCGAGATATTCTTCCAGCGGGCGTTCAGACCGAAGGAACCCTGCGCCCACGGCTCCCGGTTGCCGATCTCGACCTGGTCGGCGGCATTCCAGTCGTAGGTGATCGTACCGTCGGGACGCTGGTAGACCTCGCGGCCGTTGGCCGGGTTGATGCCGAGCGACTTCATGCCGTAAATGGCGTAGATCGAACCACCCTCGACGTACTGCGTGTAGGTCTGGGCGTACTTGGTCTGCGAGGAGTTGTCGTCGTAGTCGTCGTACTGCTTCTGTACCAGCTCGTTGTAGGCTTTCAGCGCATCGTTGATCTTGACGATCTTGTTCTTGTTGTGCGCCATCTTCCCGAAGGCGGTCAGTTCCAGATTCTTCGAACGGTAGAAATTGTAACGCAGGTCCAGTTCGAAGCCCCGGTTGCTCACCTCGCCCAGATTGTCCTTATAGCTGGTGAATCCCGACGACGAGGGAATCGTCACGTCGGTGATCTGGTCGATGGTCTTTTTGTCGTAGTAGCTGGCCTTGAAGGTCAGGCGGTCCTTGAAGAAGCCGAGTTCGATGCCGACATCCGCCACGCGGGTTTTCTCCCAGCCCAGATCGGGGTTGCCCATATAATAGAGGACGTGTCCGGCGCCCGTCGAATACCAGTCCGATGTCGAGGAGGTCGTATAGGTCGAACGGGCCGAATAGGCGGCGTACCCCACCTTGCCGACCGTACCGATCGTTCCGCGGAGTTTCAGGCGGCTGAGGGTCTTGTTGCCCTTCAGGAACTTGTAGTTGTGGAAGTTGATACCGGCGCCCACGGCCCAGAAAGGAGCCACGCGGTTGTCGGAACCGAACTCCGAGGAGCCGTCCAGACGCACCGAGAGGTCCAGCAGGTAGATGTCGTCGTAGGTGTAGTTGCCCGAGAGGAACATGCCGACCAGACGGGTCTTGTTCTTCGATTCGGTGGGTTTGCCCTCGACCTGCGCGGCGTCGTTCGGCGAGTTGAGCGCCCCGGTCGAGAAACCGATATACTTGATGTTATCGACCGTATAGCTGGTCTCGACGGCGTTTCCGCCCAGCGAGAAGTTCAGGAAATGCTTGTTGAAATTCCGGTTGTACATGAAGAGCAGGTTGGCGTCGTAGGAGAACGTGTCCGAACCGTTCACGGTCAGCGAACCCAGCTCCTGAGGCGTTGCGAAGGCGCTGTTCGAGGCCGACAGCGGATCGACGAAGACCCGCGACTCGTAGGAGCGCTGGCTCAGGGTGATCCAAGCCTTGGCGGTGAAGTGCGGCGTGGCGTAGAAGTTGATTGCGAAGTTGTCCTGCAACGTCCGGTAGTTGCTGCGGCTGAAATTGTTCAGGTATTCACGCTCGTAGAGCGGGTTGAGCGCCGAATAGCCGAAACGCAGGTTCTGGAGGTAGTTGCCCGTGGTCTCGTCGATCGGCACGTTGTAGGGTAGCATGTGGGAGAACTGCGAGAAGGAATAGGGCGAGTCGGTCGAACGGTTGGCGTCGTAGGAGGCGCGGTTCATCAGCTGGAATTTGCCGATGCGGTAGTCGAGGAAAAGCCCCGCGCCGTAGGTGTCGCGCTTCGAATCGCGCATGACGCCCTTGTTGCCGGCGTATTTCAGCTCGATCCCCCAGCGAACGTCGTTCTCACCGCCGTCGATATAGATGCTGTGCTGGTGGTTCACCGCGGTCCGGAGGTTCTTCGAAAGCCAGTAGGTGTCCACGCCGCGGTTCACCTCGTTGAGTTTCTTGTAATAGGTCTCGTTCTTATTGTAGGTGTTCTCGTTGAAATCGGTGGCGTCGAAAGAATAGAGCCCCGCATCGAGTTCGGCCTGCAATTTCTCGCGGGCGTTCATCAGGTTGTAGGCCGAGAGGTCGGGCATCTCGACGCTTCCGGTCAGGTTGTAGGAGACGCGCAGTTTGCCGGCCTCCGGGGCGCGCGACTCGATGACCACCACGCCGTTGGCGGCGCGCGATCCGTAAAGCACCGTCGCGGCGGCGTCTTTCAGCAGCGTGATCGAGTGTACGCGCATGGGGTCCATGTCGTAGATCTTCTCCACGTCCACCTCGAAGCCGTCGAGGATGAAGATCGGCAGGTTGGAGTTGTTCGTGAGGTTCTGACGCGAAATGTCGGCCGAGGTGTTCAGCTCGGTGGTGATGCTGTTCTGACCGCGGATGTAGAACTCAGGCAGCGCGTTGGGGTTCGAACCCATCGAGATGTTCTCGGCCAGCCGGAACGAGGGGTCGAACACCTGGATGGCGTCGATCATCCGCTTGGGCGAAACCTCGACGATCTCCTTCTGGGTGATCCGCGTGGTGTTGCCCGTGAAGCTCTCCTTGCGGACCTGCGCATAACCCGTAACGACCACGTCGTCGATGCTCTCCACCTTGTCGAGCAGCTGCACGTCCAGTTCCGTCTGGTTGTTGTAGGCTATCTCGCGGCTCTCCATGCCGAGGAAACTCACCGTCACGACCGTCCCGGGACGGTTCGGGAAGCGAAGCGAATAATAGCCGTCGGGATCGGTCGTCGTGCCGACGGTCGTACCCTTGATATGGACCATCGCCCCGGGAATCGGGGCCTTCGTGGCGCGGTTCGTCACCCGCCCGGTCAGCGTAACCCGCTGGGGGGGGGCCGGAGCGGCCGTTCCCTGCGCGTCGGACTTCGACGCCTTGTCCGCTTCGCGGACGCGGATGATGATCGTATCCTCGCTGATGGAGAAATCCAGCCCGGTGCCGTGGAGCGCCTCGCGCAGGATCTCCTCGACGGGAGCGTTCTGCCGGTGCAGCGTAATCCCCTTGACGGATTTGATCGAATTGCTATTGTAGAGCAGCAGATAACCCGTTTCCCGTTTGATGTGTCGAAGCACATCGTCGAGCGTCGCTCCGGTCAGAGCGATCGACATCCGTTTCTTCGGCTGAGCCGGCCCGTCCGCCCTCACGGACTGGACCGCAAAGACCGCGACCGCCAGCAAAAGCAGTACGACGGCACTCCGGCCCCCTCGGAGAAGAGGCGCAAATAAGTCAAGTTTCTTCATACGCAAATTATTTTAACTGAAACAAAGGGTTTCCTGCTTCACGGGGACAGTCCCCGACGCATCACAGCGTCATTCCGATTTCCGCACCACCCGGATCACGCCGCCGTCCTCCGTGAAAACCACGTCGTTGGTCAGATTCATCAGGTCGGCAATCGTATTGAGCGTCGCATGGCGTTTGATCATACCCGTATAGAGCACGTCGTCCAACGTCGGCGAAGAGGTGTCGATCTCCACCCCGTACCATCGCTCCAACTTCCGGCAGATCGACCGCAGCGGCTCATCGTAAAAGACCAGCAATCCCCGCCGCCACATCGTACAGGCTTCGACATCGGCTTTCCGGACGGTCAGCCCGCCGCCGGACTTGTCGAACCCGGCCTGAAGCCCCGGCGACAGCAGGGTCTCCTCCCCCTCGGCAGCCACCCGCAGCGATCCCGTGACCAGCGTCGTCTCGACAGAGGGTTCATCGTCGTAGGCCATGACATTGAACGAAGTTCCCAAAACGGTCAATTCGACTCCCGAGACCGACACGACGAAGGGATGCCGGCTGTCGGGAGCCACTTCGAAAAAGACCTCGCCGGTGACCGCGACGCAGCGCCGGGAGCCGAAATGCAGGGGATAGGTGATGCTCGACCCGGCGTTGAGCCAGGCGCGCGTACCGTCGCCGAGCGTCAGCGAGTATTCGCCGCCCAGCGGCACGCGGATCGTATTGTAAGCCTCCTCGGCCTGTTTTCCGGATTTTTCGGATGCGGTGTAGGCGATCTCGTCGCCGTTGATCTCGATCCGGACGTTCCGTTCGCTGAGTTCCGTGCGGACCGAATCGGCCAGAAGAACCTGCTCCCCCGACGAGAGTTCGAGCACGGCGCGGCGCACCCCCGGTTCGACGGTCGTTAGCAGCCGGTTGCGATTAGGGTCCAGACGCTCCCCGGCCTGATAAAGCAGGGCGCCGCTGACCAGCATGCTGGCCAGCACGGCGGCCGCAGCACCGATCCGCAGCGAACGCAACAGCCGGCTGCGCCGCATATAACGTCGGTCCTCCTCGCAGACCCTGCGCCACACCTTTTCCTTGTCGTAACGGTACATCCGCGACAATTCGCCGCCGAGGTCCGAATGGCCCTCGATCAGGTCGAGAATCTGACGGTTCTCCTCGGACTCGTCGCCCCAGGCTTCGAGCTGCCTCGATTCCTGCGGCGTGATCGTTCCCGAAATATAGGAATGCAGCAATTTGTCGATCTGATCGTTGTCCATAAAGCCCGGCCTTTATAATAAAGACGGGAGCACCGGAAAAACTCCTTACAGTTTTTCGCAAAAAAATGAAAAAACAGCCCGAAAAAACAGGGATTCAAAAGAAAAAGAGGGCCATCATCTTACGCAACGACTTGATGGAACGATACATGTGCGTCTTGATGGTAGCGAGCGAAACACCCAGTTCGGAAGCGGCGTCCGCATAGGAATAGTTATTCAGGCATATCAGCTTGACCACCCGGCGGGACTGTTCCGGCAGGCGCTCGATCGCCTGATAGAGACGGTGCAGCCGGTTGGCCCGTTCGACATCGTCGCGGCTGAGGTCGAAATTGACCTCGTCGGCGATGAGTTCGCTGCCGTTCAGCTCCTCCCAGCGGCGCAGCGTATGCGTGCCGGCATAGTCCAGCGCCGCATTCCGCACGCAGCGGTAGAGGTATTTCACAGGGGAGTCGATCTTCGAAAAATCCACCCGCGCCAGCCGCACGAAGACCTCCTGCACGATATCTTCCGCCACGGATTTCGAATGCACGATCTCCTCCGCCACATACGCGGCGCTCCGGAAATGCGCATTGAAGAGTTTTTCTAAGGAATGGGAGATCATACGGCAGTAACGCTTGGGGACAAATATATGAATAAATGTAAAAAAATGTATCCCAAAAAGGCATTTTTTCAAGCCGCCGAGGCGCAAGGACCGGCCGGACGTCCGCACAAAACAATATCCGTCAACGATTTACGCGACTACCCTCCGCGCATTTTTTTTATTATAAACTGTAAGCCGAATCCGCCTTTCTGCCGAAATACGGCCCGCTCCGGCGCGCGAAAACAAGCGGAGCGGACTCCCGGACTACGATTCGCAACCCGAACGCTCCGGATACGCCGGCCGTCAGTCCTTGTTTTTATCTCAAATTAGAGGTACTTTTGCCCCCGAAAATTACGTAATTATGGAAAAGATCAAGAATGTCGTTTTCGATCTCGGGGGTGTGCTCGTGGGGCTGGATTTCGACCGCTGCACGGCGGCGTTCCGCAGCCTCGGCATGGACGCCGTGGCGGAGCTCATCAACCCCTGCTACCCCGCCGAGATGATCGGACGCCTCGAACACGGCGACATCACGTTCCACGAAGCCTGCGACGAAATGCGCCGCCTCTCGGGCACTCCGAAAGTCACCGATGACGAGATAGCACGGGCCTACGGCGCCTTCCTCACGGAGATTCCCGTGGAGAAGCTCCGCCAGATCGACCGTCTGCGCCGACGGGGATTCCGGACCTACGTGCTCTCGAACAACAACCCGGCGTCGATGGAGTACATCCGGCGGATGTTCACGGCCGACGGCAAGAGCATGGACGCCTATTTCGACGCCGTGTACCTCTCCTGCGAACTCCGCGAACTAAAACCCTCGGAGGCGATCTTCCGCAAGATGATCGCCGCGAGCGGCATGCGTCCCGAAGAGACGCTCTTCATCGACGACGGACAGAAGAACGTCGATGCGGCCCGCGAACTGGGATTCTCGGTCTACATGCCTGCCCACGGCGAGGATTTCGGCCACATTCTCGAAAACCTGAACTGCCATGAAGAAGATCTATAAGACACTCCTGATCATCCTCGCCGTCCTGATCGTCCTGGTGCTGGGCATCGCCATCGCCGCGTCGCCCGTAGCGAAAAACTACATCGAAAAGCACGACCGCGAACTGCTGGGCCGCTCGATACGCATGGAACGCCTGCGCATGAACATCTTCACGGGACGCCTGCGCGTCGAGGGACTGAAAATCGGCGGAAGCGGCGACTCGACGACCTTCTTCGCGCTCGACAGTTTCGACATGCGCATGCGCATCCTGCCGCTGCTGTCGAACCGCGTCACGGTGAAGCACATCACCTTCGCGGGCCTCGACGTGAAAGTCTACCAGCGGGGCAGCGCGTTCAGTTTCGACGACATCCTCGAGCACTTCGCACCGGACTCCACGGCCGCAGCCGAACCGGCGGAACCCTCCGAACCGTGGGAGATAGGCATCTACAACATCGCCGTCCGCAACGGGCATCTCTTCTACAAGGATCTGGAACTCGACGCCGTGTGGGGGCTCAACGACATCAACCTGCAAATCCCGGGCGTCTATTTCGGAGGCGAAAAGACCGACGTGGGCGCCGTGCTGAACTTCGCCGAAGGCGGTTCGCTGGCCACGAGCGTCGCCTACGACATCGACACCTCGGAGTTCGACATCGGGCTGAAACTCGACGCCCTGACGCTCGGGAGCATGCTCCCCTACTTCCGCCAATGGCTCGACATCGGGGATGTCGGAGGGCGCCTCTGGGCCGACATCCGGCTGCGGGGCAACACCGAACACCTGCTGGCCCTGCGCACCGAAGGCACGGCCTCGCTGGCGGATTTCGTCCTGACGGACCCGCAGCGGCAGCCCGTGGCCGGGCTCGACACGCTGGGTGTGAAACTCGCCGAAGGCGACCTGGGGCGGATGCGGTTCCGGTTCGAACGGTTCTACGCCGGAGGATTCTCCCTGAACGCCGAGCTGACGCCCGAGGGCGACAACATCTCGGCGCTGATGAAGCCGGCGCCCGAAACCCCGGAACAACCCGCCGAAACGGCTGCGGAAGCCACTTCGGGAACGGCTCCGGTGTTGCAGATCGCCGATCTGGAAATCGCCGGGGGCCGGATCTCGTTCCGCGACCTGACGATGGAAAAACCCTTCGAATACGTCGTGAGCGATATTCGGATGCGCAGCCGCGATTTCGACCCCTCGAAGCGCAACAGCCTGCAAGTCGATGCGCGGATGCAGCGCACCGGATCGGCGAAACTCCGCTGGGAGGGAACGCTCGACGACCTGAACAACCAAAGCATCACGCTCTGGCTTTCGAACCTCAATCTGCGGGACTTCTCGCCCTACTGCGAGCACTTCACGGCCTACCCCGTCACGGACGGCAACCTCACGTTCCGCAGCCAGAACGTCATCCGCAACCGCTATCTCGACGGCACGAACCACCTCGATGCGTTCGAACCCAAGGTGGACAAGAAGCGCAAGGAGCTGAAACCCGAAATGAATATCCCGCTCAAACTGGGGCTCTACGTGCTGCGGGACAAGAAGGGGCACGTGAAGATGGACCTTCCGGTGGGCGGCAACCTCGATTCGCCGGAGTTCTCCTACCGCAAGATCGTGCTGAAAGCCATCGGCAACGTACTGCTCAAAGTGGTGACGGCGCCGTTCTCGTTCCTCTCGGGCGGCGGCAAGGACCTCGAATACATCGCCCTCGATCCGGCGCAGTACGCCTTCACGTCGGAACAGTATGCGTCGTTCGACCAGATCGCGCAGATGCTCAAGGAGAAACCCGAAATGCAGATCGCGCTGACCCAGCGCATCAACCTCGACCGCGCCCTGCCGGCGCAGAGCGTCAACCTCCTGCGCCTGGCCTATCATAACAGCCTCGCGGCGGCCGACTCGACCGGACGGCGCCCCCGGCTCTCGATGCTCGAATACGAAAAACTCCAGCAGATCGACATCCGCACCCCGGCCGTCGGGGCGTTCGCCGATTCGCTGCTCGCCCTGCGCGGCATCTCCCCGCAGGGCATGTCGCCCAACGCCAAGGCCCTCGCCCTCTACCGCGAAGACGCCCTCGGCCTGCTGCGGCGGATGATGGCGATGCGCGACAAGGCCCTCGGAGAGTACATGCTCTCCACGCACGGCGTGCAGGCCCCGGCATTCCGGCTCCAGCCGATGGATTCGACAGCCCTGACGGCCTATGCGGGCCGCGACCGCTACACCCTTGCGCTGGGGCTCGACGGCGAGACCGTCGAAATCGGCGGCGATACGGCGGACGGGGATACCCCGGCGGATGCAGACGAGCCGGCCGGGACGGAAACCCCGGCGGCGACTGCGGCCGACAGCACGGCGGTCCCGGAACCCGAACGGCAGGAATCCGCCGAAGTCCGTTGAACGAAGATCGCGTGACTATTCCGAATCCAAAACGAACGTTCGCCGTCTGCAAATGCAGGCGGCGAACGTTTCATAAGCGGCGGTCCGCCGCATCACGCATCCTTCAAGGCATGGTCGCCCGGCAAAGGCTCGCCGCTCCACGCCTTGAGGTTGGTCCACGGAACGGGAGCCCCGCTCCAAAACGGATCGGAAGCCGGAAGTCCCAGCGGCAGGAAAAACGTCAGGCAATGGTACAGGCTCCCCGTATTGACGTAACGTTCGGCCATACCGCCCTGCCGTCCGCCGACGAAGCCCACGCGCAGCCATCCCTCGCTGTCGAAATTGTCCGGACATTCGAGCTGCCGCCGCAGAACGGCTGTCATGGCGCACCGCACCTGGGGAGGAGAAACCTCGTCCGGAAGCGAGTGCAACAGGGCCGACTGCCCGAGCGCATGGAACACGCCGAAACGGCAGGCCGTGATCGAACGTCCCAGCACCGGATAACTCCCGTCGGGAGCCACCATGCGTTCCAGAATGGCCGCATAACGGGTATGGCGGCGGCGTTCGGTCGCCAGCGTACAGCAGTCGGCCAGCCCGTGCCGCTCCATGACCGTCAGCACGTCCAACAGCATCGGATGGATGACGTAGCTGTTGTAATAGTCCATGTGGAAGAACTTTCCGTCGCCGTACATCCCGTCCCCCTTGTAAAAGTCGTTCAGAAAACGGTCCGTACCGTAGCGCATGCGCGCCGTGTCGCACGACCCGGTGAGTTCGAGAAGCGCAGCTTCGACCATCGACGCGAAGAGCAGCCAGTTGGTCTCTCCGGGACGGATCGTGCGCGTCCGCTTCAGGGCGTCGGTCAGATTCGCCCGCGCCGCGGCATCGAGTTCGGTCCACAACTGCCTCTTCGCACGGAGCACGCCCTCGGCCAGGTAGGCCGCATCGACCAAAGGCTGGCGCCCGCGGTCGAAAGTCAGGTAACCGGCATCCGAAGGATCGACGGCCCGGGAGAGCGCACGACGGGCCAAAAGACGGTATTCCGCCTGCCGGGGATCGGACTCCCCGTCCAGTTCGAGCCACGGTGCGATGCCGCAAAGCGTGCGCCCGAGCGCCTCCAGACAGGCGAAATCCCGGCGTTTTCCGAGCGAATCCGGCGACTCGTAGGGCATCGCCTCCTTCAAGGTCCCCGCCGCCGCATGGCGCAGGACGGGATCGGCGATACGGATCATCGAAGAGAGCCACGAGGCCCGGTCGGCGGCTCCGGAGGTTTCCCGGGAGGATGAACATCCGGCCGCGAAGAGGATGCAGATCAGCATCAGAAATCGAAATCGTTTCATGGAATCAGTCTTTCAGGTATTTCAGGAATTTCGAACCGTAACGTTTTTCGCACATCCCGACGATGCGGGACTGGATCAGACAGAGCGTCAGGGCTATCGCATAAATGAGCAGGAACCGGAATCCCCACCAGACATCGGTCATCGAAGTCTTGATCAGCCGGGCGAAGGGAATGTGCCACAGATAGAGCCAGATGGTGTTCCGCCCGATGAACAGCGCCGGACGGCACGCGAGCAGAGGGCTCCAGTATTTCCGCAGGCTCCACAGCAGCAGGCTCACGGTCGTTCCCCACAGCAGGAAATAGACCCGCGGGGGATATTTGTAGGGCTGCATCCGCAACCACGTTCCCGTCGAATCCGCCATGACCGCCGCCGCGCAGACCATCGCCGCCAGGAAGATCCCGCAGAACCACAGGCTCCGGCGCCGGTCGGCATACCGCATGCGGACGCCCGCCAGGAACGGAATGGAATAACCCACGGCGTAGAGCAGCCAGTCATCGACCAGAAATCCGAGATGCAACGGTTTGAGCCACCCCGTCAGCAGAGCCTGCAAGCCGAACAAGGCCGCCAGCAGAGCGATGAATCCCCGGTCGTCGCGCACGGCCCGCTCCAAACGCAGCAGCGGCGGAGTCAGCAGCATGACGATCAGAAAGACGCGGAAAATCCAGACATAGTTGATGCTCGGCTTCAACCGCAGCAGATACGTGCCCACGACTTTGCGCGCGGCGAACCACTCCACGACTCCGCATTCGGAGAGCAGCCACATGACCAGAAAATAAACGGTCAGAAAGAGGTAAAGCGGGATCAGCAGCCGCCCGAGCCGTTTGCGGACGAACGACGCATAGCCGACGACCTGCCGCCCGGAGTAAGAGAGCCCCGAAACGAAGATCATCAGGGGCACGTCGAACGAACGCAGCTGAAACAGAGCCGCGGGAGGCCCGATATGGGCCAGAAAAATCATCGAGATCCCGATGAACCGCAGCAGATCGACTGCCGGATCGCGCAGGACGGCCGAAGGAGACGGCAACGGAGTGCAGCCTTTCATCGCATCATTCGTTCTCATCGCTCTTCGCTTTTTCGATCCGCATGCGGAATTTGGGATTCTCGGGCTCCTCGTGCGACGAGAAGACATACGACCACATGCGCTCCACGATCTCAGGATGTTCGGCAGCCACGTCGTGTGTCTCGCGCGGGTCGTCGGCCAGGTTGAAAAGCTCCATCTGCCCGTTGCCGGCCTTGACCCGGCGGAGCAAGCCTTTCCAATCGCCCCAACGTACAGCCACCCATCCGTTGCTTCCGGGAAACTCCCAATAAAGGTACTCGTGCTGCCGCAACGTATCCCCGCGGCCGTCGAGAAGCGGCCGGAACGAAATGCCGTCGGTCCGAGGCGTGCGGACGCCGGCAAGATCGCAAAGCGTAGGCATAACGTCGGGAAAATAACCGATCCGGTCGCAGACGCCCGGATGCAGTCTGTCGCCCCAAGCCACGATGAAGGGGATGCGGATGCCCCCTTCGCGGAGCGACGACTTACCCCACCCCTTGCCGCAACGGAAAGGCCGTGCGCTGTCGAACCACTCGCTCGATGAACAGGAATTCGAGGCCGGACCGTTGTCGCTGGTGATAACGATAAGCGTGTTGTCGAGGATGCCCAACCGGTCGAGCTCCGCCACCAGCCCCCCGATCTGACGGTCGAAATAAGTGATCATTGCCGCATAAGTAGCGTGGGGCCAACGGGAGGGATAATATCCCCGGCCCTCGATCGGACTCTCGTCGCCGAACTTATCGACGTAATAACGCACGTCGGCGTCGGGAGCCTGCATCGGGCTGTGCGGAAGCGGCGTGGTCCACATCAGGAAGAAGGGACGATCCCGGTTCTCACGCACGAACGACAACACCCGGTCGTACATCAGATCGGGGCTGTACTCCGTCTGCGTGTACTTGTCGTAACTGTGAGGGTCGAACGGGTCGGCGCCCTCGTCGAGCGGAGTTCCCGGAGCCACGAGCCGGTTGCTGAGATAGAACCGCCGGTCGTTCTGCCAAAGGAACGGCGGGTAATAGGTGTATGCCTGCCGCTGGCAAATACATCCGAAGTAGGTGTCGAAACCCATCTTACCCGGTGTGCTTTCGGTCGCAGGACCCCCGACGCCCCACTTGCCGATCATACCCGTGGAATAACCGGCATCCCGCAACACTGTGCCCAATGTCGGAGTTCCGGCCTGCATCGGAGCCTGGCCCTCGAGCGTCGAATCGCGCAACATGGCCTCGTGGCTCCAAACGTCACCGCGCCACTCCATCTCGTCGTTGGCGCGGATGTCGGCGTGGCCGCTGTGACGCCCCGTCAACAACCCGCAACGGGCCGGAGAGGAGAGAGGAGCCGAAGTGTACATCTGTGTGAAACGGATGCCGTGTGCGCTCAATGAATCGATATTCGGAGTCTCGATCTTCTGCTGTCCGTAACAACCGAAGTCGCCGTAACCGGCGTCGTCCATCAAGATAAAGACTATGTTCGGGCGCGGAGGCGCATCGTCGGAACATCCGAAAAGACCGAACGACGACAGCATAAGGGGCAACAGCCCATGACGGGAGATTTTCATACCGGAACGATCAGTTTATGAGGTGAAACAATATAAAAATCGGATCTTCCGGCTCTGCTCCGTAACGGTCGTAAAGCCGCCGGAACTCTTTGTTTCCGGCATAGGCATCCGCACGCAGCAACTGGCGGGCAATGTCGTCCAAAGCCAGCCGGCGTTCGTTGATCTGCTTGTAGGGGAACGAGTCGGGATCTTTCAGAAACGGAACGAGAAACCGCAGCGCACGCTCCACGGCCCGCCCCTCCGCTTCATAGAGGTCCTCTCCCAGAGCGCGGGCCATCGCACAGGCATCGAGCATATGCACGATGTTGTAAATCGAATAGCTCATCGCCTTGGTCCGCTTCAACTCCTGCGGCATCCGTCCGTCGGGCTCGATCTGAACGGCCAGCCGCCGTTCGGGGAACTGCGCCAACGTCCGGCGCGCCAGTTCCGTCCGTCCGGAAAACATCGCATAGCGGATCAGCTGGACATCGTAAGCCACGCCGAGGTTGTTCCGGCCCTCCGCGATCTTCAAGGCATTGGGAGCCGTGAGCATCCAATCGACCAGCCGCGAAAACCAGCTGCGCAGACGCTCCATCTCGCCGTCCGAAAGCACCTCCTTGTCCCGAAGCACGATAACGGCATCGAGCACGTCGATCATGCGGTACATGTCGATAATACCCGACGGACGCCCTTTTCCGCCGTTCTTGCCGGGAATCATCTGCGAATAGTCCAGTCCGGGGTTCATCGAAGTCGCCTCGTCCAGAAACCAGGTCCGTATCATCTCTCCGGCCTTGGCGCCATAGCGGAGATCATCCATCAGATAAAACCCGACCGTCAGGGCGCAGACATTGTCAGCAAGCTCCGTAATGCGGTTCCGGTCGTAAAGATCGACATCGGGATTGGTCTCTCCGTCCCGGCGCACGTAGGGAAAACCGTCGGCGGAACCGGGATCGGGCCAATAGTAGCGGGACAGCGACATATAGTCGTGCCTGTCCCCGCTCGCGGGAACGGCGCGTTTCATCATCACATGGGGGTTGGGAACGGGGAGCAGCGAATCGCACCGCCGGCGGAGGTCCGAAAGGGCCCGACGGCAAAGGCGGTTTCCGGGAAGCGTCTCCCGGACCCGCTCCAGCCGGTCCATGTTCCACACGACCGGCCGTTCGGCGCCCGCAGCCGAGACTGCGCAAAAGAACGCCGACAACACAAATATCAATAATCGCAATAGTTTCATACCGAATTCATATCAATCGTTCGAACATCGGAAGCAGGCAGCGACCGGATAGTGGTCCGAAATATAGGGCACGCCGTAATCGCCCCGAAGCGTTCGGAATTCGCGGGCCGTGCAGTTGTCGCCGGAGAAGAAGACATGGTCCAGTCTGCCGGTCGAAGCGCCGTAACCGTTCCAGCTCGGATAATCGTCCGAAACGGCGGCGTTCGCCCGCGCGTCCCGCATGTAGACGTGCAGCGGAGCGAAGCAGGCATCCGTCACGTTGGAATTGAAATCGGCCGTGAGGAACGAAACCCGGCGTTTGGAATTGATCGTCTTCATCCGTGAAACGAGCAGTTTGATCGACTCCTCGCGGGCGACCTTGCCGTCGTTGTCGAGGTGCGTATTGAAAAAATAGCAGGTCTGTCCCGACTTCTTATGGCGGAACCCGGCCCAGGTGCAGGTTCTTCTGTACGAGGCGTCCCACCCTTTCGACACCTGGTCGGGAGTCTCCGACAGCCAGAACGTTCCCTTGTCCAGCAATTCGAGCTCCGCCGTTCTCCAGAAAACGGCCATAGTCTCCTCCGCAGCATAGGAATCCGTCGCAGGAGGGACCTTTCCCGTATCCCGTCCCAGTCCGTACCAGGCATAGTCGGGGCAATGCTCCGACAGATAGGTGATCTGATGCGGCTGCGCCTCCTGAAGTCCCAGCAGCATCGGCCGCTCACGCTCGATCATCGTCACGACCGCGTCCCTGCGGTTTCGCCACACGTTGGTTCCGTCGGCCGCATTATCGACCCGGATATTGAATGAAATCACGCTTATGTCCGTATATTCCTTCGGCTGCGGTTTCGGCTGCGACTCTTCTTCGCCGGCGCCGTTCCCGGCGTCGGAGGACGAACAGGCCGGGAACGACAGCAGCATTCCGAAGAAAAGAACGAATCGGTTCTTACAAATCATAATTCAATCGTCATAAACATTTCGCATGTCCCGGAAATCCCTCCGGGAAAAAGGGCTAATAACTGAACTCCGCCCAGATAGGCCAATGGTCCGAAACAAAAACATTCCCGTCCTTCTTGCGGACCACCCGGTAATCGAAGATCCGGATTCTGTTGTTGCTCTTCGAATAGAGGATATGGTCGATATAACTGGTCGTCAGGGCATCCTGATAATTGTTGAACGTATTGACGGAACGGTCCGGCCAGTCGCCCATCAAGGCAGCCTCGTTGAAAGTCTCGTACATGGTCTTGCACAGATTCGACGTGCGCCCTTCGTTGAAGTCGCCCGTGACGAAAGCATAGAGATTGTCGGTGTTATGGCGCGACATCTGCTCGACGATCACTTTCCACTCCAGCTCGGGCACGGGCGAAGCCGCGGTGTCGAGGTGCGTGTTGACGAAGAAGATCCGGCGCTGGCTCTCGTTGAGCCTGAAAATCGCCCACGTAGCACCGCGTGTATAGGAGGCTCCGAGCGCAGGCGTCGTGCAGGGCATGTCCGGAGTTTCGGACAGCGAAAATACGCCCCAGTCTTCGAGAGTCACCTCCCCGGGACGGTACAGAATGCCCACGACCTGCGTATTGCCCTGACGGTCCGTGATACTTTCGAGGTTCTCCCACACGCCGATCGGCAAACCGATCGCTTCGTAGCCATAATCGGCGAGCTGCTCCTTCAGATAGAGCCATTGCCCCTTGTAGTACGCCTCCTGAATGCCGACGATCGTCGGCTGTTCGTCGCGGATGACCTCTACGGCCAACGATTTGCGCGTCTCCCACTCGGTCGGAAGGCCCTGGCTCGGATTCGGGTCAACCGAATTGACGCGAATGTTGAAAGACATCACCTTGAAATTCTGCGCAGGCCGATCGTTATCCTCGACAGGCCCCAAACCCGGCACCAAATCGGGAAATTCGCCCTCCGCGTCATCGGAGCAGCCACACAGTCCGGTCATCGCCGTGACCAGCAACAGCAAACCGTTCATCAAAAAAAATCGTTTCATAATCTCCCGTTATTTATAGTGTTCCGGATTTTCATCCTGCCATTCGTTCACTCCGTCGCGTATGCGGTTGCGGAAAGTCAGCGTATCCTGCACATAGGTCGTCGTGCCGTCGCCGTTGGCGAACCGGTAGTTCAGAAACAGCTTGCGGTTCTGAAGCAGCCTGGCCCCGTTGAAACGGCTGCCCTCGTCGAACGGCTCGATCTGCAAAACGCCGTCAGCGTCGCTGACGGTGATCTCCCCGCCGTCGAAATCCAGCCGCAGCGACCCTTCGTAATCGCCCATGCGCGAAGTCGTCACGGACAGCGGAGCCGCCGTCGTCAGTTCGCACACGCGGTTGACGGAATTCGCAGTGGTCATCGTCGTGGGATACACCCGCCTTTCGAGCGTCTCGCCCGTCGCATCGTCCTTGACGGTCGTGACACCGCCGTACCACCAGTTGCCGAACATCATGTTCTCATAGCGCACGGCGACGATCGAAAAGCACTTCTTCCGCAGCACGACATCGGCATCGGCCTCCTCCAAACGGAAGGCAAGGGCGTAATAAGGCATAACGGAAGCGTGGGGATCGGCCAGAAACGCGAGCGAATCGGCCTGCACGGTGATCGTCCCCGAATAACGCCCGGCGCGGATGGTCATCGTCTCCGGATCGCTCAGCGAATAGCACGTTTCGGGCAGCGGCGTGAGTTCCGCAATGCCGCTCGCCGTGATCGCCGAAGCCACATAAGCCTGGCTCATTCCGGCCGACGAAGGATCGGACATCTTGGAAAAGGCGGTATAGGACTCGACATCGGGATCGTCCTCGAAGACCGACAGGTCGTCGGTCAGCAGCTCCGGGGCCAGCGAAAAACGCACCCGGCGATCGCGCCGGTTGTCGATCACGCCTCCCAGCACGGCGCCGACATCGAAATTCATCCCTTCGCCCACGACGAACGTGCGCAGATCGTACTGATAGGCGATGTAAATGCTCGTATGATCGTGATCCTTCACATAATCATCGTAGCAGCTTCCGGAAAGGAAAGCGACGGCAAATATTGCCAATGCAAGTAATCTTTTCATAAATCGAAATGTTATTAGTTCCAAGCGTCCCAACCCTCGTTCTGCACCAGTCCCGGCGAACAGCGCATCTCCCGGCTGGGAATCGGCAGCCAGAGCGAGGAGAATCTCCGGTTCTCGACCTGCTCCGAGGCATAGACCGGCCGTTCGCCTTCGTCCGATTCGGACACGACGGCCCGCGATACGGGACGGTTCAATTCATCGACTCCGGAAGCCCAGCGGCGCATGTCGAAGAAACGCTCCCCCTCGAAGCAGAGCTCGATGCGCCGCTCGTTGCGGATCAGCTCCGCAAAGGCATCCTTTCCGGCGGCGGCGCAGGCGTCGAGATAGGGATCGGCAACGGCCCCCAGCCCCGGCTTTCCGTCGCAGGTCGTACGGCTGCGCAGATAGGCGATCGCATCCCGGGCCGAAAAGCCCCACCGGTCGTCCAGCGGCCCTCCGACCTGATTGGCCGCCTCGGCGAAAGCCAGGCACATGGATGTCCAGCGAATGAAGAAGATCGAACGCGGCATCGTCAGCACGGGAACGTCGGCGCGGTTCCACCCCAGGTAGATGAATTTGCGGACGTAATAGTTCGTCGGCGAATTATAGGGTGCATCGGCCACGTCCCGCCCCGTGTCCGAGACATCGAACGTATACATCACCTCGGAGTTGGTCGGGCGCACCACCTCGGCCCCGTGGTAGAAGACCGTCGCATAGAAGCGCGGATCGCGCCCCGCATAGGGATCGTTCTCGTCGTAACCGCTCGCAGGATCGTCGATCGGATAGCCGTTGGCCATCGGGAAGGCATCGACCAACTCCTGCGTAATGCCGATCGCGCCCGAGCCCTGGAATCCGTTGGGGTAAAACAGATTCTCGATATCGGACCCCGTGTAATCGAAGGATGAAAAGACGATTTCGGGGCTGTTGGGATCGGACCATTGGAAACGCGCCCGGGGATCGAACCCGCCCATTTGGGCGCCGTCCACCTCCAACTTGAACTTCATCACCTCGGCGGCATATTCCGCCGCTTTCTCCCAGCGCGAAACATCGCCCTGGGGATTGAACGCCGGACTGGCCCAGGTGAGATAGGCCATCGCCTTCATGGCTACGGTCGTGATGCCGTCGAAACGGTGCCACGCGCGCGCACCCTGAATCGAAGCGTCCTCTGCGAGGTGGTTGCGGTTGGCCAGCGGCAGATAGCCGTACGCGGCGTCGCAGTCGTCCACGATCTGTTTCAGACACTTTTCGTACGTGTCGCGTTCGAGAAGCGGCCCCTGTACGCCGAGCACCGGTTCGGTAACGATCGGGAAGCCCAGATAGCGCCCGTCGGAAGCCTTGCCGCCGAACTTTTTCAGCAGATCCAGCTCGAACCAGGCCCGCAGGGCATAGGCTTCGCCCTGAAGATTGCGCCGCAGAACGTCGTCGGCCTCCCGGTCGGTCAGAAAACGGGTGTTGAAACCGAGATCGTTGTACAGGAACCGGTTGGCGTAATAAATGCCCTCGTAGTCGCGGCCCCACCAGGCTGCGAACGGGTCGTCGGCCTGCGTCAGCGAGCCGGTCGCCAGGCGGCGCATGACCTGCGTCCGCTCGCGGGCGACGGCATTGTCCGTCGCGCATTCGAGGTAGGCGTATTCATTGCCCGCATAGGTGGTCGGCAGCAGCGAATATCCCTTGTCGATGAATCCCCGGATGACGGACGGGTAATTTTCGTAGTTTCCGTCGGTGTAGTGCCCGTTCGGAAGCGGATCGAGAATATCCGAACAGGAGACGGCCGCCGAACAGATAAAAGCCAAAAATAGTCGTTTCATAGTCGTCGTCAGTTAAAAGGTGAGATTGATACCCGCAGTGAAGGTCCGGAACAGAG
The DNA here is from genome assembly GCF_025145645.1 of Alistipes senegalensis JC50. Lineage (NCBI taxonomy): Bacteria > Pseudomonadati > Bacteroidota > Bacteroidia > Bacteroidales > Rikenellaceae > Alistipes > Alistipes senegalensis. The sequence continues at coordinate 3,478,593 of NZ_CP102252.1, read as the reverse complement.
GGTACGTGGAAACGCCCGAATCGACCGATTCCGGATCGACATCCTTGATCCGGGAGATCGTCAGCAGATTGGCGCCCCGCAGGAAAATCCGGAGCCCCTTGATGCCTGTCTTGCTGCCGGCGGGAATCGGAGCGTCGAATCCCAGCTCGACGTTTTGGATCTTGAAGAATCCGCCGTCGCGCAGCCAGTAGGCCGACTGCTGAAAATTATTGTTGACCTTATTGTAGGCAATTCGCGGATAATCGCCGCCGAAGTTCTTCTTGACGAACTTCGAGTAGTTGTTGTCGCCCCAGCCGTTCCAGAACCAGGCGTTGGTGAAGGGAACCTGATAGCCGGCACGGCCCGTGCCCACGACCGTCAGATCGAACCATTTGTAGCTGAGGTGCAGATTGACCGCATAAATGAATCTGGGATCGGTATGCCCGATGACACACTGGTCGTTGGAGTCGATGCGTCCGTCGTTGTTCAGGTCGGCGTATTTCAAATCCCCCGGCTGCAATTTCTCGTCGAAGGTCTGTTCGGGCGACGAGGCGATCTCCTCGGCCGATGCGAACTTGCCCAGATAGACATAACCGCGGTAAGCGTCGAGCGCCGTGCCCTTCACGGCCTGGTAGGCATACGTATAGGATTCATCGTAGCGCAGGTATTTCGACTTGCGGAAAGCGAAGCTGGCGCCGACCGAATAGCCGAAATCGCCCGTGCGGCCGCCGAACCGGAACGCCGCTTCGACGCCCTGTTGCAGGCTGGCGTTGTGGTTCTCGTACACCGCGACATTGCGCAGGCCCCAATAAAGCGGCAGGTTGCCCGTCATCGAGGTGATGATGCCGTCGCGCTTCGAGCGGAAATAGGTCGCCGAAACGTACAACCGCCGGCTGAACAGCTGGGCATCGAAGCCGACGCTCAGCTCCCGGCGTTTCTCCCACGTGAGGTCGGGATTGCCCAGGCGTTGCAGCGTGGTTTTGTTCGACACGTAGTTTCCGGTTCCGAGCCACGGCGAACTGCTTCCCAGGCTCGAAGGTCCGAAGGTCGGACCGCTCTGTTTCTGGTAATACCACTCGTAGAGATACTGGGCGCCGAAATCCTCATAGCCCAGCACACCGATCTGGCCGCGGATTTTCAGGAAATCGACCCAATCCGCCTCCTGCATGAACGCCTCTTCGGAGACGACCCATCCCAGACCCGCCGAGGGAAAAACGTCGTAGCGATGCCCCTTGCGGAAACGCGACGATCCGGCGTAATCGACCACGCCCTCGACCAGATAGCGGCCGCCGTAGGAATAGGAGACCGTTCCGATCGCATTCTGCTGGCGGTCGAGACTGCTCTGCCCCGTGCGGGCCACCGAAGAAAGATAGTAGGCCGCCGTGACGCCCAGCCGATGTCCGTTGCGGGCGAAATCGTAGCTCAGACGCTCGTAAAAATTGAGGCTCTGGTAGGTATACTTGTCCATCAGCGATTTGCCGGACTCCTTGGCTCCCTTGTGGGCCGAAATGGCTCCGACGCCCATCTGACGGTCCCACAAATAACCGTAATAATCGGGATTCTGCCCGATGCGTGTCATCTGGTAGAGATTCAGCCCCAGGAACGTCGTCGATTTCAGCCCCTTGGCGAACGACGAACAATCGTAATCGACCGTGGCGGTGACCAGTCCGGTGCGCCCCTTGGTGGTGTAGGAGCCGTTTTCCGAAAGCGCCGCAACGGGATTGTTGCTCCATTGGTTGCCGACGCCGTAAATCGCCCGGTTCTTCTCCATCTCGACCGATTCGTCGAGCGCCTCAGGCGTCACGTGGACGGGAAAGGCGATCGCCGGGATCGTGGTCAGATCCGCAAGCACGGCGGTCATCTCGTCGCCGTTCGACGTTCCGTAGCCGTATTTCGGGGAGCGCCGGAAAGTCATGCCGCCGAAAAAGCTCACACGGGCCCTCAGCCGCCGCGTGATCGACGCGTCGATGTTGGTATGCACATTGAGCCGGTTATAGTCGGACACGGCGCCCAGCCGATAGATGTCGCCCTCGCCCGCATAGCCGAAATGCGCGTTGTAGCGCACGGCGCTGCCGCCGCCCGAAAGTCCGATACCGGCGCGCGTGTAAGGCTTGGTGTCTTTGAGCATCGCCGCACGGAAATCGGCATTGGGATATTCGGCGTGGTCGGGATCGCGCATCCGGTAACCCTCCAGCGCCGCATTGCCGTACAGCGGCGTCATCCCGTCGTTATAACGCGCATAGTTGTTCATCTTGGCATAGTCCACGCCGTCCACCCACTCGGGGAAACGGTCAACGACGCTCACGCCCCGCTCGAACCCGATCCGCACCGACAACGGCCCGCGTCCGCCGCGCCGGGTGCGGATGTAAAGCACGCCGTCGGCAGCCGTGGGGCCGAACTGCGCCTTGTCGGCGATGTCGGTCAGCAGCGTCACCGACTCGATCTGCTCGGGATCGAGTTGCAGCTGAGTGATGTAGACCGGCATATCGTCAACGATATACCGGATGGCGTTGCCGCGTGCGAGCAGGTTCACCGCCGCATTGTCCGATGCGGCGGAAATTCCCGTCGCACCGCTCTTCTCCACGACCTCAAGCCCCGGAATGACTCCGGTGAGCAGGTTGCGGAAGTCGAGACTCGGATACTTATCGAATTCCTCGCGGCCGAACGAACGCGTGCTGCCCGTGCGGGCCGAAAGAGCCACCTCCCGGTTCAGAGGCAGATAAACGAGACTGTCCCCGCCGGCAGCCGTATACGCCGCCGCTGCGGGAGTCTTGCCGAAACCCGCGGCCGACGATGTCGGAGATGCGCACAGGACGGCCGGTATCAGAATACTGTACAAACATGTTTTCATGATCTTGGCAGAGTCATTAGTTCCACTTGGCATTGTTGACGAAATTGCGCATCTTCTGCGATTCGGCGTCGGGGATGGGCAGATAGTACATGTGCGGCTTCCAGGCCCCCTGGCAATCGTCGGTCAGCGCCCGGCGCGTGTACCGGCGCCCCTTGGGATATTCGGCGCTCACGGACACCTGCTCGACGTACATTCCGTAGAGCGTACGGTTCATATCCGTTTCGACCGTCTTCCAGCGCCGGGAATCGAAGTAATAGTGGTGGCCTTCGAAGGCGAGCTCCACCATGCGCTCGTTGCGGATGCGGTCGCGCAACAGCCGGCTGTCGCCCGCGAACCGGCTCTGTACATCGGGCATGCCGATCCGGCTGCGCACCTTGTTGACGGCCTGCAACGCCGTGAGCGGCAGTCCGGCCGCCGTGCCGCCGGGGCCCGCATACTCGTTGACCGCCTCGGCATAGTTCAGGTAGAGTTCGGCCATGCGGATCAGCGGATCGGAATGGCGATAGGCCGTGTTGCCGCGTTCGCCGTTCCATCCCTTGTTCAGGTAGTAGCCCGTGCGGGTGGTTCCGCGCAGCGGGTCGGCGTCCCACTCGGCCCCGAAATTCTTGTCATTGCCGATCTTGGTCTTGGGCCATGTACCCTTGGTGTCTCTGTATATGTTGACCATGACGTTTTTCGAACCGACTTTCGACCCGTCGTGCAGGATCGTCAGGTCGAAACGCGGATCGCGGTCGGCATAGGGGTCCTGATCGTTGTAGTGCCCCAGAGCGACGGCAGCAGCGCGGTCCTCCTCGGTATCGAGCGGATCGCCCCATATGGTCTCGAAGCGATCGACGAAATTCTGCGTCGGACAGATTCCGCTGGCGTTATTCTGGTTATTGCACTGCGCCCGCCCGTAGCGCCCGTAGAAACGGGAGTTGCTGAGTGCTATATTGCCCACGGAATAACACCACAACTGCTCGTTGGTGTACTGCACGTTCATGAAATTGTCCGTCCACTGCTCCTTGGGCAGCATCTCGAAACCGGCATCCTCGGCCGCGGCGATCGCTTCGCCGCAGGCTTCGGCGGCAAGACGCCAATCCTCCTCCCCCAGCGCGTTGTGCAGCGGACTGGCGGCATAGAGCAGGGCGCGGCCTTTCATCGCCAGCGCGGCGCAGCCGTTGGCATACCACATATCGGGCGAGGAGAGGTGTCCGGCCTCGCCGGGACGGGCATCGCGCCGCATCAGCCCCGCAGCCCGGTAATAGTCGGCGGCCCTTCCGAAATCCTCGGCACACCGGACATAGGTGTCGTGGCCCGACAGACGGGCCATGTCCCACTCGTCGTCGGCCCCGAGTTTGGTGTCGATATAGGGCATTCCGCCGAAATAACGGCACAGCGTGAAATGGGCCATGCCGCGGGCGAAATAGGCGCGGGCCAGAAGGTCGTTCCGCTGCACGTCCGTAGCATCCTGCAACATGTCGATATTGGCGATCGAAGTGTTGGTGATGCGGATGATCTCGAACATGACCTTCATGATCGGACGATAGGTCGTAGCCGTTGTCAGACGGTTCGCCGCCTCGTCCGACATCGACCCGGAACGCATGGCCCGGGCCAGCTTGCGCCCGCAGACGCAGGCGTCGGTGATACACCCTTCCAACGTCCAGCGCATGGGTGACTGGTCGATCCAGTAGGGCGCAGCGAGTTTGAGGTTGCGGGCATTGACATTGTTCTCACGATTCGGATATTCCCGCCGATAAGCCGCATCGAGAAAATTGGAGTAGTTCTTATAGGTCGAAAAGATGTCCTCCTCGCTGATTCCCAGATCGGGCGACACGTCGAGATAGTTGCATGCCCCGAATCCGGCCAGCAGCAGAACGATCAGAATGAATTTAATCTTTTTCATGGCTGCATGTTTTAGAAACCGACTTTGACGCCCAGTTTGACCGTCGTCATGAGCGGATAGAATCCCTGGGAGAAATTCGTAGCCATCGGGTTGCCCTCGATCAGGTTGGTCACGGTCCACAGATTGTTGGCCGTCACATAGAAGGTAAGGCTGTTGATCCCGACGCTCTTCTTGAGCCGCTTCCGGTCGAAGGTATAGGCTGCATAGATCTCCTTGATGGTCAGGAAATCGGCCTTGCGCCAGGTGCGTCCCTCGATCGCAACGTCGTATCCCGAGTCCGCAGAACCGCCGCCCCACGAATACATCGACGTACCGAGGGTCATGGTCGAGTGGGAGGCCCCGGGGTTGTCCGGACGCCAGTAGTCGAGCTGCGACTTGTTGACGCGCGGCTCCAGCTTGTTGAACTCGATCTCGAAACTCTTGTTGTAATTGACATACTTGCCCTGATTGCCGTAAAACAGGATGCTGAACTCGAATCCCTTGTAGCCCAGGCCGCCGCGGATCGAATAGATCATCGGAGGATAGGTGCTGCCGTCGATATAGTGGAGGTCCTCGTTGTTGATCGTTCCGTCGCCGTTATAATCCAGAAACTTGTAGCAGCCCGGGAAGACATTGCCGTTCCAGGTATCGGTGTAGCCCGGGTAGGTGTGGATGTCGTTGACCGAGGTGTAATAGCCTCCATCGACCAGCTTGGTACCCGTGCGCTGCCCCTGATAGGCGGAACCGGCGTATTTCTGATAATCGGGCATATAGGGCGCATCCTCGTACTCGGTGATCCGGTTTTCGTTGAAGCTCGCCATCAGATCGATGTTGTAACGCAGCCCGTAACGGGTCGTACGCCGGAATCCCAGTTCGACTTCAATGCCGTGCTTCTTCATTTCGCCGTGGTTCACCTGCTTGAAAGAGGTTCCCACCAGAATGGGAACGACCGGCGCCACCAGCATGTCTTTCCGCTTCTCGTCGAAGAGATCGACGCTGAGCGTCAGCTGGCTGTCGAGCCATCCCATTTCGATGCCCAGATCGCGCTTGCGCGCCGTCTCCCACCGCGCCTCGTCGTTGGCCACGGCATCCTCGGCATAATAGCCGTCATCGCCCTTCGTATAAGAGCTGTAATAGAGCCACCGGCTCGATGTCTGGTCGTTGCCGACCAGACCGTCGGAGTAGCGCAGCTTGAATTTGTTCCACCACGGCAGGGCCTCTTTCCAGAAGCGCTCCTGCGACAGCACGTAACCCACGGCCACCGACGGGAAGAATCCGTAGCGGTTCTTGGGCGAGAACTGCTCGGAACCGGTGTAGCCGATGTTGGCCTCCAGCAGGTATTTGTGGCCGAAATCGTAGGTGACGCGGCCCACGAGCCCCTGCGTGCGGTAGGCATAGTCGGTCTGCTTGAGGTTTTCGCGCTGGTTGAACAGCACGAGCGCCGAAACGCTGTGGCGGCCGAATTTGCGGTCGTAGTTGATCGACCCCTCCCAATAGAAGGTCGAGTAGTAGGTGTTCTGCAAATCACCCTGCGAAACGCTGTAAATCGGGTCTTCGTAGAGCGAATCGGAGCTGAAATTGAGCCGCGTCCACGGATTTCCCGTCCCCGACTCATAGGCGTCCCAGTCGATCTGGAACTGGGGATAAACCTGCTCGGCCTTCTGCGACACGCGCGAATAATAGGTGCTGAGCGACGCCTTGGCACTGACCGACAGGCCCTCGGTGACGAAATCGAGATTCTGTTTCAGAATAACGTCGGTGAAGAGTTTGTTCCGCGTCGTCTGCTGAAAATCGGCGGCGCTGAGCGTCGCATAGGGATTCTTCCAGAAGACGGAGCCCTCGGCATAAGAGAGCCGGGTCCCCGAAGCCCGGGGATAGTCCGGGTCGGGAATCTCGTCCAGCACCCACCCCGGGAAATAGGCCGGATACATCATCGGCGAAGCCGAGTAGAACGTGTTGAACAGAGCACCGACGCTCTGATTGTTGGGATTCTGCTTGATGCCCAGCGTTCCGCCCACCTTGACGGCCAGCGACGTGGACTTCGTCGGCTTGAAATCGAGATTCGAACGGTAGTTGATACGATCGTAGGTAAAGGTCGTATTCTTGTACTCGTGCAGCTGCTTGATGATGGAGCCTTCGTGCATGTAGCCCAACGACACGAAATACTTCACGCGATCGGTGCCGCCCGACATGTTGAAATTGGCGTTGACCGTCGAGGCGCACTTCTTCATCAGCAGGTCGAACCAGTCGTTATCCGGGTAGCGCAGCGCATTGATCCGCGACGAGGGGCTGCGGTACTCCTGCAATTCCCGGTCGGTATAAAGGCTCCAGTCGCCGGTGTTTTTCTTGGCGACATTGAGGAGCTGCGCCGTCGTGTAGGAGGAGATGTGCTCCGGCAGATCGCTCGGAATATCGAGTCCGTATTCGACGGAGAGGTCCATCTTCGGACGCCCCGTCTCGCCCACCTTGGTCGTCACGATGATCACGCCGTTGGCGCCCTTGGCGCCGAACACCGCCGTGGCCGAAGCGTCCTTCAGAACCGAGATCGTCTCGACCTCGTTCGGGTCCAGATCCGCGAAATCACGCTCCACGCCGTCCACGAGGACCAAAGGCGCCGAACCGTTCCAGCTCGAAACGCCGCGGATCAGCAGCGTGGCATCGTTCTCGCCCGGCTGGCCGCTCGACTGGATGCTCGTCACGCCCGACAGCTTGCCCGTCAGGGCATTGGTGATATTCGCCGTGCCCGAATTGACCAGCGATTTGTTATCGACCTGCGAGATGGCGCCCACGACGCTCTCCTTGCGCTGAACGCCGTAGCCCACGACCACAACGTCGTCGATCTTCGTCGCGGAATCGGTCAGGACGATACGAAGAGGCAGGGAACTTTGCCCGACGGAAATCTCTTCCGTATTGTACCCCAGGAATGATACGATAAGAATGGAATTGTCAGGGACCGAGAGTTGGAAATGTCCCTTGGTGTCGGTGAGAACGCCGCCCAGATCGGGTCGGTTCTTCACCGAAACGGTAGCGCCCGGAACCGGCTTGCCGTCGGGGGTGGTCACATCACCCGATACGGCCCGTTTTTGGCTTGTTTTTTGTTGGGGGGGGGAGTTTGGGCCCTCGCCACAGACCCCGCGGCAAACGGATTCATGAGCAGGCCCGCAAGCAATGCGAAGGCCCACAGGAATCTACCGGATTGGATGCGACGCTCACAATACGATACTTTCATTGTCTTGGTTTTTCATAGGTTAGAATTTGTTTGCTGGCATGTAATCACATACATACGAAGTTTCACGGGAACGGAGCCCTCATCCATCGGATTTATTCATAAGCACATCGTTTGAAGGTTAATCGAGTTGTCGGTAGCGAAGCAGCGCTTCGAGAAAATAGTAGTCCGCATAGATGATCGGCACGTCTACCTGGCTTCCCTTGGGTTTGTGGCCCACGCTGTGCGAGAGCAGGAACCCGTGCGCAGAGCCCGCGGCGTTCAGGTAGCGGTCCGAAGAGAGGCTCCGCAGAATCCGGCGTGCGGCGCGCACGTAACGGCGCGACTGTTCACGCGGGACATACTCCGAAAGTTCGAGCAGCCCCGAGGCGATGACGGCGCCCGCCGAGGCGTCGCGCTCTTCGCCCGGACGGTCGAAATCCCAGTACGGAACCCCGTCCTTGGGGAGATTCGGGTGGTTGAGAATATACTCCGCGCTCTTCACGGCACGGGCCAGATAACGCGCGTCGCCCGTCTCGCGGTAGCACATCGTAAAGCCGTAGAGGCCCCAGCTCTGACCGCGGGCCCACGCCGAAGTCGAAGAATAGCCCTGACCGCCGCGGTGCTCGCGCACACGGCCCGTGGCGGAGTCGTAAACGACGATGTGATAAGCGCTCCCGTCCTCGCGGAAATGGTTGCGAAGCGTCGTGTTGGCATGGGCGACGGCGACATCGCGGAACCGCGGATCGCCCGTCAGCCGGCTCGCCTCGAAAAGCATTTCCAGATTCATCATGTTGTCGATGATCACCAAATAGGGGTCCGGCTGGCGGTTCTTGTTGTCCCACGAACGAATCAGCCCCACTTTGGGATCGAAACGCTTCAGCAGCGTCTCCGACGTTTCCACCAACAGCCGCTCATAAGCCTTGTCGCCGGTAAGCCTCAACCCGAGACCCACCGGACAGCCGACCATGAAGCCCAGGTCGTGGGTACGTTCGTAAGACGAAAGCCCCGCAAGGGCCGCCGTGCGGCGACGGGCGCGCCAAAGCCACGAGGGGTCCTGCGTTTCGCCGTAAAGGAGCCACAGGGTGCCCGGGAAAAAGCCGCTCACCCAGCTGCGGATGCTTTTCAGCTCAAGGGCGCCCGCACGGTCCAGACTCGTCGGGTAGAGCGTCGTATCCGTAAGTTCGGAATCCAGCTGCGCCGCCTGGACGCAGGCGCGGTCCAGCGACCGGCGGACAAAACGCTGTGCGAACGATTCCGAAACGACAAGAGTCGCCGACAAACAACAAAAGAGAACAAAGAGAGGTTTCTTCATACAATACCTATTAATCTATTAGATAATCCGTTTATCCCGAAACAGACGGCCGATCAGCGGCGGCCGCGATTTGTTTTCAGGATTAATTTTGGTTAACCAATGCAAATAAAGCACAAAAAGATTATAAAAGCAAATAAATGCAAATAAAAATATTCAAAAAGAAATCACAATGCGATCTTTTCATATAATATATGGAATCCCCCTACCGCGTTCCTTCCGACCGGACGCTTCCGGTCCGTTTTGAAACAGAGAAACATGCGGCATGCGTCCGTAGGGAATAATCCGGACCTTATCTTTTGCACGCAAATTTTACGAACCGGCCCATTCAGCGCATTTTTCGTCCAAAATGATATAAATAAAAACCCGTTGGTTGAATTAAAAAGTTAGTAAAATGACAAATGAAAGGTTGTGCATATTTCTGGTTTTTAGTAACTTAATAGCATCCAAACTATTGAGTTCAAACCGTCGTATGCACAACTTCATCGAAAAATTCACAAAAATCAACGACATCTGCAAGAAATTTGCAGGAAATCGTGTAAATGAACATGGCAATGTATCTCGCCGTGGAGTTATTCCCACCTTTTCTGATTTGGAAGTTATAGCTCTTTCTCTTACAGCCGAAGCATTCGGTTATGACAGCGAGAACAACCTCTTTAAGAGATTGGCTGAATCTCCCGAACATATCCCTAACCTTATATCCAGAAGACAGTTCAACGTCCGTCGCAAACTCACGGCTTGTCTTGCAGAAGACATCCGCAGGGATATTGCCAAGAGCATAGACGGTGGGGAAAATGTCTTTGTGATAGACTCCAAGCCTGTCAAAGTATGCCAGCTGGCACGAGCCAAGCGTTGCGTTATGGGAAATGATAATCCGCAAAGCGCACCTTCCAAAGGCTTTTGCGCCTCCCAACAAATGTATTACTATGGGTATAAGCTCCACGCTATCTGTGGAATAAGTGGTGTTATTCACTCTTATGATATAACGGCTGCAAATGTTCATGATATACATTATCTGGATGATGCAAAGTGGGATTATCACGACTGTCTTATGCTTGGAGATAAGGGGTATTTAAGTGCTGAGGTGCAACAAGACCTTTTCGAAACGGCTCATATCAAGCTTGAAGTCCCGTATCGCTTGAACCAAAAGAATTGGAGAAATCCTTCGTGGGCTTACAGGCGTTTCAGGAAGCGAATCGAAACCGTTTTCTCTCAACTTAACGACCAATTCATGATGGTACGCAATTATGCAAAGCAGACAGGCGGACTGTTTACACGTACTGCCGCAAAAATCGCTGCTATGACCGTGCTGCAATACATCAACTTCTGTAACCATCGTAAAATTGGTCTTGTTAAAGATGCTTTATTTTAATTCAACCAACGGGTATAAATAAAATTGTGAATCAATAGCTTTTATTCTTGCAGAAAAAATAGTTTTTTCTGAAATTTGCATGAAATTTCCATATGAGTGTTGTTCAATCTGAAAATTATTTCCTAATTTTGTCTCGTCGTAAATCGACGGACATATTTTTAGAAAGTGTTTTCACTCTGTCCTTACAAAGAAATCTGACAGTTTCAACGTGAATCGGGACAATGAACAGCACTCATTTTCTTGTTTAGATACAACCCAGCCGACCGGAAGTCTCCTCAGCTGCGGCATTTTATCTATACAGGTGTGGGGTAAAGCATCGTTTATTCGATTCAAGGTTTTGTCAGAACCTCTTTGTAGATAAACGAAATCAGCTCCACACTTTCTTTTTGTACAACCACAATGTATAAAACCCCCTTTTGGGAGCTGCGAGGGGGGGGGAAATTGCAGAATACCAGACCGGTATTCGATATGCCGCATATCCTGAGAGCGGCGCGGCATAGGTGAAATTACCCGATGGAAAGATTTCGTACATACAGTCTGCGTTGTGCTGAATCCGTACCCCGGCCGGAGCTGCCCGAGAGGGCTTCCCGACTGCCGGCAGGAAACGGATTCTTTATCCGTATATACCATCTCATCCGCAAGCATGCGCACCGGAGACCGGCAGTCGGCGGACACTCCGCCGACAACCCGTGTGCGCCGATGAATTTAACCGAAAATACGAACATGAGAATCAGGATTCTCCTTTTGCTATGCGCGTCTCTTTGGGCGATGAGCGCCCAAGGGCAGAAAGCGGCGCTGAAAACCAACGTGCTTTACGATGCGTTCATGAACATAAATGTAGGCATGGAGGTCGGTCTTGCTCCCCGGTGGACGCTGGACATCACGGGCGATTTCAACGCCTGGACGCTCTCCCACGACCGGCGCTGGAAACACTGGATCGTGCAGCCCGAGGCGCGGCTATGGTTCTGCGACCGGTTTGCGGGGCATTTCCTGGGTTTTCACGCCCACGGAGGGCAGTATAACGCCGGAGGGCTGAAAAACGGCATCTCATTTCTGGGGTCCGATCTCTCGAAACTCTCCGACTACCGCTATCAGGGCTGGTTCGTCGGCGCCGGAGCAGCCTACGGATATGCCTGGATACTGGGACGGCACTGGAACCTGGAAGCCGAGATCGGCGTGGGCTACGCATACACCCGATACGACCGGTTCCGCTGCGTAGGCTGCGGGAAAAAACTCGAAACGGATAAATCCCATCACTATGTGGGGCCGACCAAGGCGGCCGTCAACCTGGTTTACGTATTCTAAACTTTCGCTGCAATGAAACGAACGGTTTTTCTTCTGTCGCTGCTGTTGGGAATAAGTCCGTCGCTCCGTGCGCAGGAAATCGACGGAGTTTCGGTCGGGAATCTGAAAATGGACCGCAACGGCGAATATCTGTCCGTGAAGATGGACATCGGCCTGTCGAAGCTGGATGTCGAAAGCAATCGCGCCGTGCTGCTGACGCCCCGGCTCGTGAACGGACCGGATTCGCTCGACCTCTCCGCCATCGGCGTCTACGGCCGGCGGCGCTACTACTATTACGTGCGCAACGGCGCGAGCATGCTTTCGGGCGGCGGCGAGATGAGCTATAAGGCTGCCGACAGGCCCGAACAGGTGGCCTACCGGGTCATCGTCCCCTACGCCGCATGGATGAACGGCGCGGCGCTGAGACTCTCCCGCCGGGATTACGGCTGCTGCAATGCGATACTCGCCGCACAGCAGGGAGCGCTGGGGCGTTTCGAGGAGCCCGTACCCTACATTCCCCGGCCGGTCTATGTGCATCCGATGGCCGAAAGCATAAAAAGCCGTTCGCTGGAGGGTTCCGCTTTCATCGACTTTCCGGTGAACCAAACGGTCATCCGTCCCGATTACCGCCGCAACACGGCCGAGCTGAGCAAGATTCAGGCGACCATCGATTCGGTGCGCAACGACCGCGACGTAACGATCACTTCGGTATGGCTCAAAGGATACGCCTCACCGGAAAGCCCCTGGGCGCACAACCGCGATCTGGCCATCGGGCGTACAGCGGCTCTGAAACAACATATCCGGCAGCTCTACCGCTTCGATGAAGGCATCATCGCCACCGACTACGAACCAGAGGACTGGGCGGGGCTCCGCCGCTACGTCGAACAGTCGAACCTCGCCCACCGCGAAGAGATACTCGGCCTGATCGACAGTCCCATCGACCCCGATGCCAAGGAGGCGAAGATCAAACGCACCTACCCCGAAGAATACGACTTCCTGCTGAAAAACTGCTACCCGGCCCTGCGCCATACGGACTACCGGATTTCCTACACGATCCGCACGTTCAGCGATCCGGAGGAGATCAAACGCATCCTGCTCACGCAGCCGCAGAAATTGAGCCTGAACGAATTCTACCTCGCCGCGCAGACCTGCGAACCGGGCACGGACGCGTTCAACGAAATATTCGAAACGGCCGTGCGCATGTATCCCGACGACGAGGTGGCGAACCTCAATGCGGCGAACAGCGCCATGCAGAAAGGCGATCTGAAGAGCGCCGAACGCTATCTGCAAAAAGCCGGGGAATCTCCCGAAGCCCTCTATGCGCGGGGCGCCTACGCCATGCTCACGGAGGAGTACGAAACGGCCGCCGGCTATTTCCGGCAAGCCGAAAAGGCGGGCATACGCGAAGCCGGGGAGGCGCTGGAAGAACTGACAAAAAGAAACGACGAATAACAGAATTTTTCATAATCTAATTCACAAAACCATGAACAGAATTTTTTGGGGAACACTCGTATGCGCAGCGCTTTGCGCTTGTTCCAAAGACCATCCCGCAGACAACGGGAAACCCGTTTTCCTGGGGGACGAAGCCTATCTGAACGTGAACATCGCAGATGCCAGCTCCCTGACGCGCGCCACTTCGGGCGACTCCGATTTCGAATCCAGCAAAGACGAGCACAACGTTACCGACGCCGATTTCTATTTCTACGACGATAACGGCGTGTTCGTCACGCAGGCGAAAGCATGGAACAATGGAGAGGAGAATCCCACCCCCAATGAAAACATCGAATATTTCGGCAATTCGATCATAGTGCTGAAAGGACTCACGCAGAAAAACTTCCCGAAGTATCTGGTAACCGTGCTCAACGCCCCCACCGGATTCGAGCCCGGGATTACCTTGGAGGAGATGCAGGAGAAGCTGTCGGGAGGCATCCAAACCACCGGGAAGGACTTCATCATGAGCACGTCGAGCTACGTGCATGCAGACGGCAGACACTTCGTTACGGAAGTCGAAGAGAAATATTTCAAGCCCGAACCCGTGCCCGATCCGCTGCCCGAGGAGGTCGTGCAGATCTATGTCGAGCGTCTGGCCGTGAAGGTTACGGTAAAAGTTGACGAGACGCAGCTGAAACCGGTGGAGGGCCATCCCGATACCTACACGCTCAGAACGACCGTCGCCGGCAATCCCAACGAAGGAACCGAAATCGGTGCGACCGATCTGTATGTCAAATTCTTGGGCTGGGGCCTGAATGCCACGACGAAAGATTCCCGCATGATGAAGAAAATCGACGCAACGTCGTGGTCGGACACGAAACTCGGATTCAAATGGAACATCTCCGAACTCTTCCGCAGCTACTGGGGCGAGTCGTACAACTACGGCAAGACGGACGGCGCTTACGGAACCGCCGAAGCCAAATACGTGAACTACATCCCGGTGGCTCAGGCCACCATCGCAATGGGCGCCTCCGGCTACTGCGCCGAGAACACCAATTCGTCCGCAATCGTATCGGACAACAATCCTTCGGCGATCACGAGCGTCCTGCTCCAAGCGCAGCTCATGGCCGATCCGGACGGAACGGGCGAACTGAATCTGATCCGTTACAACGGCCTGCTCTACAAAGAAAGCCAGTATCTGGACCACGTACTCGACGTGCTCCAAAAGAAAGGGGACTTGAACGTCTATTACGAGTCGGCCGAAAATACCCTGACGCAGATCGACAAAGAGTACGTCGAACTGGCATCCAACGGCGACGGAACGGTCTACGTGAAAATGAAAACGACCGACACGCCCCTGTACAAACAGATAACGAACGAAAGCGGCGACCCGGACAAGGAGGAGATCACCGATATGACGGATGTGAACAAGACGCTGAAAGACTTCAACGCCGGCACGCCGGCAACCGCCTATCGCGGCGGTCTGATGTACTACAACATCCGCATCGAGCACCTGAACAACAGCGCCGAGACCACCGAAGAGGGCAAGACGGTCATTCCCGAGGCCAAATACGGCGTCGTGCGCAACCACCATTACGTAGTGACCATCAACAGCCTGAGCAAACCGGGCACGGGCGTATTCAGTCCGGACGAAGTGATCATTCCGAGCGAAGATCCCAACAAGGAGACCTATTACGTGGGCGCGAAGATCAACGTGCTTTCGTGGAAGATCGTCAACCAGAACGTACCCCTGTAACCGGAGGGGCCGCATGCGGCTCCCCGGCATGATTCCCGGGCGGAGAAAACCTCCGGCCTCTCCGCCCGGGATCTTCGAACGACGCCGGACCGAGGTTCGGAAGAAGACTAACTAAACAGTGTGACAGAAATGGACATATCGTCTTACATACGCACGGCGGTTTTCAAACTGCTCGTGCTGTCCGTCGGCGGTCTGGCGCTGCCGGGCTGCGACAGCGTGATTTACGACGGCGAAGGCGACTGTTCGGTGAATTACCGGGTGAAGTTCCGCTACGACATGAACCTGAAATTCGCCGACGCATTCGCCAGCGAAGTCGAGTCGGTCACGCTCTATCTGCTCGACAGCGACGGCCGGGTGGCATGGCAGCGCACGGAACGGGGCGAAGCCCTCACGAAGGAGGACTACGCCATGACCGTGGATGTGGCACCGGGAACCTACGACCTGCTGGCGTGGTGCGGATCGACGGACAAAGGCTCGTTCCGGATTCCGGAATCGGACTCCGGGAAGGAACTGACCTGCACGCTGAAACGCGAAAAGGATTCCGACGGATCGGCACACATGCGCGATGACCTCGACCGGCTGTATCACGGTTATCTGCCGGATCAGAATTTCGGCGAGACGGAGGGGACCCACACCTATGTCGTGCCGCTCGTGAAGAACACCAACAACGTCCGCGTCGTCTTGCAGCAGACCTCGGGAGCTCCGCTCGACGAAAAGCGCTTTTCGTTCCGGATCACCGCCGAGAACGGGTGCATGGACTGGGACAACGAACTGCTGCCGGACGAACCCGTAACCTACCATGCCTGGCACAAGCAGTCGGCGACGGCCGGCACGGCACTTCCGGACTTTTCCGGCACCGTCACGTCGGTCAACGCCGTCGTCGCGGAACTGACCACCGCCCGGCTGACGGTACGCGACAAAACCGCCGCTACGGCAGCAGCAGCCGTCGCTGCTGCGGAGAAATTGCCCGAAGAGCGCAAGATGCGGCTGACGGTGCTCGACAACGACACGGGAAAGACCGTAGTGAGTCTTCCGCTGGTGGACTATGCGCTGCTGGTCAAGGGCGAATACCGCCGCAATATGGACGATCAGGAGTTTCTCGACCGGATGGATGAATACAATCTGGTATTCGTGCTCGACCAGAATCACCATTGGGTCAGCATGAGCATCAACATCCATTCGTGGAAACTGGTTTGGCAGAATACGAATATCTGACAATCAACGATTATGCCGTCGAACGGAATCATACGCAGTTTCGCCTTTTTCGCCCTGATCGTCAGCGCGGCCTTCGCGTCGTGCCGCCGCACGGGGAGCGAAGAGGCGGTTCCCGCGCCCGTCACGGACCCGGACGACGTTCGGGTGAGCTTCCGCATCTCGCTCGGCGCAACGAACGGCACCCGTGCCGGAGGCACCCCCGAGGGCGCTTACGACGACGGCACGGGAACCGCATTCGAAAACTGCATCGACCTCCAAAACGAAAACTACCGTTTCTACTTTTTCGACGAGCACGACAAATACCTGTCCGCGTTCCGGCCCGTGCAGCTCACGCCCGCCGGCGACGACACCGACCGTTCGAAGATCTACGAAGTGATCGGAAAAACCGACCGGGCTCTTCCTGCGAAGTTCAAAGTCGTCGCCCTTGCGAACTGGCCGTCCTACCCCGGAACGCCGGAAGAGGGCCGGACGACCATCGAGGAGCTTTGTTCCGCCCCGACCGGCCAATATGCCTACGACGCCCCGTTCATACTCTCCCCCGAGCGGCTGATCCCGATGTACGGGGTCAAAACCTGCGAAGAGATGACCTTCACGCCGGGAGTGCTCACCTATCTGGGAACCGTCCACCTGCTCCGCGCCATGGCCAAGATCGAGGTGAGCTGCCTGACCTCGGGCTGGACGCTCGAATCGGTCACGCTGCGCCGTTACAACGCGGCGGGCTGCTGCGCTCCGAGCGGAGTCTACGATCAGGAGGACTACGTCACGGGCAGCTATGACACGGACTATGCGAAAGAGATACACCTGGTCGGCGGCAGGAACGACGCGGACCTGAAAACGCTCGCATTCCAGGCGGCCGGAGAAAACCGGTTCGTCGTCTACGTCCCCGAATACCGGAACGTCGTGGCCGGAACCGCCGCCCGAAAAGCGGACGACGCCGCAGAAATGCGGCTGCGGTTCAAGGAAACGGGCGACAAGGAGTACCCCGTCGAATTCAAATACTACAACGATCCGCCCGTCGGGAACTCCGTGGGCGATCCGTTCGACATCCGGCGCAACTATTACTACAAATTTTCGATCACGAAAACTTCCGAACCGGACCTCGCCGTGGAGGTGTTTCCCTACGAGCAGATCGAACTCGAACCCGGGTTCGGAATATTGCCCAAAACAGAAGTCAGAATCAGATGAAAAGCAAGGTGATACTCTGCATGCTGCTGAGCGGCATACTGTTCGGCTCCGCTTCCTGTACGCGCGATGACACAGATGCGAACCAGGGCCCTTTCGGCGACGGCGAAAGCCTCGCGTCGCTCGCCGTGACCTTCCATTCGCTGTCGAACGTCCCGCTCGGAAAGACCCGCAGCCTCAAAGGCGACGCGATCGCCGAAATCACCGATGTGTTCGTCGCCTGGTACCGCGAGGACGGCACGCTCGCCGGAAGCAGCTATCACCCCGGCGAACAGCTGAAAATCTCCGACATCCCGCGCAAAGAGAGCCCGACCGAACAGACCACGCAACGCGCCGACTTCGAATGCCGTATCCCCTACGGCCGCTACCGGATTTATGCCGCGGTCAATACGGGCGATCTCTCGACCGACCCCCGCTATGCCTCGCAGATCGCCCGGGAAGCCGATTTCCGGCAGATCACGCTGACCTGGGACACCGACACGAAGAACAACGACCAGATGTCGGGCTATTTCACGGAGGGCGAGCCGACGCCCAGCGCAGTCCGCGGCGAAGCCCCGGTCATTACGATCAACTCGGCCAAACCGGCGCTCCATGCGTGGGTTCGCCGCCTCGCATCGAAAGTCACCATATCGTTCGACACGACGAACCTCTACGAAAATATCTACATCCACATCAAATCGGCGCGGATTCACAACATCCCCCGCACCTGCACGCTGCTCGACCCCAACGATGAAACCCGGATCGCGGACCCCGACGAAGACGTTTGGATCGACGGCGATACGATCGAATACGGAAAGGGCAGCGACTTCAACCTGTGGCCGCGCCTGACCAAAGGCAACAATCCGCTGGGCGGCGATCCGGCCGACCGGGAGCAGCTGCATGCAAACGACGCCCGGTCGCTTTTCTTCTACGAGAACATGCAGGGCAAGGGGAAACTCAAATGGCAGGATGTTTCGGGCGGCAATTCGCAGATCTCCTACCCCGACGGGAACACCCCCGGCAAACCGGGATACCGCGACGATAAGCCATGCGGCACATACATCGAGGTCGAGGGATTCTACATCTCGAACACGGCGGAGAACCCCGGAAAAGGGCGGATTTTCTACCGCTTCATGCTCGGCAAGAACGCCGACGACGACTATAACGCCGAACGGAACTTCCACTACAAGCTCACGATGCGCTTTCAGGGCAACGCCAACGACGTGGACTGGCACATCGACTACAACGAAGAGCCCGGCATCTATGTCCCCAACCCCTATTTCATCTCCTACCTCTACGACCACTCGATGATGCTGCCCGTGAAGATCAAGGGCAAACCCGTGGGCAATCTGAAGGCCGAGATCATCGAAAACGACTGGAGGCCCTACAACGCCGGAGAGGAATTCACCTATTACCGCGGGGAAGTCTACACGATGAGCGGAAACCCGAACGGAAGCCCGGCGAGCAATGCCGATCTCGACAATCCCAAAATCAAGGACGGCCCGTGGAACGGATTCCTCTCGCTGGCCGCGACCCATATCAACTGGATCGGCCGGGACGTGGACTACTGGAAAGGATACAACTATTTCTATTGGAAGCAGAAGGATTTCGGAGACGACTTGGCGCAATTCAGCAGCGTGCTGCTCGACAACGAAAGAGGCCAATCGCCGCGCGGATACCGCGAATACGACATCTCCCGAGACGGAACGATCGACGGCGGGAACGACGGCGACTATATCGTTTCGACCGACGAAGCGGAAGGAAAAACCGTCCTTCAGATTCCATGTTATACCCGGGCATTGCAGTTGACGGACAAGACCGGATTCTCGGGCAACAACTCTTATTTCTCATACCGCCGCTCCGCAAAGGTAAGACTGACGGTCCAGCTGGAAGGACTCGACGAGCCCGCGGTGGATACCGTGACGATTTTCCAGGTCCGCCGCATCATCAACCCCAAGGGCATCTACCGCCGGCACGATAACGATGCGTCGTTCAAGGTGGTACTCACCCACCGCCAGAACGAGGCCGCGACCCAATACCTGCCTTTCGAATCGGAGGGTCCCTGGGACGCCACGGTCGAAGTCGGCAAAGAGTGGATAAAGATCAACGGTGTGCTGGGCGGTTCGGCACGGGGAGCCACCGGCTCCGAAGTCCAGTTCACCTATCAGCCCGACGGCACGATCCCCGAAGACCAATGCCGTTTCGGGATCATCCTGGTGCGTTACCACAACTATTCCTGCTACCACCGCATCTTCGTGCGCCAGGGATACGCCCCCGCCCAGATCGCAGGCACCGCCAAGTGGCACTGTTTCAATCTGTGCTACGAAAACACGGAAGCGAAGTCGCCGTGCGAGGAGGGATCGCTTTTCCGCTACGGCAACATCGCCCAGCCCATCGACGCGGTCAACAACGTGTTCGACGATTTCAAGGATCATGCGACGACCGAATTCAAACTCGCACCCGCAAGTTCGGGAAAGACCGGAACCTGGACCGCCGTCGCGGGAAAAACGCAGATAACGAGCCGGTCGCACGGCTCGGCCGGATTCAGCGACCTGAATCAGACCATCGGCAACAGCGTTTGTCACGTGGCCACATACGACGATTTCTACACGCTGCAAATGAACTGTCAGTTCGCCTACGGAGTGCTCTACGGCGACGCCTCCACCGAAACCAACTTCGATGTCAAGGAGATTTACACCCATGCCTACTACAACGACAGCAACAAAAACAAGGGCATGCGCGGCTGTTTCGTCTACAACCCCAAAGGCAGTCTGAATTCGGGCGGCGAAGGCGCCAACCTGTTCTTCCCGGTCGGAGTCTCCGGATACGGACGGCGCAAGAACTGCGCACAGGAGGGCGGCAAGTTCGGTGTATTGCGCTATGCCACCCGCGGAGCGCTCTATACCTCCTCGGATGTCCATTACCGCCCGATGTTCTACACCATCTCCACTAATTTCGGGGCGATCTACTGGCTCAACCAGAAACAGAACGGTATTTCGGCATGGGACATAAACGTGTCCACGTACGATTTCAACCAATTCGAAAACAATGCCTTTCTGACTGGCGACTGGAGTACAGGCGGGGAGACAGAGACAAATATAAGCGACGCCTGTTTCGTGCGTCTGGTGGAATAGCGGCCGCAAAGGCCCCGTCCCCGAACGGAGGACGGCATTCCGAAAACACCCCTCCGCAGAAAACGGAGGGGTGTTTCATACATCGTTCGTCGGAGTGACAGGATTCGAACCTGCGACCCTCTGGTCCCAAACCAGATACGCTACCGGACTGCGCTACACTCCGAAACAACGGTCGTAAAAAAGAAAAAAGCAGACCACCTCATGGGCAGTCTGCCGATTTGTCGGGGAGACTGGATTCGAACCAGCGACCTCCAACTCCCGAAGCTGGCGCGCTAACCGGACTGCGCTACACCCCGAACAAGTGCCCTTATCATTTAAGAGCGCACAAAGATAAGCCGAAAATCCGAAAAGTCAAAATTTATTCGTAAAAATTTTGCCCTTTCGCCGAAGCGGGGCGCCATTTACAGCCGCTTGTAGTGGCAATAGAGCAGCTCCCCGTCGTCGCCGCGCAGGTGCATGCCCCCTCCCAGGCAGTAGCGGAACATCCGGCAGTCGGCACATTCGCCCTTGCGCGCCCACTCGCGGTTGCGGAACGGCCCGAAGCGGTTCTGCCACACGTCCCAGAATTTATCCCGGTAGATATTGCCCTGATGGTAGTTGGCGCGGATCGACGTACACCCCGAGATCGCTCCATCGACGCGGATCGAAGCCACCGAAACGCCCGCGGCACACTGGTAGAACTGGTCGCGGACCTCGGCCTCGTAGCCGCCCAGAAATCCCTCGCAGGCATAGCTGGCGTCGATGCGCCCTTCGCGGCGGGTGCGTACGATGAACTCCAGCATCTCGCGGAACTGCGCATCGGTCATCCGCAGCGTCGGGTCGTTCTTGGCACGCCCCATCGGAAAGATCGAGAAGAGCCGCCAATGGCGCACCCCCTCGGCGATCAGCATGTCGCGGAAAGCCTCCAGCTGCGGGACCATAGCTCCCGTGACGCACGTCACCACATCGTACGACAGCGACGGTTCGCGCACGACCATCCGCACGGCGTCCAGCGCCCGGTCGTAACTGCGGGCATGGCCGCGGATGTAGTTGTGCTCGCGCTCGAAGCCGTCGAGGCTCACCGAGACCGACCGCAGGCCGGCATCCAGCAGGCGCCGGAAACGCTCCGGGGTCAGAGCCATGCCGTTGGTCACCATCCCCCACGGATAGCCGCGGCGCGTGACCTCGGCGCCGGCCTCCTCCAGGTCCGCACGCACCAGCACCTCGCCGCCCGAAAAGATGATCAACACGTCGGCGGGATCGACATGGGGCGTCACCTCCTCGTCAAGGACCTTCAGGAAATCGGCCAGCGGCATGTCGGCGACGCCGGGGTCCACGCGGCAGTCGCTGCCGCAATGGCGGCAGGAGAGGTTGCAGCGCAACGTACACTCCCAGAAAAGCGTATCAAGACGGTGTTCGCGCACCGTCGAAGCATAGAGATCGGAGAAAATATCGAGGGCCAGCCGTTTGCGAAGCCCCAGTCTGCGGCCCGACATGGCCTACTTCCCGGAGGGCGTCGGAGCCTCCTCGCGGGGCTGTTCGGCAACCGGAGGCAGCGAATCGGGATGCTGGCGCTCCATACGTTTGATACGGATGCTGTCGGGAACCCGCACGCCGTACATGACCACGATGCGGGGATTGGACGGACCGGGTTCGACCTTCACGTCGGAGGTCTCGTCCTTGTCCTTGGGTGCGTTCTTCACCGACGAGCAGGCCGCGGAGAATCCCAGAAGGGCCGCCAGCGCGAGTTTCAGTTTTCTGTTCATAACGCCAAGCTGTTAGAGATTCACAGCACAAAGATACGAATAAGCGAGGGCAATGTCAAATTTATTTGAACATTGCCGAGCGGGAGTATCTAAGACAAGGTCAAAGATACGAAGAAAATCGGATAAAACGGGCGAACGGGGCGTAATAATGTAAGTTGTTGAAATGCAGAATCGCAATGGGTAGAACCTCAGTCCCTTGCCGAATGACCGAAATGCAGGATTTCGAGGAGTAGAGCGAGGGATTCGTTACTTATCCGTTGCCTTTTTCGGTCGTGGAAGAGGCTGTCGGGGCTTTGATTCCGACCTCCGAAAACGGTTCTGTACTTCGAGGAACACCGTTTTTCTCACGAAACTCTACGACAAAGATAGTCGTTTTATTCGGAGTTTCGCTAAAAGACGGTTTCCGATGTGAGGGCATAGTATCTTATTCTATGTTCCGCTTCGTTTTTCATAGCTTCAAATAGCTCTATATCAACTAATTTTGTAAACGGTTAATAGAGTTATGAATCAAGAAGACGTAAAGGTTACGTTCTACCTGAAAAAGAACGAAACGGACAATGCGGGTCGTTGCCCCGTCATGGGTCGTTTGACTGTCGGCCGTTCGGAAAGCGTGTTCAGCGCAAAGATGCTTGCACCAAGCTCGCTATGGACATCGGGGCGTGCCAAAGGCAAAAGCGCCGAGGCCGTCGAAATCAATCGTCGGTTGGACGAACTGCGGGCTTCGGCTATCAGTATCTATCGCGAGCAGTCTGCCGTTCGTGAACGGATAACGGCCGAGGAGGTCAAATGCCTGCTGTTGGGCATGGCTTTCGGGCAGGAAACGCTACTCGGGTACTTCCGCTCGTTCATCGAGCATTTCGAGCAACGAGTAGGTGTGAATCGCACGGCCAAGTCGGCTCGCACCTATCGTTGCGCCTGCGAACACGTCGGGCGATTCCTATCAGAGCGGCTTCGGCTGTCGGATATTCCTTTTTCGACTTTGGATCGGTCGTTCATCGACAAATTCGACCTGTACCTACGCACGGAGCGGCAGTTAGCTCCGAACACGATCGTGCTATATATGTCGCGCCTGCATACAGTGGTCAACAAAGCCATCGCCGCAGGCATTATCACCGCCGATCCGTTTGCCGGCTACGAACCTCCGCGTCCCGAACACAAACGACGCTATCTCACGCGCGAGGAGTTGCAGCGGCTGATGACTACGCCGCTTTCTGTGCCGAGGCTCTACCTCGTCCGCGATCTGTTTCTCTTTTCCTGCTATACGGGGATCAGCTACGGCGATATGTGCCGATTGACTACCGCGAACCTCGAAACGTCCGAAAACGGAACAGTATGGGTCAAAGCCGCACGAGAGAAAACAGGAGTAAGTTTCGAGATACCGCTGCTCGACCTGCCTCGCCACATCATCAATAAGTATCGCGATATAATGCCCGATGGCAGGTTACTTCCTATGTACGGGAACTCGGAGTTGAACAAGGAACTGAAACTTCTTGCCACTGTTTGCGGCATCGACCGTAAGCTGACCTTTCATATGGCCCGCCATACCTACGCGACGGAAATCACGCTCTCGCACGGCGTGCCGATGGAGACAGCCAGCCGCATGTTGGGACACAGCCGCGTCGATACGACCCAAATCTACGCCCAAGTGACCGATAATAAAATCGACGCTGACACGCAGGCTCTCGACGAACGGATTGCAGAACGGTTTACGGTAGCGATTTAATGACATTTAATTTGCATGGTGATATGAAATCTCAAAATAGCAAACAGCCTGTTGTACGCCGCAGCACGTTCGCCGTGCTCTTCTATATCAACCGCACGAAAGTCCGCAAGGACGGTTTGTGTCAGCTTTTGTGCAAGGTGAGTATCGACGCCGAAGCGGCACAGATCGGGACGAAAGTCGCGGTCGATCCTGCGATTTGGAATCCCACGACCGGGCGTGCCGACGGCCGCAGCCGTAATGCCTGCGAGGTAAACCGAGCGATCGATACCTTGACAGAGGAAATCAAGGCGCACTACAAGCGAATCAATCTGTCGCTCGGCTTCGTGACGGCCGAACTGGTGAAGAATGCCGTGAAAGGCATCGGACAGAAACCGCTGCCCCTGCTGGCATTGTTTCGGGAGCACAACGAGGAGTTCCGCAAGCGGGTCGGCATCGACCGCACGAAAGAGACCTATGGGTGTTATGTGCGCTCGTACAACCACCTGCGAGACTTCGTACAGCAGAGATGCGGCCAGGAGGATATAACCTTGCGCAGCCTCGACCGGGAGTTCTACGATGCGTTCGACCTGTTTCTGCGCACGGAACGCCGCCTGCAACAGAAATCGGTACACGAGCACCTCTACCGATTGAAGAAGATGACCGCACGGGCGGTGAATCAAGGGACGCTGCGCCGCGATCCTTACGCTACGCTGCACCCCGAACTGCCCAAGCGTAGGAGCCGCCACCTGAAACTCGACGAGTTGAAACGCCTGCTCGCCGAGCAGGTCGCCGACCCTGAACTGCGACGAGCGAGGGACTGGTTCATCTTTTCGACCTTTACAGGACTGGCATATGCCGACCTGAAACAACTGTCGGAGAAACATATTTCACAAGATAAGGAGGGTGTGCGGTGGATACATATCCGACGACAGAAGACTGGCACGGAATCGGTCGTACGGCTGCTGGACATACCTCTGCGAATTATAGAGAAATACCGAACCGAACGTACCGACGAACGGTTGCTGCCGATTTGCTCCTACCATAAGTTACAAAAACTTATGCCACGACTGGGAGCAGCTTACGGTATCGAGAATCTGACATTCCACAAAGCAAGGCATAATTTCGGAACGCATATCACGCTCTCGCTGGGCGTGCCGATAGAGACCGTCAGCCGCATGATGGGACACCGACGGCTGATGACGACCCAAATCTATGCCCATGTAACGGACAGAAAGGTGGACGAGGATACGAAGCAGTTACGGAAACTGTCCGCAAGCCGAAAGCTCGAACTCTACGAGGAGCCGCAAAATATAAATAACATATAAAAGAAACCGACTATGACTACATCACCCATAATGATCGAGAACGGACTGGTAACGATTCGTCCTACCACAAACGGAGTATGGCTTACTCAGGCTCAAATTGCCGACTTGTTCGGAGTATTCACTGCTGCCGTAAGCACGAATATCCGAGCGATTCTCAAAAGCGGAGTTCTGCACGAAGATAGTGTTGCCCGCCGCACCCGTTGCCGAGATGGAAACATAGTCGAACGGTACAATCTTGAAATGATTACGGCACTGGCCTTTCGGCTCAAATCCGAGAATGCAGAGGTATTCAGACACTGGATCGTAGAACGAGCGACGACACCAGCTATCGTCTGGAAGATGCCGACAGTAAACGACAGAGTGCTAAACTGAAATTCCGACAAAACAAAAGACGGCCGCGCAGGCCGTCTTTCTTGTCATAATCGTACTATTTCATCCTCTTCATCAAACCAACCTTTGTCAATACATGTTTGTTTGACAATATCGGGATGATCCGTATATACTACTAATGCAAGCGACTCTTTTGCCCGAGTGCATGTTACATATAACAGCCGAGTTGTTCTTTCCAACGTAGAATCTTCCTTATTCTGTATATGTTTTTTATCCGTTTCTGATAATGGTTTGGCTCCAAATAATTTATCGTAACTGAATAAAAATCCCTTTGCTTCGTTATCGTCTATAATAACCATCACTCTATCGTATTCCAATCCCTTAACACCCTGATGCGTATCAAATTTCGTTTCTTGATTAACATATTTATAATATGTGCGAATCATGGATATCGGTAGCTCCATGCCCTTCATCCAAGCTATTATTTCTTCATCAACAGCTTCAACATCATCCACCGATTCCATATGGAATGCAGCTGTCAAAATATCATCAACGGAGATAAGATTGGTCGAAAGCAAGATGTCTACAACCTGTCTTATAGTTGATGATGGCGCATTACATATCTCGACTAACTGCATCAGTGCTATATGACACTGCATTAAACGGCTGTTAAAATCATCCGTATTTTTCGATGCAAGAATGGGCGAATTTTCACGCAATAGCTTCATTACACCAACATTATTACCACTATTTACATAATCGACAAGCGGTAAAATGATATGCGTAAAAAAATTTATGGTAGTTACAGTACCCTCATTATATGCCATTTTATATTTCGCTACATTGCTGAATATGTTATGAAATTCATAAAAGCCCAAGCGTCTTGCCGCCATAGCATGTTCCAATGTAAGAATTTTCACCGATTCGGGGCTGCTCCATTGTTCGTCATTGGTCGCTTCACTCATTTTTGTGCATATCATCGCCTCGATCGCCTCTTTATCGACATCTGATGCCGTATTTACAATAAACATACGGACGGTTCCTTCCGGGGCATTTTCTCTGGGTCGCTGTTCTGCATTAGAATCAATCTGCAACCCTATTTGATTCCCAAGCCTGATAATACGCTTTGCACACCTATAATTTATTCTCTTTATTGGTGTTGCCCAATCTTTGGGTATTGAAGAGGCCATATCCGTTTTTCCGTCACTATAAATTCTTTGTTTGATATCGCCTAATAAACCAATAACAAACACTTTAGGATATTTCACCTGAATCTGTAAAAAAGCATCTAATAAATCTTTATTAGTATCCTGACTCTCATCAATAAGAAGGATCGGGAACTTTTGTGCGATTATTTCCTGTAGTGAGTTTTTTGTACTAATAAGAGTTGTTCCTATTTTTATAATTTCGGCATGGTTCAACGAATTACTATCAAAGTTATCACCGTTGGGATTATATGTAAATTTACGTATTTCAGATTTCCGCATTCGCCTTTCATTCAGTATGTTCAACTTATCTTGATTTTTCTGATATGTTGCAGTAGTTTTATTTTTGGCCGACTCTTGTTTACGCTGAAGATCCGCAATCTCTGCATCAATAAATGAGAGATAAGTAGCCTTAATATCTTTTTGGAATGGTTCTATAATTGCCCAAATGAAACTATGAATCGTAGAAACACTAAATTGCTCCGAGAAATCCATACGTCGGCATATTTCATCGGTAGCTGCATTCGTAAATGTAATTACGGCGACTTTTCTATCCTCGATTGCATACTTTTGCTCCCATTTGGCTTGTATTCTTTTTAGCAGTTCGATCAAGGAATACGTTTTCCCGGAACCAGCACCTGCAAACAGGAAAAAACTTTTTTTCGTTTTTTCTGTTATACATTCATCCAATATTTCTATAACGTCAGAGTCTGTATTTTTACACATAACTACAATCAGTCCAATTTAGATTTTAACCATCTTAATCCTTCTTGAATATATGGAGGAGCGACTAAATTTCCAAATTGCTCAGCAAAAAGCAGATTAATAGCAAGTTCCGCCTTTGTAATTTTCTTGTTTTCGAGTTTTTCAAATAACTTTTTATGGAATGACAGCAAATCTGCATTGCTCTTCAATAAATTACTTATTGTCGTAACAGCTCCCATATTTCCTAATTTTTCCTGACGAAACAACTCGATATTTGAGAAAATCAATGCGTCTTCAAATGTATAAGGATATACATCAATTTCTTTCGTATCTTCTTTATATTTTATTTTCATACCGCATGGATAAGCAATGCGTATATGGGCGTTCTCTTTCTTGTCAGATTCCAACGTGAGCAATTCATCAATCATTTTCCTTTGAGGAAGCCAGTCAATCAATGTGTTGTTGCTCGTTTCTTGATTTTTACCGACTTCCGGAAGTTCGGCTTTCGACCTCGGCTTTCCTGCTTCATCCGTATATTTACCTTTGGCATCGATATCGGAGATAATCAATGTCAATACTTCAAGCCTATCTATTAGAGGTTTGAACCGAAATGCGTGACTTCCATTAATTTCTATAATCGACACAAATCTCGATCCCAGTTCCATTTTGCGTACGAATTGCGGCAAAAGTATTTTTTCCGCGGCACCCTCTATCAGTATAATGGCATCTGCAAAGAATACATCATAGTGCATTAATTGGAGGTATCTTGTAACAAAACGTTCGGTTTCCTTGTCCTCTCCAAAGGTATCACGCATGTTAATTACCTTGCTAATAGGAATATGGTCCTTAGTCTTTTGTATTCGTTTGAAATATCTCATACAACACATATTCACCTCATTAGAAATATGCGTAGAGTGAGTAGAAACGATCAATTGCGTAGAAAACTGCGAATTGTCTTTTAGAAACTGCACATTGGTCAATCCGTCAATCGCTTTACGGATAAAAATTTGTTGCGCTTGTGCATGAAGATGAGCTTCCGGCTCTTCAATCAACACTAAATGTATAGGTTCTATTTCTTGTTTGCCATCAGTACGACGATCGCTTAAATGTAACCACGATTCTCTAAACTGAATCAACTTAAAATACATGGATAAAAGATTACGATAACCCAATCCATTATATTTCTCAGGGATGCGTAATCCCTCTTCTCCCGGCATAATAAATTGAACGGCAGAATCATGGCCTATTGAAGATGCCGGATTTGAATAACTATGGATTTCTATTTTCGGATTTTGAAATCCCGGATAATTAAATTCCTCCAACTCGTCAATAATGGAGGCGAAACTTTTCATTAAATTCTCATCAAAAACCTTATTGGTTTCATCAATAGCTTTTAGCAAACTATAATCATTCTCCCTGATATTTTCTCTTGGATCTACCTGCTTTTTATAATATTCTTGAAGCTGTCTGGATAAAGTGTCAATAATATTGTCTCCGTTTCCATCGGGATCGGAAAATTCACGAAGAGCCTCTATGCAGTTAATTTTAATAAGTTTCTTAAACGGATTTTCAATTTCATAAACAGACTCTTTATATTCTGAAATATCTTGTTCCTCGTCAAGAAGGTAACACACCAGTTCAAAATAAGTTTGTAGATTATTGCGATGAGAAATAAAATCTGTCAGATTTTTGGGATATATATCAATGCTTTCATTTCCATGCTTTTCCTTAATGGCGTTTACATTTCGTTTTGCCATTATATATGCCGCATACAAATTTTTCACTTCTTTCGGTTGGAATCGCAATCTGGCCCCTACCTTTTCACCATTCCAAGTAAGAGATGGCAAAAGGTTTATTACGCGATATTTTTCCGATGAATCTATCTTTACCCACACATCCATAGATGGCACGATATTAAACCAATCCTCAATGTGTATTTCTTCATCATTGGACACATCTAACCATTTATCCCCTATATCATTTATACTCTTCCATAGAGTTACGGTGAAGTCTTGGGCTGTAAAACGATTCGGTTCGTCCAAAAACCAGCGTAACGCACTCATTGCTGTGGTTTTTCCACTATTATTTGCGCCAACAAAAATTGTCTGAGTGTCATCAAAATCAATGGTACAATCCGATAATTTTCGGAAATTACGTATCTTAACTTGGTTTAATTTCATGACAATCTATTGGGAGTTATTCAACCTCTGTTTCGTGTTGTTCCAGAAAGAACCGCTTTTGTTGTTCGATCTCATGACGCAACTCCTCTTCGGTAGGCATATAGGTCATATATTTGGCTGCGTATAGTTGATCGCTATCATGAAGCACCGAATATCGGGCGATTGTACTATCAGTATCAGTGCAAAGTAAGACTCCTATGGTCGGGGCATCATCTGTCCCCTTTATTAAATCGTCGTAAATACGCACATACATATCCAATTGTCCGATGTCTTGATGAGTCAATTTATGTGTTTTTAGCTCAAAAATCACGAATCGTTTCATCTTGAAATTGTAAAACACCAGATCGACGTAGAAGTCCGCAGTATCAGTAACGATATGCTTTTGCCGTTCCACGAAGGCAAATCCGCGTCCGAGTTCGAGAATGAATCTTTCGAGATTATCTACAAGAGCTTGTTCTAACTGGGATTCCGAATAGTTATTATCTCGTCGGAACCCCATGAACTCCGCTACCATCGGATTCTTGATGTATTCCAACGGATCGGATTCACTCCAAGACTCTGACATCGTAATATTTTCACGCTGGGCGGCAAGTCTTCGTTCGTAATATTGTGTCGAAATATTGCGGTCAAGGGTTTTAACACTCCACATATTGGTCGCCGCAGCTTTGAGATACCATTTACGGGCTTCGGGGTTGCTTACGGAGAGAATGCGGCGGATATGTGACCAATTCAGATTTTGCACATGCGTGTGCAAAATCTCCAAATCACTGAATTCTATATAGAATTTGCGATAATATGCCAAATTGCGCCGACCATACCCGGAGCCGTATTCAGCAGTAAGTCTATTCGCAAGAGCAGGGATAAGCCCCTTGCCATAGTCAGCACGAGCATTACCTTGTTGTTCTTCCTCCACAATACGCCGTCCAACATTCCAATAAGTTAGAATGGCAACTTGTCCTGCTACTGCAAAGGCATGCCGCTGACCTTCTTCTATAATGGTGCAGACATCCGAAACCAATAAATCTGATATGATGTTGTTAGTCTTTTTCATAATAAATGTTTGCAGTCTGTTTATACTACATTTGGTCGTGAATATTTCTGTTTATTTCCATGTTATATCAGTTCGGCATTTAACTTAAATGCCTGGGGATCGACGGACATTTGGTAAATCTTAATATCGGGATTTAATTTTCGGGCAACCTTTATTATTTTCGATTTCTCCGTCGCATCCATATTTATCCCCAAATAAACCGATTCAAAACACTCTCCTCCAATTTTAGGAAACGCCCGCATTTCTTTCCAATCGATCGGACCTTTTTTATCATTTTGGCCCGGTAATAATTGCATATATGTTGGCCACGGATCTAAAATAAATAGACGCACTTCTTGTTCATGCTCCCAAGCCTTTGCTTTGGTGGATAATTGATAATGGAAAAAATCTTTTGCATCTCGAAAATAATCCGGTTTCTCCACAATATCTCGATATTGCACTTCTATTGCCGAACAACCTATCATCGTGTTTCCAAGCATTTTCGAAAGATACTTCTGGGCTTTCTCCATATCCAGACCGATGCAGACGCCTTTATGTTTGCTATAATAACTCCACATCAAGATTGAATCATGTATTTTGGAGAGGCTGCATATCCATACCTCTTCTCTGTTTCTCCGAAATGGATGGCTTCTCAACTCTTCGATTATTTCCGGAGTCCATCCTCCACAGGCTTCTTTCGGTGGATTGGAAAAGTTAATTAACGCTGGATGACAGTCAAACGGATCGTTTAACTGCGTAGCATTGGTGAATTGAAGATTGCTGTAATACAGCATCATCAATCCACCAGTTACATCAAGGTATTTATATAGTTGGGTCGTTTCCATTAATCTGTTATTCAGTTCGTAAGAGGTCGTCGACTCTTACTTCCAACACTTTGGCTATTCGAATGAGTGTTTCGATATTAGGTTGATTGGTATTCGTCGCCCATTTCGAAACAATCGCAGGATCTTTTCCCAACTGTTCAGCAAGCCATTTGTTCGACTTGTTTTTCTCCACAAGGACAACTTTAATACGGTTCAGAAGTTTACGCTCCATAGTTATTCTGTCGATTTTCTACGAAGATACGATTTTTAAAGATAAATAAACAGGTAATATAATTGTAGTAATACACTAAAAAATAAATAAAATAACAATTCGAATACAGTAATAATTGTGGGTTAGCCATGTACTTTTCAAATTAGCACAGAAAAAATTCCTTTCCGTTCGTCCCAACAAGGGTATCAGCACATCGAGTGCTGGCATATAAGCATGCTGTTACATGAACAAACAAACATACATACAGTTATTCAGTCGGCTAAATATATAGTCAAACGTATGACTGTATGATCGTTTGATCGGTCATACACGCATGCAGGCAGGCATCTGCATGTTTATTCGCACAGCCGATTGTACATGTATTCATGTATTCAGTCAAGCAGTCGGTCGAGAGATATTTCAACTATCCGAGCAGCCATTCGATCGGTCGGTTGACTAAATCATCGTATGACCGAACACTTCATGCCTGTTTCGGCCCTTTGTCGCTTGTGGCGTCGAAGTGGCTCTATGCGGCACAATCGAATATTATGCAATGAATTGAATCGGTCGGTATCTTTGCCGCTGTAACGATTCCGACGTAGATGGAAGCCGCCTTGCCCGTTTTTACGGTGGCCGGTTCGATAGTCCGTCCGATGAGCGGACGGAACGTATTTGCAAAGGGCAAATAGCAAGCTGTGTTTTCTGCTGCACAAAAAGTTTTTTGCATCAGAAAACAGCTTGCCCGCAAGGGGATGAAAGCACCTCCGAAGTCGGCGCTTTTCGACAGGCGGCTCCGCCACGAACGAATCGCAATTTTCAGTAACCGGCGAGGCAAGGGCCTCACCTCAAAAATTTCGATTATGGAGAAAAACAGACCGACCCGCAAAGGTCGAGGGAGACGCCCCGCGAAAGATAATCCGGCGATTTACCGCTTCTCGGTAAACTTCTCGGCCGAAGAACACGCCCGATTTCTGACGATGTACGAGCAATCGGGGCTGTTGTCGAAGGCGGCTTTTATCAAGGCACGAGTCTTCGGCGACGTGTTCCGAGTGATAAAAACCGACCGCGGAACGCTGGAATACGTGGCTAAACTGACGCAACTGCACGCTCAATTCCGAGCCGTGGGAACGAATTACAACCAAGTCGTGAAGCTGTTGCACACCCATTTCTCGGAGCGGAAAGCACTTGCCATGCTCTACAAATTGGAGAATACGACCCGAGAACTGGCGGCTGTCGGGCAGCGAATCGTCGCGCTTTCCGAAGAATTTCAAAAGCGATGGTAGCCTACATCATTCATTCTTATTTCGAGGCCTCCATGTCCGCATACGTTGCAGTAAAGCCTGTTTTGCTTTGTCGATCCACGGAGTGGGATTATTGCGCAATTTCATATCGCAGAACGTGCGCGAAAGGTTCGTGTCGAGTTGGATATTGAAGACATTGGCAATGTAGGCCGCCAACTGCGAGAGCGGAACATTGCCGAAACTGCGTTTACTATCGAGCAGATAGATCAGCTCTGTCAAATCCGTCTTGCTGTCCTGCCACGTTAGCCGAACCGAGGGAAGTGGATTGATGGGAGCTGTCTTTACATATTCCAAAGCCTCCAACTCACCTTTCAGATAAGTCGATAACAATTCGTTGGCCAGTAATTTTGCCACCTTGAAATCGGCATTAGTAGAAAATTTCGGATCGCGTTCGTAGTGGAATGATTCGAGGTAAAGTGCCGTATCGTTCCGATTGCGCAGATAATACAACGAATCCAAATGCGTCATGCCGGAACGATAGTAAAACGTGAAATCGGAGTGTTTGTTGTTGTAACGGTTGATTGCCTTGATTTCGTCGATCAAATATGCCTTTTGGGAGTCCACTCCTACCGGGCGGTTCATTTCGATGTTATAGACTTTGCGATAATAAATCAAACGATGATACAAACGAGGCTTGATGACCTTAAAAAACTCTATTTCTTCGGCATCGCTTTTGAATGTGTAGTTTGTAATAAAATCCCTCAACCGCTGAAAGGCATCGCCCAAAACGAGCGATGCCTCCAACGATTTTTTCAGAATGTTAAGGTCCGAATTTTCAATCTTTTTTATACGTTTTTCGGCTTCTTTTTCAAGAGAGGCGACAAATTGCTTCATTGATTATCTGAGTTTATGGCGATAACTGTGACTTGGCCCACCAAGAGTCGAGTGATTTGTTCTCGCATTTGGCGATGATGCAGAAGTTGTTGGCGTTCATTCGTAGTAGAGCTTGATATGGCCCAACAAACAGTCATTTTTCAGATAGTAGGTAACCGTTACCCGATGTAAAATGTCGTCGTAACTGTGAAGGTGAACCCGTAATAGCGATCTCCCAAATAACGTCGGTAATAGCTAATAGTTCCCGTTTGTAATCCAATTAGATAGATGCCTATCGTAGTAATCAGGTATACGAACGGCATGTTTTATTCGTGAAAAAGAAATCTATCTTGCCATAATCTTGATAGACATTCGCCTTCTGGTTGCCAAACAATCTTGATTACATGATTATGAATCATGTTTGGTTCATGGATATATAAAATATTCGGTGACAATATTATAATGTACTTCCTTTTCATATTGTAAATTATCAGTCTGTCGTGTATATTCTATATCTTATTGATTTATGTCTATTTGACCCCAAAATAGTTTTTTACAGAATAGTTGTTCATTCAGCAATGAATGGCCGACCGAATTATATTGACCGCATCGTCTATATGGACTTTGGAACTGTTCAACACCAAATCATAATTATCGGTATCTCCCCAGCGTTTTCGTGTATAACGCCAATAATGGTTCGCACGTTCCTGATTTATGCGACTGATTTCCCCATCTGCTTGCTGCTCTGAAATATGATACTGATCTACGACTCTCTTGTAAGCAGATTCTTTATCGGAACGTATGAACACCCGGAAACAATTCGGATTGTCTTTGAACAAAAAGTCGGCACAACGTCCGATGACGACGCACGCTCCCCGTTGTGCCAGATTGCGGATTATCCGGCTTTCCGTGACAAAGATGGAGTCGTCCTCCGACAATTTCATCTCGGGCAAAATACCGCTTCCTTCAGCGAAAATCATTTCGAGAAGGTCCATATCCGATGTCTTTTGCTCTTTTTCAATAATAGATTTTGGACTGTATCCCAGTTCATCTGCCGCCCTGTCCACGATGCTCCTGTCATATAAAGAAATGCCAAGTGCCGCTGCCAGTTTTTCGCCGATTTCATGACCGCCGCTTCCGAATTGTCGCGATATGGTAATGATTAACGGGGATTTTGAATCAAGATTTATCGATGATGCCGTTTGATGCTGCCGGCTGTCGGACGACAGCCAATCATCCAACCATTTCATGTGCGGAGTAACGAATCGGACGACGATCCCGACATAAAACATTGAAAACAGCGTACCGACACCGACCAAATCCCAGCGCCATTTTCCGAAAAACAGATAGCAACAAGCTATAGCGACCGTCACCAGAAAAACATCAAACATAATTTTGACTTTTCCGAAATCGATGCGAAATACTTTCGCTATCGTAACGGGGAGTCCTTCGCCCGGTATGAGCAGAACATCGCTATGAACTTCCCATATAACGCCAACGCCCAGAATCAAGCCGGAAACAGCCAGTTGTATCCATCGCATTATATATCCCGATAGCGTGTCGCCCCATTGGAACGGCTCTGTCAGCCACATGCCCAAGTCTGTAAATAAACCGAATAACAGACATACGCCAAGCTGGAGAAACTGGATTTTCTTGAAGTCTTTTCGCAGCAATGCGAACTGAAGCAGAACAAAAAAGAACTGCATGCAGAAAATGTATCCGCCGACAGTCAATGGCGATGACGGGACCATACTTATGACATAGGGCGGACATGTAATGGGCGAAGAGCCCAAATTGGCCCGAATCGCTAAAGAAACTCCTATGCCAAGAATAAACAAAGAAAAAACGAATGATATACATCGTCTTTTCCACTCTTTGAAACTTCTTTTATTGGACATAATTTGTAACCCTTATTTTTTCGGGATGCAAAGTTAGGTTGATCCGAGTATTATTTATATATTTGCGCAATTAATAGTTTTAATATCGATTATCGTTTTTTCTAATGGAACTTACGCACCTGAAATATTTCATACGGCTTGCAAACGTATTGAATTTCTCTGAAGCTGCCCGACAACTGTTCATCACGCAAAGCACGTTGTCGCAAAGCATACGGCAAACAGAAGAGTTTCTGGGTATTCCTTTGTTTGAACGAATCGGGAAAAAGGTTTATCTCACGGAAGCGGGGAAGGAGTTTCTGCCTTATGCGGAGGAGGCCATAGGCAGTGTGAAAACCGGGGTACAAAGGCTGCGGGATATTCAAGAGGTATATAAGGGAGAACTGCGCATCGGCGTAATTTACAGTCTCTGTCCTATGCTGGCGAAATGTGCCGCCAGTTTCTCGGAAAGATATCCTGATGTGAGGTTATCTCTCATCCAATCATCCTCGATATATGAATTGACAGATATGGTACACAAGCACCATATCGATTTTGCATTCTCTTATACACATAAGACCGTATCATTATCTCCCTTGATTACCGCGACAGATTTGTTCCGTATCCCTTTATGTCTGGTCGTGGATTCCAAGTCGCCCTTTGCGGCTTTTCGAGAAATAACGATGGCAGAGGTAGGGAAACAAGACCTCGCATTATTGGAAAACGGAACATATTTACGCAAAATCATTGAAAAAATAGCCAATAAGAACGGTGTAAGGCTTTTGCCGAAATCAGAAATCAATGATTCCAATCTTTTGTTGCAATTAGTACGCACTGGCCAATGGAACACAATCGGATTACGTGAAGCAGCGATTCAGTTTTCAGACTTGGTGGCTATTCCTATCAAAGAGGTACAGGAAGAGCTTACCGCGTCTTTATTATGGCTGAAAGACGGATATCAAAAGTCTGCTGCAAAGAAATTCATTCAAATCATTATCGATGCCGGCCAAAGGCATCATACTTTAATAAACCTACCCAACAAAGAGAACTTATGATCAGGAATGTCGGCATACAAGATGCGCAGGATATAGTGGATATCTATAACAATTATATCCGAAACACTACAATTACATTTGAAACAGAACCGTTGCAAGCGGATGCAATGGGAAAGCGTATATCGGACATATCCGCATTATATCCGTTTTTAGCCTATGAAATGAACGGCAAAGTTATCGGTTATTGTTATGTGCATCAATGGAAAGAACGTGCTGCGTATAAGGGCGTGGTGGAATTGTCTATTTATTTATCGTCGCAATGTGTCGGGAAAGGCATCGGAACGGAATTGATGCTCCGAATGATAGAAGAATGCAGACAAAGAAATTACCGTGTGATTATTACATGTGTGACAGGCGAAAACGATGCGAGTAAGGCCTTGCAGAAGAAACTCGGATTCGATCAAGTCGCTCATTTCAAGGACATAGGATTGAAATTCAACAGATTGATAGATATTTTTTATTATGAATTGATATTGTAATGCCAATGTCCGTAATTCGTTCTTTATCATTTCAGACTGTCGAAACAATCGGACCGCAGTCATACTGACTTGATTGCCGATAATGCTTCACATCTTCCGAAAAGAATATCATTGAGAACGGGTTGCCCTGCGGCTATTTGATGGAATTTTAATTATGAAAATAAACAAAAACGAAGAATGCCTGTGGAACAGGGAGTATTGCAAAGTGATGTGCAGCAATTTCATGCTGTTCTTCTCGTTCTACCTGCTCACGCCGCTGCTGCCGATCTATCTGGCGGAGCGGTTTCAGGCCGATAAGGACACCATCGGCATCGTGCTGTCGGGCTACGTGGTTGCGGCCCTTCTCGTCCGGCCGTTCAGCGGCTTCATCGTCGATACGTTCAACCGCAAGAAGGTGCTGATGTATTGTTTCTTCCTCTTCTTCATCTGCTTCGCCGGCTATCTGGGAGCGGCCACGCTGCTGCTCTTCGCCGTCGTCCGCACCTTCCACGGCTTGCCTTTCGGAGCGACCACCGTGGCCAACAGCACCGTGGCGATCGATGCATTGCCCTCGTCGCGCCGCAACGAAGGAATCGGCTACTACGGTCTGAGCAACAATCTGGCTATGGCCATCGCCCCCTCGGCGGGCATCTGGCTCTACTCGCTGGCCGGCGATTTCCGCCTGCTTTTCGGAATTTCATTGGTCGTGGCCGGCATCGGATTCATCTGCACGACCGCCGTACGCCTGCCCGCACGGCGTCCCGTCGAGGGCAAGCCCCGCCTGAGCATGGACCACTTTTTTTTGACGCGGGCGTGGCTGCTGGCGGCCAATATCCTGCTCTTCGGCCTCTGCTGGGGCGTGATGAGCAACTATGTGGCCATCTACGGCAAGGAGGTGTTCGGGATCACCAACGGCACGGGCCTCTTTTTCGCGCTGCTCTCCATCGGTCTGTTCGTGTCGCGGCTCTACGGGGCGAAGTCCCTGCGCGAGGGGCATCTGTCGGAGAACGCCCTGCAAGGCGCGGCCATCAGCTCCGTGGGCTACTCGCTCTTCGTGCTGTCGCAGGGCCAGTGGGCCCACTACCTCTCGGCGCTGCTCATCGGACTGGGCAACGGCCGCATGTATCCGGCCTTCCTGAACATGTTCATCTCCGTGGCGCGCAACGACCAGCGGGGCACGGCCAACTCGACGATCCTCACGTCGTGGGACCTCGGCATGGGGCTGGGTATCTTCATGGGCGGCGTGCTGATCGAGTATGCGGGCTACACGACGGCTTTCGGCGTCACGGCCTTCTCGCAGATCGCCGGCGCTCTGCTGCTGCTGTTTCGCACCCGCCGCTTCTTCATGGAGCGCCGGTTGCAATGATGCCTGACCGAATTACGTGAAAAGAGTCGTTCGGGAAGAAAATAAATTATTCTTTGGATTTTCCCAGAACAACAACTAACCAAATTAGGACAAATGATTGATAACCAATGGAGAAAATTTTTGAGACTATGTTAATGAAATAAAAGCAGAACGGATCTTTCTTGTACCATTTTGAGATAAAAGCTGGAAACTAAATACGGAACATTTTGTTTATACTGACAGAGCCAATGTTTTTTATAAGTTTACCATTATTAAACTTCTCATATTCCTTGATAGTATATACTCCTGTATATTCCTTAATATTAGGAATCTACCTAAAGAACAACAGAACTATCTACCATATTCGGACAAGAATGAAGGTACTTATATTTAATCTCTTTATATTTCCCAATTTATCCTTTGATCATATTAAAAATAAGGAATTTTTAGGATATCAATTTTTTTGATTATTCAAAAAGAATAACCATATTTGCACTGAATTAAAAGAGTTGTTTGAAAGTAAGAAAAACAAACGGCAATAACCGTTTTACAACTTACTTATCCATTGCCTTTTTTATACGATTCTCTTCTAAATCGTTAATGCCCAAATAAATATCCTCGGGTATATTAAAGATACGAATAAGCCGAGAGAAAAAAGCAA
This sequence comes from Alistipes senegalensis JC50, assembly GCF_025145645.1. Lineage (NCBI taxonomy): Bacteria > Pseudomonadati > Bacteroidota > Bacteroidia > Bacteroidales > Rikenellaceae > Alistipes > Alistipes senegalensis. The sequence continues at coordinate 3,439,265 of NZ_CP102252.1, read as the reverse complement.
GTTCGCTTGCATTTTTTCCGAGGCGGAGTATCTTCGGCGAAGCCAAAGTGCGAATAAGCGAGGGCAAAGGCAAATCTACCTGCATTTGCCGGGCGGGAGTATCCAAGCGCACAAAGCAGGCATTTTTCCGGCCGAAGGCGAAAAAACATGCCAAAAAGTTTTGTAAACCAATGTTTTTTATCTTACTTTGCTGACGTATAACACTTAATTCTCTATTTTTTATGACAGGTAAGGTAAAATGGTTCGATGGCAAAAAAGGCTACGGATTCATTACGGCAGAGAACGGCAAAGAGATTTTCGTACATTTCTCGGGAATCGTTAAGGATGGTTTCAAGTCACTCAACGAAGGTCAGGTCGTAGAGTTCGAAATTGGCACGGGTGCCAAAGGCGAACAGGCCATTAACGTAAAAGTAGTTGAGTAAACTATAATTACCGGCATCGAAAGGGGGCTTCCTGCAAGAAGGAGGCCCCCTTTTTCGCGGACCGGACGAAAGGCGCTTGCCTGTTTGAAAAATAAATCGTACTTTTGGGCGTCAAAAAAACCGATAACAGGTTCAAAACACAATAAACCCAACACACCATGAAAGAAGCAATCGCAATTCTGACCGGCGGCGGACCGGCCCCCGGCATGAACACCGTGGTAGGCAGCGTCGCAAAAACGTTCCTGCGCAAAGGTTACCGCGTGATCGGCCTGCACGAAGGCTACACGGGCCTGTTCAACCCCTCGCCCCGCACCGTGGACATCGACTATCCGATGGCCGACGGCATCTTCAACCAGGGCGGTTCGTTCCTGCAAATGAGCCGGTTCAAACCCAAGGATTCGGATTTCGAGAACAACTTCAACCTCAAATTCTTCACCGACAACAACATCAAGCTGCTCGTCACGGTCGGCGGCGACGATACCGCCTCGACGGCCAACCGCATCGCCAAGTTCCTCGAGGCCAAGAAATACCCCATCGCCAACATCCACGTCCCCAAGACCATCGACAACGACCTCCCGCTCCCGAAGGGAACGCCGACGTTCGGTTACGAGTCGGCCAAGGACAAGGGCGCCGTCATCGCCCGCGCCGTCTACGTAGACGCCCGCACGAGCGGCAACTGGTTCGTGCTGGCCGCCATGGGCCGCTCGGCAGGACACCTGGCATTCGGCATCGGCGAAGCGTGCCACTACCCGATGATCGTCATTCCCGAAATGTTCGACAAGACGGAGATCACCGTCGAGAAGATCGTCAACCTGGTGATTTCGTCGATCATCAAGCGCAAGATCATGGGCATGGACTACGGTGCCGCCGTGATCTCCGAGGGCGTGTTCCACGCGCTGTCGGACGAGGAGATCCGCAAGAGCGGCATCCACTTCACCTATGACGAGCACGGGCATCCCGAGCTGGGCAAGGTGTCGAAGGCGCACATCTTCAACGAGATGATCGAGAAGAAGCTCAAGGAGCTGGGCCTCAAGGTCAAGAGTCGTCCGGTGGAACTGGGATACGAAATCCGCTGCCAGACCCCGATCGCCTACGACCTGACCTACTGCTCGGAGCTGGGTATCGGCGTGCACAAACTCTTCGCCGAGGGCAAGACGGGCTGCATGGTTTACGTGGATTCGGAGGGCAACGTCTCGCCGCTCTACCTCAAGGACCTGCAAGACCCCACGACGGGCAAGATTCCGCCCCGTCTGGTGGACATCAAGTCGGACAAGTTCTCGTCGGTGGTGGAGAACATCATCAACGCCATCACCCCGGCAGACTACGAAGCCGCCAAGGCTTATGTCAAGAACCCCGAGGAGTACGACTTCCACAAGATTCTGAACTGGAAATAATCCGGCAACGATCCGATAAAATCCCGGAAAGCTTTCGCAAGCGCTTTCCGGGATTTTACTCATCGCACACTTTCCCGAAACCCCATCATGAAACAAACCCAGGAACCGGTGTTCGAGCCGATGCCCGAAACACCTGCGGAGCCGGAATCCCCGACTCCCGAACCCGCCGGACAGCCGGCGGCATCGCTCGCCGAAGCGAAAAAGAATATCCTCGTCGGTCTGCTGTGGTGCATCGGCGGACTGGCTTTCAGCTTCATCTCCTACTACCTCACCGAGGCCGGAGGCCGCTACGTCATCGCCACGGGAGCTATCCTCTGGGGTGCCTGGCAGGCGATCACAGGATTATACATCTGGCTGAAAATCAAATACAGCGCGGGTGAATACGCCGCATTCTGGCGCATGCTCGCAGCGGCCGTCTGCACCGCCCTGCTCATCGGATACCTCTCGGTGCTCTCCACGCAGCTGGTGAACGAAGGCGGCGAACTGCCGCTGCTCGACGACGAACAGACCTACGACTGCCCGGACCTCGGGCTGCGAATCCGGATTCCCGCCGGATACACCGCCGTGGAAGAGGAGGCAGAGCCCGAAACCGATTCGACCTACGCCCGTTACACGATGTACGTCCTCGACGGCGAATGGGAGTTCAACATCGACGCCCTGCAAAACGTGATCGACGCGGACGTGGAGAACGTCGCCGATCTCTCGGACTACTGCCTGAACCGCGACTCGGTCTACTACGACGGCGGAATCATCAAGGCTTCGCGCCCCTTCACGGCGAACGGCATCGACATGCTGCGCAGCGAAGGCCGCCGGACGGAATATCCGGGATTCGTCTTCACGAACTACGACCTGAAACAGGGGCAGTCGCTCATCACCGTCGGGATCAGCTATCCGGCGAGCGAATACGGCAAAACCTCCACGCTCCGGCGCATCGAGGAGCTGCTCCAAGGGATCGAACTGACAGAACCGACCGAATAGGAAAATTCGCGCCATCGACAAAGGCGGGCCCGGCGGGTGCGGGATTAAAGTAATGTAACGACTTGATTTATATGGTAGTTGCATTTTTGTATAGGAGAGTAGGTAACGAGAAGGCAACGGTTTGTTTTCAGCTTCTTGCGCTCAAATACCGCATTTCAAATAACCTATCGCAAGATACGAAAAATTTTCGAGATGGGCAAATTAGGCAGGGTCAACCGGCGAGTGCAATTTTAAGAAATTAGTTTAAAGAACTTTTTTAGACGAAGAAAATTTTAATTTTCCCGATGTCTTCTGTTCATTGTATTGCACTTGTTTAATAAACTCTTCCGTTAACACAAAGAAATCTGCCCCATTCAGTATATATTGCCTGATGGTTTATTCTGATTTTCAATTGCCCCTTTTCTGTCAGGGGAAGCATATGAATCGACAAAACATACTTTTGTACCGATAGTTTTTGCAATTTTCTTATGACAAAAGAATTCGCTGCCATGGTCGCTGTGTCGCAATGGTCGGGGATGGCATCAACGACAGTGCGGTGCTGGCGCAGGCCGATCTGGGCATTGCCATGGGGCAGGGGAGCGACATTGCGATCGACGTGGAGAAGGTCACGATTCTTTCGTCCGACCTGACGAAGATCGCCGCGGCGGTCCGCCTTTCGGCCGCGACCGTGCGCACCGTTCGGCAGAACCTTTTCTGGGCGTTTATCTACAACCTGATCGGCGTGCCTGTCGCCGCTGGCGTGCTCTATCCGCTGACCAGGTTTCTGCTCAATTCGATGCTCGTCGGGGCCACCATGGCCCTGAGTAGTGTGAGCGTTGTGGCCAATAGCCTGCAGCTGAGTACAAAACGGCTCGGCACGAAAGCCGTTCATAAAATAAATACAGAATTTATAACCAAAAAACAAACAGCCATGAAAAAAGAGTATCGTATCGAAGGAATGATGTGCAACCACTGCCGGATGCATGTCGAAAAGGCCCTGAACGGCATCGAAGGTCTCCGTGCCGTTGTTACTCTCGATCCTCCTGCCGCGACGGTCGAATTCACTGGGCGGGAGCCGGAGCTGGCCGAATTGCAGCGGGTGCTGGGCGAAGATTATAAGATCACGGAGCGTTGAAACCCCGGTCTCGGAGCGGCCGCTATCCATCTATAAAGGTATTGCGGCTCCTGAAAACCCCTAAAATTAGGTATTGCCGTTCCCGGCGTAATGTCGTTTCTTTGTATTACTAAAATCTGCCGAGACGCTGCGGGACGGCCCGTTGCGCCGAATGCGGAAAACGAAGAAAAAATTCAAACCGATTATGAGACATTTCGTTTATTGTGCGGCGCTTGCAGCCGCCGTATTTTTCCTTGCTGGGTGCGGCGGGAACCCGAATAAAAAGAACGCTTCGGAGACTCAAACCTCAGAAACGCAGAGTTCCGTCATGGAGGTCGATAACCTGCTCGCCGATGCTGAGAAGTTGACCGGCGGCAAGGTGACGGTCGAGGGCGTCTGCACGCATATCTGCCGCCACGGGGGCCGCAAGATTTTCCTAATGGGAACCGACGATACGCAGGTGATCCGCATTGAAGCCGGAGAGAAGATCGGCAGCTTCAAGCCCGAATGCGTGAACAACGTCGTGCGGGTGACGGGCACGCTGGTCGAAGACCGGATCGACGAGGCTTACCTTGCCGAGTGGGAGCTGCGGCTCAAGGACCAGATCGCCCGGCAGCACGGCGAGGGCGAAGCCGGATGCAGCGCCGAACATCAGGCCCGCGGCGAATCGGTTGCCAGCAGCACCGAAAAGCGTATCGCCGACTTCCGTGCCTGTATCGCCGACCGCAAAGCCAAAGAAGGCAAGGAATACCTTTCGTTCTACCATGTGGACGGCGGGAGTTATGAAGTTTTGAAATAAGAAGTTTTGCACGTCATGGGGACACGGTCGTTTATGTCCGCCGTGAGGAAATGGAGCAGGCCCGTTCACCGCGACCTCTCCTTTTTCTTTTCGGGCGTACTGCTGATTTATGCGGTTTCGGGCTTCATGCTCAACCACAAACGCGATTTCAATTCCGATTATTCGGTGCGCCGGACCGAGCTGGTCTTCGCACAGGAGATACCGCGCGCCGAGCAGGAGTGGACCCGTGCGCGGGCCGAGGAACTGCTCCTGCGCGTCGGCGAGGAGGGCAATTACTTGAAACATTACTTTCCCGAACCGGACCGGTTGAAAGTCTTTATCCGGGGCGGCAGTTCGCTGACGGTCGATCTGGCGTCGGGACACGCCGTCTACGAGTCGATCCGCAAGCGGCCCGTGCTGAGCAGTCTGAACCGGCTGCATTACAATCCGTCGCGCTGGTGGACGGTCTTTTCGGATGTCTTTTTAGCGGGATTGATCGTAATCGTGCTTTCCGGGCTGGTGATGATGCGCGGCCCGAAAGGATTGCGGGGCCGCGGAGGCGTCGAGCTGATCGCGGGGATTCTGATTCCGCTGCTGTTTATTTTCCTGACCTGATCCGGGAAACTGCGTGTGATAAAAGGGCGGACGTCGAAAACGTCCGCCCTTCTCTTGCGTATGGGTTTGTTGTCATCGTTTTGCCGTGCCGAATACCAGCAGCGGGACGAAGAGGAAGAGTCCGAACAAGACGACGCCGACGGTCTGCCAGAGCCGTCCGCCGGGCGATCTGCGGCGGATGAGCGCATAGAACGCGCCGAGCACGAGTCCCAGCCAGAGGGCCTGAAACGACACCTCCGCAATCCGGGGCTTTACGTAGCCGTCCAGCGGCGAGGTGAACGACAGTTCGAAGGGAAACAGGTATTTTGCGTACTCGGCCCATGCCTGCGGTTTCTCTTCGGGGCGGTATTCGTCCGCCAGTGAATAGTCGCGGGCGTTCACGGCGACATAGCGTTTCGATTCGGCGCCTTGGATGGTGACCGTCCAGTAGAACATGTCGCCGATGATCATCATGTTCTCCCGTGTGGGGCCGAATTTCCCGACGGGAATCTCGTGCAGTTTGTAATCCTCCGCACCGAGCGTATAGAAACGCTTTTCGCTGTCCACCAGAAAACCGAGACTTTTGCGGTCGGCGAACTCCGTGACGAAAATCTGGCCGATTTGCAGCGAGTCCGCAACGTCGGTACGGCGCACGAACGGGCGGCCGCGGACCTGCTTCATGTGGTAGACGCGCAGCGCGTCGTCCACCAGCAGGTAGCCGTTGTCGTACCGCTTGCGCGTCGAGGGGTTGCCGGAGACGACGCGGGCCGGGAACGAAAATCCCTTGTCCCGCAGGACTTTGGTGAATGCCGCGCTCTTCTTTTGGTCGATGGTGTTGGTCTCCATATCGACGAACTCGATTCCCTCGCCGGTGATGCGGAACACGTCCGTCGCCGGTTCTAAATCGATGCGGTCGGGCATCGATTCCAGCAGTTGATAGACCGTCGGTCTGCGGCGGTTGATTTCGCCGGGCGACGTGCGGAACATGAAGTTCGTGCGCTCCACGTCGCGCGATTCGACCGCCACGCCCTCGATTTCGGACGGAAACCTCCCTTCGGCGGCGAGTTGGCGGTAATAGAACGTCGGCAGGATACTGTCGAACTGCTGCTGGGTGTAGGTGTTGCCCTGCAGATCGCGTCCGGCGACGTTGTTTTCGCGGTCGAAATCCACCGATGCGAATCCGTGCGTCACGCAGCTGTAGAGCGTGAACGGCGACCACGAAGGCGATGCGAACACGAACGCGTAGCACCACGGCAGCAGCCATGCCAGCAGAAGCGCCGCAAGGAGGATTATTCCGGTTTTGATACTCTTTATCATAGATTTGTCGTTTTGCGGGTTAATCCTGACATCCCTGCTTGAAACGGTATACCGAAAGCAGCGGGAAGAACAGCGAACATACCAGCAGCAGCGCCAGCCACGGCAGCATGCCGTCGTAGGCCTGCGGGGTGTCGGAGAGGAAGAAGATCCGGCAGACGCCCACGGCGATCAGCAGATTCGCCAGCCGCCGTTTCCATGTGGGTTCGAGACAGATCCATGCCGTCAGCAGGTAGAGCGTCAGCCCGGCCAGATACCACGGCAGCGCCGTCAGCAGAATCCGCGCGACCAGTTCGGGCGCCAGCAGGGCGTGGAAGTACCCCCACAGCACGGCGGTTTGCACGATGAACAGCAATGCCAGCGCTCCCAGCCCGATGCCTGACATCAGCAGAATCATCTTCCACTGTGGAAAGGGCAGGTGAAGCGTCAGCTTCAGCCGTTTCTGGGCCATTTCGGGGACGAACTGAACCACTGCGAGCAATACGCCCAGCAGGGCCGGCAGGTATTGGAGAATGTCGATGAAGACAACTTCCTTTTCGAGCATCACCTCCCAGACGTGCGCCGCACCCTTGAAGGTTATCACCCGTTGGACGCGCAGCAGCGCATAGGCGGTGGCTCCGAAGAGGAACAATGCGCTCAGCGGATAGAAGCAGCGCATTTTGATCCACTCTTTGTAGAATATGGCTTTGATCATAATTCGGGTTTAGTATTTTCCGGTCAGTCCGATGAAAGCGTCTTCGAGGTTCAGCGTTTCGCCGCGCAGGTCGCTGCAGACAATGCCCGCGCGCTCCAGCACGCCCTGTACCGTCGCAGGGGAGTCGAACGAATAGAGTTCGGCGCGCCCGTTCACGACGCTCGGGTGGTAGAGGCCGTCGCCGGCGGGGATCGTGACGTCGGCGCCCGGCGTGAAGGTGTATCGCCGGAACGTGCCGAGCAGTTCGCCGACGGGCATCTGTACCAGAATGCTTCCGTAATCCATGATGATACAGTCGTCCACGAGCTTTTCCATGTCCTGAATGATGTGCGAGGTAAGGAAAACGGTCTTCTCCTCGCTCTGCGCATAGTCGCGCAGGTATTCTACGAACAGGCGGCGGTAACCGGGGTCCAGTCCCATCGAGAAGTCGTCAAGCACGAGCAGATCGGCGTTCTGGGCGAGAATCAGCCCTAAGGCCACCTGCGAACGCTGTCCGCACGACATGCGCGAGATGCGCTGCCGGGGCGCCACCTTCAGCATTTCCATCAGTCCGTAATAGGCGTCGCGGTTCCAGCGGGGATAAAACCGCGCATAGAACCGTTCGATCTGCTCGATGGTCATGAAGGCGTACTGCACGTGTCCCTCGATCAGCAGGGCGATCCGGGCGCGGGTTTCGGGCCGCATCGTGCGGATATCCTCGCCGAAGATCAGACACTGTCCGGCGCGCGGTTGGAGATAGCCGCTCAGAATGTTGATGGTCGTGGTTTTTCCGGTGCCGTTTTTACCCAAAAGTCCGAGGATCCGCCCGCGCGGAACCTCGAAACTCAGGTCTTTGTATATCAGCCGCTCCCCGTAACAATGGGTGAGGTTGCGGCATTCGATGACAGAATCGGTCATAAAGAATGGTCGTTCTTCCGGCTTACTTGATCAGCGACGCCTTCGTATTGGACTCGAAGTCGTTGGTCGAGTTGTTCGAGTCGATGAGTTTGCCGTCGGAACCGGTCTTGCGGATCACCGACTTGCCGAAGCGGTAGGCATCTCCGTCGGCCGTACCGCACCATGCGTAACCTGCGTCGAGCGAAGCGTCCCACGGGGCGATGTAGTATTCGTCGCGGCAGCCCGTGTTCACGGCGTCGAGCACCCATTCGTTAGGCACGCGGTAGCAGTTGCGCAGCGGCATCGTGTAGTCCGAGCCGTTCGGGGAGTGGAAGATATACTGGGCGTCTTCGAGCGGGTATTCGGCGAGGAACTGCTTTGCAGTCAGGCCGACGGGCGGCATGGCGATAGCCACGGCGTTGAAGCCGCGGTTGTGGAGCACTTGGACCGTCAATGTCGAAGCGTACCATTTGTCGAGGTTGGGCACGTCGGGGTTGTCGATATCCAGATAGTTCTCGTTCGACGAAACGTCGTACCACTCGAAATCGGCTTTCGTGGCGTCCCACGAGTTCGGGTTGCCGATGGTGTGGTTCTGGGCGTTGTTGACGACGATCAGCGACTCGCCGGCTTTGACCAGCACATCCTGTCCGTTGCCGGGAATGCAGTAGAACGCATTGCCCGCACAACACTCCTTGCGGAAGTCCTTGCCTTCGATCATCTCGCTGTTCATGCCCGAATTGAGTCCGCTCGAAAGGATCAGCATCATGCCGTCGGCATAGAGGTCTTCGTCGGAGTTGTTACGGATCTTGATGTACTGGTCGCCCAGCCACCTGTCAGGCTTTCCCGTTTCGGGAAGCGCCGTGCCTGTGAAGTAGATCTCCTCGATCACGAATTCGCCGGCTTGCAGCGTGATGTCGCTCTGTTTGATGGTTACGGTCGCCAGAACGGTGCTCTTGCCGCTCCGCGTCACGTTCACGACGGTCGAACGTTCCGTCCCCGTTTCGTTCTCATCGACGGACAGCACCAGCGCTTTGCCCGAAGATTCGGCTTCATTGATCTGAACCCACGACGCAGCATCGGCGGGAATATTCACGTCGAAATTTTCCTCGGGCACGTTTACCAGCACATTGCCGCCGAGCGCGCGCAAGATTTCGGATACGACGACGGGATTGACCGTTTCTTCGGGATCGTCGGTGCAGGATGCGAAGCCCGCTGCGAAGAGGGCCGTGGTGAGAATTAAGAAAAGCTTTTTCATAATTGGTTTTTATTATTGGTTTGACAAATATTGGTTCGATCGTTTAGAACAGGATGCCGAACGTCGCCGTCAGAACGTGTTCGGACAATCCTCCGCTGTAAAACCGGGGCGTCCACCCCGCCTCGGCGAAGCAGGCCAGATTCCGGCTCAGGCGGCGTTCGGCCCGCAGGGACACCTCGGGGGCGACGGCCCGGCCGCTCAGCCGCGCCGCCGTGTAAGTCAGGTATTCCGAAATGTTGTTCAGCACGTTGCTGAGCGAAACCTCCTCGTCGGGCGAGACGTAACAGCCGATTCCTGCCGTCGCTTTCACGCGCCACTGCGGACGGAGCCATTCTGCGCTGCCGCGTACCGCTCCGCAGAACTGCGCAAGCCGCATCCGCCGTGCCGGATAGGCGTACGTGGCCGTGGACTGCCGCCATTCCGCGCGGGGACTGAGCATGTAATTCACCGTGCCGCGCCGCCATTCGACGGTCGCTTCGGCGTCGGCGTGCCAGATACGGTTCTTATACATCGCCTGTTCATCGACGATGACGCTGTGTCCCGTACGGTCGGCTATCATTTCGATACTGCGGCGCAGTTCATAGCCGCCTCCGGCGCGCAGGCTCCAGCGGCCGCTGCGGTAGGCTGCGGAGAGGGTCGCCTGACGGGTTTTGAGCCGGGTTATGGGGACCGTGTTGTTGGATTTGTTGAGCCGCTCCGTCGTAAGGCTTTCGAATGCGACACGGGCATACCAGCCTTTCGCGTGCCGCGGCATGAGCTGTGCCGCCAGCAGACAACCCTTTCCGTCATAGCCGATGTTGAAACTCTCGCTGTTCAGTGAATAGCGGGTGTAATAACTGCCCAGTCCGGTCATATACAGCTCGGAAGAGCTGGCGCCGGGCGGATAGAAAAAGTCTATGTCCTGATCCTGTTTATAGAGCCGCCCCTGCAGGTCCAGCCCCAAAACGTACTGAGGGAACTGCATGCCTACGCCGAGTTTGATCGTGAAATCCGACACGACGTTGTGGGGCCGCGGATCGACCTGACGGTATTCCTGTCCGGCGCGGTAGTCGCCCCGGATCGCAAGGTCGAAGCGTCCCACCCGGTGGACATAGCCGCCGCCGAAAGCATATTCCTCGGTCGAGAGGTTTCCTCCGGCGGAATCCGCCGTGATGCAGGGATAGAGCAGCAGGTAGTCGGCCGTGGAGTTCCAGCAGACGTTGCGGCGGTTGCCGCGGACGTACCGGGCGTCTGCCCACGTTGCCGACCGCTCGCTGAGCCGCCGGTAGCTTTCGGCATAAAATCCCCCGTCGAAGGCTCCGTCGCCCAGCGGCTGCAGCAGCGCCTCCTGCTCACGGCGCAGGTCGATGCGGAGCGAGATCTGCGAAAGCGACTGTTCGCTGCGGTAGAGCATCATAGCGGGCGACTCCGTATGAAATCCGGCTACGGCCCGTTCGTCCTCCGCGCTGAAAACGGAAGAACGCTCCAATACGCCGAGCGTATCGCGCTGGGCGGAAGCGGCGGCGGGCAGCAGCGCCAGTATCGACAGGAAAAGGGCCTTCATCATCGTCAGATCGATTTTAGTAACAACACGATCGATTCGCTGTCCTCTACCCAAGTCATTGCTGCTGGAATCTGATTGTAATCCGTGCAGCGCAGAATCTTCTTTTCTCCGGTCGAATAGGTCGCGTCGGCTTCGACGATGAACGTGTAAACCCCTTTGCGGAGCCGTATTGTCGCGCTGTTCTGTTCGGCGGCGGGAAATGGCACCCGCTCTCCGGAGTTGATATTGTCGAAGTAGGAGATGTCTGTGCGTATTTCCAGCTTTTCGACGGGGCGGCTGTCCGGCATCACGAACCGGATGGACAGTTCGGTGAAAATCGAATCGTCTTTTTCGCAGGCCGAAAACAGCAGTGCGGAGAGCAGAAACAGAGTCCGTATGGTAGATTTCATCATCATCGCATTACAGTTTGATGTTGAGTTCCATGCCGAAATAGGGGCTGGAATAGCGGCGTACCAGTGCGTTGGTCTCGTTTCTGTACGAAGGACTGTATGTGAACAGCCGGTTTACGAAAATCGCAATGTTGAGCCGGTCGCGGTAAAGCCGTTTCGAGATTTTGAGATTGACGTTCATACTGAAAGGCGTGAGACGGTAGAGATAGGCTTCTTTCGATACGTTGTCGTGGATCATATGCTGCAAAATACCGTCGGCTGCCGACTCGGCCGTAAACGGATGTTCCTGTAACTGCAGGTCGAGGTAGCTGGTCGGCGCAGGATTGCACCATTCGGCCTTCATGCCGGAAAACCACTGGCATTGGAACGACGTGGAGAAAATCAGCCCCAGTTTGGGAATCTGGGTGTCGAGCAGGAAATTGGTGTTGCATACTTCGTGAAACGTGTTGTCGTCCTGATCGTAAAGCCCGATGTAAGGATAGGGCGTCCCTTCTGCGAGCTGTACGGTCGTCAGGACGTACTGGGGTTCGCTGTTCTCATAGCGGGTTTTGAAATAGGCGCCCGAGACGATGAGTTTCGTGGCCAGCGCCCGGATGCGCCGCGTGGAGAGCGAGAATTCGATGCCCTGCTTGAATGTGCGGCTTCCGTTGGTCTTGACGCCGACGGTCTGGAATACCGTTTTGTCCTTGTAGGGAAGCCATTCGAGCTGCGGCGGTCCGGTGAACTCCATATCCTTGAGCGGTCCGGTGTCGTATTCGCGGTAGGTCCGGGTGAGTACGTCGGTCGAGGTGCGGAATCCCGAGGTCATATTCTCCCGGAAATAGGTTACCGACAATCCGTATCCGTTCCACTCCGCATTGCCGCGCACCTCCCATTTGAAGTTCCGCGCCGCCTTCAGGTCGTAATTGGTGGGGTCGTGCTTGAAGACTTCCACATTGACACGGCGTTTCGATTCGTCGTCCGCCGGGAAATAGTTGAGCCGCGTGTAATAGGAGTAGTCCGGTTCGGGGAAGAGCTGGTCGAGCGTAGGCGTTTTGGTGTGCCATCCCGCGCCGCCCGCGAATGTGATGCGCATCGGGTCGCCTGCCATGTCGAACGCCGGAAGCGTCACCGAGAGGTTGGCACGCGGATCGAAATGGAATTTGCCCTGCAGGGTGTAACGGCTTCCGAGATTGGCCATGGCCGTCGTACGCAGTCCGGCCATTATCTCGATCCGCCACTCGCCGGCCGTAATCGTCGTATTGTCCTCCAGAAACGCCGAGAGCCGGTGCAGCGCCGGCAGGGCGTCGTAACGCCGCGGATGGGAACTCATCAGGTCGGTAAATGGGCGCGTCACGTCGTAAAGCAGACCGCCGCCGTAATTTTTCGACATGTTCCATTCGGCTCCGATGCGGATCGTGTTGCGGCTCAGCGGGGTGTCGGCTCCCAGCAGGGCTACCGCCTTGGCGTTGGCGTAGAACGGTTTGTTGTCCACCTGCAGGGTCGCTTCATAGCGGACCGGCAGCACTTCCATATCGAAGACGCCCTCTTCGACTGCCGTGCGTATAGGGACGTTGCCGCTGTTCGCTCGGTAACGCCAGCGGTCGATCAGGTCGAATTCGGAAGAGACGGAAGCGGAAAAATCGAAGCTGCGGAAAAAATTCGCACCCTTGGATTCGGCGGTGAAATTCACCGCCGCGACGACGTTGTTGTAACTCGATTTGTAGCGTTCGAGGGGGATGCCCGCCGGGCCTTCGTCGATATCCCGGTCGCTTTTTTGGCGGTCGAAAGAGCCGGTGTAGTCGAGCGATCCGCCCAACGTGTAACGGTAGGCCGAGGTGCTTTCCCAGCGTTTCTTCATGCGCCACGATCCGGTCGCACGCTGGTAGTTCTGGCGCGTATTGCGCGGGTCGTCGTGGGAGTTGAGCCATGTCGCGCCGACGTTCATCGTCAGCAGGTCGGCCGGAGCGCCCCATTCGAATCCTTTGCCGACATAGAGCAGCTGGCTGCCCAGATCCGCTTTGAAGCGGGCTTCGAGGTTGCGGCCTCCCTCCTTGCGCTTGATCTTGATCAGTCCGCTGGTCAGATCGCCGTATTCGACCGACGGAATGCCCTGCTGAATCTCTACCGAAGCTATTTCATCGGTCGGCATCGTGCGCATGTCGACGCCTCTGTTCAATGAAATATTATTGCCGACGGTCGTTCCCGAATTGTATGTCATGCCCGCGTCGTTCGACATCGGAATTCCGTCCATGACGAACGAAACGCCGAGCGATGTAGTCTGGTAATCGCTGTTCGAGATGCCGATCTCGCGCAGATGAATGTGGTTCGAGGAGAAAAACGAGGGGTCGGAGGCCCGTCCGCCGGGCAGCAGTTCGAGCAGGTCCCCGAAACTCGACGGCTGGATGTGGTTCATCGCGTCCCGGCCGATATGCACGCCCGAGACCGGTCCCCGCACTTGGGTCGCCGTGATTACGACCTCGCGGATCTGCGTGTCGCTTGTCCGGAGCCGGACGGTCCGCAGCATGTCGCTGCCGCTGACGGGCCGTACCTCCATCCGTTGGGAGACATATCCGATATATGAGATATCCGCATTGTAGGTATTCGCGGGCAGGGTGAAACGTGCCCGGCCCTCCTCATCGGTCGTCGTCGCGTAGGCCTTTCCCCCCCCCGACATAGGAGTCAGCGCCACCGTAGCATACGCCAGCGGATTGTGCAGGGAATCGGTAACTTCGAACGTGATCCCGGCGTCGGGCCGGCCGGACTGCCCGTACGTGTACGCAGGCAGCAGGATAAATAGCAAATATTTCAGGAGTAGCCGCATAGTTCTGTTTTCACGGGACAAAAGTATAGCGCCCCGGCATATGCGGCAATCGCCATATCTTGGTAAATTGCATTGCAATCATCACCAATTAATAATGAGTTGCGTTCGTGCGGCATCCCATCATAATGCTATCCGGCCGCGCCAAAACCCCTAAAATCCGGTATTGACGATCCGGTGGGAATGCTGTTTCTTTGCCGTAAACCAAAAACGACGAAATTATGACTGGTATCTTTTTCGGCAGTACGATGGGCACGACCGAGGCCGTGGCTGCGGATATTGCCAAACAATTGGGCGTCGCGGACGCCGATGTACACAATGTGGCCGATACGCCGGCCGGCGAAGTGCAGAAATACGACCTGCTCGTGCTGGGTTCTTCGACGTGGGGCGCAGGCGAATTGCAGGACGACTGGTACGGCTTTTTGGATCAGCTGAAGGCGCAGGATCTGAGCGGTAAAAAGGTGGCGCTTTTCGGCTGCGGCGACAGCGGTTCCTATCCCGATACGTTCTGCGATGCCGTCGGGCTGATTTACGACGGCTTGCAGCAGAGCGGCTGCACGTTCGTCGGAGCCTATGCGCCCGAAGGGTATGACGAAACAGGTTCGCTGGTCTGCCGCGGCGGAAAGTTCGTGGGACTTGCCGTCGATGAAAGCGCGCCCGACAAGACCGACCGGCGGGTTGCCGCATGGTGCGAACAGATTAAAAACGAGTAACGATGAGCGCCGAGGAGTTCAGCCGTTACGATTCGATGAAGCTGTTCCTGCACCAGATTTACGAGTTCCAGAAAGGTGTACGGAGTCTGGTGCTCTGCACGATGTGCCGCACCTGCGCTTCTCTGCTCTCCGAGCGGCTGGAAAGGCTGGGTATCGCTTACCGGATTCAGTCGGTGACCGACAGCAAGGTGAATCTTTACTTCGGCAACCGCATGTGTCTGGAGACCGTGGCGACATTCATCCACAAGCCGCTCAACGAACTCTCCGCCGAGGAGGATTTCATGCTCGGCGCGATGCTCGGCTACGACATCGCCGGGCAGTGCGAACGTTATTGCAAACGAAAGTCTCCGGGTGTTTCATCAGAACAAGCGGCGGTCAACTGACCGCCGCATATTCCTTCCTGATCTGCGCCGTGAACGAATCCCCCGCGCCGACACCGTCGGCCACTTCGACGTGCGGCGTGGCGACGTACGACATGCCGTCCGGAGTGAATACATGGCTTCCGACGGCGCCGCAGGTGAGTATCACGGTACGGAGTCCGTATTTTTCGAGCAGGTCGCGGCACTGCGCCTGTATGCCGAACATCCGGCTTACGACGGTCAACTCCTCGTCGTTTGTTTTCAGAATATTGCTGCGGCAGAGCGAGTCGTGGACCACCTCCGGCGAATAGAAATGCTGCCGCAGGTTGATGTCGAAGATCTTATAATGTCCCGCTGCGCAAAAAACGGAACCGCGGAAAAGCCACAGTCCCGATTCTTTGCCGTTGCTCTCCGTTATTCTGTTTCGAAATCATGCGACAGCTTATGTCCGTTCTCATCGACGCGCAACGATACGATGTGGAGATGCTGCCGGTCAATGTCCTTATGCTTGAAGACGATATAAGGCTGGTTGCCGTAACCCATACGTTCCATGTATTCTTGTGTGATCTCACGGAGCTGTTCGTCGGTCAACTTGTCTTCCGGCGAGGAATTCAGCGAAGCATGGAAAACCGTGCTGGTCGTCCTTCTGTTGGCTTCGAGATACGGCATGAAGCTCTCCATGCAGGCGTCAATATCAAGGCGTCCGCATTTATCGTATGGTTCGAGCATCTTCTGCCAGAAAAGCACTTCGGCTTCGTCCTTATCCACTTTCTCCTTGTTATAATACAACGCTCCACTGGGCGAGGGGCGCGATCTTATATTCGCAACCATTCCTTAGCTTGTTTGGCAAGGTTCAGTATCTTGATACTAAAGGCTTTCAATTCCCTCATGCGCTGTTCCAATGCGGCGATCTGATGCGGGATTGCGACGTTGGAAAAGTGCGAATTGACGACCTTTACGACCTGATTATGCAGGCTAAGTACCCGGCGCCTTGTCTTATTTCCAAGATAGGTTTCCCAATACTCGCCTCCGAACCGGACGTACATCTTCCAGCGTATCCGGCTCTCCACTAATATTGTCAGTCTAAAACGTTCCATGATGTATCTTTTGATGACAGCTACCGCATACAGCCATAGTCTTTCGACGTCTGGCAATCATCAGTTTTTCCCAATTCTCCTTGCCTTTCAGTTCTCCGAGTTTACGCACATGGTGCATAACCAGATTGTCCGTAGCACCGCATAACTCGCATTTCTGAGCTTTCAGCCTGTCTATAAGGCTTGTGGTGCTGACGCCGGGCATTGGATTCGGGCATCTGTCAATCGACCGATCATAGGAAGGTCTTTTTCTTTTGAACCCTTCATTGTATAAGCGACGTTCTTTTACCTGGCCGTTTTTTACCGTATACCCGACTGTAAAGACTCCGTTGCGTTTGTATTTTTGGCAAATTCGTCTTACCGTGGTTCGGTATTTCCCGGCAAAGGTTTTGTACATACTGTACTGCATGATGTAGTGAAAAGTATTCAGTTCAGAAGCGTTGTTAGCTATCGAGTAATAGTTGTAAAACCCTCTGATCTCGGCATTGTAACTGTCAAGGATTTCAAGGTCGTCATTATTGATCAGTTCCGACCGGTGCTTGGGAATCCATTGCTCGTGCCCGTTATGATAGCTGAATTTCAGCACCCCGAGTTCCAGCAATTTTTTCTTTATCACTTCGGTCGTTACCTTTAATCTGACCTTGTTTCCATACACACGGGACAGGCTTCCCCGTTTATTCCGTTTTTGCAGGTTCGACTTGCGGACAGTCACCTCATATCCGAGGAATTTTGCAGGCTTTTCAGTATGAGTGACGAGCGTTTTCTCATCCGATAGTTCCAATGCCAGTCTGTCTGCAAGGAAACGCTTTATATCGTCCTTGATCTTTACGGCATCTTCTTTACTTACGATAATTCCAATGAGGAAGTCGTCGGCATACCTCACATATTTAAGCCTCTTGAAGTTTCCGTCCATAGGGTCGAAGCACGGCATCGCGGATCGGGTTTTGTCTATCTCTTTGAGCCGTTTGACGAGCACTTTTCTTTCTACATTATTTGTCGCTGTTTTGAGTTCACGCATAACCAGCCTCTTTTGGTAAGTGAGAACTTCGTATTCCCGTTGCTGTCTTCCCCTATCTCCCTTGTCGAATTTGGAAGCATATTCTTTCATGTACTTATCCAGTTTGTCCAAATAGATATTGGCCAATATCGGACTGATAATTCCACCTTGCGGCATTCCGCTGTACGTTCCATGAAATTGCCATTGTTCCAAGTAACCCGCTTTCAGAAATTTTCTGATAAGTCGTATGAATCGTTCGTCGGAGATACGTTCCTTTAAGATGTCGATCAGAATATTATGATTGACATTGTCGAAGAAACCTTTTATATCTCCTTCGATGAACCACTTCTTACCCGTAAAAGTCTTCTGTACGGCATTCAATGCGGTGTGGCAGCTACGATGCGGACGGAAGCCGTGCGAAGTATCTTCAAAGTGACCTTCGTAAATAGCTTCCAGTACCATTCGTACTACCTCCTGCACCAGTTTGTCGTCGAAAGAGGGTACGCCGAGAGGTCGTGTCTTCCCGTTTTTCTTCGGGATGTACATTCTTCTCGATGGCTGGGGAGAGTAGCTTTCGTCTTTCAACGAAAGAATCAGTTTCTCAATGCGGGGAAGGCTTATACGGTCGATGGTTTCTCCATCTGCACCTTGTGTCATATTACCCGGCTTGGCATATATTCGCTGATAAGCCAGATAATACATTTCCTCATTGAAAAGAATACGATAAAGCCTCTCAAACCTGTATTCCGTGGTTTGACTATGCTTTGTCAGACTGTTTAATACTCTTGCGGGACTTCTCATAATGCCTCTCGCATTTTCCGTTAATCGTATTAATGAATATTAGCTGCCGCCCTTCGCCTTGTACGAGGCTTTCCCCCGCGCGGACTACTACGGCGGCTCCGTTACCATACCGGATATTCATAGACCTTCGTCCAATAGCCTTACGGCATTCCGGTTTAGGTAATCCCCGTTTACGATATAATAACTATGGCGCGACAGATTGTCGGATATGACGTCCGCCCTTTACTGTTCATTACAGTTGCGTCGTGATAAGTTCTTGCTCTCTCTGTCCAACTACTACAATGAGAGTATCACGATATGACGAGTATAGTTACCTTAACGTCACAGTTTCGGAAGGTACCGCTCAGGCTGTCATTCAATCAATCCGGATTTTATCCTCATATCTGTCTTTCATCACCCCATTCAGTCGCAGTCCGATAACTGACTGACTTATGGTTTACCCCGACATGCTACACTCCCTGTCCGGTTTCCCTTTCAGATAAGTCGGTTGATGATAGGTTATTTTCAAAGAACACTTACCTAATAGCTTGCCATCGCTATATTTATTATATCGCCTTGACGGGCGCACAGTTGTTCCCGAGCTTTTGAAATTGGAAATAAAAGTCGTTGAGCCGTGCGATGAATTGCACCTTCGATGGGTCACGTTTGACGACAACGAACTCCTCGTTGAAGATGCGTTTTACGATAAACCGGCTGCGGTTATGCTCCGATCCTGCCTTACAAAGCATCTGCTTAAAGCGGATATTCTCTTCCGTGGTGAGTTTGAAATTATACCTGTGGACTCTGGGATCTGTCGTTGTCGGGCGTCCGATCCTCTTTTTTGTGGTTGTCATCAGTCTGGTAGTTTAAGTGGCGTGACTCGGGAACGCCTCCCGGCCTCGCAGAGCGAGCACCTTTGTATGCCGAAAAACTTTTCGGCATACAAAGGTACAGCTCGCTCCCATCTGGCGATGGGAAAAAGCCGCGCCGGAGAACTGCTATCGAAAGTTTGAAAACTCCTCCGCTACGGCTTCCGGGACTGGGGCTGTTCCCGGTGCAATATTACAACCGTCCGGTACGAAAAAAAAGCCCGCCGAACGGACTGGAGCGGTCGTGAGCGGACATCGGAATCGAGGTATTTCTGTCGGTTGTATCTTGCAGCATGAAAGGCAAGTTTTCTTATTCCGTTCATTATCCCGATATAAACTGTATTAAACAGAAAACGGTATTTTGAATGGTTTAAAACATAAAACCAAACACACGAGCTTTATGACCGTATAACGAATATTCAATCTCAAAAACATTGTACCATGGATTCATTAAAAGAAACTGACAAACCTGCAACAAACCTTCCGAAGCATCCCCGTATCGAAGTCGATGAGGAGTTGATGCGTCAGATGATCGCCGGACAAGCTCCTTTGGACTCGAAAGTCGTCCGTAGGATTCCCGAGCCGGAAGAGGAAAATACGGACGCTCCCGAGGGAAACACATCGGCACCAACTGCTGAAAAAACAAATGTCGACACCCAAACGACTACTGTAAAGGAGCCTGCTGGATTCCGACGGAAAAAGATCATACTGCCGGATTTCGAACGCACCTTCTTCGCTCCGGTAGATTGCCGTAACCGCTCGGCGATTTATGTCAGTGCGCAAACCAAGCGCAAAGTGTCGGAAATCCTCCACCTGTTGGGGAATGAAAGCACAAGGCTTACGGCTTTGGTCGACAATATGCTGCGCTTTGTCATGGACATTTATAGCGACGAGCTGAATTATCTCCATGAAAAGAAAAATAAAAGACGGCCGTTTTGAAAAAGCAGAGGAATTTCGACGGCAGATCACAGGACGGGATGAAATCCGCCGATCGCGGCTGAACATCAGAACCGGATCGTCAGGAGCCGCAGAATGTCGCCTTTTCCGACGGTAGCGACCAGCAAAACGCCGGGGATGGAAATATGCAAGGCTCGCCCCTCGGGCGATTCGCATGGCCTTGCATATTTCCATCTCTGACGATAAATTCCCTGCCGGCGGGAAAACTTACATCGAAAATTACCCTGCTATTGACGAAGTAAGATCGGGAATCGAATTAGCTGTAAGATAGGAGGCCATTACCGTGCGACCTTGAAGACGCTGCTGAGTTTCTCGCTTAATGCCGCCATATCCCGGCCGATCTTGTCGTTAGTGATGCGCGCATAGATTTGAGTCGTGGTGATCCGTTTGTGCCCCAGCATCTTGCTGACCGTTTCCAGAGGTACGCCTTGCGAGAGCGTGACCGTCGTGGCGAAGGTATGACGCGCCATATGGATCGTGGGGTTGAACGACAGACCGGCATGTCTGGCAACATGCCTCAGCGACATGTTCAGCGTCTTATGGGTACCTTTGAGCGGGAAGACCCGGTCGCCCGAGAGGTGCATATCCTTATAACGCTCGTAGAGCATTCCGGCAACGGGAAGAAGTTTGACACGGAACTGCGTACCTGTTTTCTGACGCCTGTCGATAATCCAGCGCTCCCCGTTATCGTCCGTATGGATGTCCGCGTGGGTGAGTTTCACCACGTCCGCATGGCTCAGGCCCGTGAAAGCACAGAAGACGAAGGCATCCCGGTTGATACCCGTTCGGTAATTGGGGAGCCTGACATCTATCACGGCTTGTAACTCCGAAGCCGAAAGGTAACGGCGTTCTGAGTATTCCGGCCTCACGTAGAAACCTGCGAAAGGATCGGCGGCAATCCAGCCGTTCTTATACGCCGTGTAGGTCATCAGCTTCAATTTCTTGAGCGTAGAATGGATCGTCCCGGAACGCATCCCTTGTACCGAGGAGAGGTAGACCACGAACTTTTCGATAAAGTCCCGCTTCAATTCTTTGAAAGGAATATCCTTGACATGATATTCGTATTCGAGGAAGGAGGCCAGACGGCGGCGGCGTTTGCAGTAGTCCTCATAACTGGAATAAGCGCGGTCTTTGCCCACGCGCTTGCGGAAATCTGCAAGATATTCGTCGAAGGTCTGCAACAGCAGGCGGCAGTCGTCACCCATACCGAGGAAAGCGTTGCGGACCTTTTCGGCCGTAACGTATGAATCACGGTCGCAGAGACGTTGGTACTGCTTGCCGATATTGGTCTTGATGTTCTCCAACTTTTCATTGAGACGCTGGGCTTCAAGACTTCTGCCGGAGGCTTTGTTGGCTTTGGCATCCCAAAGGCTGGAACGAACGGAGAGTTTGCTGCTGAACTGCGACATCGTGCCATTGATGGTGATACGGCCCATAACGGGAACCTGACCGTGTTTTTCCGACTGCCTTTTTACATAGAAACGGACTTTGAAAGTGCTGCGTTGCATAATAACTTGAACTTTGTGGATGGGTTAAACGTTAAGTCAAGTTATTTGTTATGCGGAAATCCGATGCAACAAACTGAAAACAAACGCCTTAATGCAAACAAAAGCATTTCGGGCAGGTAACGGATAAGTAACAAAACTCACCGTCAAACCTGCCCGATTCTGCTTTTTTATTGCTCGGAACAGATGCAGAACAGAGAATTAAACACCTGTAAACAAGATATTTACTCTTTCCTGCGCTTCTCTTTCCCTACAAAACCCGAACCCGTCGGGTCCGCCTTTTTTCATCCGAAGAGCGTCGGTGCGGGAGCCGGCAGCGCGGGAGCCGCCGGATGGAGGTCCAGAATCTCCAGCCCGCGGCCGAGGGCGCGGCGGACGGTGTAACGCGTGCCGCCGGGCGAACCGTCGTACCACGCCACCAGGACCCGGGCGTGATCGACCAGAAAATCGTTGCGGACGGCGTAACACCCCCGGTGATAGACCGGAGAGAGCACCTCGACGGCATCGGCGGCGGCCAGCACCCGCCCGAAGCGTTCGCGGTCGGCCTGCGGGAAGCGGGCCTCCTGTCCCCGGAAGGGAACCGCGGCGACCAGCCGGACATCGGGTCTCCGGCCGCGCAGCTCCAGCACCGCTTCGGCAGCCGCGAGGTCGAACCCCACGGCCATACCGCTCAGGAAGGTCCGGAAACCGCGCGCGTACAACTCCTCCAGGGTACGGCGCAGAGCGCCGGCGGCATCGCCGCGGTAGGTGCGGTGGCCGCTGAAAGCTACGGAGATGAGGGGATCGGCGATCATATGCTCAAAGATACGGCTTTGGCCCGAATTTTGCAAAACTTCCTGCTGAATTCAAAAACTCTCACAACTATGAAAAACACAGGAATCGCCATCGTATCGCTCGTGGGCGGTATGATCATCGGATCGGCCCTCACCATGCTGTTCACGCCCCAGTCGGGCCCCGAACTGCGTCAGAAGATCAAGGATTCGATCGACGACGAGATCGACCGCGTGAAGGAGAAACTCGGCAAGGTCGAACAGGAAATCGAAGAGGCGCGCTGCAAGTGCGACGGAAAATAAACGCCGCCCGAAGATGGAAAACAAACCTTCCGGCGGCCGTTTCATAGCCTCGCTTCTGTTTTTCGCAATGACGGCGGCCATCGCCGTCCTGCTGCTGCTCACGGCGCTGGTCGTATGGCTCTCGTCCGTGACGGGTTCGTTCATCGTTTCGGCGCTGATTCTGGGCGGACTTTTCGCCCTCCTCGCCTTCGTCATCTACCTGCTGGCGATCCGGGATGCCGTGGATCACATCCGCTCGCAGGCGGAAACCGTTTACGAGGTGGCCCGCGCAGCGCAGACAGGCTATGAATGGCTCACCGAAAAGGTTACCCTCTTCCTCCGGCTGCGCGAAGAATTCCGCAGCAAATGAAAAACGCCGGTGCAACGCAATGCACCGGCGTTTTTCAAGTCCGGAACGGCCCGTTACAACGGCACATCCACATCGACGTAGACCATCGTATAGCTCTCCCGGCTGCGTAGATAAAGTTCGAACCGGCGGGCGAACCAGCCTCCGAGCCGGATATAGAGCTTCCCGCCGCGCTGCTCGCAGCGGATGTCGTAGCCGTTGTCGATGAGATCGCACTCGACATCCCCGCCCGGCAGCGACAACGCCACCTCCTGATCGAGATAGTCGTAGTTGGAATGGTCGATCCGCAACGCCGTGCTCCCGTACTCGGGCAACTTGTAGGTCCCGGGCATGGCCGTGACATATCGGACCGCCGCACCGACGGTCTTCGACTCCGCCGTAAGCGGCGAAACCACGTAGATCTTCAGGTAATTCACATCCTGGCGTCCGATGGGCATGGCCATCTTTCCGGAGGGGAACGACCTCAGCGTCCCCGGACGCACGGCCACGTAACCATGTCCCGCCTCGACGGCGGCTATCGTCGTCGAGGTCTCCAGCGATTTGGGCGCAACGGCCCCCAGACCGCCGACCTTGCCGAACGCAAAGAGCACGCGGTTCCCGCCCGTCACGAAATTCTGAGCCTTGTCGATATAGATGCCCGAATTGTCCAACACGGTTTTGCCGTTGCTTTCATCCATCATATTGAGAGAAACGGTCCCTTCGGGATCGCCGGGGACCCCATCATCGTCGGAGCAGGAGGGAGCGCCCCCGACGACTGCCGCCAGCAGCAGCGGCAGAAAAATCTTCTTCATAGATTCAATCGGTTTTGTTGTGTAGCCGCAGCGAAGATATAAAAAAACACAGACTTTTTCCGGTCCGGACCGGAAAAAGAACGGACCTCGCGAAGAGGTCCGTTCCGGTATATTCCGCAATCGGGAAATTATTTGCCGAAGTAACGCTTGTAGAGCCCCTCGAAACCCTTGCCGTGACGGGCTTCGTCCTTGGCCATCTCGTGCACGGTGTCGTGCACGGCATCGAGGTTCTGCTCCTTGGCCAGACGGGCCAGACGCATCTTGTCCTCGCAGGCGCCGCACTCGGCGTTCATGCGTTTTTCGAGGTTGGTCTTGGTGTCCCAAACGACCTCGCCGATCAGCTCAGCGAACTTCGAGGCGTGCTCGGCCTCCTCCCAGGCGTAACGCTTGTAAGCCTCGGCGATCTCGGGATAACCCTCGCGGTCGGCCTGACGGCTCATCGCCAGGTACATGCCCACCTCGGTGCACTCGCCCATGAAGTGATTCTGGAGACCCTCCCACAGTTCGGGGCTGGCACCCTTGCCGTCGCCGATCTTGTGAACCGTCACGAAATCGAGGTCGCCCTCAGCCTCTACCAGTTCGACGAATTTTTCCTTGCCTACCTTGCACATCGGGCACTGATCGGGTGCCTCGGGACCTTCGTGGATGTACCCGCAAACGGTACAACGCCATTTCTTTGCCATAATACGCTGAATGTTTAGTGTGTGTGATTGTGTTCTGTTTGTGACGCAAAGATAGCAAATCCGTCCGGAATCCGTATGGATTTCCGATCGTCTTTTCTGATGGCGGGATAGGCTGCGCTTATAGCCGCGGCGCAGAACCGGATAAAGAGCGCATGAACCCACCTCCGCCTCTAAAACACGCCTCTCAGGCGAGGCGGTCGATCACCTCCTCGATCTGCGCCACGTCGGTCGAGTCCTTCACCAGCACGCGCTTGCGGCTGTCGAGCAGATACATCGCCGGAATGGCGTGGAGGTCGTAGAGGCTCTTCTCGCGGATGACACACCCCTTGTCATAGGCGTTGATCCACGACGCAGGGATGTGGTCGCGGTAGTCGCGCCACTCCGTGAGATCCTCGTCGGGATAGATCGCCAGCACTTTCAGCCGCCCGCGCTCGATCATCTCCGAGAGCATCGGCGACGAGGTGATCGCCTCGCGGATCTCGCGGCACATCGGACAGCCGGGGTTGTTGATGAACAGCAGGACGTATTCGGCATGCAGCCCGTAGAGGTTTCCCGAGGCGCCCGAGGCGAGCGTATAGCGGAAATCGTTGGCCCGATGCCCCAGCCGGTTCTGCATGGCCATCTCCAGATCGTACTGCGGGGCGATGCGTTCGTATTCGTCGTACCACGGGCTCCGCAGCTGCGCCTGCAACACGGGGATGTAGAACTCGTCGTTGCGCAGCGGCGAATTGGGGTCGTGGAGCACCTGCTCGGCGAGCATCGAGAAGTAGTCGAGCATCTTGCGCGAGGAGGAGGCGCGGCGCATCAGCGAGTCGATCGGCGAACCGTCGGTCGGACGGTCGGAGATCAGCGCAATGTAGCGGGCATAAGCCTCGACCATTTGCAGCGTGTCGGCCCGGACGGTGAAGAGCGTATCGGTGAAGTCGAAGCGGTCCCAGTAGTGCACGCGCAGGTAGTCGCGCCGCTCGTCGGGCGAAAGGCTCGACGGAGCGATGGCGGGCAGGAAGACCCGCGGACGGGAGTCCGCCGCGGCCTCCTGCGCGGGAGCGTTCCGGCGGCGGCCGCACGAGGCCATGCACAGGAGGGCCAGAAGAGAGATCAGAATGCGTCGCATAGGCTGAAATACGATTTTACATGCAAATATACGCATTTCGGGCGACAATCGTGCAACCGAAAGCCCCGAACCCCGCCGTCCGGCGGTTTTGCACGGTAGTTGCAACACTCCGCAGCGTCAAAAAAACCAAATTTATTCACTATGGATGTAAAAAAAACTACCACAAGCACAGGGTTCAAACTGAGTGTCATGACACTTGCGATTATGAACGTGACGGCCGTAGTGAGTCTGCGCGGACTGCCTGCCGAGGCGGTCTACGGACTTTCGTCGGCGTTCTACTACCTGTTCGCTGCAATCGTGTTCCTCATCCCGACGGCCATGGTCGCCGCAGAGCTGGCCGCGATGTTCTCCGACAAACAGGGCGGCGTCTTCCGCTGGGTCGGCGAGGCTTACGGAGCCCGCACGGGATTCCTGGCCATCTGGCTCCAATGGATCGAATCGACGATCTGGTACCCCACGGTGCTGACCTTCGGAGCCGTGTCGATCGCCTTCATCGGCATGAACGACGTGCACGACGCGGTGCTGGCCTCGAACAAGGTCTTCACGCTCTGCATGGTGCTGGCCATCTACTGGCTCGCCACGTTCATCGCGCTCAAGGGCCTCGGATGGGTCGGAAAGATCAGCAAATGGGGCGGTATGATCGGCACGATCATTCCCGCAGGACTGCTGATCGTCCTCGGCATCATCTACATCTCGACCGGCGGGCATAACCATATGGACATGTCGCAGGGCTTCTTCCCCGACCTGTCGAAATTCAACAACCTCGTGCTGGCCAGCAGCATCTTCCTCTTCTATGCGGGTATGGAGATGATGGGCATACACGTCATGGACGTAAAGAATCCGTCGCGCAACTACCCCAAGGCCATCATCATCGGTTCGCTCGTCACGGTCTGCATCTTCGTGCTGGGCACCTTCTCGCTGGGATTCATCATCCCAGCCAAGGACATCAGCCTCACGCAGTCGCTGCTGGTCGGATTCGACAACTATTTCCACTACCTCCACATCTCGTGGGCCGGACCGATCATCGCCATCGCCCTGATGTTCGGCGTGCTGGCCGGCGTGCTGACCTGGGTGGCAGGCCCCTCGAAGGGTATCTTCGCCGTGGGCAAGGCCGGCTACCTGCCCCCGTTCTTCCAGAAAACCAACAAAAACGGCGTGCAGAAAAACATCCTGCTGATCCAGGGATGCGTCGTGACGCTGCTGGCGCTGCTGTTCGTCGTGATGCCCTCGGTGCAGTCGTTCTACCAGATTCTCTCGCAGCTCACCGTGCTACTCTACCTCATCATGTACATGCTGATGTTCTCGGCAGCCATCGTCCTGCGGTACAAGATGAAGGACACGCCCCGTCCGTTCCGTCTGGGCAAGAAAAACGGCCTGATGTGGCTCCTCGGATGTCTCGGCTTCTGCGGCGCATTGCTGGCCTTCGTCCTGAGCTTCGTGCCGCCCAGCCAGATCGCAACGGGCAGCAACACCGTCTGGTTCTCGGTGCTCGTCATCGGATGCGTGGTCGTCGTAGGCGCCCCGTTCGTGATCTACGCCCTGCGCAAGCCGTCGTGGAGAGACCCGCAGGCCGCCGCCGAATTCGCCCCCTTCCACTGGGAAGTGCAGGCCAAAGCCGCGGCTCCGGCGCAGAACCAGCCCGCGGCGAACAATAACCAATCGACAAAATAAGGAACGACATGATTCAGAAAATCGACAAAAAAGCAGTTCAGGAGGCCCTTCGAACGGCCTACGAACGCTGCAAGAACGAAACCGGCGGCAAGAACGCCGACTATATCCCCTATCTGGCCAACGTGCCGTCGAACCTCTTCGGCATCGCGGCCTGCCTGCCCGACGGCGACGTGGTGGCCGTGGGCGACGTGGACTACAAATTCGGCATCGAATCGGTGTCGAAAGTCCCGACGGCGATCCTCGCCATGAACCAGTACAGCGGTCAGGAGGTCCTCGACAAGATCGGCGCCGACGCAACGGGGCTGCCCTTCAACTCGATCATGGCCATCCTGCTGGAAAACGACCATCCCTCGACGCCGCTGGTCAACGCCGGAGCCATCTCGGCCTGCTCGATGGTCAAACCCGTGGGCGACAGCAACGGCAAGTGGAAAGCCATCGCCTCGTTCATCGCCGACCTCGCAGGGTCGGAGGTCGAAGTGATCGACGAACTCTACAAGTCGGAAACGGCGACCAATTTCAACAACAAGTCGATCGCGTGGCTGTTGAAGAATTACAACCGCATCTACGACGATCCCGACATGGCGCTGGACATCTACACGCGGCAATGTTCGATCGGCGTGACAGCCAAACAGCTGGCCACGATGGCCGCAACGATCGCCAACAGCGGCGTGAACCCCGTGACCAAAAAAGAGGTGTTCAAACCCGAGCTCACACCCAAGATCGCCTCGATGATGGCGACCGTGGGGTTCTACGAGCACACGGGCGACTGGCTCTTCACGACGGGGCTCCCCGCCAAAACGGGCGTCGGCGGCGGCATCATGGGCGTCGTGCCGGGCGTGATGGGCGTAGCGGCGTTCGCTCCCCCGCTGGACGAGGCCGGCAACTCGGTGAAGGCCCAGAAGGCGCTGGCGTTCATCGCCGGGCACCTCAATCTCAATCTCTTCGGCACGACGCGCTGCGTGATGGCCGAAAAAGAACCGGTGCAGGCATAGGCAAAGACCTGACCGCAACGAAAAAGCCTGCATCCGTCGGATGCAGGCTTTTTTCATGCCTCGGGGCGATCAGAAGCGGTAACGCGCACCGACCAGCAGACTGCCCGAGGTGCCGATACCCGCCTCGGCATAAGCCGCGATGCGTCCCCCGACCTCGACGCCGACGGGCGACACCTGGAAGGCGAACAACGTGGATTTGTCGCTCTGTCCCCCGACCTTGGCCTTGGCGAACGAAGCGCCCGCACCGACCCGCGTATAGAACGACACGATCTTCAGATTGAGCCAGTTCCACTTCGCATTGGGCATCACGGTCCAGTAACGGTTTTTGATCTCCGAACCGGAGCCCTTGATCTCCTGCGTGTTCGACGAATAGACGACCTGTGCCCCGATGCGCAGGCTGCCGATCACCCGGAAGCTGTACCCCACGGTGACGGCGCCCCATCCCGAGGGGTCCGTATCGGCGCCCGTCAGCAGGTCGCTGTATGCGTCGATCCAGTCCGTCACGGGCGCGAAACCGTAGGAGACGGAAATCTCGCTGCGGCGCGATCCCTGAGCCGCGGCGGGCACGGCCATCGCCAGAACGACGGCCGCCATCAGCAATTTCTTGATCATAATTTTCCGGTTTAAGGGTTTACAGCCGTAAATATAGCAAAAACCGCGCTGCAAAAAAACGGGAGGACCTTCGAAAAAAGCCCTCCCGGTAAACGGATTCGCATCCGCAGTCGTCAGTTCTCCTGCTCGACGGCCTTGAACAGCGCGATATCCTCCGTCGTGGAGTTCATCACGTAGGTATAAGCCTCCGAGATCTTCGCCTCGGCGAGCTTGCAGAAGATGCGCGCCGAAGCGACGTACTCCTCCGCCTGACCGGCCTGACGGGCCAGCAGGTAGGTGATGATGATGTGTCCGGCGGTCTCCACCAGGCGGCGGGCATGGAAATCCTTGAATCCGCAGACCTCCTTGTCCCCGGCCTCGACGCGGGCCAGCATCTCCGAGAACTTCACGGTCAGCTCTTTGAGCTTCGTGACCACGGGGCACATCGCCTCCGAATAGCTCTCGGCGGCATAACGTTCGATCTGCTCCATGAACGTGCCCTTCGTCACGGCGTTGATCGCCGCCACGACCTGCAACTGCGAGGTGCCCTCGTAGATGTTCATGATGCGGGCGTCGCGGTAGATGCGCTCGCAGGGATAGTCCTTCATAAAGCCCGAACCGCCGTGGATCTGGATGGCGTCGTAGGCCAGCTGGTTGGCATACTCCGACGAGAAGAGCTTCACCAGCGGAGTGAAGCCGTCGGCCAGACGGTTGTAGAACTTCATCTCCTGACGCTCCTCCGCTTCGAGCGAACGCTCGTGGGAGATATGACCGTACTGCTTGTAGACCTCGACGAAACGTGCGGTTTCGTACAGCAGCGCACGCGCGCCCTGCACCTTGGCCTTCATATTCGAGAGCATCTCCGACACGGCGGCGAACTGGATGATCGGCTTGCCGAACTGGGCGCGCTCGTGGGCGTATTTCAGCGCCTCGCGGTAAGCGGCCTCGCACGTACCCACCGACTGAGCGCCGATGCCCAGACGGGCGGCGTTCATCAGCGACATCACGTACTTGATAAGACCCATCTTCCGGTCGCCGACCAGTTGCGCCGGGGCGTTCGTGAAGACCAGTTCGCACGTCGGCGAACCCTTGATACCGAGTTTGTTCTCGATGCGGCGCACCTTCACGCCGCCGTCGCGCTTGTCGTAGACCAGCATCGAAAGGCCGCGGGCGTCGGTCGTACCCTCTTCGGTACGCGCCAGCACGAGCGAAACCTCGCCGTCGCCGTTGGTGATGAAGCGCTTCACGCCGTTCAGCAGCCAGGTCTGCTTCTCCTCCGACCAGGTGGCTTTCAGCATCACGGCGCCCAGGTCCGAACCGGCATCGGGCTCCGTGAGGTCCATGGCGCACGTCGCGCCTGCCGAAACCCACGGCAGATACTTCTGCTTGATCTCTTCGGAGGCGAACTCATTGAGCGTCTCGGCGCAGTCCTGCAATCCCCAGATGTTCTCGAAGCTGGCGTCGGCGCGTGCGACCATCTCGTTGGCCATCACGAAGCAGATCAGCGGGAAATTCAGTCCGTCGTACTTGCGGGGAAGCGTCATGCCGCTCAGGCCCGCATCGACGACGGCCTTCATGTTCTCGACCGTGCCCGAGGCATACTCCACATGGTCGTTGACCACGCGCGGGCCCTCGTGGTCCACGCCCTCGGCGTTGGGGGCGATCACCTCGCCGCAGACCTCGCCGGCGATCTCCAGCACGCGGCGGTAGGAGTCCATAGCGTCTTCGAAATCCTGCGGCGCATAGTCGTAGAGGTCTTTCTCGGCGAAACCGCGCTCTTTCAGCTCCACGATCTTGCGCATCAGCGGATGCTGGAGGTGGAACTGCAAATCCTTGTTATCTGAAAAGAAATTAGCCATTACTTCGAATTTTGTTTATAGTACTTGATCATCTTGGGGATAATCTCATTGACATCGCCCGTGATGGCGTAGTCGGCGATCTTGTTGATCGGAGCCTCGGGATCGGTGTTGATCGAGATCACCATCGACGACTGGTCCATGCCGGCCGTGTGCTGAATCTGCCCCGAAATACCGCAGGCGATGTAGAGTTTCGGACGCACCGTGACACCCGTCTGGCCCACCTGGCGCGCATGCTCCGTGAAGCCCGCATCGACGGCGGCGCGGCTGGCGCCCACTTCGCCGCCCAGCACGTCGGCCAGGTCGTGCACCAGCTTGAAGTTCTCCTTCGAACCCATGCCGTAGCCGCCGGCGACGATGATGCCGGCACCCTTGATGTCGATCTTGCGCTCCTCGATCTGACGATCGACGATCTTCACCACGAGGTCCGTGTCCTTGACGAATTTCTTCCAGTCGATCGGCTTCACCTCGCCGGCGCCCGGTTTGGCGGCGAGCTCCTTGCGCATCACGCCCTCGCGGACCGTCGCCATCTGGGGACGGTGGTCGGGGTTGACGATCGTGGCGATGATGTTGCCGCCGAAGGCGGGACGGATCTGATAGAGAAGGTCCTTGTACTCCTTGCCCGTCTTGGGGTCCTTGTGGTCGCCGATCTCCAGCTGCGTGCAGTCGGCCGTCAGGCCGCTATGCAGCGCCGACGATACGCGGGGTGCGAAGTCGCGGCCCACGGGCGTAGCGCCGAAGAGTGCGATCTGGGGTTTCTCCTGTTCGATCAGCCCGCACAGCACGGCCGTATGGGGCAGCGTGCGGAACGGGGCGAAGAGTTC
Organism: Alistipes senegalensis JC50; assembly: GCF_025145645.1. Lineage (NCBI taxonomy): Bacteria > Pseudomonadati > Bacteroidota > Bacteroidia > Bacteroidales > Rikenellaceae > Alistipes > Alistipes senegalensis. The sequence goes on along the minus strand of NZ_CP102252.1, from coordinate 3,407,920 downwards.
GTCATCGGCGGTCCACACCGTGTCGGCGCCGTATTTGGCCAGCTCGGCGGCGATACCCGCCAGTTCGTGACCCAGCACGACGGCTTCGAGTTTCACCCCGAGGCGGTCGGCCAGCTCGCGGCCCTTGGTCAACAGTTCGAGGCTCACATCGGCGACCTTGCCGCCCTCCATCTCGATATATACGAATATATTGTTCATCTCCGAAGCGTATTAACCGAGCGTGTGGCTCGCAATAAGTTCAACCATCAGTGAATTGATATCCTCGTCGGCGGCCGTGAGTTTTTTGGCCTCCTTGGCGGCGAAAACCACGTTCTCGATCTTCTTGACCTTCGTGGGCGAACCCGCGAGGCCGAGTTGTCCGGGATCGGGATCGACATCGGCAGCGGCCCACTCCACGATTTGCAGATACTCTTTCGCGGCGGCACGCTGTGCGGCGGGCGATTCGGGAGCCGCAGCGATCTCGGAACCTGCCAAAGCGCCCTTGTATTTCATCACGCGCTTGGCGTTGCGCGGGCGGCACTCGGCGGCCGAAGCGTTGACCGTCACGACGGCCGGAATCGGGCACTCGACGACCTCGGTGCCGTGCTCCAGACGGCGCTTGATGACCAGCGCGCCCGCCTTGACCTCGACGATCTCCTCGGCGTAGGTCACCTGCGGAAGGCCGAGTTTCTCGGCGACCTGCGGGCCCACCTGCGCGGTGTCGCCGTCGATGGCCTGACGGCCTGCGAAGATCACGTCGGGAGCGATCTTCTTCAAGGCGCACGAAAGGGCGTAAGAGGTGGCCAGCGTATCCGAGCCGGCGAATTCGCGGCCCGAAAGCAGGTAACCGCCGTCGGCGCCGCGGAACATCGCGTCGCGGATGATGTCGGCGGCACGCTGCGGCCCCATCGTGAGAATATGGACCGTGGAACCCTCGACGCGGTCTTTCAGCCGCAGGGCGGCTTCCAGCGCATTGAGGTCCTCGGGATTGAAAATGGCCGGAAGCGCCGCGCGGTTGACCGTCCCTTCGGGGGTCATCGCGTCCTTGCCCACGTTGCGGGTGTCGGGCACCTGCTTGGCCAAAACAAGAATTTTGAGGTTTTGTTGTTGCATATAAGTTAAGTGGTTATATATTGATATCCTTTTCCTGTTACCGCTGTTATCGCAAACGGGCTGTCTACCGGAATGCAGACGAAAGCCGCGGAACCGAACGACAGCGAAACAACCTGCTGCCGCCCCGAAAACCGGCGTCTTACTCCGGACGGACAATGGTTTCGCCGCGGTCGGGACCTACCGAGATGATCTTCACGGGGACGCCCGTCTGACGCTCGATGAACTCCACGTAACGCTTGAACGCCTCGGGGAACTCCTCGTAACGGCCGTACTTGCGCAGGTCGCATTTCCACCCCTCGAACTCGGTGTAGACCGGTTTGAGCTCCCCGTCGATCTCGTAGGGGAATTCCGAGGTCGTGCGCCCGCCGATCTCGTAGGCCGTGGCCACCTTGATCGTGTCGAAGTCGTTCATCACGTCGGACTTCATCATGATGAGCTGCGTCACGCCGTTGATCATGATCGAATATTTCAGGGCCACCATGTCCAGCCATCCGCAGCGGCGGCGGCGTCCCGTGACGGCTCCGAACTCGTGGCCGATGTCGCACAGCCGCTCGCCCGTCTCGTCGAAGAGCTCCGTGGGGAACGGCCCGCTGCCCACGCGCGTACAGTAAGCCTTGAAAATGCCGTACACCTCGCCGATGCGGTTCGGAGCGACGCCCAGTCCGGTGCAGACGCCCGCGCAGACCGTGTTCGAGGAGGTCACGAACGGATAGGAGCCGAAATCCACGTCCAGCAGCGTTCCCTGGGCGCCTTCGGCCAGAATCGACTTGTCCTGCGCGAGGCAGTCGTTGACGAAATATTCGCTGTCGATGATGTGGAAGCGGCGGAGGTATTTCACCGCCTCGAACCACTGCTTCTCCAGTTCGGTGATGTCGTATTGGTAATCGAGGCTTTTCAGAATTTTCTCGTGACGCGCCTTGGCCGCGGCGTAGATCCGCTCGAAATCGGGGCTCAGCAAATCGCCGACACGCATGCCGTTGCGGCTCACCTTGTCCGTATAGGTCGGGCCGATGCCCTTGCCCGTGGTGCCGATCTTGGCGCTGCCCTTGGCCGCCTCGTAGGCCGCGTCGAGGATGCGGTGCGTCGGCAGGATCAGGTGGGCTTTCTTCGAAATGCAGAGCTGGCGGGTCAGGTCGTGGCCGCTGGCCGCCAGCGCCTCGGCCTCCTCACGGAAAAGGATGGCGTCGATCACCACCCCGTTGCCGATGATGTTGGTCTTGCCGCCCTGGAAAATGCCCGAAGGTATCGAGCGGAGTACGTACTTCTCGCCGTTGAATTCCAACGTGTGACCGGCATTGGGACCGCCCTGGAACCGGGCCACCACCTCGTAGCGGGGCGTCAGCACGTCCACGACCTTCCCTTTGCCCTCGTCACCCCATTGCAGGCCGAGGATCACGTCAACTTTTTTCATTGTATCCGGTATCTAATTTATACTTGCAAAAGACATTTTTTGCACCCAAAGGTACAAATTATTATCCGAAAAGCCCAAACCGCACGGCGGACTTTTCAACAAATTATAAAGAAAACGGGTCGAAAAGAGGAAAGATAAAGGGCTATCCGGACGGGCGCGGAACCGAATGGGAAGCGGGAAACAGTTCTTTCGTGCCCTAAAACCCGCCTCTTAGGGGACGGGCGCAGAGCCGGATGGACACGGCCGGCCACGCCCCAAAACCCGCCTTACAGGCGGGTGAGTTCGGTCGGTCCGTCGAAGGAGATGTTCTGCGATACGAGGCAGTAGACCGTCGTCAGACCGGGATTGCTGCGCACATCGGCCTTCAGGTTGGCGTCGCACGAAGCCACGTCGAGCGTCGTGAGGGCGTTCCCCCGACAGTCGAGCGTCAGCAGCGAGGCCGTCGAATGCAGGTCGAGACGCGGCAGATCGTTGCCGCTGCAATCCATCCACACCAGCCCCCGCACGCCGTCGAGATCGAGCGACACGAGCGCATTGTCCCGGCAGTCGAGCCGTTCGAGGTAAGTGCAGGCCGTGAGGTCCAGCCGCGTAAGGTCATTGCCCGAACAGTCGAGTTCCCGAAGGTTGAAGAACTCCCGGATGTCGGTCAGCGACGCGATGCCCCGCCCGGGGCACGACATGCGCCGGACACGCTGCGCCTCGTAGTGCGAAATGCGTCCGTCGCCGTTCGTGTCGAACTTTTCGAGGCAGTAAGCCTCGAACGCCTTGTCGTAAAAATCGAGATAGATGTATTTGTTGTCCTCGTCGCGGTCGTCCTCGGCAAGGCCGCAGGCCGTGCAGAGCAGAACGAACAGGGCGGAGAGGGCACGCACCATAGGCAGCGTCAGATGCTCACGTCGTCGTCGGAACTGTCCGTATCCGATGCGTCGTCGTCGCCGCCCTGGATGTCGTCGGCACCCTTGATTTCGTCGTCGTAATAGTCCTTGTCGTCATCGTCGTGCGAGTTGTCGTCAACCTTCACATCGACCTTCACCATGTAGGCGATTTCGTCCGTGTCGTAGGGCACGGCATAGAAGAAGTCGCCGTTGGGCTTGTCAACGCGGATCATGGCGTCGGTGAAGCCCAGAGGATACTTCGCCTTGACGGCCTCCTGAATTTCGGGAGTCAGGTTATGGAAACTCGTTACGATATGTTTTTTCGCAGTAGTCTGGTTTGCCATAAAAGTGCTTGGAAATTTTTTGCAATTATAAGCAAAATTTGAATATCGCGCCACATCTGCAATTTTTTTTTGCATTTTTTTTGATTTTGCCCTGTTTTTACCCGTTGTTAAAGACAAAATATGTAACTTTACACACGTCATTCTTATATTATGGTACGCGAACGAATCGAGGAGCTGCGCCGTCAGCTCGAACTGCATAACTTCAAGTATTACGTCGAAAACGCCCCCGAAATCTCGGACTTCGAATTCGACGCGATGATGCGCGAGCTTCAGGAGCTGGAACGCGCGCATCCCGAATTCGCCGATCCCAATTCGCCGTCGGTGCGGGTCGGCAGCGACCTCACGGCGGAGTTCCAGACCGTCAGGCACCGCTACCCGATGCTGTCGCTGGGCAACACCTACTCGCTGGACGAACTGCACGAATTCATCGCCCGCATCGAACGCGAGACCGGCCCCACGGACTACGTCTGCGAGCTGAAATTCGACGGCACGGCCATCTCGCTCACCTACGAGCACGGACGCCTCGTGCGCGCCGTGACGCGCGGCGACGGCGTGCAGGGCGACGACGTGACGGCCAACGTGCGCACGGTGCGCACGGTGCCCCTGCGCCTGCGGGGCGAGGGATGGCCCGACCATTTCGAAATCCGGGGCGAGATCCTGATGCCCTACGCCTCGTTCGACCGCCTCAACGCCGAGCGCGAGGCCAACGGCGAACAGCTCTTCGCCAACCCCCGCAACGCCGCCGCCGGAACGCTCAAGCAGCAGTCGTCGGCCGTGGTGGCCCGGCGCGGACTGGACTGCACGCTCTACCAGCTGGCGGGCGACGAACTGCCTTTCACGACCCACTGGGAGAGTTTGGAAAAGGCCCGCGAATGGGGCTTCAAGGTCTCGGATGCGGCGCGCATCTGCCGCAGCGCTGCTGAGATCGACGCATTCATCGAACATTGGGACACGGCGCGGCGCGAACTCCCCTTCCCGACGGACGGCGTGGTGATCAAGGTCAACGACTTCGCCGTGCGGCGCCAGCTGGGATTCACGGCCAAGGCCCCGAAATGGGCCGTGGCTTATAAGTTCAAGGCCGAACAGGCCCTGACGCGCCTCGACAGCGTGTCGTTCCAGGTGGGGCGCACGGGAGCCGTGACGCCCGTGGCCAACCTCGAACCGGTGCTGCTCGCCGGAACCACCGTGCGGCGCGCCACGCTGCACAACGCCGAACAGATGGCCCAGCTGGACATCCGCCCGGGCGACATGGTCTACGTCGAGAAGGGCGGCGAGATCATCCCGAAGATCATCGGCGTAGACCTCTCGCAGCGTCCCGCCGACAGCCGGCCGTTCGAATACATCACCGTGTGCCCCGAATGCGGCACGCCGCTGGTGCGCTACGAGGGCGAGGCCAAGCACTACTGCCCCAATCAGGGCGGATGCCGGCCCCAGATCATCGGCCGCATCATCCACTTCATCCGCCGCAAAGCCCTCGACATCGAGGGACTGGGCGAGGAGACCGTGGAACTGCTCTACGAAAACGGACTGGTGCGCGACGTGGCGGATCTCTACGACCTGCGCGCCGAACAGCTGGCTCCCCTGCCCCGGCTGGGCGAGAAATCGGCCGACAACATCATCCGTTCGATCGAACGGTCGAAGCAGGTGCCGTTCCAGCGCGTGCTGTTCGGACTGGGCATCCGCTTCGTGGGCGAAACGACGGCCAAATACCTCGCCGAGCACTTCCGGTCGCTGGACGCCGTGATGAAGGCCACGCGCGAGGAGCTGGTGGAGGCCGACGAGGTGGGCGGACGCATCGCCGACGCCATCATCGAGTATTTCGCCGAGGACGAGAACCTGCGGATCATCCGCCGTCTGCGCGACGCAGGGCTGCAATTCGAGGCCGAAGCACGCGAACTGGCTTCGGAGAGCCTGGCGGGCAAGACATTCGTGGTCTCGGGGAAATTCTCGCGCAGCCGCGACGAGATGAAGGAGCTGATCGAAATGCACGGGGGCAAGAACCTCGCGGCGGTGTCGGGCAACGTCGATTACATCGTCGCGGGCGAAAACATGGGCCCCGCGAAGCTGAAAAAGGCCGAGAAACTGGGCGTGAAGATCATCTCCGAGGAGGAGTTCTTCGCCATGATCGAAGGCGGAAGCCCGGCGGAAAAGGCCGCACAGCAGGAACTGTTCTGACGCCCGCGTCAAGGACTCCGACACAAAACGACAGACGAAACTAACAACGATAATCAGAAACTCTATGCTACGACACAAACTTTCCGGCGTGGGCGCCGCGATGATAACCCCCTTCACGGCAGACAGCCGCGTGGATTACAAGGCGCTGGCCCGCATGATCGACTACGTGATCGAAGGCGGCGTGGACTACATCGTCGCCCTGGGCACCACGGCCGAAACCCCGACCCTCTATATGCCCGAACGCGCCGTGATCGCCATGTTCATCACCAACCACATCGCCGGCCGCGTGCCGCTGGTGATGGGCTGCGGCGGCAACTCCACGTCGGAGGTGCTGGACCAGCTGCGCGAATTCGACCTGCGCGGCGCCGATGCCATACTCAGCGTGACGCCCTATTACAACAAGCCGTCGCAGGAGGGGCTGTACCAGCATTTCCGCACCGTATCGGAACATTCGCCCCTGCCGGTGATCCTCTACAACATCCCCGGGCGCACGGGCGTCAACATGACCTCCGAAACCACGCTGCGCATCGCCCGCGACTTCGAGAACGTCATCGGCGTCAAGGAGGCTTCGGGCGACATCGAACAGATGCAGCGCATCCTCGACAACCGTCCCGAGGGCTTCCTCGTGCTGTCGGGCGACGACGGCATCACCATTCCCCTGATGCGCCGCGGCGGCGACGGGGTGATCTCGGTGGTGGCCAACGTTTTCCCCGAACGCTTCATGAGCTGCGTGAACCACGCCAAGGCGGGAGATTTCGACACCGCCGAACGCGAATACGCGCAACTGGACGAAGCGGTCAAGGCGCTCTTCGAGGAGGGCAACCCCGTAGGCGTGAAATGCGCCCTTTCGGTGATGGGACGCATCGGCGACACGATGCGCCTGCCGCTCGTGGCCGGATCGGAAAAACTCCGCGCGAAATTCAAAAGGCTCATCGCCGAATACGATTTGCGCTGAATCCGCGTTCGTATCAGAAACGACCTATATGAAACAACTGCTGCTTCTGCTGCTCCTGATTCCGGCGCTGGCCGCCGCCAAAGTCCCCGACGAGGACAACATCATCGACCGGACGATGGATTCGGAATCGCCCTACTACTATCCGGCGCTGATGCTGCGCTACAACGCGGGCGACGCGACGCTGACCGACGAGGATTACCACTATCTTTATTACGGATACGCCTATCAGGACGACTACAAGCCGCTGGCCACGAATCCCGATCTGGACAAGATGCTGATGCTGGTCTCGGGCCTCGATCCCGAGAAACCCGACGTGGCGACGCTGGAGTCGATGATCTCGATGGGCACCGACGCCCTGAAGCGCGATCCGTTCAGCCCCAAGATCCTCAACCTGATGTCGTTCGCCTACGGAGGGCTGGGCGACGAGGTGCGCGAGAAAGCCTATTCGAACCGCATGAACGGCGTGATCCGCACGATCCTCGCCTCGGGCGACGGATTCACGCAGAAAACCCCGCGCCACGTGCTGATGTTCGACCATGCGCTCGACGTGCTGGCCGCCGAGGGGCTCTCCTACGGCAAGGCCCGCATCGTCAGCCGCACGGTGGAGTTCGTGCCGCTGACGGGTCCCTATGTCGTCGAGGGTAAGAAACGCAAGGGATTCTATTTCGACTTCGGCCGCGTCTACTGGAACAAGCCCGAGGGCTACACCTACAAACGCGACCGCACGTGGCAGTTCAACAACCTCAAACCCCGCACCTACAAATGATCCGCATCCTCCGACATACGCTCTGGCTGCTCGCGGCGGCGACGCTCGCGGCCTGCTCCAAGGAGGTTCCGGGATACGATCCGCCCGCCCTGGCCGACCGCACCGTCCTGCTCTACATGCCGGGGCAGAGTCTGATCACCTACTACGAAAACAACATCCAAGGCATCCGCACGGCCGTGACGGGCCGGGCGCTGGGCAAAGGGCGGATGCTGGTATGCTGGCAGCCCGACGACCAGACATCGGCCGTGATGCAGGAGATCTATTACGACCGAAACAAACGGTGCAGCGAGGCCAAGACGCTCAAAACCTACGACGATTTCGACGCCGGAGACCCCGCAGCGGTGCAGCAGCTGTTCGCCGATGCCGCGGAACTGGCTCCGGCCCGAAATTACGGATTGATCATCGGCTGTCACGGCAAGGCGTGGATTCCCGCGAGCGGCGGCGTGCTGCCCCGCTCGATGCTCCCGGCCGACGACATATGGACGACGGCGCCCGGAGCCAAGCAGACCCGCTCGTTCGGCGACACGGGTTACGAACTGGATATTACGGAGCTGGCCGCGGCGCTCGAAGCCCAGCGGTTCCGCTTCGACTACCTGATCTTCGACGACTGTTTCATGGCCAATATCGAAACGTTGTACGACCTGCGCCGTGCGGTGGATTATATCGTGGCCTCTCCCTGCGAGATCATGGCCGCAGGTTTCCCCTACGACCGGATCGTCCCCCACCTGTTCGAAGGAAACGGCGTGTTCGACGGTCTCGAAAAAGCCTGCTGGGAGTTCTGGAACTTCTACGAGAACGACTGGGACACCGTCCAGAGAAACGAACAGTCGGGGTGCATCTCGCTGGCCGTCACGGCGCAACTGGATGCGCTGATGATGGAGATGCGCCAGATCAAAGATAAGAAACAGCCGTTCGACATCGACGCGCTTCAATACTACAAGGGGAACGCCACGAAGCTGTTCTACGACCTGGAGCACTACGTTACGCTGTGCTGCAACGATCAGGGTGCAATAGACAGCTTCAAGGCGCAGATGGAACTGGCGTTTCCGGTATCCTGCCGGCACCACACGAAATACTTTTATTCGGCCTACGACGCCATAAAACACCCCGTAAACTACTATTCGGGCGTCTCGGTCAGCGAACCTTCGACGGTGTACGCCGCCGAAAACCGGCAGACGAACTGGTATCGGGATACGCACTGAAACGAATGAACGACGGCCCGTCCGACAGCGGGCGGGCCGAAGGAGCCGGCCGTCACGGATGCGCGGATTCAGCGCATCGGCACGGCGATATTCAACGGCAAGCGGAACGACTACGGGACATCTCCCGGATTCTCGTTCGTCGCATTACCTCCATCCCATGAACATACGGGCCGTTTCGGCGTCGTGGTGGTCGAAGAACAGGCTCTTGCCCGTGTCGAGTGCGGCGATGGCAGCCATGTCTTCGTCGGAGAGCGCGAAGTCGAAGATGTCGAGGTTCTGCCGCATCCGCTCGATGTGGGTCGATTTGGGGATGATGATGACACCGCGCTGAATCAGCCAGCGCAGGGCCACCTGCGCCACCGACTTGCCGTATTTACTGCCGATTTCGGCAAGAACCGGGTTCGTGAAGAAGCCGTTGCGGCCCTCGGCCAGCGGGCCCCACGACATGATGCGCGTGCCGAACTCCTCCATGATGCGCTGCGGCTCCCGCTGCTGGTCGAAGACGTGCGTTTCGACCTGATTGACCGCCGGGACGATCTCCATATTGCTGGCCAGGTCGATGAAGTGGTCGGGGTAGAAGTTCGAAACGCCGATAGCCCGCAATTTTCCCTCCTTGTACGCCTCCTCCAATGCGCGGTATGCACCGTAGCGGTCGCAGAAGGGCTGGTGCAGCAGCATCAGGTCGATGTAGTCGGTCTGCAACTTGCGCAGGCTCTCGTCGATGGAGGCTTTGGCCTTTTCGTACCCATAGTTGGAGATCCACACTTTCGACACGAGGAAAATCTCTCCGCGGTCGATGCCGCTGCGGCGCACGGCGTTGCCCACGCCCTCTTCGTTATGGTAAGCCTGTGCCGTGTCGATCATGCGGTAGCCGACGCTCAGGGCATCCGCAACGCAGCGCTCGCACTCGGCGGGCGAAACCTGGTAGACGCCGTAACCCATCTGGGGCATCTCGACGCCGTTGTTCAATTTGATCGTTTTCATATTCTCACTATTATGATCGATTATTCCCGGCAGCAAAATTACGCTCTTTCTTTCCGGGCGTTGTTATACAAATTTCGGTTCATATTGCTGTTTTTGCGGTTAGAGGCAACCCCGTGTACCAAAAACCGGAATAATTGCAATTCAAGCCGCATTTCTTGTAAGTCCGTTGTGGAGGAGACCCGCTAATTTTGTGCCGAGAAACCATTAAAACGGATCGAGAGATATGAAAAAGGTTATTGCAATGTTCATCTGCGCAGCCTCGATGGCCTGCGTCTCCGTCTCAGCACAGGATATTTACCATACTGCCGCCGGCGTGCCGATGGTACAGCTCAACAACGGCATTCTGATGCCGCAATTCGGGCTGGGGACGTTCCTCCAACCCTCCGACAAGGTGTGCAAACAGTCGTGCCTCACGGCATTGAAGGCCGGCTACCGGCACATCGACACCGCCCACGCCTACAACGACGAACGCGGCGTCGGAGAGGCCGTGAAAGAGAGCGGCATCCCGCGCAACGAAATATGGATAACGAGCAAGCTGTGGCCGACGGAATATGGCGAAGGCACGACGATGGAAGCCATCGACAAGATGCTGGCACGCCTGCAAACCGATTATATCGACCTGCTGTACGTACACCAGCCCGTGGGCGATTTCGTGGGTGCATGGCGCGATATGGAGAAAGCCGTGGCTATGGGCAAGGTGCGTGCGTTGGGCATCAGCAACTTCGACGCCAACGACGAGGTGTTCGAAAAGATCATGGCGGAATCGCGCGTAAAGCCTGCCGTCCTTCAGATCGAGTGTCACCCCTATGCGCAGCGGCTGGCCATGCGCGAGAAGGTGAAGCCCTACGGCATCCACATCACCTGCTGGTTCCCGCTGGGCGGTGCGATGTCGAACGGTGCGCTGCTGAAAGACCCGACGATCATGCAAATAGCTGAAGCGCACGGCAAGACCCCGGCGCAGGTGATTCTGCGCTGGCACATGCAGGAGGGGTTCTCGGCCATACCCGGAGCCTCGAATCCCGATTACATCGAAGAGAATATCGCAATTTTCGATTTCGAGCTGACCGACGGGGAGATGGAGCTGATGCGTGGATTGAATAAAGAAAAACGTTTCTTCAACGCCACCTACGAGCAGGTGGAACAGATGGGGAAAATGCCCATGCGGGATTAACGTATATGCGACATCTACCGAAAAAATCGCATCATATCCCGTAATTTCTGTAAGGACGCTCTCGGAGGCATCCTCTATCTTTGCAAAAGACAACATATTAAGACATTCAATATGAGTACGGACAATAAAATCAGCCGCCGGGATGCTTTGAAGCGCATGGGAGCCGCCGTGCTCGGCGGTGCGGTCGCATCCTCGGGGCTGCTCTCGCTGACATCGTGCGAGGGGAGAAGGAACAAACGCATCATTTTCTATTTCACCGGAACCGGCAACTGCCTGTACATCGCCCGCCAGCTGGCCGGAGCGAATACGGAACTGCTCAGCATTCCGCAGATGGTGAAACGGGGAAAGTATGAATTCGAAGCGGACGAAATCGGCATCGTCTACCCCATCTACGGGCACATGCCGCCCTATATGGTCCGGCAGTTCATCCAGAAAGCCAGGCTGAAAGCCGGATACAGATTCGCCGTGCTGACCTACGGCGCACGGAAATGCGACGCCGTGGAGATCTGGGACCGCATATCCCGAAAGGCCGGCAATGCGTTCGACTATATCGGCACCATCGTCATGGTGGACAACTGGCTGCCCAACTTCGACATGAACGAGCAGATCAAGATAGACAAGCACATTCCCGAGAATTTGCAGAAGATAACGGCGGACATCGGCGGCCGGCGGCATTGGCACGAACCCGTGACGGAGGAGGAACGGCAGCAACATCAGGGTTTCATGCAGCGGAGCGGCCTCGATCCCGAAGTGGGCTTCCTGATGAAAAGCGAAAAATGCTTCACCGTGACCGACGCCTGCATCGACTGCGGAATCTGTACGTACGTGTGTCCGCGCGGCAACTATGAACTGACATCGAAAGGCGTCGGGATCTCCGGCGACTGCGAATTCTGCTTCGCCTGCATCCAGAACTGTCCGCAGCGGGCCATTCAGTTCCGCAAGTCGGAAGACGGCTCCTTCCCGGACGGGACGGAAAAGAACCCCAATGCCAGATACCGCAACGAACATATTTCGCTGATGGATCTCAAACTGGCGAACAATCAGAAACCATAACGACCCGAAGACGCTATGCTGAGAAAATTAAGACTGACACTTGCCGTATTGTTTTTCGTTGCGGTCACGGCCCTGTTCCTCGACTTCACGGGGACGGTTCATGCGTGGCTGGGTTGGACGGCGAAGATCCAGTTCCTGCCCGCGCTGCTCGCCCTGAATGTCGGCGTGATCGTCGCGCTGGTTCTGCTGACGCTGCTGCTGGGCAGGGTCTACTGCTCGGTCATCTGCCCGCTGGGCGTGATGCAGGACATCGTGTCGTGGATAAGCGGGCGGCGGAAAACAAAACGGTATCGCTTCTCCTACTCGCCCGAAATAAAGTGGCTGCGCTACGGAGTGCTGGGACTGTTCGTCATCGCCTTGATCGCCGGCATCGGCTCGTTCGTGGCCTTGCTGGCGCCGTACAGCTCCTACGGGCGCATCGCCTCCAACCTTTTCGCCCCGCTGTACCGCTGGGGCAACAATCTGCTGGCCTATTTCGCCGAGCGGGCGGACAGCTACGCCTTTTATGAAACGGAGGTGTGGATGAAGAGCCTGCCGACGTTCGTTATCGCCGCGCTGACATTGGTCGTGCTGGCCGTGCTGGCATGGCGGAACGGACGCACCTATTGCAATACGATCTGTCCCGTGGGAACGATCCTGGGATTCTTCTCCCGTTTCTCGCTGTTCCGTCCGGTGCTCGACGCGGAGAAGTGCAGGAATTGCAGCCTCTGTTCGCGCCGCTGCAAGGCCGCCTGCATCGACTACAAGAACCATCGCATCGACTACGGCCGCTGCGTGGCGTGCATGGACTGCCTGGACGCCTGCAAACACGACGCCCTGCATCTGCAATACCGCCGGAAAAAAACGACCGGACCGGCAGCGGAGAAACCCGAGCAGGCAGAACGGATCGACACCTCCCGCCGCCGCTTCCTCTCGACGACGGCCGTGCTCGCCGTCGCATCGGCGGTAAAGGCGCAGGAGAAGAAGGTGGACGGCGGACTGGCCGTCATCGAGGACAAGAAGATTCCGGTGCGTGCCACGCCGATCGTACCGCCGGGAGCGTGGAGCGCACGCAGTTTCGCGCAGCATTGCACCGCCTGTCAGCTTTGCGTGTCGGCCTGTCCCAACGGCGTGCTGCGCCCTTCGACCGATTTGCAGAAGCTGATGCAGCCCGAAATGTCCTACGAACGAGGCTACTGCCGTCCGGAGTGCACGAGGTGTTCGGAGGTCTGCCCTGCGGGAGCCATCCGGCCGATCACCGTCGAGGAGAAATCCTCCACCCGCATCGGTCATGCCGTATGGATCAGGAAGAACTGCATTCCGCTGACCGACGGTGTGGAGTGCGGCAACTGCGCCCGCCATTGTCCCTCGGGGGCTATCCTGATGGTGCCCTCCGACGGCGGCGACATGAGCTCCGTCCGGATTCCGGCCATCAATGCCGAGCGGTGCATCGGGTGCGGCGCATGCGAGAACCTGTGTCCGGCGCGTCCGTTCAGCGCCATCTACGTGGAGGGACACACGATGCACAGCGTGATGTAGAAACTTTCAAGCAACAAGGAGATGAACGACCAGAATAAAAACAGGAACGTGCTGTCCCGCCGGGAGTTTCTGAAAACGATAGGAGCCGCCGGCATGGCCGCGACCGGACTGACAGCCTGCACGGGAGGCGAGAACGACGGGGCATCGGCGGCATCCGCCGCGGAGATCCCTGCGGACCGGATGACATACCGGACCAACCCGACGTCGGGCGACAAAGTGTCGCTGCTGGGATTCGGCATGATGCGTCTGCCTTCCGTCGGCGGCCGCAGCGCCCGTGAAGGGAACGAGGAGATAGATCAGGAGATGGTGAACGAACTGGTGGACTATGCCATAGCCCACGGAGTGAACTATTTCGACACGTCGCCCGCCTATTGCCGGGGCAAGTCGGAACGCGCCACCGGCATCGCCCTGAGCCGTCACCCGCGCGACAAGTACTTCATCGCCACCAAACTCTCCAACTTCGCCCCGGCCACGTGGAGCCGCGAAGCCTCCGTCGCCATGTACCGCAATTCGCTGAAAGAGTTGCAGGTGGATTACATAGACTATTTGCTGCTGCACGGCGTGGGCATGGGCGGCGGCATGGAGGAGTTCGAGAGCCGCTATGTGAAGAACGGCATCCTCGATTTCCTGCTGGAGGAACGCAGGGCGGGGCGCATCCGCAACCTCGGATTTTCGTATCACGGCGATGTCCGGGTGTTCGACCATCTGCTCGCGCGGCACGACGAATACAAGTGGGATTTCGTGCAGATCCAGCTGAACTATCTGGACTGGAAATACGCCAAGCGGATCAATCCGAGGAATACCGACGCCGAATATCTTTACGGCGAACTGCGCAAACGGAACATTCCCGCCGTCATCATGGAACCGCTGCTGGGCGGCCGGCTCTCCAACGTGCCGGGCACCATCGTCGCCCGTCTCAAGCAGCGCGAGCCGGAGATGAGCGTGGCCTCGTGGGCGTTCCGTTTCGCCGGCAGCCTGCCGGGCGTGCAGACCGTGCTGAGCGGCATGACCCGCATGGAACACTTGCAGGACAACCTGCGCACCTACGCTCCGCTGAAGCCGCTGACGGAAGACGATTTCCGGTTCCTGCAAGAGACGGCCGCGCAGATGATGCGGTTCGACACCATCCCCTGCAACGACTGCAAGTACTGCATGCCCTGTCCGTACGGCCTCGACATACCCGCCATTCTGCTCCATTACAACAAGTGCCTGAACGAAGGCAACGTCCCGGAGAGTTCGCAGGATGCGAACTTCCGGAAAGCCCGGCAAGCCTTTCTGGTGGGATACGACCGCAGCGTGCCGAAACTGCGGCAGGCGAACCGGTGCATCGGCTGCAACCAGTGCAGCGTCCATTGTCCGCAGCGGATCGACATCCCGAAGGAACTGCACCGGATCGACGCATACGCGGAACGCCTGAAACAGGGAATATGAACTTGAAAAAACGACCGACAGATGAAAGACTTCATTTTCAGAAACGACACGAAACTTCTCTTCCGCAACGACATCCGGGAGACCATTCTCGAAATAGCCGAAGGCCATAAAATAATGTTCGTCCACGGCGGCGGCTCCGCCGAACGCAACGGCTGCCGCGACGATGTCGTCCGGACCCTGACCGAAAACAACATCCCCTTCGTGGAATACGGAGGCGCTTCGAGGGAGTTTCAAAAAACAGAAGAGGGAATCCGGCTGGCCAGGGCCAATGGCGTGACAATGATCATCGGCGTCGGAGGGGCCAGCGTAATGGACTGCGCCAAACTGATGGCTTTGGGCTTCTACCACGAATCGAACCTCTGGGAATACGTGAAAGGGAGAAATCCGTACGGGCTGGAACACCTTCCGCTGGCGCTGATTCCCACTTATCCGTCCAGCGGCTCCGAAAACGGGCTGGGTGCGGTGGCCGTCGATTCGAGAACCGGAGATTTCGGGACGGCCTACGGCATCGCCGCCGACTATGCGATTCTCTGTCCCCGATATTCGCTGACCCTGGATCGGGAGATGACCGCCTACACCGGACTGGTAACGCTGGTTCAGCTGTCGGCCTGTGTCCTCGGCGACAAGAACAAAATGTCCTACGACGCGGGAATCTCCTACATCCGCAACGTCCTCGAAGCGACGCGGACCTTGCAGAAAAATCCGGACGACCTCGATGCGAGGGGCATTATCATGCTGGGAGCCTCGCTCTCCACATCGTCACGGATAGGCATCGGGAAAGAGGAGCCTTTCGCTTACGACATCTACGAACTGGAATTTCTGCCCGAGAAACTCTTCGGCAGCACGTATCGCAGAAGCCTGACCTCCATTTTTCCGAGGTTTCTCGCCGCGATGGGAAGGCATCATGCCGCAGAGGTCGAAAAATACTGTCGGGATGCGTTCGGGTTCGGGTCGTCCATCGAGGAGTCGTCCCGAAAACTGATCGAACTGTTTTCCGGATTCGGAGCGGAAATGTACTTCGACGGCAAGATCACCCGCGAACAGGTCGATAGCATCCCGTGCCGGACGGAGCTGACCCCGAACGAGGTTTTCGAATTGATGAACTCGCTGATACGGTAACGGCGAAAAACGGAGAGAAACAAAGATGTATTACAGAACATTGGGGCTCAGCGGATTGAGAGTGTCGGCCGTGGGACTGGACTGCATGGGCATGAGCCACGCCTACGGCGCTCCGGCCGACAAGGGCGAAATGACGGAACTGCTCGCCGACGCCGTGGAGATGGGCTATACCTTTTTCGACACGGCCGAGATGTACGGCACGCCGGACCGGCCGCACGACAACGAAGAACTGCTGGGCGAGGCCCTGCGGCGGTTTCGGGACCGGATCGTCATCGCCACCAAATTCGGCATATCGTTCGAGTGTCCCGAAGCGGGCGGCACGCATGCCGTGATTCCCGATTCGCGTCCGGCGACCATCCGCCGCGCGGTCGAGGGGTCGCTCCGCCGTCTGCGCACAGACCGCATAGACCTCTACTACCAGCACCGCATCGACCCGAAGGTCGCACCCGAAGAGGTGGCCGGCGTAATGGCCGACCTGATCCGCGAGGGGAAAATCCTGCACTGGGGCATTTCGGAGGCCACGGAGGAGTATCTGCGCCGCGCCCATGCGGTATGTCCGGTCACGGCCGTGCAGAACCGCTACTCGATGATGGCCCGGTGGCACGAGGCGCTGTTTCCCGTGCTCGAAGAGCTGGGCGTGGGCTTCGTGGCTTTTTCGCCGCTGGCGAACGGGCTGCTGACCGACTGCTATACGGCCGACTCGACGTTCGATCCGGCGACCGACTACCGTGCCTCGATGCCCCAGTTCCGCCGGGAGAGTTTCGAGCGGAACCGCACGCTGTTCGAACTCGTCGAAGGACTGGCGGAGGAGCACCGCGCCACACCGTCGCAGATCGCGCTGGCGTGGATGATGAACAAACGTCCGTGGATCGTGCCGATTCCCGGAACGCGCCATCTGTGCCGCCTCAAGGAGAATATCGGGGCTGCCGACATCCGTCTGACCGCCGGACAGGTGCAGGCCGTAGACGATGCCCTCGCGGCGATGCCGATGAGCGAAGTGTTCGGAGGATCGCCCGTAAAGGGATGAACCGCACTCCGTTTCGGAACGGAAACCCGGCGGCGTTCCGGTCCGAGACGGCAAGCCGTTGAAATTCCGTTGAAAAACGGCAAAAACTCGCAGTCGTATCGGCGACGGCTGCGGGTTTATTGCGTATTTATTGCTATTTTTGCCTGCGAGAGACCGAACGGACAAGATGGATTATCAGAAAGATATAATCGTTATCGACAAATTGGGCGTCGTGCCGACGGATTCCGAGGTGGAATACCTGGCCCATCTGCTCTGCCTGGGCGGCACGTGCCGCTACCGCTTCAACGAACGGGATTTCGAGCTGCACGCCGGAGATCTGTCGATCATCCGCAAGCGGAAACTGATCGAGAAAACAGAACCGTCGGACGATTTCCGGTGCAAGATCATCTATGCGAAACCCGGTTTCATAGATTTGTGCACGCCGCAAAGCAACTACGGCATGAAAGGCTCGCTGGCGCTGTTTCTCAACCCCGTGATGCACCTCACGCCCGAGCAGCAAATCGTCTGCCGCCGCGATTTCGACCTGCTCGAACAACGCATCGCCGATACGGAACACCGCTTTTACCGCGAGACGCTCGTCAACGCCATGCAGGCGGCCATTCTCGATTTTTTCGATTTCCACGCCCGCATTTACGGCGAGAGCGACATCTCCACGCAGAACGCCTCCATCATGAACCGTTTTCTGAAGATGCTGGAAGCGGGCACCTACCGCGAACATCGGGAGGTGTCCTATTACGCCGACTGTCTGTGCGCCTCGCCGAAATACCTCTCGGAGGTCTCCAAAAAGGTCAGCGGATACGCCGCCAACTACTGGATCAACCGCTATACGATCCTCGACATCACGCGCCTGCTCCGCGACAAATCGCTGACATTCGTGCAGATTTCCGACATGTTCGGCTTCTCGTCTCCGGCCTATTTCAGCCGCTACGTGCAGCAGAATTTGGGGCTCAATCCAACGGATTACCGGAAGTGACCCGCTTTCCAGGAGTTGCATAAAAGACACCCTCCGCGCGCCCGGATGCCGGGACGGCCGGTGCGTGAATGCCGCCACCGTCCGGACATGGACAAGCAATATTCAGGACCCGTATTTCTTCTCGAACAACGCCTTGTTGGCCTCTCCCCACGCAATCATGGCGTCGAGGATGGGCAGCAACGACCGTCCCAGTTCCGTGATGGCGTATTCCGAGCGGGGCGGCAGTTCGGGATAGATGGTTTTTGCGACCAGCCCGTCGTCCGCCAACTCTTTCAGTTGCAGATCGAGCACGCGCGGCGTAGCCTCGGGCAATGCTTTGTGCAGTTCGCTCGGCCGCATGGCCGCATCGCGCAGTTCGTCCAAAATGCAGGATTTCCATTTAGAGTCGATTAAACTCATTGTCAGCCGCAAAGGGCAGCTCAAATCGACAGGTATCTTCCTTTCGTACATAACGGTTTTCTTTCTACGGCTGCAAAGATACGGATAACATTCCGCACGAACGGTACACCGAATAAATTTTCGGTATATGAATAATTTTTCGGTACTTGCGCAGTCGGATACTCCCCTCTAACTTTGCAAAAGAATTGAAAACCGAAAGTTATGAGAGCAAGTATCGAAGAGTACAAGGCGGTGGAAGCTGCCGCCATGAAATTCGTAAAAAGCGTCGCCGAGGGCGACAGCCGTTACGCGAAAGAGTTGTTCACCGAGGATGCCGTATTGTTCGGATTTCTCGACGGTGCGTTGGAGCGCGGCTCCATCGACCAGTTCTACCGCAATGTCGATTCGGTCGCCGCAGGCGATAAGTTCAAAGCGCGTATCGACGTGGCGGCGGTCGAAGAGACGCTGGCCGTCGTCCGTGTGCTGGAAGAGAGCTGGGGCGGCCGCATCGACTTCACGGATTACTTATTGCTACTGAAAATAGACGGCGAATGGCGCTGCGTGGCCAAAGCCTACAACCAGAATTCGAATACGATTCAAAAATAACGGCTCGACTAAAGTCAGGAGGACAAAAAGATGATCAAGGATTATCGGGAAATCAGAGAGGTCGTCATGCAGTATGTGAACGGCTGCGCTGCGGGCGACGTGGAACTCGCCAAAAAGGCATTTCACAAGGACGCCGTCATGTACGGCTATCTGAACGGCGAGCTGTCGGCCGGAAGCATCGAAAATCTCTATGCCGCCATCGGACAGCTCGGAGCCGATGCCGGGACGAAAGCCGAAGTGGACATCCTGGAAGCGGTCGGCACGGCTGCGACGGTGCGTGTCGTGCTGGAGAACTGGCACGGGCTGTCGTTCACCGATTTTCATTCGCTGGTGAAGATCGACGGCAGGTGGACGATCGTAGCGAAGATATTCCACCAGTAAGCCGACGGGATTTCGTCATGTGCAATGGCAAGGAGCGCGCCGGTCGGTGCGCTCTTTTTCGCCTGCTCCTGTCGGAAAGAGACTGCACCGCATCATACATAACCCCGACCGCGGTTCATCGGTCATATCCAGTTCGGTTCAATGACCATTGAACCGAACTGAATCTTTTATTTTTCATTGATTGTTTTGTCGCATGAAAGAAAAAACATATATTTGCGTAATCAATTACGTTTTCAATAACGATAAACAGACCGTAGGATATGGACTTTTTCGACAGAACAGGAAAAATGGCGATCGGAAGCCGTTTGCGAATGCTGACCGACCGCATTACGAACGATGCGGCGGAGATTTACCGGCTGTATGGAGTGGACATCAGGCCGAAATGGTTTCCCGTGCTCTATGCCCTCTCGGAGGGCGGGGCGAAGACCATTACGGGAATCGCCCGGGAGATCGGACAGACGCATCCGTCCGTGAGCAACATCGTGAAGGAGATGGCGGCAGGAAAACTTATCCGGGAGGTGGCGGACAAGACGGACAAGCGACGGACGACCATCGCGCTTTCGCCGCAAGGCCGCAAAGTGTGCGGCATGCTGACGGAGGTTTGCGAGGACGTGGCTACCGCCGTCGGGGAAGTGTCGGACGCAACCCGCCACGACCTGTGGCGCGCCATCGGAGAATGGGAGGAGCAGCTCGCGCAAAAAAGCCTCCTGGAACGGGTGAAAGCGGTTCGCAGGGCACGCGAAAGCCGGGAGGTGCGAATCATCCCCTACGAACCGTGCCACCAGCCGGTGTTCCGTTCGCTGAACGAACAATGGATCACGCAGCACTGGCAGTTGGAGGAGCACGACATCGAATGTATCGACCACCCGCAGGAGAGCATCATCGACCGGGGAGGCCATATTTTCGTGGCCCTCTACCGCGGCGAGCCGGTCGGCGTCTGTGCCCTCTGCAAAATGGACGACCCGCGATACGATTACGAGCTGGCGAAACTCGCCGTCAGCCCCGGTGTACGCGGCAAGGGCATCGGTTATCAGCTTTGCAGGGCGGCGGTGGACAAGGCCCGTTCGCTCGGCGCGAAGAGTCTCTTTCTGGAAAGCAACACGCTGCTCAAACCCGCCATCCATACCTATAAAAAACTGGGATTCCGTGAACTCGCCGAATATCATCCCGCCTATGCACGGGGAGACATTCAGATGGAATTGACACTCAAATAATAAATCATTATGTCAGTACATACACCTGCAAAGAAAAAGATTACCGTGCAGACGCTTATCGACATGAAGCGGCGCGGAGAGAAAATATCCATGCTTACCGCATACGATTTCACCACAGCACGCATACTCGACGAAGCGGGCATCGACTCAATTCTCGTCGGCGATTCCGCAGCCAATGTCATGGCTGGTTACGAAACGACCGTCCCGATGACAGTCGATGAAATGATCGTCTATGCCGCCTCGGTCGTGCGCGGAACGGAACATGCGCTCGTTATCTGCGACATGCCGTTCGGCTCCTATACCAATCCGACGCAAGGAATAGACAACGCCGTAAGAATCATGCAGAAAACGGGATGCGACGCCCTGAAGCTCGAAGGTGGCGCAGAAATAGCCGACACCGTGCGGAAAATCGTCGAAATGGGCATCCCCGTCATGGGACACCTCGGCCTGACTCCACAGTCCATCCATAAGTTCGGCGGTTACGGACTGCGTGCCAACAACGAACAGGAAGCCGAGAAGTTGATGTCGGACGCCAAATTGCTGGAAGAAACCGGATGTTTCGGCATCGTGCTCGAAAAAATCCCGGCTTCCTTGTCGGAAAAGGTATCGGCGCAGCTTTCCATCCCGACCATCGGCATCGGTGGCGGCATGTGCGACGGGCAGGTGCTCGTAGTTGATGATATGTTAGGTAAAAACAACGGATTCCATCCCAAATTCCTGCGTACCTATGCCGATCTTCACCGTGATATGGCGGAGGCCGTCGGCCGATATATCGCGGATGTCAAAAATAGAGACTTTCCCAATATATCGGAACAATACTAATCATCATAAAATAATATCAACATGCAGAAAATCGTAGTCAGAAAAGAAGAGGCGCTGAAACGCGAATTCAAGGGAGTTTCGCTGGATTCGCTCGCCGTGGGCGAAAGGTCGATGGTCGCCAAGATGAATTATGTGAAAGGCAATTTCGCCACGACGCACCAGCATCCGCACGAACAGTGCGGCTATGTCATATCGGGCGAATACCGCTTGAAAGCGGAGCTTCCGGACAAGCAGATCGACGTGCTGCTCCATGCGGGCGACAGCTATGCCATACCGGGCGGCACGCCGCATTCGTTCGAGGTCATGGAAGGCGGCGAGGTGATAGATGTTTTCACGCCGCAACGGGAAGATTATCTGTAAACACTCGCTGCGGCCCGGAATCGCTTCCTGTATCTGGAGGGCGACACGCCCATCGTGCGGGTAAACACCCTCACGAAATGCGGCAGGTCGCTGAACCCGACCATGCAGCAGATTTCCGACACGTTTTTCTGCGAGTGCTTCAGCAACTCGCAAGCCGTATTCAGCCGATATTGCGTAACGAACTGCGAAAAGGTCATCCCCTTGCACCGCTTGAAGCAGGAGCAGAACGCCGAACGGTTCATCCCCACCTCCGCCGCGATGTCGTCCAAAGCAATGGGATGAACGTAGTGCTTCATCACGTATGCGCAGATCTGCTGCATCCGCCGCACGTCCCGCTCGATGCGCATCGGCTTTCCGGCGAACGCACGGTCGGAGGAGGTAAAGATGACGGGCAGCAGGCGGAGCATTGCGCTCAGACGCCCCAGTTCGTCCGATCCGTTCATTTCGGACAATGCCTTACGGATCGCCCGCGAACTTTCCGGCCCGAATCTCAGGGCATCGGTCGGAAAAGTAACACCCGCCAGCCGGTTCCTCAATTCGGGGAACGCCTCCACGCACCGCTCTATCAGCGAATGGCTGAAAGCCACCATCAGATAACGCACGCATCCGTCCTTGTCCGCGCTGCCGGGCGCATACTCCCAGCGATGGAGCATCGACGGCGGGATCAACGCCACGTCGCCCGCCGCAAAGGACTGCAACGTATCGCCTGCCATTCGGCGGCCCCGTCCGTGAACGACGTAATACAACTCCCACGCATCGTGGCGGTGCAGCTTGGCTTCGAGGCTCGGTTCCACCCGCTGGTCGATGAAGAAAAACGAATGATTCTCCGCTTCGGGCAGTTCGTACGGTACGGCGGTATCTTCCATAAAATCCGAGAAAGCACAAATATACGACAAATATATGAAACAATAAAACAAACACAAGACAACAAAGCGGCGTAACTTTGCAACCGGAAACAAAAAACAAGACTTAAATCCCGACGTTATGGAACTGTACGAAGCACTGGAGAAACGCCGCACCTGCCGCGACTACTCCGACCGCGAGGTGAGCGATGAAATTCTGAAAAGAGTGATCGGCGCGGCATTCAAAGCCCCGACCAACGACCATCTGCGCCAGCTTGAATTCGTCGTGGTGCGCGGACGCGAAAACATCGCCCCAATAATCGACCCGCTCGCCAAGAACATGGCTGCGTTCAAGAAGCTGGTGCATGAAGCGGATGAATCGGGCGACAAGGACAAAATGGCGATGTTCGCCGACGCCCTGCCCAAACAACAGCGTATGCTGATGCAGAGCGGGCTGCTCATTCTGCCCTTCTTCCGCCAGAAACAAAGCCCGCTGCTGAAACCCGTCGAGCAAAGTTCGCTCAACTACTTCGCATCCGCATGGTGCGCCTTGGAAAACATGCTGCTGGCCGCCACCGCCGAGGGGTTGGGAACCGTGTTCCACATTCCCGTGGGCGACGAAGCGGAAAAAATCAAGGAGATCGTAGGCGCTCCCGAAGACTACGAGTTCATCTGCCTGCTGACAATGGGCTATCCCGCCGCCGACGCATTCCGGCCCAAGCAGAAGGAAATCGACATCGGGGATAGAATACACACGAACGTCTGGTAACGGCGGAAAGGAGCTATGCCGCTACCGGCGGCGAAATCCGGCTTCATGCCGTCCGGCCCGAACAACAGAAAATAGCTGCGTCACCGAATCGTCACGCAGCTATTTCCGAACTTCGTTTTCAAAGGCGGTCCGGCCGGAACCGCCTTTTCCTCTATTCGTATTGGCCGGATTTCAGCCGCTCGACCTCCTCGCGCGTCAGGAACCGCCAGGCTCCGCGTTTGAGGTTCTTCTTCGTCAGACCCGCGTAGTAGACACGGTCGAGTTTCGTGACCGTGTAACCCAGGAACTCGAAGATGCGGCGCACGATGCGGTTGCGGCCCGAGTGGATCTCGATGCCTATCTCCTGCTTGTTCTCCTTGACATAGGAGATCTCGTCGGCGAAAATCTCGCCGTCTTCGAGCGTGACGCCCTCGGCGATACGGTCCATGTCGGCGCGCGTCAGCGGCTTGTCGAGCGTCACCTGATAGATCTTCTTCTTCCGGTACGAGGGGTGCGTGAGCTGCTTCGTGAGGTCGCCGTCGTTGGTGAACAGCAGCAATCCGAGGCTGTTTTTGTCCAGACGCCCCACGGGATAGATGCGCTCCGTGCAGGCGCCCTTCACCAACTCCATCACCGTCTTTCCGGCATGGGGATCGTCGAGCGAGGTGACATAGCCCTTGGGCTTGTTCAGCACCAGGTAGACTTTCTTCTCGCCCTGCACGCGGCTGTCGTTGAACTTCACCTCGTCGGTGGGCAGCACCTTGGTGCCCAGCACGGTGACGACCTGTCCGTTGACCGACACGAGGCCCGCCGTGATGAAGTCGTCGGCCTCGCGGCGCGAGCAGATGCCCGACTGGGCGAGGAAACGGTTCAGGCGCATTTCGCCCGTCTGCTTCACCGGATCGTATTTCGGATACGAAGCCGGCTTGTCGTCCTGCTTGCGGAATCCGCCGGGCTTATAGGGTTTGTCGCTGAATTTGCGGCCGGCGAATTTCTTGTCGCCGAATTTCTTATCCCCGAACTTCTTGGGGCCGGATTTCTTCTCCCCGAAAGCGGGTTTTTCGCCGAATGTCCGGCGGGGACGCTCCCCCTCCTCACGGCGGGGGCGGTCGGTGTCGTAACGGGGCTTATCGCCGAACGTGCGGGGTTTGTCCCCGAACGTACGGTGGGGCTTGTCGCCGTCGAAGGCGTGGCGCGGACGGTCGCTGTCATCGAAATTGCGGCGGGGACGGTCGCCCTCCTCGCGGTGCGGACGTTCGAAAAGCGGGCGGTTGTCGGCCGTGAAATGCGGGTTGTACGAAGCCCGGCGTTCGGGCTGACGGTCACGGGACGGCTGCTCCGAATCGGCAGCATCTCGCTGCAAACGCGGGCGACGCTCGACACGCTCCGCCGTAGCAATTACGGTGCGCTTGCGCTTGTCGCGTCCGAAGCGCTCGAGCACCGGGGTCGAGTCGTTTTTGGGATCTTTCATCGTTTCTGTTCTACTAATATCAAAGTGTCGGGGCAAAGATAGTGCAAGTTTCGGGGATAACAACACATTGCGTGCCCGAATTGAAGATAAAAGCGGAACCGGACCGCAAATTTGCCGCTTTTGCCTTATCTTTGCACCCGTTATGACCATGAACCGCGAAATACTGCGCATCGCGCTCCCCAATATCGTCTCGAACATCACCGTACCCCTCATGGGCATCGTCTCGACAGCCATCGCAGGGCACTGGGGCGCCGATTCCGCCGCCACGATCGGCGCGCTGGCCATCGGCGTGTCGATCTTCAACTTCATCTACTGGAACTGTTCGTTCGTCCGCATGGGCACCAGCGGCCTCACGGCCCAGGCGTTCGGAGCCGGCAACTTCCGCGAATGCACCAACATGCTGGTCCGGGCGCTGTCGGTGGCGGCCGTGATGGGCGCGCTGATGGTCCTGCTGCAATACCCGCTGGGCGAACTGGCGCTGTGGGCCATGAACGGCAGCCAGATGACCCGCGACTATTTCTACGCCCGCATCTGGGCCGTACCGGCGGGCATCATCCTCTTCGGCTTCAACGGCTGGTTCACGGGGATGCAGAACGCCGTCTTCCCGATGCTGACGGCCATCACGGTCAACGTCGTGCACATCCTTTGCAGCCTGTGGTTCGCATTCGGAATGGACATGGGCATCGTGGGCATCGCCTACGCCTCGGTCATCGCCCAATGGACGGGCGTGGGGCTCTCGTCGCTGCTGCTCACGCTCAAATACCGGCAGCTGCTCACCTCGGTCAACTGGTCCGAGGTGCTGGACTTCAAACCCCTGAAAACCTTTTTCATCATCAACCGCGACATCATCCTCCGCACGTTCTGCATCGTGGCCGTCTACACCTTCTTCACCGGGGCGTCGGCCCGCATGGGCGATCCCGCGCTGCTGGCCGTGAACACCCTGCTGTTGCAGCTGTTCACGCTCTTCTCCTACATGAACGACGGCTTCGCCTACGCCGCGGAGGCGCTCACGGGCCGGTTCATCGGCGCCCGCGACAGCGTGTCGCTGCGCGACTGCCTGCGGAAGTGCATCTTCTGGGGAACGCTCGTGTCGGTGGTTTTCGTGGGCATCTACCTCGTCTGGTGGCGCGACCTGGTGGGCGTGTTCGTGGACTCCTCGGCGCCCAACGCCGCGGTGATCGAGGAGCTGGCGGGACGCTACATCGTCTGGATCATCCTGATCCCCGTCGCCTCGGCCATGCCCTTCATCATGGACGGCATCATGGTCGGAGCCACCGAAACGCGCGTCATGCGCGACTCGATGTTCTGGTCCACGGCGGCCTACTTCGCCATCTACTACGCCTGCCACCCGCTGATCGGCAACAACGCCCTCTGGCTGGCCTTCACGCTCTACATGTTCCTGCGCGGCGTGATCCAGTACTTCATGACCCGCCGTCTGAAGAGCATCCTCGCAAAAGCCGCCGTCTGACACCGCCGCCGGACCCGGGCATGTCCCGACCGGCAAAAACGACTGTTGAAAACGAACGATATGAAAAGTATGACACGAACAGGACTCAGCATCGCCGTACTGTTTGCGGCGGGAGCCTTCGCCGGGTCCTGTACGAAAGACGCGCCGGAATCCGCCTCTGCGCCGGGCGACGGCTCGATCGGCTTCGCGGTGACGGTCCGCAACGGCTGGGACGGCCTCGGCCCGGTGCAGGGAGCCTCCACGCGCACGGGCGGCGTCCTCGCGCAGGAAGACCGCGGCTTCACGGCGGAACTGCTGGGCGGCGACCGGCCGTTCCATCTCGACGTATCGACGACCGACGGATTCGGCGCAGCACCGCATGCCGCGACCCGCGGCACGCAAACCGAAACCGACGACTTCCCCGCGTCGTTCCGGATGTGGGCTTACAGTTATACGGACACGGACGCCGCATCGTTCGACGTGATGTCCGGCGAAGAGATCGCCCTTCGGGAAAACGGCCGCTGGGAGCCTTCGGAACGGTATTACTGGCGCTGGTATGCGGGGCAGAAACTCGGATTCATCGCCTGCGTTCCCGATCCGGCCGACAACCTCACCCCACCGTCGGACCCCGCCGGATCGTTCGTTTACGAAACCGACCCCGACCTGCAAAAGCAGCAGGACCTGCTGATCGCCTCGATTGCGGGAGTCACCGGCGCGGACTACGAAAAGACGGGAGTTCCGCTCGTCTTCAAACACGTGCTCACGGCGATCCGATTCCGCGTCAGCACGACGGCCACGGGCATGGAGCTGCGCAATATCCGGTCGATCTCGCTCAGGAACGTCCGTTACAAAGGCTCCTTCCGGGTGAATGCGGCAGGCGCCGGGTCCGGGACTCCGGCGGTCGCATGGACGCTCGACCCCGCGGTCCGTTCCTACACCGATGCGCTCGCGCCCGAGACCGGAGACCTCCCCGAAGACAAGGAGAATCCGGGATACGCCGAACCGGGCCACGAACTCACCGATGCCGACGGCGTATTCATGCTGCCGCCGCAGACGCTGCCCGCCGATGCGCAGATCGTGATCGAATACACGCTTCCCGGCGAAGAGGAGCTGCAAACGATGACGGCCGACATCGGAGGCACCGAATGGCCCATAGGCAAAACGGTCGTCTACAACCTTTCGTCGTCGAAAATCACGACGGAGGATATTCTGGAGGTGCCGACCGACGACATCGTGCTGACTCACCGGGGCGGAACGGCGGCCTATGCCGTCCGGAGTTACCGCAAAGCGGAGCGCGTCAAGGCCGGGCAGACCGAAGAGCTTCCCCCGACGCCGCTGGCATGGTCCGCCGAATTCTCGACCGACGGCGGAAAGACCTGGACCTCCCGGTGTCCCGAATGGGTGACCGGATTCACGGATCAGGCCGAAGGCAGCGTGGAGGAGGTGAAATACGAAGCTGCGGTCGGCTCCAAGCCGATCGACGAAACGATAGACCCGAACACGTCGCTGCGGACGGCGGAGGCCGTGACGGACTACGACCTCTCCACGGCAGGCGGCACGACGCCTGTCAACACGGCCAACTGCTATGTGGTCAATGCGCCGGGCACGTACCGCTTCCCGCTGATCTACGGCAATGCGATACGCAACGGCGCAGACAATCAGGAAGCCTACGCAAAGAAAGCCGGAGAATGGGGTATGGATCTTCCATTCTGGGACTGCGTTTCGAGAGACATCCAATCTCCGTTCATCACGTCCGACCGTACATTCAGGGCCGCGATTCTGTGGCAGGACGAGAACAATCTCGTGAAGAACGTCGGAGTATCCCCCGCGCAGGGAAACATGCTCGGAAAAAACGTACAGTACATCGCTTTCGAGGTGGAGGCCGGAACGATCCGCCAGGGCAACTGCGTGATCGCCCTGTATGCCGAAGACAACGCAAACAGCACCCTTGTATGGAGCTGGCATATCTGGGTGACCGGGCAGCGGCTCGACGATTATGTCCCGGTAGAAACGGCCAATGGAACCCATTACGACTTTCTGCCCGTCAACATCGGGTGGTACAGCAACGATCTGATCGACATTTATCGACCGCGCGACGTGCAGGTGCGCATCACCCAGACGGGGCACGAGCCGCAGACGGACGGCAAGACATTCACGATTCGCCAGCAGGCATACGAAACCGCCTCCCCCGGCAGCCAGCCCTATTTCCAGTTCGGGCGCAAGGACCCGATGCCGGCCCTGAATACGGACAACAGCGACAAGACGACCTATCCGGACAGATACGAGATCGTGAACGGAAGCACCAAGCTCTCAGAGGCGATACAAACTCCGTATGTGTTTTACAGCGATTCGTACGGCTGGTTCGGCGGCGCCTCTTACTGGCATTTGTGGAACGCCGCAGCCAACGGGTTCGAAACGTCGGTGCGCGATTACGAAGTCGTGAAGACGATTTACGATCCCTCGCCCGTCGGATACACGGTGCCCGCCTCGGGAGCCTTCGCGTCGTTCGATGCCGCGAACACGGCAAAGGGACCGTCGGAAACCTCCGGATTCCGGAATTTCCGGTTCTATTGCTCGGCCGTGCAGCACGACGATGACCGGACGATCCTTTTCCGGGCGGTAGGACAGCGGTCCGGAAGCGGACGGGGAGAGGGAATGGGTCAGGAGACCCGTTACTGGACGGCGGTTCC
This sequence comes from Alistipes senegalensis JC50, assembly GCF_025145645.1. Classification (NCBI taxonomy): domain Bacteria; kingdom Pseudomonadati; phylum Bacteroidota; class Bacteroidia; order Bacteroidales; family Rikenellaceae; genus Alistipes; species Alistipes senegalensis. The sequence continues at coordinate 3,378,865 of NZ_CP102252.1, read as the reverse complement.
GGCAACCGGAACGCGCGCGCAGGTATTCCATCTGACGGACAGGGCCGAAATGCAGACCACCGACCTTTCCGGAGCATTGCCCGTGCGCCCCGTGCGCGAGAAATGAATGTCTGCGGGCAACTATTCGCCCGCAGACGCTCTTTCAGCCGCACGCCGTTTGTCGAGATACTCTTTCATCTTGCCAAACGTCGCTTCCATCCGGCGGTCCATCCGATACTCGATAAACGGAAGAACGTCCGTAGGGGTATCGCTCCCGGGGCACCAATCGGCCCGGAATGCCTCCGAACCGGTCTTTTTCGAAAAAATGCCCTGCCCGGGCCGCGGAAACCAATAATCATCGACGGCCTCCCCGACGGTAAGCTCCCGCGACCAGGCCACACGTCCCGAACGGTCGGCGCCCGGACCGTAACAGCCGAATTCGGCGTAAAACACGTCGCCCTTACGGGCCGCGTCGTGCCAGTCGCGCCACCCTTCGGGGCAAATCGCCCCGGGCAGTTCGCACATCAGCCACACCGTCCGGGCCGTGGATTTCCACGGACGCCCGAGGTAAACCCGCGTCACCCCTTCGGCGGCCGTCACGAGACAATGGGTAAAGACATATCCGTATTTGTTGCGCTCGGTGGTCGAAGCCGCCGTGATGAAGCTGTCGGCCTTGCAATGGATGGTGCAATGCACGAACTCGACGATGGAGGGCCCGAAGATGAAATCCGTCGTACCCTCGATGTAGGAGTCCGTGACAAACACGCGCGAGACATATCCTTTCGTGAAGAAGGTGTCCTGATTGCCGATCAAGCGGCAGCCGTCGATCCAGATGCGGTCGCCGCGCGTTTCGAGCGCCACGGCCTGCCCCACCCTCCCGGCGTCGTTGCAGACTTCGAGGTTGTGCAGCAGCACGTCGTCGGCCTGCACCGAAAAGGTATAGCTGTCGTAGGTGGTCAGCTCCCGGCTATCGACGACCTTGCCGGAATGGTCGTCCCAGACCAGCCGCACGTCGTCGGGATATTTCCCGCACCCGACCACGACGACCTTGTCCTTGTAAACGTCGAGCGTCACTTTCTCGCGGTAAGTGCCGGGCATGATCCGCACCGTGCGCCACTCCGCGGGTTTCGACGGCAGGGCGTCGAAGCACGCCTGAATGGTCCGGAAATCCCCGCCGCCGTTGCAATCGACGGTATAAACCGTCTCTGCCGAGGCCCAAAGGCCCCGGCAGAGCAGAATCATCAGTATCGCCGAACGCAGCATGGCGCCGTCAGAGCGTTACGCCCGTCTTGAAGATGGCGATCTCCTTGAAACCCGTCTTTTCGTGCTTCAGGTGCTCGCCGTCGGCCGTCGCCAGCACCTTGTCGATGAAGCGTTCCAGCACGGCCTGCGGCTCCTCGTCCTCGACCAGCGTTCCGGCGTTGAAGTCGATCCAGTTGGCCTTGAACTCCGAAAGCCGGGTGTTGGTCGAAATCTTCATCGTCGGCACGAAAGCCCCGAACGGCGTGCCGCGCCCCGTGGTGAAGAGCACCAGCTGGCAGCCCGACAGGGCCAGCGCCGAAGCGGCCACCAAGTCGTTGCCCGGAGCCTGCAAGAGGTTCAGCCCCGGTTTCGTGACCGGCCGGGCGTAGTTCAGCACATCGACGACGGGCTGCGCCCCGCCCTTCTGCACGCATCCCAACGACTTCTCTTCGAGCGTCGTGATGCCGCCCTTCTTGTTGCCCGGCGAGGGGTTCTCGTAGATCGGCTGGTCGAACTTGCGGAAATAGTGCTTGAAATCGTTGATCAGGCAGACCGTTTCGTCGAAGACCGTGCGGTCCGCGGCGCGGTCCATCAGGATCGTTTCGGCGCCGAACATCTCGGGAACCTCCGTCAGCACCGTGGTCCCGCCCTGCGCGATCAGCCAGTCGGAGAACAACCCCACCAGCGGATTGGCCGTGATGCCCGAAAAACCATCCGAACCGCCGCACTTCAACCCCACTTTGAGGTAGGAGAGCGGAAGCGGCTGGCGTTTATCGCTTTTCGTCTTTTCGACCAGCCCGCGGCAGATTTCGAATCCGGCCTCGATTTCGTCCTCGACCTCCTGGGCGATCAGGAATTTCACCCGCTCGTCGTCCCACTCGCCGATCACCTCCTTCAGGGCCGACACCTGGTTGTTCTCGCACCCGAGGCCCAGCACCAGCACGGCGCCCGCATTGGGGTGCTTCACCAAAGCCGCCAGCGCCTTCTGCGTGTTGGCATGGTCGTCGCCCAGCTGCGAACAGCCGTAATTATGGGTGTAGACCCGCACGTCGTCGAGGTGCGAGCAGTCGCACTCGCGCTTCACGCGCTCCGCGATGGCCTGCGCCTGTCCGTTGACGCACCCCACCGAAGGCACGATCCACAGCTCGTTGCGGATGCCCATCGCACCGTTCTTGCGCAGGTAGCCCATCACCTTCGCGTCGCGCCGGGGATACGCCACATCGTAGACCTTCGGGGCATAGGTGTATTCGAGGTCGTCGCGGAGGTTGGTTTTCAGGTTGTGGGAGTGAATCCACCCGCCCTGCGGAATATCCTCCGTGGCGTGGCCGATCGGATAGCCGTATTTCACGACGTTCTCGCCCGCGGCGATGTCGCGCAGGGCGAACTTGTGCCCCCGGGCGATGTCGTCCCGAAGCGTCACGCCGACGCCGTCTACCTCGACCGTCTCGCCCTTGTGCAGGTCGTCGGCCAGCGCGACGGCGACATTGTCCGCGGCATTGATTTTCAGAAATCGTTTCATATCGATAAAATGATCCCGCACGTCCGGCTCCCATAAAGCCCCCGCCGAGGCGGGGGTTTGGGGGTGGGTCAGACTTGCAAACACGGCCGGAGGCCGTGACATGAAGCGTCCGAAACGCCACACCGGAGCAGCTGACTGGTTACTCTCCTAAAAACTTCTTCAAAGCATCCTTCATGCCCAACGCCTCGATGTCGCGGACATAACCCGCAACGGTCGGGACGAATCCCGGAACCTCCGAGAAATCGACGGTGAAGATGCCGCTCTCCTTTACGATCTTCGAGATCGTGGCCTCGACATCGGCCGAATCCCAGTTGGCACGGATGTACTCCACGAACTCTTTCGTATCGTCGGGCTCGAAACCGCTCTTGGGACTGTAAAGGGTCATCAGCGCCGCGAAGGTGAAGCACTCGCGCGCGGCGATGCGCTGCGCCTTGAACCAGTTGTCCCGGACGGTCGGATAGTTGCGCGCCTCCCACTTCGACAGCGAATTGAGCGAGATGGAACGGAGCATGTGCTTGATAAAGGGGTTGTAGAAACGCTCCAGAATCCCGGCGGCGAAGCGCTTCAACTCGTCCTGGTCCTCCTCGATCATCGGAATCACCTCCTCGGCGACCATGTCGTTGATGAACCGCTCGATCGCAGGGGTGTTGAAAGCGTCCATGACCGTCTCACAGCCCATTTGCAGGGCGATGGACACCATGCCCGTGTGCGAACCGTTCAGAATGCGGACCTTCTTGTCGCGGAACTGTTTGATCGAAGGCATGAAGATCACATGCAGACCCGCCTTGTCCAACGGCAGCTCCTTCATCACCTCCTTGTAGCCCGGGCCGCCGATGGCCCACAGGTGGTACAACTCGGCCTTCACCACGAGGTTGTCGTCGTAGCCGATCTCCTCCTTGATCTCGTCGATCTGCTCGCGCGGAAATCCCGGCACGATGCGGTCCACGAGCGTGTCGCAGAAGTGGCAGTTCTTTTCGACCCAGTCGATGAAATCGGAGCCTAGCTTGTTATACTCGGCGTGCCGGATGACGTATTCGTAGAGCGTCGAACCGTTGTTCTCGATCAGCTCGCAGCAGATGATGCACAGACCTTTGGTCGGATCGCCGTTGAAATGCTTGAAACGTTTGTACAGCAGCGCCGTCATTTTCGCGGGGTACGACTTCGGAGGCTCGGCCGTCAGGTCGTCGCCCTCCTCGTAGCGGATGCCCGCCTCGGTGGTGTTCGAAATGGTGATCTTCAGCTCCGGGGAGAGGAAATAACGCTCGTAGGTCGCATAGTCCACATAGGGATTGAACGAGTCCATGACGCTCTTCACCAGCCGCACGTCCTTTTTGGGCTGCTTGTTCTCGATGCCCTCCAGATAGACGTGGTACATGTTGTCCTGCCTGTGCATCAGGTCGATCATCCCCAGCACCTTGTGCTCGGGGTCGATAATCGGCTGGCATACAGCCACTCCGGCATCCATGACGCCCTTCTCGTTGGCGATGTCGATCTGCCAGTCCACGAAGGCCCTCAGAAAGTTCCCTTCGCCGAATTGCAGGATGCGGACGGGACGGACGGCCTTTTCCACGGCCGACTTGTTCAGTTGCTTAATCATTGTATGTCAGTTTTTTATATTACTCCAATACGATAGGCTTGTATTTCGGAACCAGCGTCTTCATCACGATCCAGCCGACGAGGTAAGCCACGGCGCAGATGCAGAAGACGACGAAATATCCGGCGGGTTTTCCCTCGAAGCCCATGTAGGTCATATTGGTCTCCTCGGCATGCACGAACAGCCATCCGGCGAACCATTGCAGGATCATCGAGCCGACACCTCCGGCCATGCCGCCGATGCCCGTCACGGTGGCGATCGCCGACTTGGGGAACATGTCGCCCACCGTGGAGAAGATGTTGGCCGACCACGACTGGTGCGCCGCGCCGCCGATACCGATCAGGATGATCGGGAACCACGGCGAAATGGTGCCCAGAGGCTGAGCCAGCAGCACCAGCAGCGGGAAGAACGCGAAGATCAGCATGGCGCGCATGCGGGCCGCATAGGGGTTCAGACCCGTCTTGTTGATGATGATCGTCGGGAGCTTGCCGCCGTAGATCGAAAGCATCGTGATCGCATAGAGCGTGAAGATCAGCGCCACGCCCAGCCCCTCGGACATCTTGATCCCGAACTGCGAATTGAGATACGAGGGGGTCCAGAAGAGGAAGAACCACCACACGCCGTCGGTCATGAACTTACCGAAGGCGAAAGCCCAGGTCTGCTTGAACGAAAGGGTTTTCCAGAACGACATCTTCGGGCACTCGTCCTCCGTCTCCTCCTTGGCGACGGCGCCGTCGATGACCTCGTGTTTGTCCTGCTCGATATACTCCAGCTCGGCGGCGTTCACCCTCGGGTGCTCCGACGGCTTCTTGTACATGAAGACCCAGAAACCCATCCAGACGAAGCCCAGGGCGCCGATCACGATGAAAGCCATCTCCCAGCCCCAAGCCTTGGCCAGCAGCGGAATGGTCAGCGGAGCGAACAGCGCGCCGATCGAAGCTCCGGCGTTGAAGATCGAGGTGGCATAGGCGCGGTCCTTCTTGGGGAAGTACTCGGCGGTCACCTTGATGGCTGCGGGGAAGTTGCCCGCCTCACCCAGAGCGAGGATGCAGCGTGCGGCGATGAAGAAATACATGCTGACCATAGCGATGGTCGCGGCCACGGCCGAGCCGGCCTCGACGGCGCGCAGCGCGGCGGCATTGGGAAGCCCTACCCACGCCTCGGTGGCCACGCCGCAAAGAGCGTGCAGACAGGCGCCCAGCGACCAGACGCCGATGGCCCACAGATAACCTTTCTTGGTGCCCATCCAGTCGATGAAACGCCCGGCGAAGAGCATGCAGACGGCATAGACGATCGAGAAGATCGAAGTGATGAGTCCGTAATGGTACTCGTTCCAGTGGAATTCGGGTTTGATGAATTCGTCCCACGTCAGCGAAAGCACCTGACGGTCGAGGTAATTAACGGTCGTTGCGAAGAAGAGCATCGCACAGATGACCCAGCGGTACTGCGTCATCTTCCCAGCGAGAGTCGATTTGTTGTTTGTCATTATGGGGTTTAATTAAGTAGTGTTCAGGAATTGGTGAGCCGCATGAACGGCGTCCGGCAGCGAATCGGGGCCGCCGCCGGACGACCGAACTTACGGAATCGGTTTTTAACGCACCTTGGCGATCACGTCCAGTGCGAAACGGCATTTTTCGGAGACGGCCTTCCAGTCTTTCGCGGCTATCACCTCCTTGGGGAAGAGCTGCGAGCCCATGCCCACGCAGAAAACGCCGGCCTTGAACCACGCCGTGAGGTTCTCCTCGGTGGGCTCCACGGCGCCGGTGGCCATGATGTTCGACCACGGCAGCGGGGCCTTGACATTCTTGACGAACGACGGACCGCCCACGTTGCCCGCGGGGAAGACCTTCGTCAGGTCGCAGCCCAGCTCCTGAGCCAGACCGATCTCGGTGACCGATCCGCAGCCCGGGGTGTAGGGCACCAGGTGGCGGTTGCAGACCTTGGCGACCTCGGCGTTCAGGTAGGGACCCACGACGAAGTTGGCGCCGTACTGGATGTACAGGGCCGCGGTCGGGGCATCGACGATCGTACCCACGCCCAGCACCATTTCGGGGCACTCCCTGGCGGCGAACTTGATGACCTCGATGAATACCTCCGAAGCGAAATCGCCGCGGTTGGTGAACTCGAAAGCGCGCACGCCGCCTTCGTAGCAGGCCTTCACGACCTGCTTGGCGATCTCGGCGTCAGCGTGATAGAATACGGGAACCATGCCGGTCTTGGCAATGGCTTCCATGACTTGCATTTTTGAAAAACGTGCCATTATCTTATTGTATTTTAATTACCAATCAAATCCGTTTTGTCGTCAGGGCGAGGCGGATTCCGGTTTTCGCGCCGCGGGACACGGATGGGATACAGTCGCCTATTTCCCATTCGGGGTCTGCAAGGGAAGGCCGAAAGGCGTCCGCCCTCACGGCAAAATCAGCGCTGTACCCGGCCGCTGGCATTGCCGCCAGCCAGACTCTCGACCTCCTCGGCCGATACGAGGTTGAAGTCGCCGTTGATCGTGTGTTTCAGGGCCGATGCCGCCACGGCGAACTCCAGCGCCTCGCCCTGCGTAGGCTTGGTCAGCAGGCCGTGGATCACGCCGCCCGAGAACGAGTCGCCGCCGCCCACACGGTCGATGATCGGGTCGATGTCGTAACGCTTCGACTCGTAGAACTCCTTGCCGTCGTAGATCATGGCTTTCCAGCCGTTGTGCGTCGCCGAGAACGACTCGCGCAGCGTCGAGATCACGTATTTGAACCCGAACGTCTCGGCCATCTGGCGGAAGATGCCCTTGTAGCCTTCGGCATTGGTCTCGCCGCCCTCGACATCGGCGTCGGGCTTGAACCCGAGGCACAGCTCGGCGTCCTCCTCGTTGCCGATGCAGACATCGACGTATTGCATCAGAGGCTTCATGATCGACTGCGCTTTCTCCTTGGTCCAGAGCTTCTTGCGGAAGTTCAGGTCCACCGACACCGTCACGCCGTGACGCTTGGCGGCCTCGCAGGCCAGACGGGTCAGCTCGGCGGCCTTGTCCGAGATCGCGGGCGTGATGCCCGACCAGTGGAACCACCGGGCGCCCTCCATGATGGCGTCGAAGTCGAAATCCTGCGGATCGGCCTCGGCGATCGACGAGTGCGCACGGTCGTAGATCACCTTCGAGGGACGCATCGAAGCGCCCGTTTCGAGGTAATAGATGCCCACGCGGTCGCCGCCGCGGGCTATGAAATCGGTCCGGACGCCGTATTTGCGCAGCGCGTTCACCGCCGACTGGCCGATCTCGTGCTTCGGGAGCTTCGAGACGAAATAAGCCTCGTGACCGTAGTTGGCGCACGAAACAGCCACGTTGGCCTCGCCACCGCCGTAGACGACATCGAACGAATCGGACTGGACGAAACGGGTATTGCCGGGCGTCGAAAGACGCAGCATGATCTCTCCTAATGTTACGATTTTCATGGTTTTATTGCGTGTTAAAATTTGAAGTAATTCTTAGCGTTCCGGTAGCAGATGCCCTCGATGATCTCCCGCCCGATGAAGTCGATCTCCGAAGCGGGCAGCAGGCCGTTTTCGATGTCGTTGCCCACGAGGTTGCACAGCGTGCGGCGGAAATACTCGTGGCGCGGGTACGAGAGGAACGACCGCGAGTCGGTCAGCATGCCGACGAAGCGGCTCAGCAGACCCAGCGTCGAGAGGGCGTTCATCTGCTTCTCCATGCCGTCCTTCTGGTCGAGGAACCACCATCCCGATCCGAACTGGATCTTCCCGGCGCCGTAACGACCGTCCTGAAAGTTGCCGAGCATCGTGGCCACCAGCTCGTTGTCGCGGGGATTGAGATTATAGATGATGGTCTTGGTGAGTTTGTCCTCCCGGTCGAGCATGTCGAAGAATTTCGACATCTGCTTGCCCACCGTGAAGTCGCCGATCGAGTCGAAACCCGTATCGGGGCCCAGCTGGCTGAACATGCGGCTGTTGTTGTTGCGGATGGCGCCGTAGTGGAACTGCTGCGTCCAGCCCGTCTCCCAGTCCATGACGGCGAACTCGACCAGCATGGCCGTCTTGTACTTGCGGATCTCCTCGGGCGTCAGCGTCTGCCCGCCGTATACCTTATTAAAAATAGCGCCGATCTCCGACCGGGTGTAATCCTCGGCGTAGAACTCCTCGATGCCGTGGTCCGAGAGGCGGCAGCCCACCGACTCGAAGAACTTGTGACGCACGCGCAGCGCCTCGATCACGTCGTCGAATTTCGAAATCGTGACGCCCGAAACCTCCGAAAGCCGCTCCATATAGGCGCGGAACTCGGCCGGAGACTCCACGGCCATCGCCTTGTCGGGACGCCACGTGGGGAGCATCCTGGTCGCAAAACCGTCCTCGCGGACCTTGATGTGGTGTTCGAGCGAATCCACGGGATCGTCCGTCGTGCACACGGCCTCGACGTTGTAGTGGCGCATCAGACCGCGGGCGTGGAACTCGGGCTTCTGCAACAGCGCCGTACAATGGTCGTAGATCTCGCGGGCCGTCGAGGGGTTCAGCAGCTTCGTCACCTCGAAGGCGGTCTTCAGTTCGAGGTGCGTCCAGTGGTAGAGCGGGTTGCGCATCGTATAGGGCACCGTCTCGGCCCACTTCTCGAACTTCTCCCAGTCGCTGGTATCTTTGCCCGTGCAATACTTCTCATCGACGCCGTTGGTACGCATCGCGCGCCATTTGTAATGGTCGCCTTCGAGCCAGATCTTCGACAGGTTGTCGAAGCGGTGATCCTCGGCGACATACGCGGGAATCAGGTGGCAATGGTAGTCGATGATCGGCATCTTGGCCGCATGGTCGTGGTAAAGACGCTGCGCAGTCTCGGTCTGCAACAGGAAGTCGTCGTCGTTAAACTGTTTCATGTTCAATCTATCTGTTTTTATAGTCGTTCGCTCCGGTCGGAGCGCCGCAAAACGCCCCTTTTCACAACGTAAAATTACGAACTTTACGTCACTCCCGATACGAAAAATTGCCAAATAAAGTAGATTATTTGCCAATTTGGTTGACCAATGTACGGAAAAATCGTAAATTTGCCTAAAATCCAACAAAAAATCTTTTAACATAGTATGATGAAAAACACGATTCTTGGGTTTGCAGCCGTGCTGATGGCCTCCTGCACCCCCGCCCTGAAGGTAGATGTAGCCAACACGACCCAGCTCGAACGCGACGACGAGACGGTCGAAATCGCCTGGTCCGAAGTGGCGGCGCTCGAAGGCGTAACTCCGGAAAACGTCGTCGTCCTGAACGACGACGGCGAACAGATCCCCTCGCAGGTGCTCTTCCGCGGCACGGCGGAACCCCAGGCGCTGATCTTCCAGACCGACGCCGACCCGATGGAGACCAAGCGTTTCAAGATCGTCACGGGCGTGCGCGAAAACTACCCTGCCGAAGCGTACGGCCGCACGGTTCCCGAACGCTACGACGACTATGCGTGGGAGAACAACAAGGTGGCCTACCGTCTTTACGGCCCGGCGCTGGAGACCTCGCCCGAAAAACTCATCACCCCGGGTATCGACGTGTGGGTGAAGTGCACCGACAAGCTGGTGATCGACGAGTGGTACGCCCGCGGCAAATACCACCACAATTTCGGCGACGGCATGGACTGCTACAAGGTGGGCGTGACGCTCGGCTCGGGGGCTTCGCTGCCGTTCGTGGACGGTAAGTTCTGGATGATGGACCACAACTACGCCACGGCCCGGACGCTGGACAACGGTCCGATCCGCACCACCGTGGAGCTGACCTACGCGCCGTTCAACGTCGATGGCACTCCCGTGTCGCTCACCAAGACCATCTCGCTCGACGCCAACCAGCGCTTCAACCGCATGGACAACGTCTACGAGGGAGATTTCGCCGAGATGCCGATCGCCGCGGGCTTCGTGCGCCACGACGTGAAACGCCTGATGACGGGCGACGACTGGATGGGCATGGTCGAAGCCGCCTCGGACTCGAAGAACCCCGCACGCGACGGCGACATCTTCCTGGGTGTGATCCTGCCCGGCGCCGAGATGCTGGCCGACACGCTGGGTCACGCCGTGGCCGTGAAGAGCGTGAAGCCGGGCCAGACGCTGACCTACTATGCCGGTTCGGGATGGAGCCAGGGCGGCGTGGAGGATATGGGCGAATGGGTCGAGGAGATCGGCATGGCGCAGGCCGCCGCCGTGAATCCGCTCCGGGCGACCGTCCGCAAATAAGTTGAAAATTATCATGAAAAGTCCGGTCATCAGACCGGACTTTTTCAGTGCCGTAACGGTACTTTTATAAGCCGAAAAGTTTTACCGAAGCACACGCACGATTCGGGGTTGAACCTATCCGACTTTTTTGTACCTTTGTAAGAAATCAACGCGTCACCTCGAAAAACCATGAACAACCAAAAAATCGTCACTTTCGGAGAGATCATGCTGCGGCTCACGCCGCCCGACTATCTGCGTTTCAACCAAACCGACCTGTTTCGCGCCAGCTACGGCGGCAGCGAAGCCAACGTGGCCGTCTCGCTGGCCAATTTCGGGCTCCGCAGCGAATTCATCACCCGCCTGCCCGAGAACCGCGTGGCCGATGCCTGCCTCGACGACCTGCGCCGCTACGGCGTCGGAACCGACGGCATCCTCCGCGGCGGCAAGCGGCTGGGACTTTATTATATGGAGGAGGCCGCATCCATGCGCACCTCCCACGTCGTCTACGACCGTGCCGACTCGGCCTTCGACACCCTCAGCCCGGGGATGATAGACTGGCGCAGCCTCTTCGACGGTGCTACGTGGTTCCACTGGTCGGGCATCTCGGCCGCGGTGAGCGCCGACACGGCCGCCGTATGCGCTGAAGCGATCGCCGTCGCCCGGGAAATGGGCCTGACCGTCTCGTGCGACATCAACTACCGCAAGAACCTCTGGAAATACGGCAAGGAACCGCAGGAGGTACTGCCTCCGCTGATGGAGCAATGCGACATATTCTTCGGCACGGACGACGAATACGAAAAGATACTCGGCATGCGCCTGCCGAAATTCGAGGCCCGCGACGCCTCCTACCGTCCCGACACGGCCGGCTACGAGCGCGCCTCGGCCGAGGTGGCGGCACGGTTCCCCCGCTGCCGGGGCATCGTCTTCGGGCTCCGCAGCGTCCTGAGCGCCAACCACCACCTGATCTCCGGAACGCTCTACACCGGGGGACGGCTGCTCTCCACGCGGGTTTACGACATCGACAATGTGGTGGACTGCGTGGGCGTGGGCGACGCTTTCGTGGGCGGGCTGATCTACGGAATGGCCGAACACGCCGGAGACATGCAATTCGCCCTCGATTTCGGCACGGCGGCCTGCGCGCTGAAAAACACCGTGCCGGGCGACTACAATCAATTCACGGCCGAAGAGGTCGCCCAACTGGCCCGCGGCTCCGTTTCGGGCCGTATAGCCAGATAGCCCCCGCCCGCTTAAGAGGCGGGTTTTAGAGGGCGACGGATCGTTCGTACGCTGACAACCCAACCTGCGCCCCGCAAGCACGGAAATTTACACGAAAAAGCCCGACTTATAAAAGTCGGGCTTTTCTGTTTTAACCGGGCGGAGCGCAGCATGGGCCGAAAGCTCCATACCTTGCCGTTGCCCCCTAAAGCCGGCCTCTCAGGCCGGCTATTCGCCTTTGGCCTTTTTGTAGAGGTCGTTGTAGGTGTTGTACTTCTCCATGATGCCCGGTTCGTCGCGCAGACGGAAACACAGCGACTTGAGGAACTCCAGCGTGTCGATGTCGTCGGGCTTGATCTGGTGAGCCTTCTCAAACCAGGGTACGGCGGCCATATAAACGTCGTTGACACCCTTCAGGTCGGCATCGTAGGCAGCCTGGCTGCTGTACTGCTTCTCGTTCATCTCCTTGTTGAGCGCGTCGCCCTTGATCGTGTAGAACACACCCAGATAATAGTTGCCTTCGAACATGTCGGGCTTCAGCTCCACGACCTTCTTGAACGAGTCGATGCTCTGATCGTAGTCTTTCAGCGCATAGAAAATACGTCCGCGGCCGAACCACATGTCCACGTTCCCGGGATTGTCCTCAATGGCCTTGTCGATCAGCGCCACGAGGTCGGCGGGATTGCCCACGCCCTCCTCCGAGGTGTAGAGCTGCATCAGGCCGTCGAGAATACGCTCGTTCTTCGGGCACTTCTCGATGCCCGTCAGCAGAACGTCCTTAGCCTTCATCACATTGGCCCTGTCGATATCCTTCTGACCGTAGAGGCAGTGGAAGAGGTAATAGTAGATGTTGCCCTCGGGCACGCCCTCGGCATTGGTATCGACATAGCCCAGGTCGATGGCTTTGGTCAGGTACTCGGCACCCTTGACGAACGACTTGGGGTTGTTGGCGCCATCGACCGTCAGCAGGTAGCCCGCATAGTAGAGCAGCGCGGGATCGGCCTCGCCGTAAGCCGGGCTCGACTGGGCCTTGTAAGCCGTCACGTAAGCCTTGGCAGCCTCGGCGTAGTTGCCCGAATCAATGCCGGTGTTGCCTGCCTGCGAGCAGAAATCGCTGACCTGCTTCAACCCCTCCTTGACCTTGTCGGCCGTCTTGGGGTCCAGCTCGTAAGCCTTGTTGTAAGCCTCGATGGCCTTCGCGGGAGCGTCCTTCATCACCCACTTCGTCTGCTTCCACGTAGCGACCTTATTGTCCTTGACATAGGCCGTGAAATAGGGATAGACCCATGCGTCGAACTCCGCGCCGTTAAGCGTCTCCTTAGCGGTTGACTTGGGCTCGCCGACAGCCAGTTTCAGCATCGCGGCGTCCATGTTGACGAAGAGGCTCTTCGTAGGTTCGATAGCCACTTCGTAGAAAGCCTTGCCGCGGTTGATCCACGTTGCGGCCTTGGTAGCCTTCTTCTCGTTGGCGATGTCGGCATCGCTCTTTTCGATCTTGGCGAGAAGCGCTTCCTTGTTCACTTTCTGGGCCTGCACGGCGGGAACTGCCACGAGCAGCGCCGCGAGAACCGTCCAAATCGTTTTCTTCATAGTAAACTGAAATTTTAGGTTTTTTGATGTTTTTCAATTATTCTTCCGCCGAGGGAGCGTCGGTCGCGGGCGTTTCGGCCCCGTTCTCAGCGCCTTCCGCGGTCTGCACTTCCTCCTCATCCCCGGCTGCCGGCACGGCCATCACCGAAGCAATGGCATCGCCTTCGCGGAGGTTGATGATACGCACACCCTGCGTAGCGCGGCCCGCAAGGCGGATCTGCTCGACGGCGGTGCGTATGGTGAGTCCCGAACGGTTGATGATCATCAGGTCGTTCTCGTCGGTAACGGCCTGTATCGAAATCAGTTTGCCTGTCTTTTCCGTAATGTTGATGGTCTTCACGCCCTTTCCGCCGCGGTTGGTGATGCGGTACTCGTCCAGATCGGTGCGCTTTCCGTAACCGTTCTCGCTCAGCACCAGCACATCCTGCTTCGAATCGGGTTCTACACAGATCATGCCGACCACTTCGTCGTTCTCCTCGATCGAGATGCCGCGCACGCCGGCGCCGACGCGCCCGATCGGACGCACCGTCGATTCGTTGAAACGGATGGCCTTGCCCTCCCGGGCCGCGATCATCACCTCGGCGTTGCCGCTGGTGAGCTTGGCCTCGATCAGCTGGTCGCCCTCGCGGATGACGATGGCGTTGACGCCGTTCTGACGCGGACGCGAATAGGCTTCGAGACGGGTCTTCTTGATCGTGCCGTCCTTCGTGCACATGATGATGAAGTTGCTGTTCACATACTCCGCATCGGCCAGGCTCTTGACGTTGATATAGGCGCGGACCTTGTCGTCCGGCTCGATCTGGATGACATTCTGGATGGCGCGGCCCTTCGACGAACGCGCGCCCTCGGGAATCTCGTAGACCTTGAGCCAGAAGCAGCGGCCCTTCTCCGTGAAGAACAGCATCGTATTGTGCATCGAAGCCACGTAGATATGCTCGATGAAGTCCTCGTCGCGCGTGGCGCTGCCCTTGGCCCCTACGCCGCCGCGGTTCTGCGTGCGGTACTCGGCCAGCGGCGTGCGCTTGATATAGCCCATGTGCGAGATGGTGATGACCATGTCGTCGTCGGCATAGAAATCCTCGGGGTTGAACTCCTCGGAAGCGTAGACGATCTCCGAACGGCGCTCGTCGCCGTATTTCTCCTTGATCTCCAGCAACTCGTCCTTGATGACCTGCATTTGCAGCGAAACATTTTCGAGAATCTCGGTCAGATGCTCGATCAGCTTCATCAGCTCGTCGCGCTCGGCGATCAGCTTGCCGCGCTCCAGGCCGGTCAGCGCGCGCAAACGCATCTCGATGATGGCCGAAGCCTGAATGTCGCTCAGCTCGAAACGCTCGATCAGGGTCTGTTTCGCGGCGTCGGGCGTCTGCGAAGCGCGGATGATGTGAACGATCTCGTCGATGTTGTCCTGTGCGATCAGGAGACCCAGCACGATGTGCAAACGCTCCTCGGCCTTGCGCTTGTCGTAGCGCGTGCGGCGGACCACCACGTCGTGACGGTGGTCGATGAAATGCCGGATCAGATCGCGCATCGACAGCAGCTCGGGACGGCCGTTCACCAGCGCGATGTTGTTCACGGCGAACGAGGTCTGCAACGGGGTGTTCTTGAACAGCGTGTTCAGCACCACGCTCGCCACGGCGTCCTGTTTCAGAATGATGATGATCCGCAGGCCGTTGCGGTCCGATTCGTCGTTGATGTAGGAGATGCCTTCGATCTTCTTGTCGTTGATCATGTCGGCGATCTTCTTGATCATCTCGGCCTTGTTGATCATATAGGGGATCTCCGTGATGACGATGCACTCGCGGCCGCTCGGCGTATGCTCGATCTCGGTCTTGGCGCGCATCATCACACGTCCGCGGCCCGTCAGCATCGCCTCCTTCACGCCCTCGTAGCCGTAGATGATACCGCCCGTGGGGAAGTCGGGGCCCTTGACGTACTGCAAAAGCTCCTCGCCCGTGATTTCGGGGTTGTCGATATAGGCGCAGCAGGCGTCCACCACCTCCGAGAGGTTGTGCGGAGCCATGTTCGTGGCCATACCGACGGCGATACCGCTGGCGCCGTTGACGATCAGCAGCGGAATTTTCGTGGGAAGGACCGTAGGCTCGGGAATCGTGTCGTCGAAGTTCAGCGTCCAATCGACGGTCTCCTTGTCTATGTCGGCCATCACCTCGTCGGTGATCTTCTTCATTCGCGCCTCGGTGTAACGCATGGCGGCCGGCGAGTCGCCGTCCATCGAACCGAAGTTGCCCTGTCCATCGACCAGCGGGTAGCGCATCGACCAGTCCTGGGCCAGGCGGACCATCGCGTCGTAGACCGACGAGTCGCCGTGGGGGTGGAACTTACCGAGCACGTCGCCGACGATACGGGCCGACTTACGGGTGGGTTTGTCGGAGTAGAGGTTGAGCTCCGCGCTCATATCGTAGAGGATGCGCCGGTGTACGGGCTTCATACCGTCCCTGACATCGGGCAGCGCACGCGACACGATGACCGACATCGAGTAGTCGATGTACGCCGACTTCATCTGCTCTTCGATATTGATGGGGATGATACGCCCCACCAAACCGGCATTCTTTTCTTCTTCCGTTAGCATTATTCAGTGTTTAGATCTTTTTGCACCGACACCGCGCATTCGCCGGGCCGGTGTCATCGAAAAATTACCACTTGTTTAACATACAAAAATAGGATTTATTTCCGATCTGAGCAACTTTGCGGGGAAAAATCTCTTCGCGCGCGCGATATTTTTCGGGGAGCATGCCGTTTTTGGCCCTTTTCCGGCGATCTGACGGCCCGAAAAAAATCTCCCGGCAGAGTGCCGGGAGAAAAGGGCCTGCGGAGCCCCGGTTCCGAAAAGGAAACAGCCCCGATGATTCTCTTCAAAGTCAAAGCCCGCAGATGCGTTCGACGCGCGACACGAGCAACAGCAGGGCGATGAAAAGCCACAGCGTCCGGTTCTCAATACGCAACCGGCGGAGCGCCTTTCCGTCAGCATCTTCGGCGGGCAGAGAGCGCAGCCTCCACAGATCGACGGCGAAAAACACCGCCGCTGCCACGATCAGCGCCAGGACAAACCAGTTCCAAATCAAAGAAAAGATTCCCATCGCACTCAGCGAAAATCAATGAATTCGTAATCCGCATAGTTCTTCCGGTCGAAGAGCCGGACATGCCCCGCGAGCGGCGCGATGCCAAGGATGCCGACCTGCACCTGCTCGCCGTCGTAATCGTAGGAGAGCGACAGAGGACGCATCGCGGCGGTATCGACCGTCACGGTGACGCTGCCCGCCGGAGAATCGTTCCCGGCGGCGGGCGTCAGCCGCACGACGGCGCGCCCCCCGGCTTCGGAGACCAACGCCGGGATATACTCGCTGCCGAGGAAATCGAAAGCCCGGACGGGATTGTTCAGGATATTGCGGCTCGCGGCGTCCACCTCCGTCACGGTCACCTCGCGGCGGCGGTTGTCGATTTCGTAGCGGACCACGCTGTCGGCGAAAACCTCGGCGTCGGCCAGCGCGAGGTAGTAGCACCGTCCCTCGACGACATAGCTGCCGCGGCTTTTGTAATCGCCCGCCGAGACTTCGAAATCCACGCTGTAACCGGGCATCGCGCGGAACCCCGCGGCGAGTTTTTCGAGTATCTCCGTGGCGCGCCCGGCTGCCCTGCTCTGCGGCATTCCGCAGCACAGCACCACCATGAAAAGTGAAAAATGAAAAATGAAAGATGCGTTTTTCTTCATATCGTCCCCCAACTGCCGCGCAGCCAATTTTTAATTCTTAATTCTCAATTTCCAATTAGCCGACGGCTTAAAATACCCCCAGTTCCTGCAATTTGGCCTCCAGCGAGGGCAGGTCGTGGTAGAGGATGTCGCGCGGCTTGGCACCCTGCTGACGGCCGACGATGCCGGCCCGTTCGAGCTGCATCATGATGCGCCCGGCGCGGTTGAATCCCACCTCGTAGTTGCGCTGGATCATCGAAGTCGAGATCGACCCGTCCTGCACGGCGCTGCGGGCGATCTCGGCGAAGAGCGAATCGTATTTCAGAGGCGCCGAAGAGGTCTCTTCGCTGCCCATCTGCGATCCGTCGCCGCTGTCGGGCGTATAGTCGGGCAGCGCATAGGCCGCCGTGTAACCCTGCTGTTTGGAGATGTAATCGACGATGCGTTCGACCTCCTTGGTCTCGACCAGCGCACACTGGATGCGCGTCAGCTCGCCGTCCTTCGAAATGAGCATGTCGCCGCGGCCGATCAGCTGGTCGGCGCCCGGACGGTCGAGAATCGTCCGCGAGTCGATCATCTGCATCACGCGAAAAGCGACGCGGGCCGGGAAGTTGGCCTTGATCTTGCCCGTGATGACATCGACCGACGGACGCTGCGTGGCGATGATGAGGTGGATGCCGATGGCGCGGGCCTTCTGGGCCAGGCGCGTCACGGGGGTTTCGACCTCCTTGGCCGTCATGATGAGGTCGGCGAACTCGTCGATCACCACGACGATATAGGGCATGAAGCGGTGGCCGTTCAGCGGGTTCAGCCGCCGGGAGGTGAATTTCTCGTTGTACTCGGAGATGTTCCGGGCTCCGGCCTTCTTGCAGAGCTCCAGCCGGTTGTCCATCTCCGTGCAGAGCGAATTGAGCGTATAGACCGCCTTGCGGGGATCGGTGACGATGGCTTCGTCCTCCGACTCCATCTTGGCCAGAAAATGACGTTCGATCTTGGCGTAGAGCGAGAACTCGACCATCTTGGGGTCGATCATCACGAATTTCAGCTGCGCAGGGTGCTTGCGGTAGAGCAGCGAGGTGATGATGGCGTTCAGTCCGACGGACTTGCCCTGTCCCGTGGCGCCGGCCACCAGCAGGTGAGGCATCTTGGCCAGATCGAAGACGAAATTCTCGTTCTGGATCGTGCGGCCGATCACCACCGGCAGCTCGGCCTTCGACTCCTGGAAACGCAGCGACCGCACCGCCGAGTACATCGAAACGATCTGCTTGTTGCGGTTCGGGACCTCGATGCCGATGGTCCCCTTGCCCGGAATCGGGGCGATGATGCGGATGCCCGATTCGGCCTTGAGGCTCTGGGCGATATCGTTCTGAAGCCCCTGTATCTTGGCGATCTTGACCCCCTGCGCCTGCACGATCTCATAGAGCGTGACCGTGGGGCCCACGGTGGCCTTGATGCGCTGGATCGGAATGCCGAAATATTTGAGCGTCTCCTCGATCTTGGTCTTGTTCTCGAAAATCTCCTCGTCCGACACCTCCGAATCGGAAACATAGTCCTCCAGCAGCGTCACGGGCGGCTTGTGGTAGTTCACGAGGTCTTTCAGCGGATCGTAGCTCTCCGTCGGGATCGACTTTTCGTCAACCAGTTTCGCTTCGTTGGACTCCACCGTCACCACGATGCCTTCACCCCGGGGCTCGGGAGCCGGAAGCGCTTCGGCAGACACCTCCGCAAACACCTCTGCGGGCGTCTCCTCCGGTTCTGCGGATTCGACAGGCCCGCCGGGCTCGTCGCCGACGATGATCTCGGTGAAGGGTCCGTCGGATGCGGGAGCCGCCGGCGCAGCAGGACGGAACACCGGGCGTTCCAGCTCGATCAGCCCCCCGCGGCCCATCACCACGCGCCCTCCGGGGTGCGAGAGATCGACCTCGGTGAACTCCTCGTCCCCGGCGGGTTCCTGCGGCATCTCCTCCGGAGCGGCCTCGCCGACAGGCTTCCCGTCGGACGTTAGTTCCACGAAAGGATCGTCGTCCTCGTCTCCGGCCGCAGATTTCACGACCGGAGCGACCTCCGCAGGACGCTCGACGTGCATCGGCGCGGCCTTCCGCACCGGAGGCTCCGGCGTTTCGGCGACTTTCCGGACGGGAGCGGCGGGCTCGGCGGCCTTCGGAACCTCCGGCTTCGGGGCCGGCTCGGGAGCCTCCTCCGTGATCGCCCCGTCGTCCCCGGGAACACGGCCGAGGGGCGCGACCACCTTGTGTCTGACGATCTCGACGATCTTTTCACTCTTGCCGGCCACGACGTTGCCGACCTCGTTGACCTTGTTGATGAAGTTGCGGTTGATGAATACGCCCGTCAGAATCCACCCGCCCAACAGCAGGATAAGCGTTCCGACGGCGCCGATATGCGTGCGCAGCAGCCCCGAGACCTCAATGCCGAACGCCCCGCCCCATCCCGTCGAGCAACAGAGGCTCCAACGGTCGGCGAAAGCGAAGCCCAGAGTCAGCGACCCGAGGATCATGATGAAGAAGAGCGAGAGGATCGAATGGTTCACCAGCAGCGGCCGCTGGCGGATGATCCTCACCCCGATCAGCACCAACATCACGGGAATCAGGATGCCGAACAGTCCGAACGAACGATCGACCAGCATCATTCCCAGCCGCGCCCCGGCGACGCCGCAAAGGTTCTCGACCTCGGCGCCGATCAGTTCGCGGTCCTCGACCGACTTTTGCAACACGCTCTGGTCGGGAGCCCAGCTGAAAAACGAAAAGAATACCGCGGCGGCGGTGAACACACCCACGAACAGCAGCAGCAGACCCGCGATCCAGCGCGCGCTGTCGCGGTTGGAACGCTGCACGTTCTGTCGTCCGTTGGGGGATGTCGTATTTTTGGATGCCATTTTTGTTACGCTTGATTTATCAAGCGAAGGTACGGAAAATCCCGAAATTTTCGGCGAAAATTCCGGGAATTAAGAATTAAAAATTAAAAATTAAAAACCGACACGCACACAAAAGCACGCAGCACAGCAAATTGCACGCATTATATCAAGCAGGGAATCACACAAAGCAGCCCCCAGGAAACGATCTGCAATTCTTAATTCTTAATTTTTAATTCTTAATTGGCTGAAAGCCTTCGCTTTCAGTCGTTCGCAGTACTCCTCGCCGGCGAAAGTGCGGAACGTGAAGCGGGGTTCGTGATCCGCCGGAGCGCGCAGGCCGCAGTCGTCGAGCAGCTGCGCCACCCGGCGGGCGACGGCAGGCGACGGATCGACGATCGCAACGCCGCGCCCGGCGACGACGCGCTCGAGCACGGGCGTCAGGAAAGGATAGTGCGTGCACCCCAGCACGATCTGGTCGGCGCCCCGGGCCAGCATCGGTTCCACGGCGGCGCGCACCGTGGCTTCGGCCTCGGGCGTATCCTCCCGGTCCCCTTCGACCAGCTCCACGAACCCCGTGCCCGGGACGGTCAGGACCTCGATCCCGCTGCCGTACCGGGCGGCGGTGCGGCGGAACAGCTCGCCGTCGAGGCTCCGCTCGGTGGCCAGCACCCCCACCACCCCGCTGCGGGTGGCCAGACAGGCGGGTTTCACGGCGGGCTCCATGCCCACGATCGGCAGGTCAGCGTATTTTTCGCGCAGAAAGTCGATGGCCGCGGCCGTGGCGGTGTTGCAGGCCACGACGACCATCTTGCACCCCATCCCGACCAGCCGCGAGACGGCGGCATCGGCCAGCGCCCGCACCTCCTCCCGGGGCCGGGAGCCGTAGGGACAGTTGGCGCCGTCGCCCAGGTAGACGAGCGATTCGCCGGGCAGCATGCGCCGGATCTCGCGCCAGACGGTCAGCCCGCCCAGCCCCGAATCGTAAACGCCGATCGGCGCGTCATTTGAGTTCGCAGTCACGGTCTTTCTACTTTCAAAGCCCGTCTTTCAGCCGGGCCAAAATACACTCCACCACCTCCTCGTCGGAAAGCAGGTCGCAATCGACGATCAGCGACGCCTGCGCATAGAAAGGCTCCCGGGCAGCCATATCGCGCTCCATGAAGGCCACCAGCTCCTCGTCGTTCAGCCCTTGCAGGCGAGGCCGCTTGCGGCGTCCGTAGGGGCTCAGGCGGCGGGCGATCTGCTCCGCCGAACGGCGCAGGTAGACCGTGCAGCCCGCGGCATTCATCCGGGCCATGTTGTCGCTCCACGTGGGCAGTCCCCCGCCCGTGGAGACCACCGGAACGGCGCCCTCGCCGATCACGCGGTCCAGCACCTCGCGCTCGACCTCCCGGAACCGCTGCTCGCCCTCGTAGCGGAAAACGTCGGAGACCGACGCCCCCTCGCGCTCCTCGACCAACGCGTCGGTGTCGGCATACGGAATGCCGAGACGCCGCGCCAGCTTGCGTCCGAGGGTGCTCTTGCCGCACCCCATGTAACCAACCAGAAAGAGGGGTTTCATCGTCGCCATGCGTTTAGAAAAGATTCAGTTGCTCGGGGTCGATCACCTCGTCGGCATCGCCTTTGGCCCGCTCGATCTCGAACTCCACGTCCCCGACGATCGTTCCGGCCGGGGAGTGGTCCGCCGAGGCTTTTTCCGAAGCGGGTTTCGCCGCCGGATTCGCTTTCGGAGCGGCGGATTCAACCGTTTTTGCCTCGGCGACAGAATCTTGCGACGCATCACCGGAAGCATCCGTCAGCTGATCGCCATCAACACCCTCTTCGTCAGCCGGTTCCGGCTCGGGAGGAAGCTCGGGTTCGATCATCCGCAATGCGGCGACATCGTAAGTCGTCAGGCGCTTGCCCTTGGCGCGGTGGCTCTTGACGCCCACGAATTCGTCAACGTCGATGAGGTCTGCGGGCCGCGAAGCGTGCGCCCCCTTATAGGTGATCTCCAGCTGAGCGCCGGCACGGTCCGTCACGCAGATGAAATCGGCGTCGGCATCCAGGAAATCCTGCGTCTTGTCCGACATTTCGGCCGTGAAGCGCTTCATGTAGTAGTACTGCTGGTCGCGGTCGTAATAGCACAGACTGTAAACCCGGTCGGATTCGTAACGCGCCACGCGCACGGTGTCGTCGGGGAAGTGCTGCATAAGGTCGTAACCCGTGATGTAGTACTGGTTCTTGGAGGTCCACACGATCAGCTTGTCGTCGCCCTTGAATTCGCCCAGCAGCTTTCCGCGGCCGTCGGCGTTCAGACGGCGGACATCCTCGTCGAACCAGATGTTCTGCCCGCCGAGCGTCGAGGTGCCGCGCTCCTTCAACACGATCTTGTGGATACCGTAGCGCGAGAAAAGGTTGCCTTGGCTCTGGCGTCCCTTGATGGCGAGGGTCGAGAAATCGAGGTCCACGATCACCTTTTTCAGGCGCGGACGGGGCTTGAAGTAAACCTTCAGCACCTCAGCCTCACCGTTCGGATTCACAGACATATACAGAATCTCGCTCTTGGGTGTTCCCTTGGTGATGTCGTACTCCTTGTCGCGCGTGATGCCCTTGATGGCGCAGCGCTTCATCATAATCGCGCCGTTCTTGCCGTCGCGGTAGAGGACGTTGTAAATCGTGCGGTCGTCGTTGCGTTTGAAAACCCCGATATAGTAGATGTTCTTGTCGAAGAAAGCCTTGTCCGAAACCTTCGTGATGACGTAACGCCCGTCCTTCGTGAAGACGATCACGTCGTCGATGTCCGAGCAGTCGCAGACCAGCTCGGCGTCCTTCATCGACTTGCCGATGCCGAAGAAACCCTCGGCGCGATCGACGTAGAGTTTGGCGTTGGTCACAGCGACCTTCGTGGCCTCGATCGAATCGAACTCGCGCAGCTCCGTGCGGCGCTCCCGGCCCTTGCCGTACTTGTCGCGGATGCGCTCGTAGTAGGCGACGGCGTATTCGGTCAGGTGGTCCAGATCGTACTGCGTGGCCTTGATGTCCTCCTCGATCTGTTTGATCTCGTTGTCGGCCTTGTCCGAATCGTAACGCGAGATGCGGATAAACTTCAACTCCGTAAGGCGCTGCACGTCCTCAAGCGTCACTTCACGTCGCAGCTGTTTCTTAAAGGGTTCCAAGCCCTTATCGACAGCAGTATATGCCTCCTCGCGGCTCTTGCAACCCTCGATCAGCTGGTAGAGCTTGTTCTCGATGAAGATGCGTTCCAACGACGCGGCGTGCCACGCCTCGTTCAACTCCCCGAGCTTGATCTTCAATTCGAGCCCCAACAGCGACTTGGTGTGCTCGGCCGAACGGCGCAGAATCTCCGAGACGCCCAGGAAATGCGGCTTCTCGTCCCAGATCACGCACGAGTTCGGGGAGATCGACACCTCGCAGTCGGTGAAAGCATACAGGGCGTCGATGGTCTTGTCCGACGATTCGTCGGGGGCGACCTGAATGACGATCTCGACCTTGTCGGCCGTATTGTCATCGACCTTGCGGATCTTGATCTTGCCCTTGTCGTTGGCCTTGATGATCGAATCCTTGATCGACTCGGTGGTCGTGGTATAGGGAATCTCGGTGATGGCCAGCGTGCGTTTGTCGATCTTCGAGATCTTCGCCCGGACCTTCACGGCGCCGCCCCGCAGTCCGTCGTTGTAACGGCTCACGTCGGCCATGCCGCCCGTCGGGAAGTCGGGATAGAGCTGGAACTCGCGCCCTTCGAGGTGGGCGATGCAGGCGTTGATCAGCTCCACGAAGTTGTGGGGCAGGATTTTCGACGCCAGCCCCACGGCGATACCGTCCGAACCCTGCGCCAGCAGCAGCGGGAATTTGATCGGCAGCGTCACGGGCTCCTCCTTGCGGCCGTCGTACGAGAGCATCCACTCCGTCGTCTTCTTGTTGAAAACCACGTCGAGGGCGAATTTCGACAGCCGCGCCTCGATATATCGGGCCGCGGCGGCCTCGTCGCCCGTGAGGATATTGCCCCAGTTGCCCTGACAGTCGATCAGCAGGTCTTTCTGCCCCAGCTGCACCAACGCATCCTTGATCGACGCATCGCCGTGCGGGTGGTACTGCATGGTCTGCCCCACGAGGTTGGCGACCTTGTTGTAACGGCCGTCGTCCACGACCTTCATCGCGTGGAGGATACGCCGCTGTACGGGTTTCAGACCGTCTTCGACGTGCGGCACGGCGCGTTCGAGGATCACGTACGAAGCGTAGTCCAGGAACCAGTTCTTATACATGCCCGTCAGCTTGCGCACGCCCACCTCCTCCTGCGTCAGGCGGTCGAACTTGCCCGCCTTGGCCGGAGCTTCGGCGACAGGCGTCTCTTCCGCCGCATCGACTGCGGTTTCGGGCGTCGAGGTATCCTCGTTGAGCGCTTCGTCGCGCCCCGTCTTATCGTTTTCTTCCGCCATGAAATCGGAATTTTTAATTTTTAATTCTTAATTTTCAATTAATCGCAAGGTCCTGTTCGATAAGGTCCTCCTCAATGCGCAGGTTGTCGATAATGAAGCCCTGACGCTCATACGTATTCTTACCCATGTAAAACTCCAGCAGGTCGTGGATCGGATCGTCCTTGGTGATGCGCACCTTGTCCAGACGCATGTTCTCGCCGATGAACTCCCGGAACTCGTCGGGAGATATTTCGCCCAGACCTTTGAAACGCGTGATCTCGGCGTTGGCGCCGCATCTCCCCACGGCCTTCAACCGCTCCTCCTCGGAGTAGCAGTAGATCGTCTCCTTCTTGTTGCGCACGCGGAACAGCGGCGTCTGAAGCACGAACAGATGCCCCTGGCGGATCACCTCGGGGAAGAACTGCAAGAAGAAAGTCATCATCAGCAGGCGGATGTGCATGCCATCGACATCGGCATCGGTGGCGATCACGACCTTGTTGTAACGCAGGTTGTCCATGTCCTCCTCGATGTTCAGCGCCGCCTGCAACAGGTTGAACTCCTCGTTCTCGTAGACCACCTTCTTCGTAAGCCCGTAGCAGTTCAGCGGCTTGCCGCGCAGCGAAAAGACCGCCTGCGTGCGCACGTCGCGGCTCTTGGTGATCGAACCCGACGCGGAGTTACCCTCCGTGATGAAGATCATCGACTGCTCGGCCAACTCGTTCTTGTCCGTGCGGTGTATCTTGCAGTCGCGCAGTTTCTTGTTGTTCAGGCTCACCTTCTTGGCCGTCTCGCGGGCCTTCTTCTGGATGCCCGAAATCGCCTTGCGCTCCTTCTCGTTCTCGACGATCTTCTTCTGGAGAATCTGCGCCGTCTCGGGGTGCTTGTGCAAGTAGTCGTCGAGGTGCTTCGCCAGAAAGTCGCCCACGAACGCATTGACCGACACCCCCGGCTCGATCTCGCGCGATCCGAACTTGGTCTTCTGCTGGTTCTCGAACACCGGATTGGAAACCTTGACCGAGATGGCCGCCATGATCGACGTACGGATGTCCGACGGGTCGTAGTCCTTGTGGTAGAACTCCTTGACGGTCTTGGCGACCGCCGCGCGCAGCGCCACCTGGTGCGTACCTCCGTGAATGGTGTGCTGTCCGTTGACGAACGAGTCGTAGCTCTCGCCGTAGCCCGTGCCGTGGGTGATGACCACCTCGATGTCGTCGCCCGTGAGGTGGATCGGGGGATAGAGCGGCTCCTCGGTCAGGTTGTCGTTC
The DNA here is from genome assembly GCF_025145645.1 of Alistipes senegalensis JC50. Taxonomy (NCBI): domain Bacteria; kingdom Pseudomonadati; phylum Bacteroidota; class Bacteroidia; order Bacteroidales; family Rikenellaceae; genus Alistipes; species Alistipes senegalensis. The sequence continues at coordinate 3,353,289 of NZ_CP102252.1, read as the reverse complement.
ACCAGGTCCAGCAGGCCGTTCCTCGACACGTAGCTCTTGCCGTTGAAGTTGAGCGTAAGCCCCAGGTTCAGGTAGCTGTAATTGCGGATCTTCTGCTCGACGTATTCGAGGTTGTAGGCGTATTCGCCGAAAATCTCCTCATCGACGCGGTACGAAATGAACGTGCCGTTCTTTTCGTGAACGCCGCTCTCCCACTTGTCGCTGACCTCCAGCCCTTTGGAGAAGGTCACCGTGCGGGCTTCGCCGTCGCGCACCGAACGGGCCGTGAATTCGCTCGAAAGCATGTTCACGGCCTTGACGCCCACGCCGTTCATGCCGACCGTCTTTTTGAAGGCGTCGCTTCCGTACTTGCCGCCCGTGTTCATCTGCCCGACGGCCACCGAGAGCGATTTGAGGGGGATGCCGCGGCCGTAGTCGCGCACCGTGACCACCTTGTCGGCGATCGTGATGTCGATCTGCTTGCCCGCGCCCATGATGAACTCGTCGATCGAGTTGTCAACGACCTCCTTGATAAGCACGTAGAGCGCCTCGTCGGGCTGCGAACCGTCGCCCACTGTGCCGACATACATGCCCGGGCGCAACCGGATATGCTCCCGCGGAGAGAGGGTCACAATGGCGTCGTCGCCGTAGTTGTCTGCGTTGGTATTGAGTAAATCTGCCATATTTTTGAATTCACAATTCAGAATTCAGAATTCAAAATTAAAAGTGTCATTCCGAACATACGCCAGGAATCATCCTCACAGATTCCCTTTGCCATCGGCCACTTGAATAATTATGAATTATGAATTATGAATTTTGCATTGCGCTTTCAGTTCTTATCTCGGCCAAAGCCTCGCACATCCGCTCGCGGACCGTCTGCATCAACTCGTGGGTCTCCGTCGCGGCGACCTCCGAGGCCGGAACGGGAGGCAGCACGCGGAGCGTGATCCGGTTGCCCCAGTTGAAAGCCAGGTTCTTGCGGATCAGCGTCTTGGTGCCGTCCATCACCACCGGGAGAATATCCACGCCGGCCTCTTTGGCCAGGGTGAAGGCCCCGGCCTTGAAGCGCCCGATCTCGCCGTTCTTCGAGCGCGTGCCCTCGGGAAAGACGGCCACCGAAGCCCCGCGCGAAATCCACATCCGCCCGTCGCGGACCATCTGTTCCAACGCCTCGGCGGCGCGGCCGCGGTCGATGCAGATGTCGCCGTGCAACACGAGGTACTGCCCGAAGAAGAGCGTCTTGAAGACCTCGCGCTTCGACACCCAGCGGAAATTCAGCGGAATGTAGTAGAGCGCCGGGATGTCGATCACCGTGTTGTGGTTGATGACGATGACATAGCGTTTCTTCCGGTCGATCAGCTCCCGGCCGATGACCTTCTGCCGCCAGAAGGGCGGAATGAAGAAAAAAATCCGCACCAGTATGCGCGACAGTTCGTGCACCACGCGGCGGCCCTTGTCGAACGGATAGCAGAGGACCAGCGCAAGGGCCGACAAAATCATGAAAAAGGTGCACAAAAGCACCAGAAAAAGGTAGTATAAGGCACTCAACATAGTGTCCGGGGACAATTAGCCATATTAATTCAATCTGCAAATTTAGAAAATATTTCCCGGGATTCCTACCCCGCCGCCGGAGGCTTTTCAACAAATTTTCGACTATACCTATTTTATAGGGACGGACCCGCCGCACGGCGGAAGCCCGGAAATCCGGCTCTGACGCGGGCAGAACCTCTGCGTCGAAAAAAATTCTGAAAATTTCAGTACTATGTTTTGCATAGTATAAATATTATTATATATCTTTGCGCAAACAAATAAAATGCAAAACAGAATATTATGAAAAGAGCAATCCTCCTCATCGTCATTCTGGCTTCGGTCGCAAGCCGACTCTCCGCGGCCCGTCTTTGCCCTTCGACGGGGCGCGTGGTGGATGAACAGGGCAACGCCGTCGAATATGCGACGGTCGTGCTGCTGAAAGGCGCAGAGCAGGTGGCGGGCCGGACGACCGACGCCCGGGGACGGTTCGAACTGAAGGCCGCACCGGGCGACTACACGCTGCAAATTCAGTTCCTCGGGTTCGACCCCGTGACGAAAGCGGTGCGCGTGGAGGCGGACAACGATCTGGGCGTATTCGTGATGCGGGCCTCGGCCACCGGCATCGAGAGCGTGGTGGTGAAGGCTCAGCTGGTGCGGCGCGAGGCGGACCGCTTCGTGGTCGATGTGGCCAACGCCCCGGCGGCCATCGGCAAGGACGGCATCGAACTGCTCGAACGGGCGCCCGGCGTCTGGATCGACGGCGAAAAGATCTCGATCAACGGCAAAAGCGGCTCGAAAATCTACGTCAACGACCGGGAGCTGCGCATGGAGCCCGAACAGCTGCTGACCTACCTGCGGTCGCTCCGGGCCGAGGAGATTCGGAAAATCGAGGTCGTGCCCGTGACGGGCGCCGACTACGACGCCGACTCGGCGGGCGGCGTGATCCGCATCACGCTCAAAAAGCGCCGCGAGAACGGCATCGACGGCTCGGTAGCGTACAACACGACGCAGTCGGGCATCACCGACCGCCACAATCCCTCGGCCAACATCAACGTCCACTCGGGCCGCGCGGACCTCTACGCCTCGGCGTGGGGATCTTTCGGGAGCGACAGAACGATCACCGACGAGCAAACGCTCTACAATGCGGCGGACAAGTCGCTCAGCGCCCATTCGGAAATGAAGGGCCGCACCCGCAGCTTCGGGGCCAGCGCCGGGACGGTCGTCGAGATCGCCCCGCGGCACAGCATCGGCGCAGAATTCGAATACTGGCGCAACCGCGACGGAGAGCCCAACGACACCTACACCGATTTCCGGACGGCGGACGAGACGGTCCGCACGGAGAGCCGGTTCGACAACCGCAACCACCGGGACAACTATTCGGCGACGTTCAACTACATCTGGAAGATCGACACGCTGGGCTCGACGCTCAAGCTGCTGGCCGACTACACGCGCCGCGAAACCGACACCCGGAACGACAACGAGAGCCGCATCACGGCCCCCGGAAGCGTCCTCGACTCGGTCTACCGCGACAACGCCACGAGCCTCTACGACATCGCCGCGGCGACGCTGGCCCTCGAAAAGCACTTTTCGCCCCGCTGGTCGCTGAAAGCCGGCGCCAAATACACCCGCAACGACATGCGCAACGACGCGCTCTACGAATACCGCAGGGGCGACGCATGGCTGCGCAACGAGCGGCAGAGCTTCACGATCAACTACACGGAAAACATCGCGGCGGCCTACGCCATCGCCTCGGCGAAACTCGGCGCCGTGAGCTTCGTGGCGGGAGTGCGCGGCGAGTACACCCACACGACGGGAAAAGGCGTCGGGCAGGACTATTTCTCACTCTTCCCCAACGCCAGCCTCTCCTGGAGCGTCTCGGAGCAGAAAGGCTGGTCGCTGATCGCCCAGTACGCCCGGGCCATCGAGCGTCCGCGGTTCTGGAGCCTCAGTCCCCAGCGGATGCAGCTCTCGGACTACACCTACCAGACCGGAAATCCGTCGCTCGACCCGTCGTTCAAGCACGACGTGAGCCTGACGCTGGTGGCCGCCCACAAATACACCCTCACGGCGGGCGTGCAGATCGTGAACGACGAAATCCAGCAGACGATGAAGGCCGACTCCGAAAACCCCGACCTGCTGCAAGTGGCCTGGGTCAACTACGACGCCACGAAAGGCTATTACCTCTCGGTCAACCTCCCGTTCCAGCCCGCGAAGTGGTGGCAGCTGAACGCCGACATCACCTACATGCGCCGCGGACAGCGCGTCGAACAGCACGGCGCCGAGGAGTTCTTCGACTGGGGATTCGTCAACCTCTCGACGACCCTCACCCTCCCGGCGAAATTCTACATCGACCTCTCCTACCGCTACCAGAGCCGGGTGGATCTGGGCAACTGCTGGGTGAATCCCGACCACCGGCTGCAAGCCGGCGTCAAGAAACGCTTCGGCGACCGTTTCACCGCCTCGTTCTCGGTGCAGAATCTGCTGGACCAGGGGCAGGTGATCGGAGCCCGCGGCGATGGGTTCGTCCGCACGGTGGACGCCCGGCAGACGTGGAGCAACCGTACGTATCGCATCGGGGTGACGTGGAACTTCAAATCGGGCAAAGCCTTCAAGCGCAAGGCCGTCGAGGCGGGTTCGGCCGACGAAAAGAGCCGTCTGTAACGGCCCGGAGAGGAGCGGACGGCACCGGAGGCGATTCGCTCGCGCCGTTCGTTTCGGCGGAAGGATCAGCCGCGGCGGCGGATGCGCGGCAGCGGTAGACGGTGCGCCCAGCGCACGGCCCAGCGCGGCAGCCGCGGGCGGGCTATCCAGCGGGCCAGGTGGGTGACAGAGGTGGGGATGCGGATCGACCGGCCCGCGATGATGAGCGTCACGGCGACGAGGATCAGCGCCACGCCGACACCGATACGCAGCGTGAAACGCTCGCCGAAGACCATGACGCCGAAGAACAACGCCGTGACGGGTTCCAGCGCCCCGAGGATCGCCGTGGGCGTGGAGCCGATGCGGCGGATGGCCCCGGCCATCGTCACCAGCGAGACGATCGTCGGGAACAGCGCCAGCGAAACGGCGTTGATCCACATCAGAGGCGAAGGAACGGCCTGCAAATCAGCGCCGCCCTGCAGCCGCACGACATAGACCAGCGACCCGAACAGGAGGCTGTAAAAGGTGAGTTTCTCGGTCGGAAGGTTTTTGAGCGACGAACGGTTGACGCCGACGATGTAGATCGCATAGGCGAGCGCCGAGAGGAAGACCAGCAGCACGCCCGCGAGGCTGAGCGTCGCGCCGTCGCCCCCTTTGTAAAGCAGGGCGATGCCCGTGCAGGCCAGGACGATCGAGAAAACCGTGGCGGCCGTGATCCGCTCGTGGAAGCCGACGGCCATGATGACGGCGACCATCACCGGATAGACGAACAGAATGGTCGAGGCGATGCCCGCGTCCATGAGGTTGTAGCTCTGGAAAAGCAGCAGCGACGACACCGAAAACAACAGTCCCATCGCCGCCAGCGGCAGAATGTCGCGCCGCGCGAGGGCGAACGACTGCCGCCGGAAGAGCATCAGCGCCCCCAGCATCACCACAGCCAGCACATAACGGTAGAAAAGGACCGAATCCGGCTCCATGCCCGCCTCGTAGAGGGGCAGCGCGAAGAGCGGATTGAGCCCGTAACTGGCCGCGGCCACGGCCCCCAGCACATAGCCGCGCGAACGTTCGGAGATCATTTAGAAAGTCACCTGCGGAGCGGCTTCCGAGCCTTCGGAAGACTCGAAATAGGGCTTCTGTTCGAAGCCGAACATCCCGGCCACCAGATTCGCCGGAAAACGGCGCACGGCGACGTTATAGGCCCGCGCCTTTTCGTTGAAATCCTTGCGGGCGACGGCGATCCGGTTCTCGGTGCCTTCGAGCTGGGCCTGCAATTCGAGGAAATTCTGATTGGCCTTCAGGTCGGGATAGCTCTCCGACACGGCGATCAGACGCCCCAGCGCCGAGCGCACCTGCGCCTGCGCTTGCTGGAACTGCGCGAGTTTCTCGGGCGTCAGGTCGTCGGCCGAAAGGTTGATCGACGTAGCCCGGGCGCGCGCTTCGGTCACGTCGTTCAGCGTCTGCGTCTCGTGGGCCGCATAGCCCTTCACGGTGCTGACCAGATTGGGAATCAGGTCGGCACGGCGCTGGTACTGCGTCTCGACATCGGCCCAGGCGCCTTTGAGCCCCTCCTCCTTGTTCACGAAGCCATTGTAGGTCGCATAAAAGAAGATCACCACCACGGCGACTGCGCCGATCCAAATCCATTTTTTCATACTTATCCGTTTTTTAATCGTTACCATCTCGAACCGGCGCCGCCGCCACCGAAGGAACCACCCCCGAAGCCGCCGCCGAAACCTCCGCCCGAACCGCGTCCGAAGCCGCCGCCGATGATCGTGCCGCCGCCCGCTCCCCCGCCGAAGTTGTCGTCGCGGAGGTTTCGGGCCTGCCGTTTCACCACGGCGCCGCAATTCGGACATACATAGGTATACTCCACCAGCCGGTAGTTGTGCGTGACGCTCAGCACCCGCTGGGAATCCTGCCGCAAGGTGAATTTATGGCACTTCGGGCAGCGGCGCCGGGCGTAATAGACCGCCAGCACCAGTCCCAGCGGCCCCACGATGAATCCGACGACGATCACGAAGATCATCCACGCCGGAAGTTCGCCGCCGTCGCCGCTGAGGTCCGCCTCGCCCCCTTCGAGCACCGCGGCCGCAGCCTCGACGCCCGCGACCATGCCCGCGCTGTAATCCCCCTCGCGGAAGGCAGGAAGCATATAATTGAGTTGTATGCGTTTGCAGAGCGCATCGGGAAGGATTCCCTCCAATCCGCCGCCCGTGACGAAGCGTATTTCGCGCAGTTCCTTCACCAGCAGGATGCCCAGTCCGTTGTCGCTCTCGGCCGAGCCCACGCCCCAGCTGCGGAACAGTTCGACGGCGAACGAAAAAGCGTCGCCGCCCTCAATGTCATCGACAGCGACGACCGCCACCTGCGCAAGCCCCCGTTCGCGCAGCGACGCACAGAGGGAGTCGATGCGCGCCACGGCTCCCGCGGAGAGAATGCCGTCGGGATTCGAGACATAGCGTCGCCGGTCCATGCGCTGGACATTGGGAATCTCGTCCGGGCGGTAGCTTCCCGCAAGGGCGGGCAGCGCGCCGACGAGCAGCAGACAAAGGATCGCAATCTTTCTCATAACCTCGGGAACAAAGATACGTAAAAAAGCGAGATTCAATGCACCTGCAAAAACTTTTCCGCAGCAGCCGAAAAAACAGCGGCACACCCCGCAGGTATGCCGCCGCGCCTGTATGTTTCCGGATTCAGGGTCTAAAACCGGAAACCGAAATAAAACCGGACGGAACTGGTCCTGAACTTGCGGTCGGGAACCTTCATCTGGTCCATCACGTCACCCATCGAGGGGGAGTCGCCGTCCGTCAGGTCGTCTTCGTCGAAGGCCGACTCGTCGAATTTCAGCCCGTCGTATTTGGCCGTGCCCCAGCGCCACTCGACGCCCAGCGAAACGACCTTCCAGGCGAGAGTGCAGCCGGCATTGCAGAAGGTCACGTAATGATGATGCACGGTCTCGTCCATATAGAGGAGCGAGTAGGACGGCATGACGCGGAAATAGCCTCCGATTTTCAGATGATGCACGGGGTTGACCGTCACCGAAGGTCCGAACTGCATGCCGATTTCGGCCTGGTGCACGTCGGACGAGAAATCCTCGGACGAGGATTCGTCGAACATCTCTATCGCGGACTTGGCGTAGTTGATGTCCATCCACGACCAGTCGAGGCCGAATTTCAGCATCCCGAACAGCGGCTTGCGATGCAGGTAGTAGGTTTTGCCCCAGCTCAGCGAGGCTCCGAAATCGCTTTCGAGCTCCCCGCCGTAGGTCTTGTCCGCGAGCTTCTGCCGGACATATCCCAGGTTGAAATACTTGGCACGGTCCTTCCAGACGGCACGGTTCAGTTCGGTCCTCTCCGTATCCTCCACACGCGAGGAGAGCGCCTCAACGGCCCGTTGCAAGGAGTCCAGCCGGCGGGAATCCCCGTCGGTACGGGCCGATTCCTGCGCATAGGTTCCATAAGACACGGCGCACAAGGCCAGCGTACAAAAAAAGAGTTTCTTCATTTGCATAACGTTTTTAAGATTATAGAAAAAATGGATGAACAGAAGGCACGCGGAAACGCACGGATGAAACGAATCATCCGCGGAACGCCGGCGGCAGGGCCGGCACGATGGGTGTCAATTAGATTCGGGGGGGGGAATTACGGCGCAACAAGTCCCGGGCCGTCCGACGGTCCTGATCCTGAGAATATTTTGCGACGTACAACATAGGCACTGTTTCGGTCCCTGCAAAGATACGAATAAGCCGAGAGAAAAAAGCAAGTTCACTTGCATTTTTTCCGAGCGAAAGTATCGAAGACTCTGCGCTGGAAAAGGAACGGACGGTTCCAAACCCGAATCGCAGACGGCCTGGCAAAAGGTCCCGACATCCTAAAAGTGCCGTTACGGCACCGAACCCGTTCCGTTCGTCAGGGTCCGCTGCCGGATAAAGGCCGAATTCCGGCGTCGTCAGTCGAAACAGGCCGGGAACGCCAGCAACTGATACGCCAGGGCTTTGGCCATACGCTCGTGACCCGCGGCGTTGGGATGCAGACGGTCGGTCTGCCCGTCGCTGAAATAACGGACATGCGAATCGGCGACGGGATAAAGACCGCTGATGCTGTTGAGGTCGATCACCGGAACCGCCCAGACGCTCCCGGCCTCGCGGATTTTGGCGACATAGGCGTCGGCATAGAGCCCCAGCCGGTTGGGGTATGATTCGTCGGGCTGGACGTTCCGGTCGCTGAAACGCGCATAACCGCGGTGAAGCGGCGTGAGCAGGATGACCTGCTTGGTCGGATAGTGCTCTTTGAGAAAGGCCAGCACGGCGTTGATCCGTCCGCAGAGGGTCCCGGTGTCCGCCGAAGGCGTGCGGCGCATCCGCGTCCCCACGGAGGGACCCGGCATCGGGCACTCCGCCTCCCGGACCTCGTACCACTCGCCCAGCGGCACGCCGGCATTGAAATCGTTGGTCCCGGCAAAGACGACGACGGCATCCACGGCGTCGCCCCGCTCGGCATACAGCTTCCGGGCCTGCCCCAGCACATCGGACCACTGGTGTCCGTTGATTCCGTAGACGAAAGGCACGATGCCCAGCATCTCGGACAGATACTGCCAGTAGTTTTTCGTCGTGCCGACATGGCGTTCGTCCGTGATCGAATCGCCGAGAAAGGCGACCCGCTTGCCGGACCATTGATTCCGCATGAGGTTCATTCCGGCGGCGCACTCCCGGTTCTTTCCGGCTCCGTCGCCCGAGGCTCCCGCAGGCCCCGCCGCCAGCAGCAGGGCCGCCAGCAGACAAAACGTTTTTCGCATAGTTCGATCGGTTTGTTATTTCATTCAGCGTGTCAGTATCCGGTAGCTCCACGGCGCCATATCCTCCTCGACGCGGCCCCGGAGTTCGAAAGGTTCGCCCGTCATGGCATCGGTGTACATCCCGGCGTAGATGCCCGTATAGTAGTCGGCATGGATGGCGTAGGGCGAGAGGTTCATCACCGCCACGACCCGGTTGCCGCCGGTCTCGCGGACAAAGGTCATCAGGCAGTCCTCGGCGTTGTTGCGAATCTCGACCATCGCCCCGCCCCGCTCCCCGGCGGCAAGGGCCGGATTGCCGTGCCGCAAGGCCGTGAGACGGCGGTAGAACTCCGTGAAAGCGTTGGAAGCGTAGGACGGAATCGGATCGCGGTCGAAGAAGGCGAACGAATGGTCGTAGCCGATCTCCTGACCGGTATAGATCAGCGGCAGCCCCCGCGGCACGACGAACGTGAAGACCGCCATGATCTCGCGGGCGTCGCCCAGACGGGCGAACTCGGAGCCGTTCCACGAATTTTCGTCGTGGTTCGAGGTGAACGCGAGCCGCATGGCCGAATCGGGATAACGGCCGCGGTCGGCGTAGATGTAGTCGCGCAGCGCCGTGACGCGCACCCGCTGCCGGGCGACATCGTTCATCAGGTGGTGCATCTCCCAGGCATAGCAGGCGTCGAAAGCCCCCTCCTCGAAGAGATTCCGCTCCTCGGCCTCGGCCAGCATGAACAGATCGGGCTTCGTCCGCCGCAGACGCCGCGACACCTCGTTCCAAAAATCGACGGGCACCAGCATCGCCATGTCGCAGCGGAAGCCATCGACGGCGTGCTGCGTGATCCAGAACTCCATAGCGTCGCCCTGCGCCCGCCATACGTCGCGGTCGGCGTAGTTGAGTTTCGCGGTGTCGGACCAGTCCCACGGCACGGCAGGCTCTCCCGAAGCGTCGCGCTCGTACCACGAGGCGGGCGCCTCGTCGATCCACCGGGCGTCGCGGGCCGTATGGTTGGCCACCCAGTCGAGCAGGACCTTCAGCCCGAGGCGGTGGGCTTCGGCGACGAAAGCGTCGAAATCGGCCATCGTGCCCATCTCGGGATTCACGGCGCAATAGTCGCGGATCGAATAGTAGGAGCCCAGCGAGCCTTTGCGCCCGGCCTCGCCGATGGGATAGATCGGCATGAGCCACACGGCATCGACGCCCAGATCTTTCAGGAAAGGGAGTTTCGCGGCGGCGGCGCGCAGCGTGCCTTCGGGCGTGAGCTGGCGCACGTTCATTTCATAGAGAACGGCCCGGGGCCAGAAACAATCCATAATTCACGATTCAGAATTCATAATTACTTTTTCCTCCACGAGGACGCGGCGGCGGCAGAGAGCGATTTCGACGGGATCGCCCTCGTTCGAAACCTCGACGGCCGTGCGCGTGACCTTCACGGTGAGCACGCGGCCCCGGAAATTGACCTTGAAGGAGAGCGACTCCCACGTCTCGGGCAGCCGCGGATCGAACGACAACACGCCGTCGCGGACGCGCATGCCCCCGAAGCCCTCAACCACCGAGAGCCACGACCCGGCCATCGAGGTGACGTGGCACCCTTCGGCGACCTCGCGGTTGTAGTCGTCAAGGTCCAGCCGCGCCGTGCGCAGGTACATTTCGACCGCTTTTTCCAGGTCGCCGAGGCGCGCGGCGAGGACGGCATGGACGCAGGGAGAGAGCGACGATTCGTGGACGGTGCGCGGTTCGTAGAAATAGAAGTTGCGGCGGAGCGTGTCGAGGTCGAACTCCTCGCCGAAGAAATAGAGCCCTTGCAGAACATCCGCCTGCTTGATGAAGCACGAGCGCAGGATGCGGTCCCACGACCACTTCTGATTGATGGGGCGCTCGGCCGGGTCGAGGTCCGCCACGAGCGTCTGCTCCTTGTCCAGATAGCTGTCCTGCTGGAGAAAAATGCCCAGCTCCCGATCCTCGCCGAGATACATGTTGTCGGCGATGCGGTGCCACACAGCCGTCTCGGCGGCCTCGTCGAACGCCCGTTTCGCACAGATGCGCGCATAGTCCGCAGGGCGATTCTCGCGCACCCATCGGGCAGCCCGGGCGGCGTAGCGCATCGACCAGCAGGCGATATAGGAGGTGTACCAGTTGTTATTGACGTTGTTCTCGTATTCGTTGGGGCCGGTGACGCCCAGCAGGACGTATTTCCGCCGCGCTTCGGACCACGTGATGCGCTGGGCCCAGAAGCGCGCGATGCCCACGAGGACCTCCAGTCCGCAGTCGGCGAGGTAGCCCTCGTCACCCGTATAACGGATATAGTTATGGATGGCATAGGCGATGGCGCCGTTGCGGTGGATCTCCTCGAAGGTGATCTCCCACTCGTTGTGGCACTCCTCGCCGTTGATCGTGACCATCGGATACAACGCCGCACCGTCGCGGAACCCCAGTTTGGCAGCGTTCTCGATGGCCTTGTCCAGCTGATTGTAGCGGTAGACCAGCAGTTCGCGCGCCACAGCCTGCCCTGCGGTGGCCATGTAGAACGGCAGGCAGTAAGCCTCGGTGTCCCAGTAGGTGACGCCACCGTATTTCTCGCCCGTGAAGCCCTTGGGCCCGATGTTCAGGCGGGTGTCCACCCCGGTGTAGGTTTGCAGGAGCATGAAGATGCAGAAGCGGATGCCCTGCTGGGCCGCAGGGTCGCCCCCGATCACGATGTCGCACCCGTGCCAGCGGGCCGCCCACGCCTCCTCCTGTTCTTTCAGCAGGGCGTCGAAGCCCGTCCGCAGTCCGTCGGCGGCGACGGCACGCGCAGCGGCGGCGAGGTCCGCAGGGGCATGGTTGAGCGACGAGCAGATACCCGCATATTTATATAATGTGGCCGTGCGGCCCGCGTCGCAGCGCACCGCGGCGGTATGACGGACCTTCTCGGGCTGCGTTTCGCAGCGGAACTCCGCGCCTTCGAGCTCCACGGCCTGCGCCCATGCGGCTTCGAAACCGCTCTTACGGGTGCGGCTCTGCGTAACGTCGCCGTCGGTGAGGACCGGCTCCCAGAACTTTTCGTCGTAGTTGGCGTCGGCGTTGCGCACGTCGGCGTCGATATGGGGCGAGAAGGTGATCGCGGCGGCGCGGTTCAGCGGCGTGACGGCATAGCGGATGACGCCCAGTTCGCGGCGCGTCAGCGACAGGAAGCGCGTCGCCTCGACGGCGACTTCGGCGCCGTTGCACATCGTGACCGTCATGCGGCGCGTCAGCACCGAACGGCGCATGTCCGTCTCGCGGTAAAAGCTCTTCACCTCCGCGACGGTCGCCAGGTCGAGCGGCTCGCCGTCGATCCCGACATCCACCCCGATCCAGAAGGCCGCATTGAGCACCTTGGCGAAATACTCCGGGTAGCCGTTCTTCCACCACCCCACGCGGGTCTTGTCGGGGTAATAGACCCCGCCGATGTAGTTGCCCTGAAGCGACGGCCCCGAGTAGCGTTCCTCGAAATTGGCGCGGCCGCCCATGACGCCGTTGCCCAGCGCGAAGAGCGATTCGGCGGCCTCGACCCGCGCGGGGTCGAAATCGGCCTCGACGATCCGCCAGGGGTCTGTGACGAGATTCAGTCTATTTCTCTGCATAACATCTCAAACGTAAATCCTTCGAATCCTTTCAGCTGCATCGAGGCCCCCGCGAGCAGAGGGCCGCCGCCGACACCCACCGAGCGCATGCCGGCGCGCGCCGCGGCCTCGATACCCGCGGCGGCGTCCTCGAACACCACGCAGTTTTCGGGCCGCGCACCGACCGCCCCGGCCCCTTTGGCAAAAACCTCGGGATCGGGCTTGGGATGCGTGACCCCGGTGCCATCGACCACGGCGTCGAACAGCGGCCGAAGCCCGCAGCGGTCGAGGATCGTCCCGGCGTTCTTCGACGCGGAGCCCAGCACGGTCAGCACGCCGTGGGCGCGCACGTCGCGCAGGAACGCGGCAGCGCCCGGAAGCACCTCCGCGGGCGTCATCGCCGAGACATAAGCCAGATAGCGGGCGTTCTTCTCCGCGGCGAGACGCTCCTTTTCGGCCGGGGAGAAGCGGTCATCCAGTCCCCCGGCATGCAGCACGATGTCGAGCGAAGCCATGCGGCTCACGCCTTTGGTGGCTTCTCCCGCCTCGGGCGTGAACTCGAAACCCAGCTCCCGGGCCAGCGAGGCCCATGCCAGATAGTGATAACGGGCCGTATCGACGATAACTCCGTCGAGATCGAACAGACAGCAAGCGATCATTTTTCGTAATTTCGGAGGTTAAAGATACGATTTTTTCCCGACATCCGTCCGCTCCGAACAAAGAACTTCGCCGCTCAACGGTCCGACGGCTCCGTGATGACCACGGGAGGCCCCGACGGCACGAAGCGGGACAAATCCCCGATTCCCGAGCGCGTTCCGACCGGATAAGCCGGGCGCTGATCTTCGAGCAGAAACGCGTCGAACGTATAATCCGGCTCGCCGGCGAGCCTCCGGATACGCCGGATCTGGGCCCATCGGCTCGGGGCGTTGAAATAGGCGACATTGTCGTTCATGCAGCTGTTCTCCTCCGGACGCCAGATCCCCGAACGGTAGGTGCCCGCCCCGGGATAGGTTCCGACCATCGGATAATCGGGCCGCGCGGCGAAATCCCGCCACGTCGTCTGGGAGATGTCGGGCGAAAAGTCCGCATTGATATAGAATCCGAAGTTTTTGAAACTCTCGATTTCGCTCCGGGTTTTCGCCGGAATCTCGGTCTCGTAATAGACGTATTCGTCGAGCAGCTTGGCGAAACCGTGTCCGCCGGCCTCGTGCACCACAAGTTTGTCGAAACTGCTTCCGACGGGAATCATGGAGATCGAAAAACCGTCGGTCCACATCAGACAGGTCCCGGCATACACCGCCCGGTTGATCGGCATGACGACCGTCAAATCCTGCATGCGGCGCCCCGTCAGTGCCGTCACCCGCGTCAGCCAGTCGCGGACGGCTCCGTCATCGCACGAAATCGAGGTCGATACCCCCTGCCACAGCGTCGAGAATTTCGTATCCACGGTCTCCGACGGAGAGACACAGCTCATGCCCGCCTCCTCGGAAATCGCAGTCAGCATGTAGACATCGAAATAGGAGCGGTAGGCGCTGTAAGGATAGACCGAGAAGAAGGCTTCGGCCGCTCGCCGCATGTCGGTTTCATACTTCCCCGTTCCCCGGGCCATCTCGGCAAGCGTGTAGCCGTCCCCCACGACGACCAGACACACGCCGTTTCCGGATGTGGCCCGTTGCAGCGCAACGACCTCGCCGTCGCCGTAGTTTCTCACCGGATCGAAGGCCCGCTGCACGAGCACGACATCCTGCGTGAACCGGCCGGCCGTCACATGCAACGTCACGGACCTTTCCGCGCCGAGATTCGTCGAGACCCGGATGCGCATCCGCGCCCCCTCGACCACGGCCGTACACCACTCCGCCTGCGGGGAGAGCGCGACTTCGAGCGGTTCGGAAGCCGATCCGACCGTCAGATACTCGGTGGTATTGAGAGCCGGCAATTCGAGTCGTCCGGGAGTCACGAGGGTCGGAGCCTGCGTAACCGCAACCACCTGCGAAAGCTCCGCCGCATCGAAATAGACCGAGGCATCGCGCTGTGCGAAATCCGCGTTCGGTGCAACGTGCAGCCGGACCCGATGTTTCCCGGCTCCGCCCGAGGCGGGTTCGGTCGTCAGCCACTCCCGCGCTATCGGAGGCGACACCTCCGAAGTCCAGGCTCCGTCGGCCTGCAATTCGATCCATTCGTCCCCGCCCTCGTGCGGCAACACGACACTCCGGGGCGAAACCTCCAACAGCGTCGTCCGATCCTGCGAAGTCGTGCAGGCGCAGCAACCGAACAGCACGATGCCCCACAACAACCGTAAATAACTCTTCATGGCAAACTCTTTTTATGCGAACGAAACGATCCGGGCGACTCCGGATCGAAAACAAACGGGAAAGCACCTCGCGTAAGAGGAGAGGTGCTTTCCCGAATTGCAGAGACGGCTATTGCGCGGCCTTCTCGAAACGATACCCAAAACCGAAGAAGTAGGATTCAAAACACTCCGTATCCCACCACAAAGGCAGGAAGGGAGGCTCGTCGAAGTCGCGCAGGAAGAGGATCATCGATCCGTCCTTGTCCAGCATGAGCGCGATAGTCAACTTACCAAGTTTTTCGTTCGAATTGTCGAAAGAGCGGTTTCCGCTGCTCAACTGGAAATAAGTCAGATCGTACGAACCTTCATAGAAGAAATATTCCTCACCGACCGTTGTATAAGACCCGCTCACTTTGCCCTCCACATTGTTGAGGGGTGCGGTATAGGTCATGTCACACGTCCGGAAGAGGTTGGCCAGATCGGCCGGATCGCCCGTGCTCGACGGCGTGAACATCGCATGGTCCCCTTCATCCGTGATCGTGATCGTAAAACCGTCGTTGTGGCTCGGAATCGCGTCAACATCCATCTCTTCAAGCATCGCATAAAGTTCGAGATCTTCTTGACCGATCAGCTCCTTGCAATGCCACGTGCCGGCAAGAGCCGCATAGGAGAGCAGCCCCTTGACCGTGACGGTTACGCTCGAGGTCTCTCCGGCGACGAAGCGTCCGCCCTGCTCATCCACGCCGAGCTTCAGCGTCGCGGGATTGGCAAGGTCAGCATCGGGACCCGGAAGCAGCGTCAGCGTCGCCGTGTTGCCGTCTTTCGGAACGATGAAAGAGGAGGCTTCGTCCTTCACCAGGAAGTGCTTGCCCAACTCGGCCGTCGAGCCCGAAAGGACCTTGAACGGCAATTCGAGATCCTTAGGCGCCTTGAAGTTCTCGTCACCCACGGTCAGCGTAACATCCAGCGACTCCTGCAATTCTGCCGCCGCCGTCGTGAAGCTGTAAACATAAACGCTCGACTCGACCAGATTTACCGTCGTGGAAGCGACCCGCCCGATCACATATCCCTTACCGGCAGCAAGGCTGAACGTCAGGGTCTTGGCCTCCTTATAAGCCTGCTTGGGCGTTACGGTGACGGTCGCCTCGGTCTTGCCGGCTTCGAGCAGGAAGCTCTGCGCGGAAAGCTCGTAATCGGCCGTCGTGGCCGTACCGCCGACCGTGAATCCGATATTCAGATTCGACGCCGCAGCCTGCGACGCCACCACCTTGATCTCGATCGGTTCGTCGTCCAGCGTATAGGACGATGCTGAAAATTGCACATTGGCAGCCGAGCCCGATCCGGGTTCGTCGTCGTCGCCGCACGCGCCCAGCGACAACGTCGTCAGAAGCGCCACGGACAAATACAAATACTTTTTCATAATCCGTCTTTATTTAGTGAAACAATCAGAGTATCAATTTCCGACCGCCGATTCGTACTCCGAACGAATCTCCCGCCACGTTTCGAGCTCCTCGGCCGATGCCGATTCGCCGACGATCGGCAGCAGATCGTACGATCCGCCCGAGCTCCGCGGCGGCACATCGTCGTATTCGTCGCATCCCGCGGCAAAAAGTCCCGCCGACGCCAACACCGTCAGCGCTGCGAAAAACATCCATTTCCTTCGTTTCATAGCTTTGCGATTCAAAATTCATAACCCGGGTTCTGGGCGATCTTTCCCTGACTGTTCCGGATGTCCCGGACACTCACGGGCATCGTATAGAGATACCGCCGCACCACGTATTTGACCGGCAGCGTGCTTCCCGACTGCTGGATCACCCACCATTCGGGACAGCCGTTACGCTTGAGTTCGAACCAGCGGTCGCCCTCCATGTAGAGCTCCTTGCGCCGCTCGTCCAGAATGGCGGAAATCAACGGCGTGAGGGGCTTGCCCGCGGCATCCACCGTGATCAGCGCCCCGGGGTCCGGCTCGGGAAGCGTCCGAAGCGTGTAATCCTCAACATCTTCGATACGCTTGCGGCGCAGTTCGTTGAGCAGCGACAATGCCTTCGCCTCGTCCTGCTGCGCCCCCGGGTGGGCATAACTCTCGGCAAGCATCAGATGCAGTTCCGAACCCCGGACCCGCACCGTCACGGTCTTCCGGTTAACCCGCTTCGCATCGCACATGATGTTCCAACGCACATCTTTCTGCGGTTCCGCACCGAAAAGTTTCAACAGCGTGGCATTCACCGGCCGCGTGTTCAGGTATCGCTGAAAAGTCTCGTCGTAGAGTGTCTTCACGTCGTCGTCGCCCGTCGTCCGGTCGCGGATGATGACCTCCTGCAACCGCTCGCCGTAAGACTGGATCGACTCCGTATAGACGCTTCTGTCCGCAAGGGCGTAGGACGGTACGGCCAACAGCTCCTCGCACAGCGGAATCACCTCGGACCACTCTTCCGCCCAGAAATAGAGCTTGGCCAGGTAGGTCTTCGCCACCGCCTCCGTGAAAAGATACGACTCGTCGGTCATGTGGCAATCGATCGCCTTGCGGAAGAGCGAAACCGCATACTCGTAGCTCCGGGCGAGGGTGTTGCGGTCGGGCACCGCATCGCTTTCCACATCGAAACGCTCGACGATGGGAATGCCCGGCAGAGAGGAGGCCGTCGCCGCATCGTACGGCTCGCAGTAGATCCGGATCAGATTGTAATAGCATACGCCCTTGATGGCATAGGCTGCGGCACACAACGCCCGGGCCTTCGCGGAGTCCTTTTCGAGCATGTGCTCCAGAATCAGGTTACAATCCTTGATCGCCGAATAAAGGCCCTCGTAATACCCCTTCTGAAAGTTGTTCGCCACATCGCCCGCATAGAGCGTCAGACGCCCGGCCGAGATGTTCGCATCGAGATTGTCGGAGATCGACTCGTAGAGAATCACCCGGTCGTAGCAGCCCAGGATATCTTCGTCCGTACCCTCCTCGATGGCATACAGCATGTTGTTCAGCAAGGCTTCGAAATCCTCCTCCGTTTCAGGGATGATCTTTCCCTGCGGCGTCACGTCGAGATAGCGCTTGCATCCGCCGAAAAGCAGCGCTGCCAGGACTGTCATCCATATTTTCCGTTTCATAATCCGCTGTTTTTAGAATCCGAGCGTCACGCCGAACGTCACGGAGCGCGTCGTGGGATAGATCGCGCCCGGAACCTCCGGGTCCATGCCCTTGTAATCGGTGAATGTAAAGAAGTTGGCCAGACTTACGTTGAAGCTCACGGCATCGAATCCGCCCCGGTTGACCACCTTGCGCGGCAATGAGTAGGAGAGCGTGATGTTCTTGATCCGCACGTACGAAATCTTGTAGATATAGATTCCATCGACCACGGCATTGGAGGTCGGATTCGACTGGTCGAAATGGTACTTCGCGTCGAACGAGTCGTAGATCCGCGGGTACTTCGTCCCCGTAGGGTTCGCCTCCGTCCAACGGTCGGTGCGGTCTTTCCAGACATTCAGGTGGT
The DNA here is from genome assembly GCF_025145645.1 of Alistipes senegalensis JC50. Classification (NCBI taxonomy): domain Bacteria; kingdom Pseudomonadati; phylum Bacteroidota; class Bacteroidia; order Bacteroidales; family Rikenellaceae; genus Alistipes; species Alistipes senegalensis. The sequence goes on along the minus strand of NZ_CP102252.1, from coordinate 3,335,007 downwards.
TCGAATACAGGTCGCTGTACTCCGTCTGCGCCCGGTCCATCGTGGAGACGCTTCCCGCAGCGATCTGGCTGTAAGTCGCCGGCGACTCGTTGCGGTCATAGGCGTAAGACCCGAACGAAAAGACGCCGTTGACCGACAGACGCAGATTCCGGTATCCGGCCGAAAGGCTGAAACCGCCGTTGAACGGCGCCTCCCGGTTCCCCAGATAGTAGAGGTAGTTGGCTTCGTCGGTGTAGTCCGCATCGCTCGAAATGACCGCATCGGGGCGCAGTTTGAATTCGTAAAGACCCGTCAGGGGGTCGATCCCGACCACCTTGCCGCCGATGAGCGCCCGGGCCGGATAGCCCTCGTAGTAGTTGAGCTTCATATGCTGGAACGATACCGAACTCGCATATTCGAGCACCTTGTTCGAGTTGAAAGCGAAATTGACCGAAGCATCCAGCGTCCAGTCCCGGGTCTGAACGATCCCGCCCCGGAGCGTGAACTCGATACCCCGGTTGCGCAGGCGGGCGAAATTGGCCGCCTGATGGGTGAATCCCGTGGTCACGTAGAGCGGCTTGTCGTCCACAGCGCCTTTGGTCAGACGGCTGTAATACTCCGTTTCGAGCGAAAGCCGGCCGTCCAGGAATCCCAGGTCCAGACCCACCTTCACGTCGTTGACCTTCTCCCACCCCAGATTCGGATTGGGCGCCGAAGAGATCGTTCCGACCAAATGGTTCTGGTTCATATATTCGCGGTAGGTCTGCAACGAATAGTTCATCATCAGCTGCGGCGAGGCGCTCGTCACGATATTTCCCGTAAAGCCGTAAGAGGCTTTCAGCTTGGCGTAATGGAGCACCTTGCGGGCCGATGCCATGAAGGGCTCCTCGGTCAGAATCCAGGCTCCACCCACACTCCAGTTCGGATTGAACTGCGCATGCGTGCCGAAATAGGAGCTGCCGTCGGCGCGCCCCGTGACGCTCAGAATATAACGGTCCCGGAACGAATAGTCGGCCGAAAGGTAGAACGACGCATAACGGGACTTGGTGAAATACTCGCCCGTCAGACGCTCGATCTCCCGCAGCGTGCTCTCCGAGGGTTTCTCGATCGGCGGAAGGGCCGTATTCCCGGTCCGCGGATCATAGTTGAACCGTTTGTTGAAGAGCGTATGCGAATCGTTGCCCCGCAATTCGGCTCCTCCCACGACATTCAGCGTATGCCCCTCGCCGTACTCCCCGACATAGGAGAGATGACCGCGCAGCAGATACCCCGTGCGGCGGCTCTTGTTTTCCAGAATGGAGCCGTAGAGATTGCCGTTATGCGTACGGTGGATGCTCAACCGGTCCTTGAAAGCCCCGTAGGTGTCCTCCTCCCGCGTGGTCTGCGTATCGTTGTTATTGAAATTGTAGGAGGCCAGACCGACGAATTTCAGATTCTCCAGCAGCTTGTATTCGAGCCCCATACGCACCTCCGTCGAAACATAATCGGTCTTCGTCTTGTTGCCCTCGATCTCCCGGAGAATGTTGAAGCCCTTTTCCGGCAGGTCCTCATAGGTATCGCGGTTGTAGTTGGGCAGCGAAAGCCACGTCTGGTCGTTCGCATAGCTTCCGTCGTCGTTGTAGGGTTTCTCGTAGGGATTGGCGAAGTAGGCATAGGTGAAGGGATCGACACTCGGATTCGGCGTATCGGCCTGCCGGTACGAAATGTCGGCCCCCACGTCGAACGACAGGCGCCGCGTCGGTTTGAATCCCAGATTCGCCTTGAAGGTGTAGCGGTCGGCGCTGTCCTCGATGAGCATGCCCTGGTCATTGGTGTAACCCAACGAAAGATAGTAGTTGTAGGCATTCTCGCCGCCGCTCACCGAAACATGACCGTTTACCGACACGGCGTTGCGAAGAATCACGTCGTACCAGTCGGTGTCGGTCGCAGCCAGACTGTTCAGATAGGCTTCCTGCGCCGCCGGGTCGCCCTTGAGATGCGAAAAGGCCAGCTGTCCCGAACGCACCTGCCCCACGATGCCCACCGTAGGATAGATCACCGACGGGTCCAGAAGCGACTGCGCATATTTCTCAGCCGCGAATTCGTCCCAAAGCTCCCGCTCCCAGGCCAGTTTCTCGGCCGTATTCATCAGCGACGGCTGCCGCTGCGGCCGGAACGAAACCGTGACATTCGACGAGAAATTGACCTTCATCTTGCCGGCCTTGCCCCGCTTGGTAGTCACCACGATGACGCCGTTCGCCGCCCGGGAACCGTAGATCGCAGCAGCCGCGGCATCCTTCAGCACGACGATCGACTCGATATCGTTCGGGTTCACCCCGCCGATACCGTAAATGAAAATATCGTCGAAGCCTCCGGCCTTGAGTTCGTTGGAACTCAGATTCGTACTCGGACCCTCGTTCTGCATCGGGACCCCATCGACCACCCACAGCGGCGCCGTATTTCCCGAGAGGTTGGCGATGCCGCGGATACGAATCCGCTGACTGGCCCCCGGCCGTCCCGTCGTCGGCGTCACCGAAACGCCGGCCAGCTCGCCCTGCATCAGGGCATCCACCGAGGTCTGCGGCTTGAGTTTCAATTCGTCGGCCGTCAGGATTCCCACCGAACCGGTAACCTTCTTGACCGTGGTCTGCGAATATCCCGTCACGACGACCTGTTCGATCTCCGTGGAGGAGGGTTGCAGAACCACGTCCAAACGTGTACGCCCCGGAGCCACGACCTGCTCCTGCGTCTGATAACCGACAAATGAAAACAGAAGGGTCTTGCCGCCTTCGGGAATCCGGATTTGGTAGCGTCCGTCGGAATCCGTGATCGCCCCGCTGCTGCGCGCCTCCTTCACGACCACCGTCGCCCCGACCACGGGCATCCCGTTCACATCCGCAACCCGTCCCGTAACGGACCGCGGCTGTGCGAACGCAGCACCGCACTGCAACAGAACCGACAGCAGAACCAAGGCTTGACGTAAAATCATCTTCATAGGCCTCAATCGTTATAGGTGTACAAACTTATCGTCACTTGTTTTCAAGAAAGTGCGTCACCCGACGCAGCAACAATGCGTAGTGTCCCCGCATCTGCGGCGAGGCGCTCCGATTCCGGGCGGCCGCAATCCGATCCCGGCAGTCGAGCAGCACGCCGTAGAGCAGATGGCCGTCCTCGGGCCGCGTGAGGTAGGAAACCCCGGCAAGCGGAGCGAAGCCTGCGGAATTCTCCGCCGTCACAGCCTCGGCGAAATAGTCCGAACGCAGCTTCGATTTCCGGCCCGCAGCCTGTTCGGCAAGGGCCAGCAACCGATTCAGGAATCGCAGTTGCAACGGCTGCTTGACGAGTTCGTCCGCCGGGTCCGCATTGTCCCAAAGATAGGCCGAGAGGTCGTCCAGCGCCTCCGCGCGCGTGTAAGCCTCCCCGTCGGTCAACGAAGCGCAGAGCGCAATGCGGTCCAGGCTTCCCAGAATCCGGTCGAAGGTCTCCGTACGGATGAAATCCGCGATTCCGGGGTTGAGCCCCTCCCCCACGATCAGCGAACGGCTGTCGAGCCATTGCAGATCGTCGAGCCGCGACAGCAGCCACCGCATCGCCTCCCGCTGCGTCCCGGCGGGAAGCGGCTCGAAACTCCGGCCCGCATCTCCGGCATAGCGTTCGTTGATCCGCACTCCGCCCAAGCGGGCGATCACGGAGCCGAACAACGCATTGCAATAGAACGAAACCGACTCGGGGAAGGCCGAACGGTAGGCATAATCGACATCCTCGTCGTCGATCCACTCCGAGACATGGCGCAGAACAACGGCAAGATTCGCCAGCCCGGCATCGGCCGCCCGCAGCGGATCGTCGCCCAGATCCGAGGCCCGGGCCCGGGGATCGAGCGCGAATTTTTCCGGCTGTTCCCGCAGAAAACGGCACGACGGATCGTCGCTCACCGCCCCGTCGCCGTAAAGCCACTCGACGGCGCGGTAATCGTACGGCCCCAGCGATGTCTGACAGAGTTTCACACCGTTCCGGAAATCTTCGGGACGCGCCGCATAGTTCAACGGCAGCTCGTCGAGAATCGAGGCCGAAAGTCCGTTCGCGGCCGTATAATGCGCGCTGCGCAGCGAATCGAGCGGCACTGTCTGCGAAGCCCCCATGTTAGGCAGCAGCCCCAGGCAAAAACCCGTATAACGGGCCACCTTCGCCGACAGGCTCTCGCCGAAAAGCGCCTCGTCGAGTTCCAGCCGCCGCGCCCGGGGATCGGCGGCTCCCGTCTGAAGAAGCCGTTCGGTCTGGATCTGCGGCCCGATATTATGGCTGATGTAGATGTTGGCGCTCAGAATCTCTCCCGTCCGCGGATCGGTCCAGGCGTTGAACCGCAGATCGCGGGCCGGCGAAGGAACGTAGCGTACGGCCGAATAGCGAATGTCGTTCACGTCGGGCAGCCCCTCCGCCGAGACACGCCGCACCTCGATGGCCCGCGGAAGACCGATCCGCTCGAAGGCATCGTTCCAGAGCAGTATGCCCCGTTCGATATAGGGTTTCCACGCCGCCGGAAAACGCTCGTCGAGATAGAAGACGATGGGACGCCCGGCATCCACCCGCCACCGGGAGGCGTAATAACGGACTTCGGCGCCCTGCCGGTCGGCGCTGTATTCGACGTAACGCGACGTGGAGGTGCCCACGCGCAGATCCGCTTCACGGACCGTCGTCATCGGTTCGGGCAGCAGCAGGAACGATGTCCGCACGGCCGCCGTGAAGAGCTCGGGATCGCCCCGAGAAATCACGCCGAAAGCGTAGGACGAGACTTCGTAGGAGAGCTCGCTCACCACCGAGACATTGTCGCTAAAGGCCGCTATATCGCGTATCCAGGAGGCTTCAGAACGGTATTCGTAACTCCGCAGGACGAATCCGTCGCGGCTGCTGTAACTCTTCGGGTCCTTGGGCGAAAGGTAACTCTCGCCGTTCCGGAAGAACGATGTCGCACGCACCACGACGCCGCTGCTGTCGGGCGTAACCGCCTCGATGGGAAACGACGCGATCACGGAGGGCTGCCGGCTCGCGGCCAGCGCCCGCCCGATCGCCGGATCGTCGCTGCGCGAACGGCTGTCGAGTGCGGCAATCTGCAAAAGCGAATCGGTTCGCTGGAAAACGACATGGCGCGGACGCGAAGGCTGCATCCCGACCGACGACTCCTCGCCGTCGCTGACCGACAGCACCGTAACCCCCAGCAGCAGGTCACGTCCGAGCATCGAATCGGGCACCTCGAAATAGACATCCCCGTCGAGCAGATGCAGGGTGAACAATCCCTGCACCGTTCGGGGATTCTTACCGGCGAAAAGCCGTTCGTAAGCCGTCTTACGCGGTTCGGGAGCCGTCGCGCGCCGCTTGCGGGCCGCCGCGGGCGTCGTGTCGCACAGCACCGACAACAGCATCATCAGCGTCACGATCCATCGCATATCGTATCTTTCTCTCATAACCGCCGTCATTTCAGATAGGATTCGATCGTATGCAACAGCGAACGGTAGTGCAGCCGGGTCTGCGGATCGGGATGGTTCCGCTGCCCCTCCAGCAAGCGCCGGATCTTCAGCACGCAGTCATAGGCGAGTCCCTCCATCGGCCGCTCTTCGTAAAACAGCGGCATAGGATCGTCATACCCCGCCACAGGTCCCGGACAACCTGCCGAAGCGTTCGGCAGCAGGGACCGGTCCGTGCGGAACGCCTCCGGAACCTCCATCCGCCGCATGGCCGCAAGGCTCTTGGAATTTCCCTCTTCACGCAATGCGGCCACCTTGCCGAGCGTCTCCAGGAAAAGACGCTGCCGCTTGATCTGCGAGAGATTCAACGCCTTCCGGCGAAGGGTCGGAGCCCAGATCCGGTCGTAAATCAACGACATGCACGCTTCGGGCGTGAAGGCGTCATTCTCGGCCAGCGCAGCCGAAAGCCCCACTTTCGAGGGCGACGCCACGACGGCTTTCATCACAGCCTCGCACACGGCGTCCGCGGCCGAGGCCACCAGCCCCAGATTGCCCGTCACACTCCGGTCGTCCAGCCACTCCATGTCGTCGAGCTGTCCCAACAGGAATTCCAGCGCCCGGACCTGACGCTCGCGGGGAACGCTCCGGTAATGTTCGACCGAGTCCCCGACGTGTTTCTCGTACAGATACACTCCGCCCACGTCCGCATAGACATGGTTCAGATAGGTGAAATACTGGTTGACGATTCCGTTGTAGATGGTCTTGCGGTAGCTGTAATCCCGGTCGTCGGATTCGGTCCAGGCATTGAGGTGCGAAAGCACGTATTTCAGATTGGAGATGCCGTATTCGGAGGCCCTGACGTGATCGTCGCCAAGATCCTCGGAGAGGGACCGGGGGTCGAGCGGCTCGGAGAACTGCTGCTTGCCGTAGCGCAGGGCCGGATCGGCCGACGCCTCGCGCAGCCATTGCGAGGTGATCGCATACTCCGCCTCGGGGCTCCCGGCGAAAAGCGGCGTATAGTTCCATTTCACCAGAAACCGGTCGTAAACCCCGAACCGCGGAGGCGTCATCCGCACGCCGCGCTCGAAATCGCCCGGCTGGGCGACATAGTTGAAACGGGCGTAATCCATGATCGACGGGGTCGTTCCCGTCTCGCGGGTGAAAGAGGGGCTCCGCAGCGAATCCACGGGGATCACGGACGATGCGCCCATGTTGTGCATGAAGCCCAGGCAATGCCCGATCTCGTGCGAAAGCACATACCGCAGGGCGTCGCCGATGATCTCCTGAGGAATCTGCTTCTGCCGCACGCGCGGATCGGCCGGCGAAGTCTGTATGAAAAGCCAGTTGTTGATCAGCTCGATCACATCGTGATAAAGATAGACCGAGGCGCTGACGATCTCGCCGCTGCGCGGATCGGTCCACGAGGGGCCCATAGCGTTCTGAATCGTCACCGGGGCATACCGCACGCACGAATATTTGAGGTTGTCGGGGTCGAATTCAGGGTCGTCCTCGGGAAAAAGCCGCGCCTGGACGGCATTGCGGAAACCGATCTGCTCGAAAAGTTCGCTCCACTGATTCACCCCTTCGATGACGTACGGAAGCCACGTGCGGGGAAAATTACGGTCGATGTAAAAGACGATCGGCTTGACCGGGTCCACCAATTCCCCGCGCCGGTAGGCTTCGATATCCGAGGGCTCCAGCCGCCAGCGGTTGGCATACCATATCGGACGGGCCCCCTGGGTCGTGGGAGAATAGAGCATCTTGCCCGTCGGAAAAACGGCGATGCGGCTGTCGGTGATCCGGGGGCTGACGGGAAGACTGTCGAGCAGCAGGATGGAACGTGTGGCAGCGATCGTAACCGGCACATCCCGCAGCCCGCGCTCCGAGATCGTCACCCGGTAATTCAGACTGCTGCTGACCGAAACGTTATCCGAAAAGGACTTGATTCCGGTCACGTAGGACTTCTCCTTTTCGAACGACTCCTTGCGTTTGAGGCGTCCCGAAAGCGTGTGCTGGCTGTATTTGTCGAAAGGCGACAGCCGCTCGTCATCGCTGACAAACAGATTCGTGGCGTCCACGACCACCGCCGAGCTGTCGGGCGTAAAGGTCTCGATCTTGAACAACCGGTAAATAGCGCCGATATTGCTCGTTGCGAGCGCCCGCCCTATTTCAGCATGATCCGGGAGGGGGGGGGAGACAGTCCGCTCCGAAATCAGCCGCATGGCGATCCGGTCTCCCGCACGCGTGAATGCGAAATGAAGCGGATCTTTCGGCTTGGAGCCCACGATTCCGTGACCGTTGTCGCTGGTAGCCGAGATGGTCGTTCCGAGCAGCATGCTCCGGTCCATCAGCCGGAGCGGAATCTCGAAATAGACCCGTCCTTTCATCTCATGCAGCGTGAAAAGGCCCCGGGCTATGCGCTGTTCCTCCTTGAAGAATTTGTCGTATGCCGAACTTTTCGTGGTGTCACGCTGTTCGGCGGGCGCCTTGCGGCTGCGTTTTCCACAAAGTCCGAACGCCTGCTGCGAGCCGCATAACGACAAGACCACAAGCAAAAAAAGGGGCGAAATTGTCCGAACGTAAAACTTCATCATTCAAACAGGGTTAGAACAAGCAGATTAACCAAAGAAATACCGACAAAATTCCCGAAGAGAGCCCTTTCTCGCTATCGAAAGGAGCCATCCTCCACGAGGAACCTAACAAACCTCTACAAAGATATAAAAAATTTATCGGAAAACAAACCGGAAACGAGTTTTTCGCACGGGTTGTCGTTCGCGTCGCAGGCAAAGACCGATCGACCCTATATATATAAGAAGGGCCGTAACTTTTTCAAGCTACGACCCTGTCTGAAAATCCGCGGCAGATGCCGCCGCAACCGCCGGAAACTACTTCCAGAGGTCGCGGGGATATTTCCCGTCGGCGATCATCTTCTCGATGGCGGCCATCAGCGCCGGTTTGTCCTCCTTGTAGGTGACGCCGTGCCACTGGGCGGCCGAACGCAGCACGCGGAGCGTCGCCGTGCCGTCGCCGATCAGCTTGTTGACCATCGTCGGGATGTAGAACTCCGACTTGAGATTCTCGTGATTCTCGGCGTACCACTGCGCGAAGTACTCCTTCGAATAGGCGAAGAAGTCGGGCGTGAACCCGAAGAGGTTCATCGAAACCGGCGTATCCTCGGCCAGCTCCTCGTCGGCGCCACCGTCGTGGAAGACGATCCGGCCGTCGGGCATGCGCTCGATCTGCGTGCGCTCGACCATCGACGTGAGGTCGCCCTTCGGATCGACGCCGCAGACGCCGCGCGAAACCGTACCGTTCTCCGAAAGAGTCCGGTTCAGGTCGTAGGCGACCATGCAATAGCTGTTTTTCGAATCGCCGAGTTTCGAGAGGTACTCGCCGATGGTCTTGTAAGCCTCGGCGCCGTAGAAGTCGTCGGCGTTGATCACGGCGAACGGCTCGTGAACGGCATCGGCGGCCATCATCACGGCGTGGTTCGTGCCCCACGGCTTCACGCGGCCTTCGGGAACCGTCAGCCCCTCGGGGAGGTAGTCCAGCTCCTGAAAGACGAAATCGACGGCGATGCGCCCGCCGAAGCGGTCGGCCGAAAAGACTTCGCGGAACTCCTTTTCAAAAGAGTGGCGGATGACGAAAACCACCTTGCCGAAACCGGCGCGGATGGCGTCGTAGACCGAATAGTCGATGATGGCTTCGTTGTTGGGACCGACGCCGTCCATCTGTTTGAGCGATCCGTAGCGGGAGCCCATGCCCGCCGCCAGGACCAAGAGTGTAGGTTTGACCATACTTTTTTATGTGTTTGTGACGTTTAGGTTCAAAGCATCTGCAAAGGTAAAAATTTTCAAGGCGATGCCAAAGGTTTTTTGGAATTTTGGCTACCTTTGTCAGACGTAACCCCGAAAAAACGTTCCCGGAAAATGAAATTTCTGAAGAGAATACGGGCGTGGTGGCGCGGGCTGTTCCGCAAACGCCGCTTCAGCATGCTCAACGCCACGGACAATTCCGAGGAGTGGCACATACACCTTTCGCCCGCGAGCGTCTTTGCCGGGCTGGTGGCGTTCGTCCTGCTGCTGTTCATCCTCACGCTGTCGCTGGTGGCTTACAGCCCCGTGCTGGAGTTCCTGCCCGGATACCGCACCGAGGCCGACCGCTCGCGCGAAAGCCTGCTGCAAAACATCATCCGACTCGACTCGATGGAGCGCATGATGAACGACATGATGACCTACAACCGCAACATCGCCCTCATCATGGAGGGACGCACCCCCGTGGCGCGGACGCTGGCCGCGTCGGATTCGTCGCGCATCAGCAAGGTGCTGGTGATGCCCTCGCCCGAGGATTCGCTGCTGAGGGCCCAGATGGAGGGCGACGGGGAGTATGCCATCGCCCCGCGCAGCGAGGGGTCGCGCCGCAAGATCCGCGAGGCCATCGAACTGGCGACGCCCGTCGAAGGGATCATCACCGGGCGTTTCGACATCAAACAGGGGAATTTCGGCGTGAAGATCGCGGCGGCGGCCGGCGACCGCATCGCGGCCATCGACAACGGAACGGTCGTGCAGAGCCTCTGGGCCCCGGAGACGGGCTACACGGTGGTCCTGCAACACGCCGGGAACCTGATTTCGATCTACAAGAATCTTTCGCAGTCGCTCGTGTCGGTGGGACAGACCATCCGCTCGGGCGAGCTGATCGGATACAACGCCGAAGCCGAGAACGGCGAGGTGAAACTCTTCGAATTCGAACTCTGGAACAACGGCAAGCCCGTGGACCCGGAGGGATACATCGTCTTCTGACAAACGCATGAAACAACGACTTGCCATACTGGGTTCGACCGGTTCGATCGGCGTGCAGACGCTCGACATCGTCCGCGAGAACCCCGACCGCTTCGAAGCCCGCATCCTCACGGCGAACCGCAACTGGGAAAAACTCGCGCAGCAGGCCCGGGAATTCGACGCCGACACGGTGGTGATCGCCGACAAGAGCCGTTACGCCGCCCTGAGCGAAGCACTTGCGGACACCGACACGAAGGTTTACGCCGGAGAGGAGGCCGTGGCGCAGGTCGCCGGAGGCGGAGACACCGAAGTGGTGGTCAACGCCCTGGTGGGCTATGCGGGGCTGGCGCCCACGGTGGCGGCCATCGAGGCGGGCAAGAAGCTCGCGCTGGCCAACAAGGAGTCGCTGGTGGTGGGCGGCGCCTGCGTGATGCCGCTGGCGCGCGAACGGAAAGCCCCGGTGATCCCGATCGACTCGGAGCACTCGGCCATCTTCCAATGCCTCGTGGGCGAACGCGCCCCGGTCCGAAGGCTGATCGTCACGTGCAGCGGCGGCGCGTTCCGCGACCTCGCGGCCGAAGAGCTGGCGAACGTCACGGTGGAACAGGCGCTGCGTCATCCCCAATGGGACATGGGCGCGAAGATCACGATCGACTCTTCGACGCTCGTGAACAAGGGGTTCGAGGTGATCGAGGCCCACTGGCTTTTCGGAACCTCGACCGAGCGGATCTCGGTGTTGCTCCATCCCCAGTCGATCGTGCACTCGATGGTCGAATTCGAAGACGGGGCGATCAAGGCCCAGTTGGGAACGCCCGACATGCGCATGCCGATCAGCTTCGCGCTGATGTTCCCCGACCGGGCGAACCGTCCGGGCGAGCGGTTCAACTTCCTGAACCATCCGCAGCTGACCTTCGCCGAGGTGGACCGCGCGAAATATCCGGCGCTGGACATCGCCTACGACTGCCTGCGGCGCGGCGGCACGGCGGCCTGCACGATGAACGGGGCGAACGAAGTGGCGGTGGCCGCATTCCTCGCCCGCAAGTGCGCGTGGCTCGACATCGTGCGCGCCATCCGTCATGCGCTGGAACGCGCGTCGTTCATCGCCTCGCCCACCCTGGCCGATTATGCCGAAGCGAACGCCGAAGCCCGTGCGCTGGCGGCGGAATTTTTAAAATTGAAAGGTGAAATGTGAAAGGAGAAATGTTAAAAACACAATCCCACATCGATATAACCGTCTTACCTTTCACCTTTAACTTTTAACTTTTCACGCTATTGACATGGATATTCTAACCAAGATCATTCAATTCTTCCTCTGTTTCACCATCCTCGTAGGCATTCACGAGCTGGGACACTACATCATGGCGCGGGTCTTCAAAATCCGCGTCGATAAGTTCTACATCTTCTTCGACCTGGGATTCTCGCTCTTCAAGTTCCGCCGCGGACACACCGAATACGGTTTGGGCTGGCTGCCGCTGGGCGGATACTGCAAGATCGCCGGCATGATCGACGAGTCGATGGACAAGGAGTATCAGAAACAACCCCCGCAGCCCTGGGAGTTCCGGTCGAAACCCGCCTGGCAGCGTTTTCTGGTGATGATCGCCGGCGTGGTGATGAACGTCGTGCTGGCCGTGGCCATCTACATCGGCGTCTGCTACACCTGGGGCGACAGCTATTTCTCGAACGAGGATGCCAAATGGGGCTACAACTTCAACGAAGCGGGACACAGCCTCGGATTCCGCGACGGGGACCGGCTGGTGAGCATCGACGGCGAGGCGGTGGAGAACCCGATGGTGTTCCTCAACTCGCTGCTGATCACCGAGGGTGACCGCCGCGTGGTCGTGGAGCGCGACGGAGAGCAGGTGGAACTGACGCTCCCGCTCGCCGAACTGATCGCCATGCGTCAGAACAAGGGCTATGAAAAACTCCTCGTCCAGCGCATGCCTTTCCTGATCGACAGCGTCGTGGCCCCGACTGCTGCCCGGCTGCGGAAAGGCGACGAAATCGTCGCTATGGAGAGCCGGCGCACGGCGGACCGTTACGAAAAGATGGACTACCGCGACTACAAAGCCTATCTGCAACTCCATGCCGGCGACACGGTGCGGCTGACCGTCCTGCGCAACGGCGGGACGCTGGAACTCCCCGTTCCCGTCTCCGCCGAGGGAACGATCGGCGTGATCGTACAAAACCCCTACACGCTCCGCACGCAGACGTACACCTTCTGGGAGTCGATTCCGGCGGGTTTCCGCAAGGCCGGCGACATGATCTCCTCCTACTGGGAGCAGCTGAAGATGATCGTACAGCCCAAGACCAAGATGTACGAGGAGCTGGGCGGATTCATCGCCATCGGCAGCATCTTCCCCTCGTCGTGGGACTGGCAGGATTTCTGGCTGAAAACCGCCTTTCTGTCGATCATCCTCGCCGTGATGAACATCCTGCCGATCCCGGGGCTCGACGGCGGGCACGCTATCTTCACCTTCTGGGAGATGGTGACGGGCCGCAAAGTGAGCGACAAGGTGTTGGAAGGCGCGCAGTACGTCGGGCTTATCATCATCCTCTTCCTGCTGCTCTACGCCAACGGAAACGACATATACCGGTTCTTCATCAAATAAAATGTGATGACAAACCGAACTACAGAAAAACTGGAAGCCTGCGCCGCGGCGCTGCGGAGGCATCATTTCGACGCCGTAGCCGTCGGCAGTACGGCCGAAGCCTTCGCCGTGATGAAGGCCGCAGCAGAGGAGTGCCGGCCCCGGCTGGCGTCGTTCGGCGACTCGATGACGATGCGTGCGACGGGGATCGTCGAGTGGCTCGCCGGCAATGACGAAATAGTGCTGCTCGACGGATTCGACGCCTCGAAGCCCTATGAGGAACGGCTCGAAATACGCCGTCAGGCCCTGATGTCGGACTTTTTCGTAACGGGCGTGAATGCCGTGACCGAAGCGGGTACGCTCCATTGGCTCGACAAAGTGGGCAACCGCATCGCCCCGGTGGCGTTCGGACCCCGCAAGGTGGTCATCGTGGCGGGCCGCAACAAGGTGGTGGCCGACCGCGACGCAGCCGAAGAGCGCATCCGCCGCATCGCGGCGCCGCAGAACATCGCCCGCCACCCGGGATTCCACACGCCCTGCGCCAAAACGGGCATCTGTTCGGACTGCAATGCGCAGGACCGGGTCTGCAATACCCGGATGGAGATGCTGCGCTGCTGGCCCGACAAACGAGTGCTGGTGGTACTGATCGACGAAGATTTGGGATTATGATGAAAGGATTGAAATACGGCGCCGCCGTGCTGGCGGCACTGCTGCTGGGAGCATGCAGCGAATCGGAGGTGTTCTACACGGCCGTCTACCCCGTTGTACGTGTCGAAGCCGTAGTGACCGTCCCGAGTCCGGAGCCGGAACCCGAGCCCGAACCCGAACCCGAACCCGAACCCGAGCCGACGCCGGAAAGCCGGGCGGACGAGGGTGAAACGACGGACCCGGTGATCGAAGAGATCGAGGCCGGAATCGTCGCGTCGGCGCACGTGCAGGCAGGCGGACGCTATACGCTCAATTTCTCGAAATACAACGGCGGCCGCGCGCAGATCGAGACCGCCACGGAGGCCGGCACGGTGACGGCGGCTTTCTTCAAGACCCCGGGCACGAACGAGGTGCTGATCTACTGTCCGGAACCCGAGGCGGAATACTCGTTCACGCTCTCGACCTATCAGGACACGGACGGGCGGACCAAAACGGTGCTCGTGACCGACCTGACCGAAACCTACCAGGCGCTCTACCCCGACGCCGGGATCACGAAGGCCGAACGCCGGTCGTACACCTCGACAAACGCGAACTGAGATGGCAAAGGTCAAAAAGGCATATTTCTGCAAGAACTGCGGTTTCGAAGCCCCCAAATGGCTGGGACGGTGCCCCTCGTGCGGCGAGTGGAACACCTTCACCGAGGAGATCATCGCCCGTGAAAGCGGTTCGGTGGCGGCGACCGTGGCGGGCCCCCTGCCCGCGGCGAAGCCCCAGCGGGTGAAGGATATCCGCGAAAGCGAACACGTGCGCATCGACCTCGGGAATGCCGAGGTCAACCGGGTGCTGGGCGGCGGCATGGTCCCCGGATCGCTGGTCTTGGTGGGCGGCGAGCCGGGCATCGGCAAATCGACCCTCTCGCTGCAAATCGCGCTGGCGGCGAACGGACTGAAGACCCTCTATGTCTCGGGCGAGGAGTCGGCCGAGCAGATCAAGATGCGCGCGGCACGCATAGGAATCGGCAACGACGAATGCCTGATCTATCCCGAAACGCTGCTGGAGAACATCGTGGCGCAGATCACCGAACAGCGTCCCGACCTGGTGGTGATCGACTCGATACAGACCATCTACACCGACCTGCTGGACTCGTCGGCGGGAAGCGTGTCGCAGATCCGCGAATGCGCTGCCACGCTGCTGAAATACGCCAAATCGACCGGAACGTCGATCTTCATCATCGGACACATCACCAAGGACGGCGCGATAGCCGGCCCCAAGATACTGGAACACATCGTCGATGTGGTTCTGCAATTCGAAGGCGACAGCAACAATATCTACCGCATTCTGCGGGGCATCAAGAACCGTTTCGGCGCCACGTTCGAGATCGGGGTCTTCGAGATGCTCGACGCCGGGCTGCGGGGAGTCGATAATCCGTCGGAAATCCTGCTGACCCACTACGAGGAGCCGCTTTCGGGCATCGCCGTGGGGGCTTCGGCCGACGGCGTGAGGCCCTATCTGATCGAGGTGCAGGCGCTGGTGAGCGGCGCGGCCTACGGCACCCCCCAGCGTTCGACGACGGGCTACGACGGCCGGCGCATGAACATGCTGCTGGCCGTGCTGGAGAAGCGCGTGGGGATGAAGATGTTCCAGAAGGACGTTTTCCTGAACTTCGCCGGAGGATTCAAGGTCGCCGATCCGGGGCTGGACCTCGCGGTCGTGGCGGCGGTGATCTCCTCCTACTACGACCGTCCCGTGGCCGAAGGGGTCTGCTGCGCAGGCGAGATCGGCCTCTCGGGCGAAGTGCGCCCCGCACCCCGCACCGAACAGCGCATCAGCGAAGCGGCGCGGCTGGGGTTCAAGCGCATCATCGTCTCGGGCTATCTGGCCAAAGGCGGCAAGCGCCCCAAAGGGATCGAGGTCGTGCCGATAAACAGCATCGACCAGCTTCCCCGGGCGCTCTTCCTGGAAGCCCGTTAAAAAGCAGGAATCGCATCGGTATGGAACGGATTTTGCTTCCGCTCCGGTAAAAAACCGGAACGAGATGCAAAAGAGAATAGTCGTACTGGGCGGCGTGGGATTCATCGGCACCCACCTGTGTCTGCGTCTGCTGGACGAAGGGCACGAAGTTTTCTGCGTGGACACGCGCGACATCGCCAATTCGCCGCTGCTGCGCGACATGCCCCCGCATCCGGAATTCCGCTATGTCCGCCACAACATCGTCCACCAATTCGGGATTCGCTGCGACGAGATCTACAATCTCGCCTCGCCCTCCCGCGTGCGCTACAACAAGGCGCTGCCCGTCGAGACGCTCAAAGTCAACACGCTGGGCTCGATAAACGCCCTCGACACCGCCCGTGCGGAACACGCCCGCATCCTGTTCGCCTCGGCGGGGAACATCTATGCCGCAAACTGCCGGGACACCGCCGAAGAGTCCGGCTTCTGCACCACGCGCCGCATTCTCGCCGAAGGCAAACGCGCCGCCGAGGCGATGCACCGCGCCTATCAGAGCGAATTCGGAGTGGACGCCCGCATTGCCCGCATATTCAACACCTACGGCACAGGCGCCGACCTGATGGATCAGCGCGTGGTGATGAAAATGATCGTGGCGGCGTTGCAGAACCGCGACATTCCGATCAACGGCAGCGGCGAACAGTTGCGGACCTTCTGCTGGGTCGAGGATGTCGTGGACGGGCTGGTGCGGCTGATGGACGCCCCGCCGACCGAGACCGCGCGGACGATCAATTTCGGCAGCAGCCACGAGGTTTCGATCCGTGCGCTGGCCGAGAAGATCGTCGCCCTGACGGGCAGCCGCTCGCAGATCGTACACACCGACGCCCGCGCCGACGACGTGCGGCGTCTCGCGCCCGACATCTCGTCGGCGCGCCGCGAACTGGGATGGGAACCCCGCACGCCGCTGGTCGAGGGACTGCGCCGCACGATCAGCTACGCCGAAAAAGAGCTCGCAGACAAGACCCATGCGGGGATGACGTGGGCGGAGATAAGTTGAACCGAATAAAACAGCGACAATGAAAGACTTCGACAAGATCATCTGGCGGAACGCGCTGACGTTCGTAGATTTTTTCGCTGTCTGGTGCGGAACGTGCAGGGCGATGACCCCCGTGATCGACCGGTTTCAAAAACAGATGAACGGCCGCGCGGACGTTTACCGCATGGACATCGAAGACCCCGACCTGCTCGAAATCGTGCGGCGCTACAACATCGTGTCGGTACCGACGCTGATGTTTTTCCGCCGCGGGGAGGTGCTGTGGCGCGAGAGCGGACGGGTGGATTACGAGCACCTGGTGAACGTGCTCAACGAACTCGAAAAACACGAACACGTGCTGCTTTAGGCATCCAGACGCCATCCCAGCTCGTCGCGGAGATACTCCGCGGCAGGGGACGAATCCAACGAACCGGCCGCGCGGAGCACCGCCAGCCGGTTTTCGTCGTTCAGGGAGCCTGCGGCGGCCAGCAACGCCACGGCGCCCTGCGCCAACAGCCGTGCGGCCGGGGCGTCGTCCGAAGCGGCGCGGCGCACGGCTTCGACAGTCGGGGCGATCCACGCCGGAGACGGATGCGGCGCACGGGCGGCAGCCATCAGAGCGGCATATTGTTCGAGGCAGGGAGCGCCCGGGGCGATCCACGCTTCGAAGAGCGCGGGAAGGGTTTCCGAGCGGCTCAGCAGAGCGAAAGCGGCCTCTTCGGCCAGTTCGGAGTTGAGCAGTCCGCCGCCCCAGAAAGCGAATTCGGCGGGTAGGAAGCGTGCCGGGTCGGCGATATGGAACGCCGCGAGCCGCAGGCAGCGGACATCCTGTTGATAGAGATAGCGGGCAAATTCGTGGTCGGTGCCTTCGGCGCGCGCCAGCGTGCGGAGCGTCGGGAGGCTCACGCCGTAGTTCAGGCCGTAAGGCTTGCCGTAGAGACGCATCGAATCGGCCACGGCGCCGTTGCGTTCGCGGCGGAACGCCCCGAGCAGCGCGGCCATCCGGGAGGTGAAATCCATATCCGGTGCAGGATTATTTGCGGCGCGGCAAAGCGACATTGACCGTGCGGCCGAACTCGAAGACCGGAAGCACGGCCCGGGCATATTCGCGGCCGCCCGAGAGGACGGTGCAGGTCGAAGGATCGGCGACGCGGCACGCCACGACCGAAGTCTCCTTCGGACCGGCTTCGAGGTCGCATTTCGTGTTGCCCGAAGGCTCGATCTGCAACAGCACGATGTCGCCCGAAAGGTCGCTGTCGGGCAGCAGTCCGGCGGCCGGGCTGAAACGGCAGACGATATACTGCTTCTTGTCCGCCTGCGGGTAGACCACATAGCGGCGGGTCTCGGTCGAGACGATGCGCTTGCCGAGGAACAGCTCCAGATAGCTCTGCTCCATGCGGTCGATCTCGGCCAGGGCGGCTTTGAGCCCTTCGCCGAAGACGTTCTCCCCGGCTTCGCCCGTGATGAGTTCGATCCGGTGGCGGCGCAGCGAGAAGATCCGGTCGGCGGCGGCGCGCGCGGCATCCTCCAGCGCAGGCGTCGTCATGTCGGTCTTGTCGGGTTGCAGACGCGCGAACTCCTCGTCGGAAGCGGCGTGGTTGAAAATGCGCGTCGAAGCGGGCGCAGGAGCCCCGGCATCGAGGCAGGTGCCGAAGTCCAACAGGGCGATCTGCGCCCCGGTGATGTTCCACGTCGTTTTGTCGGCCAGCGGAGCGCGCACCCCGAGGTATTTCTGCGCATAACGCGCATAGGGTCCCGTGAGGGTCTGATCGCGCTCGACCGTAACGTCCACGGCGAGGATCGTGCGCGGCTGGGAGACGACGACGCCCGAAGCGGTTTCATTCGCGCCCTGCAAGGCGATGTATGGGTTTTGTGCCGAAACGCCGCCCGCGAGCAGCAGGGACAATGCCAAAAGTCTGAGTTTCATAGTCCGGGTCTTTTTATTGCAATACGACAAATGTAACTTTTTTTCGTGAGCCGTCAAAATTTCAGGTAAAAATCGCGGGTCAGGGCACGGTATTCGGGGGTGTAGCACTCGTGTTCGCCCGAGCCGACGACCAGTTCCGAGGTTTCGGGCACGGGCGCGGCGCCCTCCGCGCGGACGAACTCCATCAGCGCCCGCTTGGCCGGACGGCGGGGCGTGGTGCGGACATCGGTGCGGCGCACGAGGGCCAGCCGTCCGGCACAGACCGCAAGGAACCGCGCGGCCTCGGCCGTGGGGAGGATCACGGCGAAGCGGCCCGCAGGAGCCAGCAGCCGGAGCACGGCATCGCGCAACTCGTCGTAAGGCAGGTGCACGGCATGGCGCACCGCCGTGCGGCCTTCGTCGGGACACGTGAGCGAATCGACGAAAAAGGGCGGGTTCGAGACGATCAGATCGAACGGTTCCGGCGCCGCGAACTCCTGCACGGGGCAGCGTTCGAAAGCCACCCTGCCGCCCCACGGCGAGGAGTCGGCATTCTCGCGGGCCTGCGAAACGTCGTCGATGTCTACACCCGTAACAAATGCCTCCGGGGAACGCTGGGCCAGCATCAGGGCAATCAGCCCCGTGCCGGTGCCGATGTCGAGCATCCGCCGGTCGGAGGGCCGCACACCGGCCCAGGCCCCCAACAGAACGCCGTCGGTGCCGACCTTCATCGGACAGCGGTCCTGGCGAATCGTGAATTGTTTGAAGCTGAAAATAACTCTTAATTTTTAATTCTTAATTCTTAATTGCGGTTACCGCAGGTAACCGTCTATCCCGGCGCCGAACAGCGAAAAATCGTACCGCACGGGGTCCTCCGCATCGAACCGGCGGAGCGCGGCGGTGATCTCCTCCACGGCGCGCCAGTCGTCCTGACGGCGGGTCAGCAGCCCCAGCGCACGCCCTGTCTTCCCGACATGGAGATCCAGCGGCAGGTAGAGGGCCGACATCGGGATACGCCGCCACATCCCGAAATCGACGCCCCGGTCGTCGCGGCGCACCATCCACCGCAGGTACATGCAGAGGCGTTTGCAGGCCGCGCCCTTCTCGATGGACGAGAGGTGCTTCTCGCACCGCGGGGCGTGCTCCGCGGCGAAGAACTCGCGCCGGAAGTCGGCCAGCACGGCGGGCATGTCATGCGTCGCCTCGTAGCGTGTCTCGAAGAAGTTCCCGATACCTCCGTGGCGCTCCTCCATGCGCCGCAGGGCCAGCACGAAATCGCACAGGTCCCGGCCGTTGAACGTGCGGTGGGCATAGGAGGAGAGCAACGCCAGTTCGCGCTCCGAGGCGTTGCGGACGAAATCCGCCGGGGCGTCGTCCATAAAGCGCATCATGCGGTGGCCGCTGCTGACGATCGCCTTGCGGTTGCCCCAGGCGATCGTGGCGGAGAGGAAGCCCGCGATCTCGCGGTCGGCGCGCCCGGTGTAGCGATACGGCACCGAAATCGGGTCGTCGGGAATGAATTCGGGACGGTTGTATTTGTCGTGCAGGGCCTCCAGCAGCTCCCGCAGGTCGTCGTCAGAGAATCGTTCCATCGGACATGGTGATCTTCCGGTCGGCCATCGCGGCGAGGTTCTCGTCGTGGGTCACGATGACGACGGTCTGGCCCAATTTCTCGCGCAATTCGAAAAAGAGGCGGTGGATTTCGTCGCGGTTGTGCGAATCGAGGTTGCCCGAGGGTTCGTCGGCCAACAGCACCGCAGGCGCATTGACCAGCGCACGGGCGATGGCCACGCGCTGCTGCTCGCCGCCCGAGAGCTGCCCGGGCTTGTGGTCGCGGCGCGACGCGAGGCCCATCATGTCGAGCAGCTCCGCGGCCCGGCGCTCGACCTCGGCGCGGGGACGCCGGCCGATCAGCCCCGGAATGCAGACATTCTCGAAAGCCGTGAACTCCGCGAGCAGGTGGTGGAACTGGAAGACGAAGCCGATGCGCTCGTTGCGGAATTTCGACAGGGCCTTGTCGCCCAGCGACGAGACATCCTCGCCGCCGATCTCCACGCGCCCGCTGTCGGGCCGCGAAAGGGTCCCCATGATCTGCAAAAGCGTGGTCTTTCCGGCGCCGCTGGCCCCCACGATGGAGACCACCTCGCCTGCGGCGACCTCCAGCGAGACGCCTTTCAGCACTTCGAGCGTGCCGAAACTCTTGTGTATGTCGGTAACTCGTATCATCGGCGGAACATGTTGAACAGTCTGACCGTATCGGCGGCCTCCCGCACGTCGTGGACGCGCAGGATCTTCGCCCCCTGCCGCAGGCACTCCCACCCCAGCGCGACGGTCCCGGCGAGGGATTCGGCGGGCGTCACGCCGAGGACCTTATAGATCATCGACTTGCGCGAAAGCCCCGCCAGCACGGGATAACCCAGCGCACAGAGTTCACCGAGGCCCGCCAGCAGTTCGTAGTTCTGTTCCGTGGTCTTGGCGAAGCCGAAGCCGGGGTCGAGGATGATATTTTCAGGCCGGATACCCGCCGCAAGCATCGTCTCAATGCGGGCGCGGAAATAGTCCACGACCTCGGTGGTGATGTCGCGCCGGTAGTCGGTCTGCGACTGCATCGTGCGGGGATCGCCTTTCATGTGCATGGCGATATAGGGAACGTCGTATTTCGCGGCGACGGAGAGCATCGCGGGGTCGAGCTCCCCGGCGGAGATATCGTTGATGATCAGAGGTCCGAACGCCTCGACGGCTTTTGCGGCCACCTCGCTGCGGAACGTATCGACCGAAACCGGCATGTCCGGAGCCAGCCGCCGCACGGTTCCGACGCCCAACTCCACGCGCCGCCACTCCTCGTCGGCAGGAACCTCGTCGGCGCCGGGACGCGAGGAGTAGCCCCCCACGTCGATCAGCTGCGCTCCCTCGGCCACGGCCTCCCGGACGCGGCGTTCGACGGCCCCGGCGTCGGGCATGCGGCTGCCGGCATAAAACGAATCGGGCGTGACGTTCAGAATCGCCATCACCTGCGGTGCGGAAAAATCAATGTTCAACGGCTTCATGGGTAAATATGCGGTCCAACTCCGCAACGGCGGGTTCGAGATCGGTTTCGAGAATATTGACAAGGGTGTAATCGGCCCGCTCACGCAGCAAATCGTCGCCGGCCTGAGCGGCGATGCGGCGGCGGACCGCTTCGGGGTCGCAGCCGTCGCGGCGGCAGGTGCGTTCGACGCGCAGCTCCAACGGGGCGAGGACGGCGACGGTCCGATCGACCGAACCCTCCAGTCCCGCTTCGAAGAGAATGGCGCTTTCGAGGATCACATAACTCCCCTCCTGCCGTTCGGCCCACGCGGCGAAATCGGCCATGACGGCCGGATGGACCAATGCGTTCAGGTCGGCCAGAGCCGCCGGGTCGGAGAAGACCTTCGCGGCGAGGTACGGGCGGTTGAGCGCGCCGCCGGCATAGGCTTCGGCGCCGAAGCGGGCCGCGATGCCCGCCCGAAGTGCGGGCTCTTCGGTCATCAGCCGCTTGGCCGCGGCGTCGGAGTCGTAGACCGCGACGCCCCGCTGCGCGAAAAGGCGGCAAACCGTACTCTTGCCGCTGCCGATGCCCCCCGTGATCCCGACCTTCATCATGGACGCGCGGGAACGTCGATTTCGGGAATATCCCCGACGGAGATGATCTTGATGTCGCTGAAACGCGGCGCAAGGGCGTTCTGCAACGACTGCGGGTCGATGATGAGCTTGCCCTCGTGACCCTCCTCGTGCGAACGCTTCGTCTTGAGGTCCGAAAGCGGGATGCGCAGCGTCTTGTTCATGTAGACCCGGTAGCCGAAAAGGTTCGTCCCGACGCCCTCGACCACGCACGTGACCTCGAAGGGCTGCCCATCGACACTCACCTTCACGGTCTGCTCGGCGGTGTAAGTGTAACTCAGTTTGGCGATATACCACAGGATGAACGACGCGACCAGCAGCGCCAGAAAAACCGGCGACACGTAACGATGCATCCATTTCAGCAAATTTTCCATGAACAGGTTCGATTACGTTCGCAAAGGTATGAAAAAGTCGGATGGATTCAAAATGAACCGCACCCCAAAAGTTGCAAGCCCGGCTTTCCGCGAGGGGCCGCCCGCATCCGGCGGGCGGCCGGGCGGTCTACTTCGGAATGACAATCTGTTCCACGGGCTGTTCCCGCCTCCGGTCCAGCGGATGGGACTGATAGGCCGTCTTTGCGAAGTCGATCCGCGCGAGGTCGATACAGCGGATCGTATTGTCGTAGGCCGTCTTGTAATAGACCCGGCGGTTGGTCAGGTCGATGGCCGAGGTCCACTGCGTAGCGCTCGGAATGTCCGGACATTCGCCCTCGGGATGCTCGATGCCGATGGGGATGTCGAAATTGTTGAGCAGATGGAAACACTGCTGCACGGCGTCGAACCCGGTGGCGCGCTGCGGAGCCGTGGCGCGGTAGAAGGCGGCCCTCACGAAGCGCGACGGCGGCGTGGCGTCGCCCGGAAGCCCGAGGAACCCGGAGTTGCCGCCCGTAGGACGCAGCGTCACGGCGCCCAGCCGCCGGACGGGAGCGTCGCCCGGATAGAGATTCACGTAATTGTTCAGGTTGGTGAGCTGCCACTCGAAACCGGGAGCGTTGGTGAGCACGCCGATCTCGTTCTCGTAGAAATGAGGCACCCCGCCGACGATTTCCAGCACGACCTGCCGCCCGGAGGGCTCTCCGATACGCCAATGCACGACCGACGCAGGCTCCAGTCCGACGATGCGCACCTCTCCGATGCCAGCCTTCACCTCGTCGATCGTCGAAAACTGCGTCAGCACCCATGCCACGAATTGCAGATCGGCGAGCGTGCGGTCGTTCCGAGCCGGTTCGTAGGGTTCGTAACCGCCGTATTGCGGGAAGAAGAAGAGCCCGGCCGACAATCCCGCTTCGTTGATCCCCTCGGCGATGAACTCCTTCTGCACGACGGACAACCCCACGACGCCGTATTTGGCCGTGAAAGTCATTCCGTCGGTTCCGGAGGGCGTGAAGGAGCGGAGCCGCTGGCCGCGCGGAATGACGACGTATTCGCTCTGCAAAACGCCGCGGGCCCACTCGATGGTGCGGGACTGTACATAGCTGCCGTCCGCAGCCGTAAGCGCGATGCCCGTGCAGGCGATCGCCTGGAAAGAAGCGCCGCAAACAGCGCCCATACCCAGCAACAGATTCTTTGTTTTCATAATCTTCCGGTTATATCGTTACACATCGCCGGACAACCCTCAAATTCCGTGCAAATTCCGATCTGCCGGAACCGGAAAGAGCGGCTGTCCCACGAATGCGAAATGGACCGCACCCGCCCGGGATGCAGTCCATTTCACGTAAAACATTCGACGTAACCCTACTTCTCTCCGTCGGCCTTGGCACGCTTGATCATCAGATCGTAGGCGATCGGCGTAGCGAGGAAGATCGTGGCGGCCGTACCTACGACCACGCCGATGATCAGCGCGAAGATGAAGCCGCGGATCGTCTCGCCGCCGAAGAAGAAGATGGCCAGCAGCGTCACGAGCGTCGTGCCCGAGGTGTTGATCGTACGCGACAGGGTCGAGTTGATGGCGTTGTTCACATTCTCCTTGAGGTTGCGCTTGGGATAGAGTCCCAGGAACTCGCGGATACGGTCGAAGACCACCACGGTATCGTTGATGGCGTAACCGATGATCGTCAGGATCGCAGCGATGAACGCCTGGTTGACTTCGAGGTTGAAGGGCAGCAGTCCGTAGAACATCGAGAAGATACCGATGATGAACAGCGCGTTGAAAGCCAGGGCTGCCGTGGCGCCCGAAGCCCACTGCCAGCGCTTGAAGCGGAACGTGATGTAGAGACCGATGGCGATGAGCGAGAAGAGCACCGAATAGATGGCGTTCCAGGTCATGTCCTTGGCGATCGAGGGGCCGATCTTGTCGGCCGTCAGGATACCGTTGGCGTCGGTCTGCGTATTGCGGAACTGCTCGAAGGTGATGTCGTAGGAGTAGAGCGGCTTCAGGGCGTCGTAGATGATCTTCTCGACCTCGGCCGTAGCCTCGTCCGACGTATCGTCGTAACGGTACTGCGTCACGATGCGCATCTGATTCTCCTTGCCGTACTGCTTCACCTCGGAGCTGATCGACGAAGCGTCGGCATCGGCGAACTGCGAGAAAGCCTGCTCGACATTCTGGCGAACCTCCTCGGCCGAAACGGGCTGGTCGAAACGGATCACATAAGCACGGCCGCCGGTGAACTCGGCGCCGAGGTTCAGACCGCGGGCGAAGAACGAAACGCACGACAGCACGATCAGGGCTGCGGAGATGATGTAAGCCGCCTTGCGCTTGGCGATGAAATCGACGCGCGTGTTATTGAGGAAGTTCTCCGACCACTTGCGCGAGAAGGAGATGCGGCCCCACTTGCCGACGATCCACTCGATCAGCAGGCGCGTGATGAAGATGGCGCTGAAGAACGAGGTGATGATACCGATGATAAGGGTCGTGGCGAAGCCCTGAACGGGGCCGTTGCCGAAGATGAACAGCACGATACCCGTGATGATCGTCGTCAGGTTACCGTCGATGATGGCCGAATAGGCTTTCGAGAAGCCGTCCTTGATGGCCAGCGAAAGGCCCTTGCCGCCGCGGAGCTCCTCCTTGATGCGTTCGTAGATGATGACGTTGGCATCGACGGCCATACCCATCGTCAGCACGATACCCGCGATACCCGGAAGGGTCAGCACGGCGCCGAACGACACGAGCACGCCCATCAGCAGGAAGACGTTGGTCAGCAGCGCGATGTCGGACATCCAGCCTGCGGTCTTGTAGAACAGGCCCATGTAGAGCAGGACGAGGATGAAGGCGATCACGAACGACATCATACCGGCGTTGATCGACTCCTGGCCCAGTGAAGGACCCACGACCGTATCCTGAATAATCTTGGCGGGCGCCGGAACCTTACCCGAGTTGAGCACGTTGGCGAGGTCCTTGGCCTCCTGGATGGTGAAATCGCCGGTGATCTGCGACTGGCCCTTGTCGATCTTCGAGTTGACGCGGGGAGCCGAGTAGACATAACCGTCGAGGACGATGGCGATGCATTTGCCGATGTTCTCGCCCGTCATGCGCGACCACTCCTGGGTGCCTTCGGCGTTCATGGTCATCGAAACCTCGGCCGTGGCGCCGCGCTGGGCGTACTGCTCGGTGGCCTCCGTAACGACCGAACCGTCGAGCGGAGCCTTGCCGTCGGGCGTCGAAACCCGGATGGCGTAGAGGTAGAAGCGGCCGTCGATCTTGTCGTCGCCCTTGACGCCCCACTTGAACAGGATGTCGGCGGGGAACAGCTCGCGCACGGCCGGCTGAGCGAGGTACTCGTTCACAGCAGCCATGTCGGCCTTGTAGGCGGCGCCGATGGCGGCTCCGCCCGCAAAGCGGGGATTGAGAACGGCAAAAAGCGGGTTCTGCGCGCGGTCGTAGCGCAGCTCGTCACCTTCAACCTGAGCCGTGGCGGTCGAATCGGCGGCGCCGACCTCGGCGATCAGGTCGCCGGCAGTCTCGGCAGCGGCAGTCCCGGCAGCGGCCTCAACCTCGGCGGAAGCGGTCTCGGGCTCCGCAGCGACGGGAGCTTGCTCCAGTTCGGTTTTGATGAGCTTGTCGGCTGCAACCAGCGCCGGCAGCACCTCGTTGGCATCGTAGGTGGTCCAGAATTCCAGCGAAGCGGTGCCTTGCAACAGGTCGCGGACGCGCTGGGGCTCCTTCACACCCGGAAGCTCGACCAGAATGCGGTGCGAGTTAGGCAGGCGCATGATGTTGGGCTGCGTGACGCCGAAGTGGTCGATACGGCTGCGCAGCACGTTGAACGATGCGTTGATGGCGGCTTCGGTCTCCTTCTTGAGGATCTTCTCGACATCGGCGTCCGAGCTTTCGAGCGTGATGTCCTTGCGGTCGGGGCTTACGAAGATCTCGGCGATGGCCCGGCCGTTCGACAGACGCGAATAGGCTTTCACGAAATCGGCGATATAGTCGTTCGACGTGCCCTGCTTCATGGCCTCGTTCGCCTCGGCGATGGCCTGGACGAAGGCGGGATCGTTCTGGCTGTCACCGGCGAGCGCCTTGATGACATCCTCGACCTGCACCTCCAGCATGACGTTCATACCGCCTTTGAGGTCGAGACCCAGGTTCAACTCCTTCTCCTTGCACTCCTTGTAGGTGAACTTCCTGAAGCCCAGATTGTAAACCGACAGGTTCTGCACCGAATCGAGGTAATGCTGCTCGGCCTCGGCCTGCTGGTCGAGGGGGAACTGCGCGGCATACGCAGCCGCCTTCTTCTCTACGCCACGCGTTTTGAACGTGAACGAGAGCTGGTAAACGCATGCGAGGCCCAGCAGGACCGCGATGAGTTTAATGAAACCTTTACTTTGCATTTGAATGAAAAATAGTTGTTATTATTTGTTGTAATTCTTGTCATTACGCATAATAGCACGCAAAGATAGAAAAAAAGAATTAAATAACGCGGATTCGGCGGGTGGAAATTAGCGTCAAAAGCCAAAAAATAAGTAATTTTGGGGCCGCATGACAAAATATCCGGAATACCGATACCACCTCGCGGCGCTGTTCGCCGTCGCCGTGTGGGGCGCGACGTTCGTATCGACCAAGGTGCTGATCGCCAACTCGCTGACCCCGGCGGAGATATTCGTCCTGCGCTTCGCGCTGGCCTACGTCTGCATCCTGCCCTTCGCCCGCGGGAGGCTGCTGGCCGCGAATCTGCGCGACGAACTGCTGCTCGCGGCGGCCGGACTGAGCGGAGGGTCGCTCTACTTCCTGACCGAGAATATCGCCCTGGAGTACGCCCCGGCCTCGAACGTCTCGCTGATCGTCTGCACGGCGCCCGTATGGACGGCCGTAGCGATGAGCCTCGCATACCGCGGCGAACGGATGTCGCGGCGGCAGATCGCAGGGTCGGCGCTGGCTTTCGCCGGCATGGTCCTCGTGGTGCTCAACGGGCATTTCGTGCTGCAACTCTCGCCGCGGGGCGACATGCTGGCACTCGCGGCGGCGCTGCTGTGGATGGTCTACTCGCTGGTCGTCAAACGCATCGGAGGCCGCTACCCCGCGGTCTTCATCACCCGGAAAGTCTTTTTCTACGGATTGCTGACCATTCTTCCGGTCTTCGCCTTCCACCCCTTCGCGGTGGAACGGGAGGTGCTCGCACGCCCTGCGGTGTGGGGCAACCTGCTGTT
The DNA here is from genome assembly GCF_025145645.1 of Alistipes senegalensis JC50. Taxonomy (NCBI): domain Bacteria; kingdom Pseudomonadati; phylum Bacteroidota; class Bacteroidia; order Bacteroidales; family Rikenellaceae; genus Alistipes; species Alistipes senegalensis. Next base: position 3,307,469 of record NZ_CP102252.1, on the reverse strand, counting down.
CCTCGGGGTCGTCGCCTCGATGCTCTGCTACCTGCTCTGGAACGCCGTGATGCACCGGCTGGGAACCGTGCGCACGACCAACTACATCTACATCAATCCGTTAGTGACGATCGTCACGGCCGCGCTCTGCATCGGCGAACGCATCACCCCTGCGGCGCTGGCCGGAGCGGCGCTGATCCTCTACGGAATGTGGCGGGCGGAGCGAGCCTAATGCACCATCTTCAGGCCGACGATGCCGATGAAAACCAGCGAAAGAAAGAACATCCGCCAGAAGGTCACGGCGTCGTGGAAAAAGACGATGCCGAGGATCACGGTTCCCACGCCCCCGATACCCGTCCAGATCATGTAGGCCGTGCCCATCGGGATCGTCTTCTGGGCGATATAGAGCAACCAGCCGCTCATGCCCATCGAAACGACAGCCAGAACCAGAAAAAGGAGATGGTAACGCGGATTGAGGTTCGCCAATTTGAAACCCAGCGGCCACCCCACCTCGCAAAGCCCCGCCAGAATCAGATACAACCAAGCCATCGGAAACGGATTTATGTCGGCGAAGATAACGAAATTTACCTCCCGGGCAAAATAAAAGAGCGCGGCACCGTTTCCGGAACCGCGCTCTTCGCGTTATGTTTGACGGGGATTCTCCCCGGAGGTTTTACTTAACCTCTTCGAACTCCACGTCCTCGGGCTGTCCGTCGCCGCCGCCCTGCTGGCCGGCATCGGCTCCGGGCTGTGCGCCCTGCGCCTGCTGCTGTGCGGCGTAGATGTCCTGCGAAGCGGCCTGCCATGCGGCGTTCAGTTCGCCCATCGCGGTGTCGATGGCAGCCACGTCGGCGTTCTTGTGCGCCTCTTTCAGCTTGCCGAGCGCCGTCTCGATGGCGGCCTTCTTGTCGGCGGGCAGCTTGTCGCCGTACTCCTTCAACTGCTTCTCGGTCGAGAAGATGTTCGAGTCGGCGGCGTTGATCTTGTCGATACGCTCCTTCTCGGCCTTGTCCTTCTCCTCGTTGGCCTTAGCCTCGTCGCGCATCCGCTGGATCTCCTGCTCGGTAAGGCCCGACGAAGCCTCGATGCGGATCTTCTGCTCCTTGCCCGTGCCCTTGTCCTTGGCCGAGACGTTCAGAATGCCGTTGGCGTCGATGTCGAACGTTACCTCGATCTGCGGAACGCCGCGCGGCGCAGCGGGAATGCCGTCGAGGTGGAAGCGGCCGATCGACTTGTTGTCGCGGGCCAGCGGACGTTCGCCCTGGCAGACGTTGATCTCCACCGAAGGCTGGTTGTCGGCAGCCGTCGAGAAGGTCTCCGACTTGCGGGTCGGGATCGTCGTGTTGGCGTCGATGAGCTTCGTCATCACACCGCCCAGGGTCTCGATACCCAGCGACAGCGGCGTAACGTCCAGCAGCAGCACGTCTTTCACCTCGCCCGTGAGCACACCGCCCTGGATGGCGGCGCCGATGGCCACGACCTCGTCGGGGTTCACCGAACGGTTCGGGGTCTTGCCGAAGAACTCCTCGACGATCTTCTGGATCGCGGGAATACGCGTCGAACCGCCCACGAGGATCACCTCGTCGATCTGGGAAGCATTCAGCCCCGCGTCGCGCAGAGCCAGTTTGCAAGGCTCGATGGTCTTGCGGATCAGGTGGTCGCACAGCTGCTCGAACTTGGCGCGGGTGAGCGTCATCACGAGGTGCTGCGGAATGCCGTTGACGGGCATGATATACGGCAGGTTGATCTCCGTCGTGGTCGAGGACGACAGCTCGATCTTCGCCTTCTCGGCGGCCTCCTTCAGACGCTGCAAGGCCATCGGGTCCTGACGCAGGTCGATCTGGTGCTCGGCCTTGAAAGCCTCGGCCATGTAGTCGATCAGCACGTGGTCGAAGTCGTCGCCGCCCAGGTGCGTATCGCCGTTGGTGGATTTCACCTCGAATACGCCGTCGCCCAGTTCGAGGATCGAAATATCGAACGTACCGCCGCCCAAGTCATATACGGCGATCTTCAGGTCGCTCGACTTCTTGTCCAGACCGTAGGCCAGCGCGGCGGCCGTAGGCTCGTTGATGATACGGCGCACCTTCAGACCCGCGATCTCGCCCGCCTCCTTCGTAGCCTGACGCTGCGAGTCGGAGAAATAGGCAGGAACCGTGATGACGGCCTCCGAAACCTCCTGGCCCAAATAATCCTCGGCCGTCTTCTTCATCTTTTGCAGAATGATGGCCGAAATCTCCTGCGGCGTGTACTGGCGTCCGTCGATGTCCACGCGCGGAGTGTTGTTGTCGCCCTTGACGATCGTATAGGGAGCGCGCGCGATGTCGGCAGCGACCTTGTCGTAAGCCTCGCCCATGAAACGCTTGATCGAGAAGACCGTGCGCTTGGGGTTGGTGATAGCCTGACGCTTGGCGGGGTCGCCGACCTTGCGCTCGCCCTCGGCCGTGAACGCCACGACGGAAGGGGTCGTGCGGTGTCCCTCGGAGTTGGGAATTACAACGGGCTCGCTGCCCTCCATCACTGCCACGCAGGAGTTCGTGGTTCCTAAGTCAATACCAATAATCTTTGCCATAATCGTAATATGTTTTAATTGTCATTTTTTCGTTTTTCGCACCCCGGGGCCTGCTTTCCGGCTCCGGCCGCGGGTTACGCCCGGAATTCGAACAAAGGTCGTGCCGATCGGCGATCCCTGCCAAAATGTCAGCCGAATGGCAGAAAGAATGCCATTCGGCCCGTTATTGCAGGGCATTTTGTCACCCCCGCTTAAGAAGCGGGCTTTAGGGTGCGAGGGTCTGCCGGGACGCGCGCTATCCAAATTCTGCGCTCCTACCCACGCAAGACGCTGGTTTAGGGGCGAGGGTCTGCCGGGAGGCTCTCTTCCGGTTCTACGCCCTCCCCGTCATTGCGAGGCAGCGCAGGTGCCGTGGCAATCCGATTGAATGCCGCGACCTCACAACGCTTCCATCGGATTCCCACGCTCACTTCCGTTCGCTCGGAATGACTTCTCCTACCCACGCAAGACGCCAGTTTAGGGGCGACGGTCTGCCGGGACGCGCTCTATCCGATTCTCGCCCTCCCCGTCATTGCGAGGCAGCGCAGGTGCCGTGGCAATCCGATTGAATGCCGCGACCTCACAACGCTTCCATCGGATTCCCACGCTCACTTCGTTCGCTCGGAATGACCTCACCTACCCGCGTAAGACGTACCTGCCTAAGAGATCGGAGTGTTTTTGATTATCGCGGAGCAGATTTCGTCATAACGCAGTTCGTCCCGAACGGGACATACAGAAGTATTTCCCGTTCGGGGCGGACAAGGCAGGGCGAAAGGTGCCCGTGAGAATCGAAAAAAAAAGCCTGCAAAACGCAGGCTTTCCCCGGCGGATGCCGGACTGAATCGCTATAACTCGATCACTCGCTCAGGATACGCATTGCGACATCGAGAATCGTCGTATCGTCCAACGTGACGACGCCCCCGTCCGGCCCCGGCTCGAAGTGCACGCCGACACACTCTTTCGACTCGTGTTTGCCGCCGAAATAGTTCCGGACCGTCTCCACGTCGATTCCCAATTCATCTGCAATGCGCTGCGAACTGCCGCTGGGCAGCCTGTCCTTGATACGTCGCAACTCGTTAAATGTGATAATCATATCCCTTGAATTTTTGGTTGATGGTTCTGCACAACTAAGTTAGTACAATTTTGCGTAATTGCAAAATTTCTGCCCGAAAAAGTGCAATTAAAATGAAACGCGCGCGAAAAAGAACGGAAGTCGCGCCGGGGCAAAAGAAAAACCCCGCCGAAGCAGGGTTTTCCATAGTCCGAAACCGTTGTGCGACACGCGGATCAATCCTCCGCCGGCTCGATGTAGAACTGGTAGATCAGCGGCGCGAAAGAGGGAATTTCCGTCGTCACGGTCGTCGTGGTCGTGGTCGTGCCCGTCGAACCGTAATCGTAGCCGTAGCCCCCGTAATAACCGCCGTAATAGCCTCCGTAGCCCAGACCGCCGTATCCGTAGTAATCGCCGTAATAACCGCCGTAAAGGCCGCTGTTGCCGTAATACATCTGCGAATAGTTCAGGTAGTTCAGGTAATCGTAATAGCTCGACGAATAGCCGTTGCCCGACGACGAGGTGGTCGAACTTCCGCTCTTGCCGCTCGTCCCGTAGGCGTTGGTCGAGGTGGTGACGAAAGCCGCCCACTGGCCGTAGCGCAGGTTGGGCACCGTATAGTACCACGCCGTTAGATCGCCGCCATCTTCCGGCTTGTAGGACTTCACCGTACCCTCGGTATAATTGCCCGCCCCGTAGATGATCTCCTTCACCTCGTCGATATTCGTATCGAAGATGAAGCCGTCGAGGAAACGGCCGATATACCAGATCTTGGCCGTACCGTCGAGCCCGACCGAATCCGATTCGAGCTTATCCACGCCCTCGTAGACCTTGTAGTCGTCGCCTTCGCCGTGGAAACGCTTCACAAGCGCTTCGGAGATCTCTTTCTCCAGATCGGAACCGTTATAAGGCTCGTAACCGACGTTATAAGGTTTGTTTGCGACATCATTTTCAGGATCGGCGAAATCGAACGTGAACTTGTCCCCTGCCAGCGTCTCGGCCGGATCGTACTTGACATTGACGTAGAGCTGCGCCACGGTGTCGCAGGCGCTCACCCACCGCTCGACACCGGGCTTATAGGGATGCCTTTCGTCATCGGGATCGGTCGGGCGCTTTTCGGTGCCGTCCTCCCCGTCCTTGGTGTACATCACCATCCCGCCGTTGGACTTGGCGAAAGCATCGACCAGCGAACCTTCGGCCTCCAGCGGGTTTTTATCAATGCCGCAAATCTCCATCTCCATGATGAGGGGGCGCTTGGCGTTGAGCGAATATTGCCCTTCGTAACCGCCGTCGCCGCCCAGACCGCCCGAACCGACGACGCGCGAAGGCATATAGAGCCGCACGATGTCACCCTCACGCAAAAGGTACTCCCGGTCGATCCCCTTTTTCCTGGCATACTCCTCGCCGAGATGCAGCGTATTGCGCATGGCCAGGTAAGTGCCCTCGATCAGTCCGGAGTTCGCGGTGCCGCAGTAGCGGTAATAAGGCACGTAATGGGTGTATTTGGTGAAGGTCCCGAGCTGATAGGCTTCCGAAGCGCGGCGCGTGAGGGCGATGTTGCCGCTCAGGTCGCGGCCCGAGAAATCGAACTTCACCCAGCAGATCGTATCGTTCACCGGTTTGGCATCGGGATTGCCAGCCTCAAGCACATCGACGTAATAGCCGCCCTCGGTCTGGTAATTTTCCAGCAATTCGGGATGCTTCTGCGTCATATACGCTTCGAGGGCCTGATCCTCGAACTTGTCGTACGACTCGGTCTGATCTTCGGCACAGGAGGACAGCAGCGCGATGCAGGCTGCCGGGAGGTACAGAAAACGGGTGATCAATTTCATATTTCGTTAAACGGTTCTTTTTTCGGGTTCGTTCATTCGACGGATTCGACCGTGAAATACCACGCGACCGGGCTTTCCCGCGGGATCGTCGTGAAATATTTGTCGCCGAAAGCCTCGTTGTAGGTCATGTACGCCTCTACCTCGTCCCCGGCGCGACAACCAAGTAACGCATGCCGGAGTCCTTTTAGTATGTCACCGCGCATATCGAGCGTCAGCGGTTCGAACGACCACGCCCCGGGCGTCAGCCCCAGGTCCTCATAAGCCGCCTGCAACAACGGATCGTTCGAATAGAACGGGAACGTGGAATCCGTAATGTTCGAATAGCTGAAGACATAGGCCCGGAAGGTGATGGTGACCTTCGACGCGGCCGTCACCGCCGGATAGGACTCCCGGTTGGGACGGTAGTAATTGATGATATACCGGTAGACCGTGCTGCCCGCGGTGGTATAGAACGGCAACTGCCCCTCCTCGTCGGCCTCGGCCTCGGAAACGAGTGTCGGGGTGTGGGTCCTTTCGAGGTACGAGACGATCTTCTCGCGCTGCTCGGGGAGGATGTCCTCCTCGTCGGAGCAACCGCTCAACAGCACGGGCAGGGCCACGCTCAGTAAGGTGATAAGTCGTTTCATCGGCATACAATCGTGCAAATTTACATAAAACAATCCGATTTACGAACAAGAAACGAAAAAAAACGTCCGCACGGCATGCCGGCGGACAAAAAAAAGAAGAAAAACCGAGAATGCCGGCCGTCGCTTCCGTCCGTAACAATCCCCGTACGGAGCATTTTTCACGTCACAGGCGTTTAAGCGCCGCGCGGATCAGCTCCTCGACCGGAGCCTGCGGCAGTTCGCGCATCACGGCGCGCAGGACCTTTTCGGCGGCGGCGCGGGCGAAGCCCAGCATGACCAGCGCGGCGAGGGCCTCGTCGAAACTGCCGCCGTCGGCCGCGGCAAGGGGCGCATCGGCCGTATCGGCCCCCAGCACGGCGAGTTTGCCGCTCAGCTCGACGATGATCTTCTGCGCCGTCTTGAGGCCCAGCCCCTTGACGTTCTTCAGCAGCACGGCGTTGCCCGAGGTGATGATCCCCTGCAATTCGCGCGGCGAGTAGGTCGAGAGGATCATGCGGGCCGTATTGCCGCCCACGCCCGAAACGCTGATCAGCAGCCGGAACAATTCCCGCTCGATCTTCGTCGAAAACCCGTAGAGCAGCTGGGCGTCCTCGCGGACGACGTAGTGCACGTAAAGCCTGGCCTCGGAGGCGTGCTCGACGGCGGCATAGGTTTCGAGCGAAATATGGAGGTAGTAGCCCACCCCGCCGGCGTCGATAACGGCGTAAGCCGGAGCGACTTCGGCGACGGTTCCCTTGATGTATTCGTACATGAAAGTCAAAATTTAATGCAGGTTGGGCAAAAGTAAAGATTTTTTTTTACCTTTGTGACTCAAACGCAGAATAATTAACTTTTCAAATAGCAAAACGACATGAAAAAAACTCTCTTTCCGGCGCTGGCTGCGGCTCTCGTCCTCGCGGCCTGCGGCACGAAAACCGCAGAGCAGACCGGGGATGCGGCCGAAGCGGTCGCACAGCAGGTTGTTTCGAGCGACATCGCTTACGTTCAGGTCGAAGCCGTGCTGGCGCAATGCGACCTCTACAAAACCGAAGGCGTAGCGCTCCAGGAGAAGACCGAAAAGGCGCAGAAGAGCTGGGCGCAGCGTGAAAAGGGACTTCAGGCCGAAGCCGCGCAGTTGCAGGAGAAGTACCAGAAGGGACTCATCACCTCGCGCGACGCGCAGTCCCAGCAGGAGAGCATCCAGAAGAGGGCCGAATCCTACCAGGCCAACGCCCAGAAGGAGGCCCAGACGCTCGACGAGGAGAACTACGTGTTCACCAACCGCGCCCAGGACCTGTTGCAGCGCGCCGTGCTGGAGATCAACGCCGGCAAGAAGTACAAACTGATCATCAACGCCACGGCGCTGATCGACGCCGACACGACGCTCAACATCACCCCCGCCGTGCTGGCGAAGGTCAACGAACTCTACGCGGCGGACAAGAAGGCCGAGAAGAAATAGCCTCTGCCCCGCGGAAAATAAAATACCGGCTTCCCCGCTGAGCGGAAGTCGGTGTTTTTTTATACCTTTGGTGTCGCAACGACACTTTTGCCGGAAAGGTTTTGCCGGACCGGGATACAGTTCGGTTTTGGCCCCGGCCGACTTTTTTGTACCTTTGGCGCCGTAACGGCACTTCTTAGAGTCGGAAGGTTTTGCCGGACTGCATCGCAATTCGGGTTTGGACCTATACGACTTTTTTGTACCTTTGGTGCCGTAACGGCACTTTTTAGGGTCGGAAGGTTTTGCCGGACCGGGATACACAGTTCGGTTTTGGCCCCGGCCGATTTTTTTGTACCTTTGTAAACCAAATAACGCCGACAAACGATGGGATTCGTTCCGTTCACATTCGTCGATTTCATCGACATCATCCTGGTTGCCGTCATCATGTACTGGATATACCGCATGACCAAGGGCACCAATGCGCCGTATATCCTCTCGGGAATCATCGCCGTCTACCTGCTGTGGGTGGTCGTGCGGGCATTGAACATGGAGTTGTTATCGACCATCCTCGGACAACTGATCTCGGTGGGAGCCATCGCGCTGATCATCGTCTTCCAGCCCGAACTGCGGCGCTTCCTGCAAATGATCGGCATGCGCCAGAAACATTTCAACTTCATCTCGCGCATCTTCTCGACCGGTGAGGACACCGTGCAGACCAATGTGGCGCCGATCGTCACGGCCTGCCGCGAAATGTCGGAGACCAAGACCGGGGCGCTGATCGTCATCGGCCAGCAGAGCGACCTGCGGCTGATCGCCGAAGGCGGCATCGCCCTCGACGCCAAGGTCTCGACATCGCTCCTGAAAAACATCTTCTTCAAGAACGCGCCCCTGCACGACGGCGCCGTACTGATCGAGGGCGACCGGATCGTGGCCGCCAAGTGCATCCTCCCGGTGACGCAGAGCGACGTTCCCAAGTCGTTCGGCACGCGCCACCGTGCGGCGATCGGCATGAGCGAGATCTCGGACGCCATCATCGTGGTCGTTTCCGAGGAGACGGGCGACATCTCGATCGCGCAGGGCGGCGAAATCCGCCTGGACATCGACCCCGTGCGGTTGCAGCAGACCCTGCAACGCTATCTGACGATCAACACGCGCAAACGCTCGAAAAAAGAGGTGGCGGAGTAAAAAAGCCCGGGACATCCGGCTGAAATCATATTGAAATGTTGTTTCCGCCCCAAACAGCCCGTCTCGCACTGCGCGCATGGCGGGAGGAAGACCGACCGGCATTCGCCGCCATGAACGCCGACGCGCGAGTCATGGAGTTTTACCCCGCACCGTTGACGGATGCGGAGTCGCAAGCCCTGATGGAACGCATCCGCGACGAATTCTCGACCGACGGATTCGGGTTGTATGCCGTAGAACGTCTTTCTGACAACGAACTCCTGGGTTACGTCGGACTGCACCGCGTAACCAGCTCCGGAGAGCTGGCGGGACAGATCGAAATCGGCTGGCGCCTGCGCCGCGACGCCTGGGGACAGGGATACGCCACCGAAGCCGCCCGGGCCTGCATCGCGCACGCCGCGAAACTCGGCATCCCGGAACTCATCTCTTTCACCTACGTCGGAAACCGGCGTTCGCTGAACGTGATGAAACGGCTCGGCATGGAGTACGCCGGGGAGTTCGACCACCCTGCCCTGCCGGAAGGCCATCCCCTGCGGAGGCACGTCCTCTATCGCATCCGGACCGAACAATGAAAAAGTCCGCGGCCCCGAAGGGTCGCGGACTTCTCTTTTCCGGCGGCGGAATCATTTCAATTCGAACTCCACCGTGCCGCGAATATCGTCCGACGCGGCGCCCACGCAGGCCGTGAACGCACCCGGCTCGGCAACCCACGCGCCCTTCGCATCGTCATAGTATCGAAGCATATCGGGCGTGATCTCGAAAGTCACCGTCTGCGTTTGGCCGGGATTCAGAGAAACTTTCTGAAATCCTTTCAGCTCCTTCACCGGACGCGGCAGCGACGACTGCTCGTCGCCGATATACAGCTGCACGACCTCGGCGCCCGGACGCGAACCCGTGTTGGTCACGTCGGCCGAAACCCGGATGCGGCCGTTCGCCGCAAGGGCCGTGCGGTCCGCCGTCACATTCGCAATGTCGAACGTCGTGTAGCTCAGGCCGTGGCCGAAGGCGAACAGCGGTTTTATCCGCTCCTTGTCGTGCCAGCGGTAGCCCACGAAAATCCCTTCGTTGTAGGCAACCTTGTCCGTACCGGGGTACTCACCCAACGCATGCGCGCTGTTGTCCTCCAGACGCACCGGGAAGGTGAAGGGCAGCTTGCCCGAGGGGTTCACGGCCCCGAACACCACGTCGGCCAGCGCGTTGCCGGCCTCCGAACCCGAAAACCACGCCTCCAGAACGGCCGGAACGCGGTCGATCCACGGCATCGCCACGGCGTTGCCCGAAACGATCACGACGGCCAGGTTGGGATTGGCTCCGGCCAGCGCCTCGATCACCTTGTCCTGCGCATAGGGCAGACCGTATTGCAGACGGTCGGCACCCTCGCAGTCCTGATGGTCGCTCTTGTTGAGTCCGCCGACGAAAATCACGGCGTCGGCCTCGCGTGCCGCAGCCACGGCGTCGGCGATGAGCTGCTCCTCGGAACGCTTCTCCGAGAGGTCCTGCCCCGTCTTCACGCCGTTGTAATAGCCCGTCACGTCGCCGACATAGCCGCGCTCGTAAATCACCTCGGCCTTGTCGCCCGCGGCAGCGCGGATACCCTCCAGCGGCGTATATTCGTGCCGCACCTTGAGCGACGAGGAGCCGCCGCCGACGGTCATCATCTTGATCGCATTCTCACCCACGACGGCGATCCGCTTCGTCTTCCCGAGGTCGATCGGCAGCACCCCGCCGTCGTTCTTCAGCAGCACCATGCCCTCGCCCGCAATGCGGCGTGCGGCGGCCAGATGTTCGGGCGAATTGAGCGACCCGAACGGTTTCTGCGTATTCATCGCCGTGCGGAAAATCAGCCGCAGCACCCGGCGGGCCTTGTCGTCGAGCGTGGCCGTCGAAGCCTCGCCCTTGCGCAGCATGTCGAGATAGGGAGCGGCCAGATAGTAGTTGTCATAGGCGTTGCTGGCGCCCCAGCTCAAACCGTCGGTCCACGACCCGAACTCCATGTCGAGACCGTTCTCGGCGGCCTGCTTCGTGTCGTGGACGCCGCCCCAGTCGGAGACGACCACCCCGTCGAACGCCCAGTCGCGTTTGAGAATGTCGTTCAGCAGATACTGGTTGTGGCAGCAATGCTGGCCCTTATATTTATTGTAGGAACCCATGATCGCCCAGGCGCCGCCCTCCTCGACGGCCGCCTTGAAGGCCGGAAGGTAAATCTCGTACAGCGCCCGGTCGCCGACCTCAACGTCGATGCCGTGGCGGTGCACCTCCTGATTATTCAGCGCGAAGTGCTTCACGCAGGCGGCGACGCCGTTCTTCTGCACCTCCCGGACATAGGGAACGACCATCCGCGCGGAGAGGAAAGGGTCCTCGCCCATATACTCGAAATTGCGGCCGTTGAGCGGCGTGCGGTAGATGTTCACGCCAGGACCCAGCAGGATGTCTTTCTCGCGGTAGCGGGCCTCCTCGCCGATGGATTTGCCGTAGAGGGCCGACATTTCGGGATTCCACGTCGCGGCGAGACACGTCAGGGCCGGGAAGGCCGTGCAGGAGTCGTTCGTCCAGCCGGCCTGCTCCCACTCGTCCCACAGCACCTCGGGGCGGATGCCGTGAGGACCGTCGGTGCACCACACCTCGGGAATGCCCAGGCGCGGAACTCCCGCCGACGAGAATTTCGACTGCGCGTGGAGGATGGCGACCTTCTCTTCGAGGGTCATGCGCGAAAGGGCGTCCTCGACACGTTTTTCAATCGGCTGCGATTCGTCGAGGTAGACGGCGACATCGCTCCGGGGCTGCTGTCCCCCGCCGCAGGCCACCGCCGCAAGGGCGCACACCCCGGCAAGGGTCTTTATCAGAACATTGTTTGGCATTGGAATAAAAAATTTGTTCGGTTTGCACACGGAGTGCGCAGTCCGAGGGCTGCGCACTTCGCGTACAAAGATAATGATTATTTCTTGACCAGCGACACAACGGGATGATCGTTCCCGCCCGTCACATCGAGCGTCAGTTCGTAGGTGGCGCCCTCTTCGAGCGTCACGCCCTGTGCAATCTCGATGTTGCCGTCCCCGGCGATCGAGAAGAAAGCCTCGGTGCCCGCCGCCAGCGAGAAAGTTCCCAGACCGTCCCAGCCGCGGTTCTTGAAGAACTTGCCGCTCCAGCCGCTCACGCGGAACCGCTGGCCGAGGACCGTGCTGCCCTCCACGCCGGCCTGCGCCGTCATCCGGTAGATGCCGGAAGCGGCCTCGGGCACGCAGACGCCCTTCTCGGTCGTCCAGCCCGGCTCGTCGGCGGCCGCAGGCGACCCGATGCCGTAGCCGATGAAATAGACCGCTCCGTGGCCGTCGTCGCTCAGCGTCGCCAGTCCCGAACCGTCGGCGTTGAGCACCAGCGCGTCGATCACCTTGGTCGCAATATTGGCCGTGATGCGGTACTTGCCCGACACGGGAACCAGTTTGACGCTCGTCGCGGAAGCCGCCTCGAAGAAATCGGGATTGATCCACGCCGGCGTGAAGGCGTCGGCACCGCCCAGCGTCAGCGTCTGACCCTGCGTCAGATCGAGGTCCACCTGGTAGTTGTCCATATCGAGCTGGGTCATCTTCGTGCCGTTGACGGTGATGTCGGCGGGCGGAAGCTCCTGCTCGCCCACTTTCTCGACGGTCAGCACGGCAGCCGTATTGCCGCCCGAGATGTCCACCGTGAAGCGGTAGATGCCGCCCAGATCGAGCGTCTTGCCCTCGGCCAGCCCCAGGTTGCCCGAATCGCTGATCTTCACCAGATCGCTCGCAGTCGAAATATCGTCGCCGCCGAACTCGCCGCCCCAGGTCTTCTGGTGGAAGAACTTGAAGTCGAACGACGAAGCGTCGATCGAAACGCCCGCCACGAACGTCAGCTGGTATTTCTTGTCGGCGACGCGCGCCAGACACATGCCGCCCTGCTCGGGGCTCCAGCTGGCGGCGTTTTTCAGCGTCGGCTTGCCGACCGACATGCCGCCGATGGCCCAGATGGCCCCCGAACCGTCCTCGTTGAGCGTCGCAAGCTCCGTGGCCGACTTCATGGCCTCGATACGCAGGTAGCTGTGTTTGAAATTGGCCGTCACCTTGTACATGCCCGACATCGGCAGGAAGGTCAGGGCCTCGGGATTCGAAGCGTCGGCCCGTTCGAAGAAGTCGCGGTCGATGTCCCAGTCGGCGAAATCGGAAACGCCCGTCAGCGTGTAGGTCTGATTCTGCGTCAGCGTGGTGACGATGCTGTAATTGTCGTTGTCCACCATCGTCATCTCCGCATCGTTGAAGAGCAGCTTGATGAAGGGCGAACCCTCGAAACTCTTCAGATTGAAGGAGACCGTGAACTCCCCGGCGTTCGAATTGGCGAAGGGAATCGGCTCGGTCGAGTCGGAGACGATCCCGCCCTGCTCGGAACTGTAACCGAACGTCACCACCGAGCCCTGCCCGTCGAGGTCGGGCGTCGTGATGTAGCCCTGGGGCTTCTGCGGGAAATCGGCCGTCACGGCGTACTCGTAATCGACGCCCGTGGGCTCCATGCGGTACTCCTGCTCGCCGAGCACGAAGACCAGATGGTCGGGTTTGGGCCGCGAGGCGGCCAGCGGACGTTCGACGAAGGTCTGCCCGAAGCGGACGTTCTGCCCCACGAGGCGCAGCGTGGCTTCGCCGTCGGGAACGTTTTTGTAGAAGGGAAGCGTCACGGTGCCCGAATAGGTGCCGTTCTCCTTGGTGCGGATCACCTCCTCGGCGACCATCTCGTCGTCGAAGAAGATCTGCGCCTTGAGCGTCGAGAGCGCATAGCGGTCGGTCATCGTCGCCTCGAAGCCGACCTTGCCGCCGAAGACTCCCGAAGCGTCGGACGACACGGCCGTCATCTCGGGACCGACATCGGTGGTGAGCAGTTCCGGATCGTCCTTGCACGCCGTCGTGCAGGCCGCGGCGAGCAGCGACAATGCGATATATTTCAGCGTTTTCATGTTCTGCGAGTTTTTTTAAGGTTAGTTTTCAGCCGCGGCGCCCCAGCAGAACGAGGCGATCGACTTGGCCGGGATGGTGTATTTGAACGAACGGTCGGCGCTTTCGTACACGGCGACGGTCTGCTCGCTGCTGTTCCGGTTCAAGGCCACGAAGGCTTTCGAGCCGTCGGGATTGGCGAACGCCAGGTAGGTGAGGCCCGGAGCCGTATAGCCCGACGTGCCGATGCGCACGGCTCCCGGACGGATGACCTTGGCGCACTGCGCCAGATCGTAGTAATGGCTGTTGTACTTGAGCGTCTTGTAGTCCGACGAGCTGATCTCGATGGCCCCGTAGCAGGTCGTGCAGCCGCCCGGACGGTTCGGCGCGCCCTTGTCGTCGAGCATCAGGTTCCACAGCAGCACGCCCCGGCCCATGCGGCTCAGCGTCCCGAGGAAAATCGACTCGAAATCGTCGATGACGCAGCTCTCGAAATTGTAGTTCCACGTACCGATCGAAGCCTCCGTGAAGTAGATCGACTTGTCGGGGGCTGCCGCCAAGATGTTGTCCAGCTCGGTCACCGAACCGCCGTAGTTGTGCCAGGCCGATCCGTCTACCCACTTCGACGCCTCGCCGTCGGCGTAGATGTTGAGCGGGTAGCTCTGCTGTCCGGCTACGTTGTCGTAGTTGTAGTTGTGGTCATAGCAGAGGATCTTGGTCTTGATGCCCGCCTTTTGGAAGGCCGGGCCGAGCTTCTTGACGAAGGCCAGCTGATCTTCCCACGGCATGTAGAGCGACATCGAATTGCCGTGGTTCAGCGGCTCGTTCTGCATCGTGATCGCGTAGATCGGGAAGCCGTTCTCCTCCATCTCGCTCACCCACTGCACGAAATACTCGGCATAGTCGTCGTAATAGGCGGGATTCAGACGCCCGCTGGTCCACGAATCGTAGGGTTTCGACGGATCGGCGACCGTGCCCTTCATCCACTTGGGGCACGACCACGGCGAACCCATGATCTTGATCTCGGGATTGATCTCCAGAACCTCTTTCAGGACGGGGAAAATGCCCTCTTTCTCCACCTCCGGAATGGCGAAGAACTCGATACCCTCCTGGTCGCAGCAGGTGTATTCGTCCATCGAGAAGTCCGAACCGCCGATATGCACGCGGATAAAGCTGAATCCGGCGCCGGTCTCCGGGTCGAAGCACTTTTTGAGGATCGCCGTGCGGTCGGCCTGCGACATCTTCAGCAGGTTGTAGCACGTGGCCCCCGTCATGGCCGGGCCGAATCCGTCGATAGTCTGGTAGATCGTCGCGGGATCGAGCTCCACCCGGTAGGGCGACATCGAGACTTTCGAATAGGAGAGCCCCTCCTCCGCGAACAGGCGGTTGCCGTTGGCCGAGGTGACATAGGCGCGGACATCTCCCGAGACGGGTTCGGGCTCCGGGCCGGGGTTGGGACCGGGTTCGTCGCTTCCGCTGGAACAGCAGACCGCTCCGGCGAGCAGCAGCGAGCCGGTCAGCAAACGCAGGTTGTTATTGATCGTGAATTTCATGGTCGTATCGCAATTTTAAGATTTAGTAACCCAGGTTCTGTTCGATATTGGTGTTGTCGTCGAGCACGCTGGTCGGGATCGGCAGCAGCACGCGGTTGTCGTTCATCGCACGGCGGACTTTGAAGTAGGAGTCGTAGGAGGAGGAACCCTTGACGTTGACGCCGTCGCAGACCTCGATCAGTTTCGAATAATCGTCGCCGTAGCGCATCAGGTCGAACCAGCGGAAGCCCTCCATAGCCAGTTCGAGGCGGCGTTCGTCGAGCACCGCTTCGCGCATCTGCGTCTCGGAAGCGCGCTGCGCGTCGGTCAGCTTGCCGAGGCCCGCGCGGCCGCGGATCTCGTCCACAATGTCGGCGGCGCCGCCCGGATCGCCCGAGTTGGCCAGCGCCTCAGCGTGCAGCAGCCGGATGTCGGCCAGACGCATCACGTAGACCGGCGTCACGTTGGTCGGGAACTTGTGCATGAAAGCGTATTCGTCGCTGGGATACTGGTACGACCAGCCGCATTCGTCGTAGACGACCGATGCGTTCAGGCGCTCGGTGTCGCCCGCGGCGTTATAGGCCCTCGTGAGGCTGCGCGACGGCGTGCTCCACTTGGCCCACGAGAAGCTGTCGTTGGGGACGTAGGCGTTGCGGTGGAACATCATCCACATCCACGAACCCGAAGTCTGGCTGGTCCACTGCACCTCGAAGATCGACTCGCGGGTGTTCATCGCAGCCATGCCCGTATCGCCCGTGGTGTAGGCCCAGAGGTCGCCGTAGCTGTCGCAGAGGCTGTAACCCATGCCCTCGACCGCCTGGCAGGCCGCAACCACCTTCGACCAGTCGCGGAACTCGCGCAGGGAGTAGAAACGCGCCATCAGGCCGTAGGCGAAGCCCTTGGTGATTTTGAACTTGTTCGAAGCGTCCATGTCGGGGGCGTATTTGCAGGCGTACTCCTCGATGTCCTTGACGATCTGTTCGCCGACGGTCTCCTTCGAGACGCGGGAGGGGAAGTAGAGCGGGTAGACCTCCTCGATGTTGTCGGCGTTGATGGCGGGCGGAATCTCGGTCAGCATCGGGATTTCGCCGAACAGCTGCATCATGTTGATCCAGATGTAGGCGCGCCAGCAGAGCGCCTCGGAAAGCCACTCCTGATACTCTTTCTCGGTGAGCGACGGGTCGTTCTCCTTCACGAGGTCGATATTGCAGATGACCTGGTTGGCATAGTCCACGGCGTTCATCGAATAGTTCCACATGGTGGCCGCGAATTCGTTGTCGCTGTCGATCTGGTTCTGTTCGACGGCCATAGTCTTCGTTTCGCCCGGGCAGCCGTAGGCGTTGTCGGCGCGGCTTTCGGCCAGGACGATGAGCTGGTACCAGTAGTTCTGGAAGTCGCCCTTCATGTAGTTGTACATGGCCGTAAGCTGGCCTTCGAGCAGTTCGCGGGTGTTGATGGCCGTTTCGGCGTCACCCGTGCCGGAGGTGTTGTTCTCGGCGTACATGGTTTCGGGGAATTTTTCGAGGCTGCACGACGAAGCCGCGACAACCAGCGAAAACACCGCAGCGTATGATAATATCTTTTTCATGATCGGTTCTTGTTTTCCGGAATTAGAAAGTAAGGTTCAGGCCCACGACCACCGTGCGGACGTTGGGATAGGTTCCCCAGTCGATGCCCATCTGCGTAGCGCTCTCCGACTGGCTCACCTCCGGATCGTAACCCGAATAGCCGGTCCAGGTGATGAAGTTCTGGAGCGAGACGTACGGCTGGATGCGCGTGATGTTGATGCGTTTGAGCTTGGGCGAGGTGATGTCGTAGGAGAGGGTGATGTTCTTCACCTTGAGATACGATCCGTCCTCCACCCAGTAGGTCGAGTTCTTCACGTTCCACGAGGGGTTGTCCGAGCGGAAGACATCGGTCTGCTGACCCGGGATGCGCCAGCGGCGCAGCACCGTGGTGGTCTGGTTGTTGGCCGTGGTCATGCCCTCGGTCTCGATGCGCGAGGCGTTGAAGATGTCGTTGCCGTAGGAGCCCGTGATGAGGATGTTCAGGTTGAACCCCCGCCACGAGAAGTTGTTGGTCATGCCGAACGTGAACTTGGGGTTGGCGTTGCCGATCCAGGTCTTGTCCAGCGGCGTGATCTCGCCGTCGCCGTTGCGGTCCTCGTAGATCAGGTCGCCCGTCTCGGGATCGACGCCCTTGGAGACGTAGCCCCAGAACATCGAAAGCGGATGGCCCGGCGTCATGCGGACGACGTTGTCGTTGGTGGCGTCGGAGGTCTTGGCGTAGTAGTAGACCTGTTTCAGGTCGAGTTTTTCGAGCTTGTTGCGGTTGAGCGAGACGTTCAGGTCGGTTGACCAGTTGAAATCCTTCCGGGCGATGTTGACCGACGAGAGGGTGATCTCGAAGCCCTGATTCGACATCTCGCCGTCGTTGCGCGTGATGTTCGGATAGGGCGACGGCAGGGGCACGCTCATCAGCATGTCCCTGGTGTATTTGTAATAGTAGTCGAGCGACAGGCTCAGCCGGTTGTTCAGCAGCGCGAAGTCCAGACCGACGTTGGTCTGCGAGGTGGTCTCCCAGGTCAGGTCCTGATTCTTGATGTTGCTGCGTCCGCCGACGGTCGGCACGGCATGGGCGTTCTCGGTCAGCGTCCAGTCGTAGTAGTTCGTGCTGTACTGCTGCATCCAGCCGTATTCGGTAAGGCCCGCCTGGTTACCGGTCTGTCCCCATCCGGCGCGCAGTTTGAGGTCGTTGATCCAGCGCACGTCGCGCAGGAACTTCTCGCCCGAGATGCGCCAGGCTCCCGAGAACGACGGGAAATAGCCCCAGCGGTGGCCGGGAGCCAGCTTCGAGGAACCGTCGGCGCGGAAATTGGCCGTCACGAGATAGCGGCTGTCGAAGTTGTACGACACGCGCGCCAGGTAGGACATGATCGACCACTCCGATTTGCCGTAGCTCTGGCCGCGGACGCCGCCGTTGTTGCCGCCGTTGAGATTGGGGATGGCGTTGTTGTTGGTCGACGAGAAGTAGGAGCGCGAGCCCGACAGCTGCTCCCACACGGAGGTCGTGGCCGACGTGCCGGCCATCACCTCGAGGTTGTGGCGGTCGAAGGACTTGTTCCAGGTGAGGATGTTGTCGTAGACCATGCGCATGTCGTCGGAACGGGTGTCCGAAGCGGTTCCGTGCTGCGTCCGGCCGTAGGAGGTGCGGATCGGGTCGAGGAACGACGACGAGTGGACCCAGCGGCGGTCCATCGAGACCGTCGATTTGAAGGTCAGCCCCTTGGCCAGGAAGAACGTCAGGCCGCCGGAGAGCAGCAGACGGTCGGTGACGTTGCGGTCGAAGTCCGTGCGGGCCATGTTTTCGAGGGGCGAGGTGAGGTTCGCGCCGTAGAAGTTGTTGTTGTACTGCTGGGGGTTCTCCGGGTCCCAGATCGGCGCATAGGTCGGGGTCGTGACGGCCGAAACGACCACGCCGGCGCGGTTGGCGCCCTGTCCCGAGATGATGGAACCCCGGGTGGTGTAGTGCGAGAAGGTCGTCGAGGCGTTGGCCGACACCCATTTGAAGATTTTCTTGTCGAAGCTGGCCTTCACGTTGTAACGCTCCGAAGAGGTGGTGTTGATGACACCCGTCTCGTCGGTATAGCCTCCTCCGACGTAGTAGGACGAATTCTCGTCGCCGTTGGAGATCGAGAACTGGTAGTTCTGGTTGACGCCTGTCGAATAGGTTTCGTCGAACCAGTCGGTGACATCGGTGAGCGTCTCGGGAAGTCCCGATACGGCTCCGTTCTCCTCCATCAGTTCGCGGTACTGCCGGGCGTTGAGCACGTCGAAGCTCTTGGTCACCTTCGAGATGCCGACGAAGGTCGAGAACGAGATCTCGGGTCCCATCTTCCGGCTGCCCTGCTTGGTGGTGATGAGCACCACGCCGTTGGCGGCGCGCGAACCGTAGATGGCGGCCGACGAGGCGTCTTTCAGCACCTGCATCGACTCGATCTCGTTGGGCGAGAGGTAAGCGATGGCGTAGTTGCCCTCGCCCACGGGTACGCCGTCAACCACATAGAGCGGGTCGTTGCTCGACGAGATGGACGAAGCGCCGCGCACGCGGACCACCATGCCCTGACCGGGCGAGCCGTTGGGCTGGATGACCTGTACACCGGCGGCCTTGCCCTGCAAGGCTCCGGAAGCCGAGGTGATCGGACGGCGCGCGAGGTCGTCGGTCTTGACGATCGACACGGCCGTCGTGAGGTCCTTTTGTTTGACCGTACCGTAACCGATCGCCACCACGGCGTCGAGGGCCACGGCGTCTTCGCTGAGTTTCACGTCCACCTTCGTGCGGCCGTTCAGGGCGACCGTCTGCGAGACGAATCCCAGCGACTGGAAAATCAGGTTAGCAGAATTCCCCCCCCCTTTGAGTTTGAGGGTATAAGTGCCGTCTACGCCCGTCGTGGCACCGTTGGTGGTGCCCTGCTCGATGACCGTAGCCCCGATGACGGGTTGTCCCGACTGGTCGGTGACCGTTCCCGTCACGGTCGCCCGCTGCTGGGCCAGGACCGGAGCCGACACGATCAGCATAGCCGCCGCAAGCAGCAGCATCCATCCTGTCCGGCAGCCCGATTGCAGCTTTTTGCATACATGTACCATAGGAAATCAGATTTTAGGTTTTGGTTATTATTATAAATAGGTATGACGGATTCTTAAAAATTCAGTATAAACCCCGCTTCGTTTCTCTTAAATAAAAATAAACAACCTCTGCGACATGAAAAAAAATTAAACTGGATTTTGTAAACCGAAAACCCGTTCGTTAAAATATAATTTACTGATTATCAATATATTAATATTTTACTGTTTTCAAAAAAAAGTAGACGTCCCGGAATCTCCCTGCGGAAGGAAAAGCGTCGGGAAAGCAAGTAAATAAAAAATTTTAATTAATTCCGCCGTCCACGCCGCCGGCAAAATCGGCGATAGCGTCGGCAAAACCGCCCGTTCCGTCGGTGATGCCGTAACGGCACTTTCAGTGTCGGGGACTTTTGCCGGGCCGCCCGGCAATGTTCAAATAAATTTGACATTGCCCCCGCTTATTCGTACCTTGGCTGCGCCGAAGATACTCCGCCTCGGAAAAAATGCAAGCGAGCTCCGCCTTCCGAGGTCGGCTTATTCGTATCTTTGGCTGCGCCGAAGATACTCCCGCTCGGCAAAATGCAAGTAAACTTGCTTTTGCACTCGCTTATTCGTATCTTTGTTTGGACCTAACAGATACCGTCTGCCCATGAAAAACCTGTTGTTTACCGCCCTGCTGCTCGCCGCAACGCCATCCGTCCTGGCACAGAACGACCTGAAAAGCGTGCTCTCGCAACTAGACGCCACCCTCTCGCACCGCGACTCCTACATCGCAGGCCGCGAACAACGGATCGAATCGCTGAAAAACATCCTCGGCAAATCGGACTTTTCGGACGCCCAGCGTTACATTCTGAACCAACAACTGATCGACGAATACACCCCCTACCAGGCCGATTCCACGATCGACTACCTCTACCGCAACATCAATCTGGCCAAAAAGATGCACGACGCACGGCGCCTCGACGAGAGCCGCATCCAACTGGCCTACCTTTACAGTTCGGCAGGCATCTACCTCGAAGCGGCCACCCTTCTGCAACAGATCGACACCGCGAAGCTCGACCGGAAACAGCTGGTCGATTACTACGTCGCCCGCCACAAACTCAACGACGAACTCCAACTCTACTCCCACGACTCGGTGCAGGGCACGCAATCGTGGCACCTCACGGTGCTCTACGCCCGGCTGATCGTGGAGAACACCGAGCCGGAATCGACCACGCACCTCAATTTCAAGCTCTGGCAGGCGATCAACGACCGCAATTACGAGCAGGCGGTGGAGATCTCCGAACGGCTGTGCAACACCCTGCCGCCCCTTTCGCGCGGCTACGCCGAGGCGTCGTACATGCGGGCGCTGGTGGCGGACCTGATGAAGGACACCCTCACGGCGCAGGTGTGGTTCGCCCGCTCGGCGATGACCGACATCCAGCTGGCGATCCGCGACAATGCGGCGCTGAAAAGCCTCGCCAACACGCTGCTCGACGACGACAACATCCAGCGGGCGATGCGCTACATGCGGATCGTCATGGACGACGCGCGGTTCTTCAACTCCCGGCTCCGGCCCTGGCAGGACGCGCTGGCCCTGCACGTCATCGAGGAAGCCTACATGGCCCGGCGGCAGCGGATGGACGCCATGTACAACATCTTCGTGGTGTCGATCGTCTGCTTCATGCTGCTGGCCCTCGGGGGCGTGATCTTCGTCCTGCGCCAGAACCGCAAGCTCAGCCTCGCGCGGCTCGAACTGCAACAGGCCAACAACCGGCTCAACATCTCGAACAACGACCTTCAACGGATCAACGAACAGCTGGCCGGCCTCAACAGCCAGATTTCCGAAGCCAACGAGGTGAAGGAGGAGTACATCGGCATTTTCCTGACGATGTGTTCGGAATACATCGACAAGATCATCGACTCGCGGCGCCGGGTGCGCCGTCTGCTGCGCGACGGGCGCATCGACGAACTGAAGAAGGAGTACGCATCGAGCGACGGCGACAGCCGCGAGCTGGAGGAGTTCTACCGCAATTTCGACACGACGTTCCTGCAACTCTACCCCACGTTCATCGAGGATTTCAACTCGCTGCTGGACAAGGAGGCGCGCATCGAGCCCAAGAAGGGCGAACTGCTGAACACCGAGCTGCGCATCTTCGCGCTGATCCGGCTGGGCATCAACGACTCGTCGAAGATCGCCGCCCTGCTGCGCTACTCGGTGAGCACGATTTACAACTACCGTTCGAAGATCAAAGGTCACACGCTCGTTTCGCGGGACAATTTCGAGGAGCGCATCAAGACCATCGGGGCATTCAGCCCGCAGCATCTCTGACCGCTTCATCGGGACATTCCGCCCGGCGGCATCTCCGGCCGCAAAGGCGAAAACAAAAGAGACCGCGGATTTTTCCGCGGTCTCTTTTTATCGTCCGGGCCGACTCTCCGGCCCGCCCTTTCCGGCCCCTCCGGGAACTACTCGGCCGACTGGTCGGCAGCGGGCTGCTCGGCGGCCGGAATCTCGGCCTGCGGCATCGGGGCGGGAATCTCCGACTCGAGCACACGCTCCTGCAATGCCTTGGCGTCGTTCGAAATCTTCGTATTGCTCTCGATCACGCGGCCCTTGTCCATGGTCAGCGTAGCGGCGAGGCTCAGCACGACGATGGCGATGGCCATCGCCCAGGTGAACTTTTCGAGGAAATTGGAGGTCTCGCGCACACCCATGACCTGGTTCGACGCGCCGAAATTGGCGGCCATGCCGCTCTTGGGGTTCTGCACCAACACCGCGAGGATCACCAATACGCTCGCAACGAGTATCAGGGCAATGCAAATCGTGTATAACATATCCGTAAATTTTAATTATTGTTATCTATTTTTCCAATTAACTCGGCAAAGTAAACACTTTTTTCGGGATTTAGCAAACTTAATTTGCGATAAATCGCCACGGCCCGGTCCCGAAGGCCCTGGGCGAGATAGATTTCGGCCAGCTCCTCGGAAACCACCTCGTCGTCCTCCTCCAGTTCGGGACGGATCTGCACCTCCTCCTCGGGTTCCCCCTCCTGGGCAACGATGCGCAAGTTCTCCTCCTTCAGGAAACGGTCGATGATCTCGTCGGACGAGAGCCGGTCCAGCGCCGAGGCATCGACATCCGGCATGCGCAACGAACTCTCGGCCCGCCACGGAGCCGTCAGCGCCGTCAGCGGGTCCTCCTCCCCGGTGACGATCCCGAGCAGGATACGCCCCGGAATGAACCACGGACAGGCCGCGACCAGCGCCCCGATCTCGGCGGCGGAGGGACGTGCGGCGGTGCGCGGTGCGGCGAAGTATGCTTTCAGATCGGTCATGTCAGGATCACCAGTTGGAGGCCGAAGCCTGGAAAATGTCGGTCACGAGTTTATCGACGATCTGCGGGATGAGCGTCCCCTCGACCTCCGTGAGCAGCTGCGTCGATTCGTAGTCCTCGTAGGCGCTGAAGGTCTTGTTCCACGAAGCCTTCTCGTCGAGGGCGTTCGTGAAGCGCACCTTGACGGTGATCGTCAGACGGTTGAGCAGGGCGTAGTCGTCGCTCGACACCGAGGCCGTCGTCGAGGTGTAGTTGACGATCTCGCCCTCGAAAGCGAAATCGCCGCCCTCATCGACCTGCATCAGGCGCGTGCGGCGCGTGAAAATATCGACCAGCGCTTCGGTGAGCGTCGAACTCAGGATCGGCGACACCATCGTCGCGTTGTTGGGGAAGTACGCCACCGAAAAGGTCTTGGCGTCGGGCGGGATCGAAGCGCCCGACAGCGAGTATTTGATGGCCACGCCGCAACCCACGCTCGCGACGGCAGCCGCGAGCAATGAAAAATGAAAAATGAAAAATGAAAAATTATTCCGAAGCCTGCGCATTTTTAATTCTTAATTTTTAATTGGAGTTAGGAATTGTCCTCAATTCCTAACTCCTTTATCTTGCGGTATAGCGTGCGCTCCGACATGAACAGTTCGGCGGCGGCCTCACGGCGGCGGCCGTTGTTGCGCCGCAGCGCGCGGACGATCTGTTCGCGCTGCATGTCGGCCTTGGTCATCTCCCGGGGCGGCTCGTCGGTCACCACCTCGCTCTCGGCATAGACCGGAGCCTGCGGCGGACAGGCGGGAACGGCCGGAATGAAACTGCTCTGCGCCGTGGAGGGCAGCAGGGCCTTGATGTCGCGGACCGGCTCCGGACAGCGCCCCGCACCTTGAATCAGCTCGGCCATCATCCGTTTGAGGTCGTTGATGTCGGCGCGCATGTCGAACAGCACCTTGTAGAGCAGCTCGCGTTCGGTGGTCATGTCGTCCGGATGCGGCGCTCCGGCGGCCATCGGCGCACCGCCGCCCTGCGGGGGCAGGTATTTGGCCAGCACCTCGGCGGAGATCACCCGGGTCTGCTCGATGGCCGAGATCTGCTCGGCGACGTTCTTCAACTGGCGGATATTGCCCCGCCAGTAGTAGCGCATCAGCATCTCGCGGGCGCTGTCGTCGAGCGTCACGGCGGGCATGCGGTACTGCGCGGCCACGTCGGCGGCAAAGCGGCGGAACAACAGCGGAATATCCTCGGGACGCTCGCGCAGCGACGGCACGAGGATCGGCACCGTGCCCAGCCGGTAGTAGAGGTCCTCGCGGAAACGCCCCTTGGCGATGGCCTCCTGCAAATTGACGTTCGTGGCGGCGACCACGCGGACGTTGGTTTTCTGCACTTTCGACGAGCCCACGCGGATGAATTCCCCGGTCTGCAACACCCGCAGCAGGCGCGCCTGCGTCGAATGGGGCAGCTCGGCCACCTCGTCCAGGAAGATCGTGCCGCCGTCGGCCTCCTCGAAATAGCCCTTGCGGGCTTCGAGGGCCCCGGTGAAGGCGCCCTTCTCGTGGCCGAACAGCTCCGAGTCGATCGTTCCCTCGGGGATCGCCGCACAGTTGACGGCTATATATTTATTGTGTTTGCGCGCCGAATAGGCATGGATGACCTGCGGAAAGAACTCCTTGCCCACACCGCTCTCTCCCGTGACGAGCACCGTCAGGTCCGTGGGGGCCACACGCAGGGCCACCTCCAACGCCCGGTCGAGGAGCGGGGAGGTGCCGATGATGCCGAAGCGCTGTTTTACGGTCGTGATGTCTGTCATTTATTCGTTCTGTTCGGGTTGTGAGACTCCCCCGGCGGCCGGCGCCTCGATGTATTCCGCTTCGGCCTGCCGCTCCTTCGCATCGCGCCAGTAACCGAAGGCGATGGCGCCCGCGGCGATCACGGCGGCGATGATCGCAATCCAGATGAACCAGTCGGCGCCGCGCCGCCGCGGAACGCGGTCAACATAGCGGCAGGCGTCGGTGTTCTTGTGCGGTTTGCCGTAGCGCAGTCCCCGCACCGACGGGTCGGGGTTCATCTTCGCCGAAGGCGACACGTGCGGCTCGGCGAAGGCCGTGCGGACGGCCTCGGCCAGTTTTCCCGGCTCCAGCTGAGGCGGGCGGACGGGCCTTTCACCGCCGGAAAGCGGCGCGGCAGGCGCAGGTGCATAGACGAAGGCGATGGTGCCGTTGGGACCGGGTTTCATCACCCCGAGACCTTCGAGCGGATACTCCTGTCCGCGCTCCACGGCGTGACGCACCTCGAAAACGAAGCGGTCGATCTCGCCGGCGGCCTCCAGATCCCCCGTTCCGCCGTCGCGCAGAAGCCCCCGCAGGACTCCGTCGTCGCGCTTGAGCAGTTCGGAAAAGACGATGCTCCGCTCCGGCTCCTTGACGATGAACGCGCCGAGCTGGGGCACGACCAGCCGCTTGTGAGCGGCCAGATATTGTTTTATAATGGGAATCAACACTGTCGAATCACGTTTTAATCCGGGTTCAAAAATACCTTTTTTCATAGAAAAAAGCAAAATATAACGCCCTTTTTCAAAATAATCGGACAAAGTGTTGGTTATCCGGAAAATATTCACTTGATTTGCATCCCGATTTTTTGAAAAATCCGGGCGAGCTACTTCGGCCGAAAATTCACGATGTAGCCGAGCCGGATCGGAAAAACCATACCGAACGAACCATGAAAGACAAGTACATCGACCTGATCGAACAATCGTTCGATTTCCCGCAGGATGAGTTCACCGTCGAGGACAACGAGCTGAATTTCCACGACATTCCGTTGATGGAACTGATCAAACAGTACGGAACTCCGCTCAAAATCACCTACCTGCCGAAGATCTCCCAACAGATCAACCGCGCCAAGCGCATGTTCAATGTGGCGATGGCGAAGGTCGATTACAAGGGTTCGTACAACTACTGCTACTGCACCAAGTCGAGCCACTTCTCGTTCGTGCTGGAGGAGGCCATGAAGAACGACATCCATCTGGAAACCTCGTCGGCCTACGACATCCACATCATCAACGCCCTCTACGACGGCGGCATCATCGACAAGGACCGTTACATCATCTGCAACGGCTTCAAGCGCCCGCAGTACGTCGAGAACATCGCCCAGCTCGTGAACGACGGCTTTTCGAACACGATCCCCGTGCTGGACAACAAGGAGGAGCTCGAACTCTTCGAGGACGCCTTCACCAAGAAATGCAAGGTCGGCATCCGCATCGCCTGCGAGGAGGAGCCCAAGTTCGATTTCTACACCTCGCGGCTGGGCATACGCTACAACGACATCGTCGATTTCTACAAGGCCAAGCTCAAGAACAGCAAGAAATTCCAGCTCAAGATGCTGCACTTCTTCATCAACACCGGCATCAAGGACACGGCCTACTACTGGAACGAGCTGTCGAAGTGCATGAACGTCTACTGCGAACTGAAAACCGTCTGCCCCGAGCTGGACAGCCTCAACATCGGCGGCGGATTCCCGATCAAGAACTCGCTCAACTTCGAGTACGACTACGAATACCTCACCGAAGAGATCGTGGCGCAGATCAAGAACATCTGCCAGCGCAACGGCGTCGAGGAGCCCAACATCTTCACCGAATTCGGATCGTTCACCGTGGGCGAAAGCGGCGCGGCGCTCTACTCGATCGTCAACCAGAAGCAGCAGAACGACCGCGAGAACTGGTACATGATCGACTCATCGTTCATCACCACCCTGCCCGACACATGGGGCATCAACCAGCGCTACATCATGCTGGCCGTGAACAACTGGGACAAGGAGTACCAGCGCGTGCTGCTGGGGGGACTGACGTGCGACAGCGAGGATTTCTACAACTCGGAGTGCCATACCAGCGCCATTTTCCTGCCGAAACTCGAAAAAGGCAACACGCAGTACATCGGATTCTTCCACACGGGAGCCTATCAGGAGTCGCTGGGCGGCTTCGGCGGCATCCAGCACTGTCTGATCCCCGCGCCCAAGCACATCATCATCGACCGCGACAAGTCCGACAACGAGTATTACACGCGCCTGTTCGCCAAGGAACAGTCCTACCGCTCGATGCTCCGCATACTCGGGTACTGATCCGCACGTGCCTGCAAGCGCGTGTAACACTCCGCAGGCCGATTCACTCCAAGTCCTCCCCCGCCAAAAGGGAGGACTTTTTTTAGTATTAGTACGCGCGCGAGTGCCGGGATTGCGGAAAAATTCGTAACTTCGGCGTCAAAACATGAATTTCAGTCTCACGATGAAAAACAAGATACGGATCTGGAAAACTGCGGTTCTCGCGGGAACCCTGCTCTTCCTGTCCGGAACGGCCGCGGCACAAACGCCTCCGGGCACGGCTCCCCCGGCCGACGAAACGACATCCGAAGCTCCCGACAGTCTCCGTCACCGTGGCAGCGACACTTACCGCGCGGGATACAGGGCTGGGTACCGCGCAGGTTACGAAGCCGGGCTGCGCGGACGGTCCGGATTCGACGCCGCCCGGCCTGCCGCCGCAGAAAACAGGGTCCGCAGCGGCAAGACGGCCTCCGAACGCCGCTTCATGCACCGCCTCGGCGGCGAGTTCCGCCCCGAATACATCTTCCCGACCAACCCCTTCGTACAGGGCAACAACACGGCCGGGCAGCCCATCGACCTTTCGCTCTCGGGACACCTCCGCTACTCGTTCCAGTTCCGCCCGGGATCGCTCCCCGACCGGATCTACGGCGGCGCCTATCAGGGCATCGGGGTCGCCTACTACGACTTCGGAAACCCCGACGAGCTGGGCAACCCGGTCGCGGCCTACCTCTTCCAGGGAGCCCGCATCGCCCGCATCAGCCCCCGGCTGTCGTTC
The DNA here is from genome assembly GCF_025145645.1 of Alistipes senegalensis JC50. Lineage (NCBI taxonomy): Bacteria > Pseudomonadati > Bacteroidota > Bacteroidia > Bacteroidales > Rikenellaceae > Alistipes > Alistipes senegalensis. The sequence goes on along the minus strand of NZ_CP102252.1, from coordinate 3,279,569 downwards.
GACTACGAGTGGAATTTCGGCCTTTCGTTCGGCTGGAAGCCCTACGACGAGGAGACCAACCGGCTCAACATGATGATGGGATCGAAGATGAACGCCTTTCTCAACGTCGATTTCTTCCTCAACTGGATGGTCACGCGCGAAGTCGATTTCTCGGCGGGCGTCTCGCTCTCGCACTTCTCCAACGGCAACACCAAGTTCCCCAACGCGGGCCTCAACTCCGTGGGCCTGCGCGCCGGACTGACCTACAATTTCGGCCGCAACCCCTCCGAAGCCCCCACGACAACCGCCTATCCGGCCTTCCCGCGCCATTTCAGCTACGACCTCACGCTGTTCGGCTCGTGGCGCCGCAAGGGCATCGAGGACGGCGACATACAGGTAGCCGCACCGGACGCCTATACGGTCGTGGGGTTCAATTTCGCCTCGATGTACAACTTCGGCTACAAGTTCCGCGCGGGCGTGTCGCTCGACGGCGTTTACGACGGCAGCGCCAACATCTCCATCGCCGACCAGCTCGTACCGATGGGCGGCAGGCCGGACCTCGTGGTGGAAAAACCCGGATTCGACAGGCAGATCGCTTTGGGAGTTTCGGCCCGCGGGGAGTTCGTGATGCCCTACTTCAACATCGGCATCGGACTGGGTGTCAACGTCCTGCACAAGGGCGGCGACCTGAAATCATTCTACCAGATGCTGACCCTGAAAGTCGCCGTGACGCACAGTTCCTACGTCCACATCGGATACAGCCTGCGCGACTTCCACATGCCCAATTTCCTGATGCTGGGCGTCGGCTACCGCTTCAACAACAAATACCCCCGGCACCGCTGACACGCAAAACCCCGGCCTCACAGCCGGGGTTTTTCATTTCGGACGGACGAGATCACGCCCCGAAGAGAAACGCGAAAGGCTTGGCGCTCTTGCGGAATTTCGCCGTAGCGTCGCCCGCGTAGCTCTGTCCGCCGGCGAGCGTAAGGGTCCGCTCGCCGCTGCCCTTCGAAAAGTCGATCGCCGCGAGGTCGATCCAGAAAGTCTCCATCGCCAGCGTCGGTTCGAAGTAATAGACCCGGTTCTTCTGGTCGCAGACCGTGCGCCAGCGCGTCGAAGCGACGTGCGGTTTGTCGGGCATCGAAACGCCGTAGGGCACCGAAACGTTGCGCATGACTGACATCACGGCCGGTACGGCGATCTTCGGATCGGCCGACTGCGCGACGGCGTTGATATAGAACGACGCCCGCACGAAACGGTCCGAAGCGCGGTTGGTTCCCGGCAGCATCGTGAGCCCCCCGATCTGCTGCCAGTAGCCGAGGATCGCCAGCTGGTCGGCGTAGAAAGGCGAATTGGTCATCACCTGATACTGGCGTCCGTGGTGGATTTCCAGCTTGCCGTCGCGGTATTCGAAAATCGCGCTGTCGCCCGAAGCGTCGGAGATCGCCAGGTGGAGCCGCGATTTCACGCCGTTCGGCAGGTCGGGGGCGTCGATGCGGAACGCCTCCTTCTCCAATTCGGCGACGGCCTCGTCCACCGTGGCGAAATTGTCCAGCACATACTGCGTCCAGATGCTCAGCCCCATCACGGGGCGCGTGTCGCCGGAACGCTCGTAGACCGATTCGGGCAGGAAGAGCAGGTTGGCGACCAGCCCGGCCTCGTTCATGCCGTCGGTGATGCCGATGTCGTAGCCGGCGGCCGAGAGCGTGCCGTATTTCGAGGTCCAGAAAACGGTGTTGTCCGTATTCGCACCGCGGCGCGCCGTGCCGCGCGGAAAGATGTAAAGGTTGGTGAGCGGATCTTCGCGCCAGTCCATCGTGCGGCCCGTCGCGGTCATGCCGTCGGGTCCGAGATAAACGGCGCGGGTGCAGGCTTCGGCCTGGGGCGGGAAGACGGCCAGCGCAGCGGCGCCCAGCATCGTCATAACGGGAGTTTTCATAAATCAGGTGTTTTTAGTCCGGCCGTTCCGCTGCAAAAAAAGTGCAAAAGCCGCCGCCATTCGCCGCAAGGGACGCGGACGGAAGCAATGACCGGAGTAAATTTGGTTCGCCGGAGGGATTGCACTATCTTTGCGGAGGATAAAAAACTTTTGCGTATCTGACTGAATGACAGGATAAAGCAGAAAAGAGGAAAGTTGTCGGTAACGATTTAGCGACCATGTAACTGCGCTGAAATGCTGCACTTTTCAACTCGTCGAACAACTCTATGCAAATGTAGAGAATTTCCCGGAAACTACAAAATAAACAAGCTGAATTTTATAGAAAATACGGACGAGATTTTCCCCGCCCGCATTACTCATCATCGTCGTCGTTTCATTTCTTTTTCATCGTCTCGTTGCATTCGCAGATTCAGCCGGTCGCGCATCTTGTCGAGAAAGTACGTCCGACTATCATTCTTACGACGTTTGATGTCCAGATAGGTATCGTAGCAATTCCGAACTTTTATTTCCAGTCCGAACTGCGAGCCGAAAAAAGCGAACAGCTCGTTGATCGGAGTATCTCCGTCGTCGATACAACGCATCTCCTGCAAGCCGTAAATCAACTCGACCATTTCGACAAGTGTGCCGGTCCAGCGCATGCGCATGGCAGGTGTTTCGGCTCGGCCTCCATACCGGGTAAGCAGTTCCAATTCCGTATTGATATAACCGAGTGCTATTTCTAAGAAACGACTTTGTGTATTACGTGTCGCAGCCTCGTCATCGGAAAGGTATTTTCGTAAAACATACAATCGGATTCGGGTGTAGCGCAACGTGCGGAAAACAACTATTCTATCTTGTTCTTCATTGCAAAACGATTGCAAGGCTTTGTCGAATTCACGAAAGAGTTCCTCCGTGACGGCTTTTGTGGCGGTATCGACCAAATGATCCGCCGTAATATAATGTGTCATAATCATTCATCTTTTAAGTAATAAATTTTGAGGGTCAAAATTTCGTATTGTTGCATACGGTAATCTACGGAGGGGATTTATTCCTTAAAAAGAATGACTTTTCTGTTACTTGTTTTTCATTAATCCAATGCTCGCCTCATACAACAGCCACATCGACAACGCAACCAACAACAGCGTAAAAACATCCGAGGTCGGGGTAATAATTGCCGCCACCACGAGAATGACCACAATGGCATGTTTGCGGTAGCGGCGCATGAAGTCGGCTGAGAGAAATCCCAACTTGGCAAAGAGCCACGAGAGAATCAGAATCTCGAAGACAAGCACCATTGCCAGCGACATAATAATTAGTTTTTATTCATTACACAATTAACTATTTTCGGTTTCGATGCTGCAAAGTTGCGACAACCGTTTCCTTTTAACGACCCGAAAATTGCTGTTTTTATACGAAGTATATCATCACCCTATATGGATTTTATAATTGAAGCCAAGAGCAACACGGTTTTTTATCATATACGAGTTCGATAATTCTTCGGTACTTCAATACCAAAAACAACTGCCAGAATATTCATTGCCTCCTCATTGGACTTAATCTTGTACCTTTCTTTAACTATGGCATCGGAATATACGCCGAAAACATCGCCTACAATCGTTTTGTTGCTGTCGTCCGTAAAAATCGAGATTTTCATGAACTTATTGAACGTAGAATCCGGATGCTTCTCGCAATAGAATGACGGCATTATGAAATCATCGTCGATCTGCGGTTCTTCGGTAAAGCCTATAAGCGGCTTCCAGTCCTTGTTCCGCTCCTTTTGCATCAGCACCCATCCGTAAAAGGAATCTTTCTCATAGCGATACTCGCTTATGGAATCGGATTGCACCCGGTTTTCGACCAGTTCGAGCGGAACACGCGGCGATTCGCTTCTGACACCTACATCGCAGACATATCTTTTCCCGTTCAGACTGACAACCAGAATCCTGTGGCGACGCATCTGGATATGCCAAGGCTCATCCATAAAGCGACCTGCATATTGAGCGACCGAATATCCCAACGATTTCAACAGGTGACAAAACACTCCTTGCAGCTCGAAACAATAGCCTCCGCGTCGTTTCGTTATGATTTTATCGTATAAATCCTCTTCCGCAAGCGAAAGGGGAACGTCATTCAACAAATCCAGATTTTCGTAGGGAATATATAGCAGATGCAGTCTGTGCATCGCCGTAAGGTTTCCCACAGACCGCTCCATGCCGCCATGATAATTTATGCGGTCGAAATATGTCTTTATCTGCTCGTAGGTGTACATCTATTCATGATGCTTGCCTGTAATATCATTGGAGCGTATGCGCAGTACACGGGTACGGGCAAATGATGCAGGCGGAAATGAAAATATCTCATCGGTTTTTCCTACATGCTGAATCAGCTTGTTAAGAGCGTATATTTTCTCCTGCGCATCCTCGACAAATTCCACCTGTCCGCTGCCCATCACGCTGTCGTATCTCCAGCAATAGGAACAAGGCCGTTCCGATGTCCCCTCGATAAACTCGTTCACGCAGTCCATCTGGAAATATACGTCGGGATTGCCGCGCAAAATGTCAATTTTTCTACCTTCCATAGCGCAATGCAGATAAAGAATCAGGTCATCGCCCTCGCGTTCATATCCGAAATTGAGGGCGACGACATACGGTTTCCCGTTATCCACCATACCCAGATGCACGACGTCGCATCTTTCTATAATGTCGAAGATACCGTCCATATCTTTGACCTCTCTGTCTTTTCTTCTCATGATTCAATCTTGTTTTTATTGTCTTTTGTCAGTATTCCCGTTCACCGAAAATGGCTGTGCCGATTCTCACATGGTTGCTGCCTTCGCGTATGGCGATTTCATAATCATTGGTCATCCCCATGCTCAATATGTCGAAGCCGCACAATCCGAACCGCTCATCGTTTCTTATCAGGTTATAGCAACGTGCTATTTCCCGAAAATCGGAGGATACCCGTTCGTAATCATCCGTGTTCGATGCCATGCCCATCAGTCCGCAGATATGTACGGCCGACAGGGATTCAAAACCTCTGTTCTCGAAGAAATCCATCAGTTCATCCACCGAGAAACCGAACTTCGTTTCCTCGCGGGCGACATGGAGCTGAAGCAAAACTTTGCTTACGACCCCGGCACGTTGGGATTCACGGTCTATGATGTTCAGAAGCCGCACCGTATCCACGCTTTCTATCATCTCGACGCGACCGACTACCTGTCTTACCTTGTTCGATTGCAAATGACCGATGAAATGCCACTTTATATCGGAGGGCAGATGAGGTTGCTTGGAAAGCAACTCCTGCACACGGTTTTCTCCGAATCGGCGCAGTCCGCAGTCGTAGGCTTCTCGCAAAGCCTCGACCGGATGGAATTTCGTGACGGCGAGCAACTCTACATCCCGAGGCAGAGTAGCTGCGACCTTCGCAAGGTTGCCCTTTATATCGACCATATGCTTATTCCCAGTATTTCCCTGTCAGTTCCGTTACATTGATTGCCACGACGGCAGTCCCTTTCACCATGTTGTCGGGTAGTCGCTGTCCCGAATACCGAGGGGTGTATTTATCCACAATCGCATCGAGAACAGTTCTTTTACGGTCTATGTCACTCACGATTTCCGCCCGTCCCTGTGCTATCACGCTTTGATATTCCGTATTGGTATCGCAGGGATTCCCGCTTTCATCGAGCAGCAGCCTCACCATGTTGTAAACATTGAAACTCACAGACGGATTCGCCTTTATATTGCTTATCTTTTGCCCTTTGGGCAATCCGTGGAAATATATGCTGCCATCTTTATATACATAATGAATCGGCGTTATGTAGGGAGTGTTGTCGTTTCCGACAGTAGCCAAACTTCCGGTTCGGCATTCCTGTAAAAGCCGGTTAATCTGCTCCGTAGTCAGTTGATGACTTTTCATTCTATGCTGCATGATTCTTCTTATTTTGAATTTTGTGTAAAGTTACGGATTGTTTGGACTATCTTTGTAGTCCAGTTTTAATAAATATGAGTAGTCCAGAAAGCAAAGGCTTCAAGCAACTGACCATTGACAGAAGTTTGCCTGAAGCGATTTATATACAGATTGCGGACAGAATTATCTCCGCCATTAAAGACGGTTCGCTCCTGCCGGGAACGGCGCTGCCCAGTACACGGCAGTTGAGTGCAGAATTAAAAGTCAATCGGAATACCGTTGTACGGGCATTTGAAATCCTCTCGGCCGAAGGTTGGATCAGCACAACAGAACGGCACGGGACTGTCGTGTCGGAAACATTGCCGTTGGCTGTGGGTTCCAAGAGAAACAGACCGCTGATTGCGGATAGCGAAGAAATATTCCGAGGCGGACAGATATTCATCGACGACGGCATTCCCGATATTACCCGTTCGCCGATAAACGAACTGGCAAGAGCCTATCGGCGGGTTTTCAAGCAAAAAGCAAGGTGGCAGATAATGAATCTCTCCAATAAACTGGGCGATTTGCATTTCCGTGAGGCCCTTTCCGGGATGCTGAATCGAAACAGGCAGATGAGAACCTCCGCCGGACAATTATGTATAACGCGCGGGAGCCAGATGGCGCTGTTCCTGACTGCCCATTGTCTGCTGAAAAAGGACGATGTGATCTTGGTGGAGAATCCCGGATTCAAACCTGCGTGGGAGGCATTCAGACATGCGGGAGCCAGAATCATTCCTGTCAAGGTGGAACCGGACGGCATCTGCGTGGAGGATATAGAACGATTCGCCGGACGGGATTCCGTCAAAGCCGTATATCTGACACCTCACCACCAGTATCCTACCACCGTGACATTGAGCCTGAGCAAACGCTTGAGGCTTATCGAGCTGTCAAACCATTACGGATTTACAATCATAGAGGACGACTACGATAACGAGTTTCATTTCGGTCTCCGACCCGTAATGCCGATAGCCGCTTATGACGAGGTGCAGAATTACGTGTACATAGGCACATTCAGCAAACTGATTGCTCCGGCCATACGAATCGGTTATATTTATAGCTCCATCGATTTCATTGAAAGAGTGGGAGAACTCCGCAGAATCATGGATATGCAGGGTGACAATTTCATGGAGCAGGCTTTGCTCGACCTGATCGATTCCGGCGAACTTCGCAGGCATCAGAAAAGGATGGCCGAAGTCTATCGGAAAAAAAGAGACTTTTTCGCTTCCATGCTGGAGAAGCATCTGCACGAAAAGGTGAAGTACAATATCCCGACGGGTGGTCTGGCTTTCTGGCTGGTTCCCACTAACGATAAAATAGACTTGTATAAGGTCAGAGAACAAGCAAATAAATCCTTTGTACATTTCTATACGCCGGATCGTTTCAGCTTTTCAGAGCCTGTATGCGGAATAAGACTGGGGTATGCGTCGCTGTCGGATGAAGATTTGGAGAAAGGACTTTCGATATTGGGGAAATACCTTTAACTGCATTATAGAATTGATTGTTTTTTCTCCACTATGATATAATCGAGAAAATATAACCGAAGATGGTACTTTTCGGTTCTCCTATTTTTATTCTAATACCGCAAAGTTCCAGCAACCTTTTTTCATTAACGACCCGAAAATTGCCGTTTTGCATAATCAAATTCAATCAAAGTTTTTTCAAGAATCTTTTGTGATTTTTCATGGTTTTGCTGGAATCTTTTACGGACTATGGTTAATTCTATACATTAAATCATGAGTTCGTTGGTTACAATTAAACCAGCAATACGCTGTTGTTAGAATATTCTGTTTACCAATCATTCTTCTAATCGCCCGACTTCGGAGGGGCGATTGCTCCCCGTCAGGGCAAGGCTTTCGGGAGTAACCCGAAAGGTATCGAGTAACTCGATACACACCTTGCCATGTTCCGACGAACATAAAAATTCGCCTTCGAGCAGACTGCGGGAGAACCGATTTCAACCGCAGCATAAAGCCGAGCGATGCGTCCTGTCATTTGGATGCAAAACAAAGGTTTCCGAGACGACTATTCAAGAAGCAAAAGTACAAAACGTCGCCATTCCGACAACACCACTGTCATTTCAGGCAAAAGCTATACAACCGATATTTTCTTACCGTAGAAACCAATGTGCGGCCATCGGGCTGGACAGCCGAAGGTCGGCAGGAACAGACCGACAAACAGCCGAACAATCTGAACGGCATACGCACGTCGTTCGGTTGCGAAAGACCGTCCGACATTGGTTTGGTTGCGACGTTGGGCTATTGGGCGAAATCTATGGCTCTACACGGGCAACATACCTGCTATTGTCGGCAAGAGCAGTTTCAGTATGCGACCGGTACAACGCCAAACTGTGCCAAACGGACGCCACAAGCTGCCACGAAACATCGGACAGCAAGCAGGTACGGAGAGATTGAGTAGATTTGCCGCAAATCTTAAAAATCGTAGGACATGGAAATAGTTATCGTAGAAGAGAAAACATTCGAGGCGTTGCTCGCCGCTACGGAGACGCTCGTGGGAAAGGTCGGCGTGTTATGTTGCCGTTGCAATGACAAGCAGATGCAGAAGTGGCTCGACGGGCAGGAGGTATGTCGCCTGTTGCGTATAAACCCGCGAACCTTGCAGACCTTGCGCGACAACCGGATGATCGCCTTCACGCGGGTGAACCGCAAGTTTTATTTCAGGCCGGAGGAAGTTGTGCGGCTGTTGAAAGAAGCCGCCTTATTGCAATCCGGGCGAGAGGATACCTGAATGAAAATACCAACCACTAAATCCACAGAAAAGATGAATGACAGTAACGTAATCACGTCGGAGGACGGACGCATCGCGTCGGCATTGCACGCTTTGAAGAAATGCGCAAAGGAGGTAGATAAGCTCATGGACGATTTTCATCCGCCGCTCGGAGGAGAACGATACATGACCGACAAGGAGGTGATCGCCCGGCTGAAAGTCAGCCGACGTACCTTGCAGGAGTATCGTACCATGCGCAAGATACCCTATATCGTGTTCGGCGGCAAAGTCCTCTATCGGGAATCCGACATCGAAAAGATGCTCGCGGAAAACTACCGCAAGGCAATTCTCTGAAAATGAAAACGGGCAGGCTTCAACACCTGCCCGTTTCCTTGCTTGTCCGGTTCAATTCACAACCTCGTCATCTTTTCTCGTAGTTACATGAAACTTATAACTCTGTAATAAATGAATAACACGACTTTAAGATTACAGATATAAATGGTCATTAAATAAAATACCGATAATCATAAGTCGCTCCATTATACTGATGTAGCAAATTTCCCACTTGTGCTAATGTATTTGACGTATCAATCGTCGCCGGTAATTTGGTATAAAGATTGAATGAATTCCAATTCATCTTTGTAAATCCTATGATTTCAGAAGCAATAGTTGAAATTTCCCCTTTGCCGTAATATTTGGTAATTTTAAGAGGCGACGGAATACATCTACCACCGGGATAGTAACGTCGTCGCTCCCTAATTGACGGAACAACGCCATGTGTCCATAGTAAAGCATTCCTTGACGACAACTTTATGCAGGTTCCCCGCGAAACAGGATATGAATCGTCGGAAATATTATCATAATAGACCTTTTGAGCAATAAATTTGGCATCGTATTCATAATTGATAGTTATTAAATCAATATCCTTAATACCAGCTTGCATTAATGCGTGAGTAATGCCTTCGATCTCCTCCTTTTTGAATGGAGTTCGTTTGTGAATAACGACTCGACGGGGTAATCTATCCATAGATTTGACAAACAATTCGCGTATGGTTATTCCAAACTTAAAAGCTTCTTCATAGGTTAAATATGGATTCTTTTTTCTGTCGAATCGAGGTTGTTCTACTTTTGATAATTTATATCTTAAACCCTGCCCTTTAGCATTACCCAAGACAATATCCACTTTGCCTTTGCTATTCGTTTTGACGCTATAACCTATGCCTGCATACGCTGTATCTGAATCAAGATTAGCTAATGCCCAAGGAATACGCATTGCCTTAACAAATAAAGCTAATGACAGCCACCAACAAATTTCACACACCATAGGGTCTCTCAAAGTCTTTTCTTCTATGATTTGCGTTGTGAAACGATGTTGGGCAGCATACGCTTTTATATAATTATGCAAATCAAATGATTCCCCGTTATGTTTGAATTGTCTGTGAATACTCCAAGATGCGGGAATGAAAATTACAATCACAATTCCCGGATATTTATCTGCCAAGCTATTGGCTTGAAAGCATATTGATCGTGCAAGAGATAGCGTATCTTTTGGAGTAGCTTCTATATTTATCCATTTATCAGTACCGTTGTCGGGAATTTCCAACAATGTTTTGTATATACTATGGAATCCCGTATATGGCTGAATATAATCCGAATTATCGTTCGCTTGAATGGTTGTGTTTAATCGTTGCAAGAAAGATTTGAATATATCCGTATGTACATTAGGACATATTACGCCCAATCTTACATTTTGCAGCAATACATCTTTCTGCCAAGAGTCATAAGGTCTGTGATTTGACAGTCCTCTCATGGGGTTTGAATCTAAAAAAGGTCTGTCTGCAAATGTATTTACAAATTCCAATTCAGGTTCTTTGAGCTGAAGTCCTCGATAGATGGTTCTTTTGTTATCATACGATTTGGATGAATATCCGCGTTCGGTATTGTCCTGATATTGTATTTCGGAGAATCCGCAATTATGGCTTATCTGAAATTTGAATCCGCTCCCGGAATTCTGGGGAACTTCAAAAGAAAGACGAGCACCACCGAATATAATATTTTCCCATTGGGCGAGTTTTTTACTATATGCTTGATTCCACATTTTATCCAAATAGATTCGCGCATATTCTTGCTTTTTCTCTTTCGATACCATGTGAGAATTTTCTATGTATATTGTAGGTCGCAAAGAAAGCAGAGCATATTTTTGCTGTGGCACAAAAACGAGCGAACATTCTATAGCTTCATGTATCAAAGTGCCATTGTCATTTCTAAAAATATCGGAGCGCCAAAGTGTATTATGCCTAATATCGACATTGAGTCCTCGAATTATCGCAATACTTTGAAGCGTGGCGCTTAAAAACAGTTCTCTATAACTGCTTTTTCGCTCTATATCGTCCATTGAAACGGGAATCCGTTCGATATCGCTTTTTAGTCGGGAACCAAATACATTGTTGATAGCTGAACTTGTGGATAAAGCATATACTTTTTGCTTGTATGGAACAGCTATAATATTTTGGTCTTTAGTAATCTCTCTTAAAAGAGTCCAAGGTCTTTCACCTTCATGATATTCTATCTCGAATTGAAACAATTCTTTTGGGAAAATTATGGGATACAAATTACTTTTCAAGTATTTGTCCGTTCGCGTTATATGAATTGAAAATGAAGATGTATCATTGTCTTCGGGAACACTTTCCAATATAGACATGATCTCTTTTTTCTTCTCGATATCAGCTTGAAAACAATTTATAACAAGCGAAAACATCGTCTTGTCAAATCCGTCGGTATCAATATAATATGCATCCCGACTCGCTTCTCTTGCCGTCCTCAAAAGAGATTCCACTTCGGGTGAAATATGGGAACCATAGCCACACCAATATATCCGTCCAGAGCCTCTTTCAGAGAATGCTTCAGTCAATGCCGACATTAGGGATTGATCACGACCACTATAGCCGATTACTATGAGATTTTTATCATTGAAGTATCGTTTTAATGCTGTTACAAAAGTCGGATGTTGATTATCCAACTCTTTAGAAGTATTTTTTAATGATGTATATTTATAATCTCCATGTAAGGCAATATATAATAATTCACTGGTACTTTCCGTCCGATATATTCGATCGGTACAATCCAGATTTATGCAAATAGGCGTAATATTGGCTTGTTGAGCAGCACGTTCGACCAAGCCATCGAAGTTGGTTGACCATACAGATCTGACAATGCCGTATTTGTTCAGAAGACATAAAAGCTTATATCCAATGTATGGTTGTTTCCCTTAAGCTAAATGCTCAAAATATTTCACTCTATCACCTTCAATAGGCAATGCTTCTTCCGCATAGAAAGAATATTCTTTTAGATCTCCAGCAGGAAGGAATTTTCCTTGACTGTCAAGCCATTTTTGGATGATATCTTTGCAAGTATCGGATTTGGGGTCGATAAATGGAGGAATGGAAGACTGGGAAGAACAATAAATCATTCTCTTCCAATCCCAAATACAATCATCGGCAGATGGTATTCCCGAGGTAATAGACGCTCCGGCTCCTAATAAGAATGCAAAAGAAGTATCTCGATTCTGAACAAACGAACGAACAAACGCATCGAAATCCAAGTTAAATTCTTGTTGATTCATAAATTTATATGGTACTTATACTTCTTACAAAATTAACTATTTATTGCTAAACATCAAACAGATCAAAGGTATAAAGGCTTTTTCTTGTGAAACGGACATCAAGAAGCTCCTTACGGAAAACTACCGCAATGCAATTCTCTGAAAATGAAAACGGGCAGGTGTCGAAGCCTGCCCGTTTCCTTGCTTGTCCGGTTCAATTCAGAAGCCCATCCTTATACCGAATGACAATCGGAGGTTTCGTGCGTCGGGGTGCAGTGGCTTTCTTTACCAGCCACTTTTTGAAAACCGACGCAGGGTAGGTGTTCAGCCGGAACGCGAGGGCTATGACAATCTCCATGTCATACACGTCTGCACTATTGCCGTTTTTCAGACGGACGTATCAGCAGACCTTGCAACCGTGCAGGACGTTTTCTTCGAGGAGGGCTTTGATAGCCGCATGTACCGCTCCGGCAGTCGTGCCGAACAGTTCGACGATCTCCGCTTCCGTCATCCATATATCGGCGGTATCGGCCGGCATATTCAATCTGCCCTGCTCGTCTATCGTAATGATGTCTCTTTCTTTTTTCATCGCTTTTCATTTTAGAGGATCGGATTATATTGCCTGACAAATGAAATTCTCCATCTGCTCGATGCGCTGCGCGAGTTTCTCCATGTCGCGGCTCACTTTCTCTGCCGTGATTTTAGCGTAGATTTGCGTCGTCCGGATGCTCCGGTGTCCGAGCATTTTCGAGAGCGTTTCGATAGGTACGTCGTTGGAGAGACAGATGGTCGTCGCATAGCTGTGGCGGCTTTGATGCCACGTGACGTTCTTTTCGATACCGCACTTCTTCGCTATTGCCTTGATGCCTCTTTTACAGCTTTCGTAACACGGAACGGGCAGCAGCTTGTCCCCTTCGGCCATGCCGTCGTATTTCTCGATGATGTGTCTGGCGACATCTAACAGCCGGATATTGGTTTCGACACCCGTTTTCTGCCGGTTCGTGTCGAGCCACAGATGCCCGTCGAACGAGGTGCGCAGGTTCGCTTTGGTAAGGTTCGCCATATCCGTCCAGCTCAAGCCCGTGAAGGTGCAGAAGATGAACAGATCGCGGATCAGTTCGTAGCTTTTCTTTTTGAATGTGCCGTTGATCAGCAGCCTGATTTCCTCTTGGGTCAGAAACCCCCGTTTGGTCTCTTCTTTGGTGATGCTGTACGCGAAGAACGGATCGCGCTGCAACAAGCCGTTATTGACAGCCATATAGATAATCTTCCGAAACGGCATCATATACGACCAGACCGTGTTGTTGCAGTGATTCTTTTCCACTCGCAGGAACAACTCGAAGTCCGTGATAAATGCTGGAGTAAGCTCTTTGAGCGCAATGTCGCTGACCTTATACCGCTTTTCGACGAACTCCGCGAGGTGTTTGTAAACGACGCAGTATTTCCAATAGCTGCGCAGGCTTTTGAGTTTGCCCACCTGCCTCTCGTAATCATCGTTATGCTGACGGAATACCGCCAGCAAGGTTTCGTGGTTCATACCCAAACCCAGATAAGCGTTGCGCACTTTCTCGGCGGTTACATAGTTGTCGCGGTCGGCGATCTTCTGATAGGCTTGGTTGATACCTATGCGGATTTTATCCAACATGCGGTTGGCCTCCTGCGCAGCGATGCTGCGGCCGGAGACACGGCCTGACTTTACGTTCCACGACTTCTCCTCTACATCCAACTTGCAACTGAACTGGGCGATTTTGCTGTTTACCGTGATGCGGCACATGACCGGAATAAGCCCATTCTTTTTCGGGGCATTGCGTTTGAGGTAAAATAAAACTTTGAATGTCGATCTCATAACTCTACAATTTTTTGGTTACAAAATTATTTCTTATAGAGCTATTCTTCGATACGCAAATCGCAGCATATCAACGCAATCGCACCCGAAATAGAACTTTTCCCGCCTCCCTTTGCCCGAATTTTGGAAATTCGGCTATATTTGCAGTCGGAACAAGACGAATAGAGCTTGTATTTCAGTGCTTTGAAATCCTCCCCAAAACCGCCTTTACCATTCGGAACAGAGTAACGGGATAGTAACGTAACTCCGGTTTCAGTTGGCTTTTCAATGGCTTCACTTTGGCTTCGAATTCGCAGTCCGGTTCTCTCTAACCCCCTTGTTTACAACCTTCTTGCTCCAATCCGCTCTAACTCTCAGTTTTTATCACTATCTTTGCAAAGGATAAACCACCGCTCGGACAGGCGGCGCCCCGGCACAGTCGAATGAATTCGCTTCTGCTCCCGGCTCGCACAACTGTCCTTGCGAAAAACCGCAGAACGATGCAGATCACCAAAGCCGAATTCAAATGCTCTTCGGAGCGCATATCGCAGGTCCCGAAAGACGGCCTGAAAGACATCGCCTTCATCGGGCGCAGCAACGTCGGCAAGTCGTCGCTCATCAACATGCTCACCGCCCGCGGAGGGCTGGCCAAGGTGTCGGGAACGCCCGGCAAAACCCGTCTGGTGAACCATTTCCGCATCAACGACGCCTGGTATCTCGTCGATCTGCCCGGCTACGGCTACGCCCGCACGTCGAAGACGCAGCGCGGAGAGTTCTCGAAACTCATCACCGACTACGTTCTCAAGTGCGAGAAGATGCACTTCCTGTTCGTGCTGGCGGACATCCGGCTCGAACCCCAGAAGATCGACCTGCGCTTCATCGAGATGCTGGGCGAGAACGGCATCCCGTTCGCCATCATCTTCACCAAGGCCGACAAACTCTCGAAGACCCAGCAGCAGAAGAGCGTGGAGCGGTTCCGCACGGCGCTCGCCGAACAATGGGAGGAGCTGCCGCCGATGTTCGTCTCCTCGTCGGAGAAAGGCACCGGACGCGAAGAGATCCTCGCCTTCATCGACGAATGCCTGCGTCAGAACTGACCCCCGAAGCCCCGGAAACGGAGGCGAAACGGCCGGCCGCGGGAGCGAAAACCGCCCCGTTCCGGAAATGTTTAACCGATTGTTGAAAAAATGCGCCCGCGCGGAGGCATTTTTTAATCCTATTGTCCTATATTTGCAGCGTCAAAAAAATCCTCGTAACCTATGGCTATCCACAAAATCAAAATCTTCACCGGACGCGGTTCGGAATACCTGGCCACCAAAATCGCCGCGAGCTTCGGCACGACGCTCGGACAGTCGGAGGTCCTGCGTTTCAGCGACGGCGAATTCCAGCCCTGCTACAACGAGTCGATCCGCGGCTGCACGGTCTTCATCATCCAATCGACCTTCCCGCCCTCGGACAACCTCATGGAGCTGTTGATGATGATCGACGCCGCACGCCGCGCGTCGGCCTATCAGGTCGTGGCCGTGGTGCCCTACTTCGGCTGGGCACGCCAGGACCGCAAGGACCGCCCCCGCGTGCCGATCGGCGCCAAGCTGGTGGCCAACATGCTGATGGCCGCAGGTGTGGACCGCGTGATGACGATGGACCTGCACGCCGACCAGATCCAGGGATTTTTCGACGTTCCGGTCGATGCCCTCTACGCCAGCGGCATCTTCGTACCCTACATCAAGAGCCTCAACATCGAGGACCTCTCGATCGCGGCTCCCGACATGGGCGGCGCCAAACGCGCCAACAACTACTCCAAACTGCTGGGGACGCCGATCATCATTTCGCACAAGGAGCGCGCGAAAGCCAACGTCGTGGGCAAGATGACCGCCATCGGCGACGTGGAAGGCCGCAACGTGTTGATCGTCGATGACATGATCGACACCGCCGGCACGATCTGCATGGCCGCCGACATGCTCATGGCCCGCGGGGCGAAGAGCGTCCGCGCCGCCATCACCCACCCGGTGCTTTCGGGCCCGGCCTACGAGCGCATCAACGACAGCGCCCTGCAAGAGGTGATCGTGACGGACACCATTCCGCTCAACCCCGACAAGGACCTGCACAAATTCACCGTCCTGTCGGTCGCCGACCTCTTCGCCGACGTTATCGAACGCGTGCACAACTACAAGGAGATTTCGTCGATCTTCTCCAAATAGGAGAAGAAGCGGCCGACTCACTCCATAAAAATCCCCCGGAACCTTGCGGAAAGGCAGGTTCCGGGGGATTTTCCGTTCACGGGAGAAGGGCTACCCCGCTTTCTCGCCGCTCTTGGAACGGCTGCGGACATACTCCGTGGGCAGGCACCCGACGTGCTTCTTGAAGCTCGTGGCGAAGTACGACGGGGAGTTGAAGCCCACCATCGAACTGATCTCCGAAATCGAATATTTGCGGTCCAGCAGCAGTTTGCAGGCGTAGTTGAAGCGGATCTTGCGGATGAACTTCGTGGCCGACTCGCCCGTGATGGACTTCATCTTCAGATGGAGGTTCGAACGGCTCATGCAGAGCGCCTTGCTGAAATCGTTCGACGAGAACTCCTCGTTGTCCATGTTCTCCTCGACGATGCGGATGGCCTTCTTCAGGAACTCCCCGTCCATGGAGTTGGAGGTGATCTTGTCGGGGTCGATCTCCGCGTCGTCCGAATAGTAGTGGCGCATCCGGTAGCGGGCTTTCAGCAGGTTCTGGACGTTGGCAGCGAGCAGCGAGATCGACAGCGGCATCGGCAGGTAGCTGTCGGCCCCGGCCTCGATGCCCGTGATCTGCTCCTCGACGCTGCCCTCCGCGGCGAGAAGCACCACCGGGATATGGCACGTGCGGATATTCTGCTTCACCGCCTGACAGAGTTTCAGCCCGTCGAGCCCCGGCAGCACCCGGTCGGCGATGATGATGTCGGGTTCCAGCATTTTGAGCCTTTCGAGGGCCTCGTTGCCGTCGGAAAAGGTCTCCACGCCGTAACGGGACTTGAAATGGTCGGCGATATAGCGCGCGACCTCGGCGTTGGCTTCGGCGACGAGGATCGTGCCGCGCTTCTCCTCCGAAGCCTCCTCGTCGGGGGCGAAATCGCCGCTCTCGCCCGACCACTCCTCGGGCAGGAATTTCTCGGCGTCGCGGATGATCGAGGCGCGCACGTCGTGCTCCCCGGCGCGCTTCCCGGCCGGATAGGCCGCTATGTCGTCGGGCAGCGTGATGGTGAACTCCGAGAAGCGCCCCGGCTCGCTCCGCAGCGAGATCGAACCCTCGTGCAGCTCGACGATGCGGCGGACGATCGACAGCCCGATGCCCGACCCGGCGTGGGATTCGTTGACCTGGTAGAAACGTTCGAAAATGCGCTCCTGCTGGTCCTGCGGAATGCCGATGCCGGAGTCGCGGACCGTGAGGCGGAAACACCCCTCGCCGCGTTGCAGGGCGACGCGGACGATGCCGCCGTCGGGCGTGAACTTGAAGGCGTTGGAGAGCAGGTTCGTGAGCATCATTTCGAGGAACATCCTATCGACGGGCAGCGCCTCGCCTTTCAGCTCAGAGCTGAGGATATAGTCCATGTCGCGGTTCTGGGCCACCTCCTCGAACATCGAGAAGACCTCGGCGACGATGGCATCGACATCCTGCACGGCGACCTTCATCTTGAACATCTCCAGCTCGGCCTTGCGGTAGTCCAGCAGCTGGTTGATAATGTGCAGCAGTTTGAGGCTGTTGCGGTAGATGTAGTTCAGGCGCGAGGCGACGTATTTGTCGGCCGTGCCGTGCTCGCGGATCTCCTGCAAGGGCGAGAGTATCAGCGTCAGCGGCGTGCGCAGTTCGTGCGAAAGGTTGATGTAGAAGCGTATCTTCTCCTGACTGAGCTGGCCGATGGACTCCTTTTCCAGCCGCTCCACGCGCAGCTGCATCTTCATCTTGATACGTCCCAGCAGCGCCGCCACGACGCCCCCGACGAATCCCAGCGCGAGCAGCACCCACAGAATCTTCGCCGCAAGGGTCTGCCACCACATCGGCAGCACGCGGATCTCGACCGTCGCGGGCTCGTCGTTCCAGCGTCCGTCGTTGTTCGCCGCGCGGACCTTGAAGAGGTAGTGCCCGGGCTTGAGGTTCGAGTAGTTGGCTTCGAGGTGCGACGTTTCGTACCAGCGGGTGTTGAATCCCTCCAGCTTGTAGGCGAAGGTGTTGCGGCCTCCGGCCAGCGGATTGACTGCCACGAAGCGCACCGTGAAGATGTTGCGCACCGAGGGGAACGCCGCCGCGACGACGCACCCGGCCGAATCGCGTTCGATGCGCACGCGGCGGTCGCCGTCCGAATCGGCCACATCGACGCCCGTGATCTGCGGCGCGGGCGCAAAGGGGTTGTCCACGAGATCGTGGGGCCGGAACCAGGTGATGCCGCCGATGCCGCCGAACCAGAAAACGCCGTCGCGGCTCCGGCAGTAGGAGTAGATGTTGAACTGGTTGTTGGCGATGCCGTCGCACAACGAGTAGCGGCGGAAGGTGTTCTTCTGCGTGTCGAAGCAGGCCAGTCCGTTGTTGGTCGAGATCCACAGCCGCGCCAGCTCGTCTTCGAGGATGCCGTAGACGAAATCGTTGGGGAGCCCGTCGGCCACGGTGAAGCGCGTGAACGAATTGTCCGGGGCGTTGTAGCGGAAAAGCCCCTGCCGGGTGCCTATCCAGATGTTACGGTGCGTATCCTCCGCGACGCACATGACCGGAACATCCTGCCGGAGGGGGGGGGAAATTCCGTTCTTCGCAAGGGTCAGTTCGCAGGCCATGACCTGCTTCACGTCGGGCTGCCAGAGGTACAGCCCCGCCCCGGTGCCGATCCACACGCGGCCCTTCGAGTCGCGGAAGAGCGTCGTGATCTGCAACGACCCCAGTTTGGATTCGTAATCGGTGCAGAGGTGGCGCGAGAAGCGTCCCGCGGCGATGTCGAACGACAGCAGGCCGTTGAGCGTGCCGACCCACAGCGTGCCGTCGCCGCCGTCGAGCAGCGAATAGCAGCTGTTGTTGATCGGGATCGAAGCGTTGACCGGGTAGTGGCGCGTGCGCCGCGTCGCAACGTCCATCGAACTCAGGCCCCCGGCATGGGTGCCGATCCACACGCGCCCGCGGCCGTCGGGAAGCACGCACTTGACGTTGTTCGACAGCAGGGCGCCATTGGCGGTGTTGAACTCCGAGAAACGCCCCGTGCGGCGGTCGTAGAGGTTCACGCCGTCGTCGTTGGTGCCGATCCAGAGGCTCTCCGACGAGGGGTCCTCGACGATACAGCTCACCGTATTGTCGCCCAACGAATTGCGCACCGGATCGTGGCGCAGGATGCCGAAACGCCGGGCCAGCGGGTGATAGTAGCTCACGCCGCCGTAGTAGGTCCCGAGCCAGACGCCCCGCTGGGCGTCGATGAAGATGGAACGGATCGAATTGTGGCTCAGCGACCCCGGGTCGGAGGTATGGACGTGACGTTCGAAGCGTCCGCTCTGCGGGTCGCGGATCGAAAGCCCGTCGAAGGTCCCGATCCAGAGACGCCCTCCGGAGTCGGTTTTCAGCACCCGGATGTAGTCCGAAACCAGCCCGGGATTCGATGCGGCGTCATAGCGTCCGGTGACCTGCAACGCGCCGTCGAGACGGTAGAGGCCGTTGCCGTGGGTGGCGACCCAGTATCCGTCGCCGTCGGCGACGATGCTGGCGATGTCGTAGCGGGCCATCTGCGGCAGGATGCGCACGGCGTTGCCGTATGTCGAGGAATAGGTGTAGACGCCGTTGGAGGTCCCGACGAGGAATCCGTCGCGCGAGGGACAGACGGCGTGTACGCTGATGCCCGCGAGGTAGGTCCGGATTTCGAGCTCGCGGCTCTCGCGGTCGAAGAGCACGATGCCGAGATCGGTGGCGAGAATCAGATCGCCATCGGCCGTGGCGGCGATGTCGGCGACCTGCATGTTGCGCCCTTCGAGGCGGAAATTCTCGAACCGCTGCGCCGCCGCGTCGTAACACGACAGTCCCGACGCCGTGCCGATCCAGAGCAGGCCCCCGTCGGCGTAGAGCGCGTTGACGGAGTTGTCGCCCAGGCTCTGCGGATCGCCCTCCACGCAGCGGAACACCGAGAACGAATAACCGTCGTAGCAGTTCAGCCCGTCCTGCGTGCCCATCCAGATACGCCCCATCCCGTCCTGCGCAATGGCCAGCACGGTGCTCTGCGACAATCCTTCGTTGACCGACAGCGTGCGGAATTCGATGGCCGCGGCGAAGGCCCTGCCGGAAAAAACGGAAAGAAGTGCGAACAGGAGAAGCGTAGGTTTGAGTTTCAGCATATCGTAGAGGCTTGGGAGGCTAAATATACGTTTTTTTTCGGAAAATCCGAACCTCCGGGCCGATTTTCGGTCCCGGAAACGCCGCCGCCGGGCGTGAGAAACGTCCGGCGGCAGGTTCGGATGCGGCGTCAGCGCACCGAAGCCGGCACGACATCGACCAGTTCGCGGGCGGGCTCGCCCCGGCGACGGACAACGGTGCTGCCCGCGGTTTCCGACACCGGAGTGTTGTAGAGCACGGCGTTGCCGCGGCGGTCCGTGACGGAGAGCGACGCGGGTTTCGAGGCGTCGAGCTCCGCCGAGACGCTCCATCCGCCGACCGTCACGCGCCCCTTCGCACCGCCTTTCAGCGTCAGCGGCTTGCGCCCCTCGGGGGTGATGCGGAAGACGGCCAGGAAACGCTGCGCACGGCTTTTCGCCGCGGTCGTGAACTCCGCATGCCAATGATTCACATACTCCTGCACCCGGCCGTCGGGTCCCGTGCGCTTCTTCCAGTTGATCGCCGGGGAGAAGAAGCGGTCCGTCAGGTTCAGCGTCAGTTCTCCCGAGGTGAAGAGCTCCATCCGCCCCTCGGCCGCCCCGTTGGAGGCCGCGACGGCGTTCTCTCCGGCCTGCGCCATGCGGTTGTGGCTGTGCAGCAGCCACGTCCACGCGACGGGTTCGCGGGCCTCCAGCTCGTCGTAAACGACGATCACGTCGGGTTTCAGGAAGAGGAAATGACGGCGGAAGCGCGTGACGCCCGGATCGCCGATGCCGTTTTCGGGCGTGCAGGCCACCTCCGATTTCTCCATGCGGTCGATCCAGAACGGCGTGCGGATCGAGTCGTAGGCGTGCGAGGCGTCGCCCAGCGTGTAGGTCAGCGCCTCGTTGTCGGCGAAGCGCGCCAGCCAGCCGTAGCCGTTCTCGCCGATGACCTGCGCCAGTCCGTCGGCGAGGATCGTATTGTGGCCCCGCGAACGGTAGTGCATCAACGTATGCTTGTCGTTGAAATTCGAATAGTAGCCCGTGCCGCCGAACAGCTGGCGGCCGCCGTAGTTGATCGTGAAGCCGTTGTGCGCGGCGTGGGCGTGTCCCGTCGAGCCGAACGGCAGGGCGAAGAAGGCCGCCATCAGGTCGTCCGACGCATCGGCCGGATCGGTATGCATCAGCGAAAAGCCCGCGTCGGGATAGAAGCGCGAGGTGTTGCGCCCGGGGGCCTGCGGGCTCACGTTGTCGATCGGCTTGTCGGTCAGGATGCGGTAGAGCGTGAAGCCCTTCGAGCGGTAGAGGTTCTTCGGGTCGCTGCCGATCAGTTGGTCGGCATACCACCGCGCCTCGGGACTCCGGAGTTCGCGGGCCAGCGCGTCGGCGAAACCCATGTAGAGCTGCGACGGAGAGGTCATCTTCTCGTAGTCGTCGCCGAAGCCCGTAGCGTAGGAGCCTTTCGGGAAGGAGTAGACGAGGAACGACGGCAGGTTGCGGAACCACGGCAGGTCGAAGAAATCCGTGCCCGTCAGGCGCGAGAGGACGAACGGCACGTAAATGAACGTCACGAGATTGGCCTGCATGTAGCTGCTGCCGTCGTGCCAGCCGCCGTCGTCGCCGCCCAGGATCGGGAAGCGCGCGCACCACACCTCGTAGCAGTAGCGGAACCACTTTTCGGCCTCGGGAAGGTCGCCCAGCGTGGCGATGGCCGAGAAGAAGAAGTTGCGGAAGGTGTGCTGCCAGACGTGGTTGTCCATCGAATGGGTCTCGAAATCCTTGACGTAGTGGCGGTAGAAGTGTTCGCCCCGGACGCGGATGGCTTCGAGCACCGCGGTCCGCTCCTCCGGGGTCATGCGGTCGCAGGCCGTATCGTAGCCCACCGCGAGCCCGTACATGATGGCCGAGCGGTTGAAATCCTCCGATGTGGCGTCGCTGTCAACGGGCAGCGACGCGGCATGCAGGGCGTGGCGCACCGCGGCGTCGCGGAACGGCTCCTCGCCCGTGATCAGGTAGGCCGTCGAGAAGTCCACGACGGGCTGCGTGACCACCTCGCCGAACTTGTGGTACATGAAGTTGACGAGCGATTTTTTCTGAAATGGCGTCATCCCCGTCGTGTCGCGCGGACGTGTCGGGGCGACGGGCACGAGGTCCATATTCAGGTTCCTGCGGGCCTTGCGGACCAACTCCCGGGCTTCGGGATTCCGCTGCGCCCGCGTGCGGAAAGCGTCGGCCCCGTCACGCGGGACATAGAGCCTGTGGTGCGGCATGGCGGCGACCCGGCGCGCCAGTTCGGCACCCGTCGGGGTGGCGAACCGCCGGCACGAAGCATCGACCGTGAAGGCGTTGACCTCCGACCAGCGTTCCGGGGCGCCGGGCTCCGAAACGGACCATTGCCAGTACCAGCGTCCTTCGGCCAGCGGCTCGTGGCAGGCATAAGCCGCCCATTCGAACGGTTCCGAGGGCGTAACTCCGGCGAAGGTGCTGTCCTGCGACAGCCGCACGCGGTAGAGAGAGCGCTTCGAGTCGCCCGCGGCGGGCCAGAGCAGCGCGGGCGGATTCTGCGTCACCGCGACGCCGCCCGACGGCCGGGCCCATTCGCGGTAGCGGGGCCGCAGCGAGCGTTTGTCGAGCCGGATTTCGGCCGGAAGCTGCGCCTCGGCGCCGAGGGCCGCGAAAAGCGCGGCCAGAAGCAGGATTCTTTTCATCGTCCCTGCATTTTATCCAGCACCAGTCCCGCGGCGCCCATGCACCCGGCACGGTTGCCCAGCCGGGCCGCCACGAGTTCGGTGTCTTCGCCGCAGACCGACATCATCTGCCGCCGGACCCCTTCGCGGAGCTTCGCAAGGTAGAAATCCCCGGCTTC
The DNA here is from genome assembly GCF_025145645.1 of Alistipes senegalensis JC50. Classification (NCBI taxonomy): domain Bacteria; kingdom Pseudomonadati; phylum Bacteroidota; class Bacteroidia; order Bacteroidales; family Rikenellaceae; genus Alistipes; species Alistipes senegalensis. Next base: position 3,256,424 of record NZ_CP102252.1, on the reverse strand, counting down.
GGAGATGCCGCCCCCGACGACCACGCGCTGCGGGGCGAAGAGGTTTATCATCGAGGCGATGCCGTGCGCGAGGTAGTTCCAATGCTCCTCCATAGCCTGCACGGCGGCCGGGTTCCCTTCCTTGTAGAGGCGCACCACCTCCCTGCCGTCGGCTCCGTCAGCCCCGGCGCCGCTCAGTTCGCAGAACCTCCGCACGAGCGCCGAGGTCGAGGCGTAATGCTCCAGGCATCCCCGCCCGCCGCAGGCGCACGCCTCGCCGTCGCATTTGACGGTGATGTGGCCCATCTCCATCCCGCGGTTGCGGTAGCCACGGAAAAGACGGCCGCCGATCAGCACGCCGCAGCCGATGCCGGTCCCGACGGTGACGAACACCACGTCCGAAGCCCCCTTCGCGGCCCCGAACAGCGTTTCGCCCAGCGCCATCATGTTGGCGTCGTTGCCGGCGAGGGTTTTCAGCCCCGCGGCCTGCTCGATACGGTCGGCGAGGGGGACGTTCTCCCACCCCGCGATGTTCTCCGCACCGCCCAGCACCGTGCGGCCGTCGGCCGAGACGACTCCCGGCGTGCCGATGCCGACCCCGGCCAGCGTCAGGCTCCCGCCCGCGGCATATTCCCGGCAGGCTTCGACGCCTTTCAGAATCTGTCCCAGCACCGCTTCGGCGCTCTCCTGCGCCAGGGCAGGGAGCTGACCGTTGAAAAGCACCTCCCCGGAGGAGGCGACCACGGCGTACTTCACCGAAGTGCCGCCGAGGTCTATTCCGATCGCATGGCGTACCATCGTCAGGCCCTTTCCACCCAGATCGGCGAACTCCAGCCCCACTGGCCGTCGCGCTGGCGCACGCGCACGTAATAATAATCGGTATCGCGCTGGGCCTTGTCATCGACCATGCGGTGTCCGACGCAGAAAGCCGCCTCGGGCTGCGCGCGCTCGAACTGCACGGCCTCCGAGAGCCATCCGCGCAGGAAATGCGCACGGGCGCCCTCCAGCAGTTCGGCGATCGTGTGTTCGTAGCGGTGTCCGTTGAACTCGGCGACGAGCTTCGCCGTGCGGGGAGCCGTCACATCGAGGATGACGCCCTGCATGGCGGGGGTCATCACGTTGGGGTTCTTCGACGAATACATGTCGAGCGCCACGTGCCGCCCGTCGCGCTCCACGACACGGTTGACGCGCGTGTGGAACTCCGTCTCGCCGGGCTGCGGCGAGGTGAAGGCCGCGCCGCGGAAGCAGGTCTGCATGTCGTCTATCGTGCCGTCGGTCAGCCGCAGTTCGCCCTGCCAATGCACGTACTCCTCCTCGCGGTTCCAGCCGAAGTTGACCTTGATCTTCGTGCGGATCGTCCCGTCGCCGGGAGCGGCGGCGCGGTGCGGACCGTTCAGCCGCGCGATGCACTGCCCGTTCTTGATGAGGTCCACGTAGTCGATGGCATTCTGCCCCTCGACATTGAGGTATATCTCGCGCCGTCCGGCCCGGATCACGTCGCCCGAGGCGCCGCCGTTGATGCGGAAATCGATCTTGATCTTGTCGCCCGTGACGCCGCAGACGTGGCGTTTGCCCATGTTCTCCCAGATGGCGTCGCGGTCCAGCGCCGGAGCGTAGACGCCGATGCGGCCGTCGCCGTAGCTGCCCGGATAGCCGGCATGCTGGTCGGTGGAGCACATCAGACCGAACTTGTGGCCCTGCTCCAGACCGTACTGGATCGAACCCTCCCAGATGCGCGGACCCATGTCGTGCAGATAGTCGTAGTCGCCCGTGTCGCTCTCGGCGAGCCCGTGGCGCGAGAACATCTCGACGAACGGCGTCTGCCGGTCCTCGCGGAAAGCCGCCCAGTTGTAACCGCGGAATCCGGTGATGTAGCCCATGTGGTGAGGCGTGACATAGCAATCGTAATCCTTGAGTTTCTCCTTGAGGTCGGGAACCGAGGTGCACTCGACCAGCGGGGCGTCGAAGTCGCGGAACAACGCCACGTGGTCGCCGTGCTCCATGCTGTGGCACTCGTAGGAGGGGAAGGTCAGGAACTCCCCGGGACGGTTGGCCGCCTCGACGGCCGCGAGGTATTTGTCGTAGCCTCCGGCGCGCAGACGCTTGAAAGCCTCGGTGTGGTAGCCGATGACCCAGTTCAGCCGCGGGTCGTTCTCGCCCGGGATGTCGGGCCACAGGGCGTGGGGCGTCACCGAAACGAAATCCAGCTGCTGCCGCGCGGCGGCCAGAGCGTCCGCAAGGTCGCCGTGGCCGTAGGTCACGTTGCAGTGGTTGTGCACGTCGCCCCAGAACACCTTCAGGTCCTTGAGCGAGGGAAATCCCTTTTTCAGGTTGCCGGGCAGCGAATCCCTGCCGCCCGATCTGGCGCATCCGGGGAGCGTTCCCGCGGCCGCCAGGCCGAGCAGGGTCCATCCCGAAGCCTTCAGAAAGTCTCTTCTATCCATCGTATGATGCGTTTTAAGTTGTTTTCAGAGTCGGTCCGCGCCGCGGAAAAATTCGTACTCCCGTTCGCAGGGGTCCGTGTCGCCGCACTCCTGCTGGAGCTTTTCCAAACGCGCGTGCATGTCGCTGCGCACCGCGGCGTATTCGGGATCGTTGTAGACGTTGCACATCTCGTGCGGGTCCTTTTTCAGGTCGTACAACTCCCACTCGTCCACGTCGTTGTAGAAATGGATGAGCTTGTAATCGTCGGTCCGGACGCCGTAGTGGCGCTTCACGGAGTGCCACGAAGGGTATTCGTAATAGTGGTAGTAGACGCCCGTGCGCCACGCTTCGGGGGTCTTGCCGCCCGAGGTGAGCACCTCCTTCAGCGAACGGCCCTGCATGTCGGCGGGGACCTCCAGCCCGGCCATGTCCGCGAACGTCGGGGCCAGGTCGATGTTCATGGCCAGCGCCCGGGTGCGGACGCCCGCCGCAACGGCTTTCGGATAGCGCACCAGCAGCGGCGTGCGCTGGCACTCCTCGTACATGAAACGCTTGTCGAACCACCCGTGCTCGCCCAGGAAAAAGCCCTGGTCGGAGGTGTAGACGATGATCGTGTTGTCCAGTTCGCCGATCTCTTCCAGATAATCCAGCAGGCGCCCGACGTTCTCATCGACGCCCTTGATGACGGCGCAGTAGTCCTTCATGTACTGCTGGTATTTCCAGCGCGTCAGCTCCTCCTGCGACACGCGGCCCTTCATGCGTTCGTACTCGGCGATGCGCGGGGCATAGGCCCGGTCCCAGTTGGCCCGCTCTTCGGGGGTCATGCGGTTGTAAGCCGCCTGATACTGCATGACGCTGCTGCGCCAGTCGTTGGCGCGCGACACGTCGTCCTTGTTGGCGTCGCCCGAGGATTCCAATTCGTAGGACTGCGCCAGCTGCTCGGGGGTCATCAGCTTGAGGTCCCACTCGGGCCACATGTCGCGGCCGATCTCCATCGCCTGCCCGCGGGCGGCGCTGCCGCGCCCCGAATAGTCGTCCAGCAGGTTGAAAGGCTCGGGGAAGACCCTATCGTCGTTGATGCCCAGATGACGCTGCGCGGGCATCCAGTTGCGGTGCGGTGCCTTGTGGTAGTAGAGCATGGCGAAGGGCCGCGACTTGTCGCGCCGTTCGAGGAATCCGATGGCCTTGTCGGTGATGATGTCCGTCACGTAGCCCGGTTCGGTCCGCTCCTCGCCGTTTTCGACGAACAGCGGCGAATAATACTCGCCCTGCCCCACGAGGATGCTCCAGAAATCGAATCCCTGCGGGTCGGAATTGAGGTGCCACTTGCCGATCATCGCCGTCTGGTAGCCGGCGTCGTGCAGGAGTTTCGGGAAGGTCTGCTGGTCGCCGTCGAAGGTGCGCGAATTGTCCGTGAATCCGTTCACGTGGCTGTACTTGCCCGTGAGGATGCAGGCCCGCGAGGGTCCCGAGATGGCGTTGGAGACGTAGCAGTTCTCGAAGAGCATGCCTTCGCGCGCGAGGCGGTCGAGGTTGGGGGTTTCGACCAGCAGACTGCCGTAACAGCTCATGGCCTGCGTGGTGTGGTCGTCGGTCATCATGACGATGATGTTGGGGCGTCTGGTGCGCCCCTCGCTGCACCCCGCGAGGGCTGCCAGCGTCAGCGGCACGGCGGCGTAACGCACACCGCACCGCACGGAATCGAGGTTTTTCATATATCGGGTCGGTTTTCGGTTTCAGTTCCGGGGTTCGGCCCAGGGCCGCAGGTTGCGCACGAGCTTCGGATCGCCGATGCGCACGCCCCAGTCGTACATCGCCCGGCGCAGACGGTTCAGCTCGGCTTCGTAACGGCGATCGACGGCCAGGTTGAGCATCTCGCCGGGATCGTCCTGCAAATCGTACAGCGCCTCGCGGTTGCGGCCCCACTGGTAGAGGACGTATTTGTAGCGCGGGCCGACGACGCACCAGCCGCGCATGCCGGGGCCGGGGAGGAGCGTCTCGACGAAAACTTCGTCGTGAAGCGTCGTCTGACGGCCTTCGGCCACGGGGCGCAGGCTCCGTCCGCGGTAGCGTCCGGGATCGGGCGCGACGCCCGCATAGTCGCAGACCGTGGCGTAAAGGTCCAGTCCGACGTTCGACAGTGCCTCGTCGTTGCGCACGCCCCGCAGGCCGGCGCCTTCGGGGGCCTTGACGATCAGCGGCACGTTGACGACCTCCTCCTGCAAGTTCCATTTCTGGTTCCAGCCGTGGGCGGCGACGCCGTCGCCGTGGTCCGAGAGGAAGATGATCGCCGAGTCGTCGTAGAGCCCGCGGGCTTTCAGCACCCCGACGATGCGCCCCACCTCACGATCGACGCGCTCCACGAGGCGGTAATAGGCGTAAAGATAGCGCCGCCAGTCGTCCTGCGTGTAGGTGTAGGTGTCATGGTAGCGGGGCGAGGAGGCGTGTTCGAGCGTCAGCGCTTCGGCCGCATAGGTCGAGGGCATGAAATTGGCCGGGAGATTGGGGCACTCGTCGGTGGAGAAGGGCGCCAGCTCGCCGTATTGCAGCGTTTCGTTGCGTCCGTATTCGCAGATTTCGTGGGGATTGAGCAGCGAAGCGACCAGAAAGAGCGGCTTCGAGCCGTCGTACTCCCTCAGCGCCGCGTCGCAGGCGTCGGCCAGCGCCGCGTCGTCCATCTTCGAGATGCGGCGGAATCCCGTGCCCGAATCGGGGAGGTTGACCTCGGGGACATGCCATTTCCCGGCGTAGAGGCACTCGTAACCCGCTTCGGCGAGACGGTGGCCGATGCCGGCCCGCATGTCGGCGTCGTTGGGACGGATCGCGTTGTCGAAGGCCCCGACCTCGAAGGGCATGCGGCCCGTGACGAGCGAAGCGCGGCAAGGACCGCTCAGCGGAAAGGGGCAGTAGGCGCGCGTGAAGCGCACGCCGTCGGCGGCCAGCGCGTCCATAGCCGGAGTCCGGACCCACGGATTGCCGGCGCACGACATGGCGGCGGCGGTCTGCTGGTCGGTCATGATGACTATGATGCCGGGACGCTTCCCGGAGGCGGATTCGGGTTTCGAAGCGGCGGCGGCATCGGCGGCCACGGTCAGGGCGGCGAGCGATGCGGCCAGCGGAGCGTGGTTGAGAGAGGTCATAGGCGTAGTTTTTCGGTCATACAAAATTACCACAAACCGACAGCGCAAGCCCCGGAGATTGTCCCCAAAAACGCGAAACGTGTGCAAAAGGCTTTCGATTTTGTAGAATCGGACCTTAAATTTGTCCTAAAACCGCGCCGCAGGCCCCTTCGGGCGCCGTCATTCGACAAATCCGGCATCGGACTGCACAAAACTGAAACCCCTTTGCAGAAATTCGGGAAAGGATTGGTCATTATTGATAAAAGGAAACAGCGCTTTGTCGTACCTTTGCCGTACCATGAAACCTGTAAAACTGCTTATCGCCCTCCTGCTGGCCCTCCTGCCCTCGCTGATGCGGGTGCAGGCCGACACCACGGTCTTCGCGCTGCTGGACCTCACGCGCCCCGGGCTGGAACGCGTCGCCGAACTGCACGCCGCGGGCGACGACAAGGCCGCCGCCGAAGCCCTGCTGGACTACTACCGCCGCCGCACGGGCGTCGTCTGCCCCGATGCGGACCCCGCCGGCATCACGATCACCCCCGAAGAACAACGCTGGGCCGACGAGGCGATGGAGCACCGTTTCTTCGTCCACAAGGGCTACCAGCCCTCCTTTTTCTACGGCGACGACATCGACTGGGAGTACTGGCCCGTGAAGGACAACGAACTGCGCTGGCAGCTGCACCGCATGAAATGGTGGGTGCCGATGGGCAAAGCCTACCGCCTCTCGGGCAACGAACGCTACGCCGCGGAGTGGTGCGCCGAATACCTCGACTGGATGCGCAAGAACCCCCTCACGGCGTATGACGAACGCAAGGCCGGAAACTGGACGCAGGCCGAGAACGTCTATTTCGCCTGGCGGCCCCTCGAGGTGAGCGACCGGCTGGAGTTCCAGATCCACCAGTTCCTCTATTTTCTGCCCGCCGAGGCGTTCGACGCCGATTTCCTCCTGCATTTTCTCGAAAACTACCACCGCCATGCGGAGCATATCACGCGCCACTTCTCGGCCAAGGGCAACCACCTGCTGTTCGAGGCCCAGCGGCTCGTCTTCGCGGGGGTGTTCTTCCCCGAGTTCCGCGACGCGGACCGCTGGCGCGAGACGGGCGTCGGGATACTCAACCGCGAGATCGGCGAACAGGTCTACGACGACGGCATGCAGTACGAACTGGACCTCCACTACCACCACGAGTCGATCGGCATCTTCTTCAAGGCGCTGCAAATGATGGACGCCAACGGCTACCGGGGCGATTTCCCGGCGGAGTATCTGGCCACGGTCGAGCGGATGATCGACGCCTATATCGACTGCTCGTTCCCGGACTACACCACGCCGCTGTTCAGCGACAACCGGTTCCGGGAGAGAGAGGAGCTGATGCCCTGTTACCGCGCGTGGGCCGAGGTTTTCCCCGACAACGCCGCGATCCGCTGGATGGCGACCGAGGGCCGCGAGGGAGCCGCCCCGGAGCATCTGTCGCGGGCACTGCGCACCTCGGGATTCTACGTCCTGCGCAACGGCTGGGAGGCGGACGCCACGGCGATGGTTCTCAAAGCCGGGCCGCAGGGATTCTGGCACTGCCAACCCGACAACGGCACGTTCGAACTCTGGCACCGGGGCCGCAACTTCTTCCCCGACTCGGGAAGCTACGTCTACGCGGGCGACAAGGAGGTGACCGACCAGCGCAACTGGTTCCGCCGGACGCAGGTTCACAACACCCTGACGCTCGAGGGCCGGAACCTCGAACGCACCGACTCGAAATGCCTGCGCTGGGAGACGGACGGCGCGACGGACATCGTGACGGTCGAGAACCCCTCCTACGAGGGCCTCACCCACCGCCGCACGGTGTGGTTCATCGACCGGCGCTTCTTCGTCATCGCCGACGAAGCCTTCGGAACGGCCGAGGGCGAAGTGGCCCTGCACTACAACCTCGTGGAGTGCGATCCGGCGGAGGATTTCGCCGCGTGTTCCGCAGCGACCCGCTTCGGCGACGGCAACGACCTGCTGCTGAAGGTCTTCGGCGCGGAGCGGATGGAGCGCCGCGAAGGATGGGTGTCGCGCACCTACCGCCAGCGTTCGGAGCGTCCGGCCTACGCCTTCACGGTGCGGAAGCGCACCGGAGAGCCCGTGCGGCTGGTGACGGTGCTGCTCCCGGCCGCGGACGCCGCGGCGCAGCGCGTCGAAGCCGCCTGGCGCGGGGACCGGCTGCAAGTCAAAATCGACGGAAAGAGATACAACCTAAAATAACTGCCATGAAACGAATCCTGATGACCCTCTGCGCCGCGCTGGCGCTCGGCGCGGCATCGGCCGCCGAAACGACCCCGGCCCTCGGCGACGAAAAGTCGCTCTACGACCTGCTGGACCTCGACCGTCCGGGCATGGAGGCGGTGAAGAAAGCCGTCGCAAAAGGCAACGTCGCCGCCGCGGACAAGGAGCTGCTGAAATATTTCCGCACGCGCAAACCCGTCGAACTCTTCGGCCTCGACCTCGAAAACGTCAAGGTCAGCAAGCTGGAGCAGAAGCAGGCCGACGAGGCGCTGGAACACAAATTCTACGCCCACAAGGGCTATCAGCCCTCCTATTTCTACGGCGACGACATCGACTGGCGCTACTGGCCCGTGAAGGACAACGAGCTGCGCTGGCAGCTGCACCGCCACTACTGGTTCATCCCGCTGGCCAAATGCTACTACGTCACCCAGGATGCCCGATACATCGACGCATGGATGGAGCAGTACGCCGACTGGGTGAAGAAAAACCCGCTGGACGGCGTCGAACGGCTGAAAGCCGCAGGGGCATCGGAGGCCGAGATCGCCGCCGAAAAGGAGAACATCCGCTTCGCATGGCGTCCGATGGAGGCCGGACGCCGTTTGCAGGACCTGCTGACGGAATTCGCGCTGACGATCCGTTCGCCGCGCTTCACGCCCCAGTTCCTCAACCTCTTCCTGCGCACCTACCGCCAGCACGCCGACCACATCCTGCACAACTACTCCAAGCAGGGCAACCACCTGCTGTTCGAGGCCCAGCGGATGCTGTTTGCGGGCATCTACTTCCCGGAGTTCCGCGAAGCCGCGGAGTGGCGCCGCAGCGGCATCGAGATCCTCAACCGCGAGATCGGCGTGCAGGTCTACCCCGACGGCATGCAGTTCGAGCTGGATTTCGGCTACCACATCGCCGCCATCGACATCTTCCTCAAAGTCCTCGGCATGGCCTCGGCCAACGGATACGAGAGCGAATTTCCGGCAAGCTACGTCGAGACCGTCGGGAAGATGACCGTCGTGACGTGGAACCTGCTCTTCCCCGACTACTCCAACCCGATGTTCGGCGACACCAAGAGCCACGACAAGAGCTCCCTCCAGCGGCAGTTCCGCAGCTGGAGCAAGGTCTTCCCCGACGACAAACAGCTGCAATGGTTCGCCACGGAGGGCCGCAAGGGCGCACTCCCCGACTACACCTCGCAGCAGTTCCCGGCATCGGGATTCTACGTCCTGCGCACGGGATGGGACAAGGATGCCGCAGTCACGGTCGTGAAAGCAGGTCCCCCGGCGTTCTGGCACAACCAGCCCGACAACGGCACGTTCGACTACTGGCGCCGGGGCCGCAACTTCTTCCCCGACTCGGGCAGCTACGTCTACGGCGGCGACAGCGCCGTGCTGGCCCAGCGCAACTGGTTCCGCCAGACCCGCGTGCACAACACCGTGACGCTCGACGACCGCGACCTCGAAAAGACCGATTCGAAACTCCTGCTGTGGAAGGCGACGCCCGAGCTGACGACGCTGGTAACCGAGAACCCCTCCTACGAGGGTCTCACCCACCGCCGGGCGATGTTCTTCACCGCAGAGGGGCTGCTGGTGATCACCGACCAGGTGTCGGGCACGGCCGCCGGAAAGGTCGGAGTGCATTTCAACCTCTGTCCGGGCCGGATCGAATACGCCAGGGACGGCACCGTGCGCACGCTCTTCGCCGACAGCAACAACATCCGCATCAAGACCTCGGCGACCGTTCCCGTGCAGATCCGCGAGGAGGAGGGATGGGTTTCGACCGCCTACCGCAAGAAGGAGGAGCGTCCGGCCTACGCCGTCGAGGCGCAGAAGGACGCCGGCGGGGAGATGCTCTTCGTCACCGTCATCGCCCCGGACGAAGCGCCGTTCCAAGGCTCGATCGCCATCGTTCCGGAAAAGGCCCCCGTGGGCGACACGCTCCGCTTCGCGGTGCGCGTGGGCGCCAAAACCTACGAACTGGGATATGAACTCCGCTAAGATGAACCGACTGTATGCAATCGTGCTGCTGCTGGCCGCCATGCCGGCGACGGCTCAGGAAAAAGGCTACGAACCGCTGCCCGAACGGGTGAACATCCAGGCCGATTCGGCGCGGATGAGTCAGGTGATCGACGGCGAGTGGGTCGCCGTGGGCATCCGCAAACCCGAAGCCCTCGGCCGCGACCATACCCGCATGTACGCGGGCAAACCCTCCTACCGCTTCACGCTCGGACGCGACGACAACACGCTCGAAGGCTATGCCCCGGGCGAGACCAAAGGGCGTTCGGAACTCTCCTGGTGCTACGCCACGGCGGCCGACTTCGCGGCGCTCCCGGACAAGGCCTACACCGATGCCCAGCGGATGAAGACCGTCTACCACCACGGCAAGGGCATCTGTCCGCAGGGCACGTCGTGGAGCTACACCTTTTCGATCTGGATTCCCTCGGAGCTGAGTCCCGAAGTATCGACGATCTTCGCCCAATGGCACGGCATGCCCGACCGGACGCTGGTGACGGCTCCCGACGGGCGCGTGATGAAGCTCCCGGCAGAGGAGTTCCTCGCCATGCAGGACACCGTCGTCATCAGGAAGGACACGGTTTACGAACGGGTGGAAAGCGCCGACAAGAAGGGCCGCAAAGTCTGGAAAGCGGGCAAACCGACGGGCTGGAAGGTCGAACAGGGCGGCTATCCCCCGCTGGCGTTCGGATTCTCGGGAGGGTATTTCTACATCAAGGCCAACTCCGACCGCCGCTGGTTCACCGACAAGACCGACCGCTGCAACGCCAATGCGGCCAAAGCCCGGGTGATGGAGCCCGTCACCTCGGAGTTCAAAGCCTCGACGATAGCCGCGCGGATGCCTTTCGAAGAGTTCCCGAAGGAGCGCTGGGTGACCTTCACCGTGGAGATCGACTGGACGCAGTACGGCGGCGAGGCCGAGACGATCGTGCGTCCGGGACGCCTCGACGTACGGATGACCTGCGACGGCCGGACCGATCATCTGGTAGATAACGAGCGTATACTCATAGGCCGCAACGACGAGGACGGCTACTACTTCAAATTCGGCATCTACCGCGTGGGCGACAGCACGGAGCCCGTGAGCTACAACCTCGCCGGATACTCCCAGCGGCAGCGCTGATCCGGAGCGGAAACGACGGCAGAGGCGGGATTTCGGTCCCGCCTCTTGTCATTACGAGATGCCGATACGCTGGATCTGCTCCTCGATGTCCGACATTTTGTCGATCCGGGCGTTGCGCAGCCGCGCCCGGTAGGTATAGATCGTCGAAAGCGTGCTGTTGAGGAACATGGCGATCTGCGCCGAGTCCGAAACGCCCAGCCGGATCAGCGCCAGGTAGCGCAGTTCGGTCGAGAGCTGGCGGCGCCGCTTGGGCATGAAACGCTCCGGATCGTGGAGCAGCCCGCACACCTGTTCGATAAAGTCGGGAAACAGCCCGAGGAAGGTTTCGTCGAAAAGCCGCAGGAAATTGCGGTGCTCGGTCTGGATCAGCTCCTGCGAGCGCAGCGTGATGAGCGTCTGCTCGGCGCTCTCGGTCTTGAGCAGTTTGATGATCCCCATGCGGTAGGTGTCGAGGCGCTGGATGTAGGAGCTGCAAAGCTGCATATACTGGCTCACGTACTCCGATTTGATCCTGTTGGCGTCGTTGAGCTGGTCGTTGGTCCGCACCAGCGCGCTGTTGGTGGCGTTGAGCCGATGGTTGATGTCGGTCAACTGGCGGTTGATTTCGAGATAGCTGTCTTTGAGGCGTTCGATCTCCCGCTTGCGCCGCAGGGTGTGGATCGCCTGCCAGAGAATGACGATCAGCAGCACCGAGAGCGATATGGCCGTGAAGAACGTCAGCAGCAGTCTGCTGCGCATCGACTTGTCGAACGACCGGGTGATCATGTCGAGCGATTCGGCGTATTGCCCCATCCGCAGACGGTAGTTGCTGACCGTCAGGTCGTTCAGCGTGCGTTTGATGTAGGCGTTCGCCAACCGGATCTCTCCCGTCTCGTAGAGTATCTGCGCCAGCCGGTAGAGCGACATGTGGGCGCGCGTCGAGGCCGAAAGCTCGTAGATCGAAGCCCGGGCCGCCCACAGCATGCCCCGCCGGTTGTCGCCCATGTCGGTGTAGTTGCGCGCGATCTGGTAGGTGATGTTGCCCTTCTGGAAAATATCGAGGCTGTCGATGTCGTCCCGGATCAGCCCTTCGAGCTTTTCCAGCGCCTCGCGGTTGCGTCCTTCGAGACGCAGCAGTTCGGCTTCGAAATTCTTTTTCTGATAGGCGATGCGCGGTCCCGAAGCGCGGTTGAGATAGGCCCGGAGGTAGTATTTGAGCGAATCGTCATAGCGGCTCTGCACCTCGGGAAAGACGCTGAAGCGTTTCGATTCGCGGAACACCGTGGCCCGCGTGCGGTAGTAGAGCGTCAGGTCCACCTTCCGGCTGTCCGTCGTATCGACGCTCCGCAGAATGCGGTTGGCCTCCGCGAGTTCGACATTGCCGATCAGCACGATGGCCGTGCGGACCTTGGCATCGTTGATCAGCCGTTCGTCGCCCAATTCCTCGGCCAGCGCACGGGCCATCCTGCAATAATAGGCCGACGAATCGAGCTGGAAATGGCTGTAATGCCCCGCCAGCGTGGTATAAGCCCAGGCCCGGGTCCGCTTGCTGCGGGTGGTGTCCGCAATGTCGCGGTATTTGCGGATGATGCGGTGGCGGCGTTCCACATAGACCGCTTCGTTGCGGATGACATCGTTCAGTTCGCGGATCGTCCTGTCGAGTTCGTGATCGAGTTCGTCCCGGCAGCCCGTCGTGAGAGATACGGCGGCAAACAGCAGACAGCAAAGGCTTCGGTTCATGGCAAAAGGCGTGTTTCGGTCAGACAAGATAATAAAATTCGGAATCAAAATCACCTTCCGGGGCGCTTTTCGGGCGTTACAATGCCGTTACACAGTTTGATAAAACGAACCCGAATTATCAGCAACAGACTGACATTCAGCCCCTTTATTTTTCAAAGGGTTTGATTTTCGCAGCCCTCCTGCGGAGGATATTCATTTATGGGTACATTTGCCGTACCGACTAACCGTTGCCACACGGCAACACGAAAATCCAAACCCGAATGAACCGAATTCTGAATTGCTTTTCATCGGCGGCGCTCGCCTTGACGCTCCTCGCGGGCTGTTCGTCCGACTCGTCTTCCGAAGGCCCCGTACCCCCTCCCGCCGGAGAGGGAAATATCTGCGGATATGTCCGCTGCGACGGCCGTGGCATCGCCGGCGTCGCGGTTTCCGACGGCGCGAACGTCGTGAAAACCGACGCCGAAGGCTACTACTCCTTTACGAGCGACCTCTCGTCGGCCGATTTCGTGCGCATCTCCGTACCCTCGGGCTACGAAACGGCCCGCGACGGCATCCTTCCGACATTCTATGCGGCCATAGATCCCGCCGAACCGGGCACGCAGCGCTTCGATTTCGACCTGACCGCCGCGGACAACACCCGCCACCTGCTGCTGGTCATGGCCGACGTACACATCTCGGGACGCAAACCGGGCTATCCGAACGACAGCGGAACGGTCGTCGCCGAACTCGACGCCAAGCAATGCCGCGAACGGTTCGTCCCCGCGCTCGCCGCCCACGCCGCCTCGGCCCCCGCGGGATACCGCGTCTACGGGCTGAATCTGGGCGACATGACCCACTCGGAATACTGGTATTCGAAGAACTACTCCTTCCCGCAGTACATCGAGGCGATGAAAGATGTCGATTTCCCGGTCTTCCACGCCATCGGCAACCACGACTACTGCCACAAGGTCGCCGACGACACGGCCGACGCCCAGTACAAGGCGGCGCTCGGCCCCACCTACTATTCGTTCAACCTGGGCCGCATCCACTACATCGTACTCGACGACATGGTCTACAAAGGCTCGAACGCCTACGACACGCGGATCGACGACCGCCAGATGGAGTGGCTGCGCAAGGACCTCGCGGCGACGGACCCCGCCGTGCGCGACGTGGTCGTGGCGATGCACGTGCCGACCGTCAACGGATTGCAGACGGACGGCTCCTATAAAAAGGCGCTCGGAAATTTCGACGAATTCTACGCGCTTTTCGCCGACTACAACCTGACGGTGATGAGCGGACACTGGCACCACGCCCACTCGGTGCGCATCAGCGACAAAGCCTCCGAATACATCCTCCCAGCGGCATGCGGCACGTGGTGGTACAAACTCCTCTGCAACGACGGGACCCCGGCGGCCTTCGCGGCCTGCACCGTCAACGGAACCTCGATGAGCCGCCGCATCGTACCCATCGGCGACGAATACGCCACGGAGCGTTACCGCGTCTACAACAAGGGCGTGACGACCAACACCGGAACCGTCGCCCCCGGAACGGCCTCGGACCCCGCCGGAGGTTCGCCCGCGGTGCTGGTCAATCTCTGGGAGATGCGTCCCGACTGGACCTTCGACTGCTACGAGAACGGCGTGCAGACCTCGGGCCGGCTGACCCGCGTGGCGCGCTACGACCCCATCCACCGCGATTTCTGCAACCAGGGGCTGATCGGATGGCAGCGCTATTCGTGGTGCGCGACGGTCCGCACGGCCGACCACTGGCTGCAATACGTCCCCGCGAACCCCGCGGCGGCCATCCGGATCACGGTGACCGACCAAAAGGGAGCGCTCCTGCACGTGATCGACACGAAGATCGAATAAATCCGAACCCATATACCGATTTCAACATGATGAAAAACAGAAAAATCCTGCTCTTCCTGGCTGTCGCCGCACTCCTTGCGGCGCCGGTCCGGAGCGCCGGACTGCCGCCCCTCCCCGACAAACCGGGAGCCACGGTCAAAGGCTACGTCGAATGCGAGGGACGCGGCGTCGAAGGGGTCGTCGTCTCCGACGGATTCAACGTCGTGAAGACCGATGCCGAGGGCCGTTACTGGCTCAAAACCAAGCTGTCGCGCTCGGAGTTCGTGATGATCTCCACGCCGAGGGGCTACGACCCGGAGGTCTATTCCGGATTCCTGCCCAAATTCTTCCACGCCCTCGACAAGACGGCGGACAAGAAGAGCGTCCAGCAGTTCGATTTCCACCTCACGCGCGCCGCCAACGACGACTACACGCTGCTCGTGGTGGCCGACGAACACGTCTCGGGCCGCGTGATCGACATCCCGCCCGGCAGCGGCAACGTCATCGCCCCGGTAGACTCGATCCAGTTCCGCGACGACTTCATGCCCCGGCTGGTCGAATATGCCGACAGCCTGATGCGGCGCACGCCGGTCTACGGGCTGAACCTGGGCGACATGACCCACTCGGAATACTGGTTCCGCAACAACACGGGCATGGCCGAATACCTGCGTCTGGCCAAAGACACCCCGTTTCTGATGTACCACGTCATCGGCAACCACGACCACTGCCACAAATACGAAAACGACTACGAGGCCGAAGCCGAATACCGCAAGTATTTCGGGCCGACCTACTACTCGTTCAACATCGGCAAGGTCCACTACGTCGTGCTCGACGACATGCTCTACCACGGGCGCAACAAATACGACAAGATCATCGCCCCGGAGCAGCTCGCATGGCTCTACAAGGACCTTCGGGCGCTCGATCCGGAGATCCGGCAGCTCGTCGTGGCCTGCCACGTGCCCCTCGTAGCCAACAACGGCGCCTGGGACGACATCTGGTACAACCTCAAAAACAAGGACGAACTGTTCGTGCTGTTGCAGGACTACGACGTGACCATCATGACGGGCGACTGGCACACCGAAGGCACGACGCGCGTCAGCGACCGGATCGTGGAGTACGTCCATCCGGCCGTCACGGGCAACTGGTGGTACCGGCAGGGCATCTGCTGCAACGGCTACCCCGCCGCTTTCACCGAGTATGTCTTCCGGGGCGACCGCCTCGAAAGCCGCTCGCTCATCGACTGGGCCAACGGCAACAGCAAACAGCAGTACCGTGTCTACAACAAGGGCGTCACCTCGAACACGGGCATCGCAAGCTCCTCGGCCCTCGACCCCGCGGGCGGCGCGCCGTCGGTGCTGGTATTCTTCTGGGGCGTGGCCCCCAACTGGACCTTCGTCTGCCGCGAGAACGGCGAGCTGACCTACGGACGCGGACAGCTGGTCCAGCGCTACGATCCGCTGGCCCGTTCGCTGGTCGAGGAGGGCATCATCCCCTACGAACGCTACACGTGGCTCAAACAGAAACCCGTGCGTCTTTATCTCTACACCCCGAAGGACCCCGGCGCCGAGATCGAGATCGTCGGCACGGACCATATCCGCAACCGCGACTTCCGCGTAGTCACGCGGATCGAACGCTGAACGAAGCACCCCTAAAACACTATCTGACAATATGAGAAAACTCTGCAAAATGATCGGTACGCTGGCCGTACTGGTATCGGTTGCCCTCTCCACCCTCGCGGCCCAGCCGGCCTCCGAGGTCCGGGGAACCGTCACCGACGGCGACAGCGGCAGGCCGCTCGCCGGCGTGAGCGTAAAGCTCTCCGGCTCGGCCGTGTCAACCACGACCGACGCGAAGGGCGCCTATGCCATCCGGGTTCCCTCCGCCGCGGCCGTGCTCGAATTCTCCCGCGAAGGCTACCAGGCCCGGAAAGTCCCCGCCGAAGGACGGGCGCAGGTCGATGTCGCGCTGAAACCCGCAGCCCGGACCTCGGGCGTGGTGAAGGGCGTCGTCACCGACAGCGACAACAGAAACCCGCTCGCCGGCGTCACCGTCGTGCTCTCGGGATCGTCCCGGGGAACCACGACCGACGCCAAAGGCGCCTGGAGCCTCGCCGTGCCCTCCGCCGAATCGGTCCTCGACTTCTCCTACCTGGGCTATGTGCCCCAGAAAATCCGGGTCGGCAACCGCTCGCAGATCGACATCGCGCTGACGGCCGACAACAAGAACATCGACGAGGTGGTCGTGATCGGTTACAGCGAGGTGAAGAAGACCGACCTCACGGGTTCGGTGACCAACGTCAAGATGGGCGACATCAAGGACGTTCCGGTGGTATCGGTCGATCAGGCGTTGCAGGGCCGCGTGGCCGGCGCCGACATCATGTCCACGTCGGGCGACCCGACCGCCTCGACCTCGATCCGCATCCGCGGAACCCGCTCGATCACCGCCTCGAACGAACCGCTGATCGTCGTTGACGGCATCATCGACGCCGTGCAGGATCTGAGCGACATCAATTCGGCCGACATCGAGTCGATCTCGGTGCTCAAGGACGCTTCATCGACGGCCATCTACGGCGCACGCGGCTCGAACGGCGTCATCATCGTCACCACGAAGAAGGGCAATCCCACGGTGAGCAAACCGTGGATCACGCTCAAAGCCGACATGGGCTTCTCGCAGCTGCCCCGCAACCTCGACGTGATGAACGCCACGGAGTTCGCCCTCTACCGCAACGACGTGACCTATTTCAACTGGCAGATGGGCAACCGCCCGGTTCAGGACTACACCTACAACGACCCCTATTCGCTGGGCAAGGGCACCAACTGGATCGACGAGATCACCCGCACGGCACCCTATCAGAACTACAACCTCTCGGTGTCGGGCCGCTCGAAGACCAGCAGCTATTTCGTGTCGCTGGGTTACAGCGACATCCAGGGCATCGTAGACGACAGCGGTTTCCAGCGCACGACGGCCCGCGTCAACGTGTCGCACGACTTCACCAAATGGTTCACGGCGGGCGTCAATTCGTCGCTCTCCTACCGCGACGAAGCCAACAACAAGGCCAATATCGGCGGTTCGTCGGTGTGGAACGCCGCGACCTATCTGGCCCCCGTGCTGCGTCCCGAGGACACCTACAACCCCTTCTACGGCTCGGGACAGACGATCAACAACCCGCGCTACACGATCGACCTGAACGAAAACACGCTGGAACGCTTCGCCTCGACCAACACGCTGTACGTGGACATCAAACCCGTCGAGGGGCTGAAAATCAGCAGCAAATTCACCTACTACCTCTACCAGCGCCACGACTACCGCTTCTATCCGAGCACGCTTCCCGTCAAGAACGAGGGCGAGGGCGGCGAGGGCTACCGCGCCGAGTACGACACGCGCACGCTCTCGACCGAAAACACCGTGACCTACGCCCGCACCTCCAAGACGGGCCACTATTTCGACGTGATGGGCGGTTTCACGGGTTCGAAATCGCGCCTCAACGGCTTCGACCTCAACGCCAAGGGGCTGATCGTCGATGACAACAAGTGGAACAACATGAACGGCATCTACGACAAGGAGAACTACACGAGCACCTCCTACACCAACTACATCACGAAGATGTCGGTGCTGGCCCGCGTGAACTACAACTACAAGAAACGCTACTACCTGACGCTGACCGGGCGTTACGACGGTTCGTCGAACTTCGCGGCCAACCACAAGTGGGGCTTCTTCCCCTCGGCAGCCGTCAAGTGGAACATCTCGAACGAATATTTCATGCGCCGCGTGCGCTGGATCGAGGAGCTGTCACTGCGCCTGAGCGCCGGCCGCACGGGCAACGACGCCATCAAACCCTACCGTTCGATCGAAGCCTACACCTCGACCTCGGGCGGCTATCTGCTGGGCGGCTCGCAATCGACGGCGTTCTATCCGGTGCGTGTGGCGAGCGACAACCTCACGTGGGAGACCACCGACCTCTACAACGCCGCCATCGACGCCTCGCTGTTCAAGAAACGCCTGAACATCACCTTCGAAGCCTACATTTCGAAGACCCGCGACCTGCTGCTGTCGGTCCAGAAAGCCTCGCAGTCGGGATTCACGAGCCACTTCGAGAACATCGGCCGCACGTCGAACAAGGGCGTGGAGCTGACCGTCGAGACGCGCAACATCGTCAAGCCCAAATTCTCGTGGTCCACGTCGCTCACGCTCTCGCACAACAAGCAGATGGTCGAGGACATCGGCTCGGAGGACTTCGTCAGCGCCATGAACAGCCCCGGCAACAGCCAGTACATGATGTACGGCTATGTCAAGGGCCGTCCGCTCAACGCCCTCTGGGGCTTCAAGTACGGCGGCGTGTGGCACAACCAGGAGGAGATCGAGCGCAACAAGGTGACCAACACCTACGTTTCGGCCACGACCTCGCTCAGCCCCGGCCTGCCGCGTTACATCGACACCAACAACGACGGTTCGCTGGACCAGAAGGACCTGGTCTATCTGGGCAACGCCGACCCCACGATCTACGGCGGCCTGCAAAACACGTTCAACATCGGGCAGCTGAAAGTCGGCGTCTACTTCGCCTATTCGCTCGGCGGCAAGATCTACAACTATTCGGAGCTTTACATGGCCGGAACCTACTCCTCGAACCAGTACCGCTACATGGCCAATTCGTGGCACCCGGTGCGCAACCCCGATTCCGACCTGCCGCGCGCCGGCGCCGTGCAGGTGCACGTGCCGAGCGACCTGCAAGTGCACGACGCATCGTACCTGCGACTGAAAAACGTCTCGGTGGGCTACACGTTCGACCTGCGCAAGCGGGTGAAATGGCTGCGGGACATCACGCTGAGTGTCAGCGGCGAAAACCTCTACCTGTGGTCGAAATACAACGGCTTCGACCCCGACGTTTCGACATCGAGCGAAAGCTCGACGCTGCGGCGCGTTGACATGGGAGCCTATCCGCGGGCGCGCACGGTGATATTCAGCGTCCAAATCCGCTACTAATCAAAAACGACTACGATTATGAAACCGATGAAAATAGTTTTGCTGACGGTCGCGGCGGTGCTCGCAGGAGCCTGCTCGCTTCAGGAATCGCCCGAATTTTTCGTCAACCGGAGCAATTTCTACCGCAACAAGTCGGAGTGCATCGCCGGACTGAACAGCTGCTACATTCCGCTCAAGACGATCTATAATTTCAATTTCGGCGTGATGACCGAAGGCGTCACCGACCTGCTGTACCACAATTCGCCGACGGTCTACGATTCGCGCCTCGAAATCTCGCCCGCGCTGCCCGGCTACGGAGCCACGGTGTGGACCCAATGCTACAAGGCCGTGATGTACTGCAACGCCGCCATCGAAGGCATCCGCCACGCCACGGTGAGCGAGGACGACCGCAGCAAACTGCTGGCCGAGGGCGTGATCCTGCGGGCGATGTACTACTACCTGCTCACGTCGGTCTTCGGCGACGTGCCCTTCTACACGATCGACGTAAACACCGAGGAACTGCTCAACCAGACGGCCCGCCTGCCGCGCATGTCGGCCGTCGAAACGCGCAACTACCTGATCGAAGAGCTGATGGAGGTCGTTCCCGACCTCGACCAGGTGCGTTCGTCGGAGATCGCCGACAACCGCATGGGTGCGGCCGTCGGGTGGATGCTCGCCGCCAAGATGGCGATGTGGAACAAACAGTGGGACACGGCGCTCGAAGCGCTGGGCGAACTGGAAAAGATCTACGGCACGCTCGACCAATACCCGCTCTCGGACATTCCGTTCCGCATGAAGAACACCCCCGAGTCGATCCTCGAAATCCAGCACTCCTACACCTCCGGCGGGCTGATCTACACCTCGAACTACGCCTGTATCTGCATGCCCAACCAGACCACCGCCGAGTCGGGGTCGGACATTTTCGACGGCGTGAAGATCGAGGAGCTGGGCGACGATGCCAACGTGTGGCCCGGCATGCGGCCCAATCTGGTGTTCAGCGCCGGCTTGCAGACCCGCACGGGCGGCGACCGCCGCGTGGAGATGAACCTCGCGTGGGAGTACGGCGGGCAGGAGTTCAAGAGCGTCGCCACACGGCCCTGGCTGGGCCCCAAATTCTGGTGTCCCGGCATGCGCGACAGCTACGACTCGAACAACTACAAGGTGTTCCGCTATGCCGACGCCGTGCTGATGATGGCCGAGTGCTGGTGCATGAAGGAGAACCTCGAACAGACCAAGCATTATCTCAATCAGGTGAAGAGCCGTGCGGGCATCGCCGAGTTCTCGGCCTTCAAGAGCTGGGAGCGCACGCTCGAAGAGATTCAGAACGAGCGCGCCCGCGAGCTGATCGGCGAGTTCCAGCGCAAGTTCGACCTCGTGCGGTGGGGCATCTGGTACACCAAGACCCTCGAATCGGCCGACTACGAAACCGTGCGCAACGCCATCCTGCCCTGCCACGAATACTACCCGATTCCCGACACGCAGGTGGTCTACTCGGGCTATGCGCTCGACAACAAGGAGTATGAAAAATACGGACTTTAACCTAAAAAACGGAACATTATGAGATTCAGCTATAAAGGCATTGCATGGCTGGCGGCGCTCTGCGGGGCGCTGGGCGGCTGCAACGAGCCGTTCGAACCGACGATCCGGCTGGCCGTGGATCAGAATCTGGTCGCGCTGCCGGCGACGGAGGGCATGACCCGCGTGATGGTCTACTCGACCGGAAACTGGTCGCTCTCCGTGGATTCGGAGTCCGGGGACGCATGGGCGCGGATCGACCGGAAGTCGGGCCGCGAAAACGGCGATTTCCTCTTCGAATACGACGCCAACGGCGGTCTGTCGCGCAAGGCGACGATCCGCATCCAGTCCGGAGACCGCGCCTGCGAGGTGGTGATGTCGCAGGCCGCGGGCATCGCCGACCCGACACTGACCGTCACGCCCGGAAGCGTCGCGCTGCTGGGCGAGGGATGCCCCGTGACGATGACCCTTTCCAGCAACCTCGGCCCCGATCTGGCACGTGTGCAACACGAAATCGCCTATGGCGAGGAGAGCGGCGAAGGGTGGATCGGCGACGTGACGCTCGACGACGAATCGCTGCGCTTCAGGGTGGCGGACAACACGACCGGAGCCATGCGCTTCGCCACGATAACCCTCTGGGTCGCTGACGGCAACGGCACGCGCTACGAGACCCGCGCCACCGTCACGCAAAGCACCGAAGCGCTGCGCCTGACGATGACGCCCGCCGAGGAGACCCACGCGGCGGCGGCCTACGGCGAGACGTTCGAACAGGCGTTCGAGTGCAACATCCCGGAAATCTACGGCGACATAACGCTCGTATGCGACTACCTGACCGGAGCCGAAGGCTGGCTGACGAATTACCGCATCGACCGCGAAGCGGGGCTGCTGAGCGTGAAGGTCCCGGCCAATCCCACCGCACCGCGTTCGGCGCGCATCGCCCTGCGCTACGACGACGGCGAGGGGGGGGGTATCACCACCGGCTACGTGACCCTGACCCAGGAGAAGTGCGACATCGGCGGCGTGGAAGGCGACCAAATGGAGAATGAAAAGGACGACAACGAATGGTAACCGACTAAACAGACGCGAAAATGAAAAAGATACAGAACCTATTGATCGCCGGCTGCCTGCTGTTAGCGGGGTGTTCCGAAACCCCCGAAGAGGCCGGCGGGCAGACTGGAGCCGCTCCGGTGAAATACGTTTCGCTGCGCCTCGACGCCGGAGCCGACACGCGCGCCGAACTGGACGACGCCCTGCGGGTGAAGTTCCAGCCGGGCGACATGATCGACATCAACGGCACGGCCTACGAAGTCTTCCTGCTCGAAGACGGAACGGCCGCCGTGCCCGAAGTCCCCGAAGCCGACCGCTACGAAGCGGTGTTCCCCTCGGCCTGCAATTTCCTCCAGCAGACGAAAGAA
The DNA here is from genome assembly GCF_025145645.1 of Alistipes senegalensis JC50. Lineage (NCBI taxonomy): Bacteria > Pseudomonadati > Bacteroidota > Bacteroidia > Bacteroidales > Rikenellaceae > Alistipes > Alistipes senegalensis. The sequence continues at coordinate 3,234,088 of NZ_CP102252.1, read as the reverse complement.
GCCGCCAATTTCAAACTGCCGCTGGCGCAGTTCCATGCCGGTTCCGGCACGTTCGGCCGCAATGCGATGCCGATGTACGGCGAAGCGACGGGCATCGACGAAGAGAAGGGCTACGTGAACATCCGGCTGCGCAACATGTGCGGCGTGCTGAAACTGACGCTGAAAGGCTCGGCGACGATCAATTCGATCCTCGTCGAGGACCGTTCGGGCACCCCGGTTTCGGGCTACGCCACGCTCGGGACCGACGATGCAGGAAATAAAATCCTCGTACCGGGCGAGACGAGTTCGGCCCGCTCCTACCACCTGGTGATGAACTGCGGCGGTGCGGGCGAAGGCGTGACGCTGAGCGAGAACGGAACCGATTTCCACATCGTGATGCCCGCCCGCGAATACGCCTCGGGGCTGAAAATCCGCATCACCGACCGTTCGCACCGGACGATGACCGTCGATTCGCCGACGCCGCGCACGATCAAACGCAACGTCGTGACCGAAACCCCGGCGATCGAGTACGCCCCCGATGCCGACCTGATCTTCGCCGAGCATTTCGACGCCTGCGTGTGGGGCGGCGACTACGTGGGCAACACGAAGGGCTATTCCCCCACGCAGACCGAAGACCAGCGGAACAGCGGCAGTCTGGCCGGAACGACCGCGGACGGATCGGCGACGGGCGTCGAGGAGGCTCCCTATTACGTGATGGAAAACGCGGCCGGCACGGCGGATTACACCAATTCGTGGAACGTAGCGCCGCCTTCGGCCGCCAACAACGTCACGGCGGACTACATGCGCAACCGCAACCTCTACGACTGGACCTATCTCTATCGCTGCGCCGAGTTCCAGGGCTGCATGCGTGTCGGATCGCCCACGCTGGGCCGCGGCAAAATCCACACGCCGAAGCTGACGAACATCCCCGCCGACGCCTCGGACAACGTGCAGATCACCTTCCGGATCTGCTACGTCAAGGGAGCGAACATGACCGACTCGTTCCAGAGCTGGATCGACAAGGGAACCTATCAGGAGGTCTACATCGACGGCGAAAAGATGGCATTCACGCCCGCCACGTCGGCCTACATTCCCAACGCCACGATCGGCACCGACGGCTGGACCGAAGTGCGGCTGATCGCCAGCGGCGTGTCGAAAAACACGTCGTTCAACTTCTTCGAAAAGAACGGAACGGCGGCTCCCACGAGCTACTATTTCATCGACGACATCGAAGTGCGCCTGCTGGATTGACAAACCCCTTCAAAACAAAGACACCATGAAAACGATAAACAGTTGGAAACTACTGCTGCTGACGGCCCTCACGGTCTGTGCGGCAGCCTGCACCGACGATCCGGACGAAGTTCCCGTCATCGAACTCGGGGCCGTCAAGGGCGAATACATCGTGCCGGCACAGAGCGGCACGGTCGAGGTCGAGGTTTACAGCAACCGCGGCTGCAACGTCTCGTTCCTCGAAGCGACTCCCTGGGCCGAGGCCCACGCCGACCGGATTCCGGGCGACGGCGCGTTCAGCGTCACCTACGAAGCCAACGACTCCTTCGCCCGCGTGGCGCGCCTGCTGTTGCAGGACGACAGCGGACGCCGCCGCGACACGGTCTACATCCGTCAGGAGGGGCTGATCGAAGAGCGGCTGGTGTTCCCCGCGCCGAATGTCTCGGTGAAAGGCAGCGCCGCCGAAGGCTCCGTCTCGGTCCCGCTCGACACCAACATCGGCTCGGAGCGCCTCACGACCAAGATAACCTATCCCGACGAGGAGAACGCCGGCTGGCTCTCCGACGTACGCATCGACGACGCGTCGGGCGCGCTGCTCTTCGCCACGCAGGCCAACCCCGATCAGGAGAACATGCGGTCGGCGGAGATAACCCTCTCGTTCACCAACGGCTGGGACAAGGTTACGGCGGCCAAGCTCTATGTCGTGCAGGCCAACGCCCGCGACGATTTCGGAACCGAAAAGACGTTCGCCGAGATCCGCGCCCTGTGCGGCCCCGGGCAGGTCGTGACCGTCGAAAACGACTATTACATTTCGGCCTGGGTGGTCAGCGACGCCGCGGGCGGCAACATGGGAGCCAACCCCATGACCACCGAATCAACGATCAACTACGAGGTGTGCAAGAAGACCGCCTATGTCGAGAGCATCGACGGCAGCCTGGGCTTCCTGATCGAGACCGAAACGGCCGACGACAACATCTTCATGCGTTACAGCCGCATCCAGCTCTCGCTCAAAGGCGTGCGGCTCGTGCACGACACCGATCCCGACCGTTTCGCCCTCAAGGGCGTGAAGTCGGCCATGATCATCAGCTCGGAGCTGGGCACGGCGGCGGACATTCCGCGCAAGGAGAAGCGCATCAGCCAGCTGACCGACGACGACATCTACACCTACGTCACGCTCACCGACTGCGAACTGCCGATCCGCAAGGGTCCGCTCACGCCGATCAACGAGGGCTACGCCAATGCCACGGGCGCCAACCGCACGGAGAAGTGCGCGTCGCTCGTGCGCGACATCGAGGGCGAACACATCTACCTCTACACCAACACGACGTGTCTCTACCGCCGCGACGGCAGCCGCCTGCCCTACGGCTCGGGCAAACTTTCGGGCATCGTCGTCCACGAACTGTTCCCGCGCTTCGAGTGGGAGGACAATGCGAGCGGCGACGACGAATCGTACGGATACATCGGCCGCTATCAGCTGCGCCACGTCTCGAAATCGGATTTCGACGGACTGGCCGAAGATTTCGAGGAGAGTTTCTCGGCCCTGCTGACCGAATACCGCTTCCTGCAATACGACAACAACAAGGTCTACCCCACCTACGGCACGAACGGCTACCTCACGCACAGCTACAAGGACGGCACCGGGGCGATCAAGATTCTCGCCAACGAGGATTTCAGCTACCTCGGCCCCGTGGGCAACAAGTCCTCGTTCATCTTCGGGTCGAACATCGGCAACGTCAACGGCATGGGCATCATCCTCGAAGACGGGACCGACTGGTGGCGCGACAACCCCGACGTGAACAGCAACACTTCGGGCGACACGTCCGGCGCCGGCAAGGGCAAGGTTCCGCGCAAGAACAGCGCCGAAGGCCCGGCATGGGTCGATTGGTACTGGTGGGACAAGACCAACGACCGCGGGCATGCGTGGATCGTGAACTTCTCGACCGAAGGGATCGAAACCGACGTGCTGTCGATGCAGGTGAGCGTCCTGAACGACCGCTACGACAGCGGCAAATACGGTTCGCCGCGCTATTTCGACGTGGCATGGTCCGAGACGGGCGACATGAACGCCGACGGCGACTGGACCTACATCGCCTCCTACACCGTGCCCGACATGGCACGCTGGACCCCCGCGACACGCTACTGGCAGTATGCGGGCTGGAAACCCGTCGACGTGAAGCTCCCGCTCGAAATGCTCGGCAAAAAGAACGTCTACATCCGTCTGCAGGCGGCTCGGAACCTCGGCGGAAGCCTCGACGAGTACGCCGCACAGCCGATCGACTCGCCGTCGTGCATGAACTATTTCGCCATCCGTTACAACAAGTAATAACGCGCGGCCGGCCGGAGCGGGTCATTCCTGTCCCGGCCGCCGATGCCTGAAACCCGAATCCATGAGAAAAATCCTGATCCTTGCCGCCTCGTTTCTCTTCGCCGCGTGCGCCGAGGCCCCGCAACCCGAAGCCGATGTCATTCCCCGGCCCGTATCGGTGGAGCGGGGCGACGGCACGTTCCGCCTCGGCCGCAGCTGCCCGGTCGGTTACGACGACCCGGCGCTGCAGTCCGCCGCCGCGCTGTGCGCCGGTTACCTGACCCAAGCGGGTGTGCGGAATCCCGTCGTAGAGGACAAACCCGTACACCACGGCGTCGACCTGCAGCTGGACGGCACGCTCGGCAGCGAGGAATATACGCTGAGCGCGACGCGGAAGGGCGTGTCGATCTGCGGCGGATCGCCCCGGGCGGTGCTCTACGGCGTGCAGACCCTGCGCCAGCTCGTCGACGGCGGCCGCGTTCCCGTCGTGGAAATCCGCGACGAGCCCCATTTCAGCTACCGCGGAGCGATGTTCGACGCGGCGCGGTATTTTTACCCCGTGGATGACGTCAAGCGGTTTATCGACATCCTGGCGCTGCACAAGCTCAACACCTTCCACTGGCACCTGACCGACGACCAGGGATGGCGCATCGAGATCAAACGCTATCCCGAACTGACGCGCATCGGGTCGCAGCGCCGGGAGACGCTGATCGGCCACTACAAGACCTCGGACGAATACGACGGGAAGCCCCACGGAGGCTACTACACGCAGGACGAAATCCGCGAGGTGGTGGCCTATGCCGCCGAACGCTGCATCGACGTCATTCCCGAGATCGAGCTTCCGGGACATTCGATGGCGGCCCTCGCGTCGTATCCGTGGCTGGGGTGCACGCAAGGTCCCTACGAGGTGCGCACAACGTGGTATTACAGCAGCGACGTGCTCTGCGCGGGCCGCGAAACGACCTTCGAATTCCTCGAAAACGTGCTTGCGGAGGTGCTCGAACTCTTCCCGTCGAAATACATCCACGTCGGCGGCGACGAATGCCCCAAGGTGCGGTGGAAAGCGTGCCCCGACTGTCAGCGCCGCATGCGCCGGGAGGGGCTGAAGGACGAGAACGCCCTTCAGAGCTATTTCGTGTGCCGCATCGAGAAGTGGCTCCACGCCCACGGCCGCGAAATGATCGGCTGGGACGAACTGCTCGAAGGCGGCGTCACGCCCTCGACGGTCGTCATGTCGTGGCGCGGCACGGAGGGCGGCATCGAGGCCGCGAAGCTCGGCAACCGGGCGATCATGTCCCCGCGGTTCTATTTCTACCTCGACTATTACCAGACCTCCGACCCGGAGAAGAACGGCGAACCGCTCGCGATCGGCCGCAACGTCCCGATCCGCAAACTCTACGGCTACGATCCCTACGACCGGCTCGACGAGGCGCAGAGCCGCAACATCCTCGGCGTCCAGGCCAATCTGTGGACCGAATACATCTCCACGATGGACCATGCCGAATACATGCTGCTGCCGCGTCTGGCGGCCATGTCCGAAGTGGCGTGGGCGACGGAAAGACGCGACTACGACGATTTCGTGCGCCGGCTCGGGAGCCTGCGCGGCCTGTACGACCGCGAGGGGTACCGCTATGCCGATTTCGTCTTCCGGGGTATCGAATAACGCACCTTAAAAAAATGCCGAAAGTGAAAAGACTGCTATTTCTCGCCCTCTGCGCCGCCACGGCGGTTTCAGCGAAAGCCCCCGCGGAGCGTTGGCTCGATCCGGAGTGCTTCGCCGTGAACCGCGCGCCCATGCGCACGAGCTTCATCGTCTTCCCGACGGCCTCCGAGGCCGTTCCCGAGAACGACCACACCCTTTCGCCCTTCTACCGGACGCTCAACGGCGAATGGGCCTTCCTGCGCGCGGAGCGTCCGGGTGCGGAGCCCGAGGGATTCTTCCGCCCCGGCTACGACGACTCGTCGTGGGGCGTGATGCCCGTGCCGGGAATCTGGGAGCTGAACGGCTGCGGCGATCCGGTCTACACGAACAAGCCCTACCCGTGGCACAAATTCTTCGAGGTGAAGCCTCCGCTGGTTCCCCATGAACAGAACTATACGGGGCTCTACCGCCGCAGCGTCCGGATTCCCGCCGACTGGCAGAGCCGCGACGTGTTCATCCACATCGGCTCGGCGATCTCGAACGTGACGCTCTGGGTCAACGGCCGCGAGGCGGGTTACAGCGAGGACAGCAAGCTCGAAGCCGAATTCGACATCACCCGCCATATCACGCCCGGGCGCGACAACCTGATCGTGCTGCGCGTCAACCGCTGGTGCGACGGTTCGTATCTCGAAGACCAGGATTTCTGGCGCCTTTCGGGCATCGGCCGCGACTGCTACCTCTACGCCCGCGACCGGCGGCGTCTGGCCGACGTGCGGCTGACGCCCGATCTGGTGAACGACTACCGCGACGGCACGCTGCGCGCCGAGGTGACCGCGACGCCGGGTGTCGGCAGCGTCCGGCTGACGCTCCGCGACGACGAGGGCCGCACGCTCGACACCCGCACGCTCCGCCCCCGCCGCAACAGCGTCTCGACGACCTTCGAGGTCGCGGCCCCGAAACAATGGAGCGCCGAGGCCCCGAACCTCTACACGCTCACGGCCGAAGCCCTCGCCGCCGACGGCAGTGTGACCGAAGCCGCGGCGTTCCGCGTGGGATTCCGCAAGGTCGAGATCCGCGGCGGGCAGCTGCTGGTCAACGGCAAGCCGATTCTCATCAAGGGGGTCAACCGGCACGAGATGGAGCCCAACACGGGCTACTGCGTTACGCGCGAAGAGATGGTGCGCGACATCCGCGAGATGAAGCGGCTGAACATGAACGCCGTGCGCACGTGCCACTATCCCGACGTACCGCTGTGGTACGACCTATGCGACGAATACGGGCTCTACGTCGTGGACGAAGCCAACGTCGAGTCGCACGGCTGGCACTACCGCGACAAATCGAAGAACCTCGCAGGCGATCCCGCCTTCGCCGCCGCGCACCTCGACCGCAACCGCCGCATGGTGCTGCGCGACTACAACCACCCCTCGATCATCGTCTGGAGCACGGGCAACGAAGCCGGAAACGGCCCCAATTTCGAACGCTGCTACGACTGGATCAAAGCCTTCGACCCGTCGCGGCCCGTGCAGTACGAACAAGCGTCCTACCACGGGGACTACAACACCGACATCGTCTGCCCGATGTACTGGAGCTACGAGCAATGCGGGAAATACCTCGCCGCCGATCCCGAGAAACCGCTTATCCAATGCGAATACGCCCACGCTATGGGCAACTCGCTGGGCGGGTTCGAGGAGTACTGGGAGATGATCCGCCGCGAACCGAAATATCAGGGCGGATTCATCTGGGACTTCGCCGATCAGGCCCTCGCCTGGCGCAGTCCCGAAGGGAAGCTGATCTATCGCTACGGCGGCGACTACAACGCCGCGGACGCTTCGGACAGCACCTTCTGCTGCAACGGCGTGCTGGCCGCCGACCGCACGTGGCATCCCCACGCCTACGAGGTGAAGCACCAGCACCGGCCGATCCACACCTCGGCCCTCGATTTGGAAAAGGGCGTCGTGAACGTCTACAACGAAAACTTCTTCACGGACCTCTCGCCCTACCGGCTCCTCTGGGAGATCACCGCGGACGGGCAGCCCGTGCTGAGCGGCGCGGTCGAGCATCTCGACGTGACCCCGCAGGCCACCGCCGCCGTGACGCTGGGCTACAAGCCCGAACAGCTCCGGGACCTCGGCGGCGAATTGCTGCTCACGGTGCGTTACCAGTTGCGCGAGCGGCTGGGACTGCTCGACGCGCTCCACGAGGTCGCCGCCGACCAGCTCGTACTGCGCGGCGACGACCCGGCGGCCCGCTTCGCGGCCGAGGCTCCGGCCGGAGCGCTCCGCGTGGAGGGCAAAAGCGTCTCGGGCGATGGATTCTCGGTCGGATTCGATCCGGCGAGCGGTTTCATCCGCTCCTACCGCCTGCGCAACGACGAGTTGCTGGCAGGGCTCCTGCGGCCCAATTTCTACCGTGCGGCCACGGACAACGACCTCGGCGTGCGCCAAACGGGAAAATATCCCGACAGCCGGATGTGGGCGACGGCCGAACCGCAGCTCGTCGGTTTCGCCCTCACGGCCGGAGACAGCGAAGCCGAAGCCGTCGCCGACTACACGATTCCCGCCGTGGGCGCACGGCTCCGCCTCACCTACACGATCTTCGCCGACGGTTCGGTCCGCGTCAGCGAGGCGATGACAGCCGACCCGGCACGCAAGGACGTGGCCGAACTGATGCGTTTCGGCATGGCTTTCGAGACCCCGGGGATGTTCGACGCCGTGGAGTACTACGGCCGGGGGCCGATGGAAAACTACGCCGACCGCGCCGGCGCCGCTTTCGTGGGGCGTTACACGCAACGCGTCGCCGACCAGTTCCATATGAAATACGCCAGTCCCCAGGAGTCGGGAACGCGCGGAGGACTGCGCTGGTGGCGGCTGACCGACCCCACGGGGCTCGGAATCGAGATCTGCTCCGACCGTCATTTCTCGGCGTCGGCCATCCCCTACTCCATACCCCAGCTCGACAACGGATCGTCCGAATATGTCCGCCACCCCGACGACCTCGTTTCAGACGGACGCACGCACGTCAACATCGAAAGCGTCCAGTCCGGACTGGGGTGCGTGAACAGCTGGGGACGCCTGCCGCTGCCGCAATACCGCCTGCCGTATCAGGACTACGTGTTCAACTTCGTGCTGCGTCCCGTGACGGGAGGACGATAAAAAAACGCCGGACCTCAGGGCCCGACAAAACGACGGGAGTTACGTTTTCAGTACGTAACTCCCGTCGTTTTCAACGTCGTCCGGTCACTGTCCCCAACCGGAATTCTGCTTGCACTTGGGCATCATGTCAAGGTCGCGCTGCGGAATGGGCAGCAGCTCGTGACGGCCCTTGATAATGTATCTGGCAACCGCATAGTTGGCATTGGAATACCAGTTCACCAACTCCTGAGCGGTTTCCATGACACGGTCGTAATAGATGCCCCAGCGGATCAGATCCTGCTTGCGGTGGCCTTCGAAACAGAGTTCATAGGCGCGCTCCTTGCGGATCGCTTCGCGAAGGTCCTCACGCGAAAGACCGTAGGAAAGATCGTGCTTCGTGTCGCCGAAACCGCGGCGGCGCACGGCGTTCACGGCATCGACGGCATCGACGATCGAACCGCCCGACTCGTTGAGCGCCTCGGCGAAGAGCAGCAGCACGTCGGAATAGCGCAGGATATACCAGTTGACGTTCGATTTGTCGTTGTTGACGATGTAGTTCGATGTCTCGACATATTTCTCGGTGTCCCACTTGCCCGGCGTGAAGAGCTGGCGCTGCCGGTTCTTCTGGTCCTCGGAGGGATTCGCGCTCGAAATGGTCGAGAAATAGGTGATCGGGCCGCTGCCCAGCGTATGATCGTACTTGTAATCGGCGATGGAAAGTTTCATGCGGGGATCGTTCTGCGCCTCCCAGTCACGGGTGAACGTATAGACGACCTTCCAGTTGGCGGCATTGCGTCCGCGCTCGCCGTCGATCGTGGTGGCCGATACGCCGTTCCATTTGCCGATACGTCCGGCCGTGTTGTCGCTGTCGAGACCCGTCGGCGAGTAGAACGACACTTCGATCAGGCTTTCGCCCGCATCCCAGATACCGTTGCAGGTGTTCTTCCAGACGGTTTCGTAGTCGGAGATCAGGCGGTGCTTGCCCGACTCCACGACACGGCGGGCGACCTTCTCGGCCTCGGCCCACTTCGACTCGTCCCGCACGGGATAACCGGCCCACGTGCAGTAAACCTTGGCCAGCAGACCCAGCGCGGCGCCCTTCGAGAAACGATAGGCGTTGCTCGTGCGCTTGGTGTCGTCAACGGCCCAGGGAAGCACCTCGGCGGCGTATTTCAGGTCCTCTTCGATATAGGCGTAGACATCCTCCGCGGCGGACTGCTCGTAATCTTCGTCCTTCTTGCGCGAATCGGCCGTCGAAGTCATCAGCACGACATTGCCGTACCAGCGCACCAGTTCGAAATAGAACAGCGCACGCAGCGCCCGGGCCTCGCCCAGATAAATGGCGGCCAGTTCGCGGTCCGAAGAGCCCCAGCCGTCCATGCGGTCCGAAACGGTCTCGATGAAGTCGTTGGCATCGTAAATCGCCGAATAGAGCTGCTGCCACGTGCGGGAGATCTGCGACGTCGAGGCATTGTGGGAGTTGGTCGGAATCTCGCGGAACGAAGTCGTCGAACTCCCCTCGCACTGGGCGATGTCGGTCGAGATCGTGAACAGCAGCGACAGGTGGTACGAATAGGTGTACTCGTTCGCCAGATTCTTGTAAACGCCCTGAAGAACCGTTTCCGCCTCTTTGGCGTTGTTCAGGTAGTTGCCCTTGCCGGTCTCCGAGTAGGATTCCTCGTCGAGCAGGTCGGAGCACGAGGCGAACAGCAGGCAGAACGGCAGGCAGTATAAAAATATCTTTTTCATGGTTTTATCGTATTAGAAGGTCAGATCGATACCGAACGTATAGACTTTGCTCTTCGGATAGGCGCCCCAGTCGAGCGAAGGGGTCATGGGATTCGACGCACGCATGTTCACCTCGGGGTCGTAGCCCTTATAACCCGTCACCACGAAGAGGTTCTGAGCCGTGAAATAGAGGCGCAGCTTCGAAACATAGAACTTGCGCGTCCATCGCTGCGGGAAGGTGTAGCCCACGGTCAGGTTCTTCAACCGCAGGAACGAACCGTCCTCGATGAAGCGCGAATAGATCTCGTTCTTGATATATCCGTCCCAGGCCGGAACCTTGTTCGAGGCGTTGGTCACCGTCCAGCGGTCGGCCACCTCGGCCATCAGGTTGGCACGCTGGTCCTGCGTCTGCGAAGCGTAGATGCGGGTGGCGTTGTAAACGTCGTTGCCGTAGTTGAACTGGAACATGAAGCTCAGGTCCACGCCCTTGAACGAAAAGGTGTTGGTGATACCGCCGTACCACTTGGGCGTACCGTTGCCGATCACCGTACGGTCGGCCGTGGTGATGACCCCGTCGCCGTCGGTATCCTTATACTTGACCATACCCGGCTCCACGGGCACGCCGGCATGATCCGATATGTCGGTGACACCCTCTTTGAGCACATACTCGCCCGTTGCGGCGTTGACATTGAAATCCGAAGTCTGGTACACGCCGTCGAAAACATAACCGTAGATCAGACCCAGCGACTGCCCGACGCGGGCCGTGTAGTCGTAACCCGTGTAGTCGCTGTTCCAGCTCGCCGAGGTCTGCATCTCCTTCGCTCCGCCGGCCAGCGCGCGCAGTTCGTTGCGGATGAACGAGATGTTGAAATCGGTCGTCCAGCGGAAACCGCTCTTCGAAGCGATGTTCGTCGAATTGATCGCAATCTCGATACCCTTGTTGCGGATCTTGCCCACGTTCTGCCATTGCGAGGCGAAACCCGAGACATAGGCTCGGTTGGCGGCCATCAGCAGGTCCTTCGTGTCCTTGAGGAAGAAATCCGCCGTGATGTTCAGGCGGTTGCGGAACAGGCCCAGGTCGATGCCGACATTGGTGCTCTGCGAAGCCTCCCACTTGATGTCCTCGTTCTGCAACTGCTTGGGCGACAGCACCGTGATAACATTGTTGCCGTAGCCGTACTTGCCCTGCGAATAGAGTTCCAGCGAAAGGTAGTTGGTGATGCGGTCGTTGCCCACGACACCCCAGCCGGCGCGCAGCTTCAGGTTGGAAACGACATCCTGTTTCTTCATGAAATTCTCCTCCGAGATACGCCATGCCGCCGAGAACGACGGGAAATAACCCCACTTGTGATTCTTGCTGAACACCGTCGAACCATCGGCACGGACCGTCGCCGTGAAGAGATAGCGGTCGCGGTAATTGTAGTTTCCGCGGGCGAAGAACGAAACGAGCATCTTGTCCGAGCGGTTCGAATTCGCCGTGGTCGGCGTAGCCCCCAGCCCGAGGTTGTTGTTGGCCAGGTTGTCGAACGGGAAATCCGTAGCCCCGGCCAGCAGGTATTCCGTTCCCTGGAACGAGGTCTCCTGTCCGAGCATGACATCGAACGCATGGCCCTTATTGCGCTTATACTTATAAGTCAGGTAGTTGAAATTCGTCCAGCGAACGTTGCGCGTCATGCGGGTCGAACCGTAGGGCGTCTGGCCGTTGCGGTAAGCCTCCTTCGATCCGTCCTGGTAGAAGACGTAGTTGCGCGCATTGGAGGTGTTGTAAGTTCCGGCGGTGCGGAAAGTCCATCCCTTGCCGAAATCGATATTCAGCGCCAGGTTGCCCGACCACATCTCGGTCTTCGTGGTGTTGATCACCGACTCGGCCTGCTTGATGGGGTTCACCTGCGACAACGACTCCGAGGATTCGAGCTCCAGCGGGTCGATCGACGACGCCAGCAGCTCCTCGTCGGTCATTCTGAGGCCCGCCGTGGGACGCGCGCGCAGAATCTGCGCCAGCATGTTGAAACGGCCGTTGTCGCCCGAGGTGCCCACACCGCGCTTGTCGGTGTTGGCATAGTTGACCGTGGCCTCTACCGACACGGCTTTCGAGATCTTATGGCTCACGCGCATCTTGGCCGTGACCTTGTTGAAGGCGCTGTTCTTGAAGATACCGTTTTCGAGGAAGTCGGCGAACGAGAAAGCGTACTTGGTCTTGTCGTTGCCGCCCGAGATCGAAACGTTGTGGTCCTGCGACCAGGTGGGACGGAACGTTTCGTTCTGCCAGTCCACCCCCTTCACGTTCCGATAATCCTCGATCGACTGGTAGCGGTAGGGAATGCCGTCGTCGTCGCTGCCGGCCCTGTAATAGGTCGTGCCGAACTTGTCGGGCCACGCCTCGGTTTGCAGCTTCACGAACTCGTAGGGCGAGAGCAGATCGAGGGTCTTGGAGATCTGGCGGTAGCTGACCGAACCGTTGTAGGTCACCACGGGACGCCCCACCTTACCGGATTTGGTCGTCACCATCACCACGCCGTTGGCGGCGCGCGAACCGTAGATAGCCGACGAGGAGGCGTCCTTGAGCACCTCGATCGACTCGATGTCCGAGTTGGAGAGGTAGTCGATATTGTCCACCTGGAAACCATCGACGATGTAGAGCGGCGAAGTGTCGCCGTTGACCGAACCGATACCGCGCACCTTGATGTCGAAACCGGCGCCCGGAGTGCCGTCCGTGGCGGTGATCTGCACGCCGGCGATCTGCCCTCCGAGAGCCTCCATCACCGAACCGGTCTTGTAGCCTTCGACATCCTTCGAGGACACCGAAGCGACCGAACCCGTCAGGTCGCCGCGCCTCACGGCGCCGTAACCCACGACCACCACCTCGTCCATGACGTTCGCTTCGGGAACGAGTTTGATCTCCAGCCGGGTCTGGGCGGCGATCGTCACCTCCTGGGATTTATAGCCCAGGTAAGAGAAAACCAGCACGTCGCCTTTCTTGACCGGAATCGTGAACGCACCCTTCAGGTCGGTAGAGACACCCTGCGTCGTACCCTTGACCACGACGTTGGCACCGATAGCCGGCTGATCGTTCTCATCGACGACCTTACCCGTTATCTTGTTCTGGGCCGACGCTGCGAAGGCCAGCATCAGGGCGAGAAGGGTCAGCGCCCCTCTCAGCCCGAAAGCCCGGTTTATCATGTATTTCATAGGTTTCATGTTCAGTTAGGTTAAAAATTCTCGTCGAACCAGACGGCCATGTAGATAAAGGTATTGGTTCCCGACGCATCGAGTTCCGAGAAGGTTCCGGTCGTCGTGTAGGGAGCCTGGAAGAGCAGCACGCCGTTGGCGTAAGCGCCGTCGAGCATCCACTTGTTGGCCGGAATGTACATCCTGAAATCGGTGCCGCAGTCGATATATCCGAGTTTCGCCGTCAGATTGGGAGCAACATCGGCGCTCGTCGTCGAGTAGTAGGACATCGGTTCGCGGGAACCGGCATTGACTGTGCTGCCGAAATAGGTGCCCCACATGCGATAGATAAAGCAATTCGTAGGAGAAGACCCCGACAGCGCCGTACTGTTGCTAATATGCGATGCCGGCCCGTTAAGGTTGTAATAGAAGACATTGCGTTTCAGCGAGATCATGAAATTCGACTTGTCGGCATTGATCGTCGGAGCCTCCGAATAGCCGCCCGTACGCGGGTTGACCCGGAAAACCATCGGATTGTAAACCACGACTTTGTCGATATCCGACTGAATTTTCACAAAGACATAGGTCGAACGGGTAATGGCCGTTTCGCCCGTACCGATCGTAGCATCGACCCTGATAACACCGATCTGGCCGACACGGTCGTTACGGAAACGCAGGTGCAGCGTACCGTCCTCTTCGACATAGGATGCAGATGCTGCCGTCCGGAACGCATTGTTGTGAATATAGTTCAGCCTAAAGGAGACTTCGCGGCCTTCGAAATCCTCGTGTGCCACAGGAATCGTCACATCCGTATTCGTACTGTTATTCGAAGCACCCACCATGTCGAAGACGTGCTGATCGGCGTTGGTCGTCCAGTCCAGACCGAGGTTATTGCCGTAGCTGAACGTCGTAAACATGTTCGGGTTCTCGGTCACGGTCAGTGCGAGCATCACCTCGACAGGCGTTTCGCTCTTCATGTTCGAAGCCCGGACGGGAATCTGGTAAACACCCGGATCGGCCGTAATTCCGCGCAGCGAGGAGACCTCGCCCGTCGCTTCATCGACCGTAAGCTGGCCGGCCAGCGCCGCGGGCACGTCGCCCAGCGAGAAGCTCACCTCGTCGCCGACAAAACCGTCGGCTTTCGGAGCCGTGAAATTCGTACCTTCGACCACTTCGACGGGAGCGTAGGAGAAGGTTTCGGGCTCGATCGGGGCGATGTATTCGATCACGGTCAGCGTATAGGCGCCTTCGAAATCGGTCGAACCGAAACTGTTCGTCACCGTCAGATCGAGCGTATAGGAAGCGCCGAGGGGCAGTTCGTTGCCGGCATCGACCGAAATGACTCCCGTCGCGGGGTCGATCCGGATCTTGTCGGTCGTCTCGAAGCCTTCGGCCGGGGTCACCTGTTTGATGGCCCACACGACCTCGTCGGGCGAACCTTTCAGCGTCGGCGTCGGGCCCTGGAAAGCCATATTGTACTCCATGCGCCCCGAAGCCGAAGGATAACGGATTTCCAGCGGCTCGCTGGTGATCCGCGCCGTCAGCAGATTTTCGTAAACCGTAGCTCCGGCATAGGTGGTGATGCGGATCGGCAAGGGGTAATCGCCCGGCATGATCTCGCCCGAGAAGTTCGCGTTGAGCGTCACGACGCCTCCGCTCGAAATGGCGAAATACTCCTCGCCCTCCGCCTGCACCAGCGCATAACCGAGAATCGACACCGACTCGCCCACCGGCGTCACCGTGACCGAAGCCTCGGAGGTCTCCAGTTCGGCGTAGGGAATCACGAGCGTCGGCTCGCTCACCTCGATCGCCTCGGGCGTGGCGGGAACCATCCGCACCACGAAAATATCCTTGAAACGGTAGAGACCGCCGCCGGCACGGCACGCAATGGTCAGTTTGTAGGTGCCGGGGTCGAGGTCGTCCGTATTCGAGATGCTGACCATACCGGTATCGGCACCGATCGAGAAACACTCGGTGACGACGGATTCGTCGTCGAGCGTGACGCCCGCGATCGAAAAGTCGGACGGCGCGGGGCCGTAGTAGGTCGGGGTGCCCGACACGAAGTTCATCGAAGGACCGATGTCCACGACCGTCGGGTAGAAGAGCTGCAAATCGCCGCTCTTGGTATCATCGTCCTCGCAGGCCGCGAGCGCAACCGCGCAAAGGACGGTCAGCGCTGCGAAACATACGTTTCGAAACAGGGATTTCATAGGTTATTGCGGTTTTAAGGTTACAGAGTATAGGACAACGCAGGATAGGAAACGCCCCCGACCTGCACGCGGACCGAGCCGCCGTTCTCCGACCAGTCGCCCAGCGTGATGACGACCGTCTCGGCCGAAGCGTCGGACGTGGGCAGCAGCACCGTAGCGTAACGCACGACGGGTTCGTCGGCCGTCTTTTCGAGGTTCAGCTGGTAAGCCTTGCGCTCCGCGGTCTGGTTGATGTTGTAGGAGACGAAGCCCGTTTTCTTGACGAATGCCCCCGTCTTGCTTCCCCGGGTGCGCACCAGCAGGTTGTTGCCGTCGGAGAACGCCGTGTGGAAACCGCCCTCCTCCGGGTCGTACACCACCTGCGAGTCGTCCCCCTCGGTGATGTTGAAGTTCAGGTTGACGGTGCCCGCAGCCGTGCCGTAAGCCTCGTCGAGGATCACATAGAACTTGTCATCGACCATGAAAATCGTACGGCGGTGGGTCAAACCCTCGTAGGAGGGATTCTCCAGCACCAGCGCCTCGTACCAATGGCCCGAACCCGACCTGGAGAACTCTTTGAGCAGCTTGCCGTCGCTCGAAACGTTCGCGTCGCCGAGCGTGACGGTGTTGTGGGCCGTCGAAGCGGCGTACTTGCGCCGGTCGGCATTCGACGAGGAGGTGCCTCCGTAGGAGAAGCAGCCCGAGTCGGGGAAGAAATTGCGCCCCTTGACCCACAGTTCGAACGTGTTGTTGTCGTACTGGCGGTGCCATTGCTCGGAGGGACCGTCGGGGGTGTTTTGCAGCACCATCATCATATCGGAGGTCGTCCAGCCCGAGCGCATCACGTAATAACCGCCGTCGGGGAAGGTCTTGACCTTGGTTTCGGGCATCGTGCCCTCGGCGCCGCCCGTCGCCATCCACAGCATCTGCTGATTGTCGGGGAAGAGGTTATAGTAGTTGGTGAGATTGCGTCGAAGTACACTGGCAGTCCACGTGGCACGGCGCGTGTCGGCCATGTTGGGCACCGTATAGTCGGGATAGATCATGTTCATCACCACGTCGGTCATCTTGCGCATCGACTCGACGTAATTCTCCGGGAAGCGGCTCTCCTCGCCGTTGCGCTGCGCCACCTCCAGCGAAACCCGGAAATCCTCGATGCCCGAGATGTGGTAGTGCAGGTCGCCGTCCATCAGCCAGCCGTCGGGGAAATACTGCGCCGTCACCTCACGGCTCAGCACGCTCGTACCGCTCTGCTTCCAGGCCGAAGCGTTCTTCAGCTCGGGGAACAGCATGCCGGCGAATGTCACGGCCTGAGCCTGGGTGATCAGATGGTTGGAGGTCGTCGAATAGTTGTTCATGATGTGGTTGGCGTGCTCGTCGAGATGGGTCAGCACCTCGGCCAGCCACTCGACCGTAACGGAGGGCGACTGCTGGTAGTACTCCAGCAGGGCGCACTGGTCGATCAGGCGGGCAGCCACATCGAGCGGACGCCACGAAGCGTGATTGGTCACGTCGGTCCCCTGCTCGGGCTTGGGATTCTGTTTCAGCCAGTCGCCGTAGACCTCGATCCAGTTCAGCGCGTATTTCTCATCCGCCGAGGCGTAGTAGGTCTTGGCCTGCGGAACCATCCATTGATGGCGGTGGAGCTGATAACGCTGCTCCTGCTCCCTCGTGGGCCAGATCGTCCAGTCGATGCCCGTGCCCTCGGAATTCAGGTAGGAATAAGGCACGTTGGACTCACCGGCATTGGGATCGAAGTAGTTGTTGACATAGAAACGGTAGTCGTTCTCGCGGAGCGCGTAATCGGCCCAGCGCTGCTCGTTGGCCGTGGGCGTCACGCTCGAAAGATCGACATTGGGATTCAGCCCGTGCGTACGCGAACGGTAGTAGTTCATCAGTTCCTCCAGCGCCATGTAGTAGTCGCCGATGTCGTAAGCGCGCTTCACCTTCGTCAGACCGCTGTAATCGAGATTCAGCACCTCGAACACGCTGGCGTCGATGCCTTCGTTCATCGACCCCGAGCCGCTCTCGACCCACTCTTCGGCCCGCTTCATCTCGGGGAAAATCGTACCGGCGCGGAACACGGCGTGCGCCTCCGCAGCCTTCGTATCGACATCCTCCGAATAGTGCGTCCTGACATGCTCGGCCTGCTCGGCGAGATTCGTCAGGAACTTCGAAAGCAGCTGCGGCGTGAAAGAGGTCGATTGCATGAAATAATAGAGCAGATCGCACTGGGCCTCGACACGGCAGGCCACATCGGCCGGACGCCAGGCATACAACGCCTCGCGCGACTCCTCGGGCTGCGAGGCGGGATCGGCGTCGTAGTCCACGTCGCCCGTCGGACGGGGATATTTCCCCAACCAGTCCTCGTAGACCGTCACCCATTCGGAGGCATAGGTTTCGTCGAGCGACGTGCGGTAAGCCTTTCCCTGCGGGACCATCCACTGATGGCGGTGTACGCGGTAGCGCTGTTCCAGATCGCCCGTCGGGCAAACGGTCCAGTCAACGGCCCGGGATTTCAGGTAGGAATAAGGCACGTCGCCGTCCATGTAACCCTCAACGTAAAAACGATACTCGTTGGCGAGGAGCGCCTGATCGGCCCACACCTGTTCCTCGGCGGAGATCGAGGGTGCGATCAGGTTGACGTTGCCGTTGACCACGTCGGTCCGGCCACGGTAGTATTCCAGCAAAGCCTGCGCCGCCAGGTAGTACTGGTCGGACTCGTAGTAAGCCTTCACGGCGGCAAGACCGGGATAATCGAGGTTCAGAGCGCTGAACACGCCCGCTTCGATCACGCTGTTGTCGGGAATCGTCGGCTCCGTGGAACCCGTTCCGCTGCCGTTGTCCGATCGTCCCAGATCATCCGACAGACAGCCCGCCGAGAACAGGACTGCCACGATGAATCCGAACGCCGAAATTTCAGTAAAAATGCGTTTCATAGGTTATTAGGTGATTTTAGGTTTTTTCAGAACCGGCGTCAGATCCGCCGCGGGTCGAGGCCCCGCAGCGACAGGTAACGCCCGATGGCTTCGAGGTAGTAGTAATCCGCATAGTTGAGCGGAGTGTCGATCTCGCTGTCGGCAGGCAGGTGGCCGACGCTGTGCATCAGGATGAAGCCGCCGTTGGTGCCCTTCCCGGCCAGATAAGCGTCCGACGAAAGGTTCATCAGCAACGTTTCGGCATAGTCGAAGTACTTCCGGCCCTCGGCCTCGGGAACCATCGTCGAAAGCTCGAACAGAGCCGACGAGATCACCGCGGCGGCCGAAGCGTCGCGCGGAGCGTCGGGAATGTTCGGGGCGTCGTAGTCCCAATAGGGAATCCGGTCGGCGGGGGTGTTCGGATGGTGCATGATGAAGCCGGCGATCCGCTCGGCATGTTTCAGGTATTTCGCGTCGCCCGTCTCGCGGTAGCACATCGTGTAGCCGTAGAGGCCCCACGCCTGTCCGCGGGCCCACGCCGAGGAGTCGGAGTAGCCCTGGAACGTCCCCCGGCTCTCGACCGTGCCGTCGTCGTTGTAGCTCACGACATGGAACGAGCTGGCGTCGTCGCGGAAATGGTTCTGCATCGTGATGTCGGCATGGCGGACCGCCACGTCGCGGTAGACGGGATCGCCCGTGTGCTTCGAAGCCCAGAAGAGCATTTCGAGGTTCATCATGTTGTCGATGATGACCGGGTAGTTCCACTCGCCGAAATCCCACGAACGGATCAGCCCGATGCGGGGATCGCAGCGCGAAACGAGGCTCTTGGCGGCCTCGACGATCACCTCTTCCGAATGCCGGTCATGCAGCGTCTGCATCTGCTGGCCGAAGCTGCAAAAGACCATGAAGCCCAGGTCGTGCGTCCCTTTATAATATTGTATGCCCTCCAGCCGGTCGGTGTATTTCCGGGCTTCGGCGAGGAGTTTCTCGTCGCCCGTGAAGCGGTAGCACTGCCAGAGCGATCCGGGGAAGAATCCGCTTGTCCAGTCCTTGGCATCTACGGCCCGGAATTTGGGCATCAGCGAACGGGGAAAGCAATTCGTCGTGTCGAGTTCGGCGGCAGCGTCCAGCAGCTGGCTGTCGGCGACTTCGAGGGCGTGTTTCAGGGATGCGATCTTCGGATCTCGCTCCGCAGAGCACGCACCCAGCACGAACAGAGAGAGGAGACCCACAATGGGGAGAAAATTTCTTCTCATGAGCGGTTCAGGTTTTTTGTTCAGGTTTTACATGTTTCGGTAAGCAAAATTACCGATAAGCCCCCGCAAGCACCCTGAGAATTGAAGAATTGATTTTAGAAACCGCTCAAATAAACTTTGAATTTGTGCAATCGGATGCGGAATTTGTCCAAAAACGGCCCCGGAAAGCCCTCCGGCGAGGTCGGAACAGACGCCGCGCCCGGGCCGCAAAGGGCACGAAAAACGGGAGTTCCGCTCGCAGAACTCCCGTACGACATATCGCCGCAGGTTATTTCAGCGGAGAATCGGGCTCCCGGGACATCACCAGATAGAACATCCGGTCGAGAAACGCCGGGGCGAATTTCTTCACGAAATGCGTCGCGCGCCCCTCGATCTCCATCAGGCAGAGGCGTTTGCGCCGGAGGATGCCCTTCGCCACGATGCGGGCGACCTGCTCAGCGGTCATCATCTTCGCCTCGTCGCGCGGAGTTTCGCCCTGCTGCGACCCGTCGGCCGTCAGGGCCGAGAAACGGACGTTCGAGGCCGTGAATCCCGGGCAGGCGATCATCACATGCAACCCCTTTTTGAGATTTTCGATGCGCAGCGTTTCGAGGAAGCCCGTCATGGCGTATTTCGAAGCCGAATAACCCGTGCGGCCGGGCAGCCCGTGCAACCCGGCGACGGACGAAATGCCGACAACCGAGCCTTTCGACGCCTGCAAGTAGGGCAATGCGTATTTGCAGCAATAGACCGCACCCCAGAAATTGACATCCATCAGCTTGTGCAGCACGTCGAGCTCCACGTCGTCGAAGATCGCGCGCATCGAGATCCCCGCGTTGCAGATCAGCACGTCGATGCCCCCGAACTCACGGACGGCGGTGTCGATCAGCTCCTTGCATTCGGCAGGCTTCGTCACGTCCACGCCGCAGTAAGCCGCCCGGCCGCCCGTCGAGCGGATGTCGCCCGCCAGAAGCTGCAATTTCTGGACGCTGCGCGCCCCGAGCACCACCTTCGCGCCCTGCGCGGCATACTCCTTCGCCATCGCCTCGCCGATGCCCGACGAAGCCCCCGTGATGACGATGACCTTATCCCTGAGTGTTTTCATACTGTTCGTTTATTTCGATTTCCAATGTGTCGTAAGCCAGATGCACCCCTTCGGGAAGCATCGTCTCCGTCGCGGCATGCAACCCGATCTCGTGGGACATGTGCGTAATATAAGCCTCGCGCGGCCCGACGCGGCGGATCAGCGCCAGCGCCTCTTCCAGGTTGAAATGCGACGGATGCACGGCGAAGCGCAGCGCATTGACCACCAGCACCTCCGCCCCGCGGAGCTTTTCGACCTCGGCATCCTCGATGGTCTTGAAATCCGTGAGATAGGCCAGCGGCCCGATGCGGTAGCCCGTGACCCGGAAGCGTTCGGAGTGGCGTCCCGAAACCGGGATGATCTCCACGCCCCCGACCGCAAAGGGGTGCGCCACGTCCACCTCGTGCAACTCGATCTCCGGGACGCCGCGGTATTTGTCCTGCGCGAAGGCATAGTCGAAATCCTTGCGCACGCACGCCAGCGTCTGCGGCGCAGCGTAGATGTGGACCTTGTGGATGGTCGGCGGATAATCGACGAAATTGAAAGCCCGCACGTCGTCCAGCCCGCCGATGTGGTCCTTGTGTTCGTGGGTCAGCAGGATGGCGTCGATATGGCGCACGCCCGTGCGGAGCATCTGGTAGCGGAAATCGGGTCCGGCGTCGATCACCAGCCGCACGCCGTGCGTCTCGACCATAGCCGCCGTGCGCAGGCGTTTGTCGCGCCGGTCCGCCGAGGTGCAGACCTTGCAGCGGCAGCCGATGACAGGTACGCCCTGCGAGGTTCCGGTTCCCAGAAAGGTGAGTTTCATGGTTACAAAGATACGAATAAGCGAGAGCAAAAGCAAGTTTACTTGCATTTTGCCGAGCGAGAGTATCTTCGGCACAGCCAAAGTGCGAATAAGCCGAGAGAAAAAAGCAAGCTCGCTTGCATTTTTTCCGCCTCAATGTGCACCTGCCCGATGCCCGGACGCCAGCGGCGGCGGCAGGGTCAGAATCAGCCTTTTCATCGGAATATTCATAATTCCGATTTGTTTCCGGTCTTGGCCGGTTCATAGCGTTTCAGGTAGTCGTCGATGAGCTCCAGCCCCTTGGCTGTGGAGATGCCGCGGAAAAAGTTGCTGATGATCTGCACGAAAGCCTCGCGCTCGGTCATCCCCTCGGGCAGCGGGATGTCCTTGCGCTTGGTGATGGCCGAAGCCGTGTAATAAAGCACCGCAATGGCCAGATCGAGGTTGAAACTCCCGGTGAAAAGCCCGTCGGCAATGCCCGTTTCGAGCATCCGCAGCAAATCGAGACGGCTCTGGGCAGTCCCTTCGCGCATCAGCCTGGCGTGAACGGCCGGATAGAACTTGCGCAGGTTGCCCAGCAGCCGCTGTATCGTCTCCGACTCGTCGGCCACGCACCCCAGCACCATGAACATCGCTTCGAGCACGTTGCGGGCCCCGGCGCAGGCTGCGGCCCGCTCGATGCGCTTGCACTCGAAAAAACGTTCCATAGCGAGGTAGAGCAACCCCTCCTTGTCGCCGAACAGCTCGTAAAGCGCTCGTTTCGAGACACCCAGCTGCTGCGCGATGTCGTCCATGCGCACCGACCTGATGCCCTGGGCGACGAACATCTGCATCGCCTGTTCGATGATTCGTTCCTTCTGGTCCATGATCCGATCCGAATTGATACGGTACAAATATAGACAGGGAAACTCATGAAACAAAAAAGTTTTCCGTTTTCGGCGGTTTTTCAACGAATCCGACCAGGAAGAAGCCGTCGGGGACTACTCCGCCGTGGGCGACAAAAAAGCCGCCGCAGGAAATCTGCGGCGGCCGGGCGAAAAATCGCGCGGATTATTTGGTGACCCGTTCGAGCCAGCGGACCATCGAGAGCATGACGAGCATCGACAAGCCGCAGGCGGCGACGAACACGGCCCACGTAGCCCACATCGGCATATGGAGGTAGAGCCATCCGCCGACGAACAGCAGGGCGTTGCCCACGGCCGTGGCGGCCAGCCAGAAGCCCTGCATCAGGCCCTGCATGTGGGGAGGCGCCACCTTCGACACGAACGCCAGACCCAGCGGCGAGATGAACAGCTCGGCGACGGTGAGGATGAAGTAGAGGCCCACCATCACCCACGGGGTGACCAGCAGCGACTGCACCTCGTCGGCGCGCATGCCGGCCAGTTCGGCCTTCGTCGGCAGGGCCAGCGAGAAGAGCATCAGGAAGACGTAGGCCAGGGCGGCGATGCCCATGCCGATGGCGATCTTCATCGGGGTCGAGACCTCGATGTCGCGCTTGCGCAGCCAGCCGAAGAACCACATGATGATCGGCGTGAGGAAGACGACGAAGAAAGGATTGACGCTCTGGAAGATCTCCGCGCCCTTGATGGTCGTGAATCCCAGGTCGATGTTGATAACGTCGAGATTCACGTAGTCGCGGGCGAAATAGGTCAGCGAATAGCCGTTCTGGTGGAACGACACCCAGAAGAAGATCACCACGCCGAAGACGGCGAACAGAGCGTAGATGCGCTGGCGGATCTCCTGGGCGGACATCTTGATCTCCTCGGCCGAAGCCTTGACGCCGGCGGCAGCGGCCTTTTTCGAAGGATCGGGGAACCGCTTGCGGTTGGCCATGTAGATCGCCAGCGAGATGAGCATCATCACGATCGCCGCGATGAACGCATAGTGGAAACCGCGGTTGAAGACATCGAGATAGGTGTTGCAGAAGGCCCCGAGGTCGCTCACGGGCGTTCCGTCGAGGTGCGCCGCCGAAGCGTAGGAATTGAGATTGGCGAGGCCCTCGCCGACCATCTCCTCGCCTTTGGCAAGGTATTCGTGGCACAGAGCCGGGAGTTTGGCGTTGTAGTCGAAATTGTTGACCTTCAGCCACCAGTTGCGCACGCCGATGGCGACGAAAGGAGCGAAGAAACCGCCGATATTGATGAACATGTAGAAGATCTGGAAGCCCGATTCGCGTTTGGTGCTGAATTCGCTGTTATCGTACATCTGGCCCACCAGCGCCTGCAAGTTGCCCTTGAACAAACCGTTGCCGAAGGCGATCACCAGCAGTCCCAGGCAGGTCAGCGTCAGGTAGAGCCACAGACTCGGCACGGGCGTCGGCGTCGGGATGGCGATGAGCAGATAGCCGATGCTCATCACGATCAGGCCCCACATGATCGTCGCCTTGTAGTTCTTGGTCTTGTCGGCAATGATGCCGCCGACCAGCGCCAGCAGGTAGATCGAAGCGTAGAAGCCCGAATAGATATACCCTGCGGTGGCCTCGTCCAGACCGAACTTGGCCGAGATGAACAGGGTAAGGATAGCCATCATGATATAGAAACCGAAGCGTTCGCCCATGTTGGCGAGGGCCGCCGCGATCAATCCTTTGGGTTGTCCTTTCATAAATTTTTTTTGGATGTTAGTAAATGTTAGTAATAGGGATTCGTTTTCGTTCGGAGACAAAGATAGAAATTTTTTCGTATATTTGGTGTCGTAACGGCACTTTTATCAGTCGGAAAGTCTTGCCGAACCGCAGGCGGTCCGGCTTCGAATCCGTCCGGTTTTTGTCATACTTTATAGAAATCCAGCATCTCCTATGGAAAAAACGCCCCGAAGACTGCCCGTCGTAGAGCGCGACGCATGGTTGCAGCCCGTCGAAGAACATATGAACCGCCGCTACGCACAGTACGAGCGGCAGATGGCGCGGATCGAGAGCGCTTCGGGGTCGATCGTGGACTACGCCAACGGCTACCGCTATTTCGGCTGGCAGCGCGACGAGGAACTCGACGGATGGTGGTTCCGCGAGTGGCTGCCGGGAGCGCACGATGTCTACGTCTTCGGCGACTTCAACAACTGGCAGCGCACCGAGATCCGCATGCACCGCGACGCGGCGGGGGTGTGGAGCGCCTTTTTCCCCACGGCGATGTACCGCGACCGGCTGGTGCACGGCTCGCTCTACAAACTCCACGTCCACGGCGACAACGGCTGGCTGGACCGCATTCCGGCCTATGCCATGCGCGTCGTACAGGACGAGGCGACGAAGAACTACACCGCGCAGTTCTGGGCGCCCTCGGAGCCGTTCGACTGGCGGGGCGACGCCTTCGACGCCTCGAAGATCGGCAGCCTGCTGATCTACGAAGCCCACGTGGGCATGGCCCAGGAGCGCGAGGGCGTGGGCACCTACCGCGAATTCACCGAAAAGATACTCCCGATCATCAAGAAGGACGGCTACAACGCCGTGCAGCTGATGGCCGTGGCCGAACACCCCTACTACGGTTCGTTCGGCTACCACGTGTCGAGCTTCTTCGCCCCGACATCGCGCTGCGGTACGCCCGAGGAGCTGAAAGAGCTGATCCGCCGGGCTCACGAGCTGGGGCTCGCGGTCATCATGGACCTCGTGCACGCCCACTACGTGAAGAACCTCAACGAGGGGATCAACGAACTCGACGGCACGGACCATCTCTATTCGCCGGCGGGCGAGGCGGGCTACCAGCCCTACTGGGATTCGAAACTCTTCGACTACGGCAAGGACGAGGTGCGCCATTTCCTGCTGTCGAACGTCAAATACTGGCTCGACGAGTTCCATTTCGACGGCTTCCGCTTCGACGGCGTGACCTCGATGATCTACCACCACCACGGCTACGTCGCATTCGACTCGCGCGACCGCTTCTTCGACCCGGGCGTCAACGAGGAGGCTCTCCTCTACCTCACCCTCGCCAACCGCCTCGCGCACGACTTCCGGCCCTCGGCCGTGACCATCGCCGAGGACGTGAGCGGCATGCCGGGGATGTGCATCCCGATCGCCGACGGCGGCGTCGGCTTCGACTACCGCCTGGGGATGGCGATTCCCGACTTCTGGATCAAACAGCTGAAAGAGGTTCCCGACGAGGAGTGGAACATCTGGGAGATGTGGTCCGTGATGACCGACCGCCTGCCCGAAGTGAAAACCGTGGCTTACGCCGAGTCGCACGACCAGGCGCTGGTGGGCGACAAGACGCTGGCGTTCCGGCTGATGGACAAGGAGATGTATTTCCACATGGACCGCGCGTCGGAGAACATCGTCATCGACCGCGGCATGGCCCTGCACAAGATGATCCGCCTGATGACCATCTCCACGGGCGGACAAGCCTACCTCAACTTCATGGGCAACGAATTCGGGCATCCCGAGTGGATCGACTTCCCGCGCGAGGGCAACGGGTGGAGCTACGCCCACGCCCGGCGGCAGTGGTCGCTGGCGCGGAACGGATTCCTGCGCTATGCGTGGCTGGGTGATTTCGACCGGGCGATGATCCGGCTGGTGAAGAAATACAAGGTGCTCGAAGAGGGCTATGCGTGGAACCTGCTGATGGACGAGCGCAACAAAACGATGGTCTTCTCGCACGGCCGGCTGCTGTTCGTCTTCAACTGGCACCCCACGGCTTCGATCCCCGACTACGAACTGCCGGTGCAGGGGCCGGGCAAGTACGTCCCGGTGCTCTCGACCGACGAGCGGCGCTTCGGCGGCCAGGAGCGGCAGTCGATGGATGCCGAGCACTTTTCGTTCCCCGCAAAGGGCGACGACGGGCAGGAGCGCCCCCGCATCCGCATCTACAACACTTCGCGCACGGCGACGGTGTTCCTGCGCAAAAGGTAGCCGCACGAATCTTATTTCGGAACTGAAAATCCCCCGAGTGCCAGGGACAGCACTTTGTGCTGTCCCTGGCACTCGGCCGTAACTATTTTCAAATTTTTCCAATGATTTCATTTTGAAATTAAAAAAATAGTTATTACTTTCGTTTCTGAAACAAAATATCCGAAACAATCCGTGGACGAACGAAGAACATTCCGGCACCCCGCAACATCGGGAACTTCCAAAACAGCGGACGCTTTTTACGCCCGCCGCAGTGAAGTGCCGAATGTATCCGCTGTAACCGGCGGCTCCGGTCGAATTTCCCCCCCCCTGCCGGAAAATCAGATTTTCCGGCCTGTATCCGGCACGAATAACCGCTAAAGGCATTCGTCGCCTCAGCGTATCCGCATACGCCCTATCCACTACCGGATATCCCCGTTGTCAAACAACTGCATGTCACGTCCGATCGGCACCCCCGATACGGACCGAATTCCGTTACCCGAATATCGGCCACGATCCTAAGTTCCATGTCGGAAATTCCGGCAGACGGCTGTTTCGGGTTCGAAACGGGCGGCGCAGAAACCGATGAACCTATTTTCCATCCAACCTTTTTATTACTAACCAACTTAAACGTCGCGTTATGAAAAAAACAACGAAACTCATTGCTCTTTTCCTGAGCTGTGCCATGCTGGCACCTGCCTTCGTGTCGGCGAATCCGGAAGAACGATCCGCCCCGGAATCCGGAACGGTCACTGCGGAAGCCCCCGCCGCCGTACAACCCCAGACGACCTGGGAGAAAATCCTGGCCAACCTGCCGAAGGTATCCGGATATTTGCAGACGGGATGGAACTACACGTCGAACGACAAAAGTTCGAGTTCGTCGTTTCAGGCAAAACGTCTCCGGCTGCTTCTCGACGGCAAGGTCTCCGAAAAGGTCGATTTCCGGTTGCAGATCGAGGCTTTCAACGGAATCTCCGGCTCGACGAACGGAAACGGTCAGAAGAACATACAGGTAATGGACGCCTTTGCGACCTGGAAAATCAGGCCCGAGTTCAAAGTCCGCTTCGGTCAGTTCTACACGCCGCTGGGATATGAGAATTACGACATCTCGCCCGCGACGCTGGAGACGGTGGACTTCTCGAATATCGTTTACCGCATGGCCTGCCGCAATCCCTACGAATACAATCTGGTAGACTACGGACGGGATCTGGGCATCATGTTCATGGGAGATGTCTTCGACTCGGGAAAAGGATTCAGCTATCTGCACTACGACGTGGCCGTCACCAACGGCTCCATTCCCTGCAAGGACGACAGCAACAAGTCGAAAGACATCTATGTCAGCTTGACGGTCCGGCCGGCCAAACACTTCAACATCAAAGGAACATTCAACTGGGGCGAGTATACGTCCAAGCAGCTGGAAGGCGGCACAGGAGTCGGCAGCGGCGATTACAATCCGATGAATCGCTACGTGGTCGGCGCCTGGTACGACAATCCCCGCGGTTTGAACCTCCGCGCCGAATACGGACACATGAAGAGCCGGGTGAACAAAGCGGACATCGTCAAGGAGAACGGTGCGTATGTACTGGCAGGCTGGCATTTGGGTAAGTTCCTCCCGATCGTCCGCTGGGATATGTACGAGGATTGCGTGAATACGGGAACGGCGAATAACTACAACCGGATACTGATCGGCTGCACTTATTCGGTGTTCAAAAACATGAAATTCCAGGTCAACTACGGACATTTCATGTACGGCGACGACGCAAAGAAGGCCCTGGGATACGACTCCTCCGAGCAGCTCCAGATCATGGCCATGTTCAAATTCTAAACTATCGGAAACAACCGTTCACACAAAAAAGAACCAACCTTAAAAATCTGCAATCATGAAAAAATTACTCTTTGCATTGGCAGCGATCGCCGCTTTCTCGACGGTAAGCGCACAGCATCTCGGCACGGAATATCGCCTGAAGAAAATCGTCGAAGTTCCCGGACGCCAGGGAATCGCCGCAGACGAAAACTATTATTACGTTTCCGACACAAGAGGTCTTTACAAGTTCGACAAGAACTGGAACCTCGTGAAGAAACACGTTCAGACGCCCGAAACTCCCCTGTTCCCGAATCCGGAGCTGGCCAACCATTTCGGAGATATCGACGTGTGGAACGGCAAGATTTACACGGGCAACGAGAAGTTCGAATACGGCCGGGGCTACAACATCGCCATCTCGGTATACGACGCCGAGACGCTCGAATGGATCGAGGATATCCCCTGGTGCGCCGAATCGGGGCAGGTAGAGGTATCCGGCCTGGCCGTGGACCGCGAGAAGAACATGATCTGGATGTCCGACTGGGTGGACAGCCGCTACGTATACTGTTACAGCCTCGAAACGGGCAAGTACTACACCAAAATGCAATGCCGTCCGATGCCGTACTGGTGCCAGGGCATTTTCATCGCCGACGGCAAGATGCTCTTCGCTGCCGACGACGGGGAATCGACCTATCAGATTCCCGACAATATCTATGTCGCCGACATCTCCGAAGTCCCCTATACGGGACTGAAAGAGGGTACCGAAGTCGTCCGGGACACGCCGTTCAGCGTAAAATTAGACAAAAAAGGCAACCCCGTCAAACGTACCGGGATGATCGCCGCCGGAGCCAAGGCCGGGCGTCTCGAACTGTTCCGCGAGATGTCGGATTTCCGCCGTGCCGGAGAGATCGAAGGTCTCTGCGTAGACCCCGTAACCGACGAACTGCTCGTATTGAACAACCGCGGCACGCAAATCATCCTCGGCATGTCGCAGGGTCCGTTCTCGGAAGAGGGCTACACCAAGGAGATTCACGAGGTATACATTTACGAAAAGGTGAAATAACACCCGGGAATTGGAACATATCCCCCCCCCGAAAAAAAGGCTGTCTGACAAATCGCAGACAGCCTCTTTTCGTTTCCGGCACCGTTCTTATTTCGCCAGGTCGCGCACGAAGGCCAGCGCCTTGTCGTAGTCGGGTTCGTGGGTGATCTCGGGCACGTACTCCACGTAACGCACCACGTCGTCCCGGTCCACGACCACCACGCCGCGGGCCAGCAGGCGCAATTCGTCGATCACGAAGCCGTATTTCATGCCGAAATCCAACTCCTTGTAATCCGAGAAGACGTGCACGTGGTCGATCCCCTCGGCGGCGCAGAAACGCTTCTGCGCGAAGGGAAGGTCCACCGACAACGCCAGGACGACCACGTCGTCGCTCAGCTTCGAAGCCTCGCGGTTGAACCGGATGTTCTGCAACGAGCAGACCGGAGTGTCCACCGACGGGAAAACGCTGAAAATGCGAACCTTGCCGCGAAAATCCTCCGACGGGACGGGTTGCAGCGCAGCGTCGATGACCGTAAATGAGGGGGCTTTTTCGCCCGCCTTGCAGCGATTGCCGACAAGCGTCACGGGCTTGCCGCCGAAAGTTACTTTGTGATCCATAATTCGTCTGTTTTTTGAATGAATTCTACAATTCCGATGCCGCCCGGCTATTCGGCCGCCTTGATCCGCGCGACGGCCTCGGCCACCCCGCGGTAAAGCTCCGGCAGGTCGATGCCCCCGATGCGGCGGTTTTCGACGACGATACGTCCGCCGACCACGACCGTCTCGACATCCGACGCCTTGCCGCAGTAGACCACATTCGACACGACATCGTGAACGGGCTGCAAATGGGGTTTCTGCATATCCACGACGATCACGTCGGCCAGCGCGCCCGTGCGGATCACGCCCAGCTCGCCGTCGGCATACCCCATCGCCCGGGCGCCGTTGGCCGTCGCCAGCCGCAGGGCCTCGTAGGCCGGGAGCGCCACGGGGTCGCCCGTCGCGGATTTTTGCAGGAAAGCCGCCGTGCGCAGCTCCTCGAACATGTCGAGGTCGTTGTTCGAGCAGGTTCCGTCGGTGCCGACCGTCACCAGCGCCCCGGCGGCCCGCAGCCGCTCGACGGGAGCCACGCCGCTCGAAATCTTCATGTTGCTCTGCGGGTTGTGCGACACGGTGACGCCCCGCGCGGCGAGGGTCCCGATGTCGCTGTCGGTCACGTGGATGCAATGGGCGCCGATCGTCTTCGGACCCAACAGCCCCAGCGCGTCGAGGTGTTCGACGGAAGTGCATCCGTATTTCTCGCGCACGATGCGCACCTCGTCCTGCGTCTCCGAAATGTGGGTCATCAGGTGCAGGCCGTACCGGTCGGCCAGCTCCTTGCCGCGCAGGAGGTTTTCGGGCGACACGGTGTAGGGCGAATGGGGCGCCACGGCGATCCGCACCCGGCCGGAACCGGCGGCGGCCAGCCGCACGGCCTCCCCGACCCGGGGCAGCACCTCATCGGCATTCGTATCGAAGTAGTTGCAGCCCAGCAGGGCCCGGATGCCCAGCCGTTCAGCCACCTCCACGCAACGATCCTCGAAATAGTACATATCAACGAACGATGTCACGCCGCCCAACAGCATCTCGACGATGCCGAGCGTCATGCCCAGCTTCACGTCGTCAGGGGTTTGGTGCGCCTCGAAAGGCCAGATATAGTCGTGGAGCCACGCCATCAGCGAGATGTCGTCGGCATAGCTGCGCTGGAGGGTCATGGCCGCGTGGCAATGGGTGTTCACCAACCCCGGCATCACGAGTTTGCCCCGGCAGTCGATCTCCCGGAGTCCGGGATGCGCCGCGCGGAACGCCGCAGCATCCGCCTCCGAAGCCGTCGCCAGCGCGATGCGGTCGCCGTCGGTGCCCACCCAGCCCGTAAAGGTCCGGGGTTCGCCGCCGGAGGCCGTCATCGGCAGCACCGTCGCGTTTGAAAAGAGTATCGGCATCTAATTCTTAATTTTTAATTTTTCACTCTTAATTTTCACTTTCCCGCGCTCGGGCTTGTCGATGGAGTTGCCCTGCACGGTGATCACGTCGCGGCCGTCCACCGAGTTGGAGTAGACCTGGATCACCTTGTTGAAGGCTCCCGGCTCGCTCTTGTGGGGTTCGTACACGATGCGGATCACCCCCGAGTCGGCGGGCGCCACGGGGCGCTTCGAGAACGAGGCGCTGAGGCACGAACACGAGGTGATGACGCGCACGATGACCAGCGGCGCCGTGCCGTCGTTGACGAATTTGAATTCGTGCACCAGATCGCCGCCCTTGCGCGGCACGTCGCCGAAATCGTGGGTCGGGTCGTCCATCTTCAGGTGCGCTCCCTTAGCAGGTCTTTCGGCATACGCCGCCCCGAAAAGCAGGCAGGCGAGGATTGTCAGCAGTAGTATTTTCATTGTTCAAATTCTATTCCGCTTTAAGTCGAAAAATATAGGTTATCGTGCCACCTTCAATCACAGCACGGCTCTCACTAAACCGCGTTCTAAGTGCAGCCTTTCGAGCTTCGTTCACCAGCTCGACATCAGATGTTGTAGATCCTTTCGGCTCATAAGCAGCACTGGTAACCCGCCCCGAAGCATCTACTGTCACACGAATAAGTACCACACCACTTTTATTTTCAGGTTGATTCGGCCGTGGCAAATTGCCCACCAGTCCGCGTCCTTTCAAGCCCTGGTCCAGCTGGTCCAGCCCGTCGGGATTGAGCCCCGGCCCGGTGCCGCTGGCCTTGTCCTCGCCCTGCGGAGCGCGGGGATTGCCCGCATTGTCGGGTTCGTCGGCCCCGCCCTTGTTCATCTTGAAGAGTGCCTTGGGGTTGGGGGTCTGGGTCACCTCGTCCTTGCCGGCGACCTGCGCCGTCTGCTCCACGGGAGCCGCAACGTCGTGCACGCGCGGCTCGGTGGCGATCTTCACGGGCGGCTTCGGCGGCTCGGGAACGGGCGGCTCGGTGAAATCGACGAGGATCGTGTCGCCGGGCTTCTCCACCGCCTGCGAAACGTCGAACGACACCAGCGCGAACGAACCGGCCAGCAGCACGCAGTAGACCGCCGCCGCGACCGCCGCCCATCGGCGAGGATTCTTATTATCGGGATCGTAATAATACATTGGCTTCCCAATTAAAAATTAAGAATGAAAAACTAAAAATTGTCCGTACGGCAAATCCGGCCATACATCCACAATATCTCTCTTTCAATTCTCAATTTTTCATTTTTAATCGAACTTATTTCGGCGATGTCGCCAAAATAAGTTTGTAATTGTTGTCCTTGGCGATGTTCATGACCTTGACCACCTCATCGACGGCCACCGTCTTGTCGCAGTGGAGCGACACCGTGGCGTCCTTCTGGCCGTCGAGGCGCGCCTTCAACGCCCGCTCCACGCCCTCGATGCCCTGCACCTTCTGCAACTCGACGTAGTAGTTGTACGACGCGCCGCTCTGCTGGATCGAAACCGTGGTCATCGCCTTGTCCTTCAACTGGTTCGAGCTCTTCGGAAGCATCAGTTTCAGGGCGTTGGGATTGATCAGCGTCGTGGCGATCAGCAGGAACAGCAGCAGCAGGAACATCAGGTCGGTCATCGACGAGGCCGAGAACGATTTATCGACTTTCGATCCATGTTTGATTGCCATAATGCGTTATTTTTGAACGGGTTGATTCAGAATGTCCATGAATGCGATCGAGTTGGCCTCCATCTGGAACACCAGCTTCTCGATGCGAGCCACAAGGTAGTTGTAGCCGAAGTAGGCCGGGATGCCGACGATCAGACCCATCACCGTGGTCACCATCGCCACGTACATACCGCTCGACAACAGCCCCAGATCGACCGTGCCGCCCGCGGCGGACATGTCCATGAAGGTCTGCACCATGCCGAGCACCGTGCCGAGAAAACCGATCATCGGGGCGCCGCCGGCGATCGTGGCCAGGAACGGCAGGCCGTTTTCGAGCTTCGAGACTTCGAGGTTGGCGACGTTCTCGATGGCGGTCTGCACGTCGCTCATGGGGCGTCCGATGCGCTCGATGCCCTTTTCGATCATGCGGGCGATCGGCGTGTCGGTCTTCTTGCAGAGGTTCACGGCCGTCGAGATCTTGCCGTCGGAGATGTAGTCGCGGATGCGGTTCATAAAGTTCATGTCCAGCACCGAAGCCTTGCGGATGGCCATGAAGCGCTCCACGAAGATGAAAATCGTCACGCCGCCCAGCGCCAGCAGCGGCCACATCAGCCAGCCGCCTTTGGTAAACAGGGTCCACAAGCCCATGCGGGTCTCCTCACTAACGGCCACCGCCTCGGCAGCCTGCAAAAATGTCATCATAGTGTTTTACAAATATTAAAGTTTACAAGTATTCTATTCCTCAATCTCGCTTTCGAGCGCTTTGGTATTTACGGCTCCCGGAGCAAGTCTTCGCTACCAGCCTTCCAAACGCGACTTTTCAAGCCGCCCTCGGAGGGGACTTGTCGCATCGCGACCGGATTTACAACCGGAATGCAAACGGCAAAGTCTCAAATTTTTAATTTTTCATTCTTCATTCTTAATTATAAATAGCGTATCCGCCGGCTCCCGCTGCCGCTCTTTTTCCGCCTCTTCGGCCGCTTTTTCGGCCGCCCGGGCCGTGCGCCGCGCCATGCGCCGGGCCTTGCGCTTCTTGTTGGTGAAGCGTTCCCGAATGCGGTTGCGCAGGTCCCTCAGGTTGTTGAAATCCTCCTTGAAGTAGACGCCGATGCCGGTCTCCTGCAAACCCTGGTTCTCGTCGAAACGGTCGATCGTCTGCGTGAAGGCTTTCAGTTTGAGCGTTCCGGCGCGGTCGATCAGGTAGGTGATGTAAGCCTCGCCCATGAAGTTGGACATCGAGTTGTTGTTCACCGTCGCCTGCTTGTTGTCGATCAGGTAGTTGCCCTCGACCTCGACGAACAGGCGGTTGTTGATGAGGCTCTTCGAGAGCCCGAAATCCACCTCGTCGCTCGTCAGCTCCGACTTGGGCCGGTAGCGGATCACCACGTTGTAGTCCGACGACGAGAGCCAGTTGCTCACCATGTTCGACACGAACTCCAGTCCCGTGGCCGCCGACACCGAACTGCCGATGTTGGCGTTGGCCTGCGACGAACTCTCGGACATGAAGCTGTTGAACAGCAGCAGGTAGAGGAACTGCGTATCGACCGTCTCGGGGGTCGAGAGAGCGTTGGCCACCAGCGTCTGGGTCTCGGGATCGGAGCCGGGCACCCGCACGTCGAAACCGATCGAGGGGTTCGACAGCCGGTCCCCGAGGTGGATGACGCACTCCACGGGCACCGAACGGTCGCCGCCGAGGTTCTCGGAGGTGCCCTGCAACAAAGGCTGCAACGAGGCTTTGAGCTTGTAAACGGCGTCGATGTCCAGCAGGGCGTTCATCGGCGAACCGGTCCACTGGATCGACGAACCGCTCTCGATGGTGAAACGCTTGTTGATGATCTGCTGGAGCGAGAGCATGAAACTGCCCTCGGAGATGGTGTAGTCGCCGTAGATCTCGAAGATATTGGCCCGGGGGTTGATTTCGAGGTTCAGGGTCCCTTCTCCGCGCCCCTTCACCGTGTTGCCCTCAACATCGATTTCGACCTCGGCATCGGGGCGCACGTTGAGCGCCATAGTGATGTTCATCTGGCTGGCGGCATCCGCACGCTGGCGGTGCTTGCGTTCGAAGAGGAGTTTCTTGCGCGCCACGTTGTCGAGCGTATCGGTTTTCTCGGGCTGCACGAAGCGCACGAAATCGGCGTTCGAGATGTTCGACTTGCTCGACAGCGGCAGCACGAACGACGAATTGCCGTCGGTGGCGGCTGTGATGTCCATCCGGACGGCCCCCTTGTCGCCCGAGATGCGGGCCGACCCCGTGGCGTAGACCTTTCCGTAGAAAACGTCGTTGTCGTCGGGGCCGGTGTCGAGCACCAGCATCTGCTGCGGGGCCACCCGCACGTCGTAGGAGATGTTCGACAGGTGTTGCAGGCTCATGTCAAAGTCGAAGCGTCCGCGATGGCCCTGGGGGTCGAACACCGCGACGTTCGAAGCCTTGAAGCGGTTGTTCTTCACCGACAGCACCGCTTCGGGCATCGAGTAGGTGACCTGCGTGAAATCGACCCGGGTTTTCAGCCCCGAGACACGGACCTCGCCGGCGAGTTCGGCGTCGCGGCGCTGTCCCTGCAAGACGAGTTCGGCCGAGGCGACGCCCTCGGTGGAGGAGATCACCCCCGTCAGAATCGGGTCGAGCAGCCCCATGTCGAGGCTATCGACATCCAGCCGGGCGTAGTAGCGCATCCGGTCCGGGGCGTAGAAGCCACGCACGAGCGTGTCGCGCTTGACGCGGTTGACCACCGTCACGCCCGCCCGGTTGCGGGCGAAGTCCCAGCGCGACGCCAGACGCATCGGCGGCGCGGGAATGTCGTTGACCTCGACGCTGTCGAAAAGGATGTCGGCCGAGATCTCGCCGCCCCGCAGCACCGACTTCATCTTCGCCGAACCGTTCGTGCGGCCCTCGATGACGTAGCCCATGCGTTCGGCGACCTGCGTGAAGGGCGACAGGTCGAAATTGCGCAGCGAGAGGGTCACCGAATCCTCGCGGCTGCGCGAGGCGACGCCGTCGAGCAGCAGTTCCTGTTCGCGGTTCATCACGAAAAACCTGTCGATGACGATCCGCGCCGTGTCGATCAGTATCTTGCGGGCATAGATCTGCCACGTCTTGTTGCCGCGGGTGATGTGCGACGGGAGTATGCGCAGGTCCACCACACGCCCGTTGGCGCCGTGCTCGTCGGCCACCGACGTACGGATTCCCACGAGACCCGAAACCCGGCGCGTCGTGTCGTCGAAACCCGCCGAGAGCTGTACGCGGCCCTGCCGGGCGCCGCCCGTCAGCGAGAGGCGCGGCAGGTGCAGCACCCCGGCGTAGAGGTCCTCGGCCGAGGCGTAGACCGCCAGCGAGTCGCCGCGGTTCGAGGCGTTGACCGAGAGGCGCGTGGCCAGCATCCGCCGGCGCTCGATGTACTCCGACGAGGCTTTGAGCGACAGCTGGTCGCTGGCCGGATTGAACAGCAGCTGGAGCGACGATCCGTCGGCCACCTGCAAGCCCGCCGACACGGCGTCGGCCACGGGGTTGAAGTTGCGGATGTTGACCGAGAGCAGCGAAAAATCGTTCGCCACGGCGGCCTTGCGCTCCGAAGGCCCCGTTTCGGGCGGGGCCTCGCTCAGCATCGGAAGGTATTTCCACGCGCTCCGCCGCAGGTATTCGAACACCGTGCGGTAGCTGGTCTTGGAGCGGAACGTGGCGTCGGCGAAGTCCGAGCGCAGCTCCACGAACTTGCTCTGCGCGGAGTTCTCGCCCGTGACGGTCATGTTCGTCGCCTCGATCTCCTTGTCGTTGTAGCGGTAGCGGGCGCCGGTCACCTGGATGCGGCCGTTCAGGTCGTCCAGCGAACGCCCCCCGGCCTTGGCCGCGATGTGCGCCGAGAGCTGCGACACCGAGTCGCGGCGGTTGATGTGCAGGCGCGCCAGATCGGCGTGCCGCAGGTCCATCGTGAAGTCGTAGCGCGGCACCGAGTCGTTGAAATCCACCAGTCCGAAGAAGTCGAAGTCCAAATTGGGGTCGCGGGCCGTGATCAGGCCGTCGAACTCCCGGTTGCGCAGACGGCCGTCCAGCCGCAGCGAGTCGTAGACATAGCCGTTGAAGCCCAGCCGGGTGACGTTGCCCACGACGTTGGCGTCGGCCACGCCCCTGCCGATCACGCCATCGACATAGGCCGTGAGCGTGGCGTTGCCCAGCAGATCGCGGCGGTCGAGCAGGTCGCCCAGCCGCAGGTCGCGCGTCTCGACGTCGCCCCGCACGCTGCTCAGGCCCCTTTTCAGCGGTGACATCCGCAGGTTGCAGGACACGTCGCCCACGTCGGTCGCGGCCCCCAGCTGCATGTCGAACGCCGAGAGCTTCCCCTTGAAGCGGGCATCGAGGTCGATGCTCCCCGAGTTGCCGAGTATCCCGACCAGCCTGTCCGGGAGCTTGCGCCCGGCGATGCCGAGGGCCAGCCCGTCCATCGCCTCGGCCGAGGAGTGCAGGCGGGGCACCGAGAGGTCGAACCACGTGTCGCGGATCTCCGGCAGCCCCTTCACCGCGGCGTCGGCCACGAGCGTCGTGCCCTCGCCGATGTGCATGCTCCGGACCTTGGCCGTGAAATCCGCCACCACGCCCGCGACCTCGATGTCTATATCGCTGAAATCCAGATGCCAGTCGCGCAGCCCGGGAGCGAACCACGCGATGTCGTCGGTCGAGACCGACGTGTTGCGCAGCGCGGCGTCGATGCGCACCTGCCCGAGAAAATCCTTGTATTCGGCCCACGAGTTGCCGACCAGCGAGATGTAGGGAATCCGGACGTTGGAACGCGCGGTGACGATCGAGGCGTCCTCGAAGCCCAGACACCCCTGCGTCATGTAGAAGCGCCCCGCGAGGTGGTCCAGCACGAAGCCGCTGCGCTCGCGGGCCGTGAGGGCCGCGACGGTGGTGTAGATGGCCGACCCGTCGATGGTGAAGTCGTCCACGCGGGCCGTCAGGCCGTAGAGGTGCATGTGCGAGAAGTCGATGCCGTAGTCGCGGTGTCGCGCGAGGCTGTCGATCCGTTCGAGGCAGAGGTCCATATTCTCGATCGAAGCCCGGCTGATCGAGAGTTTGAAATTGCCCTTCCGGGGTTTGTCGGGATCGGATATGCGGCTGACGATCTGCTTGATGTTCATCTCCCCGTCGGGCATCTGCCGCAGGTAGAGCTTGGCGTCGGCGATCTCCCCGCGGCTGAACGCGAGGCCCCCGCCGAAGAGGCCGAAGCCCGTGACGTAGGCGTCGAGCTTCCCGACGTAGAGCAGCGTATCGCGCCCGTAATCCTCGACGTAGAAGCCCTTGACCTTGATTTTCGAGAAGATGCCGATGTCCACGCGTTCGATCGACACGGTGGTCTCCAGCTTGCGCGAAACGGCCTCCGCGGCCTTGTGCACCACGAAGTTCTGCACGGCGGGAATGTCGAGCAGCAGCGAAAGGAAAACGGGCAGAATTATCAGCAACAAAACCGCCGCCGAGAACACCTTTCCCAATATTTTTATACCTTTGCGCATCAGGAGCTCGTTATAACCTGCAAATTTAACGAAAATAGTTAAAAAACAATTATAATTCCCGATGGATATTACAATTCTGGGCATCGAATCCTCGTGCGACGACACCTCTGCGGCGGTGCTGCGCGGCAACGTGCTGCTGTCGAACGTCATCGCCTCGCAGGCCGTGCACGTCAAATACGGCGGCGTGATCCCCGAACTGGCCTCACGGGCCCACCAGCAGAACATCATCCCCGTCGTGGACACGGCGCTCCGGGAGGCCGGGATCGACGCTTCGCAGCTCGACGCCATCGCCTTCACGCGCGGCCCCGGACTGGTCGGCTCGCTCCTCGTGGGCGTGTCGTTCACCAAGGGCCTCTCGATCGCCCGCAACATCCCGATGGTCGAGGTCAACCACCTCCAGGGCCACATCCTCTCGCACTTCATCGACCTGCCGGACCGCACGCTGCCCCACCCCGGTTTCCCGTTCCTGTGCCTGCTGGTCAGCGGCGGCCACACGCAGATCGTGCGCGTGGACTCCCCGCTGGAGATGGAGATCATCGGCACGACGATCGACGACGCCGCGGGCGAAGCGTTCGACAAGTGCGCCAAGGTGATGGGGCTGCCCTATCCGGGCGGTCCGGTGATCGACCGCCGGGCCAAGGAGGGCGACCCGAAGGCGTTCCGTTTCGCACGCCCCCGCGTCGAGGGTTACGACTATTCGTTCTCGGGGCTGAAAACCTCGTTCCTCTACACGCTGCGCGACGCCGTGGCCGCCGACCCCGACTTCATCGTGAAGCACGAGGCGGACCTCTGCGCGTCGCTGCAATCCACCATCGTCGAAATCCTGCTCGACAAGCTCGTCCGCGCCTCGAAGGAGACCGGCATCCGCGACATCGCCATCGCGGGCGGCGTCTCGGCCAATTCGGGGCTCCGCGACGGCATCGTCGAGACGGGCCGCCGCCGGGGGTGGCGGACGTTCCTGCCGGAATTCAAGTTCACGACCGACAACGCCGCGATGATCGCTATGGCGGGTTATTACCGTTACAAGCAGGGGGAATTCGCCTCGCTCGACGTTTCGCCCGTGGCGCGCCTCGAAGAGTTGTAGAAAGGCCGTTTCGTTGCACGAAGTCCGGTGCAACCGAATCGGAACATGACTCCATATCACAATGGCGCGGGCTATATGTGCTTATTTCTTGCAGGGCTTGCCAGAGCCTTCAGACGGATAAGTAGCAGTAGTCCGCGTTTTTTACGTCCCGAAGAGTCATAGAAAGGCCGTTTCGTTACACAAAAAGTCCGGAAGCGATCGGATTCGGATTTTTTTATCTATATTTGCATTACGTCCGCAATAGCGGGCCAACTTGACCAAACTTAGAAATCTGGTAAATTTTTAGAGAGGTCAAGCACATATCCTGCTGTTACGGCGCGCCTGCGCCGGGACTGGCACGGGATATGTTCCTACGTCACAACGGCGCGGGCTATATGTGCTTGTCTTCTCTAAGGTCCACCAGAACCTCTAAGTTGGATAATGCAACAGTAGTCCGCGTTTTTTCGGCGTGGTGCGCCGGGAGCGCGGACATGGATCAGAAACACGGAAACCCGCCTCCGCCCCTAAAACCCGCCTCTCAGGCGGGCGCGGATAAGGGACCCCAAAACGACTCGGCTCCATGACAAAGGAATCCATCCGCGAACGCAACCTCGAAGACTGGCAGCGCCTCCAGCAGATTATCGACGATTCGGGACTCACGATCAACGCTTTCGCCCGCCATATCGGACTGTCGCGGGGCGAAAATCTCTATCAGATCAAGCGCGGGCACAACGGCATCAGCCGCGACCTGGCGCTGCGCATCCACACCCATTTTCCGCAATACGGCATCGGCTGGCTGCTCACCGGCATCGACGACTCCCCGGGCGTCCTCTACGCCCCCTACTCCGGCTGGGTATAGGACCGCCCGGACCGCCACGGAAAACCCCTTCCGAACATACGTCCGGAAGGGGTTTCGCATAGGACCGGCGTCGGTCAGAACCGGTTTTTCAAGCCGGCGGCGAAAGTTTCGTATTCCGCGCGCAGCGAGGCCATCAGCTCCCGCACCGACTGGATCTTCTCGGCACGCCAGGCGTTCGCCCCGCAGAAGGCGTAGCCGTTGCGGAGCCTGCCCCGGAAGGCGTTGTAGAGCGCCAGCATGATGCAATAGGGGCTGTGCGTCACGTCGCAGGTCTTGATGCAGTCGAACGGGCAGCTCTTCGGGCGTTTCAGCCCCTCTTTCACCCGGTCGAGGAACGAATTGCGGATGGCCCGCCCCGGCATGCCCACAGGGCTCTGGATGATCTCGATGTCCTCCTCGCGGGCTTCGATGTAGCTCTGCTTGAAGGCCGGATCGGCGTCGCACTCCTCGGTCGTGACGAAGCGCGTGCCCATCTGGACGCCCGCGGCGCCCAGCTCCATGATGCGGTAGATGTCCTCGCCCGTGTAGATGCCGCCGCCGGCGATCACCGGAATGCGGCAGTCGTGTTCGAGCTCGAAGGCCCGGACCTCGGCGACGATCTCCGGAACGAGCGTCTCCAGCGAATAGTGCTCGTCGGCGATCTGCTCGGTCTTGTAGCCCAGGTGGCCGCCCGCCTTGGGACCCTCGACGACGATGGCGTCGGGAACGTACCTGTACTCCGAGAACCATTTCCGGCACAGCAGTTTCGCGGCGCGCGCCGACGAAACGATCGGGGCCAGCTTGGTCCGCGCGCCCTCGGTCAGGAACGACGGCAGGTTGAGCGGGAGCCCGGCTCCCGAGAAGATGATGTCGGCCTTCTCGGCGATGGCCGTGCGCACCATGTCGGCGAAGTTGGACATGGCGACCATGACGTTGACGCCGATGATGCCGCGCGTGGCTGCGCGGGCCTTGCGAAGCTCCTCTTTCAGCCCCCAGATCGAGGCCGCGCGGTAGTCTTTCGAGTAGTCGTTATAGATCGCCCCGAGGCCGGCCGACGAGATGATGCCGACGCCGCCCTGATCGGCCACGGCCGAAGCCAGGCCCGCGAGAGACACGCCTACGCCCATGCCGCCCTGCACGATGGGCATCGAGGCGCACAAATTTCCGATTTTCAGTGATTTCATGCTGTTTATTTTCAAAATCCGGTTACATAACCACGACGAAGGTACGGAAAATCGGGCCGTTTGATTCCGCGCGGGAACATATTTAACGCAGGCTTCACATTGCCCGCCCGAAAAGCGGCGCCGGACAGCGGGAAGGGAACGGCGGGGAGGAACGGCGGAGAGGGAACGGCGGGGAGGAAACGGCGGGGAGGAAACGGCGGGGAGGAAACGGCGGGGAGGAAACGGCGGGGAGGAACGGCGGGGAGGAACGGCGGGGAGGAACCGCCCGGAAAGCGGCGCCGGACAGCGGGGAGGGGCTGCCGGGGAGGAAACGGCGGGAAAGAACCGCCGCGCTCCGTCCGGGCAGGCACCCGTCATCCGCCCCTCACCGGCAGAACCGCACGCCCCGGACCCGCTTGCGGTCCCGGCCCGCGGTTTCGCGCTCGATGATGCCCGTCACAACGTCGGCGGCGTCGTGCCAGCGGTTGGCGCGGAATTTCCGCCGGTAGGTCGTCAGATGGGCGTACAGCTCGGGCCAGCGGAGGTTCCACCCCCGGGGCCACCGCAGGAGGTGCAGGACCGTCGCCGAATTGGAGAGGATGCGGGCCTCCTTGTTGGCGCTCTGGTGGAACCACTCGACCCGGACGCCCGGAGCCAGCGCCTGCACGGCCCGGGCGAATCCGCGGCCGCCGTTGTTGCTCTCGACGGCCGCCTGCCGCGTGTCGGAGCGAACTAACGCCTCCCCCACCAGCGGCTCGGTCGTCTCCATCGGTTCGCGCGAGTAGACCGCATCGGTGACGTAGATCACCCCGTCGGCATCGACGGCGTAGCAGATCGAGCAGAGGTAGTCGTCGCCCGTGTCGGCCGTGTCGGTGTAGTTGGCGCGGCGGACGATCTCGCGGGGAAGATCGTCGTACTCGGCGAAATTCAGCCCGTACAAAAGTCCCTCGCGGGACGAGGGGCGGCCCTGGTACATCGCCTCGAATTGCAGGGGGTCCAGCCGCCGTTTGGCCGCCAGCAGGGCCGCGCCGTGCTGCTCCTCCCACAACGCTTCGCCGGGCTGCCGGGGGTCGATGCCGGTGGGCGGACCGCTTTTCAGGGCCTCGAAATTGAGGTGCAGCCACCGGTCGGCGGGCAGGCTCTCCAGCTGCGGCCACTCGCGCAGCTCCTCGACAGGCTCGCGGGCCGCGAGGGTGCCGATCAAATCCTCCTCGTGCCAGCGCGTGAAGACGATCAGTTCGCGCGAGGCGTTGTGCATGCGGGTCCTCACCACCGAGGTGTACCACTCCCAGCAGTTGGCGCGGACGAGCGGCGAATTGGCTTCGAGCGCATCCTTATAGAGGTCGTCCAGCACGAAGCAGTCCACGCGGTTGCCCGTCAGCGACCCTTCGCGCCCGACGGAGAGCAGTCCGCCCCGGCGGCCGATGATCTCGACCTCGTCGGCCGTGCGGATGTAGCCCGCGGGCTTCGCCCCCTGCTTGATGGCCGTGCCGGGAAAAAAGGCGGCGTACTCCCGCGATTCGAGAATGCGCTGCACGCGGCGGTTGAACTTCGAGGCCAGCGCCCCCGAGTAGGAGGCGACGGCGACCCGCAGGTCGGGGTCCAGCCCCAGCAGGTAGGCCGGGAGCAGCGTCGTGGCCCCGACGCTCTTGCCGTGCTGCGGCGGCATGGTGACGATCAGCCGCCGGATGCGCCCCGCGGCGAAAGCCTCCAGCACGCGGTAATAGGTCCGGTGGAAGGGTTGCAGTTCGAGAAAGGGATAGACGCCGAGGGCGAAATCGGCGAAGGAGGGCGGCGCGGCAGCGGTCGGCAGCCCTTCGGAATACGGCACACCTTTTGGAGGCGCCGTCCCGCAGGTCATAAAAACCTCTGCGGAGGAGTGCCCCGCAGAGGTCGGTTCGGTCTTTTTAACCATGCGTGAAATAATTCGTGAAAGAAAAACCCATGCGCGGCGCCGCGGCGGGCAGGTTTTTTGAGGGTGCACCCCGGCGGCAGCGCCGTGCCGGGAAGGGAGGGGCCGGGGTGCGGGCGGAGCGTCAGAGACACGCCCGCAGTTCGGAGAACGAGAAGTCGTTCAGGACCTCGCCGCCGTCGCCCGCGGTGTGGAACTCCCACCACACGGGCACCAGGTCGGCGATCACGTCCCGGTCGCCTTCGGGCAGGCGCTCGACCCGCCGGTAGACGATCACCGAGGCCGTCAGCCGGCATTCCGTGTCGCCGAAAGCAAACGAGAGCGAACCCGAAAAGTAACTTCCGCCGCCGATGGCCTCCGCCAGACGCGCGGCCACTTCAAGGTAAAGTTCCGTTGATACCGAATAGATCATTGATTATGAATAGTTTTTTGGAAAATGTTTGCAGAAATCGAAATAAATTGTTTAACTTTGTAGCGCAAAGATAAGTTCAATATTTGAATTTTCAATCGAAAAGTTAAAATATTTGATATAAAAAATTCCGATAAGACGGCCATGAACGAACGGGTGAAACTGATACGCAAACAGCTCGGCATGACGCAAGAGCAGCTGGCACAGCGGCTTGGCATCGGCAAAGCGGCGCTTTCGATGATCGAGACCGGCAAGGCGGGGCTCTCGGCCCGCAACCGCAACATACTGGTTCAGGAATTGAACGTGAATCCCGACTGGCTCGAAACCGGCAAGGGCAACATGTTCAACGCCGAACCCGACCTGACGGCCTACATGCACCGCACGGACAATTCGCTGCCGTTGCAGAGCGTGCCGCTCTATTCGATCGAGGGCACGGCGGGGCTGGTGCCGCTCTTCTCCGACCGGACGCAGACCAAACCCGTCAATT
This sequence comes from Alistipes senegalensis JC50, assembly GCF_025145645.1. NCBI lineage: Bacteria > Pseudomonadati > Bacteroidota > Bacteroidia > Bacteroidales > Rikenellaceae > Alistipes > Alistipes senegalensis. The sequence continues at coordinate 3,190,040 of NZ_CP102252.1, read as the reverse complement.
TCATCCACATCCCCAACCTCCCGAAATGCGACGGGGCGATCTACATCGTCGGGGATTCGATGTACCCGCTGCTGAAGAGCGGCGACATCGTGCTCTACAAGCAGCTGCACGACATCGACGACATCTTTTGGGGCGACATGTACCTGTTGTCGATCGACATCGACGGCGAGGAGTACGTGACGGTGAAATACATTCAGAAATCCGACCGCGAGGGTTACGTGAAGCTCGTGAGTCAGAACGTGCACCACGCCGACAAGGACGTGGAAATCTCGCGCATCCGCGCCATCGCGCTCGTCAAGGCGAGTATCAGGATGAATTCCATAAGGTAAGGTACGAGCAAAAGAACGAATAAGTGCCATCGGCACACGGCTGAAAAGCGGGAACATACGTGCTTGCACGGCAATGTTCCCGCTTTTCGGTCGTCCCGCCCGCGGTGTTCGTTCTTTTGCCGCCGCCCGCATGGAAAAGGCGACGCGGTGCGAAACGAATGTGGAGCGGAGCGAGCCAACTCGACGCGATTTTTCACTGCCGCCGCCGGGATGGAGTCGCCGACGCGGCGCGCAATGCAATGAAGCAAAGCGAGGCAAATAAAGTCGCAGCCAATCCGCATGGAAAAGGCGACGCGGCGCGAAACGAATGCGACGCGAGGCAATTCAGCCCGGAAAAGACCGCCGCCCTATTGCGATTTGCGGACCTCCCCGGTCAGCAGCCAGCAGAAGTCGATTTGGGGGTAACGACGGCAGATGCGTTCGGCGATCCCGGATTCGAGCGGGGCCTTGCCGGCCTTGATCCGGTAGAGAAGTTCGCTGTCGGGAAGCCCGATTTCACGGGCGAACTCCCCGACCGCAAGCCCCGAGGCGCGCAGCACGAAGCGCAGACGCTCTTCGTCGCGGCGAAAGTCATTGGTGCGGGGACGGCAGGGATGGGTGAAAGAATTCATGGCACGGCGTTTTTTACAGCGCGCCCGAAAAACGAACGCGAACTACTGTTACATTATCCAACTTGGCGGCTCTGGTAAGCCTTGAGGGGGATAAGCACATATAGCCCGCGCCGTTGTGACGTAGGAATCATATCCCGTGCCAGTCCCGGCGCAGGCGCGCCGTAACAGCAGGAATATGTGCTCGACCCCCTGATTAATTTACCAGATTTCCAAGTGTAGTCAAGCGGCCCGCTATTGCGGACACGAAACAAAGATATGAAAAAAAACGATCGTGCGCAACTTCGGATGAGTGTTTTTTAAGAACGGGGAGGTAAAAACGTTAAAACGCAGATAATCAAGATGTATAAAATCTGTCTTTTGCACGGATTTCAGGCAGAAGAGCCTGGAAAAGCAGAATTCGACGGGAGTTGCGTTACCAAATCGTAACCCCGTCGAATTACTTTATAATAGCATATATACGACTGAATTACAGTTTCTTGCGCAAATATACGTAATTCTTGAGAACTCAACAACCGATACCTTTGTCACATTAAAAATTGTTGAGTTATGAAAAGCACGTTCAAAGTTCTGTTTTATCTGAAAAAGGATAAAATCTCGAAAGACGGGAAAGTTCCGGTCATGGGCCGCATCACGGTCAATGGCACGCAAGCCGGTTTCAGTTGCAAATTGAATATCGACCCGGCGCTATGGGATGAGAAAACCAATTACTTGAAATCGCAACGAAATACGCTTTCGCGCGAAATTCACCAGACCCTTGAAAACATCAAGGCTCAAATCACTAAACATTATCAGTCGATCTGCGACCGGGATGCGTATGTCACGGCCAATAAGGTCAAGAATGCTTACCACGGTTTCGGCGACCGATATAAAACGCTTATTGCAGCTTTCGATTACCACTTGGACACCATCAAAGCACGAATCGGTCACGACAGAACGCAGCGTACTTACGATAAACTGATGGGAGAACGCTGTTGCCTGATGCGGTATCTGGTTCTGAAAAAACTGGAGGATGTGACCTTAAAGGAGTTGGATGTCACGTTCATCGAAAGATATTACGCATGGATGCTCTCAGACGGACATTGCGGCAAGACAACGGCTTTCGATCGCACCCAGACATTGAAATGTGTTTTATATGTATCCGTTGAGCAAGGCTGGATAGACCGTCATCCCTTTCTGGCGTTCAAATGTGCTCCTGATTATAAGCCCCGCGTGTTCCTGTCCGACGAAGAAATACAGCGGCTTATGAATGTGGAGTTACGCTATCACCGACAGCGGGCCGTGCGGGATATGTTTATTTTCTGTTGTTTCACCGGACTGGCTTATATAGATCTGAAGAATCTGACTTACGATCATATCGTAACAACTCCGACGGGAGAACAATATATCTACAATCGCCGTCAGAAGACCGGTACGCCTTATCACATCATGTTGCTGCCCATTGCGCAGGAACTTATCGAACGATATAGGGGGTATCCGGGTAAAATCGACGAAACGCGGGTCTTTCCCGTGAAAGATCGAAAAAGTATGTGTACGACAATAAAACGCATTGCCCAAAAGTGCGGTATTACCAAGAATCTATCGACGCATATCGGACGCCATACGTTCGGAACGACGGTCACATTGGAGAAAGGAGTACCTATCGAAACCGTTTCGGAAATGCTCGGACATAAGCAGATTACGACGACTCAGATCTACGCCAAATTAACCGCCAACAAGATGAAGGAAGACGTACGTCTTCTTACGCAGCGCATCGGTAATCTGTATGAACTCACACAGCCTACGACCCGGCTGCTTTCCAAAGAGGCTTAACCCTAAACGAACGGCGACCAGACTGATCTGGTCGCCGTTCGTTTACTTATTCCAGTGCCGGAAGTCGCGGTAGTTTTTCTTCAGCACCTCGAAGATCCCGGATTCGGGATAGAGGATTTTCCCGCCGAGCGTCGTATAGGGAATCGCTTTCGTATCCCGCAAGGTCTGCAACGTCCGTTTGCACACATGGAAGCGTCTGCAAATCTCATCTCCGGTCAGATAATGCTCCTGACCGATCGTCGGCCGCAAATGTTTCATGGCCGTTTCGATCTCGCGCGTGGTTTGCACCATCCAATCCGTCAGTTCCTTGAACTCTTCGGATCGCTTCGTGATAACGTCCGACATACTATCTGCGGATCAGAGCTTCGCGGATGACCCGTTCGATGTCGGTCTCCCGGTAATAGAATTTGGAACCTATCGTGGAATACGGAATGATTCCCCGGTCGCGGTAATTCTGCAAAGCCCGCTGCGAAATGTGCAGCGCCTCGCATACTTCCTGCGTGCTGAGTCATTTCTCCCGTGTGGGCGGGGCTACTTTACGGTATAATTCCGTTACGGCGACCGACAGGCCGCACAGACGCCTTCTCAGTTCCAGATAGGCATCGTGTTCCATCATGGTTACTTCCATAAGTCGAATGTTTTATGAATCGGTATTTAATAAAATTTGAGTGCTGGCTTCGGTGGTCGTTTTGCCTCATTTCGTCGTTTCAAATCCGGTGCACACAGCCGGATTTGCCGTCGTGCCGAAAAGTAATCCTCCGTCAGCATCAGCTTTTCGGCTTCCGGTGTAAAGAGCATTACGCCTTTCATCGCCGCATAATACGCCTCGTCATTCGCCACGACATGACGGGGCTGTAACTTCAGACGAGTCAATTCCGGCAATAATTTCCGCAGATATAGTTCATCGGGCCGCTTCGTTTCTTCCGTCGTCGCATGGAAGGATGCTTCCGGAGGCAGATCGTATTGCAGATAGAACAGGTTTTCAAGCGCCCGTCCGGGTGTCGTCTTTTTCAACTCTTCGGAGATGTGATGCCTGAAACCCTCTTCGCCGTTCGTTCCGACAGCGAAACGTACGGCATGCAGCGTTCAGTCGAGCGTCAGGTAAATACTTCTGATTCGGTCTTCCCGCATATCCGTTACATTTTTATTGCGGCACGTTTGCCGCTGGCGGGACAGGAATGCCGCAGCCTTCGTTCCGTTTCCCGCCTTTCGATTGCAATGTCCGTTCCGGGCAGGGAAACATACTGTTTCACATCCGGCGATGACTCCTTGTGTTCCGTCAGGAATCTCCCGTTCTGAATGTTGTATTCCGTGCGAAGAATACCCGCTGCGATTTCACGGGCCTGCTGCTGCAAGGCACCGTATCCGAAGTCGTGCGTCGATTGCCGGTTTCCCATACGCGCCCGGTCGCAATCCCGGAGTTTCGACGCCACCTCGGAAAAGAACTCCCGGTGTCCGAAACGATGCAGTCCGTCGTCGGCCACAGATGCGGCATACCCGTTTTCCGCGATATACAACAGCGTCGCGAGATCGTGATTGCCTGACGATATCTGTGTCCGGTTCCCGGCAACGAACCTCTCGAAGTCTTCGTAGCACGGCGATATGGAATATGTTGCCGAACATACGCCTTCCGAAAGTACCGATGTCGGAATCCGCTTCTCCTCGGTAAAGCTGTACCGGGATTTCTCCAATCCCGGATACTCGCTTTTCAGGTCGCTTTTCACGAATTTGTCTATACACTTGTCCGCCATCGCGGCGATTCGGGGCGGCAAATGTTTCAATTCATAGATTTTCAGCGTATCTGCATCAGTCCGCATTCCGAAGAAGCGATCCGTCATGTATTGCATATAGCAGTACATGGCCCGCCGGCCCTTGGGCGTATCGCTGAAGAGATAAGTTCCCTGCGAAGAGGTTACAGCCCGATAGAGCGGTGCATCGTCGGGCGTCGTACGGGCACAATGCATCGTAAATCTCCGGTATTCGGGATCGCGCATCAGCTGTTCCCGCCGCCCTGCCGGAGAGAGGGGCGAAAGACCTTTCGAGAGTGCGAAAGCCGCATCCCGGAGCGAAACGGCCGGTTCGGGGTGTATATCCTGCCGGATAAAAGCCGGAGCCAGCTTCCCGTAAAAATATCCGTTCGTCGTACCTCGGCGCGACGGAATCGCTTTGCTGTCGGGAAAGGTCAGATGCAGCAGCGTGTGGTCGGGAACGACCGATGAACGGGAGCAGGCGGCAACCTGCTCCCGCACGTAGTCTTCGAAAGACTGACGTCCGTTTTCTCGGACGGCGATACGCACAGCCTGCATCTGCGGGTTCATCGTAACGAAAACACTCGCTGGAACCTTGCGGCCCAGCAAACGGCTGAAAAAATCAGAAATTCGTGACATGGCTCTTTAAGAATCAAAAACAGTATTATGTTTATCCCAGTCCGGGATATAAACGGTATCGGTTTCGATCACCGGACAGCGGATAATTTCCACCTCCTCATGTTCATAGACATGGCAACCCGCAAATAGCGATGCGATAAGCACGACCGCCGTTGCTGCAAGAAAGCCGTACGCGACGGCATATTTGATTTTCAGTCTGTTCATAAGTTCGATTGTTAAGTTCGTTTTTTTCGGTATTCCTCATAATCCACGGAGTAAAACAGCGGCTTGCGGTTGCACCAGTAGGCCAGCCGCCATTGCTCCCGCGAGGGTTTCCCCTCGTGTTCGAAATCCCGGTACGGCTGCGCGAAAGGCTGGCATCCCAACGCTTTCAGCTCCCGGATACGCCCAAGCGCATCTTCGGTGTCATCCCTTATCAGCACATAGAAGAAGAGCTTCCGGGCCGGAACGCCGTGCTTACAGAGGAGTTCTATGGCTTTATGAACGTCATCCTGCATGACGCGGCTGTCGTAGGCCATACGCAGAAAACGTATCCATTTGACCCGTGCGAGCAGCGCGGTGATCTCCGGTGTGCGGGCGATACGCCGGGCATCGAGTCCTTGGTTGAAATCCACCCGGATATCCATGCGGACAATCTTCTCGATCTGCATAAGTCCCCATGCCGAAGCCAAGACATTGTTGTCGAGCAACACGGCGCTCCGGCGTTCGTCGAGAAACTCCCCGATGTCGGCATGTGCCCGGACTTCACCTTCCTTATGGGGCACGACGCACCACGGGCAATGGTTCACGCATCCGCGCGTCAGAAACCCGTAGGCTTCTTTGACCCCATAAAGCGAGTAATCCGGGCATATATGCTCGATCTCTTCGGGAAGAATCGTCGCATAGTCCCTGTAACCCGTCCCGGCACGCACGACCTCGCAGTCGTAATGATCCGTACAATCCCGAGAAAAGGTAAAGACCTTCGACATATATACCTTGTCGTAACGACCTGCTGCGGAATCGGCGAACTTCACCGTATCGCCCCGGCACTTGTGCCATGCCGAAAGTTTCATCAGCGCAAGGTTCGGGAAGTTGTGCCCGTCCACATCCACCAGTCCGATCCGCATGGCTATTGTTTTAAGAGTTCAGCAATCTCCGGATCGAGATTGCCCCGATATTCCATACGCCCGTCCAAGCGGCATGCTTCGAGGAAATGGCAGCGGCCCTCTTCCTTGCGCCCCAGACGCGAGCAGGCGATGGCCCGCAGGTACTCCGTCACGGCATCTTTCGGCATCGCGGCCAACAGCTCCAAAGCCCGCTCGTTGTGATCCATCGACAGATGGGCCACGACCGTGTTGCGGTCGTTGTAATCGTTCAGAATATAGAGTGCTTTGGCGTATTTGCGTTTCTGCAACAGCTCCACCCCGCGGGCATAGGCCGTATCCAGTTCCGTGGTGTGGATCGTATCCTTGACCATCCCTTTGCGGCGCAGGTTGTAGCGGAAGTTCACGGCCCGCAGCTGCGGGTAGATCACCGAGCGGATATAGGCATACTCTTTCGGGAACTGCTGCCGGATGGCCTGTTCCCGTCGGTCGGGATTCTTCTCTGCGACGATTAGCTCCAGAACAGCGTCACGGTTTACGACCTCCCGGTCTGTTCGGATGCGGTTCGTCAATTCCGCCCAGTCTTCAGCTACCCACCGTACGATGAGCATCGTGTCGATGCTTCTGCCGTATCGGCGGACGAGGTAGCGTTTGAGAGCCTCCGCCCGTCCCTGCGAAAGACGGTCGTTGAAAGCATAATCACCCTCCGGAGACGATGCCGCCGTCAGCGTAATGGTATCGACGTAAAACTCCTGCTGTTCGACGATCTGCTGCATCAGGTCGGTAATTTTATCCAACTGCCGTTGGTTGTCGCCCAGCGTATCGACCACGCGAGTATCGCCCACAAAGAACTGAATGTAGTTGCGATCCTCGACGGTTATGAACTTGTCGATAACCTTGATGCGGTAACGCGGCAAGGTATCGACGAAGGAGAGCATCGAGGATACGACATAGCTCAACGTATCGGACGGCGGCAGACGGTAGGCGCTGTCATCCACAGCCAAGACCTGCCCCCGAAGCGTTACCAGCATCTTTTTCGAGGTCTCATCCGTTTTCACTTCCTGCGAGTAATAGTATGTAACGGAGCTTCGTCCTTCGACCAATGAGTCGAGCCGTACGTCCTCCGGATAGGGAAACTTCACGAAGCGGTTGAAGGCCGCCTCGCGCCCCACGGTATCGGGGCGGAACCGTTCGACATAGGTTTCGTATTGCCAGTAGTCGCGTTCTTGCAGCAGTGAAAACCGTCCGCCGCGGATCACGAGGTCTTCGAGCGGCACGGACTCGTCGGGCTTGTGCAGGACGGGAGTAATGACGACACTGCGGCTCCGGCCTAACAGCTGCTTGGGCAGCGTCACGATGAAATCCAGTACGACGTGCCCGTTGCGTTCGGGAACCGACCGCATGCGCGAGATGACCGTTACCTGTTCGATTTGAACGGACATGACGCGCTCGCCGTCGGCAAGCGTATCTACGGGCGCGAGATAGAACGTGTCGCTGTCGCGTTGGAGTCTGACGACTTGCGGGCGGCTGTCCTGCTGTCGCTGCTGCCGTTCGGCGCGAGTAAGCTGCGAGAGCGAGGCTGTCGTCCGATGCCGCTGAAGCCGTCCAGCCACCGAGCAGCCGAACATTGTCCACAATATGCCGAAAACAATTCCCGCTGATAGGATTTTCCGTATTCTCATAATCGTTAAAAAATGTAGGAAAATGATAGCTCCAATTTAGATGGCGCCAGCGTCCAGCGGCGGTTGTGGTAGATGTATTCATCCTCCCAGTCCGAGACGGTCGGGTCGCGGCGCGTATCCCAGGTGTGGTACAGCCCGACACCGGCTTCTAAGGCCACGTTCCAGCGTTTCGAGAGCATCCACGCATATCCGTAGCTGATACCAAGACCGTAGGCATGACCTTTATAGCGTTTTGTACGGCTTCCGAGGTCATAGCTGACATAGGTGAGGTGCTGCCCGAGAAAATGCCCGACGAAGGATTCGTAAAACCAGTAGCGGCCGCCGAGCTGCACAGCGTGAAAGTTCATCGAAAGGGATGCGGTATTCACCGGATTCCAGTAGCCGGACAGCTCCAGCGACCAGTTATCCGTCAGGGCCGCTTCGGCCCCGACGTTCAGCGTCGCACTGCACACCGCAAGGGCGTTGGCCCTGACGGAGAAGATCTGTGCCGCAGCCCTGCGGGGCAGACCCCACAAGGCCGCAAGCAGCAGCATGCACAGAATGATTCTTGGTTTGCACATCGAGATAAAGCATTTACTTCCATGTGATCGAACCTCGGGCCGTCGTACTTTGCCCGTAACTGTCGGTGACGGTGAATACAAATGTCGATCTTCCGGAACTGTAGGAAGTCGCGGTAAATGTATGCGTTCCGGCCCGGAGAGTGATACATTCGTCCGGCTGCAATACGCTGTCGTTGTACACCACCTGACACTCCTCTCCGGTAACCGTGCAACTGACGGTATAATCTCCTTCATACTCCTTGGACGAGACCGTCAGCGTCATCGGGGAATTCGAATATGGATATGCCGAGGCTTGTGTCCGCAGCAATGCCGTAGACTTCGGATAGCGCACCTCCTGCGTAAACGACCGCTCGACGCTTTGTCCGAAGCCGTCCGTTACACGCAGCGTAACCGTCAGGCTGCCCGCAGCACGAGGCGTAAAAGAGATGCCGTGCGTCCCAGAAAGAAGCGATACGGCCGATCCGCTTGTTATCCGCTCTCCGTTCGGAAAGGTGAACATAATCTGCGGATCGGAGCAGGTAAGAAATGCCGTCATGGGATCGGGACTGTCCGTTCCGGAGAGTGTCAGGTTACATTGGGCGCTTACTCCCACCACGAGAGCCGACGGCGGTGTCAATTCGGCTTCGAGAGGCTGGACATCGGTTCTGAATTTCGGAAAGATCGCGGCTTCGGGCGAGGTCGGAACATAGGCATACGAGGCCGATGTCGAAAGCAGCGTTCGGTAATCCGAAGAGGCATACCATCCTTCAAAACGATACCCGGCATCGGGGACGGCAGTCAGCGTGCATCCCTTTTCATGGCACAGGACGACCCGGTCATGCGTCAGGGAAGAAGTTTCAGCGTCATACAATGCTCCGGCGACAGCTGCCGTACCGTTCCCGTTTTCGGCCGTCGCGGGGTGAATATACACGTCGAGGCGGTTAGCGAAGCGGTGTCCGATGTCGAACGACTGCGCGAATCCCGCATCGTCCCCGACCGTGACGGTACAGGCGACCTGCGAGTTCGCAGCCGTATAAATCTCCGGTTTGTAGTTCACGCTGAAGACATTGGGGCCGGGCTGCTCCGTGAGCGTAAGCTCGCAACCATCGCCTATGGGAGAGCCGTTCAGGCAGAACGATCCGGCATCGCCCTGAATGACATCGATATGTCCCCGCAACGTCAAAGGCGCAGGACTCCCGTCGATCTCGACGGCGAGCATCTGAGACGGATTGTAGACACAGTAGCCGCCGATTGCATTTTCCTCGTAGGTATCGTGCACGTTAACGGCATAGCTGCTTATACGGGTATCGACTTCGTTGTCGCCCAAGATCGAAATATTGAACCGGTAGTGTACGTTCGCCCGGACATTGAAATCCGAGGTGTTGTTTCCTCCGAGGTAAATATAATAAGCCAATACTTTCGACCCGCGCACAGCGCGGATCAGCAGATACGAAGCATTCGCGGGAGCATTTTCCGGGTTCTTCTGCCGCTGGTCGGTAATCAAGGCAACAATACCTTGCATGTTCGGCAGTAGATAACAGTCGCCTACGGCCTGCTGTCCCAAAAGTTCAGTTTCCGGGCAGTCCGTATAGTCGTCCGGATTATCCGACGGTGCAGCCGCCATATCGAACACGGATACCGAACGCGGTACGGAAAGAAGCTGCACGGAACGCAGTTCGATGTCGGCAACGGCCGGAGCAACGGTAATGTGATAGGAGATTTTCGCCACGCAACGTTGGACTTCGACGGCAGGCAGCGTCAGCGCCCCGTCTGCCGAGGGAATTATCGTTATATCGCCCTCATAGGCCATAGGCAATACATCGTACTCGTCGGCATGCGACACGGTGAAATCTTCCGATGCCGGATTTTCACCCAAGTCGCGTCCCATATTGGCGGCAATACGTATCCTGTAGCTGCCCGGCAGGCACTCGAAACGCAGTGTCGCAGAGGTCTGGTAACGGTGTAGGATGATCCCGCCGTTGTCGTCGCAGAGGTAGAAGTTCAGGTCCCGGATGGTCGTTTCATCCACCGAGCGGGTTACGGAAGACATCTTTTCGGGCCGTACCGTCAGACTGACAAAGGTTCCACGGGGTTTTGGACATTCTGTTCTGTCCTCGGCGATACAGCCCCACAGAAACAGGATGGCAGCGAGTATCAACAGATATTTTTTCATAGTCGGAAAAATCTGAAAAAGGGATTGAAAAAAGCTCCCGCCCGCGAGGGACGGGAGCTGCCAGAAACAAGAGAGCTATGCCCCCAATTCGACATTCTGCGTGACAGGCGTCTCCCAGTCGGCGACGGTCACCGATACGACGCAATCCTGACCCACGAGACCTGTGATATTGGCTGAGACACGGTAGTAGCCGTTGCGCAGGATCTCACCTGCGGCTTTGCCCGTCAGTTCCACCGAATAGGTCACCTCCGAGCGGTCGTCCGTGGTCGAGGCATTGCCGTCCAGATCGTACGTGGCATTGATTTCCAGCAGGACGCGGTTGCCGGCAGTCAATGCACCGTTCTCGAAACAATAGAACAGCGCATTGTATTTTCCCGAAGCGGCGGCGGGCGTCTGCGTGTGGCTGAAAGTCATCGTTCCGGGCATCGGAGTCCCGGCCACGACGAGCGACTGCGAGGCGGCTTTGGAGAGTTTTACGGAATTGACGGTAAGCGAACCGCCGTATTTCTGGGAGAAAAAAGGGTCGATGGTCGTCTGTAAAGCCACCTTGGCGACGGTGCGTTTGAGCGTAATGCCGATGTTCGTAGTGGTATTCTCGGCGCCGACGGTCTTGGTCACGGAGCCCGACATCACGAAGCCGCCAGAACGTTTGGCTGCGGTGGATACCTCGGCGAAAGTTCCGTTGTAGGCAGCGGCGGAGTTCTCCACGAGAGCCGTAAGGGCCGCCCGGGTCTTGGCCGACGAGGCGTCGTAGTTCGCCACGGCGTAGAACGAGCACTCGGTGCCGGCCGCGGATTTGGGCAGCGAGAAGGTCGCGGATTTCGCGACCAGCTCGCTGGATGTTAAATCCCGGCGAATAACGAAGTTGTCGGCATTATCGAAGACGAAAATCGACAGTGACGACAACGAAGACTCTCATACCTCGGCCGAGGCTGTTGAATCGAAGAAGGAGCGGGTATCGGCGGTATTATCGGTAAGAGTAAGTGCGATACGTGCCCCATCGGTGAAAGAGCTGGGTGAAGATACGACTTCGGTCTCCTTGTTGCAGGAAACGAATGTGGCAGCGAAGACTGCAACGGCAAAAAGGATGTTTTTCATGTTATTTGGATTTTGAATGCAGTGATGCACTATGCATCGCTTTCTGCTGCAAATGTATAATACAAAATCACTGAAAAATACACTTTTCCGGATGCCTCTCGGGAAAAATCAAAAAGTTTTTTGCAAGATGGAAAAATATAATTAGTTGAAAAATAATGTGTTAAAATTTTGCGACTGGAGAAAAACTTTCCGATTTCCTCGTCTTTGTCCCCTCCGTACTTTCTACCGCAGATGTTTTTCAACGACCTGTTCATAGGCTTTTTTCAATTTATCCAAAAAAGGAGTTATTGCCGTACAGCGGTCCAGCATTTTGGTTTTCTTGACATAAACATCGTTGATCGTTATATGGAATATATTGGCCAACGCACGAACAATTTCGATAAAGCGAGCCTTTCGGTCACCGAGCATGATAACCCCGCTTTTATGAATGGCAACAGCAAGCTCCAGCAATTCCTGCTGCGTTCCAATCCATAGCAATTCACCATCCTGGCATGATAACGGAGGCGAATAGTCATGTTCTGAGGCATATTTCATACTATTGCTGACAATATTAATTTCGCAGTCGAGAATATACATAACTTTATATATAAAGGTTGTCCTTAAAACATTATCTGCATACTGATTGAACATAGGATGAGATAATACGTCAAATTCAATCCGGCCGTAATGCAGTATTCTTAATATTTCATCCCGGTCGTTGCAATTAGCGATCATTTCAGTCATTATCTCGATAAATTCTTTATAAGCCTGGGTTAGTTCTAATAGATTCGATTCATTATGAGATAGCAACGCATATATACGGGTATCGATAAGCGTTTTCATAATTGAAAAAATTACAGACTGATTTATAATCGTTGACACTAATTATGAAAATGCCATCGAAATAATATTAAACATGGACTCATGCCTATAAAGCTACTTTGACAACCAATACAAAAAAGCCCGCATCATAAATGCGGGCTATCAATAACAGAAAAATTATCTCATTTCTGGTTGTTCACAATAGTCCGGAGGAGTATTATTGCGATGAACGCAGATAATATCTTCTTTTATAGCGGTCTTATTTTGAATTCGAATTCGTAATTTCCGTAGGGCAGGCGGTATTCGCGGAGCGGCAGGGCGCCCCACGAGTCGATGCACCCCAGACCGTACTGCGCCTTGTCGATGCAGAGCCATACGGCGTCGTCGGGTTCGATCTCCTGCGAATGTCCCTGCTGTTTGGTCAGCCCTTCGTCCAGCGCCTCTTGTGCATAGTGCAGGGCCGAGGCCGAGAAGGGCTCCGAGGCCGTGATCTCCACGCCGCGGCCTGCGATGTCGTGCTGCCGCCAGCGGCGCACGTCGCTCTTGGTTCCGGTCTCCTGCGGACGGATGTAGGGGTAGAACTGCTCGTCCACGGTCTGCCGGTAACGGCCCACGAGGGCGCCGTCCTTGCGGTCGGCGTAGTTCTCCCACGGCCCGCGGCCGTAGTAGTCGATGCGGTCGTACCGGGCGGGCAGGCGCATCCGCATGCCGAAGCGCAGAAGATCGGGCTCGCCCTTGTCCGCGGCGGCGTGCAGCGTCTGGCGGATAAGCACCTCTCCGGCGTTGTCGATGCGGTATTCGATCTCCAACCGTCCGGTCACCCGTTGGAGGTCATAGCGGGCCGTGACGACGGCCACGCCGTCCGACAGCGTGTGGTCGAGCGACACCAGCGTCAGCCCCGGATCGGCCCATGCACGGTTCTTCTCGTTGAGCTTCGCCCCGAAGTCGTTGTCCGTCGGCGCGCGCCAGAAGTTTGGCTCCACGACGGCCCCTGCGTCGAGCAGGCGCATGCCGTCCGCTTCGTAGCGGGTGATGAGCCCGTCGGCGCGGCGGAAGTCGATGCGTGCGGCGGGGCTTTCGACGATCAGGTAGTTGCGGTCGTCGTCGCGGACCGTGAGCGTGCCGATCGGATTGTGGCGGTCGGCCATGCGTTCGGCGACAGCGAGCGGCTCGGGTGCCGCCGCACGCAGCGTGAACTGCTGGTAGGCCATACGGTGATCGGGTGCGAGCAGCGGTTCGGCGTCGCAGAGGCGGTATTCCACGTTGAGCAGCAGTTCTCCGTCGGCGGGCAGCGTTTCGGGGTCGAGCGGCAGCACGACGGCGGCGGTTTGCTGTGGGGCGACGCGCAGGTTGGCGACGATGCCGCTGCGCACGGGGTCCCCGTCGCGGAGCACCGTCCAGCGCAGGTAGCAGTTGTCGAGCGGTCGGAAGAAATTCTCATTGAAAACCGTCAGCGTCCGCAGGTCTTCGCCGAGTGTCGTCCAGACGGGCTGCTGCCAGTAGCGGGCCTCGTGCATGTGGGGATTCGGGACGCGGTCGGGAGAGATCAGGCCGTTGTCGCAGAAATTCCAGTCCGAGGCGTCGTAGGGGTTCCAGTCGCCGCCGTAGCCGTAAATCATGGCGCCGTTCTTTCCTGTTTTGCGCAGCGACTGGTCCACGAAGTCCCAGATGAATCCGCCCTGATAGTGCGGATATTGGCGGATCAACGCCCAGTATTCGCCGAATCCGCCCAGCGAATTGCCCATCGCATGCGCATATTCGCACTGGATCAGCGGCTTCCGGGGATTGTTCCGGAGGTATTTTTCGCACTGGTCGTAGTCCCAGTACATCGGGCATACGATGTCGGTGTTGCGGCCGCCGTTGTTGTAGACCGCACGTTCGTAATGGACCGGCCGCGAGGGGTCGTAAGCCTTGATCCAGTCGTAGCAGGCGTCGAAATTGGGGCCGTCGCCCGCCTCGTTGCCCAGCGACCAGACGATGACCGACGGGTGGTTGATATTGCGCCGCACGTTGCGGATGTTGCGTTCCAGATGCGCCTGGGCGTAGGCGGGATTCTTGGCCAGCGTCTTTTCGTCGTAGCCCATGCCGTGCGATTCGAGGTTGGCCTCGGCCACCAGATAGAGTCCGTAGCGGTCGCAGAGCGCGTACCAGCGGGCGTCGTCCGGGTAGTGGCACGTGCGCACGGCGTTGAAATTGTTCTCCTTGAGGATGCGGATGTCCTCGATCATCCGCTCTTCCGAGACCACATACCCGCCGTCGGGGTCCATTTCGTGGCGGTTCGCACCTTTGATCAGTACCGGCTGCCCGTTCACCAGCAGCTGTCCGCCCTCGATCTTCACCTCGCGGAAGCCCGTGTGCAGGGGGATGATTTCGATCGTTTTTCCGGCCGGGTCTTTCAGGGTCACCGTGACGCCGTAGAGCGCGGGAATCTCCGCCGACCACGGCTGCACCCGCCCGGCGTCGAGCACGAGACGGGCTATCGTACCGAAGAGTTTCGCCGTTTCAGAGGCCACGGCCTTGCCGTCGGGGTCCGTGAGCGTCACCTCCGCCGTGCAGCCCCGGGTCGCTGCGGGGAGAGCCAGCTCCACGGCGAGCCGGCCGCGGGTGTAGTTCTCCGAGAGGGCCGCGTCGAGCCGCACGTCGGCGATATGGCGTTTGTCGCGGGCATAGAGGAAGCAGTCGCGGCCCATGCCCGAGAGGCGGAAGAAGTCCTGATCTTCGAGATAGGTGCCGTCGCACCAGCGGAAGACCTGGAAGGCGAAGAGATTCTTGCCGGGCTTCACGAAGCGCGTGATGTCGAACTCGCATTCGAGCTTCGAATCCTCGCTGTAACCGACGAACCGTCCGTTGACCCACAGGTAGATGTTCGAGGTGACGGACCCGAACCGGGCGATGACCTGCTTGTCCGACCACGAGGCCGGGATCTCGATTTCGCGGCGGTACGAGCCGACATGGTTTTCTTTTATCGGCACGTAAGGCGGATTGTTCTCGAATTGTTCGCGCCATGCGTAGCCGATGTTGAGATATTGCGGATCGCCGTAGCCGTTCAGTTCCCACAGTCCCGGAACGGGCATCGTGCTCCACGAGCGGTCGTCGTAGTCCGTGCGGAAGAAATCCGCGGGACGCTGGTCGGCGTTGCGGACCCACGAGAATTTCCACGTCCCGTCGAGGTCGAGGAAGCGTTCCGAGACGCGCGGGTCGCCCTTCCGGGCGGCTTCTGCGGATTCGTAGGCGAAATACGAAGCCCGCATCGGCAGGCGGTTGATTTCGTTGACCGCGGCGTCGTGCCATTCCGTAAAAGTCTGGGCTGAAAGATTTGCGGCAGCTGCAAAAAGTAGAATAAAAAAGATAGCTTTTTTCATTATTTATATAATTAATAAGAAAACAATCAAAGCAGAAAATTACCTTACCTAAAAGAAGGTGACCCTAAAAACACACCTATCCTCGAAGAAACAGTTGAGTTTTCATCCGCATCAGTTGCCGAGTCTGGTTACACGAACCCAATCGACCTCCATAAACGACGGGATATCTGCATCCTGAACCTCACTACGCCCGGCCGCACCTATCGAGAGTATCAGATAATACTGCCCTCGGAAAGGCCACTGCATCAACTCCGACTCGTTCGGAAAATGCTGATTCGCATAACGCATCGTCTCCTTGTCATTCGTGTAGAACACGATCTCTTCATCGGTCAAATCCGCCGAATAGACATTGAACGTTCCCTTGTTGTAATCTGCATAAGCAGCTTTCCCGGACGGTGTTTCCTGATAAATATCAATATAATGGGAATGGAGCGTCTGCTGAACGTAATCGTTCAGATAGCTGTGTTCCATAATATCGATCTCTCCGCCATGAGGCCATCCCGGGTAGATCTGGTACATAGGCTCCGGCATTAGCCAGATTGCCTGACCTATGCTGCCTGCATCTTCGACAAAACGAGCACAAACCTCGATCCGACAGTTGTTGAACCATTTCTTGCCCTGAGTCTTGATACCGCCCGAAACGACCTTGCCGTCTTTCTTCTCGATGGTAAGAATCAGCTTGCCATCCTTGACATAAGCCTGATCCGGACTGCCCGACATATAAATCTGCCAGGCTGCCGTACCATACGGAACATGTGACCAACTATCGTAATCCAACCCGTCTGCCTGGTCGAAATCATCGTAGAAAATAATTTCGTTTTCGGTCTCCGAGGGTATGGAATAATTCCAATAATTAGGATCGGCGACAAACGTATTGCAAGTTATCATGCCCGTACCGGAATCAATACCAAAATCGTATGGTAACCCATCATGAGTCCCTTGCCAAATATCACCTCCATTCCAATCATCAATTACCAATACATCATTGATCCAAATACGCCGTCTAATGCCTTTAGCATAGTTTCCACCCTTTCCATCGTATGGCGTAATCATTAACCGGATTTTTTTAAGATTATTGATAGTCGGATACCCTGCTTGGAAGATCGCTGTATAGAGCGGAAGCCAACCGTTATCATTCCCAAAATAAATTTTTGTCGGGTTGTTGACCATACCATAGGCTGTGTATGCATTTTTGTTGCCGTATGAGAACATAAGATAAGGCTCATTATTAGTATTTATCTTACCGCCGACAATAGACAAATCCCCTTGAGAAATATTCACGTTCGAAAATGTCCATTCGAAATAACCGTATTTATATTTATCAATAGAAAAAAGACGACCAGCCGCATTATTTATCGTGAGTGTTGCCGAACCCGTTTCGCTGTCAAGGCTCCAACCATCACCCCCACTCCAAACGGGAGATCCCCACACGGTGCTGAAAGTTTTCGGGCTCACCTCTGAAATCTCTGTTGAAGGAGAAAGTGTAACCGTAAGTGTCCTTGGCGCACAAGCAATTGATTTGGGCAATTTTACTTTAAATGTCTCATTATCGACGATTGTAATTACGGCTTCCCGGCGATTAGTCGAAACTTTCCACGGAATATTGGCATGGACTTTATATGTTTTTTCCGCTCCACCATAATAGAAACCCTCGGTAAAAGGGGCACCACCATCAGCAAACTCCAGATAATGCATTCCCACGGTTGTCGGATCACCAGTCAAGTCATAACATTGACCTGCAACAAAGTCATCAGACATGACAGTCGGATCCGAACTACAACTTGCAATCAATAAAAAAAACGGAATACCAAAACGTGTTTTCATAATCAATCAACCATTCGGTTAGTACTCGACAAAAAATATCTGCTCGGGACCATCTTCCAAACCCGCAGTAAATCAGATTATGTAAAACTTATTTAATGATAACATTACAAATTCCTGCTGGAGATACAGAAAAGGGTAAGGCTGTCAATCAGTCGATCCGAATCTTTTCGCTCAATCGAATATCCCGCGATGAAGCGCCGACCGAAATCGTGAAATCACCCGGTTCGACCACGAAATCATGGCGGTTCATATCGTAAAAAGCAAAGGCGTCCGGTGACAGACGAATCTCCACACTTTTCGTTTCACCGGGTTCGAGCCGCACCTTTTCATATCCCTTCAACTCTTTTTCAGGGCGAGGAACACTGGCCACCTCATCACCAACATAAAGTTGCGCCACCTCGGAACCAGCGAAACGACCAGTATTCGTCACCTCGAATGATACCACGACATTCCCGTCATCCAGTCGTTCCATCTTCAGATTCGCATAATCGAAAGTCGTATAGGAGAGTCCGTAGCCGAACGGGTACATCGGTTCGGTGCCCGCCCGATCGTATCCTCTGTATCCAACGAAAACGCCTTCGTCATAACTGACTCGTAGCGGGCTGTTGTAAACCTGAGCAACGTTCGCACGATAGCTGTCAAACGTCGGATTATCCTCCGCCCGACGCTCTACCGTAATCGGAAGACGCCCGCTGGGATTGATCCGACCGGTCAGGATCTCGGCAATCGCACGACCGCCTTCTTGTCCCGGATACCAGGCCATAAGCACGGCACGCGCCTTATCGACTATTGGTGTGAAATCAACCCCGCCGCCGGCATTGACCACCACAATCAGATTAGGATTGAGCATCGCCGCTTCGGCAATCTCCTTCAACTGCTGTTGCGGCAGCGAGAACGGACGATCGCAATTCTCGCCTTCGGTCGAAGAGTCGAAGCCGGCACAATAGATGACGGCATCAGCCGATTCGATCTCCTGCTGCGGTAAAATAGGCGAATGACAAGCGCTGCACATCCGGAGAGTCCCGGAATCCCAGGCATTGTAATATTCCAAACGCACCTTGTAGCTTTTGCCCGCCTCGACATCCACCGATGCGCGCTTCATTGTGATAAAATGGTCGTACCAATCGGCAATAATCTCCCGATCGTCGATATAAAGTCGGTAACCGTCATCACCGCTGATCTGAAAGACTGCCTGCCCCGTAACCGACGGAATGAACGTTCCCGTCCAACGTGCCGAGAACTGCGTAGCAGGCACACCCTCCATCGGAGCATTCTGCCAGAAAAAGTCGATTGCAGTGGCATCGACCGTTCCGACGGCGTTCCCTTCAAGTTTCGGATTGGCGAAAAATTCCCCTCGCAATCCGGGTTTGCCATCCGGCGTAAAGAAACACCCCCAAGCCGTTAAATCCACAGACAGTTCAGGTGCCAATACCTTCATGCGGATGCGCTTATCTGCATTGCGAATCCCCTCTGCCACAGATACGGTTTCAAAGGGCATAACAAATCCGCTGCCTCCGCCCGTAGGGATATTAGTCGCATTGGGCCCCATCACAACCACATTCCGTATCTTTCGAGAGAAAGGCAGCATATCGCCATCGTTTTTAAGCAATACTACGGCTTCGCGCGCCACGGCGAGCGCCGTTTCCGAAGAGACGGGATTTTTTTCGGGGATCGACCAATCCCGCTGCTCCCGATCGAAGAACCCGAAAGCTATGAGCGTCTGCACGATATGACGGCATTTTTCATCGATCGTCTCCTCCGTCACAGTTCCCGTCGCCAAGGCCGTACGCAATTTATCCGGATTCATGAACTGGCCCCACGACATCTCAAGGTCCAAACCGTTATTGGCTGCTCCGACAGTAGAATAGGTCGCAGTCCAGTCGGACATGTAGATACCCTTAAAATTCCACTTTTCCCGCAGTACGCCGATAATCAGTTCGCGGCTTTCGGTGGTATGTATGCTGTTAACCGGATTATAGCTCGACATCACAGCGCCGACTCGGGCTTTCTGTACAGCTTTGCGAAACGCCGGCAGGTAGATTTCGTGAAGCGTCCGCTCATCAATATCGGAAGAAACGTTATGACGGTTCCACTCCTGATTATTGCCGCAAAAATGCTTGATCGTCGCCATTACACCGGCCGCCTGCATACCTTCGATATACGCCACGGCCGTTTCGGACGTCAGAAAGGGATCCTCGCCATAATATTCGTAATTGCGTCCACAAAGCGGCGAGCGATAGATATTCACCCCGGGGCCAAGCATGATATGGACACCCCGTGCCCGGGCGTCCTGACCGAGTGAATGGCCGTAAGTCCGGGCCAATTCCCGGTTCCATGTCGCGGCAGCCGCGATACCGCATGGATACATCGTACTGTGAGTGTCGTTGCGAACCCCTTGGGGGCCATCGGCCATACGTATCTCCGGAATCCCCAACCGGGGAATGGGCCGAATAAAAAAACCGTTGTAGCCACCGATATAGGCAAGTTTTTCTTCGAGTGTCATTTGCGCAACCAACTCAAGGGCACGCTTTTCTATTTCGGGTGTAATCGTCTGCCCCATCGCTGCGCATGAGAGGACGAGGGACAATAAACTGAAAATTTTCCTTACAATCATATGAAACATTATTTAAGCGAAATACGAAGTGTCATGCCGGACTTCAGGATATGGATTTGCGGGTTCTTATCCTGCCGGCGAAGCGTGACGCGGAGCCTGTCGGACGCAACACGCTCGATTTCGAGGTCGAAATCGCTCCCGAAAGCCCGTATATGGCGCAAGGCCGCACGATCCCAAGCGGCCGGCAACGAAGGAGTCATCTCAAAAGATCTGAATCCCGTCGGACGAATGCCGAACAATCCTTCGGTAAAAATACGGCAGTAGAGGCCGCTCTCGGCAGAAAGCTGCCGCATCGAACCGGAGCCTTCGGGCCATGCCTCGATAAAATAGGGGACATGATCGCCCGTAAGGCGCCGAGCTGTAAACCGATGCAAAAAATCGCCCGCCTTATCGGCGCAGCCTGCCCGGAAAATACCCCGCAGGGCATAGAGCGTCGAGCGATCCCAGAAAACCGAATCGCCCTGTTCCGTCAGCAGGCCGTCCTCCGTATGGAGTTCGGGGCCGAGCAGCGCGGCAACCGTCCCCTCACGACGTTCGGAAAGACCGACGACGAGGGGCATGCAGATCCAGGCGCGCAGTTTATCGTTGATTTCCGAATAGCGGTAGGCATGATAACCGGCCACGTCACGGCCGAAAAACCGTTCGATGGCCGCGGCCAGCTCCCGGGCCTGACGCAAATAGGCGTTCGTCTGCGACGGTTTCACACCGATTTCCCGGCCCAGTGCAGCAGCCGACAACAGCGCGTCGTAATAGAGCGCAGAGGTGGCCAGATTGGTCCGGCCGACAGGGAAACGCCCTTCCAGTTCGTCGGAATCCGACGCCACGACCCCGTCGGCGGTCCGGTTGCGACGACAATACTCCAGACACCATTCGACGAACGGCCATAACTCTTCAGCTTCGGTGCGGTCGGCACGCGCAAGGGCGTAACGGGCCGCCCCGTTCGCACACATCGCCGCATCGCCGCGGTCTCCCGCCCCGTTCCAGATGTCCGTACCCTCGGCGATGATCGAACTGGGCAGAGGCCGATAGTCGGCATTCATGAAACGGGCGTAATGGCGGAATGTGTTGATGGCCGATTCATTGGCCGTCGCATAACCCAGAAAAGGGAAGAACGGAATCACGTATTCGCACTGGTCATTGGTCCAGACCGCCGCATAGAAAACCTCGCCGCCGGGAGCGTGCATATATCCGCCCCGCGTTCGGATGATGCTTTCGGCAGCCCGGAGTTTGGAAAAATGGAACGCCGTATTCAGCACCGAATCGGGCGTTTCGAGCACAAGGCTGTGTCCGATGTCCTCCCGTATGAACGCACGGCGCGCAGCCAGCTCCGCGGCGACGTCCGGACGTCGGGGATTTTCACCCTTGCGGTATGCCTGAAACACCGCATCGAAAACCACCGAATCGCCGGGCGCGACCTCGAAACGTCCGCTGCCCGAAATATCGGCCCGCAGGACGTAACTGCCCTCCACACCTTTCGCCGGATCGGTTTCGAACGTCTGCATATATTCCGGGATATAGATCGTACGCGTGCGGTTCGGGCTGCTGTTGCGCAGCACATAACGCTCGCATGTCAACGGCAGGGTCCGGGAAGGAAAAATAGTCTGGGTCATCGTCACGGCAGGTTCGGAAGCATAGTCCGACACCAATCCCAGTTTCGACCGCCCCGTTCGCCACGTGCTGCGCACCTCCATCACTCCATCGAACCGCACCTGCTCCACCGTTTCCGACTGCAGGGCGAAGCCGTCCACGCTCAGCAATGACGGTATGTCGGTCGCCATACGGAACACGAGGCTGGCATGCGTATCGTTCGGAACGGTACGCAGCAAGGGAAAGATCAAGGAACGCTCTTCGCGGAACGCTCCCCGCTCATCGACACCCCACCGCAAAACGAGGGAAGTCGCTTCGCCGGTCATCTCCACACAGTCTTCATGCGGAAGATCGGCTCCGGGCCGCCAAACGATATGACGCTGATCTGTTCCGATCTGCCAGCGCTGTCCGGATGCCGGCACGACGGCCAGAACAAGCAGACAACATGCTAAAAATCTACTATTCATCTTTTTTACTTTTTCAAATCGTCGATCCGTATATCGAACCGGTCGTAATCAGCCGTCCGCCAGGCATTCCGCGCCGTGATGTGCGACAGGGCGAACAACGGCGAAAAGGTCCGCACGCCAATCGTCCGTCCGTCGGGCCTGAACTCTAAAATCCGCAGCCAGCAGTCGCCGCCGTTGCCGAACCAGCCGCCGTCGCCGGCCTGCGAGTTGAACATCATCTGGGGAATCCGGCGCCCGTCGGCCGCCCGGTCCACACGATAAGCCGAAGTCGTCCGGTAATCGATCCCAGCAACTCCGTCGGCACCGCTCTCCATGTCGATCTTCGGAGGAGTCCCCGTATGGCCGCAGAGCACCAGACAAATGTTCTTCGAAGGATAGACCAGTTTCTCCCAAACGGCCTGCGGCCAGTTTCGGGGCGTAAGTTTGTAGCCCTCGCCTTTTTTGCGACTGCCGTCCGTATCGAGAAACGAATGGGTCAGAACGATTACCCGGTGGTTGCGGTATTTTTCCGACTCGATCAGACCGCGCGCCCAGTCGAGCGCCTCGTCGCGGGGCGCGAATTCGAAAGCGATCACCAGCAGATCGCCCCACGCCGCATCATGGAATTCATAGGCGGCATTCTCCAGCGTATGAACATTTTCGTGATTGAGGCCGGCAGCGGCCAGATGCGCGACGATCTCGGTATTGCGTTCGGGATAGATGTACTGCGGCATCATCGAAAGACGATTTTCCGCCGCAACGTAGCCCACGTCGTGATTCCCCTGACAAACGATATAGGGAATCCGGCCGTCCAGCCGTTCCAAGGCTCGTGAAACGGCACTCCATTGCTGCCGCGACGTCTGGTCGCCGTTGTGGAAATGCACGGGATCGCCGCCTGTAAGCTGATCGTTCTGTTCCACCATGTCACCGGTGAACAGTGCGGCCCGAATTCGCAGCCGATCGATATTTTGAGCGACCCACGCCGTCATCAGTTCGAACAACGGCTGGTTGGCGGCGAATTTGATCTGGCTCTGCGGGTCGGGTATCAGAATCATGGAGAACGACCCCTCCTCTTCGAGTGTCGGCCGTACGGGAATTTGCGGCTCGCTGTGCCGCACTTGCGCAAAAAGCGTCAGTACCGCCGATCCTGCGATCAGCGACATCATCAATTTTTTCATTCGATGCGGATATTTCGGTTATCGTTTTGCCGGAAGCCGATGATTTTTCGGATAACTGAACGTATTGTCCAACAGCCATCGGCCTTTGTAAATCTTGAAATATTCGGGGCCCGTGTATACGGGAGTTCCGTCGATGGCGACCAACGCATTGGACCACCATTGTTCGGTCGGCCGCAGCACGATGGTCGGATAGCCGGAAGGGCCCGACGAGGCACTCTTCAAGTGTCGAAGCTCTTCGGCTACGACGACCTCGTCGAAGCGTTTGCGTTTCGGATCGAACTTATAGAGCCGTTCGGAAGTCGTCAGCCACAATTTACGCTCGCCGTAAGCCGGGAACAGATCGTGCGGGTCCGCGCCGCCGTCGGGCAGCGGAAGCGATTCGCAAAGCGTCAGGGCGGGAACTCCCTCCTTCAGCCCGTAAGCATAAGCATTGAGCGTCGTGTAAGCTGTTGCCCATAACACCTTGTTCTTCCGGTCCCAGACGACATTATGGCCCGACTTGAGCGGATAGACTGCGACGGCCTCGGTTGCCGGGAAACGGTCGTAGTCCACCCGGTAGATCTTGAGTTTGTCGCCAGCCGGCGTGTTACTGGTGCTGCAAGCCACAGCGATGTTACCGTCGGGCAATACTTCGGCCGAATGCGGAAATCCGCCGCCGCTGGCGGCATACCAGATCATCCGGTGGTCAGCGATGCGGATCAGTCCGATGCCGCCGTTCGAGACGACGAGAATACACAGCCCGCCGTAGACGGGCTTGATCTCCGTCGGGCAGTTGAACCAGTTCCGGTGTTCGGCAGGGAGTCCGGATTTCGAAACATCCCACGTCCATACGATCCGCTGCGTCGCAGCATCGGCGATCGCCACATAATGCCGGGCCTGCTCGGCCAGAACGATGTACCGCGTCTTTTTATCGGGTGCCGGCCGCCCGACTGCGGTTCCGACCGCAAACAGCAGGCTGACTGCAATTATAAAAATCGATTTATTCATTTTTTCAGTTTGGCTATTAATGATTCATGTCACTGCGGAACGGTATCGGTTCCGTTGAAAAAATAAGGGGCATAACGGTATCCTTCCTGATCGTACAACTCCTTCAGGCGAAACAGCCGACGGGAAAAATCGGGAAAATCACGTCGATCGCAACTCCACGCCACTTCGGCAAGCGCAGCCAAACGGGGCAACAGCATATGCTCGACCTGTCGGAAATCGACCATATATTCCCGCCATATATTTCCCTGCACGCCCAGTATGCACTGTCGCTGACCGCCGTCGAGACCTTCGTAAGGCGAAAATTCGTATGCCCGGCGTACGGTTACGTACGGAACGTCGTCGGGTCGTCCCGTGGCGACCGTTTCCCGTTCGACCCGTGCCGGATCATGCGTCTGATAGTAATCGAAATAGAAGTAATCGCAGGGAACCATGACGACCCGATTGCCGTGTCGCGCCGCCTCGATGCCGCCACGGGTCCCGCGCCACGACATGACGGTAGCGTCCTGCGATACGCCGCCTTCGAGAATCTCGTCCCAGCCGATCAGACGGCGGCCGCGGTCACGGAGCCATTCCTCGATCCGGCGGACCAGATAACTTTGCAGTTCGGCCTCGTTCCGCAGCCCCTCCCGACGGATACGTTCTTGACAGAACGGACACGATTTCCAGCGTTTGCGCGGCGATTCATCCCCGCCGATGTGAATATATTCCGACGGAAAGAGTTCGAGAACTTCGGTCAGCACATCCTTCAGGAATCCGAGCGTCGACTCTTTGCCGATGCACAGAACGTCCTCGCTCACGCCCCACGTCCGCATCACTTCATAAGGACCTCCGGTGCACCCGAGCCAGGGATAAGCCGCCAATGCCGCCACGGCATGACCGGGCATCTCGATTTCGGGAATCACCATAATACCCCGTTCGGCCGCATAGGCCACGACTTCGCGGATCTCGTCCTGCGTATAGTAGCCGCCGTACGGTTCGTCCGTATACTCGGAAGAGGTCCGATGGTCGCCGACAACCGTCCCGCGGCGTACGGACCCGGTTTGGGTCAGAGCCGGGTAACGGCGAATCTCGATCCGCCAACCCTGATCGTCAGTCAAATGCCAATGAAAGACATTGAGTTTGTGCAGGGCAAGGATGTCGATAAACCGCTTGACCTCGCCAATGGGTGAAAAATGGCGGCAGACGTCGAGCATGGCTCCGCGATAGGCGAAAAACGGTTTGTCGTGAATCCGTACAACGGGAATCGTTCCTCGGTTTTCGAACGCCAGTTGCCGCAAACTTTGCAGTCCGTACAGGACAGCGCTTACGGAACCGCCCCGCAGTTCGATACCCCGACGGGTAACATCAAGCACGTATTCCTCCCTGGCCAGCGAAGAATCGCCCGCAAGCGACAACGCAGGGGCCGCAGCATGGGATTCGAGAGCGAGTTTTCCTCCGAGAATCGGAGCTGCCATTTCCGAAAAAAGCCGGGCGGCCCCGAGCAAAGAGTCGGGGGCCGATACAACGGCTCCGGCTTTCAGCCGAAATGCGCCGACACCCCGTTCGACGGAGAGCGGACATGGAACAATGTCGAATGTTCCCGGCCGACCGACGACCGGATACAGACAACAAATGCCAATAAGTGTAATAAATCTTTTTATCAGAGTCATTCGTTCGATATTTGATTATTCCTCGGAAAGTTTAGTCACCCGCACATAGTCCACTTCCATTTCGACCGGCAATTTGGCATCCTCGATTTCTCCGGCCCAACCGCCGAGTGCAAGATTGAGAATCAAATAATAACGAGTCTTAAACGGCCACTGCATCTTTTGCCGTTCATCCGGGAGATGCAGGTTCATATGGCGAAACGTTTCTACGTCGTCGATATAAAACACCAGAGCGTCGTCGGAAATCTCGACCGCATAGCGATGAAACGCCTTGATGTCGATCTTGGGAGTCCGCTGATCGCCGGACGGTCCCACAGCAGTATGATGATGGATAAAGTGGCTGTGCACGGTCTGATAAACGAAATCATCGCAATTCAGATGTTCCATAATATCAATCTCCCCACAGGCGGGCCACCCCGGATATATCGGTTTTTCCGGCATCAGCCAAATGGCGGGCCAGGCTCCTGGCGCCAGTCGGCCGAACCGTGCTCCGACTTCGATCCGATGTCCCGGACCAAAAGCGATCTTACCCAAACTCCATATACCGCCGCATCTGTAAATCCCGTCTTTCTTCCGTGCCCGCAGGATCAGTTTCCCCTTCTTGACACTGGCTTCCCTGACACTCCCTGACATATGTTTCTGCCAGACAGGCGCACCGGCTGGAATAAAACTCCAGTATTCAGAATCAGGGATGCGCGACTTTTGATCGAAATCTTCCGAAAAGACAACGATTTCATGCCGTTCCGCAGACCTCTCTTTCAACGAAGTACAAGCCGGTGTTCCGGCCTGTACTTCCGTCGAAAGTAAAGAAAGCGAATATGCAAGCGCCCCGAAAAACAGTTGAGTTTTCATCCGCATCAGTTGCCGAGTCTGGTTACACGAACCCAATCGACCTCCATAAACGACGGGATATCTGCATCCTGAACCTCACTACGCCCGGCCGCACCTATCGAGAGTATCAGATAATACTGCCCTCGGAAAGGCCACTGCATCAACTCCGACTCGTTCGGAAAATGCTGATTCGCATAACGCATCGTCTCCTTGTCATTCGTGTAGAACACGATCTCTTCATCGGTCAAATCCGCCGAATAGACATTGAACGTTCCCTTGTTGTAATCTGCATAAGCAGCTTTCCCGGACGGTGTTTCCTGATAAATATCAATATAATGGGAATGGAGCGTCTGCTGAACGTAATCGTTCAGATAGCTGTGTTCCATAATATCGATCTCTCCGCCATGAGGCCATCCCGGGTAGATCTGGTACATAGGCTCCGGCATTAGCCAGATTGCCTGACCTATGCTGCCTGCATCTTCGACAAAACGAGCACAAACCTCGATCCGACAGTTGTTGAACCATTTCTTGCCCTGAGTCTTGATACCGCCCGAAACGACCTTGCCGTCTTTCTTCTCGATGGTAAGAATCAGCTTGCCATCCTTGACATAAGCCTGATCCGGACTGCCCGACATATAAATCTGCCAGGCTGCCGTACCATACGGAACATGTGACCAACTATCGTAATCCAACCCGTCTGCCTGGTCGAAATCATCGTAGAAAATAATTTCGTTCTCGGCCTCGGGCCATTTGGCGACATAAGCCGAAAGATATACGGTGTAATTCTCGGTACGTCCGTCTTTGGAGACAGCAAACTCCTGGCTTTCGGGCCATTCGCCCACAAGCGACTTGGGATCGGGTGCGATAGTGGCCCCTTCGGCCAGCCGGTAATCCACTCCGCTTATCTGTCCGCCGTACTGAATCTCCCCGATACGAGCCGTATGGTCGTCCGGATCGATGTCGGCATGATAATTCAACTCACCGATCGTCAGAACAAACGATTTCAGCAGTGCATCATCCGCCGGCTCTCCGGAACTGTCCGAAGAACAAGCTGCCGTCAGAACAGACAATGCACCGAGCAATAAAGCATTTATTTTCATATTCATTCTAATTCTTAGGTTCATCAATCATCCCAATCGAAATACTCATAGGGAATCGCATACTCCCACCAATCATAGGTCACAGTTCCGGACGAGCATCCGAGGAATACGGAATATTTACTGCCGAACTTAATCTTGCTCGATCCTCCGTCCGACCCGTCGGCGGCATAGGAATTGAACGCCACTCCGTCGAGCAACCATTCGTAACGTGTGTATCCGTCAACAGTTTCCGACATCCGTAATCCGATTTCATGAGGCGCGGAAGGATCGAATGCAATATTTTTGTGCACGGCTGTACTATTGGCGTTACGCACCGATATATCCGTAGTTTTCTTTCCGGCATTCAGATGCCAGCGGATTTCAAAATCGCCGTTGCAGAAATAAAGCGTCGACACTGCCGTCGCATCCCATTTCTTGATACGAATCTTGTAATTTCCCGTACGGAACTCATAGCGCAGCAATCGACCCGGCGAGAAGGTAACGTCGCCGTCGGCAAATGAAGCAGTTCCCTGATTTACCGACCATTTGGTCTGTTCCCCGCTGTTGAACTCGTAATGTTCCGGAACGGGATCGTTCGCCTGGCGGAGAACAATGCGCTTTTCGACCTGCGTTACGCCCTCCGCTTTGATTGTCCGGAGGATAATCGTCGCATTGCGGATCGAGGTGTTCGGATTTTCACCGATCGTAATAACCAGTTTATCCGAGCCTTCGAACGAGGTTTTCTCAAACGAGAACCACACCTGCTGTTCGTCTTCACGTGAAACAGTCCATGAAGCATTGGAAACAACATCAAGACTATATGTTTTCGCCGTATAATCGGTTTTAATTAATGTTTCCGCCGGATCAAGTTGTACGCCGACTTGTGCTACGGTTACTACATGTACCGTTTCGCCGTGGCGGTCGCAAATCACAAGATCAGCGTACCGCCGTTCGCCCTTATTTTCATCGGCAGAGAAGGCGATCTCACCATCGCCTGAACCAGCCAAATCCGACGAAACATTCAGCCACGAGGCGTTCTCGCCAAGACGCACACTCCAATCCTGATTCGAACGGATCTTAAAACTACCCGAACTGCCGGTCTGAATCAATTCGACGTTATCGGCATCTTCCAGATCGAGATAAGCGATTCCTTTCTGTCGGACCTGAATCCATTTACCGATCCAATAATCGCTTCGGATAATCAGCGTATCGATCCGGTCGTCGAGGGCCGAATTGTCCGAATAGCGGACTTCGACATCGAAAATTTCACCGGATGTTCCTTCGGCGGGAGTAATCGTACACCAATCGTCGTGCAGTCCATAGACTCTCCACGGATCGGTCGATTTCACCTGCAATCGGATCGGACTGGGTGCGGTCGCTTCAAGGATGTAGGCATCCTCCGCCTTATAGCGCAAATCGACCCATTTCTGTGGTTCGTCGTCCTGACATGCCATTGCGAACAGCATTGTCAGCAAGGCCGGAAGCGCCGCGTAGACGCTCCGACCGTAAGATTTTCGAAATAGGAGTTTCATGCCAGATACATTTTAGAGAGGCTTATACTCGAACGATTCGATCGTCATCGTACCGGTGCCGGACTCGATGCCGAAAAGATAATTGAATCCGGCTTGCGTGCTGCCTTCTTGCCATACATCGCCGACATTGGCACTGTTGTCGAGTACCAGCACGTCATTGATCCAGACCTTTCTCGAAAGAGTCTTGTTCTGCTGGGTGCCGCTTCTTTCGGTCGGTTCGATTCGCAAACGGAGCGACCGGAGTTCCCTGACATCCGTGGGATACGAGCCTTCGGTAAACTGCTTGGCGTCATTCCAAAGTCCGCCCCAACCGTTGTCAAAACCAAAATGAACCTTTTGTCCGTTAACCGTAACCTCACCTCCTGCCGTCAACTGATGATCGTTGTTGCCGAAACGCAGCATCAGATACACACTACCGGCCCAATTGTTGATCGAGAAATAACCCGACTCGAGATTTACTTCGGAGAATTTCCAGATAAACTCACCGTACTTGTACTCGCCTTTGCTCTTGACACGCGCATTGCCAGCGGTTGCGGTCAGCGTATTGCCGTCCAATTGCCCGCTTTCAGGGGTAACGGCCGTCTCCTGCGTAACGGTCATGGTCTGTGTCTCAAGCGGCGAATTTTCAGCCGCCGCCTTCAGCACAACCGCGATCTTCTCATCCGCAAAAGCCCGGGCAAAAGGAAGTTTCACTGAGAACGACTCCCCGTCAATTTTCTCAACCTCGGCATATGTATTCTCCGAAGATACGATCCACTCGACATTGGCGTCTACATAGTAGGTTTTCGTGTCACCCGCATATCCGAAAAACAGCTCCGTTTCGGGGTTTTCCAACGGGCGGAACTCCATTCTCCATCCCTCTTGTACGACTTCGATAGTTTCGGTTTCGAGATCGGTCCTCACGGTCACCACCGCTGTGCGACGCAAACCGTCGCTGACAGAAGCCGTTACAGTTACCGTTATGGGATCGTCTGACGCAGTACCGGATGACTTGTCCAGCGTCAGCCATTTCTGGTCCGACTCGGCTGTCCAGTCGCGGTTGGAAACCACGGTAAAGGATGCGGAACCGCCATCTTTTGAAATTTCCTCCCGGGGTTGCAGCTCCGAAAGCGTCAGATTGCCCTGACCGGTCTGTCTGACCGTAATAACCGTCGGCTCGGCAATTCCGTCTGCCTCGATCGTAATAGCGGCCGTTCGGCTCTCATAAGTCGGGTTGTCTTTCATTTTGATCGTAACCTCCTCGACCAGCGAACTTACGGCACTCAACGAAGGCGAAACCGAACACCACGGACGCTCGGCGAAACCCTCGCCGCAATCAACCGTAATTCGCCATGGAGTATTGGAACTGACATTGAAAGTAATGTTCTCGGGCAATGTCGGATCAGCGACATACGTATTTTGGGCGTCCGTAGCGAGTTTCGGCAGGATTTCGCCCTGCGTATCCACCGTATTTTCCTGGCAGGCGACGAACCCCGCCGCAGCTGCGATAACGGTCATTAACCGGAATGACTGCATGAATTTTCGAATTTTCATAATCGTAATAGGTTGTTTGATTTTTTCGTACTGTTTTGCTTGGGGTCCGTTACCAGCCCGTATTTTGCGGAGCGAGATTCGGATTTTTGTAGAGTTCCGACTGGGGGATCGGATAGAGATACATCCGGTCGGCCCATGTCCGTTGTTCGCAGACTTTCCGACGGAACGTATACTCGCTCCCCGTGCGGGTAATCTCCACGCCGTGGATGCGGCGCTGGGTCGCGTCGCCGATTTTCCAGCGGCGAACGTCCCAGAACCGGTGATCCTCGAAAGCGAACTCCACACGCCACTCGTTGCGGAGCGCGGCAATGAAGTCGGTCTTGCCAGTGACGGTAATATCGGGCATTCCGACATTGGCACGCACCTGATTGATCGCCCACCGGGCCGAATACAGATAGGTTTCATCCGTGTAGTCCGGGTCACCGAATGCCTCGATCATCGACTCGGCATAGGTCAGCAGCGTCTCGGCATAACGGTAAACGATCCAATGGTGCTTGTTGGAAACCGGCGTGTTGGGATTGAGATTCGTGGATTCCTGAATATATTTGCGCAGAAAATACCCCGTGGGCGAACCGCCCTCGGCAATCGACGCATAATCACTGCCGCCGACATAAGTTTCGATCATCGAGCCCTTAAACTGACTGCCGTTTGCGAGAATGGTCCGGGCGAAACGAAGATCCCGATTTGCATACGGAGTTTGAGCATTGAACTGCGGGTCGTCGCACTGCCAGCCGTTCACGCCCAAAGTCACCGGATAGCCGTTCTTCGTCTGGAAGGCATCGACCAATTCCTGCGTCGGGAAAGTCCCCGTGGCGGCAGTCGTTCGGCGGCCTTCGGTAAAGCGGATCGGGAAGTTGCGAAGTTCGAACGTGTTGTCATCGCTGTTCATACGCAGCAGGACGACCTCCGGCGAAGTGATGTTATTGCTTTTATCCGCCGGATCGAGAGAATAGAGACCCGTCTCGATCAGATCCAGCGCTGCCTTCGCCGAACGTTTCCAACGCTCGACATCCATCGAAGGATTGTGCAGCTCGCTCGCCGCATAGAGCAGTGCCTTGGATTTGAGTGCGAGTGCGAAGCCCCGGGTGATACGTCCCGTCTCGTTACCCGGCTCGCCGACATACGTATTGGGCAGGTTGCCGTCGGCGGCACATGCATCGCATTCGGCGACAATGAACCCGATCACTTCGTCGAACGACATCTTGCCGATCGTATTGGCCTCCTCGATGGTCAGCACCCGGGTCGGCATGGCAATGTCGCCATAACGCCGGGCCAGTTCGAAGAAATAGAACGCCCGCAGCATCCGAGCCTCGTAGGGGAAATAGCGGAGCTGCCTTTCCCAATTCGGATAACTCGGTCCGTACTCGAACCGGGAAAAGTCCACATCGGCGATCGAAGCGATGAATTCGTTCGCCGCACGGATGCCGTTATAGAGCGACCAGGCCGTATCGTGCGTTCTGAGCGCCGACCAGTTGCCGTTGTTGAAATCCTGCACGCCGCCCCCGGTATTGCCGAATTCGGCATCGTCCGAGGCGCAGTCGCGCATCGCCTCTTCGACCGCCCCGAAATCCTGGGGAATGTACGAATAGACGTTGGTGAGCATTTGCTTGGTATTGTCGAAATACTTATAGATATTGTCGTGCGTATTGAGTCCGTTCGTTTCGTCGAAGTCGAGGTAATTGCACGAAACGAAAACGGCAGCACTCAACAAGGTCGTTATGATTCGATATGTTTTCATCCTGTATACCGGTTAAAAATTGAACTTCACGCCTGCCCAGTACGACCGCACCGAAGGATACGCAGCCCCCAACTGTTCGGGATCAACGGTTTTCAGATTGTCCAGACTGAAGAGGTTCGTACCTTGCAGATAAATCTTCATATCCGCGAAGCGAAGAATCCGTTTGGGCAGCGTATAGGCAACGGTCAGGTTACGCAGTTTGATGAAGGAACCGTCCCGATACCAATACGAATTGTTCCGGTAGTTGTTCGCATTCGACAGGGTTGTCAGTCGCGGCATGGTCGCCTCCGAAGCACGTTCGGGCGACCACGGGATCTCGTGATCGAGCAGCGTTTGCGAAATGTTACCGTTGCCGATCAGCGGTTTGTAGAGCGGACAGTCGAGCAGATTGACCGTGCGCCCCGTCATGCCCTGAAAATCGGCAGACAGTTCGATCCCTTTGTAACCGGCATGGAACCCGAAGCCGAAATAGAAACGGGGAACACTCGATCCGTGCATCCGGACCATATCCAGATCGTCGATCCGGTTGTCGCCGTTCTGGTCACGGTATTTGAAATCGCCGGGACGCACCGTCGAGAACGTCTGTACGGGACTTTCGTTGATCTCCATCTGGCTTTGGAAAATGCCGACGACCTCCAGCCCGTAACTTTGCCCCACCCGGTTGCCCCGGTGGTAGAGATAATCATAGGGCTGATACTCCTGACCGTCGACGATCACCTCGCTGTCCAGATAGGAGGCGTTGGCGTAAACTCCGTAGGAGAAATCCTTGCGGCGGTCGTTCCAGGCAATCGAGGCGTCGAATCCCCGGTACTCATGCTCGCCGGCCGGTTGCAGCCCCACGCCGATGCCGATGATACCCGACACGGTGGCCCCGGAAGAGATCAGGATATGGCTGCGCCGCTCGAAAAATCCCTCGACGGAAGCCGTGAAACGATTACCGAACGAACGCAGATCGAGCCCCACGGTTACCCGGCGGGACTCCTCGGGGACAAGCCCTTCGGCCGCGAGATTCCCTTCTGCCAAACCGGAATAGGCCGCGACGTTGTTGGAAAAATAGTAACCGTGCGCATTCGTATTCCCGAACGACTGACGCCACAGTTCGTGCGACAGATTCCCGTCCCACCCCGAAATGCCGTAAGAAGCGGATAATTTGAGCAGATCGAGCTGCTTTGCGTTTCGCAGGAAGGGTTCTTCGGAAAGGACCCAGGCGGCGTTTACCGCCGGATAAAAGTGGAACGCATCGCCCTCGGGCAGATAGGCCGAACCCGAATAATTGCCGACGACATTCACCGTATAGCGATTGTCGAACGTGTAGCCGACTGTAGCGAGAACCGATTGCCGACGAACCGAGTTATTCCGACCGTTGGCCGTGTAGGCCTGCTGATCGTAAATCACGGCCGCCTGCACATGATGTTGGCTCCAACAACGGTCATAACCGATTTTAGCCTGCAAATCGGACCGCATGTATAACGAGTAGAAATTCTGACTGTGGCCGACAACTTCCGAATCCTTGCCGTAAACGGCCGGATGGGTGATCAGCGTTCCGTCCGTAGAAACGGAGGCCTGCGCATCCTTATAACGATAAGTCTTCGTCGCCTGATCGAACATGGAGCCGACATTGTCGAAAGCCACCGACACCTCTGCCGAGAGGCCGGGGGTCAGCGCATCAAGATTCTGCCGTAACGACAAATCCCCCAAAAGCATTCCGATGGTCTGCCGGTAATTGCCGCTGTCCATCAACAAAGCTACCGGATTATTGGCCCCGTAAATACTCGTACCGCCGTAAAGGCCGTCGTCATCGTATCGTATGGGAAAAGCAGCCGAAGGCGTGTTATAAAGGATGTTGTAAATATCTCCGTAATTGGCACGGTTTGTCTCAGCGATCTTGCCCATCACGTTCAGCCGCATCCGCGTCGAACGGGTTATGTCCACATCGATGTTGGCCCGAATGTTCAAGCGAACATCCGTCGGATCGGTTTTGTACCGGGATTCGTTTTCATTGCTGCGAAAAAAGCCCCGGTCGTGCATATAATCCACGGCCGTATAATAACGAAACTTGCGCGACCCTCCATCGAATGTAAGATTGAGGCGATGATTCGACGCTGTGGTGTTGTAGACTTCATTCCACCAATCAACATTCGGATAATACGACGGATGTTTTCCGCTGCGGAACGCATTCAGTTCGTAGGCATTGTAACGAAGCGAAAGGCCGTCATTCGTAAGCGCCTCGTTGAGCGAACGGGCATAGGTAAAGGCATCGGCAAATTCCGGTGCGCGAAATTGCGTGCTGACGCCGTACTGATAGCCGACACCCACTTTCAGCTTGCCGGGCGTTCCCCGCCGCGTGGAGACCATCACGACCCCATTCGCACCGCGCACACCGTAGAGTGCAACCGCTGCGGCGTCCTTCAGCACGACGACCGATTCGATCTCCTGTACCGTAAGATTCTTAAGATCCCGCGGGAAACCATCGACAAGTACCAGCGGAGCCTGTCCGTGAATCGACAGCGAAGCGATGTTATCGGCCGTCGTGCCGACTCCCTGATAAACATTCAGTCCGGCGATTCGTCCGTAAAGGGCTTTGGCCGCATCAATCTGCGGCGCATTGTCCAGCACTTCGCGGCCCACTCCCGCCTGTGTCCAGGCGCTCCGATCCCGGTCGACACCGATCCCGTAGCCGAGACTTATGGTATCGGGAGCACCTACGACCGGAAAACCTTCGTTCTGCCGGGCGGAGGCAGATAACAGACACCCCGCAAACAGCAATATTATAATGGTATTTTTCATATTCTGTAATTATTTAGAGACCCCACATGCTACCAGCCCGGATTCTGGGTCATGCCATATCCCTTGTTTATCTCCGTAAGAGGGACAGGTGCCAGATACCATTTGGTATCCCAGGTGTTTCTCCATGTCCGGTCATCCAACACAAAGGGTTTGAAAGAGAAAGCCGTAGGGTTTTGAGAATTGTTTCCGGTCGATGTCAGCCCATAGAGCTGTTTACGGAAATCCGCTTCGCGGCCCCAGCGGATGAGATCGAACCAGCGAACCTCCTCGAACCCGAATTCGAGCGCCCGTTCGCGCAGCACAGCCTCCCGGAACTCGTCCTTCCCCATTTTCTCGTGGAGCGCAGACAATCCGACACGTTCTCGAACTTCATTGACACAATCATAGGCCGTTGTATTGGGCATGCCGACATACTCGTTGATCGCTTCGGCATAGCTCAGCAATACTTCCGACAGACGCAAATAAGGCCAATGTGCCGGTTGACCGTTGCGGTCATTGAAATCTCTCAAAATGAATTTCATCTGAAAGAATCCGCTGCTGGGGCTGACATAATTCAAATGGTTGGTATACAAAGGTGCCAATGTCCCGTCGTAATAGGTGTCACCCGGCACGACGCAGGTTTCATAAAGGCGCGGGTCTCTCGTAGGCGTGCCGTCCAATGCGAAAAACGGTTGTTTCGAAGGACGCTCCCAGTCGAAATCTTCCGGGAACTCCGCACCGTCGGCCCAAGGGAACATATTGACGTAATTGAGCGTCGGGCCGGAGCGTACGCGCTCTTTATAAAAATCCGCATGAATCGAATTGTCATATCCCCGACGGGTCGAAATAAGAATTTCCGGACTGCTGCGTTCGAAATATCCGGATCGGTATGCTTGTCGACGATCTTCAGGCTTCTCCGTTACGGGTCGGACCAATTCATATTGCCTGTTTTTATCCAACTCGTCGAGAAAAGCCTTGCCCGCTTCAACTGCCTTGCCCCAACGTTCCCGATCGTAATTCCCGTAACAAGAATATGCATCGGCTTTGGCATGGTACGGCGTCGCCGAATTGAAAGTCGGGGACGCGGCGAACAACAATACCCTTAACTTGAGAGCCATAGCCCCAGCCTTCGTCATACGGCCTGCATCCGTATCAGATGCTTTCCACTCCAAAGCTGGAGCCGCCTCATCGAGCAGCTGCACGATATAATCAACCGTTTCCGCGAAAGTATTGCGCGGATAATGCATCTCTTCATTGGCCGCAACCGAATGTTTTAACAATGGCACGCCGCCCATATAACGCAACATTTCGGCATAAGCAAGCGCAATGATCATCTTCGCCTCGGCCACGCGTTCCCTGCGGGCCGAGGAGGTAATATCCGGAATCCGGTCCGCATTCTCGATATAGATCCATGCATAACGGATCGCGTTGTATTCCGGTTCCGAACCGAAGCGATAGGCTTCGCGTCCTTGAAGATCGCTCGTGCCGATATTGGAACTCAACGCACCGTTATAATAAAGGTTGACCGGACCATCACTCATATTGTTGCGAAAACTGTAATGAAGATCCGTAATAGCTTCAAGAATATTCACCCCTAATTTGTCATAAGGACGATCTCCTGTCGGCAAACCATAAGGCAAATAAGTATACGCTTTGGTTAGGACTCGGTCTGCATTGACCGCCGAACTGAACATTTCGTCGAGTGTAGCTCCCGAACTTTCGGGATGGTCGCCGAGAAAATCATCTCCGAAACGGATATCCGAACACGACGCTAACAACAGGCAGACTACCGCTGCCCATATGTGGATTTGTTTCATAATCAGAAAGATTTAAAAGGTGACATTCAGACCGACACTATACACTTTGACCAGCGGATAAGCTCCATTATTGTTAGTCAGGGATTCCGGATCGATGAAATCAAGTGGAGTGAATGTCAACAGGTTGTATCCAGTCAACGAAATGCCCAGTTTTTTGATTCCTACCGAAGCGAGGCGTTTGCTGTTCGAGAACGTATAACCGACCGACAATGTTTTCAGACGCAGATAGCGGGCATTGCGTAGCCAAAGCGTAGAAGCGGAAGAATTCCAAACCTCCGATTTTTCAGCAGCACGCGGTAACGTTCCGGTCTGATGCTCGGGTGTCCAGCAATCATCATAAAAATATTGGAGTAACCCGCGGCCACCCGCATTCGTATAGGGAATACGGTACTCGATCTCCATCATCTTGTTGACATGCGTCGCTCCCGTCCACTGCATTGAGAAGTTAAGCCCTTTCCAATTGAATCCGGCATTCAGACCGAAAACGTATTCGGGTCGGGTCGAGTAGCCGGTCACCATCGTATCGTCACTGTCCACAATCCCGTCGCCATTCAGATCGGCATACATGGCATCGCCGGGTGCAACAGCGACATAAGGCTGTGGCAAGGAAGAATCGAGAACCATGTTTCCTTTGGAATCAACCGTAAAGTCGCTATTCTGATACAGCCTTTCGAATTTGTAAAGTCCCGTATAGCGTCCGGTCGGACCGCCGGTCTGATGCTGATAAGCGAACTGGCTCTTCACCTCGTCCATGTACAGAATCTTGTTCCGGGCGAACGACACGTTGGCATTGACGTAATAGTTGAATCCGCGCCGTGTCGTTTCCTTCCACCCCAAGGCGATTTCGTAACCGTGATTGTCCACTTCGCCGATATTCAGCGCGGGCAGACCCGCCGCAATAATGCCAGGGGTTGAGTTAGGCGACAGGAGAATGCCCGTACGGTGTTCAAAGAAATAATCGAAATTCAGGGAAAGCCGATCCGAGAAGAAGTTTGCGTCGATACCGTAGTTCTGCTTGTCGGCCGTTTCCCATGTTACATCGGTATTGCCCAACGTACCTTCCCCGTAAGCTTCCAAACTGTTCGGGTTGTTAATTCCAAAGCTGTAAGAGCCGTTTTGTGACCAAACGCTCGGCATATACATAAAACGCGCCCCACTCAGATCGTTACCTACACGTCCCCAGGATGCACGGAATTTGAGATAGCTGATCGCATTTTGATGACGCATAAATCCCTCTTCGCTCAAAACCCAGCCTACTGATGCCGACGGAAAAGCTCCGTAACGTGTTTTCCCGGGCGCGAAATTCTCCGATCCGTTGTACCCGATATTCACATCGACGAGGTATTTGTTCCGATAGCCGTAGGTCACCCGGCCGACATACCCCACATAACTGCGCGGGATATACTGAAACGTACCGCCGCCCGCCACAGGATAGTAGTCACGCGACTGATTGTAGAGAAACATGGCCGACACCTTGTGGTCGCCGCTCACACCGAACGAACGCGAATAATTGATTTTGGCTTCGATATACCAGTTCCGATCACGCCCATAATCGTTTTCCGAATAATTCAGCGGTTGATCTTTGCTATAATCGGGTGCAGCCTCCGAGGCCGGAATGTAAACGATGGTCTTATCGTAATCCGGATCAGTCTGTGGTTTGGTCGGATCTTCAAGATACGATTTATAATAAGCCCTCTGATATTCCTGCCGCCATCCATTGGCAGTACGGCTTTTCGTTAGATTAAAACGATTGTCGTAAGCGCCTTTGATCGAAACCGACAGACCTTTAGTCAGAAAATCAAAATTTTGTATGATCTCCGCATCACAATTAAGCGTGGTACGGTAGATCTGCTCATACCCGTAGCCGAAAAAGGTGCTGTATCCGTCGCGCAATTCGATCGTAGACGGAATGAACCCTGCCGGGATCAACGTCCTTTTACCGTTGACAAAGCCCGGACTGGACATCGGCACGGCCCAGATCGTTGCATAGACCCATTCGTTGCCATCGGCGACCGTCAGCGGATTCTGACTCTTGCCCACATTGCCGCCGATGCCGATTTTCAAGGCAGTCGTCCGCGTCAGATCGAAATCCACATTCGCCCGGTAATTATAGCGGTTGTAGCTGTAATTATTGTCGTAATCGAGGTATTTCGTCTGTTTCAACACGCCGTTCTGATAGAGATACCCGAGCGAAACGAAATAACGCACGTTCTGACCGCCGCCCGAAATGTTGATATTATTCTTCGTTTGCAGAAAAACACTGTTGAACATCTTATCCTTCCACCGGACGTTCGGATACATAATCGGATCGGAACCGGTACGATAAGCCTCGATGGCCTCCCGGCTGAAATACTGCGTTTTGTCAGTCACGCCGTCGTTCTGTTGTTTGATATTCCAGAAACGGGCATACTCATAGCTGCCAGTCTGCTGGACATAGGAAAGCGGCTGCTGCACACCTGTAATCGAACTGACGGAGATTGAGGGGCGACCTTCCTGTCCGCGTTTGGTCGTGATGAGAATAACGCCGTTGGCACCACGAACACCGAAAACCGCTGTCGAGGCAGCGTCTTTCAGAATCGAGAAATTCTCTATTTCATTCGGGTCGATCTGCGAAAATTCGCGTTCCACACCGTCGACCAACACCAGAGGTGCCGCATAATTGCTGTTCAGCGAACCAACACCGCGGATATAGATCGTTGCGGCGTCGTTACCCGGCTGTCCGGAGGTCTGTACGGTCGCCACGCCGGGAACCGAACCGGCCAATACATTGGTAATGCTTGCGACGGGCGCCTTGACCAGTTCCTCGGTATCGATCGTTGCCAAAGCTCCGGTAATCGACGCCTTGGTCTGCGTGCCGTAGCCGATGATAACCACATCGTCGAGCCGTGCGGCATCCTCTTCCAGCGTAACATCGAGCTGCGTACGGGTCGAAACGGAAGACTCAACGGTCTTATAACCCAGATAAGAGAAAGTCAGAATAGCTTCGGCGCTCTTCACGTCGATGGTGTAGAGACCATTGGCGTCGGTAGCGGTTCCGTTCGTCGTTCCCTTCTCGACGACGGAGACACCGATCAACACATTGCCGCCGGCATCCCTGACCGTTCCCCGAACAGTAACCTTACGGAAAGGCGTATCGGCCGGAGGCGTCTTCGCTGCCTCTTTCCGCGTATACAGGACGACCTGCCGTTCGGAAATCCCGAATTCGGTCTTCTCATCCAAGATTCGGCGAAGTATTGTTTCCAGCGAGGCGTTACGGACATTGAGGCTTATTTTCCGTTCAAGATCCATCGTCTTGTCCTTGTACAGAAAAATATAACCTTCGTCCGTTTCGATTTGTTTGAGCACCTCTTTCAGCGGTTTGTCTTTCACACGCAGAGAGATACTCGTATTCTGAGCCAGAAGAGCGCCGCCTGCCCACAAACAGAAGGACAGGCACAGCAAACATCCCTTTTTCAGAACATGGGTTCGTAGATTTTGATTCATATAGGTTTGATTTTCAGATATAACACTATCGGAATTCGCAAAAACGGAACGGTCCCCGCGAATAGTTCAGGATGGTTTTCGTATCGTCATAGGCAGTAGTTTAAGTCGGTAAATATCATGCGCATGTATCATTGTCGAATCGTGATGTCGATTTCCCGTTCGCCGGAGCGCGTATAGGAAATGGGAGCCAACAGTTTGAGATGGTTCAGAGCGCTTTCGAGTCCGGTTCTGAGTTCCAGTTTGCCGCTGATCGTAATCTCTTCCGTCAGGTGCGAATCGCAATTGATCCGAACTCCATAAAAATGCTGCAACTGCATAAATACCTGTTCCAGAGGCGCGCTTTTGAACTGGAGGAAGCCTTCGGTCCAGGAAACGAAATTATTGGTATCCACCAAGCGTATCTGCCGCTCCCCGGTGCGGGCGTCGTAGGTGAACATCTCCTCGGGTCGAATGCGGCTGCTCTCTCCCTGTTCGAGAGCGGTGACATCCACCGAACCCGACACCAGCACGACAGACTGTTTTTCATCGTAGGCATTGACGTTGAATCGGGTACCCAAAACCCGGACCTCCATGTGCGATGTTTCCACGATAAAGGGACGGTCGATGTCGCGCGCGACATCCAGATAGGCCTCGCCACAGAGTTTCACCCGGCGTTCGCCCTCGGCCTGCGCGCAAATTTCCAGTTCCGATCCGGAGTTGAGCCATACGACCGTACCGTCGGAAAGCACCGTTTTGGTTTGCTGACCGATCGGCGCGGAGAGCGATCGGAACTGCAAGTGCGGCGTCGGATCATCCCTGAAATTTTCCGGGAGATAAGAGATGCCCGCAACGAAAGCAATGACCGCCGCTGCTGCAAGCCACTTCCAGTAACGGCGGAGTCCTGTCCGGCGCTTCGACATTGCAATGTCATCATCCATGAGTAGTGTGGCATCGTAGATCCGCCGCAATGCATTGAATTCATCGCGCTGCGTATCATTCCCTTCAGCCCATTTCATCACTTGGATACGTTCCGCCAACGAGGCATCTCCCCGCAGGTATTTTCCGATCAGATTAAAATTCTTTTTCATAAAAATGAAATATGCGCATGTATATATTAGTTCCCCGAGAATTGGGAAACCCTAAACGAAAAATAATATTTTTCGGGCGATTGATGAAATAAAAAGATAGGCAACAGTTGCGGCAAATGCACCGCAGGCACGTTAACCCGCAGAAAACGTATGTATTGAAAGGCGGTTAGATCCCCAGAAAAAGATAGATGAGCGGCAGGTAGTCCTTTAGGTCGGTGCGAAGTTGTTTCAGCGCCTTGGTAACATGGTACTCCACGCTCTTTTCGCTGATGCCGAGTTCCTGGGCTATCTGCCGGTTAGACATTCCCTCGAACCGGCTGAGCATGAAAACCCGGCGGGTCTGCCTTCCCAGCACATCCAGTGATTTGTGCAAAATGGTTTGCACATCCTCGGCATAAAGCGCATGCGGGTCACATGCTTCGAGCGTATTGATCCGGAACTGTATTTCCCGGGAAGCATCCGATCCGATGCTTCCGTGTATCTGATATTTCAGGCTCTCGCGCCTCAAATAGTGAAGCGCTTTGTTGCGA
The DNA here is from genome assembly GCF_025145645.1 of Alistipes senegalensis JC50. Classification (NCBI taxonomy): domain Bacteria; kingdom Pseudomonadati; phylum Bacteroidota; class Bacteroidia; order Bacteroidales; family Rikenellaceae; genus Alistipes; species Alistipes senegalensis. Next base: position 3,147,509 of record NZ_CP102252.1, on the reverse strand, counting down.
ATGACCGAAAACAAAAACGGAAGCACGAACTCGACCTGTTCACCGGCAGCCATCTTTTCCCACAGAACGGCCATGGCTTCAGCGGCCATACATTCAGCCTGGGCAGAATCATAAGTATAAGATTTCGCAAACAAGACACACCTTTGGTAATAACGGTTGAAATCGTCGCCCAGAAATCGTATGTCGGTTTGATTTGAACCCACGCGGCCTTTTTCTTTATAATACAAAGTTAGAGAAAATATTTCGACATTCGCAAATCCCGATTCAATTTGAGGCTTGATAAAAATGGCTATCAATTATATTATAAATAATTTGAAAATTCCACGTATGTCTTTGTGCTGTTTCCGAGACTACCTACTCCCCGTTTAGCACGTTATGCACCGCATTTGCCTTGCTTCCGTTTCCGTGGGCGAAGCTATGGCAGGAGGTCGGAAAACAACCAAGATCGGGGCCCTTCGGGTTCAGACAAAAAAATCAGCCGCAATGTATAAGTTGCGGCTGATTTTTTTGTCCTGAAATCTTGTTTGTATTTCGCCCCTCTGAAATATAGCCCACAGAAACGGAAGCAAGGCAAACGCGGCCCATACGGCATAAAAAAAAGGTCGTAGTTATGAAACAGCACAAAGACATACGGGAAATTTTGAAACGGAGCGGCACCGCTCCCACCGGCATCTGCGGGTTTTGGAGGTCTTCGGCGGGTTTCGCGGCTGTGCTTTTCGGCGCGTTTGCGGCGTTCAAATTTCTCGCGGGCGGTTATCTCGGTGCGGGCGGTTTTTGGGGTTTCTGCCTCTCGTTGTGGCTCTTGTTGCGGTGTCGGGACATCGTGTGTCTCGTCCTTTCCCCCGTGGTTGTCCTCGTGCGGTTTCTTCTGCGGCTGTTTTACTAACATTCAACACCTTACAACTATGGGAAAAGTCACATTGTTATTCGCAGGAAAGAATTACGACACCGACGTACAGAGCGTGCGGGAGAATCAGATCGTCATTTTCGACGGCCCTTACAACATGCGTCAGCGCATGGTCGTGGCCGGAATCGAACACACACAATCCGGTTACAATTACCGATTGATCGACCCCGAAACCGCCGAGGAGCACTCCGCGGATCTGATCCGCCCCTTGCGGGACGAATTCGGTATCGGGCACTATTACGACGACGAGCACCCCGAATTTATGGATGCCGCCGAAGTCGCGGCGCTCCGCACCCGTGCCGACGCCCTCAAAGCCGAACAGGAAACCGCCCGACGTGCGGCGGCGGAAGACGCGGAACGGTTACGCACCATCGGCGCGGAGCGTCTGCGGCAGATCGTTCCCGACGATGCCGTGGCCGTCATCATCGGCGAACAGCATGAAAGCGAATGCGACCCCTATACGGACTATTTCGGCTCGCGCATCGTGCGCACGGTGATTCTCGGCTTCTCGACCCACTCGCGCGATCTGTTCCCCGAAATGCGCAAGGCCGCGGTCCGGTTCGAGGGCACGGCACACTTGGCCGAGCGTAATGCCGAGTACGAACACCGTGAAAAGTACAGCATGGGGCACGGTTATTACCTCGGCACGCACCGTTATTCGGGCTGGCAGGTCAGCAAGGAATCGTGCCGCGACAAAGAGGGCATTATCAAGCGTTTCGCCGTCGTGGCCGGAAATTCCGACAATGTATGCATCGAGAACCCTGCACCCGTGCAGAACGCCGCCCCCGAAACCGTGGCCGACGCACGTGTCGAGATCGTGGAATACTCCGCGAAGTCGATCGCCGTATTCGGCGATACGAAACCCCTGCGCGACACGCTCCGCGATCTGAACGGGCTGTTTCGCGCCTACCTTACGCACGACGGCACCCGGTGCGCCGGGTGGATTTTCTCCAAACGCCGAGAACAAGAGGTGCGCAGCGCATTGGCCGCCTATCTCAAATAACATTCAACCCGGGGCGGGCATCCGCCCGCCCCACAACACCCGAAACCATGAACGAACAGATAACAGCTATCGCCGCGCTCCTGCTGGAGATCAACGGCAAAGAAAAATACACCGCCTTTTTCGATTTCAGCGGCCATGTACGCACTTTCAGCATCCGGATTTATTCCGGCAAGTGGTCGAAAGGGAAAGACCCTCTTTTCAACCTCTCGTTACAAAACAAGGACGGACAGCAATGGCGGAATTGGGACAACGCGCATGCCATGTCCGGCGATTCGATCCTCTCATTCTTAACGACTTTATTATGAAATCATACGAAGAAATCATACAGCGCACGGCGGATTTCGACTACATGATGCGCACCCGGTTGCCGGAAAAATACATGCCGGAGGTATTCGGCGTCACGGCCGAGGAAGACCCCGATCTGCGGCAACTCCTTCACAACGCATCGCGCAACGGCATAGGCATTACCTACCTGCTGTTCAAAATACCGTACGACCGCCACAAGCAACTGATTAAATACCTTTCAAAATAATCTTAAAACCATCATGCCATGAAAACGAACGAAAACAACACCACGACCGCAATCGCCGCTCAGAGCACGAAATCGACCGTTTTGCTCTCCATTGACAAAATCCGCCCCAACCCCAACAATCCGCGGCGGAGTTACGACGAAAATGCCCTCGCGGAACTGGCCGCGTCCATTGCCACACACGGCCTTATTCAGCCCATCCGGGTGCGAGCCGCAGAACAAGGCTGTTATATCATCGTCTGCGGCGAACGCCGCTACCGTGCCGTGCAACTGCTCGGCCAGACCGAAATCGAGGCCATCGTCGATGCCGCCCCCGCGGACGAACGGGCGATCTTCGACCTCGCGCTCTCGGAGAACATTCAGCGCGAGGAGATGCCGCCGCTCGACGAGGCCGAAGCCTACAAAGCCGCCATGCAGACCCTCGGCGGGGATGCCGCCGCCGTGGCCGCACGCTTCGGTAAGAGCGAGCAGTATATCTACTACCGGATGAAACTCAACGAACTGATCCCCGACGTAAAAAAACTCCTGCGCGAAAACTCCATTACGCTGGGCCTCGCCATGGAGCTGGCACGGTACGGGAAAGACCTGCAAAAGACGATCTGCAAAGACCGCCTCAAAGACGAGGAGGGGTGGCGGAAATACTCCGTAAAGGAATTCAAGCGGATGGTGGACGCCCATTATACGAACGATCTGGCCCGGTATCGCTTCGACCAGACGGCGTGCGCCGCATGCAAGCACAACACCAATCTATACGATATGTTCGCCACGGGAAGCGGACGGTGTACGAACCGGGAATGTCTCGAAGCCAAGAACCGCGAATTCATCGAGCGAAAAAGCGGAGAACTGCTCGCGCAAAACCCGAAATTCATCCTTTGCAAAGACCGTTACGGATGCAACGACCATGATAAGGCCGTAGAGCATATGACCGAAAACGGGGTCGAATGCAAGGCGTTCGAATACGGGCAGGTGCAGGAAATGCCCGCTATACCCGCGGAACCATGTCCGGCAGATTATGCCACCGATGCCGATTATACCGCGGCAATGCAGATCTATGAACAGCAGAAAAAGGCTGCCGAGGAAAAGACCGCCGACCTGCTGGCCAAGCACGACGCCGGGGCGATCCGTATCTTCGTCAAGACTTCGCGCGACGACGCCCGGCTGGTCTATGTGAACCAAGCCGCTAAAGGCAGGGAATCGACCGGGGAACTGATCGCCCGCCTTGAGGAGAAGAAAATCCGCAACACGGAACTCGCACACGAAAAAACCGTCGAAGCCGTCCGGCAGATCGTCCGCGACGAGGAGATCGCCCCGACGCCGTTTACCCAGCTGGAAGACAACATTCTCTATTACATCATGCTCGGAAGCCTGCGGCGCGAACACCTCGCCGCCGTGGGATTCCCCGAAGCGTATTATTTGACATCCGAACAGAAAATCGCTGTCGTCAATGCGCTGACCGACGAACAACGCGACCTCATCACCCGCGATTTTCTTGTAAAAAGCCTTACATCCGACATCGGTTTCGACAAAACGGGGAAGCAACTGCTGATGGAATTTGCAGCCTTGCACCACAAAGAGAAATGCGAGGTTGTGAAAGCGCAGTTCGACGAGGAATACACGAAACGCAACGACCGTCTCGACGAGCGTATTGCCGTGGCCGAAGCGCAGGAGAAAGCCAAGACCAAAGCCGCCAAGAAAGAGGGCAAAACGGGTAAGAGCACCAAGAAAACGACAAAGAAAGCCGCCTAAAGTCTGATCGGGGACGGCCCGCAGGCCGTCCCCATAAAACCGAATGAATCATGTTGAAAGAATTTATCGACGCTCTTCGCCGTCATGGAATCGCCGTTTTCGATCTGATCCAGGCAGGTGCGGGAAATCACATTTTTTTCGCACGCCGAAACGGCCATACTTGGGGGATCCGGATTTCCCGGGAGCGAGCGGCACGCCGCTATACCGTGCATATCTTCTCCGAAGAATCGGACATAAGGGGCACTTATTCCTGTCCGCCGGGATTGTTGCTGACAACTATCGAACTGCGATTCAACGATCTTGCGACACCATAAATAAGTCCCGGTTTCCGTCTGCGGCAGTCATGCCGCAGACGCGAACGGGCGGACGCCCGCGGCTCCCGCCATACCGCCACCCCGAATTGTGTCAAAACATCATCTGACGAACCTATGAAATCTTATATACGTATCGCTCCCGATGTGGAGTATTTCACCGATTACGACCGCTTCCGCGAGGAGCAAATCTGCTGCGCCGTCGCCGAAGACGGCACAAGCCTGTTCAGCCGCATCGAGAACCGCCGCTTCATGCACACGGTGCGGCACGATCTTTCCGAACGGGTTATCGAGCTGCTATGTCGGCAGATACACCGTGAGATATGCACATTGCACTATGGCGGACAAGTCGTGGAATGACCTGCCCGCCACACCGGAGAGTTGTAAGCCGCAAAACACTTCGCTTTGCGGCTTTTCTTATTTTATACGATAAAATTTCTACCTTTGTCACAGATATATAAAGTTGAACAAACAATATGACAAAAGTCGAAATCGTGAATCAGATTGCCCGTGAAACGGGTGTCGAGGCTACGACTGTATCAGCTGTCGTGGAGGGTTTCATGGAAGAGGTGCGCGCCGCCCAGATTCGTAAGGAGAACGTCTTCCTCCGCGGATTCGGCACCTTCCTCATCAAGCACCGCAAGGAGAAGACAGCGCGTAACATTTCAAAGAATACGACGCTCAAAATTCCTGCGCATGATATTCCGGCCTTTAAGCCGGCGCCAAATTTTGAAGAGGCTGTAAAATAATGATAAGCGCCCGTCCAAAAAACGGGTGCTTATCGTTGGATTCGTCCGAATCAATACTTGTGTTTCGGATACTCCGGAAAGAGGATCAACCAACATAGTCCGATGGCGACCAGTACCGACAATATTCCCATTGTCAGGCAAAGAGCCGTTAGAAAGTGTACGAGCATCGAATCTTATTTTTCCCGTTACAGCAGTTTTGCTTCTAACAACTCTTTGGCTGGTATTTCCACCGTCTGATGCCGGGCTCCGTTCTTCTCGATGATTTCCAGCAAAAGCACTTTGTCATCGGAGATCGTCAGTTTGGGCAGTGCGAATACCGTCCGCTGACGCTGGTGTCCCCTCACGACTGCCGGGTCGTTGCATACGCGCAGGATTTCGAGCGGCGTCTGTTGTTGTGCCGTGCGCTTGGTGAGTTTGCGATCCGCCACGATGAACCGCCGTGAATCCACCTCGAAGGAGATATTCGTGTCGTTATACATGCAAGTATGTATGTAAACGACATCATTGGAAACATAAATCCCCTGTACTTCGACTTCGATGCCGTACTTTTTCGTGCGAATGCCTTTCACATCCGTACGGTTCTGCCGGTATATGTCGCTCAACATGCGCTTTACGGTCGCGGGCTTCTCACGGCCTACCTCGCGCAGCAGCACCCGGCTTTTGGTTACTGGGGCCGGCGACAGCGGATCGCCCGCAGCAGTCGGTTCCTTTACACCTTTCGTCTGTGGTTCCTGCACTGTAAGATTGACGGTCGAGACAGCCGGATTCTCGGCATAGTGGACATCGAAAGTGAAAAATCCGCCGTCCTCGGTGATGACCGTCAGGTTTGTTTCGGCTATGAAATTCCGCACGGCGGCTTTCACCCGCACGACGTTCTCTGCCCCGTCGGCTTTGCCAGCGATGATGTCCATCGAGCCGATGTCGATATATGTAACAGGCGACGGGAACAGGATATGCACGGTTTTCGTAAATCCCGCTTCGATCCGCAGGGGGCTGATCTCCACCGGCGTTTCCGGTGCCGTCTGTGCCGTGACTTTAACCGCCGCGATTGCCGCGACGATCAGAATCAGATAAATAAGGTCTCTTTTCATAAACGTTCTATTCTTTTGAAATCAATAATAGCTGATGGTTGGCTTTGAGGGTTATCTTCACCTCGCGGAGCTTCCCGGCGACATACTGCGACGAAGCCTGTAATCCTCCGCGCGCCAGCTCGGACAACACCTGCTGCCCGGCCGAACGGGTGACATTTACACTTGTTCCGGCGGTCTGTCCGACGGATGCCAGCGCCTCTTTGAGGGCTGTCCGTTCGCGGGAGTTCGGGACGTTCAGCCCCGGCTGGCCGTCCATGTCGTAAGCCGCGGCTTCGACGGCGAAGATCCGCCCGCCGTATTCGACGGACGACACCACGACCTGCAGCCGCATTCCGGAGATCGTCGCAAGACCGTATAACGGAGTGTTGCGTGGGATCACCGTATCGTCGATGCGCACGGCTTCCAATAGCCGCAGCTGCACCGTGCTCCCGGCACGTATGATTTGCGTCTGAGCGACACAAGCCCTGACGCTTGGAATATCGGCATGCGCGACACCACCTGCCGCCGTGAGAAATCCGAGGTTGCGCTCAACGGTGAAATCCGCCCGCGTGTCGAGCGTCGAGGCTTCGACCTCACCTTCCCGAACGGGCCGCATGACGGACAGGCGCGAATCCCTTCGCTGCTTCGTCGGCCCGGTCTCTTCGTCTACGGCCGTTCCGCCTCCGAGATACTTCCGTGCGAGCCTGTACTGCTCCTCGGCCAGTTCCAGCGGATCGGGCTGCTGCCGCTCGGCGTCGAGCTGGGATTGCAGGGCCGCGATCTGCTCTTTCAGGGCCTCGACCTCGGTATTGTTGCAAGAAGGGGCCGGGGTGTAGAAAGCCGCCATTTCGCCCGATATCCTCCGGTAAGCAGCATCCGATTCGTCGATCGCCGTCGGTGCTGCCGGAGCCGTAGCGTCCGCCATTTCCCCGGTCACAGGCAAGCGGTCGTCCAGAACATCACCCAACGATTGTAGTTTCTCGCGCCGCTGCTGCTCGTACTGCTCCTGTTCGTAGACCTTACGCTTGTCCGTTTCCGCCGGCTTTACCGTCGCTTCCGGAATCGTAACATTGTATCCGCCCGTTCCCGCCTGCTGCGGAGCCGGTTTCGGGGCGAACAGGTGCCATAGGAAAATGCCGCACAGCAGCGTCATAACCGTCACGACGCCTGCGAACTTAAGTTGCCGGAGAAGCTGCGGCGTGAGAAATTGCGACAGTTTTTCAACCGCTCCGTTATCGCTCCTGCGTATCATCTTCATCTATATTTAGAGGTAACGGGCGCGTTTCCGGCAGTAGTGGCTGCCGGAGGTGTTCGACGGCGGGAATCGACGTCTCCCGACTCCGCATTCCACCGAACAGAATCATCAGGGCGACCGCCGCATAGACGAGCAACAGCACAGTAACCAGCCCGAGCCGCTGGCGCGGCGTAAGACGTTCCATGCGGGCCTTCAGCCACGCTTCGGCCCGCGTCTGCAAATCCTTAGCGCTCATAACTTCCGAGGTCTTTGTTTTCGAGAATACGCAGATCTTCGATCAGGAATCCCTGCGGGTTGTTGTCCGAGCGTACGGCATTCCGCAGACGGCATGTCGTGACGAGCGTCCGTTCCGTGACATTGCTTTCACGGACGATCTTCTGCCGTGCGAAGGTCTCGACAGCATAGGGATAGCAGTCGAAATCGCAGCGGATGCTGTCCACGACGACACTCTGCGATACGTTCGAGGCGATGATGCGGTTGAAATATCCCTTCTCTGCGAGGCTCTGGTAATAGGCGATGGCGCTTCCGTCCGCAAGGTACAGCGCCCTGCGGACATTGCCTTCGATGGCCTCGCGGTCGGGAGAGAGGGTGAAGAAGAGCTCGTGGAAGCGCCGCACGTGTTCGCGGGCTTCGACGGGACGGTTCTGGGCCATATCCTGCGACAGGGCCAATATCAGCGACTTACCCTGATCGAGTACGTAGATCTTCTGCCGCTGGGCTTCCGCGAAACGGTAGGATGTCCACACTGCTGCCACCGAGATCAGCGTGCAGGCTCCCAGAAAGAGTATGCTGAAGAGCCGCAGGTGGCGAAAGGACGATTCTATATTCTTCAATGTTTTGAATTCCATATTTTATTACGTTTTATCGTTTCTTCAAAGCCCCTTTTATACGGCCTCCGACATTTCCGACCGCCGCTCCGGCGACTCCGGCAGCGCCCATCGCCACGGCACGTCCTGCGCCTGCGACTTTATCGCCGTAACTTCCGGCGCCTCCGGCCTGAATGATCCACGACGCAACGGTCGGCACGCAGAAATATCCGATGATTCCGATAATCATAAAAATGCAATAGACCGTATTGCTTCCGTCGGGTATGAACGTCGGGTCTTGCAGTCGTTCGATGTCCTGCTGGAGCATTAGAATCTGGATGCGCGAAAGGATCGCACCGAACAGGTCGCTGACGGGCAGCCACAAATAGATGCAGATATAGCGTGCCAGCCAAGACGCCAGCGTATTGTGAAAGCCGTCGTACACGGAGAAGGCGAAGGCCACGGGCCCCAGTAACGCCAGGACGATCAGGAAAAACGTCCGCACGGTGTCGATGGTCAGCGATGCCGCCTGGAAGAGCGTTTCCAGAAACGCCCGGAATGCCTCACGGACTTTCTGACCGAATTGATACCCGGCTCGTTCGGCATACATCCCGGCAATCGTCATAAGGTCTTTGGGCTTCCAGCCCAATTCGTCAAGCCGTTTGTCGAACTCTTCGTTACTGATAAGATAGGCTTTCTCCGGATCGCGGAGCATCGCCTGACGCTGCAATTCATCCTTCTGTGTCTGGTATTTCTCCAGATCGAACGCCTGTCGATCGACCAAATGCGATGTGGCATTGCTGATAGGTGACAGCAGACCGTTCAAAGGCCCCAATACGAGGGTCGGGAAGGCCATGATGCACAGCCCCAGCACAAAGGGCCGCAGCAGCGGGAATACCTCGATCGGCTCCGCGGCGGCAAGGGATTTCCAGACCCGGTATGCGATGAAAAACAAGGCGCCCAATCCGGCGAGTCCTTTGGCAATGCCCATCATATCGCTGCACAACGGCAACATATCGGCGTACAACGAGCGGAGAATCTGATGCAGGTTCGTCCACTCTACGGCTAACGGCATCGTCATAGGTTACCAATATCTGTCGTTATGACCGCCGTACAAGGCCCGTACACGCTCCGAATCCCCGCGCTGACGGCTGCGCAGGAACGACACGGAGATATTCTTGCGCGTATAGTATTCCGTAAGATTGCGGTATTCGAGCATCTCGTAGTAGATCCTGTCGATAATATCCAGCCGCTCCTTGTCGGTCATCGAAAGCCCTGACGGAGTGATGATCTGCTTCAGGTCGTTCAGCAGGTCGGCACTCGCCGACAGCAGCTTCGTATAGCCTGCGGCCATTGCCGTGAGTTCCTCGGCCGAATAATTCGTATCGTTAAGCATCGACCGGAAGTTCGAGACGTATATGTCGGAGATGTCGCCCACGAGCAGCATCGTCTGCTGCGCGCGACGGGCGCTTTTGACGAGGTTATGCACCGACCGCAGCGCATCGTAATATTTCTTCGACTGCTCGTAAATCTTTACCGTCTGCTGAAAACTCTGAAGCAGCGTACTTCCGTTCCGGGACGCTTCGACGACCTGCCTGGTGGAATTCACGATGCCCTGCGCCAGATTCGAGGGGTCGCTCACGACCCACTGCGCCCGAAGCGGATGGCCTGCCAGCAGCATCGCTGCCAGCAGGCCGAAGCCTATTCGCCGTCCCATCGCACCGGAGCCTGAAGGATTACTTCCGTCCCTATACGCTGCGGCCGGTCGTCGCGGATGAAAAGCCCGAAACATCCGATATGCAGAATATCGTTGGTCGTGTGATGAACGACGCATCCGCCGGTTTGCCTGTACAAGACATGGAGCCACAGACTGTCATCGCGTTTGAGAATGACCATATCCCTTACGGGACGTTCGCCGCAGAAAAGCGTCGCGGCATATCCCGGAGCCGTTTTGCGGATCGTGATCCGCTCTCCGTATTCGTTCTTTCAGCAGCCGCAGATACGGTCGTCGGCAACCTCGGATTGCAACTCCCGGATGGTCTGTTTCAGCGACTCGATCTCTTCCTGCGCCTGGCGCAGCCGTTCGTCTCGCGCGGCGAGTTCTTTTTTGGATATGAACATGATTTTCGGTTTTTAGGTTAATGATCTTCATTGCGTTTTCGCTCGGCTAACTGGCGTATGGCCAGCCCGATATTGCCGCCGAGCTTCTCCGTGAGATGCTGGAGTTCCAATTTCTCGGTCTCTTCTGTCGTAAAGCAATAATACTCCTCGGCCGAAACTTCCGTGGCGTAGACTGCGGACTGCACGCCGCCCAATCCGATCCACACCTCCTTATAGCGACGTTTGGAATCGCTCGAAAGGTTGATGGAGAGAATCTGCGCACGCTCCTTATCCGTAAGTCCCAGCAACGCCTGTATCTGGTCGAATTTGTTGACATATTTGCGTTGGTCGAGGAGGATTTTGCAGTCGGCATTGTTGATGATGGACTCTTTGACGATCGGTGAGGAGATGATATCGTCCACCTCCTGTGTGACGCAGACGACTTCCCCGAAATACTTACGGACCGTTTTGTAAAGGTATTTCACGAAAGTTCCCATACCGGCTTTGGAAATTGCCCGCCAAGCCTCTTCCAGCAACAACATCTTACGGACGCCTTTCAGACGACGCATCTTGGAGATGAAACTCTCCATGATAATCAGCGTGATGACTGGATAGAGCACCTTGTTGTCGGCGATATTGTCCATCTCGAAAACGATAAAACGCTTTGACAGCAGGTCCAACTGTTTGTCGCTGTTGAGCAGGTAATCGTATTCCCCGCCTTTGTAAAAGGGTTCCAGAACGTTCAGCAGGTTCAACAGGTCGAAATCTTTTTCCCGAACGTGTTTCTGCTCCAAGACTTTCGGGTATTCGTCCCGCATGAACTCATAGAAGGTATTGAAAGAGGGTACGACACGCCGGTCATCCCGGAGACGGTTCAGGTAGAGGTTTACGGCATTCGAGAGCGCCACTTCTTCAGCACGGCTCGGGGCTTCGTCCTCGCGTTTCCACAATGTGAGAAGAAGAGTCTTGATGGACTCGCGCTTTTCGATGTCGAAGATATTGTCGTCGGTATAAAACGGATTGAACGCGATAGGTTCGTCTTCCCGGTAGGTCAGGTAGACGCCGTCCTCGCCGTGCGTACGGCTGTGAATCAACCGGCACAACCCCTGATACGAATTGCCCGTATCGACGATCAGCACGTGCGTGCCCTGTTCGTAGTATTGCCGGACCATGTGGTTCGTGAAGAAGCTCTTGCCGCTGCCCGAAGGCCCTAAGATGAATTTGTTGCGGTTCGTCGTAATGCCGCGCTTCATCGGCAGATCCGAAATATCCAGAAACACGGGTTTCCCGGTCAGACGATCGACCGTCTTGATCCCGAAAGGCGACGGGGAGTCCTGATAGCATGTCTCCTCCGTGAAGAAGCACAACGCCTGTTCGGGAAACGTATAGAAACTTTCTTCGGCGGGAAAATCCCCTTCGTTGCCGGGGATCGCCGCCCAGAAAAGCGTCGGAACATCCACAGTATTATGACGCGGCGTGCACCCCATAAGCGCCAGCTGCGCCCCGACATCGTTACGGATCTGCTTCAGCTCTTCGCTCCCTTCGCCCCATGCCATGACATTGAAATGGGCGCGTATCGAGGTCAGAGAGAAAGAGTGCGCCTCATTGAGGTAATCGTCGATCCATTCCTTGTTGATCTGGTTCGAACGGCTGTACTGCGCGAGCGACTGCATGTTGCGGGCCGTACGTTCGAACTGCCTGAGGTTCTCGTCGCTGTTATCCAAAAACAGATATTGATTGTAGATGTGATTGCATGAGAGCAGCAATCCTACGGGAGCGGCGAATGAAAGCCGACAATCGGAATGCTCCGTCGAGAGGCGTTCGTAGCGGTCATCCGTACGAACACTGCCGGGGAGGTCGTCCAGATCGGAAAGCGTATGCAGACACAACGCCTTGTCGCCGATCCACATCCGGTCGGGATCGAGACGCATGTCCTGCAACGGGGTCTTCCCGGACGGTGACAGCGTGAGATAACGTTCGAGGATTCCCGAAGATTCGGGAGTCCCGGCAATCTCGTCCGCTCCGAGACGCCGCAGCCGGATATGACCGCTCTCGCGGACGATGCTGGCGAACTGCTCCACAGCTTCCAGAAAGCGCGTCGTCGTATCTTTGTCCTGCAACTCTTTCGGGACGAGCGTACCCCGGCACAGCACACTGCAATCGCTCTGACGGCGGCTTTGCGCACGGGTTGTCTTCGTAATGAACAGGTAGCAGGTATGATGCAGAAAAGGTCGTTCGTTGAAATGCCGCTCGAACGACCGGCTCAAGAAACTCAAATCGTCTTTCCCGATGTCAGGACGATACTGTTCCTGAACGAAAATATCCTGCTTGTGCACCACGGTATAGTCCGGAAGCACCTTCACCGCTTTGAGCCATACGCCGTGCAGCGCTTCATATTCCTGCGAGGAGACGGTGAATAGCTCCGGAAGCGTAACCTCGAACGCCACCGTGATGTTGGCGTCTTTAGAGAGGATACAATCGTGTTCGACCTTTCAGATCGGAAATTTCCGTTCGAGGGTTTCGGTTTTCAGGGTGTTATTCATGGTCTTAATGTCGGTTTAGAATTCTTGCCACACTTTTTCGGGAGACGATACGTCGCGGATGCCGCCGTGCGGCGAGGAGCTTCATCAGTCCGTAAGCCCCGTACTTGCGGTTCAGACGGAAGGTCAGCGCCACGAGTGCGCCGCCCAGCCCCACGCCCGCGACAAGGCATGCCACCTGATCGACCCCGCCCATATAAAGTACGACTACGAGAATGAAAACGGCGAGCAGGCCGCCGGCGAAGAGGAAGAGGTACTGCGCCCGCAGCCCCTTGAACTCCACCTGGCGGCCCACGCCTTTATTGATCGGATATTCGACCATCGTCTAAAGGAAAAACGAACGCAGAATCGTGGCGGCGACGATCAGGAAGATACAGGCTCCGAACCAGCTCGCAGCGGTTTTCGACGTATCCGGATCGCCCGAACTGAACTTCTGATAGACCCGGACACCACCGATCAGACCGATGACGGCGCCGATGGCGTAGATCAGCTTGGTCGCCGGGTCGAAATACGACGTGACCATCTGCGTAGCCTCCTGAATGCCGGCCATGCCGTTGCCTTGCTGCGCTGCGGCGTGTTGCACCGTGGCGAGCAGTCATACGGCGATTCATGCCGAACTGAAAATGAGTTTTCTTTTCATGGATGATTGTGTTTTTTAATTCGACTTCAGATTTTCTCTCCGGGCGCTGGGCCCGTGATTCATGCGTGCTGCTCATCCTGCCGTCAGCCTGAATCGTAGTATCCGGGAGCTTTCATAGCTTCGCATTTTTTAAGTTGAACAATCTATTTCGGAGCGGCAGCCATACGCTGCGCCGCTTCCTTCTCGGCATCGTCCAGATAACGGGCGATGATCGGGCTGGCGCCGGAGATGGCGTCCATGAGTGTACGCTGCACTTCCGTATGGCGGATGTCACGCAGCACTCCGGCCAGGGTTTGCCGCTGCTCTTCAGGCACGGCCTGCCCCTTGCACAAGGCGAGGATGCAATCCAACTGCTGCGGAGAGAAACTCTGCGTCCCGGCAGGCGGGGCCGTCGTTTCGCATCCTATGTCCATCACCTCTTCGGTCGCAGCTTCGCGCGTCAGGGTGTTCTCTTCCTCCGCGGTGAGCGCCGTAGGTTCCTTATGTATCCACCCCTGAACGGTCGCTTGCACGGCGCGATGTTCCTTATCGCCGTCGCTTGCCGGTACAAATGTATGGTCGCTTTTGTCTGAATTGTTCCCCTTGCGCCGGGAGTGGCGTGACGCGGCGCGTGCTGGCGTCCGCTGACCGGCGCCGTAGTCCCGGGTGACGACCAGCGCATCGTCTTTAGGGGTAACGGCTGCCGTCCGACGCCTGCGGCGGCGCGGCGGGTCGAGACGATCGGCTTGCCGCCGATGCCAACGCGCCAGCGCCCGGCGCATCGCCCCGAAGCAAATCTCGCCCAACTCGCCCCGGAAGAGGAACTTATCCAGAAACAGGTAGCAGAACAGCACAAGGAACAGCACGACCAGAGCCTCCGTGATTTTCATAACGGGTGTCATTCTTACAGGATTTTATTGAGTCCTTTGGAGCAGAGCGACCGTATCTCCGTTCGGTGCCGCTCGAAGTGCTGTTCCAATACGTTGTCGATGAAGTTCCCGACCGTAAATCGCCGGTTGCCCGCAACGCCCACGAGAGTCGTGATCTTGCGGTGCAGCCGCCGGTCGATGTAAACGCATTGCCGGGCCTCGGAAGGAGTATTCTTCAGAAACCGCGACGCATAGTCTTCCGCATCCGAACGCCTGACGCGCGGCTCCGAAGCAGACGCTTCCGTCGGCTCCGGGGCTATGGCATCTGACGCCGAGGCAGCCGGTTCGGGGCCAGCCATCAGGCTGCGCAGGTACTCTTCGTCGATCTCCTGTTGGGCAGGAGCCTTCCTGCTACTCATGGCTCGGAAGTTTCAGCACGGCGCAGATCTCCGTCATCAGGCGGTCGAAACCGCACTCGGCGACGAAAGCCCGGTCGGACGGCAGTAGCGTACACCGGTACACCGGGCCGCCTGCTTCCTGAATATCCTTGTTGAAGTTGCTCCGCACGGGAATATGCGTGCGCAGATGCCGCAGCCCCAACTGATCGAGGACTTTCTCGTACTGCTCATAGAGCGGCGTCCGCTCGCGGCGATCCACCAAGTTCCAAAACAGGAACAGCTCCCGAAGATGCGCCCGTCCCGTCTTGATCAGACGGTCGTTGAGAACAGAGGCGAAATTGAGCGTGCTTTCCAATACGATGCGGTCGGCTTTCATCGGAATAAAAAGGTAGTCCAACTCGACGATCGTGGAGAGGACGCCTTCGTTGCCCACCGTTCCCGGAAGGTCGAACAGCACGACATCGTATCGTTCTTCGGCGACGGCGGCCCATTTCCGCCATTCCGACATTGCCTCGGAAGGTTTGCAGCAGAGAATACGATAAGGTTTCACCCCTTTGTTCTCGGCGAGTGAAACGAGGAGTTTGCCGTAGATCGCCGAAGATTGCACGACGGCCTTGTCGCGGTTCGAGAGTTTGAGGATGGAGTGCTGCGGGTAGTCGCAGTCCACCACCGCGACGCGGATACCGTGCAGGTAGTGCAGCCACGAGGCTGCCAGCACCGTGAGGGTCGATTTGCCGACGCCACCTTTCTGGGAGGCGAAAGCGATGCACAACGGATTCTGTTCCATACGAAAATAATTAAGCGATTAATATTTAATTCGTTCCGATACGCGGATACGTACTTGCGTATTCACGTATCTTCGGCGATTCATACGCCTTTGCGGATTCACATACTTTTGTCGGCAGATACGGATATAAGCTGTCACATACGAACTTCGGCATCTATGCAGACATCTACATCCGTATCCGCATAGCCGCGCAATGACGGATGTACGGGAGGAAGAGGCTACGCGGGCAGGTAGATTCGTAAGTACCGATCCGCACACAAAGAAAATGCGAAAACACCCTCGTTCGGCGGCTCCGAAAACGGGTGGCGCCCAAAGGCGCGTATCGGCGTCCGTTGGCAGGTATATATCTGATACAACATAAGATAAAACGCTCTACCTTTGTCTCCGAAAGGAGTAATCCCGCTGCGACGCCGAAGGCGCGCACCTTCATCCGGCCCCTGGCCGGATTTCTATATGCGCCCGCATATAGCAAGGGGTACTTTCAGCCGCTCGGAATATTCCGAGCCGCCGAAAGTGCCGCCGCGACCTGCGGCGCGGCGGACGGTTACTTCCGAGTCGTAACCTCAAAACATCGATGCCCTATGGATGCTGCCGATAAACCGACCTCCGTTGCGGGCCGCAAAGCCCTCGGCGACCCGCGCATACACCGCTATTACGTTCGCCTGACAAGCGAGCAAAACGAGCGTTTCCTGCGCATGTACGAACAGTCCGGAATGAAGAATAAAGCCGATTTCATCTGCCACCGCATCTTCGGATGACCCTTTACGGTCGTCGTTAGGGACAAGAACACCTATGATTTCTATGTCCGGCTGACGGGATTTTACGCCCAGTTCCGGGCTGTCGGGGTGAACTACAACCAGTGCGTCAAAGCCATACACACGACCTTCGGCGATAAGAAAGCGTTGGCCTATCTCTACCGTCTGACGCTCGAAACACAACGGTTGGAACAACTCGTGAAGGCGGTCGTCGAACTTACGAAGGAGTTGTTGCAATGGTGCCGAAAGTAAACTCCGGGGCCAATGTATACGGCGTACTCCAGTATAACCGCATCAAGGTCGAAGCCGGCGAAGGCCGGGTATTATACATGCAGGGAATACCCGAACGCAGCGACGGCAGATTCAGTATCGAGGAGTGTGCGGAAGCCTTCGGGTACTACACGGCGTTCAATCCCCGTGTCCGAAAACCGGTCGTGCATTTCTCGCTCAACCCCTCGCCCGAAGACCGGCTTTCGGAAGCGCAGCTCACGCGACTTGCCGCCGAGTTCATGGAACGTATGGGATATGGCCGCCAGCCCTACGTCGTCTTTCTGCACGAAGACATCGCACGGCGACACATGCACGTCGTCTCGGTGAGGGTGGACGAGCAGGGCCGGAAGATCGACCACAACAACGAACTGCGGCGCGCCATGGCGGTTTGCAGGGCGTTGGAACACGAGTACGGCCTGCATGTGCCCGAAGACGGCGGCGTGCAAACAGAACCGGAAGAATTGCGCCGGGTCGATTACCATCGGAGCGATCTGAAGCATCAGCTGCGCAACGTCGTGATGACGCTCAAACAGCAGTACGGATTCCAGTCCTTCGCGGAGTTCAATACGCTGCTCGAACGCTATGGCGTCGCAGCCGAAGAGATCCGAGGCGACGTACGAGGCAGACCGTATCGGGGGCTCGTTTACCACGTGCTCGATGACGACGGGCAGCGCACGGGAGCGGCGGTCAAAGCGTCCCGGCTGGGCGATTTCTTCGGATGGAAGGCGCTGGAAGAAAAATTCGACGCCTCGAAACAACGGCTTCGGCAACATCCCGAAACGCTCGACCGCACATGCCGCGAAATCGACCGTGCCCGGAGCGGAAGCCGCAACCGCAAGGAGTTCACAGCCGAACTTCGGGAAAACGGTATCGACGCAGTTTTCCGGGAGAACGATGCCGGGCGGATTTACGGAGTCACCTTCATCGACCGCACGACACATCAGGTGTTCAACGGCTCCCGGCTCGGAAAGGAGTATGCGGCCGACGCTTTCGAGGCGTGGTTCAACGGTCGGGAGCAAGAGTCGTCCACACCCATACAGGAAGAGTTACGGCCGTTGCTGCCCCTCGAACCGCCCCAGCCGGGACTATCTTCGGTCGAAGAGTTCGAGGAATATATCGAAACCCACTACGTTTCGATGCCCGACGTAATGGGCGAACTCATGGAATATACGCCTGAGAAGGAGTGGGAAACAGCTCCCGAATACCGGCTCTTCCCCCGCAGGAAGAAGCGGCGGCGGAAAATCCGGAAAAGAATTTAACAACCTCGATACATTACGATCATGCAAGAAGAAGACGATCTGCGCGGCTTGGCCAAAGTTGCGGATTTCATGCGGGCGATCAGTTTTCTGTTTCTCGCCATTCACATCTACTGGTTTTGTTACGAGTGGTTTGCGCAGGCGGGATGAACGCTCCCTGTCGTAGACCGCATCCTGCAAAATTTCCAGCGGACGGCTGCCTTGTTCTCATCGCCGCTCTGCACCAAGCTCTTCTGCACGGTATTTCTCGCATTGTCGTGCATGGGAAACCGTGGCGTGAAGGACGAGAAAATATCGTGGAAGCATATCACCGCGGCAGGCGGCATCGGCATACTGCTATTCTATGGCAACGGCTGGCTGCTCGGAATGAATGTCGCTACGACCCTGCGGGCGGCGCTTTATACGGCGACGCTGCTGGCGGGATTCCTCGGAATGCTGGCGGCCGGGCTATGGAGCAGCCGTCTGCTGAAAAACCGTATGACGGATGATCCGTTCAATGCCGAAAACGAGAGTTTCATGCAGGAGACACGCCTGCTGAAAAACGACGATTCGTTCAACTTCCCGACCGAGTTCGTCTTCCGGAAACGCAGGCACAGCGGATGGATCAACGTCGTGAATCCTTTCCGGGCGAGTATCGTTTTAGGAACGCCCGGCTCGGGAAAATCCTATGCCCTCATCAACAATTACATCAAGCAGGCCATCGAAAAGGGATATGCGCTCTACGTCTACGACTTCAAGTTCGACGACCTGTCGGTTATCGCTTACAACCATTTGCGCAAGAATCTCAAGGCTTACGGAGCGACGCCGCCGAAATTCTATGTCATAAATTTCGACGACCCGCGCCGTTCGCACCGATGCAATCCGCTCGCGCCGAATCTCATGTCCGACATCACCGACGCATACGAGGCCAGCTATGTCATCATGCTTAATCTCAACCGTTCGTGGATACAGAAGCAGGGAGATTTCTTCGTCGAATCGCCGATCGTGCTGCTCGCGGCGATCATCTGGTTCCTGAAGATTTACGACGGAGGAAAATACTGTACCTTTCCCCATGCCATCGAGCTGCTGAACAAACCCTACGAAGATCTGTTCACCGTATTGATGGCTCACGAGGAGTTAGAGAACTATCTTTCGCCCTTCGTGGATGCATGGAAAGGCGGAGCCGCAGAGCAGCTGATGGGGCAGATCGCCTCGGCGAAGATTCCCCTCTCGCGCATGATCTCACCGCAGCTCTACTGGGTCATGTCGGGAGACGATTTTACACTCGACATCAACAACCCCAAGGAACCGAAGATTCTTTGCGTGGGAAACAATCCCGACAGGCAGAACATATACGGTGCAGCGCTCGGATTGTATAATTCGCGCATCGTCAAACTGATAAACCGCAAGAAGCAACTCAAAAGCTGCGTGGTGATCGACGAGCTGCCGACGATCTATTTCCGGGGGCTGGATAACCTGATCGCAACGGCGCGTTCCAACAAGGTCGCCGTATGTCTGGGTTTTCAGGATTTCAGCCAGCTAAAGCGCGACTACGGAGACAAGGAAGCCGCCGTGATT
Organism: Alistipes senegalensis JC50; assembly: GCF_025145645.1. NCBI lineage: Bacteria > Pseudomonadati > Bacteroidota > Bacteroidia > Bacteroidales > Rikenellaceae > Alistipes > Alistipes senegalensis. Next base: position 3,127,982 of record NZ_CP102252.1, on the reverse strand, counting down.
CAGAATACCGTGGGCAATATCTTCAGCGGACAGGTCGTAGGAGAAACGGCCCGGACGCTCTCCGAACGATTCGGAAAGATCGTGCAGAAACGACAATCCGTAAGCATCAACCGCAGCGATACCTCGACGTCAATAAACACCCAGCTCGACAGTCTTATTCCTGCGTCGAAAATCTCGACGCTCTCGCAAGGCATATTCGTCGGAGCCGTGAGCGACAACTTCGGAGAGGAGATCGAGCAGAAAATTTTCCATGCCCGGATCGTCGTGGACAACGAGGCTGTGAAAAAAGAAATGGCGGAGTACAAACCCATACCTGAAATATCGTCGTTCCTCGACGCCGACGAACGGGACATCATGCAGGAGAAAATCAAGGAGAATTACCGCCGCATCAAGCAGGATGCGCTCGACATCATCGAAACTGAAATGAAGAGGATAGAGAAGGACGAAAAATTGGCGGAAAAGTTATTAGGGAAAGCCGAATAGATGGAGTTTGGGTAAAATTGCCATTTCACAATACGATTTTTTTACCATTTGCCAAACAATTCACTATCTTTGACATAATTGAAATTGTTTCCGTGAAATCGCGAGACTGTTATTAATTGAATTATGATTCCGCAAGAATTTAATTTGGATTTTGATGCTTTCATTCGTTCGTTTGTTCAGAACAGAGATACTTCTTTTGCATTTCTATTAGGGGCTGGGGCATCTATTACATCAGGAATTCCATCTGCCAATGATTGTATATGGGACTGGAAGAAGCAGATTTTTTGTTCTTCACAGAAATCCGTTCCAACATTCATTGATCCAAAATCCGATACGTGTAAGAATATAATTCAAAAATGGCTTGACAGTCAAGGCAAATTTCCTCCCCTTGGAGATTCTAATGAATATTCTTTTTATGCAGAAAAGGCCTTGCAGATTGAAGATGACAGAGTAAAATATTTTGAGCATTTAGCGCAAGGGAAACAACCTTATATCGGTTATAAGTTTTTGTGCCTCTTAAACAAATATGGTATTGTAAAATCTATATGGACAACCAATTTTGATGGTTTAGTCGAACGTGCAGCACATAATGCGTTCATTACACCTATCTGTATAAATTTAGATTGCGCAGATCGAATATATCGAACAGAAAGTTCTAATGAACTATTATGCATATCATTACATGGCGATTATAAATATAGCTCGTTAAAGAACACCTCTAAGGAATTGGATAGTCAGCATCCAACATTTGTAGCAGCATTAAAACGTTACTTCAATGATAAAAATCTTATAGTAATTGGGTATAGTGGCCGCGATAAATCTTTAATGTCTGCATTAACCGAAGCATTTTCTGAAAAAGGTTCTGGTCGTATATATTGGTGTGGCTATGGTAATGAGATTTCTTCTGATGTTTCTACCTTGTTAAAGACAGCACGGAATGCAAATAGAGAGGCATTTTATATTGATACCGATGGTTTTGATAAAACGATGTTATCTCTTGTATCAAATTGCTTTAGTTCTGATGTTGAGAAACAGGCAGAAATCAAGTCCATAATGGAAAGCATCCCTGAAGAGAATGATATATCTCCCTTTTCAATACATATAACGAGAACTAATAAATACCTAAAAAGCAACCTTTATCCTATAATTTTCCCCAAAGAACTATTCCAATTTGAGATTGAATATAAAGAAGGGGAAAAACCTTGGGCTTTTTTAAGAGAGACAATTAAAGACCAAAATATTATGGCTGTTCCATATAAGCAAAAAGTATATGCTTTGTCCACAGGATCTGCCATTAACAATATATTTGGTTCCAGACTAAAAGGCGATATTGAACGGATTCCTATTTCAATAGACGATATAGAGCAAAATAGCAGTTATAGAGAACTATTTTTAAGAGCAACGCTTCAAAGTATTGCGACAATTCGAGGTCTCAATGTCGATATTAGACATAATACCCTCTGGCTTCCTGCCATTTTTAGAAATGATAATGGCACATTGATCCATGAAGCAATAGAATGTTCACTCGTTTTTGTACCACAACAAAAATATGCTTTGCTTTCTATGCGACCTACTATATACATAGAAAACTCGCGCGCGGTTTCGAAAGAGAAAAAACAAGAATATGCGCGGATGTATCTGGATAAAATGTGGAACCAGGCATATAGCAATAAACTTATTCAATGGGAAAATATCGTATTTGGCAATGCGCGTCTTATTTTTGAGTTCCCTCAAAATTCTGGCAGTGGATTTAAGTTCCAAATAAGCAACAATAGCGGATTTTCCGAAATACAATATCAAGACAACACCGAACGAGGATATTTTTCAAGATCGTATGATAATAGAAGAACGATCTATCGAGGTCTTCAACTCAAAGAGCCTGAATTGGAGTTTGTAAACACATTTGCAGATAGACCTTTTTTAGATTCAAATCCTATGAGAGGATTGTCTAATCATAAGCCTTATGATTCTTGGCAAAAAGATGTTTTGCCTCAAAATGTTAGACTGGGTGTGATCTGCCCTCATACTCACACCGATAGATTCAACTCTTTTTTACAACGCTTAAACACAACCATACAGGCGAACGATAATTCGGATTACATTCAGCCTTATACAGGATTTCACAGTATATATAAAACATTACTGGAAATACCGGATAGCGATACGGATAAATGGATAAAAACAGAAGATACACCAAAAGATACGATAAACCTTGCACAATCAATATGTCGCCAAGCTGGTAGTTTAGCAGATAAATATCCAGGAATTGTAGTTGTAATTTACATACCTGCATCTTGGAGTATTCACAAACAATTCAAGCATGATGGTGAATCGTTTGATTTACACAATTATATAAAGGCTTATGCTGCTCAACACAGTTTTACGACTCAAATCATAGAAGAAAAGACTTTGAGTGACCCAATGGTGTGCGAGATCTGTTGGTGGTTATCGTTAGCTTTATTTGTCAAGGCAATGCGTATCCCTTGGGCATTAGCCAGTCTTGATCCTGATACGGCATACGCAGGTATAGGCTATAGCGTTAAAACGAATAGTAAAGGGGAAGTGGATATCGTTTTGGGTTGTAGTCACATATACAATGCTAAAGGTCAAGGGTTAAGGTATAAGCTATCAAAAGTTGAGCAACCTCAATTCGATGGGAAAAAGAATCCGTATTTAACCTATGAAGAAGCGTTCAAATTTGGTATAACCATACGCGAATTGTTTGTCAAATCTATGGATAAATTACCTCGTCGAGTTGTTATCCATAAACGGACACCATTCAAAAAAGAAGAGATTGAGGGTATTACTCACGCATTGACACAAGCTGGTATCAAGAATATTGATTTGATAACCATCAATTATGAATACAATGTTAAATTTATAGCCCAAAAAGTTTATTACGATAATATTTCTGATGATTCATATCCGGTATCGCGCGGAACCTGCATAAAATTGTCATCAAGAAGTGCTTTATTATGGACGCATGGTGTTGTACCATCAATTCGGGATAACCGTCGTTACTATCCCGGAGGTAGGTGCATTCCATCTCCTCTAAAAATTACCAAATATTATGGCAAGGGAGATCTCGCAACTATTGCCTCTGAAATTATTGGATTTACAAAGATGAATTGGAATTCATTTAATCTATATACAAAATTACCGGCAACCATTGATACCTCTAATACGTTAGCACAAGTAGGAAACTTATTGCATCAATACAATGGGGCGACTTATGATTATCGGTATTTTATTTAATGAATATTTATGGTATTAACGGAGGAGGCTTAAATATATATTATACATAGAGTAATCTAATGCTGAAAATAATATTTTGCATTCATTTTAGATATAGCTAATTCCTGCCAATCCGCGCCTCTTCCCGCCAGAAGGGGCGCATTTGGTATTATGAACTGGAAAAAGGTCTTATCTTGCCGGCGGATTTTCACCATTCATTCAATCTACTCATTTAATTATCTGCATTATGGCAAGAGAACAGGAAAAGCTATCGAAGGACGTGCTGGCCGTCCTCGACAAAAAGACGAACGATCTGCGTCTGGTCAGCGAGATGAACGAGCAGACGGGAGAGTTCAACACCGTGAGCACGGCTCCGGGCGATCGGCGCAAAGCCCTTTCGTTCGACAGCCGAACGGTTTTAGGAACCTTTTTCGAGAACCTTCGCAACCAATACGGACGCCCGTCCGACCTGGGTTGAAGTTTCTTCCGGATCGGTACCGAAAAACTCGACCATATCCTCGACTCCATCATCCAAGTCCGCGAAGGCAAGGATCAGAACGGCTCCCTGGCCAAGGAGGTCTCCGACTACGAACTCAACAACGAGGGGCGTATCGCCAAGTTCGCTGACCGTTATAAGTTCGAGGAACGGGAACTTCCGTGGGATCAGATTCAGGCGTTAGGCCTGAACAAGGAGATCCTGCTGGAGAATCAAAGCATGGGCGACATCCTCAAGGGACGTATTCCCAACAAACTGGTGCCGCTCAAACATAAGATGGACGGCCGCTGGGTCGATCTGGGACTCGGCACGATTTCGCCGATCCGCGACGATGCGGGCAATGTCCAACTCCGTATCTTTACACGTCTGGACGAGCCACAGTACAAAATATCGCCGTATAAGGAGCTCTTCACGGACAAGGAGATCGAGCGCCTCGAAACCGACGGACATCTGGGTTCCACCAAAAAAATGAAAGATTTTACCTCGGGCCGCGAGTGCGAGTGTTATGTCAGCGTCCATGAGGCGACGAACCGTCTGACGACGCTTCCGGTCGATGCGCTGACGCTCCCCACCCGAATCTACGGCAAAGAGATCGGCAACGACATCGAGGCGCTGCGCTCCGGCAAGGAGATCTTCGTCGAAGACATCCACCTCAAGGACGGCCGGGTCATCTCGGGCCATGCCCGCGTGGACGCCAACCGCGGAGACGTGGTGTTCCGCAACGACAATAATCCGCATCTGCGCATCCACGATACGGTTTTCGGAGTCAAGGTAAGTGCAGACATTCAGGCGAAACTGGCCAACCACGAGGTCGTCTTCATCCCCGGCATGAAAGTCGGCGACAAGACGATCAGCACCGACCTTCGTTACAGCGACACGGGCCGGCCCCTGTTCGGCAACAACGCCCGCAATTACCGTTCGCGTCTGGGCGAGGAGAACCCGCGTCCGCGCCAGCGCGTCCGCCGGCGTCTTCCGTCGCTTCCCGGCGCACAACCCAAAGGCATGAAAATCGGTTAGCCATTATGAAACGACACGTAGAAGAGAAAGAGTTGCCGTACTTCGCGACAACTCTTACCGCTTATTTGCGCGAAAGCCATCCCGAACTGCTCTCCGACAAACACTTCATCGCCGAGCGGAGCGACCATGCGGCCCAGACCTATGAACGTGCCGTTCGTAACGGCAACAGCGTCTACGAGGCTCTGGAACTCTCGAACGCCGTTCTGTACCAAGACCTGCGTTTTTCGAAATACGATGCGATCTTCGAGGTCGTGTCGGAATGGTTCCCGGAGGTCGCAGCCCGGCAGCGCACCGCTTTCTGCCTGAAACTGCTTCCCGTCTGCGAAGAGGCATTCGAGATGTACGACCTGACCGACGACTTCGAGAGCAGCCCGTCCTATAAAAATCTCCTTTTAGAACTCACCGGACTTATCCAAACCCACATCGAACTGCATGGCATACAATAAAAGGAAACATCTGGAGGCGAACATCGCCGCCCTGCGCATCGCTTTCGCTCCATCGACGGTACTTACTCCGCAGCAGCGTGAAGCCTTGATTGCGTATAGTGGCTTCGGAGCGTTGAAATGTGTCTTGCAACCGGCCGCTGCGGACGACGATCTCGCGCAATGAAAGATAGACCGGGAACTCTTCCCGCAGGTGAGGGAACTGCACGAACTGTTGCGCCATTATGCCGACAGTGAACAGCGGTATAAAGACTTCGTGCAGAGCATGCGCAATTCTACGCTGACAGCATTCTACACTCCGCCGGCCATCGTGCGTGCGCTCGCCGAGACGCTCCGGGATGCCGGCATCGTTCCCCGGCGATTGCTCGACCCCAGTGCCGGAGCCGGGATTTTCCCTTCGTCGTTCCGGAAGGCCGCCGACAGCGAAGTCGAAATCCTCTCTTTCGAGAAAGACCTGCTGACCGGACAAGTGCTCTCCACACTGGCCCGGGAACGAGAGCAGGTCATTATCGACGGTTTCCAAACCATCGAATCGGCCTATGACAGTTATTTCGACGTAGTAACGTCCAATATTCCCTTCGGAGATACCCGGATTTTCGACACTGCCTTTCGGAAGAGCGACGACCCGGTTCGACGGCAAGCGCTCAAGGCCGTTCACAACTATTTCTTCATCAGGGGTCTGGATACGCTCCGCGAAGGCGGTATTCTGGCGTTCGTCACCTCGGCGGGCGTCATGGACGCTCCCGGCAACGAACCCGTCCGTCGCTATCTGATGGAGCATGCGCGGCTGGTTTCGGCCGTGCGGCTGCCGAACAACCTCTTTACGGAGTATGCCGGCACGGAAGTGGCCAGCGATCTCATCGTCCTTCAGAAATGGAGCGAAAAGCGGGAGCTTACCCCCGACGAGCAACGCTTCGTCAGTTCGTCCGAGATCGGCAACGGAATTTACCTGAACGACTACCACCGGGATTTCAAGCACGCGATCCATACGACGGTTTCGCATGAAAAAAGTCTCTATGGACAATCCGCTCTCGTACTGCACTACGACGGAGGCCCGGAACGGATCGCCGAGCGGCTGCGCGGAATCCTCGCAAATGATTTCGCAGCCCGCCTCGACACCGAACGATATACACAATATCTCCGTCCGCTCCATATCCCTCAGGCGCAAACCGTGCCGCCGACCGCCCGGAGGCAAAATCGGGTCGCGGCTCCGCAATCCGTGCTGCCACCGGAGCCGGCATCCGTTGCACCGACTCCGGAAGTACCGGCTCCGGCCGCATCGCTTTTCGGCAGCGCTGCCGCCGTTCCGATCGCCCGCCGTCCGCTGGGACAGCGGCGGGCCGGGCGCAGAACGGATACGACCGGCATGTCCGATCTCTTCACGCAGGGAAATCTGTTCACACAACCGGCGGAGGCAGCGGATGCCCCGGCAGCAATCACTGCGCCGGCTTCGGAGAATAAAGATCCGCGGCCCTTTACCGGCACGATGCTTCCGCACTACAAAGAGCGGTCGTTGGTTCTGTTCGAAGGGCAGGTCGGACGTCTGGGCGGCCTGACACGACAGGGCTGCACGTTCCATCCCGAAGAGCTGGGAACCTTGTCCCGATACCGGGCCGAACGCTATATCCCGCTACGGGATACCTACCAGCTGCTCTACCGGCTCGAAATGCAGAACGAGATCGAATACAAGGGCCTGCGGCGCAAACTCAACGGATGTTACGAGAACTTCACGGCTCTGTTGGGCGATCTGAACAAGAAGGAGAATGCCGCCTTCATCCTGAACGATCCCGGCGGGCGGGAGGTGCTGGGGCTCGAACGTTTCGTCGAAGGCCGAAAACAGCTCTCCGACATCCTCCGACGCCCCGTATCGTTCGACCCTAACGAGATCAAACACGTCGATACGGCGGCCGAAGCGCTGGCCGCCTCGCTCAACAAGTTCGGACGGGTGGAGTTTTCCTATATGGAGTCGCTCGCATCGCGTTCCCGGCAAGAGCTGATCGACGAGCTGGGCGATCGCATTTTCTACAATCCGATGGTCAAGGGGTATGAAATCCGCGAACGGCTCGCGGCAGGGAATGTCGTCGCCAAAGCCGAATGAATCGAAAATTACCTCAAGGAAAACCCCGACGACGATGCCAGCCGCCGTTCGCTCGCGCTGCTTCGTGAGGCCGCACCCAAACGCATCGAGTTCGAGGAGCTGGATTTCAACCTCGGCGAGCGATGGATACCGACCGATATTTACGAAGGCTTCTGCGAGCATTTCTTTCAGGTTCCCGTATCGGTAAGCTATTCGGCGAAGATGGATGCCTTCGGCATCGAGAACCACGGGTACAGCCCTCTGATCTCCCAGAAATACGTCGTCAAAGGAGACTTCGAGGTCTACGACGGTATGGATCTGCTGCATCATGCCATGCTCAACACGCTGCCCAACATCAACAAGGACGGCGGCAAGGACGAACACGGCAAGACCATCCGGATTCCCGACTTCGAGGCCCGGCAGAAGGCCGACACGCTCATCACCGAAATCCGGCAGGCGTTCGTCGAATGGCTGCATGCGCAGCCCGACGATTTCAAGGAGCGGCTGACCGATCTCTACAACCGCAAATTCAACTGCTATGTCCGTCCACGCTACGACGGCAGCCACCAGCAGTTTCCGGGGCTCGACCTGCGGGGGCTGGGCATCGACGACCTGTATCCCAGTCAGAAGGATGCGATCTGGATGATCAAGCAGAACGGCGGCGGCATCTGCGACCACGAGGTCGGTACGGGCAAGACGCTCATCATGTGCGTCGCAGCGTATGAGATGCATCGTTTGGGACTGGCCCGCAAGCCGATGATCATCGGTATCAAAGCCAACATCCACGAGATCGCCCGAACCTTCCGCGCGGCCTATCCCAATGCCCGTCTGCTCTATCCCGGCAAGGAGGACTTCACGCCGGAAAACCGCCTGCGGATCTTCAGCGACATCAAGAACAATAATTGGGACTGCATCATCCTTACGCACGAACAGTTCGGCAAGATACCCCAGTCGGCTGAGGTGCAGCAACGGATTCTCCGGCAGGAGATGGACGACATAGATGAAAATCTGGCGTCCTACGAAAAGCAGGGCGGACATGTGGACGGCTGGATTCTGCGCGGTCTGGAGAAACGCAAGGAGAATCTGGATGCCAAGCTCCACGAGTTGCAGGAGACAATCGACGCGCAAAAGGACGATACGGTGGATTTTCAGCAGATGGGAATAGACCATCTGTTCGTCGATGAATCGCACAACTTCAAGAATCTGATGTTCAACACCCGCCACAGCCGTGTGTCGGGACTGGGAAATACCGACGGCAGTAAGAAGGCCATGAATTTGCTGTACGCCATCCGCACCATTCAGCAGCGCACGGGGCGCGATCTCGGCGCGACGTTCCTTTCGGGAACGACCATTGCCAACTCCCTGACGGAGCTGTATCTGCTGTTCAAGTATCTGCGTCCCAAAGAGCTGGAGCGGCAGGACATTCCCTGCTTCGATGCGTGGGCCGCGGTATTCGCGCAGAAAACATCGGAGTTCGAGTTTTCGGTGACCAACGAAGTGATCTCCAAAGAGCGTTTCCGCTATTTCATCAAGGTTCCGGAATTGGCCATGTTCTACAACGAGATTACCGACTACCGCACGGCCGCAGACGTGGGAATCGACCGTCCCGAGCTGGACGAGGAGCTATGCCAGATACCTATGACCGACGATCAGCAGGCATTTTTGGACAAGCTGGTGCTCTTCGCCAAGACGGGAGATCCCGAACATATCGGACGCGCCGACCTGAGCGACGGGGAGGTCAAAGCCCTGATGCTGTTGGTGACGATGTACTCCAACAAGCTCTCGCTCGACATGCGGCTGATAAGTCCTGCGTATGCGGATTCACCGGGCAACAAGGCCAGCCGCAGTGCCGCCAACATCGCTGAATACTATCGGCGATACGAAGATCAGAAAGGCACGCAGATGGTTTTCTGCGACCTCTCGACCTATAAACCCGGCATCTGGAACGTCTATTCGGAGATCAAACGCAAACTGGTCGAAGACCACGGTATTCCGGCGCAGGAGATCCGCTTCGTACAGGAAGCCGCGAGCGACAAGGTGCGGCAGGCGATGTTCGACGCCATGAACGACGGGAAAATCCGGGTGCTCTTCGGCTCGACGCAAAAACTCGGAACGGGAGTCAATGCCCAGAAACGAATCGTCTGCATGCACCACCTCGACATTCCGTGGCGGCCGATGGATCTGGAACAGCGCAACGGCCGCGGCGCACGGAAAGGCAACATAGTCGCCAAGGAGTATGCCGGCAATAAAGTCAAAGCCTATGTCTATGCCGTTCTGCGCACGCTCGATGCCTACAAATTGAATCTGCTGCACAACAAACAGCAGTTCATCGACCAGCTCAAGCGCAACCGGTTAGGTGCGCGGCGGCTGGACGAGGGGGCCATCAGCGAGGATTCGGGGATGAACTTCGCGGAGTGGATGGCCGTGGTGTCGGGAAATACCGACCTGCTGCAAAAAGCCAAGCTCGAAGGCAGGATCGCGGCGCTGGAGAGCGAGCAGACGATCTTCATGCGCACCCGGCACGAGGCGCAGAGCCAACTGCAACGCTACACGGCGGAGATCGGACGACGGGATGCGATGCTCGAACGTCTGAAACGCGACTGGGACTATATCAACGAGGTGGCGCCGCCGGACGCCAAAGGCAAGCGGGCCAATCCCCTGCGAATCGACGGCGTGGAATCCACAGATATTGTCGCCCATGGCAAACGCCTCGTGGAGATCGACCGCACGGTAAATACCGGCGACGATTACCAGAAAATCGGCACGCTGTTCGATTTCCGCATTCTCGTCCGCACCGAGCGGATGCAGAAAGACGGGCTGGCGCTTACAGTCAATAAATTCATGGTCGAAGGGTTGGACGGCATCAAGTATACGTTCAACAACGGGCATCTGGCTGCGGAGCCGAAAACCGCGGCAATGAACTTCATCCGGGCGCTCGACACGATACCGTCACTGATGGCGACCTACGAGAAAGAGAAGAAGCAATTCACCCGCGACATTCCGACCTTCGAGCAACAGATCGCAGCCGTATGGCCCAAAGAGGAGGAGTTGAAGCGGCTCAAGGCCGAGGCAGAGTCGCTGACCCGGAAGATTCAACTCGACATCGCACAGAAGCAGCAGGAGATGCAGGCGAAAACAGCAAATAACGGCAATGGGCTGAAGATCGAAAACGCGGAGGTGGTGGACGAGGTCGTCAAACCGTCGAAGGCAGAGTCGCTTTCTACGGCATCCGGGAGCCAAGAAGAACCGCCGGAAGAACGGGAGCACGTCGTGCCTCCGCCCGAATCGGACTTTATCCGCAATCATATTCTTCTCGTGCGACCCGCGACGAACGTGAAGGCCAAGGGGCCGAAGTTATAAAAAAGCGAGGCTGTCTAAAATTTGTTAGGCAGCCTCGTTGAATTTGAGTGGTTATTCCCGATCAATCGTAATCGCCGTATCCGGCACTGCCTGTTCCATTGTCTGATAGAAGATACGCTTACTCTCCTGCATGTCTTTCAGATTAATGAAATCCAGTACATTATAATATTGCTTGCCATCCTGATCTTCGACGGGACAGAGTTTTCCGCGACGTTTGTATTTCTCGACGAAATCCGGATCGAGTCGGATGAGCTGGCAGACTTCCTCCTGCGTCATCGAAAGAGAAATACGGCGCTCCCGGCAGACATGCTGCAATACGAGGAGCATGTTTGAGGCTTTCATGTGGCTGCGAACGAGCAGAGCGAATTTGCTTCGCTCGATAAGAATCATCTTTTTCATGACTTCTTTACTTTATTAGTTGATGTGGTGTTGGGTTCATTCCGGAGGGCTTCGAGAACGCGCGATCTGCTGTAATAGATTTTGCCGCCGTGCTTGACATAAGGGATCGTGCCGTCGCTCCGACGACGAGAGAGGGTACGGTCGGACATCCGGGTAAGCATGCGGACTGCCGGAGTGTCGATCAGGTCATCGGGTAAAGGTCGAGAATTGTTTTGGATCAGTAGTTCGAGACGATTGAATCGTCGCAATACCAGACGTAACAAACGCAGAGTCGGATTACCTTTCAATGGCTTCATTACAATGATCGATGGTTAGACGATGCAATGATAGGAAACATCCCGATAGCAATAATTTAGTTAAAACAGGCAACTAAATAATCAACCCGTTCGTAGCACAAAAAAAGCATATCCGAGTTGGATATGCTTAAATAAGATTTAATGCTTTAATATTCGTTAATTTGCTTATGTAGAATATTTTAACTATCTTTGTCGTGAGTTCTTAGATTTATTGTATAAGGGTGCAATAGAATGTAAGACTTCCGTCACCAATTCGTAACCCTTCCTCTTTTCAATAAAAATACCGTTCTGATTTACAGAACGGTATCTCAAAAACAGTCAGCCGTGCGGGAGGACCGCATTTTTCCGGCCCACGGACCGGAACCGGACGGAGACAGCAGATAAAATCCGCATTTTGGCAAACCAATTCCGGATTTTTTTCGTATCTTTGCAAGGATGGAATTGGCGAACCAATTTAGACGGCCGACGCCAACCCCAGTCAAAACGAGTGCAACAAACTAAAATTTAGCGACTTATATGAAAACCAACTACGAAATCCGCTATGCGGCGCACCCCCAGGATGCGAAAAGTTACGACACGGCGCGCCTGCGCCGCGATTTCCTGATCGAGAAGGTATTCTCGGCCGACGAGGTCAACATGGTCTACTCGATGTACGACCGGATGATCGTCGGCGGCGCGATGCCCGTCGCCGAGACGCTCCGCCTCGAAGCCATCGACCCGCTGAAAGCCCCCTTCTTCCTCACCCGCCGCGAGATGGGTATTTTCAACGTCGGAGGCCCCGGCGTGGTGAAGGCCGGCGACTCGGTGTTCGAACTCGGCTACAAGGAGGCCCTCTACCTCGGTTCGGGCGACCGCGAGGTGACCTTCGAGAGCAAGGACGCCAAGAATCCCGCGAAATTCTATTTCAACTCCACGACGGCCCACCGCAACTACCCCGACAAGAAGGTCACGAAAGCCGACGCCGTGGTGGCTCACATGGGCTCGCTCGAAGGATCGAACGACCGTAATATCAACAAAATGATCGTCAACCAGGTGCTGCCGACCTGCCAGTTGCAGATGGGCATGACCGAGCTGCTGCCCGGCAGCGTGTGGAACACGATGCCCGCGCACGTGCACTCGCGCCGCATGGAAGCCTATTTCTATTTCGAGGTCCCCGAGGAGCATGCCGTGTGCCACCTGATGGGCGAGGTCGAGGAGACGCGCCACATCTGGATGAAGGGCGACCAGGCCGTGCTGTCGCCCGAATGGTCGATCCACAGCGCCGCAGCGACCCACAACTACACCTTCATCTGGGGCATGGGCGGCGAGAACCTCGACTACGGCGATCAGGACTTTTCGAAAATAACAGACCTGAAATAATTCATCCGGGGATTTTCAGTAACCCGGACCGTCAACAGGACAACGCCCCGCATCGCCGGTCTGTTATTTTCGAAAGTCCCCAATACAGACAATCCCCCTAAAATCCCCCTTTGAGAAGGGGGACTTTATGGGAACCGGTTGCGAAAAAGTCAAGAATCGTCCATCCGCATTCCAGGTGAAATCCCGGTCGCATGCGATAAGCCCCTGCCTGAGGCGGGGGTTTGGGGGTGGGTCAGATTTGAATACGCGGTGGAACACCGCGAATACAACCGGCAGAAATGCAGTGACAACTAATAATTTCTCAAACAATACGATAATCTTATGGTAAACTTTTCTTTGGAAGGTAAGGTCGCGCTCGTGACGGGCGCCTCTTACGGCATCGGATTCGCGCTGGCTACGGCTTTCGCACGCCAGGGCGCTAAGATCGTCTTCAACGACATCAAACAGGAGCTGGTGGACAAAGGTCTGGCCGCCTACAAGGCCGAGGGCATCGAGGCCAAAGGCTACGTCTGCGACGTGACCAACGAGGAGCAGGTGAACGCCATGATAGCGCAGATCGAAAAGGAGGTCGGCGTGGTGGACATCCTCGTCAACAACGCCGGCATCATCAAGCGCATCCCGATGGTCGAAATGACCGCCGCGGAGTTCCGCCAGGTGATCGACATCGACCTCAACGGTCCGTTCATCGTCTCGAAGGCCGTCATCCCCTCGATGATCAAGAAGGGCCACGGCAAGATCATCAACATCTGCTCGATGATGTCGGAGCTGGGCCGCGAGACCGTGTCGGCATACGCCGCAGCCAAGGGCGGTCTGAAGATGCTGACCCGCAACATCGCTTCGGAGTACGGCGAATACAACATCCAGTGCAACGGCATCGGCCCGGGCTACATCGCAACGCCCCAGACCGCTCCGCTGCGCGAGCGTCAGGCCGACGGTTCGCGCCATCCGTTCGACTCGTTCATCGTGGCCAAAACCCCCGCGGCCCGCTGGGGAACGCCCGAAGACCTGATGGGTCCCGCCGTGTTCCTTGCGTCGGACGCCTCGGACTTCGTCAACGGCCACATCCTCTACGTGGACGGCGGCATCCTGGCCTACATCGGCAAACAGCCGCAGTAGGCCGGACTTCCGACCCGACGAAAAAGCCCCTGCAGCAATGAGCCGGGGTGTTGTAGGTAATCGAATATGCAGAAAATAGTAAAACCCGTTGGTTGAATTAAAAAGTTAGTAAAATGACAAATGAAAGGTTGTGCATATTTCTGGTTTTTAGTAACTTAATAGCATCCAAACTATTGAGTTCAAACCGTCGTATGCACAACTTCATCGAAAAATTCACAAAAATCAACGACATCTGCAAGAAATTTGCAGGAAATCGTGTAAATGAACATGGCAATGTATCTCGCCGTGGAGTTATTCCCACCTTTTCTGATTTGGAAGTTATAGCTCTTTCTCTTACAGCCGAAGCATTCGGTTATGACAGCGAGAACAACCTCTTTAAGAGATTGGCTGAATCTCCCGAACATATCCCTAACCTTATATCCAGAAGACAGTTCAACGTCCGTCGCAAACTCACGGCTTGTCTTGCAGAAGACATCCGCAGGGATATTGCCAAGAGCATAGACGGTGGGGAAAATGTCTTTGTGATAGACTCCAAGCCTGTCAAAGTATGCCAGCTGGCACGAGCCAAGCGTTGCGTTATGGGAAATGATAATCCGCAAAGCGCACCTTCCAAAGGCTTTTGCGCCTCCCAACAAATGTATTACTATGGGTATAAGCTCCACGCTATCTGTGGAATAAGTGGTGTTATTCACTCTTATGATATAACGGCTGCAAATGTTCATGATATACATTATCTGGATGATGCAAAGTGGGATTATCACGACTGTCTTATGCTTGGAGATAAGGGGTATTTAAGTGCTGAGGTGCAACAAGACCTTTTCGAAACGGCTCATATCAAGCTTGAAGTCCCGTATCGCTTGAACCAAAAGAATTGGAGAAATCCTTCGTGGGCTTACAGGCGTTTCAGGAAGCGAATCGAAACCGTTTTCTCTCAACTTAACGACCAATTCATGATGGTACGCAATTATGCAAAGCAGACAGGCGGACTGTTTACACGTACTGCCGCAAAAATCGCTGCTATGACCGTGCTGCAATACATCAACTTCTGTAACCATCGTAAAATTGGTCTTGTTAAAGATGCTTTATTTTAATTCAACCAACGGGTTAGTAAATATCTTGTTTACAGGTATTTAATTCTTTGTTCTGCATGTGTTCCGAGCAATAAAATTGCAGAATCGGGCAGGTTTGACGGTAAGTTATGTTACTTATCCGTTACCTGCCCGAAATGCTTTGATTTGCATTTAAGGCATTTGTTTTCAGTTCGTTGCATCGAATTTCCGCATAACAAATAACTTGACATTTACGTTTAACCCATCCAAAAGTTCAAGTTATTATGCAACGCAGCACTTTCAAAGTCCTTTTCTATGTGAAAAGGCAAGCCGAGAAATCGGGTCAGGTTCCCATTATGGGCCGTATCACCATCAACGGCACGATGTCGCAGTTCAGCTGCAAACTCACCGTTCGTTCTTCTCTCTGGGATGCCAAAGCGAACAAGGCGGCAGGTAAGAGCCTCGAATCGCAGCGCATCAACGAGAAGCTGGAAAATATCAAGACCAATATCGGCAAGCAATACCAACGCCTCTGCGACCGTGATTCGTATGTCACGGCCGAAAAGGTTCGCAACGCCTTCCTCGGTATGGGTGACGACTGCCGCCTGCTGTTGCAGACTTTTGACGAATACCTCGCAGGCTTTCTCAAACGTGTGGGCAAAGACCGCGCCTATTCCACCTACGAGGATTACTGTCTGCGTCGCAGGCGTCTCGCCGCTTTCCTCGAATACGAATACCACGTCAAGGACATTCCTTTCAAAGAGCTGAAGCGGGATTTTATCGAAAAGTTCGTCGTCTACCTCTCTACGGTAAAGGGGCTTGCTTCCGGGACGATCTGTGCCGGAGTCAAGAAACTGCGTCTGATGACCTACACGGCGTATAAGAACGGCTGGATTTCTGTCGATCCTTTCGCGGGGTTCCATGTCAGACCCCAATACGCCGAACGACGCTATTTGTCCGCTTCGGAATTGCAGGCCGTCATGGACGTCGAACTTCCCAACTACCGAACAGGCATCAACCGGGATGTCTTCGTTTTCTGCGCCTTTACGGGCCTGAGCCATTCGGACGTTGCAAAGCTGACTCACGCCGATATTCACACGGACGACAACGGGGATCATTGGATCATCGACAAACGGCAAAAGACGGGTACGCAGTTCCGTGTCAAGCTCCTTCCCGTCGCTGAAATGCTCTACAAGCGTTATAAGGATACATATCGCACAAGCAAGAAGGTTTTTCCGCTTAAAGGCACTTATAAAACACTGAACATGTCGTTACGTCATGTTGCCAGACATGCTGGTCTGTCGTTCAACCCGACGATCCACATGGCGCGGCATACCTTTGCCACAACGGTCACGCTTACGCAGGGCGTACCTCTGGAAACGGTCAGCAAGATGCTGGGACATAAACATATCACCACGACCCAAATCTACGCCCAAATTACCAATGACAAAATCGGGCAGGATATGGCGGCGTTGAGCGAAAAACTCGACAGCGTCTTCAAGATTGCGCAATAACCCGGCGTTATCCCGGAATATCGTATATCTAATATTCCCTATTTCCGCCGGCAGGGAATTAAACACCGGAGCTGAAAATCCGCAAGGCCATGCGAATCGCCCGAAAGGCGAGCCTTGCGGATTTCCATCTCCGGCATTTTGCTGGCCGCTACCGTCGGAATAGGCGACTTTCTGCGCCCCGGACGCTACCCAACGGGCGGCTGCTCCGCAGCACGCATATCAGAAGCCCGAAGTAACCGGTCATTGCATTGCCTGTTCAAAACGGTCGTCTGTTGTTCTTTTTTTCGTGGAGATAATTCAGCTCGTCGCTGTAAATTGCGATTACGAAGCGCAGCATATTGTCGGCCAAAGCCGTAAGCCTTGTCGTGTCATCACCCAACAGGTGGAGTATTTCCGACACTTTGTGCTTGGTTCGGGTACTGACATAGATCGCCGAGCGGTTACGGTAATCCACCGACGCGAAGAACGTGCGTTCGAAATCCGGCAGCGCGATCTTTTTACGCCGGAATCCGGAAGACTCCTTTACGGGAGTCGTTTGGGTGCCGACGTCTGTTTTTTCAGCAGTCGGTGCCGATACTCCGGATACCGTTTCCGATGTGTTTCCCTCAGGAGTGTCCGTATCTTCCTCTTCCGGTTCGGGAATCCTGCGGACGACTTTCGAATCCAAAGGGGCCTGTCCGGCGATCATCTGACGCATCAGCTCCTCGTCGACTTCGATACGGGGATGTTTAGAAGGATTGGGTGCAGGTTTGTCTGTTTCTTTCAATGAATCCATGGTGCAACGTTTTTGAGATTGATTGTTAGCTATACTGTCGTAAAGCGTGTATGTCCGGTTTTATGTTTTAAACCATTCAAAATACCGTTTTCCGTTTCATGCGGTTTATATCGGGATAATGACCGGAATAAGAAAACCGACCTTTCATGCTGCAAGATACAACCGACTGAAATACCTCGGTTCCGATGTCCGCTCACGACCGCTCCAGTCCGCACCGATGGCTTTTTTTTGCGCCCGGACGGTTGTAATATTGCACCGGGAACCGACCCGTCCCCGGAAGCCGTAACGGAGGAGTTTTCAAACTTTCGATAGAAATTCTCCGGCGCGGATTTTTGTTTCTGCAAAGAAACAGCGAGCTGTACCTTTGTATGCCGAAAAGTTTTTCGGCATACGAAAGGTGCTCGCTCTGCGAGGCCGGGTGGCGTTCCCGAGTCACGCCACTTAAACTACCAGACTGATGACAACCACAAAAAAGAGGATCGGACGCCCGACAACGACAGATCCCAGAATCCACAGGTATAATTTCAAACTCACCACGGAAGAGAATATCCGCTTTAAGCAGATGCTTTGTAAGGCGGGATTGGAGCATAACCGCAGCCGATTTATCGTAAAACGCATCTTCGGCGAGGAGTTCGTTGTCGTTAAACGCGACCCTTCGAAAGTGCAGTTTATTGCCCGTCTGAATGACTTTTATTTCCAATTTCAAAAGCTCGGGAACAACTATAACCAGATTGTAAAAGCCATCAACGCGCACTTTTCTAACGTTGCTATCCCGCATCAGATCGCTATGCTGGAGCAGCGAACCCGCGAGTTGAAGGCCCTGAGCATCGAGATTCTGAACCTCACAAAACAGGCTAAGGAATGGTTGCGAATATAAGATCGGGCTCCTCGCCCGGTGGAGCGTTATACTACAATAAGGAGAAAGTGGATAAGGATGAAGCCGAGGTGCTGCTTTGGCAGAAGATGCTCGAACCATACGATAAATGCGGACGCCTTGATATTGACGTCTGCATGGAGAGCTTCATGCCGTACCTCGAAGCCAACCGCAGGACTACGAACACGGTTTTCCATGCCTCGCTGAACCCTTCACCGGAGGACAGGCTGACAGACGAACAGCTCCGGAAAATCGCCTGTGAGTACATGGAACGCATGGGTTACGGCGAACAGCCTTATATCGTTTTCAAGCACAAGGACATTTCCAGAGAGCATCTCCATATCGTGTCGCTGCGCGTCGATGAGCAGGGCCGCAAACTCCCGCATGATTTCGAGGCCCGACGTTCGATGGAGATATTGCGTGATCTGGAGTGTAAATACGGCCTGCAGCCGAGTGTCAAGGGGCAGGAACTGACGGACAGGGAGGGCCTGCGGAAAGTGAATTATCCCGAGGGGAATGTCAAGCAACGGATCTCGTCCGTCGTCCGGTCGTGCCTGCGAAATTACAAATGCTCGTCCTACGGAGAGTTTCGCACGCTGCTGGAACGCTTCAATATTTCGGTCGAAGAACGTACGGGAACTATCGACGGCAGAAATTATGCGGGGATTATCTACGGTGCCCTGACCGACGACGGATATGGAATCGGCACGCCGTTCAAATCGAGCAAAATAGGGAAAGATGTAGGTTATAAAGCCCTTCAAAGGTATTATGAAAACTCGAAAATAAAACTGAAAAAAGAAGGCACACTCGACCAGCTGCGGCAAACGGTCAAAGATGCTATGAGTCCGAACAATACACGGGACGAGTTTCGGCAGTTGCTCAAAGCGGAGAACATCGACGCGATCTTTCGCATCAACCCGGTCGGCAGAATCTATGGCGTGACTTTCATTGACCATAACAAAGGTATCGTTGCCAACGGGTCGGTATTGGGCAAAGAGTTTTCGGCGAATGTCTTCAACGAATTGTATCCGGCTCCGAAAGAGGTGCGGCAGGTTGCAGAACGACAAGCGGAACAGAAACACGAAGAGCAAAACCATGCCGCCAATCCTATTTCTGGCATTGTCGATACGGTATTGGATTTGGCCGACACGCGGGCTTATGAAGAACAGCAACGGCTGATACAACGGCGAAAAAAACGGAGATCACATAAGTAAGGGATATAGATGTATTAAAAATTATATGATATGTTCACAGGGTTGCATCATTCATTTTAATCACGGCATGCCTCACATTACGGGATATATGATGTCGAGCATCAGATATGAAGGGCGTATTTTCAATGTCAATGTCGAATCCTTCGAAAGGAAGAGGATTGATTGACGCAGTTGTTTTCGTTATGTGGAAGTCGCTATAATAATGTCAAACAGGAGCCATAAAGTCCGGCTTTTTATTTAAATAGTTTGTTTCTTATCCAAAATTCTTATCTTTGTAAATGAATACCTTATATTTCAGACGATATGCGCAAGGATGCTGTGCCGAAATAAAAATCGGGAACGCTATTTGATCGTCAAACTGAAAAACCAAAGCTATGAAAAAGATCATTTGTCTTATCGCAATGGCTCTGTTTACCGTGACGGGTTGTACGTCCGTGGAGATGAATCAAACAAAGACTGATACCCCAGATGATAATACGCAGGGAAACGCTACTACTTTGTCCTGCGCCGATTATACGCTGAATCCTCTTTGGAACTGGGCTGAAACGCCCGCCAATCAACTGATCGTGATTCGCAGCCAAGCGGAACTGGCGGATTTTATATTTCCCAACGACAAATTGCCCGAAGATATAGACTTCGAAAAGAACACGCTCCTTTTGGTTGCAGGACAGGCCACAAACGGAATCGAAAGCGTCAAAAAAAACTTTGTAAAGGCGGATGCTCAATATATATATTCCGTAACTTTTCTGCTGAACGACACCACCGAAGCCCCGAAATGGCGTGTAGCGCAGTTGGTTCCGTTTGTTCCGAGCGAAGCGAAAATATCGCTCGATCTGGAGATTAATTAGCCTCCTCCTGCTTTGCCAGCAGATAGTAGCAGGTCGTCGTGAAAAAATTTCTCACATAAGGTATTTTCCCGATAACTGGAGATAGTATGCGCGGTTTCAATCCGAATTTCACTTGATAATTCGGGTTTATGAAATATAGCCGCTGATTCACTATACGTAATCCCGTTGCCGTTACTAATTTATGGAAACCCTCGATAGTGATGCGCGTATCCCGAATTTCAAAAAAACATTTCACAGTACTTTCCTTTTCGCCGCATGCCCTGAACACGAAACGGAAAAGAGATCGGGGCAACAGGTGGATGTAAGGACAATTGGCGATAATCCGGTTCTTCGCCATTTGCTGATGTCCCCCGAACGGCATTTGCCATGCGGGGAATCCCAGATACAAAAGGCCGTCAGCTTTCAAAAAGGATTTTAAATGCAACATCAACCGCTCTTTTTCGGGAATATGCTCCAACGCATCGTGCAGGATAATCAGGTCGTAAGGTTGTGTGTCGCTGTAATCGAAAATGTCCGAACAGATAAACGTCCCTTTCAACCCCCTTTCGGCGAAAAGTGTCTTTGCGGTTTCGATTGACGGTTTATGAATATCTATTCCTGTTACCGTGGCCCCCTTTGCCGCAAAAATGGAAAGAAT
This sequence comes from Alistipes senegalensis JC50, assembly GCF_025145645.1. Taxonomy (NCBI): domain Bacteria; kingdom Pseudomonadati; phylum Bacteroidota; class Bacteroidia; order Bacteroidales; family Rikenellaceae; genus Alistipes; species Alistipes senegalensis. Next base: position 3,106,791 of record NZ_CP102252.1, on the reverse strand, counting down.
GCCGCCAAAGCCGCAACCGACCTCCATTACCCGGCAGTTACGGCCGAATTTCAAGGATGTGTGCTGTTCAATGTAAGGGAGATAATAGTTCCGGCAGGAAGTTGCTGTTTCTTCAAAGTAGGCGGAACGATCCTGATGGCGTGTTTGCATGGTGGAAATTTGAAAAAACAAAGGCGGAGAATCCGATTCTCCGCCTTATCGGTAAAAATTACTGTAAGGAAAGTTCTAATGACGAAGTGAGTTCGACGGTAAAAGGTTGTGTGATAATAATGCTCTTGGCGTTGGTAAACGTCAGCTTGGCATTATTCTTAACGGTTACGTTCGTCGCGGAAATCTCATCACCCGAAATAACAGTATCGGTTGTTACCGTCTTGTCGTTGAAATAGACGGTAGAACCTGTGTTTTTTGCCTTTATAACAGCGGCGTAAGCATCTACCAAACCATAGCCCATTTGGTTGTTCCAAGTTCCGTTGGTGTGGCCCGATTGGGTCGTATAGGAATAGTTGCCACACTTTTTAGCCGTACTTTCGATAATATCCGCAACCTGCTTTTGCGTCAAATCCGGATTTACGGAAAGAACCAATGCGGCAACCCCTGCGACAAGCGGACAAGCAAACGAAGTCCCGCTAATGGCGGATGAATAACCGCTATTAGTGGTGGTTGTAATAACATCCTCACCCGGTGCAACAACATCCAGAGCAGAACCATAATTGCTGAACGATGCCCGCATACCGCTGCTGCTGATTGCACCCACCGCTATAACTTCGGGATTACAATTTGCCGGATAACCAACGGTCGATTGATAATCATTGCCTGATGCAAACACAACGACGCACCCCTTTCCCGAACGTCCGTTTCTCAACGCATTGGAAATAGCATCGTCAATGACTTGGTATTTGACCGAAGAACCCCATGAATTCGAAATAACGGCAGCGCCATTATTGCAGGCAAAATTGATTGCATCGGCCCTTTTCTGCCGACTGTCGGGATTTCCCATAAGCGTATTACTTATAGACATCAGTTTGCAGTTAGGAGCTATTGAAGCGATGCCGATTCCATTATTGGTTTTAGCACTGATAAATCCAGAACAATTAGTCCCATGAGTGCCATAAACCTTGCTCGGACGAGTTCCGGTTTCACTGTCGTAGCTGATTGTGTGGACATTCAAATCGGGGTGATCTAACTGTATTCCATGATCGACAACAGCGACAATAATGTTTTCAGATCCTAAACTTTCTGCCCGCGCGTTTTCGAAGTTAATGTCTACTCCAGCGGTCGCCGTGTTTTTCAAATGCCACTGCGAACTGTAAAGCGGATCGTTTACCACGGCATATAAGTCATCGTCACACATCAAATCCGGCTGACAAGCCTCGAAAAGCCCGGTTTCATAAAATATGTTAGCCATGTCCAACGCATTGCCTGCGGATTCATTGGTGCAGGAAAGCGTGTACCAGTCACGCATATATCCGTTTCTGCCGAGTATCGTCACTTTGTTTTCTTCGGCGAACTGTTGGAGAGTACGCAAATCTTTTATAGATTTCACTTTTACATAAAATAGATGGCTCAATCCCGCTTCTTTTCCGTCGGGTAACGTGAAATAGGGGGCAGAATAAATTATAGCTGATGATTTCGCTGCGTTTAAATCATTTGTGGAAATCGTAGCCCAACTATAATCCTCCGCAGGCAAAGAGTTGTTTTCGTCGATTGGCTCCAAATGAGATGAAAGAACAACTTTCTGCATAGAAGTTTCCGCCTTGCTTGTGCCCGGTGCGGACGCTGTAAAGAGCGATGATAAACTATTGGCATCCGATGTTTTAAAAAGGATGAACTGTTTATCATTTTTCGGGGTCAGGTAAATTTTCTCTCCGTTATACCAATAATAGGTTCCAGTTACACCCGCGGCCCTCGTTTGCGGAGAACCCTCGTTCAGTTCTTCCGGCGACTTCTGGCAACTGGTGAATACTATTATCGACAGAAAGAAAATACCGATTATATTCAGTATTCTTTTCATAATAATTGGCGTTTAATTATTTTCCGGATTTGAGCGCTTCGATTTCTGCTTTCAGAGTTTCGATCTGGCTGTTAAGCTCCTGAATCGACTTGGTAAGCAGAGGAATCAATGCGCTGTAATTTACGACGCGGTGGCCCTCGCAATCCACGGCCACGATGTCGGGAAGTACCTGCTCGATCTCTTGGGCAATGAATCCCATTTCTTTGGGATTGGAAATACCCGTCGAACGTCGGCTGGTCTTGAAATAATGCGCCTTATCGGCCCATTCAAACGATACGGGACGCAGTTGCGCAAGGGTTGCCATTGCGTTACCTAACGACTGGATATTAGTTTTCGAAGCGGCATCGGAGTTCGTATAGACGTTACGGGCGTACAGGTCGATGAAACCGCCATTCTCCGTATCGTAGAGTACGAGTTTGTCGGAGTTGCTGGAAACGCGCGAATCTGCGGGGCCGAGGTCGAATTTTATCATCCGATCGCCGAATTTCCAACAATGTGCCCAACCCTCCCAATTAGTCATATATCCGTTATAACGCTCCATAGCGTTATAAACCAAATAACCATTCTGATATCTTAATTGTGCATGGCTATTAAATGCGATGAAACACAATACAATTAATGCTAATACTTTTTTCATGGCCTTGAAGTTTAAGTTAGTAGTGAATTTTTGTGTGTGTAATAAAGACTTGCACTAGAGAGTTTGGAATATGGTGGATTAGCAGTCTGACAATACGACTAGTAGCTACTTCTGTCCTCCCTTTCTTTGTCTTACATTGTGTTATTCGATGAATAAATCACCTGCAAAAATATTTTTGTCTATCGACAGTTCGATCGTGTAAAATCCCGGTTCCAGTTCGGGGATCGGAATGATGCTTTTCCCGTTGAAAAGGTCGAACTGTTCTGTAACCTGACCATAGTTGCCGGAAATTACCAACAGTCCCGTTTTACTCTCTGTGCCCGATGTAAAAATGACCTCTATTATATCCATCGAACGATCATAGAATACAAGCGGTGTGTTTTCTGATAGACAAACGGGGCCGCCGCCGACTTTTACCTGCTTGACGATAACCGCTTCTTTTGCTTGCTGCTTGCCGCCACCATATACTGAATGGATGCCGGAAAACAGCATGAACAAACCTACAATTACGAACATTGCAAAAGATAATTTTTCATAAGTTTATTCGATTTAGAGTGAGATATTTGTGTATTTCAAAATTAGAGCAAATGTCCCCGAAACCCCAAAAATAAGGGCCGCTAAAATTTTTCAAACAAGGAGAATTCCTGCCTGAAATACAGGCTATTATACACATCAAAAAGCCCGAAAATTTTTCAGTTTTCGGGCCTTGCTCTAATATGCTCTAAATCAGCAAATTACCAGCAAATCTTTATTGTCAACAAGTTTTGCTGGCAAAAATATTGATTATCTGATATTTACGAAATAATATTGAGAATCACATCTTTGGTTGTAATATGCGAAGCTATTATTTTCTTTTTCAAATGGAACTTCCGCATGTATATTGTTTTTAGCGTTTCATTGGTAATAACGCTTATCTGTTGCGGTGAAAATCCGGCATAGAGCAGGCATAGCAATTCCACGAAACATGGCTTGATTTTCGGATATTCGGACTTGAAATTAGAAATCACATTATCGTATTGTTGATTTAGGGTATTCTCTAAATCCGATATTATCGTTTTATCCAAAATCTTTTCGGATAAAATGCCTTTGACTTTCTTGGTAAGAGCCGGGGAATTTTCAAACTCGTAATAGGTTTTTGCAAGTTCTTTCAGGACTTGAAAGCGCGTATTAAGCAGTTCACTAATTTTTGCGGCATCGGGTATTTGCAATTTGGTCTTATTTAGTTCTTCAATCAGCGTCAGATATTCCTCGATTCTTTGTTTCTGCATCTTATTTCTGCGGTAGAAGATATAAATAATGCCGCAGATCGCTATGACTGAAACCAAAGCGATAATATAAATTACATTTTGTCTTACACTGGAGCGATAGCGTTCAAATTCCAAGCGTTCGTCTTTATATCGCAGTTCGGTTTCAGCCGCAGAATTATTCATATAGCTTAAATGTATCGAATCACATAAAGCAAGACACTCCTTCTGCATATAGCAGGCCGCTCGGTAATCCTCATTTAGCGTATAGGCTTCGGCAAGGAGAATTTTAGCTGCCGCATCGTTTTCGCGCGGCCCTCCAATATTGGCTGAAATCGCTGCGTTCAAATAATATTCGGCGCTGTCCGGTTTATTGATACGCAAATAATATTCCCCCAAAACACAGCAATCATTCGGCGATAAATCATCCGACAACTGGAGAAAACGGCCTACATAATCGTTGGTTTCGTTGGTTACGCCTTTGTTCGAAAGAATCCCGATTAAACAACGCAGGCAGTACACCTGAAAATCCTTATACCCGAATTGTTCGGATAGATTCAATGCTTCTCGATAATCCCGGAGCGCGTTGTCGTCTTCGTTCTCCATGTAGTAAACAGCGGCAATGGCAATTTTAGCGCTGACTTGGTGTTTGGTTTTATTTGCAGCCTGATAGTTTTCGTAGGCTTCTTGATAATAAAACAAAGCCCTTTGATAATTATTCTGCTTCAAATTCAATTCTCCTAACACGAAGTTACATACTCCGATTAGGTAAGGATCATCTATTATATCCCGATACTCCAACGCTTTAAGATATGATTCGGTTGCTTTCTGATAATTATTTGTGCTGTATTCCATGCGCCCCAGACAATACCAAGAAAGGAACTTTTGTCGGTTCGTGCCTTTGCGCATGAAATAGTTTACTGCAGGACGGAGCATCGAATCGGTATCTATGGTTTGTCCTGTTTTATCCAACGCCAGCGAATAAAGCAGCCCATAATGTGCTTTAGTCGATTTTTTGCGAATACTGCCGGGGACGATAGCTTGCAAGGAGTGTAACGCACTGTCTGGGTAATCGTTAATTATTTCCTGCGTGCGTTCTAGTTCTTCGGCTATGTATTTGCTCTCGGAACATGAACACAAGCATAGAAAAAAGGCGCAAACATAAATAAATCGTTTCATAAACAGCCCAAATAATTATTATCCAATATACGAAAAAATACCGACTTAACTGGTATTTGACAAAATTAACGTGGCATATATATTGAAGGTTCTGGAAGAGGCATAAATTCGCAAGAACCTATACTTTACGTGAGGCCCTTTCTTCTTGCTTTTGAACTTAAATCATAAAGAGGTGAATCTTAGAATGTTTTCGATGCATTGTTTGATTTGCCAATTCCAAAAATTTTTCGTATCTTGCAGTAGGTTATTTGAAATGCGGTATTTGAGCGCAAGAAGCTGAAAATAAACCGTTGCCTTTTCGTTACCTATTATCCCTATACAAAAATGTAACGACCCGATAAATCAAGTCGTTACATCACTTTAATCCCACACTTTCGGAAGCAGGGGCTTTTTCAGTCAGACGAAAGCGCAGAAAAGAATAAATATCCTGTTTACAAGTATTCAATTCTCTTTTTCCGCATATACTCCGAACAATAAAATTGCAAATTCGGGCAGGTTCAACGGTAAGTCGTGCTACTTATCCGTTAACCTGCCCGAAATGCTTTGATTTGCATTAAAAGATTCGTTTTCAGATTCTTGCATCGAACGCTCGCGTAACAAATAACTTAACGTTACATTTAACCCATCCAAAAAGTACGGCTCTGCAACCGTGATTCATACATTACGACTGAAAAGGTTCGCAATGCCTTCCTCGGTATGGATGATGACTGCCGCCTGCTGTTACAGCCCTTCGACGAATACCTTGCAGGCTTCCTCAAACATGCGTGCAAAGACCGCACTTGTTCGAGCTATAACGATTACCGCAAATGCGTAACCATCTGCCGCTCTCCTCGAATACGAATCCCGTGTAAAGGATATTACGGGACTTTGATGCCTTTGTCTTCAAGCATAAGGACATCTCCCCATCGTATCGTTGCGCGTCGATGAGCAGGGCCGGAAGATCAGCGACCCGCACGAATACGACCGCTCCATGTCCGTGTTGCGGATTTGTAACCAGAACTGCAAACACGCCAATCGGATTGGATCGATTTGTAACAAGGCTTATCACATCTGTAACAATCGTTATCGAAACGTTGCACACGACAGACTATTTTTGTCATACCAAAATAAATCAACTAATCTGATATGAAGAACAAGTTACTGCTATTCGGGTGTGTCTTTGCCGCCTCGTTCGGGGCATTCGTAGTCGGGCTTAATTTGGGAGGAATTTCCGGAGCGCTCGAATTCATTACCGCCGAGTTCGATCTTTCGGCCATGACCATGGGGCTCGTGACGAGCGCCATTATGATTGGCTGCCTGATAGGAGCATTGCTGGGAGGGCGTTACAGCGATAAATACGGCCGCAAAAACATGCTGGTCATTTCCGCCGTCATATTGACACTGTCGGCCGCCGGATGTGCTCTGGCAAGCAATGCCGCATGGCTGATTGCAGCCCGTTTCCTGGGCGGCTGCGGCATGGGAGTCCTCTCGGCCGTAATACCTATTTATATATCCGAAATATCCCCTGCCAAATGGCGCGGCACGTTCGTTTCGTTTTACCAGTTATTCATCGTTATCGGCATTCTTGCTGCCTATTGCGCCGATTTCGGGATGATTTCGTGGGGAAACAACTGGCGCTGGATGCTCGGATTGCCGTTGTTGTTCGCAGCGGGCAATCTGCTGATGCTGTTGTTTCTGCCCGAAAGTCCGCGTTGGCTGATCAGACAGGGGGAATATGAGGCTGCCCGAAAAGCCATCGCCCGCATGGGGATTTCTTCCGAAGATGCGGCAGTCATGCTTGAAACGCCGAAAGCTTCGCAGAAAGGCGGGCCCAAATTATCCGAATTATTCCGCGGATCGACGGCATACATCGTCCTGCTGGGTTCGTTGCTCGCCGTATTCCAGCAAATCACCGGAATCAACGTTATCATCAATTACGCCCCTGAAATATTGCGGCAGACCGGTATCGGCGGAGATACGGCGCTTATGCAAGCCATCTATGTCGGAATAGTGAACTTTCTGTTCACGATAGTCGCCGTATGGCTGGTGGACCGTCTGGGCCGCAAGAAACTGCTTCTGTGGGGGTGTGCCGGATTGGTCGCATCGCTGGCGTACCTGACCTATGCCTTCGCTCAGCCGCAGCCTGACAGTATCGGGATTCTGATCGCCCTGCTTGTTTACATCGCGTTCTTTGCGGTGTCGCTTTCCCCGCTTATGTTCGTCGTTACAGCCGAAATATATCCCTCGGCCATCCGGGGCACAGCCATGGCGCTTTCAACGGGGATCAGCTGGGCCTGCGCATTTCTGGTCGTGCAGTTCTTTCCCGTCATGTTGGAGAGTTTCGGTGCGGCAATCGTTTTTGCCGGATTCGGACTCCTTTGCTTGGCTGCCTGGCTGTTTATCTGCATCTGGATTCCCGAAACCAAAGGGCGTTCGCTCGAAGAAATTGAAAAACAACTGCTAAAAAAAGAGTAAGATGTATTCCAAACCCCTTGTTATCGGTATCGGCGAATTTCTGTGGGATGTCTTGCCTACTGGCCGCAAAGCCGGAGGAGCCCCCGTGAATTTTGCCTATCACGCCTCGCAGAACGGTGTCGAAGGCTGGGCAGTCAGCGCTGTCGGCAATGACGATGCCGGACGCGATCTGTTGGCGCTCACCGACAGTTATGGCATTCGTACGCTTGTCGCCACAGTGAATAAACCGACCGGAACCGTCGATGTCGCGCTTTGCGACGGCCAGCCTTCCTACACGATTCACGAACATGTCGCATGGGACTATATTCCGCTCACGGAAGAGATGCTGTCTCTGGCGCACCGAGCCGGTGCCATCTGTTTCGGCACGCTGGCACAGCGCTGTGAAGTTTCGCATCGGACCACCTGCGCCATGGTCGAAGCCGTCCCGGCCGAAGCCTATCGCATATACGATATCAACCTGCGTCAGCATTTCTATTCGAAAGAGCTGATCGACCGGTCGCTCCGTATGGCGAACGTGCTGAAAATAAACGATGACGAACTCGTCCGGTTACAGAAGATGTTCGCGCTGCCGGAAGATACGGACGTTGCATGCCGCAAGTTGGCGGAACAATATGCACTTCGTATGGTCGTGCTTACCGGAGGGGATCGTTTTAGTTCCATCTATACAAGCGACCGCACCTCCGTGCTGCCGACTCCTCGGGTGAAGGTCGTCGATACCGTTGGTGCGGGCGATGCCTTCTCGGGAAGCCTGATCGGAGCATTGCTTACAGGCCGGACGATCGAGGAAGCGCACCGGACGGCCGTTGAAACCGCGGCTTATGTCTGCACCTGCGCAGGCGCATGGCCTCCGCCCCGAGAATAACCCGACCTAAAACCCGAATTTACCATGAAACGACTGACTACGATCTTAATGGCGCTCGGCACCATAGGCTGCGGAACGCACGGCAGTCCCTCGGACGCTGCTTCACAGGTGACGATGGCGTCACTGTTGGATGAAATGATTTCATACGACGCAGTGGCCGGTTATCCGGCCGTGGATTACCGTGCGGCTCAGGTCAGCAGCTACGACCGCCGTACCGTTGCCCCTCATGAACCCGGCTGGTTCGCCAACGACGACGGAGCCGGATTCGAACGGCTCGACACGATTCGCGGCCGTGTCGAAAAGGTGCTCTTCGATGAAAAGGGGCCCGGGGCCATAACGCGCATCTGGATGACGACCAACGATAAACGGGGAACGCTGCGATTCTATTTCGACGGAGCGGACACGCCAGAAATCGAGATTCCGGCTTATGACATGGCTCGCTTTCCGGCAACTGTCGGTACGGCCCTTTCGCTGACACATACGCATTATGAAGACGAACTTTCCAAAACCGGCGGCAACACGTTCTTTCTGCCCCTGCCCTATGCCCGATCCTGCCGTATCACACTCGAAGAGCCCGACTACACGGTCAAAATACCCCGATACTATCATATCGGATACAGAACCTACGCCAACGGAACGAATGTTCGGACTTTCTCGTTGAGAGAAGTGCGCAAGTTTGCGGACAGGATTGCGGAAGTGAACCGCAAACTGCTGTCACCCGAAACGTATACCGACGGAACGGAGTGTACCCGGACAGTCACCCCGATGTCGAACGGCACCACGTCGCTGCACCTGCCCGACGGAAACAAGGCGATCCGGTCGTTGACCATAACGCTCTCGGAATTCGATCCGGCAGATCTTGCCGAGATCATGCAGCAGACCTGGCTGCGTATCGATTTCGACGGCACACGCTGTGTGTGGTGTCCTTTGGACTGTTTCTTCGGAGCCGGCACCGGTGCACCGGTTTCATCGAACTGGTACGTCTCATCCGACGGCAAAGGCTCCTTTACGAGTCGTTGGGTGATGCCTTATGCGGAACATGCGGACCTGCGTATCGAAAAAAAGACCGATATTCCCTTTACAGCCGTAATCACGGGCTATGTCGATGATTTCGACCGTACAGCGCAGACACTCTATTTCCATGCGACTTACCACGATGAAACGGGTATTCCGGTCAACAATGATTATAATTCGCCGGACAATCTCGACTGGAATTTTACGACCATAACCGGTCGCGGGGTCTATTGCGGCGATGTGCTGTCGCTTTACAACCACTGTCCCGACTGGTACGGTGAGGGCGACGAAAAGATCTGGATCGACAACGATACGTTCCCGTCGTTCATGGGTACTGGAACGGAAGACTATTACAACTGTTCCTGGGCGCCTGTGGTGCCGTTCGCAACGCCGTTCGGCGGCGCTCCCCGGGCCGATGAAACATCGTCGCACGGACACAATACCTTCGTCCGAACCCGCAATCTGGATGTAATGCCTTTCGGGCAACGGTTGCGTTTCGACCTGGAAATGCTGAGCTGGAATCCCGGTGCGGTCGATTACCGGGCAGCAGCTTTCTGGTACGGGACGGCAGCGTCTGCGGCAACGGAGAAAAATTAACCTAAATACCATCAATTATGAAACAACTCTATTTCATGTTATGCATGGCTCTGATGCTGCTGTCCGGCATGCCGGCATCGGCTCAAAAGAGTTACGGCATTTCCGGAAAGGTGACCGATCAGACCGGAAACGGAATTGCCGGGGCATCGGTCATCGTCAAGGGAACTACGACCGGCACCTCGACCGGCAGCGACGGCAGTTACTCGCTGAACGTAAAGGACGGGAATGCAACGCTCGTGTGTTCCTTTATCGGCATGAAGAGTGCCGAAGCCGCTGTAAATGGCCGGACAGAAGTGAACTTCACACTCGAAGCCGATGCCATCGGCCTCGAAGAAGTGATTGCGATCGGTTACGGCACGATCCGCAAAGAGGAGATCACCAGTTCGATCACCCGAGTGTCATCCGATGAATTTTTACAGGGCAGCGTCAGCAATCCGCTCCAACTGCTTCAGGGAAAAGTCGCAGGTCTGGGCATTTCCAAAACATCGGGCAATCCCAGCGGCGAGCTGAGCATCATGCTGCGCGGCATTTCGACGCTGGCAGCCTCTTCGGCACCGCTCATCGTGATCGACGGTGTGGCAGGCGGGTCCCTCAACGCCATTTCACCGGAGGACATCGAATCCATCGATGTTTTGAAGGATGGTTCGGCAGCGGCCATCTACGGAACGCGCGGAACGAACGGCGTGATTATCATCAATACCAAACGTCCGCAGTCGGGACGCGTATCGTTGGAATACAAAGGTTATGTCACCATCGACCGAATGCTCGACGAGACCTCCGACTATCCGGATGCCGCGGAACTCCGCAGCCTGAAATCCCGGCTTGCAAAAGAGGATTCCCGCTTCGACCTGATCAACGATTTCAAGGGCGACACGGACTGGGTCCGGGAGATTACCCGCACGCCGGTCAGCCAGACGCACTACGTTTCGCTCCAAGGCGGAAATGCCCGGACGAATTACCTCGCCTCGGTAACCTACAACGACAAACAAGGTATCTACAAGGGCTCTTTCGACGAGTCGTTGACCGCCAAACTCAGCATCAACCACGCCATGTTCGACGACCGGCTCAAGATCGCCCTGAATGTCAGTAACAAAATCGTGACACAGGGGATCGTTCCGGACGATCTCTATATGCAGGCGCTCAGCCGGAACCCGACCATCCCGGTCTACAACGCCGACGGCTCCTATTATGAAAACAGCAACGGTGCCAACCCGGTAGGCTTACTGAAAGAGCAGAGCACCGAAAACAAATACGACCAGCTGATGATGTCGGGACGGATTTCGATCGAGCCGGTCAAGGACCTGACGCTCAGTGCTACGGGTATTTACATGGGCGACTTCAACGATTACGCTTACAGCACGACCCAAAAGCATTATTCATCGACGATGGGCAGCACGCAGGGACAGGCCCGACTCTCCGGGGGCCACGGCGAAGACAAAACACTCGAATTGCAGGCCGACTATTCGCGCAAATTCGACCGCCATACGTTGCAGGCAACCGTCGGATACAGTTACAATGACTATATCCACCAATCTTCCGAAATGTATGCCTACGATTTCCCGATCGACGGATTCGGCGCATGGAATATCGGTTCGGCGAATTCGACGCTCGATGGCACCTCGAAGCTGACCAGCTACAAATACCGGGTCAAGCTGATCGGCTTCTACGGCCGTGTGAACTATAATTTCGACAATAAATACCTTTTTATGGCGAGCCTGCGCCATGAGGGAAGCGATAAGTTCGGAAAGAACAACCGTTGGGGTACTTTCCCGGCCGTAAGTGCCGGATGGCGGATCACGCAGGAAAAGTTCATGCGGGATGTACACTGGGTTTCCGATCTCAAATTACGGATCGGATACGGCATAACCGGCACCGCACCCTCGTCTGCCTACCAATATGTACCGCTATACAACTTCAGTACGGCGTACATGGGATATGACGGAGGTAAATGGGTAAACGGCATCGTCCCGACGAACAACGCGAACGATGATCTGAAATGGGAACGGAAGAAGGAACTTAACGTCGGTCTGGATTTCGCTCTTTTCGACAGTCGGTTCCGGGGCAGTGTCGATTTTTACAACCGTCGCACCGACGACCTGCTCTACACCTACACGGTCCCGACACCTCCCAATATCACCAATTCAATCCTGGCCAACGTGGGTTCGATGCGCAACCAGGGTGTCGAGGTGATGCTTTCCGGCGACCTGATCTCCCGCAAAGATATGGCGCTGTCGCTCAGCGGAAATTTCTCGTACAATAAGAACAAGCTGATCTCTCTTTCCAATGACAGGTACACGATGGAATACCTGACGCTCGGGGCGACCGGGGAGCCCATGCAAACCTATACGCACCGGCTTGAAGACGGTTGGGCCGTCGGCAACTTTTACGGATGGCGTGTCGATGGGCTGAAGAACAGCACGACATGGAATGTTGTCGGAGCCGAGAACTCGGACCCGAGCGAAGACAATAAGACCATTATCGGTAACGGTATGCCTAAAATGTTCGCCGCCTTGCAGGCCGATTATCGCTGGAAGGGACTTGACGTATCGGTGTCCTTTCGCGGAGCCTTCGGCTTCGATATTCTGAACGCCTACCGGATGAAGTATGAAACACTCGCCTGGCTGTCGAGTTTCAACGTGCCGAAGTCGGCCTATCAGAAGGTCGGAGAGTATTACAATTTCGCGCCGTCGATCTATTCGGACCGTTATATCGAGCCGGGCGATTATGTCAAACTCGACAATCTGACCATCGGTTACACATTCGATCTTTCGCAGCGCAACAAGGTGATACGCAGCATCCGGGTCTTCTGTACGGGCATGAACCTGCTTACGATCAGCGGCTATTCCGGCCTGGACCCCGAAGTGGCGATCGTCGGCCTCACACCCGGCGTGGACCCGATCAACAAATACCCTAACCTGCGTTCATACATCATCGGTGCATCGTTTAACTTCTAATGATCAAAACCATGAAACGAAAAATAATACGTCTGTCCGGAGCATGCGCACTCCTGCTGGCTTCATGCACGAATCTCGATCCGGATATTTACAGCGATATGACAATCGACAAGATTCTGGACGACAGCGAACAGAGTTCGGCCTACCTGCTGACGCCCATGTACGGGCAGATGCGCTGGTTCAACGAGGACCGCAGCATCTGGGATCTGACCGAACTCGGAACCGATGCCTGGGTCATTCCGACCAATTCGGACGGAGGCTGGTATGACGGCGGTATCTGGCTGCGGCTGGACAATCACGAATGGAAATCGACCGATCCCCATTTCAGCACTTGTTGGAGCCACTTGTGGTATGGCATTACGACCTGCTGCAACCGGGTGCTGCATCAGTTCGAAGAGGCCGGACTGGAGCTCGACGAGCAAACACTGGCTGAAGTTCGTGCCGTGCGTGCATTCTATTATTATTACCTGCTGTCTCTTTTCGGGAATGTGCCGATCATGGAGACCTACGACGTGCCGAAAGATTATATGCCCACGACGCGCGACCGGAAAGAGGTGTATGACTTCGTCGTACGGGAACTGCGCGAGAGCATGGACAAACTGCCCGAAGAGCAGCGGTACAGCCGTTTCAACAAGTGGGCAGCCAAGCATCTGCTGGCAAAGGTGTATCTGAATGCCGAATCGTGGCTCGGCAGTGAATATGCCGCCAAGCGCGACAGTACGCTCATCCTTTGCAACGAGATAATCGGGTCTACGAAATACCAGCTCGACGACAGCTTTTCCAATATTTTCAGTCTGCAAAGCGAAACGTCGCCCGAAATCATTTTCGCAGTGCCGTACGACGAAACGACGGGATCGCCGATTTTTCACTGCATCTATGCCAAAACCCAGCACTGGGCCTGCAAGCCGATCTACAACGCGGGATCGGGCGGTTACAATGGATTGCGCGCCGTGCCTTCGTACGTAAAAGAGACGTTCGATGCCTCCGATCCCGATCATTACAATGACAAACGTTACAGGCAGAGTTACTGCATGGGACAGCAGTACGACTATCTCACCAAGCAGCCGCTCTATTTTACCGACGGTGTGACACCCTTCAATTATGTCAACGAAATCGCCTCGATCGACGCCGCCCGTGAATTCGACGGCTACCGCTTCGGAAAGTACGAGATCAAGATCGGTCAGAAGTGGGAGACCGATCAGGACTGGGTCGTGTTCCGCCTCGGAGAGACCCTGATGATGAAGGCCGAATGTCTGCTTCGCAGCGGAGATGCACAGGGAGCCGCCGACATCGTGAACGAGGTGCGCAGACGCAGTTTCGACCCATCTCTGCCCCAATCCGTGCGCGAACTGACAGCCGAACAGTTGTCCGCCTCGACTGTCGTTGACGGCGTATCCGTGCCTTACGGTGAATTTCTGAAAGAGCTCGGGCGCGAGTTCACGGGCGAAGGGATGCGGCGCGAACAGCTGATCCGATGGGATCTCTATGTAAACGGAAGCTGGACATTCCACACGCCCAAACAGAAGAAATATCTCGAATTGTATCCGATACCCTCTTCCGAACTGCTTTCCAACATTAACCTCCGCCAAAATGATGGATATTCTTATTAAAATAGACAGATGCCCCATATCCGGGATCAGAAGCATGTTGTTCCTGATTGCCGTCCTATTTCTGCTGCCGGATTGCTCGTCGGCATCCGATACGGAGATTCCCGATCCGGAACCGCCGGGACCTGAACCTGTCGAAACTGGGACGCTGCTGCCGGATAACATAACGCTCGTGGCGCGCGTCACCGGACGTTCGGAAAGCGGAGAGACGATTCCCAATCCCAACCGAACGGACGCCCGGTTCAATATCGGACGTACCGATTACAGCAATATGTGGGATGCCGGCAACGGGACGGTCATGTGTGTATTCGGCGATAATTTCGACTACGGAGGCGGTAACTGGAAATCAAACGCCATCGCACTCTCTTCGGATCGTGACTTGACGGACGGACTTTATTATTCGGGGATGCTGATGGACGGCAATGCCGTAAAGGAGATCGTCGTCTCCCGGGCCAAAACCGGGCAGTATCCCGATGGTTCGGAATACGAAGTGACCTGCATTCCTACGGGAGGCATTGCGGTCGGCACCCGTCAGTACCTGAACTACATGAGTGTCCACGACTGGACCCCTACGGGTGATAACGATTATTGGTCGGTGAATTACAGCGAAATCGTTTACTCGGATAATTATGGGGCCGCATGGACCCGTTCGGGCGTCAAATGGAATGCCGACAGCAATTTCACGCAGATCGCCTATCTGAAGGAAAACGGGCTGGTATATATGTACGGCACACATTCGGGACGTTACGGCAACGTCTATCTGGCGCGTGTCAGCGAAACGAAGCTCCTCGACAAATCGGCCTACGAATACTGGACGGGCGGCGGCTGGGAGCGCGACGAACAGGCGGCAGAGCCCGTCGCACGGGGAACGGCGTCTGAAATGACCGTTGCCTACAACAGCCGTTACAAACGGTATATGATGATGTATCTGTCGGTCAATCAGCGGGCCATCGTTTACCGGGACGCCCCCTCTCCCGAAGGAGACTGGTCGGGCGAGAAGATCATCATGTACGAGGATGGCAATGCGCTTTATGCTCCCTACATTCACCCGTGGTTCAACGAAGACGACGAATTGTGGTTTGTCATCTCTCATGCCGTGCCTACATGGAATGTTTTCCTGATGCGTGCCGACCTCGACTGGGATCAGGCGGGGATCAATCTGCTCGCAGAAGGAGGTTTCGAAGAACACCCGACTCAGGCGTTGAGCTACAAGACGATGTGGCATATGAATGCGGCGGCCCTCACTTCGCGCGATGCGCACAGCGGCAAGATCGCCTGCCGTTTCTCGAATACGAATTCCGGCGAGTGGCAGGACGTATGCACTCAGACGGTTTCCTTGCAGCAGAACGCCGATTACACGGTCGAGTGCTGGGTAAAATCCGAAGAGGCGCTTCCCGAGGGTGCCTACGTCGGGGTCCGCTTGCCCGACGGCACGATCCACGACATAACAGGCACAGCCCGGGCCGGCGAATGGACACGCTTCGGTTGTGAATTCAATGCCGGTCAGGCTGTAAGTGCCGATGTCTTTTTCGGAGTTTGGGGCGCTCCCGGAATGACGCTCACCGTAGACGATATTTGTCTGAAACCCGTAAAAACAGAATAACCTACAACCAAAAAACAAAAAACCATGAAAAACCGTTATTTCGCAATGTTACTTTTGCTGTCCGCTGCATGCGCCGCCGGATGCACCGACGATAAAGAGGAGGGCGGCAGCGACATCAAACTCAATCCCGATCCGACGCAGCTTTCGAACATCACCCTGATGAAAGCCACGTTCGCGGCGGACGAGTTCAATATGATTTCCGAACCCGGCTTCGAGCTTTTCCCCGATGAAGCGATCGACTACCGTTCGCTCTGGTATTTCGAAGGAGCGTACAAGGAGCCTTCGCTGGTGTCGAAGCACACGCAGGCACACAACGGTCAGGTCGCCCTGAAACTCGAAAATCCCAACGACGGCAACTGGTGCGATGCCTGCCTGCAATCGATCGCACTCAAAAAGGGAAAGGATTACACCTTCTCCTGCTTCGGACAGGCTTCGTGGACCGGAATGAATGCCTTTACGGGCGTCCGGCTGGAAGGCGGCCCGATTTACGACGGACAGGCAGGCGATTGGAATCCCGATGTATGGACCGAATTCACCAAGGAGTTCAATTCCGGCGACTATACGCAGGGCAATGTGTTTTGCGGAGCGTGGGGCTATCCCGGAGTATGGGTCGCACTGGACGATTTCAGACTCGTTCCGACCGGCACCACCCAGACCTCGACCAAATTGGACGCCTGCCTGGCAACGGGAACCGTTTCGAACGCTTCGTTTACGGATATTTCGTTTGCAGGTAAAGCCGTCATCTGGGCCGGACCGAACAATACGGTTTCCATGGCGCTGGCCGATGTTTCGGCCGGAGGCAAGCATTATGCAAACGCATTCGCATTGTCGAACGACATGAATCCCGATGATGGATTCTATATCGCACAGGTTTCGCCCGGCAGCGACGGTATCGTTCCCATTCTCGAACCGTCGGGAGACGGTGAAACCGCCTGTGTTCCGACGGCCGGTGTGACCGTCAACGGCAAACAGTATATCCATTATTATTCGTTCAAGTCGCTCGATCCCGAAGACAGCGACGCATGGACGGCAAACTTTTCCGGGTTGTTGTCATCGGCAGACGGCGGTAAAAGCTGGACCCGTGAGATCCGCGGACGTTGGAGCGGAGCCGGGCATTTTGTGCAGGCGGCATTCTATTTGAGCGACAAGTATCTTTACATGTTCGGTTCGGACGCAGGCCGTTCCACGCCCAAGATATACGTCGCGCGCATCAAAAGCGACGGTGATATTGCAACTGCAGCCAACTGGACCTATTGGGACGGCACCGACTGGGTGACGGGAGATCCCGAATCGGCGGCGGCGATCACCTATGGCAATGCATCCGAAATGTGTGTAGCCTATAATGCGGCTCACAAACGCTATATTATGATTTACCGTTCAGGGACAACGGGCGGTCTGGTCTACCGCGATGCCGGTTCTCCCGAAGGCGACTGGTCGGGTGAAAAACTGCTGGCGCTCGACAATGCCAATCAGGGCGGCTGGTTCTCGCCATCCGTTTATCCCTACTCGTCGGGCGACAATATGTATTTTATCGTTTCGCAACTGTAACTCCCTCTGACATCCGACGGAACCTGGCCGTGTCATGCACGGCCGGGCATCCGTTTTTAAGATCCGACTTTATGCACAAGATCATTTTACCGCTGATAAGTTGTATTCTGTTCGCCTGCTCGCCGCACGGCGGGGAAAACCTGCTCGCCGACGGCGGATTCGAAGAGTCTGCGAAGACGTGGGACATCGGTAAGTCCGAATTGACATCCGAGGCACATGCGGGAGAGTTTGCCTGCGCCCTGTATGTCGAAACACCCCGTTATATACCCGTCTGGTCCGACATCTGCATACAGAAAATAATAGTGATGCCCGGAAAGGAATACCGGCTTTCCGCATTCGCCCGCATGTCCCTGCCCCCATTGACGAACGGCGTGTATATCGGTGTACGCCGGCCCGACGGCAGTGTTTTGAAAGACAGGCTGTTCCTGCTGTCCGGCAGAGATTGGACCCGAATGGCGCTGGATTTCGATTCCGACAAGGAGCAGGAACTCACTGTTTTCTGCGGTGTCTGGACAGACCGGAATTCAACCTATTTAGTCGATGATTTCAGCCTGAATATGATAAAATAATTATAAATTCGCGTATTATGCCGCATTGCACAATCCGTCTGTTTTTACTGCTTGCCATATGTATGATGACGAACGGCTGCCGTCGTGAATCGATCTCGGAGCCCAAGCGTCATTATGTGATCGGATTCTCCCAATGTACCAACGACCTATGGCGTCAGATCATGATGATTCAGATGCAAGCCGAAGCGGCCAAATATCCGGAATTGAGCATTGTGGTCAGCAATGCGCATAACAATACACAGTTACAGATCGATCAGATCCGGGAATTCATCGAGGCAAAGGTCGACCTGCTCATCATCTCGCCGAACGAATCGGAGCCGGTGACACCGATCGCCGTCGAAGCTTTCGACATGGGAATTCCGACAATCATTTGGGATCGCAAAATACATTCGGACCATTACACGACCTGCATCAGTGCGGATAATTACGATATCGGCCGTGATGTGGGACGCTACATCAACACCATATTATCCGAAGGGTCTACGATTCTCGAAATTACCGGATTGATGAGCTCTTCACCCGCTGTGGAACGGCATAAGGGATTCCTTGCCGAAGCGAGTGAAAGCTATTCGGTGCATACCATTCCCGGCGACTGGAAACCCGATGTGGCAAAAGAGCGCGTGGCGGCGATCGGCCACTATGACGATATCGATCTGGTTTTTGCGCACAACGACGATATGGCGCTGGCGGCCTACGATGCGATCAATGAAGCCGATTCGCTCAGTGCGCAGCGGATAAAATTCATCGGAATAGATGCGCTCGTCGGAGTAGATGCGGTTCTCGACGGCAGACTGCAAGCCTCATTCCTCTATCCCACGGGAGGAGACAAGGTCATGGCGATCGCCCGGCGTATCCTTCTTGGCAAACGGGTAGAGAAGAGCTACCAACTGCAATCGGCACTCGTCGATTCTCACAATGCCTACACGCTCAAGGCGCAGCAGGAACAGATAGTCAGTTATCAGGAACAGATCAACAAACAGAAAACGGTCCTTGAACAATATGACCGGAGCGTTGACAATCTGAAATATTCATTGTGGGCCGTCATAATTATCGCCCTTATTGCGGGAGGAATGGGTATCTATGCCATCCGATTGAATCTGCGTCTCCGACGCCGCAACGAAATTCTGACCGCAAAAAACACAGAAATCGAAATTGCCACCCGTGAGTTGATGGACAAACATGCCCAGATAGAGAATGTAACGGCTCACAAATTACAGTTCTTTACGAACATTACCCACGAAATCCGCACTCCGCTGACGTTGATCCTCAATCCGCTCGACAGCATCGTCAAACGGGAAAAGGACCCCGAAATTCAACGTAATATCTGGACGATTCAGCGTAACGCGCGCCACCTGCTGAATGTCGTGAATCAGATTCTCGATTTCCGAAAGATCGAAAATAATAAAATGATGCTTACGCTGAAACAAGTGGATATCGTGCAGTTTACGCAAGAGATACTCAGTTATTTCGAGACTTATGCCGAAACGGAAAAGATCGTCTATAAATTCCGTACGGACACGCCGCATCAGCAGTTGTGGATCGATACCGATAAAATCGAACAGGTGTTGCTCAACCTGCTTTCCAATGCTTTCAAATATTCGCCCAAATACGGTACGATCCTGGTGTCGGTGACAGACAACGGTCCGAGTGTGCTGATCGAAGTCGAGGATAACGGGAAAGGTATAGACAAAGAGAGCCTTCCCCGGATTTTCGATCGTTTTTATGCGCTCAAAAACACGTCGAATTACAGTACGGGGATCGGATTGCACCTGACTCGGGAATATGTCGAGCTGCATCATGGACACATAACGGCGGACAGTCTTCCGGGGGCCTATACCGTTTTCCGGGTCGAATTGTTCAAGGGAAAATCGCACTTCGGAGAAAATGCCGCTTTCGACGAAACTCTTCCGACGAATTATCTTGCGGACGAGGTGATCGACGACAATAAGGTCGATGCGCTATTAGCCAAGAAATACGACGAAACGATCGTCATTGCCGAAGATGATCCCGAGATACTCGCCTATCTTAAGGACGAACTTTCAACGAACTTCCGCGTTATTGCCGTCAATAACGGTTACGATGCCGTCAAAGCCGTGATGGATAATGAAGTGTCGCTGATTCTGAGCGATGTGCTGATGCCCGCGCTCAACGGATTCCAGTTGTGCAGCAACATAAAATCGAATATAGCGACCTGTCATATTCCGATCGTGCTGCTTACGGCTCTTTCGGATGACAACCAACGGATTTACGGAATTGCAGAAGGAGCCGATGAATATATTCACAAGCCGTTCAATATGCAGTATGTCCGTCTGAAAATTATCCGGATCATCGAAGAGCGGAGGCGCCTTGCCGATACGTTCGCCCAAAAATTCGGCCGTCTGACGAGGCACGAAGCCGCAAACCTCCCTTGCGTGGACGATGTGTTCCGGGATAAGCTCTTCAATCTGATCGAGGCGCAGCATAGCGACAGCAATTTCAAAATCGAACTGATGAGCGATATGTTAGGCATGTCGAGAATATTGCTTTATCGGAAAATCACAAGTATTTTCGGAATGTCCCCGTCGGATTTACTGCGCAATTTCCGGTTGCAGAAGGCTGTTCAACTGTTAACAGATCAACGGCGCAATGTAAGCGAAGTCGCATATACAGTAGGATTCTCGTCCCCCGCTTATTTTGCAAAATGCTTCAAAAGCGTTTACAATATGACCCCGACGGAATATATGTATCGAACGCAGAAATAGAGATATAGCCTTAATTACAAAACACTTGAGTCAGACCCTATCTCTGGGAAGGCTCGAAATGTCAATCGCTGGATATTTACAAAAACATCCGTTTTCAATTCCAATCCAATCCAAAAACTACCGCTTATAGTCAAGCCCTTCTATGACGAATCGACGATCCGGCTCCGTCCGGAAAGTATCCGTATAGGGCGAATAACTCCTCACCACCACCCTCCCGTTTTTCGCATCTATGCCCAAAATACGCAGAAAACCGTTACCTCCATTCACCGAACCAACGGTCCCGGCCTGATAATTAGCCATCATCTGACAAACTCGGTTTCCATGTACGCCCTCACTTATCAGACATCCGGTCCCATCGTTCAGCACATGGCCGCTGAACACAAAAACGATGTTCGAATACAGACCTATCAACTTGTCCCACATCTGCTCACCGTTATTGACCGAACCCGAGGATTTGTCTTTTCCAATACCATAACTCTCCGGCAGCCATTTGTCCCCAGGCCCCATGCGAGTATCGTCCGAATAGAGGTAAGCATGTGTGTTAATAATGACTTTATGCCGAGAGTGTGCGTCAATGACGGCTCCGGCCCATGCCAATACGCTGTCTCGAGGGCCAAATTCGAGTGACAATACGAGCCACTTCACACCTCCCGTCCGAAACGTATACCATACGTTCTCCATTTTCCCAAATTCGAAAGCCCCTCCGAAATTTTGGGTCCGGGCATATTTGTCATAAGGAAAATAACGGTTGAAAAGTTCAGAATCCCGATTCCTCGTACGTCCTTTCAATCCCAGATCGTGATTCCCGACAGCCATGACATAAGGCACTTTACCGTCGAGGCGGCTCATTGCCTCAACCGCCACCTTCCATTGGCTTTCAGCATTACGGTTCGTAATATCGCCCTGTTGAAGCACGAAAGCGATGCTGTCGCACTGGGCCGCAATCCATTCCGTCTGAGAATTGAAAATGTCAGGATGGGTTTCCGCATAATTTTGCGTATCAGGCATAAGAACAATTCGGACAGGCTTTTGTACCGCACACGACATCTCCAACACCGCCAGACACAGAAACAGAATTTTGATTACCGATTTCATGACAACATTTTACTTAACATTTCAGAATCAGGTTCAAACCTCTTAAAAACTGATAGTACGAGGGACCGGATTATTTCGGTCCCTCGTACTATCAGTTATCATTACAAGGCAAAGTAGGTTCGGGGCCCCGACTCCTTGCTGCCGGCATAACTATAAGGCATCAATACAACCCCGGTATTCCCGACCGTGAAATGCGGAACCCCGTCCGATATCCTCTTTTCAAATCGGGCAAGCAGAGCTTTGCGCGCTTCGGGCGTATCCAACGCCATGCCGGCGAAAGGTTCGGGATTTTCATCAGCAGTAATCCGCTGCGCCAACGCCAGCGGGCCGTAGCTGAACGCAACCCATTTCTTTCCGTCAACACCCGTTTGAATATCGGCCCGAAGCCGGTAATCGAGCACGATGCGCATCCGGTCGCCCGGTTTCCACGTTCTCTTGACCGTGACATAACCCCGCTTGTTGGTGGTACATTTCACCTCTGCACCGTTTACCTCCACGCGTTTCAGCTGCGTGTTGACCGGCACCCGGAACTCAATGGCGTACTCCTTGTATATATGGGGCTGGCGAGCAATATTCACCGCAACGTTTACCTCGTCGCCCAACGGATAATTGCCGGAAATGATCAACTGCCCGCCGCCGAATTTGGTATTGACCGTCACAACGGCCGGAGTCAGCATATTGAGGGACAAACAATTATCAATCTCGCCTGCAATATGGTCCGCCATAAGCTCCATCGCCCGCGGGGCACTCGAATTACAGCAGTGAATCTTATTCACATAAGGCGGACGGCTTTGGTTGGGCGCGGTATAGTAACAACCGTCCACGCCGTCCGTATGCTGGTGTCCGAACAGATCATTGAAAGTACACCTTTCGGCTTCGTCCATGAACTTGCTCATACCTGTCAGGTCGAAAAGCTGCAAGCAGAGCTGAATCCAGGTCGCATTACTACAATTTTCCACCACGATCTGCCGGGGGTCGAATGCCGTCTCATAAGCGAAACACTCCTTATTGCCGTTATACTCCGCAGCCCGGCTCCATACACCGCCCGTCGTAAGCAGATGGTGTTTGCGCACGCTCCCCCACGCCGCCTGCACGGCTTTGAGATACCGAGCATCGCCCGTCACCTGATACAACCGGAAATATCCCAGCAGATTCGACAGCAATTGGTAGGCTTTGCCATCGCCCGGTTTCACCACATCGGCCCCGGGCGTGAGCATCTCGCCCAGCAGATGCAGGTCCGCATTGGCTTCGCTCACGGAGACGATATGTTCGGCAAAATCAAGGTAGCGCCGTTCCCCTGTCCGCTCGTAAAGCATCACAATGGATTCGAGCAGCGTCGTGGAAGACATACCGGCCCGTGTGCCGTTTTTGGTCAGATCGTTTCTTCCTTCTCCGAACGTAGCAATCAGCAGGTCGCCCATCCGGCGACAGGCATCCAGCACCCGCTCATCGGGGAAGAACGATTCGTAGGTCAGCAGTCCATAAAGATTATAGCGGTGCGTCCAGACATCCCACATGTACTTCGTTCCGTCGCCGGGTTTGGCCATGAAGGTCGAAGCGGCATCATAGGTTCCCATGTAACCGTCCGGCAGCTGTGTGGCGATCAGACGCTCCACGACGCTGTCCAACGCCGCTTTAAGCTTTTTGTCACCGGTATGATGATATGCAAGAGTCGCCGCATGGAGCCACTTGCCGACATGTTCACCCTGCCACGGATGTTTGCCGGGACGCGACTCGAAACCTTTGAGGATGAAATCCTCTCCGGCTACATACCACAAACGATGGTTACGCCACAGGTCCACCCGTTCGCCGAACAGGCCGCCGTCGTACTGCGTAAACATCGGCCACCAGCGGTCGGGACAGACTTCGGCTTCGCGTTTGGCTGCAATGCGGGCATCAAAATTCGGGTTTTCGGGCATCATACGTGCCCCGACCGATTCGCGCCACTCATGGAGCATACGTTTCAGCTCTTCAACCTTTTCGGGCATCCGAGCGGCGAGGTCGTGCTTCTCGCTGATGTCCTTCGACAGGTCGTAGAGTTGCACGGTGCCGTTCTCATAATATTCGATCAGTTTGTAGTCCCCGTAACGGACCGCGCCGCCGGGACTCTGCAAACCGTGATTGCTGTAATGTGGGAAATGCCAGAAAATGGGACGGTCCTTCATCTTTTTCTTCCGGAGCAGCGGCGAGATATCCACACCCTCGGCTCTGTTGCCGCGGGGAAGCGGCGTTCCCGTCAGGCTGAGAAGCGTCGGATAGAAATCGACGCTGACCACCGGTTCGTCGCAATCGCCGGACTTCGATCCGGGAGCCTTCACAACCATCGGCACGCGCAGACCGCCCTCATACATCCACCCCTTGCCACCGCGCAGTGGAAGCATCGAACTGGAATAGGCCATATCGAGCTGCTCGGGCAGGATGACGCGGTTGGGACCGCCGTAATTGGCGGCCGACATGCCGCCGTTGTCGGCGAAAAAGACGATCACCGTATTTTCATAGAGCCCCAGTTCTTTGAGTTTGGCGACAATACGCCCCATACTTTCGTCCATGCTCTCGACCATCGCCGCAAACTCCACATTGTCCTGAATCTGCTTGATCTTCACCCGGCGGTGCGGCAAAGCCTTGTGAGGAGCATAAGCCGGATCGTCCAGACAGCGCAGCAGCTCTTCAGCCGAAGCAGGATCGGGATCATCGGGGTTTCCTTCCAGAATAAAGGGCGGCAGCTCCGACGGCGGCATCGAGCGCAGTTTCTTCCGATATTTCTCCACCAGGTCCGCCCGGCCCTGAATCGGATCGTGTACGGCGAAATGAGACATGAAAAGAAAAAACGGCTCGTTCCTGTTCTTCTCGATATAACGAAGCGCCTCGTCCGTAAGACGATCGGTGAGATATTCACCCTTTTCACCGTCGAAGCCGTTCATACCAAACGGAGCCATATAGCCGCGGGCGGGCCATCCCTTCAAGTAACCGTGCGGAATGTGCATGTCGAAACCGTGCTCCTCGGGTGTGGAGCCCGTTTCGCCCAGATGCCACTTGCCGATGATGGCCGTATGATAGCCGTTATCGTGCAGTGTCTCGGCGATGGTCGGCACTCCGGCGGGAAGATCCTGATTGACCTCCACGTTGCGTAACTGCTGGAAAGGAAACTCCCGACGGCCGGGCAGCCAATCGGTCATATTGATAGTGGCCGGATAACACCCCGTCAGGATGCTCGCACGAGCCGGTGAGGAGACGTGGCAGGTCGTATAGGCATTGGTGAAGCGCACACCGTCACGTCCCAGCGCGTCGATGTTGGGTGTTTCGTAGAAGCGGCTGCCGAATGAGGCGATGTCGCTCCAGCCGAGGTCGTCCACCAGGAAGAAGATTACATTGGGTCGCTGCGGAGCGGCCGCCGCACGACCGGAATCCTCGGAGGCTCCCTGCGCCCCGGCGGCGGAAGCACTTCCTGCCACGGAGATCATTGCAGCGTTGAATAACAGCGCCCGGTTTACATAATTCTGAATTTTCATCGGTTTATCAGTTTATTATCGGTTCGGTATTGTTAAGGTAATTCCCGCGGTTCGGTCAGGTAGTGCACCTCGGAACAAGGATCGTCGGAAAGCGTCGCAGCGAAAAGCACGATTTGCCGGTCGTCGGGCAGACGCAGTTCCCGGGCTCCGCGAGGTATTTCGAGGCACACCTTGTAAAGATAGGTGAACACGTAGGCTTCATTGCGGTCGGCTGGATTGTGGCGATGGGTTCCAACATGAGCCAGACGCCCTTCACGCACGTAAGAAGTGCCGTAATCGGCCCAGCCCCATTGTCCATAATATCCGGAATAATAAGGCACCCGGATAGCATGTTTCACGCCATCGACCTCCACGACCGCATCGCGGTCGCCCTCGGAAGAGGCTACCAACAGGTAGAGTTTGTCGTAACCGCCCGCAGGCAGGGCGATCATCTGTCCGCTACAACGAACAGCGTTCCCGAAATCGGGTTCACCGATACGGAAACCGATCCCGTCCGCTACGACCCGCCGGGTCAGCAATTCTCCGGAATAGGAGTTCCACAGCGAATCCATATTCGCCAGCGCACAAAAAGCGTCGGACGAGATCACCGTCGCATTAAACGGCAGTGCCACCTGTTTCTGCCCGTATTCCGGAACCCGGACGGCTGGCTCCGCCAGCCGCACACGATAGGTTTTCGGAGCGTAACGACCGACCGAAACCAACAGTTCTCGCCCGGTAAAGAGCGCAGGACCTACGGGCTCTTCGATCCCGTTCACCTCCTCGGCGGAAACTATCTCCGAAGGAAATTTCAGCCGGGCCTGCCGCGCAGCGCCCGCGGTCTCATAGACGCGGACGATATATCCATCGCCGTCCTCGGCCTTCTTCACGGCTTTGACCGCCACTCTGTCATCAGACGATCCGACAAAACCGTAGCTGCGCCCCAGCACCCCGGCATGCCGGGGTGCGGAGAAGGTCAGCAACCGCTGGTTGAGCTGCTCGCCCTTGCGGACAATCTCCCCAACGACGTAATCGCCCGCATGCCCCACAATCGAGTAGGTGAAACGGTGATGCCCGATGTCGAGCGCAGACTGAAACGGGAAATATTCACCGTCGGCCGTCGGGGTGTGAAGCAACGTCAAGCGCAGGTTGTCGTCGGAAGGTTTGTCCCAGCCGTATTTGCAATCATTGAGCACCGCGACTCCATAGCAACCGTCCGGCGTACCCATTCCGGCCCAATGCTGGGCATAGACCTCGTATTGTGTCGGTGTATTATTGCCTCGCTCGACCGTGCCGATTCCCAAGTCGTAACGAGCCTTCGGACTTTCGAAACTCATCGGGAACTGCGCTTTGAGCAAGGTACGCGGCGACCGCCAGTCAACCTCCGTGCATACGTCGATACGGTCGTCCACAGCACCGCCTGTAAGTGAAATACGCTGAACGATTTCCGAGGCTCCGTAACGACGCACCACGCGAAGCGTCGCCCGCAGCGGTCCGCACTCCTCGACAGTGATCTCGGCACACTCGCCCACTCTTTCGGGCTGGCGGTCCACGACCTCTTTGAGTATCTCCCAGGCGGGCCAGCGGTCCGACTTGTTTTCCGGGAAAGCCACGAGACCGAAGAATCCGCCTTTGCCAACCAGTTCCCGGCCGTACCGCTTGTCCAAGACCGAAACGATGTCGCCCCGTTCGTCGAGTGAAACGCGGTAAACACGATTCTCCACCGTCCGTCCGAAAGCTTTCAACACACCGCCCGAGAACGCCCGGCGCACGGGGCGCGCGTCGTAGACGGCATATCCCACCGCAGGCACGTCGGCAGCGAACAAGAACCGCATACGGCCTTCATGCACCGAAAGCACCTGTGCCGGAACGCGGCGGCCGTCGGGTCCATAGACCGAAACCCCTTCCCAACCTGCCGGAACAGCCACCTCCGCCTCGGCAAGCGTGCGATTGCGGTAAGCCGACGGATTGTAGACCACGACGGGCTCCCCTTTGGTACGGGTATCGAGCAGCGATGCGACAGCCCCCGTGGCCGTCTGAGTCATGTCGGCAAAACGACTTTGGGCAATCAGATAGTCATTCCACGTAAATTCGTAAGCGCGAGGAATGCTTGTACCGGTCAGGTCATCGTGGAACTGATGCCAGATGAAACGCCGCCATTCCTCGTCAAGCGCCTGTTTCGGATAATCAAATGCTCCGAGGTAGTCGGCTATCACACTGCTACGCTCGGCAGCATCGGCCAGTTGTTCGCTACGTCGGTTGAAACGTTTGAGTTCCGAATGGGCCGTATAACAACCCGTACCGTGAACGTCCATCAGTAACTCCCCGTCGTAAACGGGCAGTTCGGGATGCTCCGAAAAAGGCAGATAGTCCTTATACAACTGATCGGCCCGGGCCACGATCAGCTCCACTGGCCCGTCGCTTCCGAGATAACGGAACAGGTTTCGCACAGTGCGCGGCAGCGGAGAACCTCCCCTGTCGCCGCGCTTCTCGGTGGAACGGGTCCCGTAATAACGGTATGCCGTTCCGATCCCGCTCTCTTCAGCGCGCCGGACCAATTCCTCGCTCCGGGTCAGGTCGCCCGTGGGATTCCAACCGTATCCCCCGCCGTCGAGCGCCGCCATGACCTGTGCACCGTCAACACCGCGCCACAATCCGATCTGGAAAGGATATTTCTTATCCCCGTGAAAAGGCCGCGTGCGCCAACCGAGCTTCTGGGTTGAGAACCCGATCAGCCCGCAATGGGCGGCAATCGTGGGCAGCGTATATCCGAAGCCGAAACAGTCGGGCAGGAAAATATCGGTCGCCTTGCGTCCGAATTCCGATTTGAAGAACTCCTGTCCCAGCAGGACGTTCCGGAAGAAGGACTCCGCCGAAGGCACGTTCGGGTCCGTGGCGTCCCACGTACTGCCGGTCAGGTGCCAGCGCCCCTCGGCCACGTATTTTTTCAACCGCTCGTAACGCTCGGGATAGTACTCCTTGGCCCAGGCGTATTTGACGGCGCCCTCGAAATTGAAGAGATAATCGGGGGAATCCTCCAACAGCTGGAAATTCTGGTCCAGCGTGTTCAACAGGAATTCGTCAATCGAACGTTGTACGTCCCAGCGCCACTGGGTGTCGAAATGGGCGTTCGACACGAGATAGGCACGGTATTTCTTCGCGGGGGTCTGTCCCTGCGTCGGCGCCGTGCCAGCGAATAGCAGCACGGCAGCGGTGCAAAGAAGGGATTTCAATCCGAAATGTTTCATTTTATCTTGGGTCTGTTATCTTCGAAGACGATAGCGCGGTCGCGGAAGACCAGCGTGTCGCATACCTCACATTTGTTACCGTCGGCCCGGTCGTAAGCATATTTCAAGTAGAGCACATCGCGCTTGCGGGGCTTCTCGACGGTACCGCCCCACTCGGCGTCGTTCTCCGCATACCGGCCGGTTCCCGCAACGTCGATGGCAGCATTCTCCTGCGACGAAACGGTGATCTCACCGTCGGTCACAGAGAGCCGCAGCGCGAATTTCTCCCCCTTGATCTGCCAGCCGCCCACGACGTCGCTCATCGAAACAGTCGTCAGGCTGACCGTTTCGTTTAGCTCCAGGTCGGCGGTGCGGTAAACGATCCGGTCGATCTCCTCGCCGGCAGGATTTTTCACGATCAACGCACCGCGTCGCAACCATTTGCCATGATAAGGATTGACGTATTTCACCCCGAACAGGGTGTAGTTCTTCGGCGTAATCTCCCAATGGGCAGCCTCGTGCAGGTTGGGATTGGCCACGGCGGCCCGCCCCGAAAGGACCGAATCGATCCGGTCGGCTTCGGTAATGCGCATCGGAATCACGTAGACCCCCTTATGGGCATCGGGATCGTCGAAGAATTCATCAGCGAGCTGCACCGTAATCAGACCGTTGAGCTTGCCTTGGGGAATCTCGACGCTGCCATCGGTCGAAAGTTTGTAATAGCGCGAAGGCAGGACCCGAATCCGTTCGTCGTTTTGGTTATAAAGGTTGTCGCTCACCAGCGATTCGTCCACTTCGTAATAGACCCGGCGCGAAATGTCGTTGTGGATGTAGACTCCGCCCAGCACGACGCCGATATTGAATTTGTGGGCCCGGTCCAGCGAGTTGTCGAGCACGTCGTTGCCCAACGAAAGCGTCCGGACAGGATACTGAAACGGGAAGCAGACCGTCTGATAGTCGAAATCCTCGTAGTCGAAGGGTTTGTTATGGCAGGCACTCAACATCACGGCTGCCGACAGGAAAGCAAATATCTTTTTCATTTTTCCGAAATTTATCAATTCCATCCGTCGTTCTGGATCAAACCCTTCACCACATCGTCGTTGGGGATGGGTCCGTAGATCATATAACGTTCGAAAACACGCTCCTTGACATCGACAGCCGTCAGGCCGCCGTCGAAAGTTCCCCGCACCGGAGCGTTCATGGCATCGTAGTCCAGCCAGCGGCGCACATCCCAGAAACGGACCTGCTCGAAACAGAGTTCAAGACGGCGTTCGTTGCGAATCAGCCGTTGCATGTCAGCCGGCGAGGTGATCGAAGCCAGGTAGGAGTCGGGCTGGTCGAGACCGGCCGTTTCGCGCAATTTCGCCATCACATCCCTGGCCGAATAGGTGTTCGGGCCCGTTCCGTCCGGCCCCCAGGCTTCATTGGCCGCCTCGGCATAGATCAGAAACGCCTCGGTAAAACGCATCAGCGTATTGAAATGGATGGCCGGGACCACATTCCCCGTTTCGAGACTCACCGATTCGTTGGTAAACTTCCGCAGGTAATAGCCCGTACAAGTGGAATACTCCGTACGGTTAATGCCGTTGCTGGGATGGTCTACCGTATTGATGACCGAACCTTTGAATACCATTCCGTTGTAAATGACATACTGAGCCAGCCGGGGATCGCGTCCTTCGAAGGGATTCCGTTTGTCGAACCCGGAACCGTCGGCATCGATCGGATAACCCGACTTCATCGGGAAGGCGTCTACGAAATTCTGCGAAGGGCTTACACGCCCGCTGCCGTTGAGACTGGGCGGAAATTGCGCTTTTTCGAGATTACTGCTGTTGGTGTAATCTTCCCGCCAGAGGATATCTTTATTACTCTTATCGAGGTAGAAGACCACGCGGTTGGGCGTCAAGTTGCTCAATCCGCCGAAAGCGTCGATAACCTCAGCCGCAGATTCAGCTGCTTTCTCCCACAGTACGGTATTGTTCGCCGGGTTGAACGCCGGACTCGCCGCAAGCAACCGTACTCGTGCCCGCAGCATCTTCATAGCCAGTCCCGAAATACGGTTGGTATTGCGCGAACCGTAAACAGCATCGTAATCCTCCTTGTCGGGCGTACCGGTCGGGGCGTTCTCATAGCGATCGGGCAACAGTTGCAACGCCCGTTCGATATCCTTTTCGATCTTTCCGACGCATTCCGTGAACGGAAGCCGCTGCAAACCGTCCTGCTCCTGTTTCGAGGAGATGAAGTGATCCATATAAGGCACGCCCAGCAACTCCCCCGAAGAAGATCGGCCGGCATGCGCTTGCAGAATGAGCGAATGGTGGTAAGCACGCAGCGCATAGGCCTCGCCTTTGAGCCGGTTGGGGAAGTGCTCGGCACGCCACTCGGAAGTATAGGACCACTTCACGTCGTCGACGATCCGATCGAGGAAATAGTTGATATAAGCGATCTGCGTATAATTCCGCCACTGCGAAAAGGGATCGCTCGTCGAACGCCAGGCCCCCAGGGCGGCCAGCATGTAACCATTGGAAATGTTGTTCGAATGGGCGTCGTCCACAGCCACTTCCGTATAGTTGAGCGTGGTGGGCAGGTTGTCGTAGGCTTTCAACAAGATGCCTTCGGCCAGAACCGGATTCGCAATGACATCCTCACGGGTGAGCACATTGTCCTTGCCCGGCTCGACAAAATCGGTGCATCCGGTCGTACCCGCAAGAACAGACAGGGCTGCTATGATGGTCAGTTTTTTCAGTTTCATGGTGCTGAAATTTAAAAATTAGCCTTAAATCCCAGAGCGAACCAGGTGTAGGCAGGTTCGGCCCCGATATTCAACAACAGTTTCTCCTTTTCAGGAGCGAGCGTCAACAAGTTGTTCGCCCGGAAATAGACGTTCGGGCTCTTCATGCCGATCTTGCGGGCGACACGTTCGCTCAGGTGATAGGTCAACTGCACGACAGGGATCTTGAAGAAACCGGTTGCCGAAACCCAGAAGGTCGAATTCTGGAAATTGTGCACGTTGCCCGTGGTCGATAACCGGGGATAAGTCGCCGTCGAACGGGTGTCGATACCGCGTTCGGAATCGTAGGCCCAACGTGCTTTCATCAAGTAAGAGGGGTATTTCATCTCGCCGCTGACCCGGTAGTAATCGCCCGAAAGGAACTGCGAACCGCCGGTTTGCGCACGCATCTGGGCGTAGAACGAGAAATTGCGCCAGCGCAGCGTCAGCGCGAAGCGGTAATCACAAGTACTGCGCGAATCACCGATCACCTTCTGGTCGCGGTCGTTGATCACGCCGTCACTGTTCAAGTCGCGATATTTCAGATCACCGGCCCGCACCGTACCGAAAGAGGGTTTGGCAAGTGTCTTGTCGGCGGGATCATTGATCCGGTCTATCTCCTCCTGCGTGTAGAATCCGTCGGCAACGTATCCCCACAATGCGGAGAGGCTCTTGTCCGTCTTCTGGTTATACTCCAATCCAGGGCCGTAATTCAGTTCGTCGATTTTCATATTCTTGGCGCTGTAATAGACCATACCGGCCTTGACCGACAATGACCAGTCAGGATCGAAACGCTTGTTGTAAGCAAGCGAGATTTCGAAACCACGCCCTTCGGATATACCGTAATTGCGGCTCATAATGAAATCACTGCCGCCGACGACACCCATATACTCATTGACGGTCCGGGCGATCAGCCCCGTCTTGCGACGCTGAAAATAGTTCACTTCAGCATAGAGCGAACGTTTCAGCAGAGCCATTTCGAAACCGGCATTCAACTCATAGACGTCGGCAAACGTCAGATTGGGATTTCCCAGCACGACGGGCAGGAAGTTATTGCTGTTCGAACCGTCGTTGTAAGTGTGCTTATTACCGATTTTGTAAGTATCGCGCGAAAGGTTGTAGTCGGTGGGATCGGATTTGAGGTTGGAGAAGCTCGCCTTTATTTTCAGGAAATCAATACCGCTGTTGCGCATGATCTTCTCCTCGGAAACGATCCACCCCAACGCATAGCTGCTGGCCACGCCCCAACGGTGATCGGCCGGAAGGAAGGGCGAAGCGATAGCCGCGAGGCCCACCTCCGCGATGTAGCGATTCCGGTACATGTAATTCGCACGCAGGGCATAGTCCAGTTGTTTTTTGGAATAGATCTGCCCTTGGGTCACATAACTGCTCATGCGGTGCGTAGCCGTAACGTTCACATCGTGTTCACCGCCGAAGACCCGGCTGTAATTGAGCACGTTGTACCAAGCGATCTTGCGGTTCATGTCCACCTTGCCGATGGACTGCGCCCCGACGAAATTGTTCTCGCCCTGCTTGGTCAGGTGAATCCGGTCCACGTCGCTCGTCGTGCTGATCTCGAACAAAGGAGTATAGACCGCATACTTGTTGGTCTGCGAAATCATGTAGACATTGTTGTTGTCGATACCACCATAGGTACTGAACGTCAGGCCCGGCGTGATACCTTTCAGGTCCACGTCAAAGCCGATGTTGACATTGGCCGCCCGATTCGTGAGCTTGTCGTAACCAGCAAGCACCTTATCGCCGTAAACATTAGTGGTGTAGACATGGTCTCCGGCAAGCAGATATTTGCCGTCGATAAGCGATTTTTGTTGGCGGGCCTCCTCCACCAGGTCCATATCCTCGGCTGCAACCCGGTCGATCGGAATCAAGAACGCAAACTGGTTGGGACGTCGCGTGGAGGCCATCGACCAGAAATCACCCTTGGAAACGTAATTGCTGTTGAGCACGACGGTCATATCGACCTTGGCACGCAGGTAGTCGGTGATCTTCACATCCACGTTACCACGAGCACGGAACGTATTGTCGCCCTCGTCGGCCGCTTCGCCCAGTTTTTGCAACGACTTGTCATAGTCGTAACCCAACAAGAAATAGTACGATGCGATCCGGTTGCCACCGCCTACTTCGACGGCCGCCTTGTGCGACTGTTTCACGTTACGCAGGAAATCGCGGTTGTAAAAATCCACGTCGGGATACTGCACAGGGTCGAATCCGATCCGTGTATTCTGAATCGTCATCCCGTCGTAACGATCCGTCAGTCCGTCGTTGCGACGCGCTTCATTATAGAGGGTCATATAGTCGGCGGCCCCCATATAATCGGGATATTTGATCGGCCGCGCCAGCGAATACTCATAACGCACGTTCAGGTAGTTCTTCAGCGGCGTACCGCGCTTGGTGCGGATGTTGATGACGCCCTGGCCGGTGCCTCCGTAGAGAATCCGCGACGAGGCATCCTTCAGCACGCTGATCGACTCGATCTCGTCGGGAGAAAGATAGTCGGCGAACGAAAGTCCTTCGTCTCCCTTCATCATGCCGTCGATCACGACCACGTTACCCGCATAACGGATATTGGCGGCATCGAAAATACCGGTTCCGGAGGTCTGGAGATAGCTCAGCCAATCGTCGGCATAGTAGGTGTCGCGAAGTTTGTCGACATTCACCTGATCCACGGCGCCAATGACATTGCGACGTTTGAGGGGCACGAACGGCACATCCACTTCATCGCTTTTTCCGGATTGGTAAGCACTGGCAGTGAGCATGACGGAACCTTTGTTGATGTCGGCAGCCGCAACCGTCATCGGTTCGTACCCGTCAGCCTCGATAAGCACCATTTCCTGCGGCTCCGCCTTCACGGCAAAGGCCCCGGACCGGTCGCTCCGGGAGACAGTCTTGCCTTCGTTGGTGTAGACGAGGGCTCCGACGACCGGCTGTCCCCCCGCCCCGACGATTCTCGACGAGAGCGTGATCTGTACCGGTTGCTGTTTCCGCTGCTTCCGTTGGGCCGATACAGGCTGGAAAAGGCCTGACGCCAGCAAAAGGAAACACATGATTATAATCTTGATTTTCATAACTTTTCGCGTTAAATGTTAGTTCCAACCCGGATTCTGCGTAAAGCCTTCATACTGCTGTACATCGGTGCGTTTGAAGGGAAGCCAGTAGTGCTTCTGGTCGAATACGCCGTTGCAAACCACTTCTTTTCTGAAATACGTGTGCTGCTTGTCGAATACGCCCTTGTAGCGGATCTTGTATTCGGGCAGGTGCGCCACGTACCAACGGCGGATGTCGTACCAGCGGTGTCCCTCGTAAGCCAGTTCCACGGAACGTTCATTCCAGATCCGCTTGCGGAAGGTCTCGCGGTCGGCCGTGAATTTCGCGGCCACGTCGGGCAGCGATTCGCCGCCGTAGGTATAGAGTTCACAGGGCTTGGCGACATCCTCGTCGATAGGCAGTTTCACACGGCGGCGGACGATGTTCACAGCCTCAACAGCGCTTAGGGGCGCCCAAGAAGGAACAGCAGTCGGCGATGGACAGACTTCGTTGATTGCTTCGGCATAAATCAGGTACATCTCGGCAAGCCGGATATAAGGAATGCCGAACTGGTAGTTCGCGGTCTGTTTATCAAACTTATTGGCCTTGTAGGGAATGTATTTGCGGATCAGGTATCCGGTCAGTGATCCTGAACCGGAATTCATGTCCTTACCGTTCCCGGCACCCGAGCCGCCCGTCGAATAAAGCTGCACATAGGCATCCGCCGCAGGTGATATATTGCTTGTAGCCACCCACTTGACACCGTCGACCAAAATCGTCTGCAACAGACGCGGATCGCGGTCGGCCCACGGATTCATGGGATCGTACTCGCTGTCGGGATCGTCGATCGGAAGCCCTTTCTTCGTTTCGTACATATCCACCATGTTCTGCGTGGCGGCCGTCACCTGTCCCTTACCCTCGAAACGCTGCGAATTATGGATATTGCCGATACGCACCAACTGACTATTGCCGCGTGCAGTGGTGAGTTTGAACCAAATATACTCCTTGGTGTAAACCACACGCTGCTCCGTCGTATTATTGATGAAATTTTTGGAATAATCCTTCCACTCCACCAGTTTGTAAACACCCTGATCGGCCAGCTTGATGACCTCATAAGCGGCTTTGGCAGCCTCTTCACACAATTCAGGATCATATTCAGCCACCCCTTTTTCGATGCGGGTCGTAAGCGGACTCGCAGCATAAAGATAGGCTCGCGCTTTGAGCGCAAGCGCCGCGCCCCGGGTCGCACGCCCCAGATAGGCGTCGGAAGCTGCAATCCCCTGCTGGGTCTGATTCCAATCGACGGGCAGACACTCCGCAGCCTCGTTCAGATCGTCGATAATACGCAGAAGCGTCTCCTTGAACGACAGTCGCGGAAAGCGCATGTTGTCGCTCGGCTCCAAAAAACGGTCGATATAGGGAAGCCCTCCCCAAAGGCGGGCAAGTTCGAAATGGTACCAAGCCCGGAAGAAATGGAGCTGTCCCTTGATGAGCCGGACCTGTTCGTCGGTGGCGCCCACCAACAGGTGCAGATTCTTGAAACCCTGGTTGCAGATACGGATCTGTTCCCAGCCGTTCCAGAAACCGTAGTTGCCGCCGGACGAGGATTCGGTAATCATATTCTGCCACGTATTGGTCCAGATCCACCAGTAATTACCCTGCGGAAAGGTCTGCGAAGCGATGAAATCCTTCGAGCCATAAACGTCGTCGCCCATATCGAGGCACGCACAATTAGCCTGGTCGATATAACGCACGAGTTTTTTCCCGTAGAGATTGTCGATGAATCCCGTAAAATTCTGGTAACTGCCGAAAATCTGCTCTTCGTCCAAGTCCGATTTTTGCGTCCGCTCCAAATAATCCTCGCAGGAAAAGAGCAGCGGGGCAGCAAGCAACAGTAATAGTATCTTTTTCATGGTCCTTCTCCTTTAAAATTTGATGTTTACACCGAACGTGTAGCGTTTCAGTTTGGGATACTGGGCGGAATGGCTCTCCTTGGCACGGGTGGCATTGGCCTCGCGGTCGTCGCTCATGTGGGAGTAAAGCCAGAGGTTGTTGCCGGCCAGATAGAGACGGATCGACTGGATGCCGGTCTTTTTGAGTTTAGGCCCGTTGAAAGTATAGCTCAGCTCGGCCGATTGCAGCCGCCACAGGGTTCCGTCCGCACGTTGGAGTTGCGACGCATAGAGCGAACGGTTCGAATTCATGAACGATATATGTCGGATCGAACCGCTGTCGTTATAACCGGGAATCCACATATTCTCCCACGTATCGCGGTCGATGGCCGTCGAATAAGAGGGCGAGGGGAACTCTTCATAGGTATTCTGACGCGAAACGTCAGTCTGCCCCACCAGCAGCGCCGAAAGAGAGAGATTCTTCCAGCCTACGAAAAGGTTGAGAGAAAACGAATAAAGCGGATAGTGGTTGTAATCGCAGGGGACATTGTCCTGACCATCCACCACACCGTCGCCGTTATAGTCCAGCAGGGCGTAGTTGCCCGGCACGTACCCGGTCATATTGTCCACACCCACATGAGTATAGATGTCGTCCCAACTCTGGATGATACCCGTTCCGGGAATTCCCGTAGGCTGGTTGATCGGCTTGCCGGCCTTTTTCTGATAATCGGGCGCCAGTTCGGGATCTTCGCGGAAAACAACCTCGTTTTTGGCATAGGAGACGGAACCTCCGACCTGATACGACCAGTCCGTGCCTATGTTGCCGCGAACCGTGGTTTCCAACTCCCAACCGCTGTTTTTGGTCTCGCCGATATTGGCCGAGACTGCGGACGCACCGAACCAGGGCGGTACGGCCCGCTGATCCCCGCTGATGAAGATATTGGTACGGCGGCCCCAGTAATAGTCAAATCCGAGTTTCCACATGCCGTTGAACAACGTGGTTTCCAAAGCGACATCGTTCTTATAAGCGGTCTCCCACTGGGCGTCGGGATTTCCGATCACCTTCACTTCAGCGCTCGAAAAATTCGGAGCCTGTCCGATCGGATAGCCAAAAACGCCTTCGTTGTTCTTTTTGGCCCACTGGGTCGAATAAAGCCATTTGGCGATACCCTCGTCGCTGCCAACGATACCCCATGAATAACGTACTTTCAGGAAGTCAACGAATTTCACGCGTTCCCGAAAGAACTTTTCATTCGAAATGACCCAGCCGCCGGCCACCGAAGGAAAGAACCCGAACTTGTTGCCCGGACCGAATTTCTCCGAACCGTTGTAGGCGCCGTTAGCCTCGAACAGATAACGGTTTTTGAATCCGTAGGTCACACGCGCCGCCCACTCCTCGCGGTACGAAGCGAATGCACTGCCCTTGGCATACTGCTGGCGTTTGAAAAGCAACAGCCCCGTCACGTCATGCCCCTCGCCGAAAGAACGTTTGAAGTTGAGCGAAACCTGATAGAGCTGATCTTGATAGACTTGCTTATCGGCTGTCGAGGTGCTTACTTTCACCTGATTGGGATAGTAATCGAACCCGTGGGTAGCACTGTTGTAAGTTCCCGGATAGTTCCATGTAACGGCTCCCGTACGCGGATCGACGTACTTGGTCAGCGCGCGATCCCCCGAAATATTGGGTCCCGTGGAGGTGTAATAGTTG
Organism: Alistipes senegalensis JC50; assembly: GCF_025145645.1. Lineage (NCBI taxonomy): Bacteria > Pseudomonadati > Bacteroidota > Bacteroidia > Bacteroidales > Rikenellaceae > Alistipes > Alistipes senegalensis. Next base: position 3,068,552 of record NZ_CP102252.1, on the reverse strand, counting down.
CGGAAATTGGCGATGGCGTTGAGCGAAAGCCCCTTCACCAACATACCCAGATTCTGTTTAAGTTTGAGCGAAGCGTTGGCATCGGTCCGCACCTCTACGTTCTGTCCCGAATAGTTGAGCACCTCCACGGTGTTTTCCGTATCGGTCTTGGCCTTGTCGTTGCCGAAAGTACCGTCCTCGTAACGGACCGGATATTCGTCGGGAGCCTTGCGCCATACGCCCTTCCACAAAGTGGTGGCATTGGCGCCCACGGTGCGCTCCTGCCCGACGACCACGTCGATATCGGCACTGACCACTGTCGAAGGGGTTATCTGAAAGTCGAAATTACTGCGTACATTGATACGTTGAAAATCGTTCTTGGGAACATATCCCTGCCCGAAATCCCGGCCGCGGAGAATATCTCCGTCGTAGAGATACGAAAGGAATCCGTAATATTTCACGAATTTGGTACCGCCGCTGATATCCACACCGGCTTTGTGCGACCAGGCGAACTTTTTGAGCGTCTCGTTCTGCCAGTCCACATTGGGATAGAGGTAGGGATCGGAACCCGAACGGAATTTTTTCAGTTCGTTCATCGTCGTAATATAGGACCACAACTCGGGTTTGGCTCCCAACGCATTTTCAACGGCGAAGTTCCGCGCCACGCGCCCCTCATAGGAAGAGAGCAGCGTCGGGATCTTCGAAATGGTTTTCAGCGTGGTATGTGCGTAGACGTTCAGGCTCATCTTTCCTTCCACGCCGCGCTTGGTCGTGATGAGGATGACACCGTTGCCGCCCCGCACGCCGTAAACTGCCGTAGCCGAAGCGTCCTTCAGCACCGACATCGACTCGATCTCGTTCACGTCTACATCCTCCATGCGGCGCTCAATGCCATCCACCAGAATCAACGGTGCCGAACTGGTCCACGACGACATGCCGCGGATGAGAATCTGCGCCTCCTCTTCGCCCGGTTTGCCGCTCGACGAAAGGGCCGTGAGTCCCGGAACCAGTCCGTTCAAGGCGCTCGAAAGCGATGTCATGCCGCCCGTGCTTTGAAGTCGTTCGCCCTTGACCTGGGTGATGGCGCCTACCACGCTCTCTTTTTTCTGCACGCCGTAACCGACCACCACGACCTGCTCGACATTGAGAGCCTCGGATTGAAGCGTGACATCGATGGTCTTTTGAGCATGTACGACGATCGTCTGATCGGTCATTCCGAGATAGCTGAACCGCAGCGACTCGCCGCGCCTGACCTCGATCGTATAGGCGCCGAGCAGGTCCGTAGAGACGCCCCGCGTAGTACCGACCACAACCACTGATGCGCCGATAACCGGTTCTCCCGCATTATCGGTAACTTTGCCTGTCACCTTGAACAACGGCCCTTCCTGCGCCCCCGCCCACAACGGCAGGACCATCAGCAACGACAGAAAAGCGACACGTAAAGCAGCTTTCGTAAATTTTACCATGGTTCATTTATTTTTTGGTTTGTAGTTTCCGTGAAACACGCCGCTTCAGGTATTGTGCGACCCGAACGGACGTTCGTCATTGATCGAGGGTGCGACATTCACCTCACGCATGTATTTCCGGCGCAGCTGCATGAACTTCTCCACCAGTTCCGGACGCTTAGGAGCGATGTTCCGTTTCTCACCCGGGTCCAGGTCCAGGTCGAAAATCAGCAATTCGACCCGAGCCGTATCCTGCAAATAAGGCGTCTGGGTATACCAATCACCCGGCACTTCGAAGATCGCCTTGTGCCGGCCCTTACGCAAGGCTGCCAGACGGCTGCCCCGGTAATAAGCGAATTCACTACGGACGGACTGCTGCTTTCCGGTCAGCATCGGCCTCAGATCCACTCCGTCGATAGGGCGGTCCTCCGGAACTTTCGCACCGCACAGCGAAGCAATGGTCGGCAGTAAGTCGAGCTGGGTGCCGATCTCCATGCAGACACTTCCGGCCGGAATATCTGCCGGGAAACGGAAAATCCCCGGTACGCGGAATCCTCCTTCCCAGCCACTGCCCTTGCCGCCGCGCAGGTGGCCTGCGCTGCCGCCATTGTTGGGCGTGAATTTGATGGCCGGACCGTTATCGCTGGTAAAGATCACCAGCGTATTCTCGTCCAAACCGTTCTCGCGCAGACATTTCATTACCTCGCCCACACTCCAATCGAGCTCCTCCACAGCATCGCCGTAGCGTCCGGCGCGGCTGGCATGCTCGAACTGCTTCGAAGCCATGACCGGCAGATGCGGATAGGCATGCGACAAGAAAAGAAAGAAAGGTTCGTCGCGGTGTTCCCGGATATATTCCCGGGCCCGCTCGGTATACATCTGCGTCAGATTGGACCGGTCGGCATGTTCCTGAAGCACCGTCTCGTTCTCCATGAAAGGAAGCGTCCGGTAATTGTTAGGCGAATAGAGACCATAGAAATAGTCGAACCCGTTGTCGTCGGGCAGGTAAGGATGCGCATGTCCCTGATGCCACTTGCCGATGAGTGCCGTCGCGTAACCCGCTTCACGCATCACATCGGCGAGGGTGACCTCCTCTTCAGGAAGTCCCCGCGGAGTATCGGGAAAAAGCACGCTCTCACGGTCGCCATACATACCTGAACGCACCGGATAGCGCGCCGTGAGCAGTCCCGCCCGTGAAGGCGATGACACCGCCGCAGGCGCATAGAAAGAATTCATCTTCACCCCTTCGGCCGCCAAGCGGTCGATGTGCGGAGTTCGGATGGTAGGATGGCCGTAACAGCTCAAATCACCGTAACCCATATCGTCGACATAGATCAGGACGACGTTGGGACGCGGATCGTTCCGCCCGGGAAGATCGGCGGCACGACACGGCATGCCGGCCTGCGACGTACAGAGCAGCAGACAGGATGAAACCGGAGTAAACAAACTTGAATTCATATCGGTCGTAATTGTTGGTTTTATTTTATAATCAGCGTTTTATCCCATGACGCCACCCGAGACGCGAAGCAGTAAAGTTGCGAGTAACCACCACACCCCGATCCGCACAGGAATCGGCCCAGCGGACCATCCGGTCAATCATATCCTGGGCATCCTTCGCGGAACCACCCGCCGCACGCAGCCGGCAAAGAGTGAATTCATCGCGCAAGTATTCCAGCGACAGGGATAAACGTCTCAAGGCACGGGAATAAGTGTCGTTCCCGCGTATTCTCCGGGCAAGCCCGGCAGCAACCGCGTCAATTTCGGCAAGCCAGCCGTCGTATTCGGCGACGGTTTTGAGTGTCGTATTGGGAATAGCGGCTCCGCACCGCGGAAGCCGTTCGAAGAGGTCGAGAACTTCGCGCGCAAATGCCGCATGACGGCCGTAACGCGCCTGCGTAAAGCCGCACAGTAGCGAATCAACGTCGAGTGCCGGATTTGCAGCAACACGCGCCAGTAAGTAATGGTTGACCTCGTAGGCGGCCCAGTCGCCGGGTTCACCGTAGATGCTCACTCCCGACGCACCGTTGGCCGCATACCACCTCACATCATCGGCGATATAATGCGGTAGCACCAGCGGAAGACTCCGCCAGGCGTATTTGCGATAATAGGAATAAAGGTTGATCTGTCCGTCGAAACGGTCACGCCACTGTCGAAAAGCCGTGACATACATTCGGTTCTTCGGATTCGCCGCGTCGTCGATCTGCGTTTCGAAACATTGATCAATGGGACAGAAATCGACCATTACAGCCGGTGAAAGAACGTTTTTACGGGCAGGATCGAGATACACCTCATAAGCGAGACACTCTACGCGAAGATGCGGAAACTCCTCCCGCAGCGCTTCGGCCACACGGTTGACCAGCCGGACATGCTTTTCCGAATCGGAGCCGAACGCCCGGCAGGCTTCACAACGGCACCATTTTGCACCGTCGGGCGGCCAGAATGCAAAAGTATCAATTTCGGGATGCGCCCGCAGATAACCTTTAACGGAGTCGATCAGGTACTCCACGGCCCGGGACTGCGACGTACAGATCACATAACGCGGTTCGCGGCGGCGTTCCCCCTGCTCGTCCATACCGAACCATTCGGGGTGTGCGCCGAACAGTGCACCGCCGTCGGACGAAGCGTTCAGAAAATTCTGATAGCCGTGGCCGCCGACTTCGAGCGTTATGCTGCGCCTGCGAAGCTCCGGCATGAGAAAGCTGCGCATCTTATCCCACATCACGCGCCCCTTGCCCTGATAGTCGATCGGCACCACCAGCGTATTGTAACCCGCCTTGGGCATCCACTCCACCAGTTGACGGAGATTTCGCTCATCATGCGAAAGCCCCTCCTCGACATAAATCTTACGGCTGGGCAGCACCGGCTTCACCACAACCCGCTCTGGACCGGAATAGACCAAGGCTTTCGTCTCCGGAACCACCTCGGCCGCACCTTCATAGAAGTCGTAGTCAGGTGCCAGCCAGCAACATCCCAAGCGCTCCAACAGACCGTAAACGGCACAAAGCAAGGCCCGGGGCGATTCGCCCCAAAGCAGGATATCGCCGCCGCTGACGGTTATGGAGTAACTATCTCCGGTCCCCGGATTCGCGAGGGGAGGGGAATTTTGACCTTTGGAAATGCCGCCTGCCGCCAAAACGATCTTACCGGCAACTGCCGAGGCGACCGTATCCGCCCCGCTCATCCGCGTAAGGTAGGTTTTGAGTTGTTCACACGCATAAACAACTGTCGTATCCTGCGGAGCAAGATTTTCGAACGTGACGGCCATCTTGCCGTGGCGGGCGAGAACGACACAGACGGATTCGTCCTCCGGAATGGCAGGCATACCGGGATCTGTCGATTCACAGGAAGTCAGAGCAGCCGCATCGCAGAGCCGGTCGAACCAAAGGCTCCGTCCATCCGTAGAACGGGCTCCATAACCAGCGGGAAGTGTTGCAAGAGATGCCGTCAACGGCTTTCCGGATTCCCGTTCACGCCCCGGGCGAAGGCGCCCCCCAAGCGGGCAGTAGCAGTTATCGCGGAGTTCGGTCCCGGCTCCGGGACGGTTGCGGCTGACTACCACGCTGTCTGCGGTTACAATCAGGTTTCGCCACACGGTATTCGCCGATGCCGTCTGCATGATGCGGAATACCCCCTGCTCGTTCCCGTTGCGTTTGCGGCGGATGATCGTGTTATGCTCGAACAAGCAGTCCCGGCCATGCCACAGCAGCGCGAACGACTGGTAATCGTCGCTGATGTTGTCGTAGATGTGCAATCCACCGTAATCCGGCGCCGTAACGACATCCTTGTAGGTCACTTCGAGGAAACCCTGATTCCCCTGCGAGAAATTATGATGTATTGCAATATCGTGCTTAGGCGTACGTCCATCGTCAATCTCGACGGCACCGCCGTCGGCTCCCAGCGGCCCCGCGGTTTTCCAAACAATCGAAGCATCCTCCGCCCGGTAGTTGCGAATGACATTGTAACGCACTTCCTGATGGTCCGCACCGAGCCAGACGGCGATAGGGCCCCAACTCCACTGTTTGAGTACGCGCGTACAGTCGTGCAGGTGGTTCCCCTCGATAAGGGTATACTCCCCGTTACTTTTGATACCCACGCCGCAGTCGGTGAATTCGCAGCCACGGATGACACAATGGCGCGCAGAAGAGTCTATCACGACGGCCCCCAGCTGCCACATATCGGTAAAGGAAGCGATACGATGCTGCTGCGGAATCTCCGCAAGCGTATGCGCAAAGGCCAATTGTCCGACGTGGAGATAATCCCCCCGCAGGCGGATGCAATTCCCGAAACCGGCAGTATCCGAATTGGTGAACAGGGGTGCGGGAAGGTGCTTGCAGCCATAACTCGTAAAACGGATCGGAGCCGCAGCACTCCCCGACGCATGTACGTCAAGGCACCCATCGAATCGGCTGCCCCGGGCAAACGACACGACATCACCCGGCTGTAAGCTGCAACACGAAAGCCGTTCGAGCGTCCGCCAGGCGCGGCGCGGCGAAGTTCCGTCCTGCAGGTCGTCACCCGTCCGGGAATCGACCCAGAAGGTCCGGGGCGCGGCCATGCCGTTCCCGCCCGTCAGGCAGCAAAATGCCAGAACGAGCAGGAACGGGAGAAAGCCGGAGCGGAAAACGCGATTAGGTTTCATCGGTTCGGAAATCGGGAGTGAGGAATCGGGTTACGGTCTTTCGGGATTATCGGTCAGCGTCGGATAAACCCCGGCAGAGAAAGTCCACACGGAAGCGTCCCAACCGACAATAGGCGTCCCCGAAATGAACCACACGGCATCTTTCTGTTCGGACTGTCCAGCGACATTCACTGCCGGATTTTTTTGCCCCCGGCCCAGACCGCCGATCATCCCCTTGTCCGCTTCGTAGTAACAACCCTCCACCCCGGAGGTATTCGATCCGCCGGACCCGGCAATGGCCGCATAGCGGTTGGCATCCGTTGCAAGATACTGAGTAAACTGGCCTGTGTTGTAACAATTCTTCACGACGAAGCCTTTCGTATTGATATTTCCTACGATACCTCCGGTATTACCCGTCGAACCCTGAGCAACGATCTCGGCACGGTTGTAACAATTCTCTACGGTACCCGTGTTCATGCACCAGCCGATTACGCCGCCCGTCTGGCGGTAGCCGTCGATACGTCCCAGATTGAAGCTCTCGCGGAGGGTCGCATCGCCCTGGAAACTGCCGACCACGCCGCCGATACGGACCACCGTGGTACCGGTCTTCGCCATTTCCCCATAGTTGGCACAACGCACAATGTCGATATTTCCCATCGTCGTTCCCAAAATACCTCCCGAATTGCCCTGATAGGTGATCTTGGCATAGTTGCGGCAGTCCGCAATCAGCACGCGGGCCTCTTCCGAAGATCCGTCTGCCTGTCCGGCAATACCGCCGACGTTGTTCACGGCTCCCGAGCCCTCGGAGGTGATCTCGCCGCGGTTCACGCAATTCTCTATCGTCACGTTGCCGCCGGCGACAACAGAAACGATACCGCCTATGTTGCCGGGCCCAGAAGCAGCCCCTTTCAGAGTCACGGAACTCTCGCAGCCGCTGATAAGCGTGAAATCGGCACAACGGCTTACGATACCGGCCACATACCCTGCCGTGCCCATCGCCGTGCCGGAAACGAAAAGATTCCGAATCTCGGCCTTGTGATCGGCGTCCGTACCGCCTACATGGCGGAAGAGTGCATGCCCGCAAGTCACACCGTCAAGGCTCTCCGCTCCGGAAGAGGCGACGGTAAGCCCGGTGACGTTCTTTCCGCCGCCGTCGTAGACGCCTGCGAACTTGCAGGCCGCCGAGCCGATGCCGACCCAATTACTAAACTCCGACAGCGAAATATCGGTCGTTTGGAGGAAATAGAATCCCGCATAATCATCCCCCTCGTTAACCGTCGCCGCAAGTCCCGACAGATGTGCGGGTTTGGCAATCCGGATGGGGCGTTCGGCCGATTCGCCGCCGAACGACTCGAAGACGGCATGCCAATGTTCCATCTCCATGCAAACACTCTCCTCGCCGATGGTGAAACGCCCGCCGAGATAGATGGAACTGCCGCCTTCGGGCGTCACGCTGACAAGGGTATATTTACCCGCCGGCAACGCTTCATCATAGCTGATGGAGGTGTTCGAGTCCATGACAGCGACACTGCCCGAACGAGTCAGGTTCTCCCCGGAAGCCGGAGCAATCAGCAGCGATGCGTTACCCAACGGCAGCGTTCCATCCATACCCTCGATCGTCAGATTGTATCGGGCCGGGGCACGCAGTTGTGTGACGGTCAGCTCCGCGCAGAGCTCCGGATCTGCCACGGGAACAATACGCAGCGTAGCCGCTCGCGACTCCTCGTCCGTATTTTCAAGAATCGAGAACACAGCCTGTCCCGAACCGGTGAAGGGTTCGGAGGGGCTGACGACGGAAGCCCATCCCGAAGCGCCGGAGACAATCTCCACCTCGGTCCGCCATTCGAGATTAGCCGTTACTTCGATCGTATAGGCCCCGACGGCATCCGACGGAAGAGTGACACTGCCTGCAGGTTCGATCAGGATCGAAGGCGCCGCACCCAGCTGGGTGACGACGACCGCCGGAGCGGAAAACTCCCGTCCGCTGCGGGTCGAACGCCCCGTAACGGAAATCGAAGTCGAACGGGTGTCGATCGTCTCGTTTTCCGAGAGGGAAAAAATAATGCGTCCGATGCCCATACCGCTGTCTTTCTCCAAGGTCAGCCAGCTCCGGTCGGCTTCAGGTACGGAAGCCTTCCATTCCACATCGGAGGAGGCTTCGACCATCACGATAACGTTCATGGCCTCTGCGTTGTCTTTGTTCACCCGTTCCGCCAGGACGTTGAATTTCGAGGCGGCATCGTCCTCTTTGTCGTCGCAGCCCGTGAAGAACGCTCCCGCGGCGAGGACGAAAAATAACATAATAAACCTTTTCATATCTGGTCAGTAGTTTTTAGGTTCGTTATTCAAACACCGGCGTTTCGAGGTTCGCCACTTCGAAATTTCCCGCCGACATCCAGTTGGCCGCAGTCAGGCGGGTACCGTTGATCGTCACGTTGTCGAAGACGAAGCCGTCGAACTTCTCTTTCGGATCGTTCCCGGTGATGTAATTCTTAAAGCCGGTCTCGATATTCATCCGCACTTTCCAGTCGCGCAGTGTGAGGCCATGGATCGGACACGGGCTGAACGGATGGGGCGAGATGCGGAATACAAGCGGAACGGCCGTTTCGGTCACGAGGTCCTCGATGACCCAGTTGCGCAGATACCCCGTCTTGCCCGCCTCATATTTGTCCCCCACGCAGCTCAGCACCCCGCGGTTGATCTCCGAGTTGTTCCACTCGGCATGCAGGATGTCCACGCGCCGGATCGCCACGTCGGCCGCCGTGGCACCGCCCCAGCTCATCTGGATGCAACCGCCGTTGTTCAGCTGCCAAAGCACCATATCGCTGAAAGTAATGTTGTCGCGGTAAGCCTTGATATTGTCATCGTTCGCCCAGACGAAACAGTTGGAAACCGAGGAACCCGCGAATGCCGAAATACCGTCGCAGTTATAGGTCCAGGCACCGATGATCTTCGTCCAACGGACGGTGTTGTTCCTGCCGATAAGCCGCACGGAGAAATATTTATTGTCGGCAAGGGTGATTCCCTCCACGGTGATATTGTCACTGCCTCCCGTGGCCTCGATCATGTGCGACTCGCGGTATTTCATCCGCCCCTGCGACAACACGCCGCGACCGAAAATCCGCACACCGGGACGTCCCTCCATAATGATCGAACCGTAAACCCACGCCCCGCCTTCGAGATAGATGTCGCGAATGTTGGCCGGAACCTTATAAACGCCTATATCATGGACGCCGGGCCGGAAGTAGAGTCCCGTCGCCGAAACGGGGACAGCTTCCACATCGGCTGACGTGGCGTTTTCGAGTGCCGCATACCCGGCATCGTCCGGAGCGGGAGCATCCTCTTCCATCGGATCGGCGAAGAGCATCAGCCCGTTCTTATAGCCGTTAAAACCAATCTCCACCGAACATTGGCCGGGCTTCGTAAGCGTGAAACGCACCACATCACCCTCTACCGACGGAGTGACGCCGTAACGGGAAGGCAGCACTTTGACACCGCCGAAAAAGGGCACCTTCTGACGGTCGAGCACCCGAACCTCGACTTCAACCCGGCCGCGGAACGAGAAATTCGCCCAACTGATGCTCCGCCCCTTGAAAATCCCGAGCGGATAGGAATCGGTCGGCGTCATGTCCATATAACCGGCCTGATAGACCGGGCAGGAGCTTTGGAATACGGGAATGGTCTCCCGCTCGTCGCCCTGGATGAGCGTCACGGAGTAGATCGTCGAGCGCGGCACGCCGGGATAACCCTCCGGGTCGTCATAGGATGCCAGCTGCCATTCGGAAACAGGAATATCCGGACCGTCCGGGCCGTCGGGACCCGGCTGGGTCTCGTCCTTTCCACAGGCTCCGAGTAACGAAAAGAGACAAATTGCAGTAAAAAAGTAGAGTTTTCTCATACCGATTCGATTTTATCATACTATCAATCTCCGGCTACTGGATCTTATCGGGCCGTCGGTTTCACTTTCAGCGAACAATCGTCGATGCGAAGCGTCATGTGCCGATCCTCAGCACCCCGGAATCCGATCTCCACGACCAGCAAATCCTCGCCGCCGCTCGCCACGCCGAGTCCCACCCGGGTCCATTCGGGTTTATCCCCGAAAGTCACCGACGCCATCTCCCGGCCGCCGGGGGTCAATACCCGCACAACGCCTTTTCCGCCGAATCCTCCGCCCTCGGTCCGCACGAAGCAGCTCAGGCGATATTCACGCCCCGGAGCGACCCGGACCAGCTGCCGGACCCCGGAGAACAGGCGCGTATTGGCTCGCGGATAACCGCTGCGGAACCACGACCCAAGCAGGGCATTGCAGAAGCCCGTCCGGGCCCGGTTTTCGGCCACACCTTCGATACGGCCTACACGTTCCACGGGAAGGATATGATTGTTTCTCAGGTCCGAGAAAAAACTCCATGCGGGGTCATCATTCTCGAAGCCGGGGTCGGTAAGCAGTTCCAGACGGTCCAGTTCCGCCGCCGTATAACGAGCTCCCGTAAGCGGACCGGGCGTCTTCGACGACTGATATTCCGTGCGCCGCAGGTCTGTGCCACGAACCGGAACGACGATCCACTCCTCTCCGTCGAGCTCCTCGATACGGCCTCCGAAAGAGGGAATCACCCGTCGGGCCACGTCCAGCGTAAGGGCGACCATGTCGTCGAAGGTCCGTGCAAAGTATTTGAACCGCCGCCGGCGATCGAGCGCAGCAAGCAATTCCTCATCCACGGCTTTCATGCCGCGCGAAGCGAGCAGTACGCCCGCCGCGATCGAGGCGTTGCAGTCCGAATCCTCAGACCCCTGCACAGCGATATGCATGGTCCGGTGCAGATCGCCGCCGCCGTAGAGCAGCGCCATTACGCTCATCGCCGCCATCGACTTCGAATCGAGGTTGATACCCTTCCGCACACCGCCGTAAGGCCACGCAATCCAGTTATTTTCTTCATTCCACCAATACTTGTCCATGATGAGCCGCCACGTATGCTTCCAGTCGTCGGGATAAAGACGGTGCCAGCGAACGACGTCGCGCACTGCTTGAGCAAGCAGACTCTGTTCGGGGATCGACCGCAATGCCGTGTCGACGATGCAGTGCAGGTCCTCCGTGAAAAACGCCTCGCAGTACATCGCCCCGACGAAGACCCCGCCGTAAAGGCCGTCGCCGTAGCAGCGGTCGGAACCGAACGTCGCGGCGAAGCGCACGGAAACTGCCGGAAGACCGGGAGCAGCGATGCCCGAATAATCGGCTCCGCAGGTATAGCCGCAACCGTCCGACGTAGGTTTATAGTGCGGATGGCCCAGATCGGGAGGGGCGATGCCGTCCTGCGTGACGAGTGCATTGCGTCCGCCGTATTCGAACTGCCGGTTCAGCCGTTCGAGACAAGCCTGCCGGGAGGTAATCTCCGGGCCGTACTCCCAGAGCAGTTCGAGCGAGAGCAGCGACAGATAGAGATCGTCCTGATTGTACCCCTCGTTGACCATCTCCGGCCGCCAGGGCTGCATCATCGAATCGGGAACCAGCCGGTGGCTGTACCTGAATTCGGTGGTGATGCCCCACCCTACGCCGGCCATCTTTCCCAACCAAGCCGCACGGACCTTGTCGGCGTATTCGGACAATGCTATACGCCTCTCCCGGACAGCGCCCTGCGCAGGCAGGAGCGCCGCCAGAGAGAGAAGCATCGCAAGGCAGAGAGCATACTTTTTCATCGCCACCCCTCCATCGGGTTATTTCGTTGTATAGACGACCACATCTTGCAAGACCACATTGGCTTCCGCAATGGGATTGAGCCACAGAATCGTCATCGTATGCTTGCCTTCCGGCAGATCATAATTCCAATAGATGTCGAATTTGCGGCTGGCGAAATCGGCCGGCATGCGCACGATCTCCTTATTACCGTCGATAGTCACGGCCAATTCCGCCACATAGTCCTTCGGACAGAGGTTTTTCTTCGAATTGACCTTGCCCCTGCAAACAATGGCCGAGCCATCGAAATCATACGTGTAGAGTTTCTTGAAATTCTTGTAGTTGACGCTCCGTTTTTCAACGAGCGACAGCCCCTCGAAGCTCTGCTCCAAACGCACGGGTTCGGGTTTCTGAATCTTGATAACCACCTTGTCGCCATCGACCGTGCCGCCGTTTCGCTCGATCATCTTCAACGCATGGTCAAAACTCATCCGGTAGACCTTGTTGAGCGAAATATCGGTATGGTCGAAATTCAGGTCCTCGACCTCGCGGATATTTTTAAGCCACTTTTCGGAAATACGGCTGTAACCGAGCATCGTGCCCAGGATACCGCCTGCCGTGGCGGGATTGCAGTCGGAATCGGCGCCGCAACGGGTCGAAACCTCCAACGTGCGGTCCATGTCGCCGTCGCCGTAGAGCAGCCCCATCACCACATAGGCCGAATTGAGCTTGGCGTCGATGTTGAACGGTGCCTTGGTACCCTGCGGACAGTTGATCTCATCGGCCCACTTGTCCTCGACCAGCTGCCAAGTCGTTTTCCAATCCCTATTCTCGCTGCACCATGCGATCACGTCCTGCATGCACTTGTAGTAATTGCTCCCGGCAGGAATTACCTTCAAGGCTTCCGTCACAACGGTATGGATGTCGTCATATACGAATGCCGAAGCATAAAGTGCCGCCACGTAGACGCCGCCGTACCACCCGTCGCCGTAGCACATGATATGTCCTACCTTGTCGCAGATCTCCGAAGCCGAATTGACCATACCCGGAGCCATCAATCCCGCGAAATCGGCCTCGATCTGGAAATCGATGTCGTCGGCATGCGGGTTGTTTTTCCAATGGCCGCTCGCGGGAGCGGAAATCCCGTTGAGAATGTTGTAGCGTGCCGCCTGATTGGCGTGCCACAGTTTATAGCCCGCATAGGCGAAGGCATTGGCCAAGGAATCCACCGGCACGTCGAAATCGTATTTGTCAAAGACCTCGACAAACGTAAGGTCCATGTAAATATCGTCGTAGAGACCGCCTTCATTTTCGTAGTACCATTTGCAGTAACCGTCGGGCCATACGATCTCCACGCTGTCGGGGATCATACAGCCGTTATACCGGAATTCCGTCGGGCCGCCATACGTGCAGCCGAAGGTCTGGGCGGCCCAGCCGCCCTTGATTTTGTCCAAAAGCTGCTCGCGGGTGAGCGTTTTGGTCGCCGTATCGGTATTGCAGGAGACTGCGGCCAGGATCGACGCGAAAAGCAGGACGGTCGTAATCAGTTTGATTTTCATACGAATGCGGATTAAGGGATTAAGATCGAAGAGTTAGTTTCCACCGGCGGCGATAATGAAGCCCAGGCCGGCAATAAAGAGAGCAAACATGGCCGCGAGCAGATAGCCTACCGATCGTCCGGCACCCTTGAACTCTTTCCAGATAAATACGCCCCAAACAGCGGCAATAAGAGGTGCACCCTGCCCCAGCGCATAGGAAATGGCAGCTCCGGCCTTGCCGGCCGCAATGTAGCTGAATGCCGTACCCAGACACCAGACTGCGCCTCCCAGCATGCCCACCAGGTGAGTCGGGGTCGTACCCTTGAAATATTCCTTATAGGCAACGGGCATTCCGACGAACGGACGCTTCATGACGTAAGTGTTGAAGACAAAGTTACTCAGCAACACTCCGATTGAGAAGATGAAGATCGCCGAATAAGGCGTCAGCATACCGACGGTCGGATCGCTGAAATTGTCGAGGTCCATCGCCGCAGCCACGAAACGATAGAAGAAGGCCATCAGCACACCCGCCAGCACCGCCAGCAGAATCCCTTTGCGGTTGTCGGCTCCGCGCTCCCTGCCGGCATTCATTTTGCCGGAGGCAATGCCGTTGCAGACAATGGCCGCCACAATCAGCGCCACACCGAGAAAGAGAATTACGGGATCGCCTTTCGGCGCACCGATATAATTGACGATCACGCCGATCACCAGCGCCAGCCCAACGCCCAGCGGAAAGGCCACGGCCAGACCGGCCAGCGACACCGAAGCCGAAAGCAGGATGTTCGACGCATTGAAAATGACACCGCCGAGGATGACGCTGCCGATACCCTTCGGATCGGCCTGTGCGAGGTCTTCGAGGAAGGGACGACCCTCGCTGCCGAAACTGCCCATCGTCAGGCCGATCAGGAGCGAAAAAAGCACCATGCCGATGACATAGTCCCAGTAAAAGAGTTCATACCGCCAGGTCTTTCCGGCCAGTTTCTGGGTATTACCCCACGATCCCCAACACAGCATCGTAACGAAGCAGAATATGACGGCCAGGGCGTAACTGTTAACGACAAACATAATTCAGAAGTTTTAAGTGATTTATTTGTTGGTTGACATTCATTGCATCAGAGCATCGACCTCGCTGCGGGTCGGGATGGACGACTGGGCTCCCATGTGCGTCACGGAGATCGAAGAGGCCGTCGTCGCGAACTCCAAGGCGGAAACGAGCTCCCGGCCTTCAGACAAAGCGACGCACAACGCTCCGTTGAATACATCGCCGGCGGCCGTCGTATCCACGACCTCGACGCGGCGGGCCGGAACCCGGACACACTGCGACGCATTTTTCAACAACGACCCCATCGCCCCCATTGTAATCACCACGTTCTCCACGCCGGCGGCCAGCAGAATATCGGCAGCCCGCTCGGCATCCTCCCAACTTTCGACAGGGATACCGGTCAGTAACTGGCTTTCGGTACGATTAGGAGTAATCAGGTACAACTTGCGCATCAACTCCGGGGAGAGCTTCGCCGCAGGCGCCGGATTGAGGATTACTTTTGCACCTTCGGCTACGGCCACTTCGGCAGCATACTCGACAGTTCCGATAGGCACTTCCAACTGCATGAGTACATATTTCGCCTTGCCGATTCGTTCCCGCACGGCGTCAATGTCGTTCCGGCTCAAAGCGCCGTTGGCCCCCGAAGCGACCACGATACAATTCTCGCCTTTACCGTCCACGGTAATCAGCGCCGTTCCCGAGGGAGCCTCTTCATCAACGAACACGAAGTCGGTATTCAAATTGTCCTTCGCATAGTTTTCGAGCGACTTCTCGCCAAACAGGTCCTTGCCAACGCGAGCCACAAAAGTCGTACGTCCGCCCAGCCGCGACGCCGCCACGGCCTGATTAGCCCCCTTGCCGCCGGCGGTCATCATAAAGACGCCGCCCAGTACGGTTTCGCCGGGTTCAGGGATACGCTGTGTTTTAATGACCAGGTCCGTATTGGAACTGCCTATTACTACGATTTCTTCCATTTTATATGAGGTAAATTATGATTTTCAAATCGAAAAATATTTTTCCAAATCACTGTCATAAATTACGCAAACGCTTGCGCAAATAAGAAAAAAGAGAGCGCCCAATCAAGAGCACAACTGCAAACAGGGTACCCGGAACCGAAAAGCATACGGATTTTGTTGCTGGGATATGACGACACTATCTTCGATCCTCAAATCGGCGGAGAGAGCGAAAAGGGGAAATGAACAGCCCGAAACAGAGAATCCGGGCGAATCACAGCCGCATGAAGCCGGACAAGTGCAGAATCGATTCATGGTTTAGGTCGGTAGTTGGTTAGGCAAGCATTTATGCAAGCGCTTGTGCAAACTTAAATATATATTTTCGAAATAAAAAATTTTCAGCCCGATTTTTTTTATTTTCGAATGAATTTTCGATTTTTATTTCTCCCGGATTTGTCGTATCTTGCCTAAAATATGCAGACATACACCATGGCAAACGAAACACTCGTCACCATTTCGCAAAGAACCGGATTCTCGATCTCCACGATCTCCCGCGTATTGAGCGGGCAAGCCGAAAGATACCGTATCAGCGCAGCAACGGTCCGGCTCATCGAGGAAGAGGCCAAACGCTGCAACTATATCCCCAACCTGCTGGCCAAAGGACTGACGACACGCCGGACGAACATCATCGGACTACTCATTCCGAGTGTCGATAACCCTTATTTCGCCAATATCGCCAGCGTGGTCATCCGTCAGGCCAAAACACAGGGATTCACTACAATGATCGTGGACACGATGGAAAACGAAAAGAACGAACAACAGGACGTGCTGTCGCTTATCTCACGCAAAGTCGATGGCATCATCATCGTCCCCTGCGACCGGGACCCCGCCTTTTTGGAACGGATCAGCAAGCACAATATTCCCATTGTGCTCATCGACCGCTACTTCAACGCCACGTCGCTCCCCTATGTCTGCACCGACAACTACCAAGGCGGCTATGAGGCTACGATGCACCTCATAGGGCTCGGACATGAACGCATCGCCTGCATTCAAGGCGTGCCCTATTCGATGCCCAACAAGGAACGGGTCAGGGGTTACCGCGAGGCGCTACGACAGAATAATCTGGAAATAAACGCCCGCATCTCGGGAACGGATTTTTCAGTACAAAATGGGTACTTGGAAACCAAATTACTGCTCAATGGACCGTCAATCCCTACGGCGATCTTCACGCTCAGTAACACGATCCTGCTGGGAGCCGTCAAAGCCATCCGCGAGTCGGGCTTCCGCATTCCCCAGGACATATCAATCATCTCCTTCGACAACAACACCTACCTCGATTATCTCGATCCGGCCGTTACCCGCGTCAGCCAGCCTACCGAAGAGATCGGTATCCTCGCCGTCAAAATCCTGACGGAAAGCATCGCCGACAACAAAACGGGAGATACCCAGATCCTGATTCCTCCGAAGTTGATCGTCTGCAATTCGGTTTCCCGATTGGCCGTTCTCGAAAAATAACGGCCGGAGTTCACACGCTTCCGAGATGACCCAGGCAAGTTCATCTCAACGTAACGATCCGAATTATCGGATCGTTACGCATATCTTAATTTCACGGCAGAGTCCCCAAGCAACACCTAAGCCCACAGGGCTTCGAGACGCCGGGCGACGATCTCGTCCGTGATGTAATCGTCGTACTCCATATAGCGGTCGATCATGCCGTTGGGTGTAAGTTCGATGATACGGTTGGCGACCGTATTGACGAACTCGTGATCGTGCGAACTCAGCAACACGTTACCCTTGAAATTAATCAGCGAATTGTTGAACGCCTGGATGGATTCAAGATCGAGGTGATTGGTCGGAGAGTCCAGCAGGAGCGTATTGGGCTGCTGGATCATCATTTTCGCCACCATGCAGCGCACCTTCTCGCCTCCGGAAAGCACGCAGACCTTCTTGTGAATCTCCTCGCCGCTGAACAGCATCTTGCCCAGATACCCCCGCAAATACAACTCCGAGGTATCGGACGAGAATTGCGCCAGCCAATCGACGATCGAAAGCTGACTCTCGAAATAGGGAGCGTTGTTGAGCGGGAGGTAGGCGTAATTGATCGTCGTGCCCCACTCCACAACGCCCGAATCGGCCTTGTCGTCGCCGACAAGAATGTCGAACAGCGCCGAAACCGCCCGCGGATCGCGCGCCAGAAAGGCGATCTTGTCACCCTTCTCGACCGTGAAGCTGACATTGCTGAACAGCCGTTCGCCGTTCACGGTCTTGCTCAGTTCTTCAACCCCGAGAATCTTCGTGCCGGCCTCGCGTTCGGGCTGGAAGATAATGCCCGGATATTTGCGCATCGAAGGTTTGATCTCCTCTATATTGAGCCGTTCGAGCATCTTCTTGCGCGAGGTCGTCTGCTTCGATTTGGCAACGTTGGCGCTGAATCGCTGGATAAACTCCAACAACTCCTTTTTCTTCTCCTCGGCCTTCTTGTTCTGGTTCTGCTGCTGGCGCAGGGCGAGCTGACTCGACTCGTACCAGAAACTGTAATTCCCCGAAAAGAGGTTGATGTCGTTGTAGTCGATGTCAACAGTATGCGTGCACACTGCGTCGAGGAAGTGACGGTCGTGGGACACAACCAGCACCGTATTTTCGTAATTCGAGAGGTAATTTTCGAGCCAGGCGATCGTCGGCCGGTCGAGGTCGTTGGTCGGCTCGTCGAGCAGCAGGTTGTCGGGTTTGCCGAACAACGCCTGCGCCAGCAGTACGCGCACCTTCTCCTTGGCGCTCAGATCGCTCATCAACTGGTAGTGCAGCGCCTCCCTGACCCCGAGACTGCTCAGCAGGTTGGCGGCGTCGCTCTCGGCGTTCCAGCCCTGCATCTCCGCGAATTTCTCTTCGAGTTCCCCGGCCCGCAGCCCGTCCTGCTCCGAAAAATCGGGCTTGGCATACAACTCCTCCTTCTCCTTCATCGTGTTCCACAGGGGCTGGTGTCCCATCAGCACCGTATCGAGGACCGTATATGCGTCGTACTCGAAATGGTCCTGCCTGAGGACCGACAGCCGTTCGCCTGCCCCGAATGCCACATTGCCCCTCGACGGGGTTACCTCGCCGCTGAGGACTTTCAGGAACGTGGACTTCCCCGCCCCGTTGGCTCCGATCACACCGTAGCAGTTGCCCGGAGTAAATTTGAGATTAATATCCTTGAAAAGAACCCTTTTTCCGTATTGTACCTCTAAATTTGAAACTGCAATCATCCTTAAAATCCGTATTTGAGACTGCAAAAGTAGCCCAAAAGAACGAGGAAACCGCACCGAAATCAAAAAATCGTCAGAAACGAACCCCCGCAGCAGTCGGAAACAAACCCGGAAAAGCGAGGTATCGCAGGCCGGGTTTACAAAAAATTTTAATAACATATCCGGTTTCAAACGCGATGCCGGAGGCAGTTTCCAATTAACATTCCGAAAAAAAACGCACGATTCGAATTACGAATCGTCAGCGCTCCGGAGCGGCGGGAATCGGCGCCCGGGCGAAAGATTCCCAAAAATTCGACCGAAAAAAGACCTATTTGACAATATTATTTAATATATTTGCATAATGTAGGATTCGGGTCGGCACGGACACGGACGAATTCGCACCGTCCCGCCCCCCTTTCCCCCAATTATTGTGAAATCGTTGTTACTAACCCTAATCTGAAATCAAAATCATGGAACAAACAAAAGTGCGGGAGTTGCAGGATGTCGTGATACGCTTCTCAGGCGATTCGGGCGACGGCATGCAGCTTACGGGCACGCTCTTTTCCGACACTTCGGCGCTGCTGGGGAACGGCATCTCGACCTTCCCCGACTATCCGGCCGAAATCCGCGCCCCGCAGGGCACCGTGGCGGGCGTCTCGGGATTCCAGGTACATTTCGGCAACCACCGCGAACTCAACCCCGGCGATTACTGCGACGTGCTGGTGGCCATGAACCCCGCGGCGCTCAAAGCCAACCGCAAATGGCTCAAACCCGGCGCCACGGTCATCCTCGACGGAGATTCGCTCACCGAGGAACACCTCAAAAAGGCCGGATTCGCAACACTGGACCCGCTGGAAGAGCTCAAACTCGACGAATACAACGTCGTGGTTCCCGACATCACCTCCATGACGCGCGAGGCGCTGAAAGAGACCGGACTCGACAACAAGGCGATCGTCAAGTGCAAGAACATGTTCGCGCTGGGCATCTGCTTCTGGCTGTTCGACCGTCCGGAGGACTACGCCCTGAAATACCTCGACGGCAAGTTCGCCAAGAAGAATCCCGCCGTGGCCGAGGCCAACAAGCTGGCCATCGCGGCAGGCTACAACTACGCCGCCAACACCCATCAGTTCGCCAACAACTACACCGTGGCCCCGGCTCCCCGCGAGAAGGGCACCTACCGGTCGATCAACGGCAACGTCGCCACGGCGTGGGGCCTGTGCGCCGCCGCCGAGAAGGCCGGACTGCCGCTCTTCTGCGGTTCGTATCCGATCACTCCGGCGACGGTGATCCTCGAGGAGCTGGCCAAGCGCAAGGACCTCGGGGTGAAGACCGTGCAGGCCGAAGACGAAATCGCGGGCATCTGCACCGCCATCGGAGCCGCCTTTGCAGGCAACTTCGCCGTGACGACCACCTCGGGACCGGGCCTGTCGCTCAAAAGCGAGGCGCTGGGTCTGGCGGTGATGACCGAGCTGCCGCTCGTGGTGGTGGACGTACAGCGCGGAGGCCCCTCGACGGGACTCCCGACCAAGACCGAGCAGAGCGACCTGGCGCAGGCCCTCTACGGCCGCAACGGCGAATGCCCGGTGATCGTCGTGGCTGCGTCGTCGCCCAGCGACTGCTTCCACTACGCCTTCGAGGCCGGACGTTTGGCTATGGAGCACATGACGCCCGTGGTCCTGCTGACCGACGGATTCATCGCCAACGGCTCGGAGCCGTGGCGCATCCCGTCGATGAAGGACTACCCCGCCATCCAGCCCCCGATCATCGACGAGGCCCCCGAAGGCGGATTCATGCCCTACGTGCGCAACGAGAAACTGGCCCGCGGCTGGGCGTTCCCCGGCAAAGTGGGTCTGGAGCACCGCGTGGGCGGATTGGAGAAGGACTGCGTGAAGGGCTGCATCTCGCACGACCCGGCCAACCACCAGAAGATGACGCGCACGCGCGCCGAGAAGGTGGCCAAAGTCGCCGAGGACATCCCGGCGCAGAGCGTCTACGGCGATGCCGAAGGCGATCTGCTGGTCGTAGGCTGGGGCGGCACGCGCGGCCATCTGCAAAATGCCGTGGACGAGATGCGCAAAGAGGGCAAAAAAGTCTCGCTGTGCCATTTCAACTACATCAACCCGCTGCCGAAGGGCGTGCGCGGGATCTTCTCGAAATTCGGAAAGATCGTCGTCTGCGAACTCAACGAAGGCCAGTTCGCCAACTACCTGCGCCAGAACTTCCAGGAGTTCCCCTACGAACAGTACAACAAGTGCGAGGGCCAGCCCTTCACGGTTGTAGAGCTTAAACAGAAATTCGAATCCTTATTGAAGTAACCATGGCAGACTACAAATACACCCCTGCGGATTTCAAGAGCGACCAGGAGGTACGCTGGTGCCCCGGATGCGGCGACCACGCCATACTCAGCGCCGTGCAGCGCGCGCTGCCCGAGATCGCCGACGCGCTCGACACGCCCCACAACCTGTTCACGTTCGTGTCGGGCATCGGCTGTTCGTCGCGCTTCATCTACTACATGAAGACCTACGGGTTCCACTCCGTCCACGGACGCGCCAACGCCGTGGCGACGGGCGTCAAGACCGCCAACCCGCGCCTCTCGGTGTGGGTGACGACGGGCGACGGCGACTCGCTGGCCATCGGCGGCAACCACTTCATCCACGCCATCCGCCGCAACGTGGACCTGAACGTCATTCTGTTCAACAACGAGATCTACGGCCTCACCAAAGGCCAGTACTCCCCCACCTCGAAGCTGGGCAAAATCACCAAGACCTCGCCTTACGGCACGGTCGAGAAGCCGTTCAACCCCGGCGAGCTGGTGATCGGCGCCAAGGGCACGTTCTTCGCCCGCACGATCGACATGGAGGTCCAGCTGTCGAAAGAGTGCATGATCGCCGCCGCCAAGCACAAGGGCATGTCGGTGATCGAGGCGTTGCAGAACTGCGTGATCTTCAACGACAAGACCCACTACGACTTCGCCGCCGACAAGGCCACGCGCGCCGAACGCACGGTGACGCTGCGCCACGGCGAGAAGATGCTCTTCGGGGCCAATAAGGAAAAAGGTCTCGTGTTCGAGAATATGAAGCTCAAGGTGGTGACCGTGGGTCAGGACGGCTATACGCTGGACGATGTGCTGACGCACGACGCCCACGAGCGCGACACGACGCTGCATTCGATGCTGGCGGCCATGAAGTACCCCGACTATCCGGTGGCGCTGGGCGTGATCCGCGAGGTCGAGGACGACGCGGTGTACGACCGTGCCGTGGAGCGTCAGGTCGAGGAGGTGAAGGCCGCGAGCAAGATCCGCTGCGTGGACGACCTGCTTCGGTCGGGCGCCACGTGGGAGGTGGAATAGCCGGTTTTTCCACAGCCGGAACGCTTCGGGGCGCTGAAATTCATTTTCAGCGCCTCTTTTTTCACTTCGGATTTTGCAGAATAAAAAAATCCGATTATCTTTGCACCTGCATCGGGGGATTAGCTCAGTTGGCTAGAGCGCTTGCATGGCATGCAAGAGGTCACGAGTTCGAATCTCGTATTCTCCACTTCGACCCGAAGACAAAAAAGGGTCAAACGACGACAAATCCCGCAAAATCAAGGTTTTGCGGGATTTTTTCTTTCTCTCGTCGGACATCCGAAAGACACGAAAAAGCCCCGAAAAGACGAAGTCGCGTTACTAAAACCGTTACTAAAACGGCTGACGAATTTTAGTAACGATTTACGACATAAGTCGCTGATTCGTCGCCTATTGTCCTGAAAGTGTCTGCTCGTAAACCAATTATTAACCGTTCCTTTGCCGAGGACGATCGTTACTGAAATCGCCCGGCAGGAGCAAAACAAGGAGGTATTATGAGCAAAAGCACATTTACGATTCTTTTCTACGCGCGAAAGAATCAGGTAAACAGGGCGGGCAAAATCGGCATTATGATCCGCGTGTCGGTCAATGGCGAATCCGTACAATTCAGCTCGAAGCTGGACATCGAGCCGGAGCTGTGGGATGCGACGAATCAAAAGATGCTCGGGACGACGAAGGCCGTGCGCGAGTTCAACGCGCTGCTCGACGACATTCGGATGAGCCTGCGCAACCACTATCGGGAGATTGAGAAATACGAAACCTATGTAACGGCCGAAAAGGTACGTAACGCCTTTTTAGGAATTACCGTTCGCCAACAAACGCTGCTGGGAACATTCCGCAGACATAACGAAGATGTACAGAAGTTAGTAGGCATCAGCAAGAGTGCGGCGACCTATCGCAAATATGACCGCTGCTTCCGAAGGGTGGAAGAATTCATTCAAGCGAAGTATCGGGTCAAAGACATTGCGTTAAAAGAAGTAACGCATTCGTTTCTTGTGGGATTCGAGCAATATCTGCGGACGGAAAAACAATGCTGTCAAAATACGGCGGCCAAATTTCTGCAAACGCTGCGGATGATTATCATCGAGGCGAAGAACAACGGATGGATATTCAACGATCCGTTCGCCAATTACCGCATCCGGTTGAAGAAAGTAGACCGCGGCTACCTGACCGACGAGGAATTGCAACGCATCCTGCAAAAGAAGATGCCGTGCGGACGATTGGAGCAGGTGCGCGACGTATTCATCTTTTCGTGCTTTACGGGATTGGCCTATATCGACGTGCGGAATCTGACCAAAGAGAATATCCGCACCTCATTCGACGGCAAACTATGGATCATGACGCACAGACATAAGACGCAGACGTCGGTAAATGTACCGCTATTGAAAGTACCTCAAATGCTGTTGAAGAAATACGAAGGAACGCTGCCCGACGGTCGATTGTTGCCCGTATTGAGTAATCAGAAACTCAACTCGTATCTAAAAGAAATTGCTGACCTATGCGGCATCGAGAAGAATATTACGTTCCACCTTGCGCGCCACACGTTCGCGACGACGATGACGCTGGCCAAAGGAGTGCCGATCGAGACTGTATCGAAGATGCTGGGGCACACGAATATCGTGACGACCCAAATCTATGCCCGCATTACCAACGACAAGATCGGCCGGGATATGCAGGCGTTGGCGGGACAATTAGGCGAAATCGAAAAAATAGCGTTGGAGGCATAGCTATGGAGCGAGGAACCATTACCATAGAATCCGGCCGCATTGCGATTATTCCATCTTCGGATAGAACTGTATGGGTGACCGTCGAAGAAATCGCTTCGATATTCCATATTACGGGAGCGACCGTAAAGCGACATATCGAAAAGATATTCGCCGCACACGAGTTAGACGAACGCGAAGTGTGGACGGAACAAAGTATAGTGCGTAATGGATGCCGATACGTTGTCGAATACTATAACCTCGATATGATTATTGCACTCTGTTTTCGAATCGACACGCCTTCGAGCAAGGCGTTCCGACGATGGATTACAGAACAAGTCGTCCGATCGTTACAGCCGAAACCGACAACGCCTATCTTTCTGCGATTCGAAGAAGCGAATGATAGAATGAATTGAAACCAACGAAGATAGGAAGTCGTCGTGGAAATAAAGCTCACTTTCGGCGCGATTTTTAGTGCAAATACGCCCGAATCGAGCTTTATTTATATATATTTGTGAGCTATAAATTATCTACGATGAAAACCGGTCGTCTCAATTCCATACTCGCCTACCTGCGCGACAATCCGCAATCCTCGTCGAAAGCGATTTTCGACGCGCTGCCCGACCTCGGCGGCTATGCCACCGTCAAAAGGGAATTGGCAAAAGCTGTTGCGGAGGGAACCGTCGTTGTTACAGGACTGCGGAAAGCGGCCCGCTATTCCGTAGCTCCGGGGTTCGGACTGCTACAATCCATCGACTTGGAGAGCTATTTCAGTAAGGAAATCGACGAGCGAACCATACGCGAATCCTATAATTTCGAGCTGATCGACACCCTCGCGAAGGCATCGCTGTTCACGCCATCGGAGACTGCGGAACTCGGTTCGCTGCAAAACACGTTCGCCGCGAATCTGTCGAAGCTTTCCGCTGCCGAATACCGCAAAGAGATGGAGCGGCTGGGAGTGGACCTGAGCTGGAAATCGTCGCAAATCGAGGGCAACACCTATTCGCTGCTCGAAACCGAACGGCTGCTGCTCGAAAAGGAGACGGCCGCTGGAAAGAGCAAGGACGAAGCCGTGATGCTGCTGAACCACAAGGAAGCGCTGGATTTCATTCTCGACAATCCCGACTACCTTTCGGAACTGACCGTGGCGAAGATCGAGAACATTCATTCGATACTGGTCCGGGAGTTGGCCGTAGACCGCAATATCCGCGTGCGCCGCGTCGGCATCACCGGCACGAACTATCGCCCCTTGGACAATGAATTCCAGATTCGCGAGGCTTTGGAGCGGACATGCGCATTGGTGAACGGAAAAGAATCCGTTTTCGAGAAAGCGTTGATAGTGTTGTTGCTGTTGTCGTACATCCAGCCGTTCGCCGACGGCAACAAGCGCACGGCGCGTATCGTCAGCAACGCGCTGCTCGTCGCCCACGGCTATTGCCCGCTGTCGTTCCGCACGGTCGATTCGATCGACTATAAAAAGGCGATGCTGCTGTTCTACGAACAGAACAACGTGTCAGCTTTCAAACGGATTTTCATCGAACAATTCGCATTCGCGGTCAAGACCTATTTCTGACGAGTGCAAGCGAAGCCTCGAAGCGGCGGAAGAACATCGAATTCTTCCGCCGCTTTTTCATTTATACCCCTTTCTTGGGGAAAATCATTCCCGTGTCGTTACCGACCATAGAACCCGCCGTCCGGCAATATCGGATTTTTGCTGCAAAGAACAACATGCAGCAGAAATGGAAATCATCACTTTCGACCACAAGGTCTATCAGGATTTAAGCGAGAAAATCGAACGGATCGCCGATTACGTCTTCAAGAAAGAGGCACGACCGCAGCAGACACCGGAAATCTGGCTCACGAGCGAAGAGCTGGCCGACCTGCTGAAAATAAGTACTCGCACGCTGCAACGGATGCGCAAGGAGCGGGTCATCCCCTACACGATGGTGCGCAGCAAATGCCTCTATCGCCTCTCCGACGTGGAGGCATGCATCTCCCGCCGCATCGTTGCCTGCACTCCGCAGACATTGGACGAGTTTCGCAAGAACTACTATCTCACCCATAAATCGCCGGCCTTATGATACTCGACACCGAAACATTCGAGCTGTGGATGTCGAAGATCATGGAACGCTTCGACCGCCACGAGCGGATGCTCTGCACGCTTACGGGCAAGGAGATCAAGGAGGCGATGTATGTGGACGGCGAACGCCTCTTGGACAATCAGGACTTGTGCCAGCTCCTGCAAACGAGCAAGCAGTCCTTGCAACGCTACCGCAGTTCGGGGATGCTGCGTTATCGGAAGCTACGGCACAAAACCTACTACACGGAATCGGACGTACAGGAGTTCCTGAAAAAACATTTGGAGACGTTCTCGGCAGGTCGCCGCTCCTCCGCTCCGAAGCACTGACGACGCCACAAGCTATCAACCCGACGCCACAAGCTGTCCGGCGCGACGTAAACGGCATCGGCGGCTTATTCCGCAGCTAATTTCGCAGTCGTGCATCGTGCACGCTTATAAATCAATCATGTATGGAACAGAAAAAGAAAGACCAAGATGTTCTGATCGTCCGAGACGAGCAGACGGGTGAAATCGGAGTGGTCGCGGGGCTGAAAAGCGACGGCACGCCGAATCTGCGCCCCGCCAAAGCAGAACACGCGCAGGACTTCCTGCGTTTCGACAGGCACGGAGACGTGCTGGACAACTTCTTCGCTAATTTCTACCGCCAATGCAAGGAGCCGAAACGCTTCGGCTTCTACCGTGTCGCCGCAGAGGGTGTGGAGAATGTCGTGGCGGTAATGAAAGACCTGCTGAAAGACCCCGTCGGCTTTCGGGATGTACTTGCACCGCACAAGGTCGATACGACCAAGTACGAACAGGTCGCTGCGCAGCAGGCGCAGGAAACGCCGCCCGAACCCGAAAAGGAGGAAAAACGACAGGATGAGAAGTATCGGCCTATCGACGAAGCGCAGGTCGATAGCGAAGCGTTCGAGCGCCTTTGGGGCGTAAAGATCGAAGACCTGCGTCAAGCCGGATACTTGGATCGTATGCTCGGCCACGGCAAATCGCCTCTTGTAACCTGTTATCCCGAAATCGGAGGCGTGCGTTTTCCGGTCGAAGCGAGATTGTCGCTGCGCGAGAATCCCGACGGTACGGTTTCACTCGTGCCGCATCCGCTACGGCGAGAGCCCGATCTCAAATCTTACGAGAACATCGAGTTCACGGATGCGGATCGGGAGAGCCTGAAAAAGACGGGCAATCTGGGACGTGTCGCCGAGGTGCTCGACAAGAACACGGGCGAACTCGTCCCCTCCTATATCAGCCTCGACCGCCAGACGAACGAAACGATCTCCGTGCCTGTCAGCGCTCTCCGTATTCCCGACGAGGTAAAAGGCGTCAAGCTCGACAAGGAGCAGCAGGAGGCATTGGCCGCAGGCAAAGGCGTCTATTTGGAGGGCATGACCTCCAAGAGCGGCAAACGGTTCAATGCCACGATTCAGATCAACGCCGACAAACAAGGATTGGATTTTCACTTCGGCGGACAGCGGCAAACGCAGCGCGCCGAACAGCGAAACGGGCAGACGCAGGATGACGGACACAAGGTCTATATCGGTAAAACGCTGCTCGGGCTGCCGATTCTCAATGAGATGCGACAGGGCTGGGCACAAAACAAATGGGTGCTGATGGAGGGGCTTACCGACAAGAAAGGCCGCACGTTCAATGCCTACGTCCGGCCGAATCACGAAAAGGGCAAATACGACTTCCGTCGTACCGTAGCCGACAAGTCGCAGATCCACGAAATCAAACCCGTTCACGCTTCGGAAGCACAGGTGGCAGTCAACTCGGAGGGTAAGACGCACGAGGCGACCAAGTACACGGGCGAACCGATGAAAAAGGAGCAGACCGCGCCTGCCGACGCAAAACAGCAGGAACGGCAGGAACAGCGGGAGAACCGCAATCCGAACATCCGAAAACGGACGGGAATGAAGATATGATCCCGACATCCAACGAAATCGGAACTTTCAGTCCTACACCACTAAATCCACAGTAAAATAAATCGAACATGAAAACGATCATTGCAGAAAAGCCGAGCGTGGCGCGGGAGATCGCCCGCATCGTGAAAGCGACCAAACGCGAGACCGGCTATTATGCCGGAGCGGAGTATAATGTAACATGGGCTTTCGGGCATCTGGTGCAGCCCGCCTTGCCGGACGGCTACGGCATCGAGGGATTTCATCGCGACAACCTGCCGATCATCCCGCCCGTCTTCCAACTCGTGCCGCGTCAAGTCAAGGCCGATAAGGGCTATAAGCCGGACAGCGAGGCGGCGGCGCAAATCAAAATCATCGCGCGGCTGTTCCGCGAAAGCGAACGCATCATCGTGGCGACGGATGCCGGACGCGAGGGCGAACTGATCTTCCGTTACCTGTACGAATACATCGGATGCGCCACGCCGTTCGACCGCCTCTGGATCAGCTCGCTCACGGACAAGGCGATCCGCGAGGGGCTGGAACGCATCGAGAGCGGCAACAAGTACGACAACCTCTACTATGCGGCCCAAGCCCGCAGCGAAGCCGACTGGCTGGTGGGCATCAACGCCACGCAGGCCATTACGATAGCCGCCGGCCGCGGGACGTATTCGCTCGGCCGCGTGCAGACGCCCACGCTGGCGATGGTCTGCGAGCGGTATTGGGCGAATAACCGTTTCACGCCCGAGGCTGTGTGGCAGGTGCATTTCGCCACGCCCGGCGCCGAAGCCGATACGGTCGTCAAGTTCTCCTCCGTCGAGAAGTGGAAAGAGAAAGCCCCTGCCGAAGCCGCTTACAAGGCCCTCGATACGCAGCGAGCGGTCAGCGTTACGAAAGTCGAGCGCAAGGAGACCGTGCAGGAGCCGCCCCTGCTCTACGACCTGACCACGCTCCAAAAGGAGGCCAACACCAAGCACGGGTTTTCGGCGGAGAAGACGCTCTCCCTCGCCCAGAAGCTCTACGAGGCCAAAGCGATTACCTATCCCCGCACAGGCAGCCGCTATATTCCCGAAGATGTGTTCGGAGAGATACCCGCCCTGCTGCGCGCACAAAAGAATAACCCCGTGTGGGCGAAACGGCTCGCGCTTGTGGGCGACACGCTCTCGCGCCGCAGCGTGGACGACAGCAAAGTTACCGACCACCACGCGCTGCTGCCGACGGAAGTGAAGCCCAAAATGCTTTCAGCCGACGAACAGACCGTATACGACATGATCGTCGGGCGTATGCTCGAAGCCTTCGCCGAACGATGTATCAAGGACGTGACGACCGTCACGGTCGTATGCGACGGCGTGGAGTACGTCGCCAAAGGGACGATCGTCCGTCAGGCGGGCTGGCGCGGCATCTACGGCGAGGAGGCGGAGGATACCGTACTGCCCGAATGGACGGAGGGCATGACGCTTCTTGTCGGCGGCTGTTCGATGACCGAGGGCAAGACCAAGCCCAAACCGCTGCACACGGAGGCGACGCTGCTGGCAGCGATGGAGACGGCAGGCCGCGAGATAGAAGACGACGAAATGCGTCAGGCGCTTAAAGCGTGCGGTATCGGCACGCCTGCGACCCGCGCGGCGATTATCGAAACGCTCTTTTCGCGAGAGTATATGGTAAGACAGAAAAAGTCGCTCGTGCCGACCGAAAAGGGACTGGCACTCTACTCGGTAGTCAAGAATATGCGTATCGCCAACGTGGAGCTGACGGGCGATTGGGAGGCTGCGCTCGCCAAAATCGAGCGGGGCGAGATGCGTGCCGAGACATTCCGCGAGGCGATCGAGATCTACACCAAACAGATTACCTCGGAGCTGCTCGCCTCGGACAAGCTCTTTGCGCACAAGGGGTCGGACTGCCTTTGTCCCAAATGCAAAACGGGACGGATGCAGTTCTACGGTAAGGTCGTGCGCTGCGACAACGCCGCGTGCGGACTGCCCGTGTTCCGCATCAAGGCGGGCAAGACGCTCTCCGATGCGGAAATTACCGAGCTGCTCACGCAGGGGAGAACCGGAGTAATCAAGGGCTTCAACAGTAAGCAGGGCAAGGCGTTCTCCGCCGTCGTCGCTTTCGATGCGGAGTTCAACACCGTTTTCGAGTTTCCCGAAATGAAAAACGAACCGCGCAAACCCAAGAAAAGGAAATAATGCGTATATTCGCCACTGAGTTCACGGTCATAGGTCATTGCGACTACTCGATAGCCGATACCGATTTATTCTCTGTGGATTTAGTGGTGGCACTCGGAGGGATACCGAGTGCCTTTTTCATTAGATCATACCCATTATTTTAGTCGCACAATTGAAATTGTCTATACGTTGTGCAGCAATAGAATTACTTTTAGATTTAGGCTCGAAATGATGAGATGGATATGCTTTTATCGCATCTTTGATTTTCTGTTTACTTGTACCAACGGTACAAGCACAAACAGCAACATCACAACCTAATGATTGTAAGTATGTAAGATGATTTTTAACGGAATAATCACCAATAGCGTAATCTCCTTGTGTTACGATGCCGACAGTTTTCTCAGAATTTTGAAAAACATCTAAACAATCATCGTTACACAAATCTTGAAAAACGCCGGGAACTTGCGTATATCCAGCTTGTACTAAAAGAGCATAGACAAGATTTAATGTTTTGGTTTTTCCGCTATTAGGATCACCTTCCAATGCAATCACTTCCATAATCGTGCAAATTAATTTAATTACAAAATTAGCAATAATCCACTAAATCCACAAGAATATGAATCAGAACAACAAGCCTGCGGAGTTATCCTATTACGGGCTTTACCTGTTATCCTACCTCAAAGAGAACCATCCCGACAAGGCGCACGACGCGGCCTTCATCGAGGAGCGTGCCGACCATGCCGCCGACGTATTCGAGCAGGCTCGACGCGAGGGCTATCTGCCCGAAGGGGCGCAGGAGCTGGCGATGGCCGCCCTGTTGGAGGGGCTTCGCTTCTCCGAGTACGACACGATCATCGAGGTGCTCTGGAACGAGTTCTCGGATGAGATCGCACAAAGCGACGCACCTGCTGTCGCGCTCCGGCTGCTGCCTTATGTCGAAAGCATCTTCACGCAATATCCGCTCTCGGACGATTTCGCCTACTCGCCCGAATACGAGCAGCTCTACACGGAACTTACGGGAGCCGTCTCGATCATCCTCGAAGAAGATGGCATTTAACCGTAAAGCCAAGCTGCGGGATAACATCGAGGCGATACGCACGGCTTTCGAGTTGGACGGCGCACGGCGGGCAGCTACTCCCGAAGAACGGGAGCGGCTTGCCCGCTACTGCGGGTTCGGTGGATTGAAATGTATTCTCAATCCGGCCGCCGATCTGACCGATGCCGTGCAGTGGGCGAAATCCGACCTCGAACTGTTCCCCATGACAACGGAGCTGCACCGCCTGATCCGCGAACACAGCGCAAGCGACAACGAATACAAACGTTATATCGACAGCCTGAAAAGTTCCGTGCTGACGGCGTTCTACACACCTCCAGCCGTTACGGAGGCGTTGGCCGACGTACTGAACGATTACAACGTGCGTCCGCGCCGCCTGCTGGAGCCCTCCGCAGGACACGGCGCGTTCGTCGAGGCGTTTCTCCGGAAGAACGCCGATACCGATGTCATGGCCTTCGAGAAAGACCTGCTGACGGGTAAAGTCCTCGCGCATCTCTATCCCGACAAGAAAGTGCGGGCGGAGGGTTTCGAGCGCATCGAGAAACCGTTCGACGGCTATTTCGACGCGGCTGTCTCCAACATCCCGTTCGGGGACGTGGCGGTGTTCGATCCGACCTTCTCCGCAAGCGAATCGGCTGGTCGCCGTAACGCTGCGAAAGCCATCCACAATTACTTTTTCTTCAAAGGGCTGGATGCCGTCCGCGACGGCGGCATCGTGGCGTTCATCACCTCGCAAGGCGTGATGAACTCCCCGCGCAACGAAGCGGTGCGGCTCGAAATGCTCCGAGAGGCGCACCTTGTCTCGGCGATCCGCCTGCCGAACAACCTCTTTACAGACTATGCCGGAACAGAGGTCGGCAGCGACTTGATCGTCTTGCAAAAGGATACCCACAAAGAGGGGCTGACGGAGGACGAAAAATCGTTTACCCGAACGGGAACGCTGCATGGTGTAAGCACCAACCGCTATTTCATAGAACATAAAGAGCAGATCATCTATACGAGTGCGGTGCTGGACACCGATCCTTACGGCAGACCGGCAATGGTTTACGAGCACGACGGCGGTGCAGAGGGCATCGCAACGCAGCTGCGTGAGCTGCTCGACCACAACCTGCATGCGCGGTTGGCGATGAGGCTCTACTCCGGCGGTATTCGGAATGCACGACTGCAAGAGCAGCAGCAAGCCAAAGTAGAAGCGACCGAATCGCCCCTGCGCACAGAGCTGTCGGTAGAGGATTTGGCCGCATTCGGGGTGTGGGCGAAAGAGAAAGAGCAACGGTTATGGGACGAACAGCCACCGCAAGCGGGTGTTTTCGAGGAGACGACCGTCGTCGAAGAGACGGTGCAGCCGCCTACCGCAACGGTTCGGCAGGAAACGGAACGGACTGCCGTATCTTCCAAAGAGGAGAAACCTGAAATCGAGCCGCCGGTTATGAGCCTCTACGATCTGTTCGGCTTCACGGCGGAGGAGCGGCGTATCGCCCAGACGGGCGGCAAGCCCCGCCGACGAAGCAACCGTCCCAAACTGGCGCAGCCGCGTCAGCCATCGCTCTTCGATACGCCGACGGAAGCGACAGCGAAAACGGCGCAACCCGTCCAGACCGCAACGGTCGATCAACCTATCGAAAGCGGTCATAGCAGGCTGGTATCGGAGGCCGAGCGGCAGCGCAGACACGAGGAGGAGATGAAGCCCCGCCCGTTCGACGGATTGCTCGAACCGCACCATCGTGAGGGATCGTTTGTCAAGGTAAACACCGTCGGGGCAGGTTACCAGATCGGCTACCTGAAAGACGTCACCCGCTACGGAGCGACGTTCCACCCGCTCGATCTGGGAAAGGAGCAGCGAGAGAAGATTGCAGCTTACACTTCCGTGCGCGACGCTTACGAGCGGCTCTACGCTTACGAGGCGGAGTATCACGATGAAGGGTCGGCGCAGCGCGAGGCGTTGAACACCTGTTACGACGAGTT
The DNA here is from genome assembly GCF_025145645.1 of Alistipes senegalensis JC50. Taxonomy (NCBI): domain Bacteria; kingdom Pseudomonadati; phylum Bacteroidota; class Bacteroidia; order Bacteroidales; family Rikenellaceae; genus Alistipes; species Alistipes senegalensis. The sequence goes on along the minus strand of NZ_CP102252.1, from coordinate 3,035,883 downwards.
CGTCGCCCGTTACGGGAATCTGAACGCCAAAGCGAACGTCAAGCTCCTGATGATGGACACGTCGGGGCGCGACATCCTCGCCCTCGAACGGGCGGAGAACGGGCAGTTCGTCAAGGCCGACATCTTCGACCATCCCGTAGCGTTCGCTGTGAACGAGACGACGCACGTCGATACGCCCGAGGAGGCGCTTTCGGCCTCGCTCAACCGATACGGCGGCGTGAATCTCGATTACATGGAATCCTTGTCGGACAACAGCCGCGAGGAGCTGATCGACGAGTTGAAAGGGCGTATCTTTTACAATCCGCTCTCCGGCGGTTATGAAATCAAAGACCGCTTTATCGCGGGCAACGTGGTGGATAAGGCGGAGCGCATCGAGGCATGGATGAGTGAGAATCCGCACGGCGAGCGGGAGAAAGAAGCCCTTACCGCCTTGCAGGAGGCCGCGCCGCGTCCGATTACGTTCGACGAGCTGGATTTCAACCTCGGCGAGCGGTGGATACCCACGGGCATCTATTCCGCCTACGCCTCCTACCTGTTCGATACCGATGTGCGCATCGGCTATTCGGAGAGTATGGACGATTATTCGGTCAAATGCGGCGGGAAGAACGCCAAGATTCTCGACCAATATTGCGTCAAAGGGTATTACCGTACCTACGACGGTATCGCCCTACTGAAACACGCCCTTGTGAACACCGTGCCCGACATGAAAAAAAGCATCGGCAAGGACGAAAACGGCAACGACATCAAGGTGCGCGACAGCGAGGGCATACAGCTCGCCAATGCCAAGATCGACGAAATACGAAACGGGTTCGTGGAGTGGCTCGCGGAGCAGTCGCCGGAGTTCCAGCAACGGCTGACGGACAGGTATAACCGTAAGTTCAACTGCTTCGTGCGTCCGCAGTACGACGGTTCGCATCAGACGTTCCCCGACCTCGACCTGAAAGCCCTCGAAAAGCGGTTCAATATCAAGGATGTATATCAGAGCCAAAAGGATTGCATCTGGATGTTGAAGCAGAACGGCGGGGGCATCTGCGACCACGAGGTCGGCACGGGCAAGACGCTGATTATGTGCGTGGCGGCGCATGAGATGAAGCGGCTGGGGCTGGCACACAAGCCGATGATTATCGGGCTGAAAGCCAACGTCGCGGAGATTGCCGAATGTTACCGCACGGCCTACCCGAACGCGAAGATACTCTACGCCTCGGAAAAGGACTTCACGCCCGAAAACCGCGTGCGGTTCTTCAACAACATCAAGAACAACGACTACGATTGCGTCATCATGTCGCACGACCAATTCGGCAAGATACCGCAGTCGCCCGAATTGCAGCAGCGCATCCTGCAAGCCGAGCTGGACACAGTGGAGGAAAACCTCGACGTGCTGCGCAGGCAGGGCAAAGAGATTTCACGGGCGATGTTGCGGGGATTGGAGAAGCGCAAAATCAACCTCTCGGTAAAGCTGGAGAGTATCGCCCACGCCATCAAGTCGCGCACGGACGATGTGGTGGACTTCAAACAAATGGGCATCGACCATATCTTCGTGGACGAAAGTCATCAGTTCAAGAATCTGATGTTCAACACGCGCCACGACCGCGTGGCGGGGCTGGGCAATCAGGACGGCAGCCAAAAAGCGCTCAATATGCTTTATGCCATCCGCACTATACAAGAGCGCACGGGCAAGGATTTGGGCGCGACGTTCCTGTCGGGTACGACCATCAGCAATTCGCTGACGGAGCTGTACCTACTGTTCAAATACCTGCGACCGAAAGAATTGGAGAGACAGAGTATCAACTCGTTCGATGCGTGGGCTGCCATCTTTGCCAAGAAATCCACCGATTTCGAGTTTTCGGTAACGAACAACATCGTGCAGAAAGAACGCTTCCGCTACTTCATCAAAGTGCCGGAGCTGGCGGCGTTCTACTCCGAGATTACCGATTATCGTACGGCAGAGGATGTCGGCGTGGATCGTCCCGACAAGAACGAGATACTCCACAATATCCCGCCCACGCCCCAGCAGGAGGAGTTTATCGAAAAACTGATGCAATTTGCACAATCGGGCGACGCGACGATACTCGGACGCGCACCGCTCTCCGAAACGGAAGACAAGGCCAAGATGCTGATCGCAACGGACTATGCCCGCAAGATGGCACTCGATATGCGGCTGATCGACCCCAGCTACGACGACCACGTGGACAACAAAGCGAGCCACTGCGCCCGCATGATTGCCGAGTACTACCGCAAGTACGACGCGCAGAAAGGAACGCAGTTCGTCTTCTCGGATTTGGGGACGTTCCAGCCGGGACAGTGGAATGTGTACAGCGAGATCAAACGTAAGCTAATCGAGGATTACGGCATCCCCTCCTCGGAAATTCGCTTCATTCAGGAGTGCAAGAACGAGAAGTCGCGCAAGGCCGTTATCGACGCGATGAACGAGGGTAAGGTGCGGGTGATCTTCGGATCGACCTCCATGCTCGGCACGGGTGTCAATGCACAGAAACGAGCCGTTGCGGTGCATCATCTCGATACGCCGTGGCGCCCCTCCGACCTCGCGCAGCGCGACGGACGCGCCGTGCGCAAGGGCAACGAGATCGCCAAGCAGTTCGCGGGAAACAAGGTCGATGTAATCATCTATGCCGTCGAAAAATCGCTCGACAGCTACAAGTTCAACCTGCTGCACTGCAAGCAGACGTTCATCTCACAGCTCAAAAGCGGGGCGATGGGTGCGCGAACCATCGACGAGGGTGCGATGGACGAGAAGTCGGGCATGAACTTCTCGGAATACATGGCTATCTTGTCCGGCAATACGGACTTGCTCGACAAGGCGCGGTTGGAGAAGAAAGTGGCGGCGTTGGAGAGCGAGCGAAAGTCGTTCCACAAGGCCAAGAGCGGCTCCGCGTGGAAATTGGAGGAGTACACCAAGACGCTCGCCCACAACAACGACTGCATCGTCAAAATGTCGGCGGATTACGAGACGTTTCTTGCACGGGTGCAGACCGACAAGGAGGGCAACAAACTCAACGCCCTGCGGCTCGACGGGCTGGATGCCGCCGACCACAAGAGCCTCGGAGCACGCTTACAGGAGATTGCCAAGAACGCCACAACGGGCGGCGAGTACATGCGCGTCGGCGAGCTGTACGGCTTCCCGATTCTCGTCAAGACCGAATCGTCCCTGAAAGATGGTAAGGAGGTCAGGCAGAACCGTTTCTTCGTGGAGGGGGCATTCAAGTACACTTACAACAACGGACAGATAGCGATGGCCGACACCAAAGCGGCGGCGATGAATTTCATCAATGCGTTGGAGCGCATACCCAAGCTCGTGGAGCAGTACCGCGAGAAGAACGTCGAATACGAGCGGGATATTCCGATTTTGCAGCAGACCGTCGGCGGTGTGTGGAAGAAGGAGGATGAGTTGAAGCAGTTGAAATCCGAAGTAGCGGCATTGGAGCGTAAGATTCAGTTGGAGTTGGCTCCGCCCAAGCCCGAAGCCGCACAGGAACAGCAGACCAATGGCGAAACGGTACAAACACAATCACCACTGACCGGAGAACGGGCGACAACGGAGCCGCCATCCGATGCGTCGAATAAGTCGCAGTTCCTACGGGAGCACGTGCAGTTCGTCAGACCGATGGAGGTGAACAGTACAGTAAAGGGGATAAAAATGTAGCCGCAAGGGCCGTCCGCAGCGATAGGACGGCCCTTTAGTTCGTTTATCAACAGTCGTTTTCTCTCCTCGGCATAGCCTGTGCAGGTTCGGCTCTGCAACTCGGCTTATCGAAAACGTTGAATTTCATTCGTCTATTTCTCGCCTCGGCATAGCTCGCGCAAGCGCAGCTTTGCACTCGGCTTATCGAAATAGTTGCTTTTTGAGAAAATAGACGGATGTTCCGGGCGGGCAGTCTTCCAGTTCCCCGAAAACAGAGAATCCGTTCTTTTCGTAAAACCCTCTGGCTTGAAAATTCCACGTCTCCAGCCTTATTCCGGTCAGGCGTTCGTTTCGGCAGAACTCCTCGACAAGACGGATCAGGCGTGTGCCCACGTCTTGTTCTCTGTACGCCTCCTCCACGTACAGCAAATCCAGAAAATACCAGTTATAGGCAACGAATCCTACGATTCCGCCTATCAGCCTGCCGTCGTCGAATGCCAGAAAGTCGGCATATTCCGGTTTCCTCTCCGGGTCTTGCAGCGGCGAATGGTCTTTCAGCCACGGGCACATCTCCCGATTGTATTTCCCCAATCGGGCATGGATCGCCTGCCGTTCCTTTATGCCGTCGTCACGGCGGAATTCAATCATCTTTCGGTTCGTTGTGCCGGACGTATGAAAATACCTCGGCCGTTAGACTCTTTTCTCACTTATCCTATCGTAAAAATAATAAATATTTGCGACTATTTCAGGAGAAGGGTAAGTATGGAGTGTCGTTTCATTGTCGTTGAATGGTCTAGTTTTCATTATATTGCATTCGACGAAGCAGCGCCCGACGGCAAGCACTCGACCTTATCTGGTTGCTTATTGTTACATCAGATTCTTTATCGGTAAGTCAGAAATAAAACGAGTTACCGATAAAGAATCGATATTTTTCGTTATCTTTGCCCGAAAATCAAGCGTGTTGCAAGATGGCAGATACGATCATAGGCAGAGCCGCCGAGCAAGAGATCCTGCGCAGGCGTATAGAATCGGAGTCGTCGGAGCTGATAGCTATCTACGGTCGGCGCCGAGTCGGCAAGACCTTTTTGGTGCGTCAGTATTTTAACGATGCATTCGGTTTTTATTCTACGGGGATTTATCAGGGCACCAAAAAGGAGCAACTCGGGGCATTCAACCGGCAGTTGGAATACTATTCGGGACGCAAATGGGAGGCCGCGAAGGACTGGTTCGAGGCATTCGCCCAACTGCGTGAGTATCTCGAATCGTTAGGCGGCGATAAGCCCATCGTCGTCTTCCTCGACGAGCTCCCGTGGATGGATACTCAGAAAGGCCGTTTCATAAAGGCATTCGAGTATTTTTGGAACTCGTGGGGAGCGGCGAACGACCGGTTGAAGCTGATTGTCTGCGGCAGTGCGACGACATGGATGCGCGAAAACGTACTTTCCGACAAAGGAGGTTTGTACAATCGTACTACACGCAGCATCTACCTTGCGCCGTTTACGCTGCATGAGACGGAGCAGTATCTTCTCTCACGCGGCATCAATTGGAATCGTTATCAGATAGCGGAGTGTTACATGATTCTCGGCGGCACGCCTCTATATCTGCGAATGCTCGAACGCAATCTGAGCCTCACGCAGAATGTGGATAACCTCTTTTTCATACAGAATGCACCGTTGGCGCGGGAATACGAATTCCTGTTCCGGTCATTGTTCAACGAGGCTACGTTACATAGGCAGATTATCGAAGCACTGGCAAGCAAGGCGATGGGGATGACCCGAACGGAAATTATGGCAGTAACAAAAATTGAAGACGGCGGAGCCTTGACAAAAGCCCTGCGAAACTTGACCGACTGTGATTTTATCCGTCCGTACACGGCATTCGGCAAGCGAGAGCGCGGAACGATATACCAGCTGACCGACTTGTTCTCGCTGTTCCATTTGCGTTATGTCAAAGGCTATCGCGGACAGGACGAGAACCATTGGCAAAATATGATCGACTCGCCCTCACGCAGGGCATGGAGCGGATATTCCTTCGAGCAGTTATGCCTGCATCATATCCGCCAAATCAAACGGAAGTTGGGTATAAGCGGCGTGCAGAGCGATGTCTGCGCATGGAAAGGCGACGGCTCTCAGATCGATTTGTTGATCGACCGCCGGGACCAGACGATCGATCTCTGCGAGATGAAATTCTCGCAAGGCGAGGTCGAAATTACCAAACAGTACGATGCGCACCTGCGCGAACGGGCAGAAAGTTTCCGCTCGGCGACGAAGACCCGCAAGGCCCTGCATCAGACATTCGTCACGACATATGGAGTGAAGAAGAATATGTATAGCGGGAACGTACAGAGCGAAGTCGAACTCGACGATTTGTTCGCCGAATAATCCGCTCGGGGACTTTACTGCCAAACATATCCATCGTGTCGTAGCGTATTCTACCGCTCTTCACGCATAACCCCGCGTTCTGTCACGAAAATACTTTACTTTTTTTCCAAAAAATTGAGATGAGACGCAAAGAGAAGCAAAGTTCAACTTAACAAAATGTAGGTCAGCATCTTGTATGCAGTGTAGGGCGGAACAGACCTTTGTGTAAAAGCATGGAATTTGTCGTTTTCAGACGGAGTTCAGCTACTAAACAGCTACCTGTTTGAATGACGTAAATAACTGAAATAACCGGTTCTGTTTCACCGGATTGCAGCGTTTTGCATAGCTCATGGTAACGAATAAACAACTACCTTTATGAACTAAAATTTTTGAGTTATGGCAACGAAAAGAAGCACCTTCAAGACCCTTTTCTACATCAAGAAAACATCCGTCCGAAAAGACGGGAAAGCACCCATCATGGTTCGCATAACCATTGACGGTCAGGATATTGTATTCAGCTCCAAGCTGTTTGTCAACCCCACCATTTGGAAGAACGGTGCTGCAAGCGGCAAGTCCGTAGAAGCCGTAAAGACAAACGGCTTGCTCAATGAAATCACCACCCGTCTGACCAACCATTACCACCGCATCCTCAGGGAAGAGGATTTCGTCACGGCGGAAAAGCTAAGGAACGCCTTCTTGGGAATCGGCATGATGGAGAACTGCATATTGAAGGATTTCGAGGCGACAAACGAGGAGTTCCGCCAGATGGTGGAGAAAGGGCAGCGTGCCAAGTCAACCTATAACAAGTACCTGTCCGTCTACCACCATTTCAAGTCCTTCCTGTGGGAAAAGAGAAAGCGGACCGATATGTCCTACAAGGAGCTGACTAAAGAGGTCATCACGGATTTCGACAGATACCTGCGGGTGGAAAAAGGACTAAGCCCTAATACCCTTTGGATTTACACCATGCCCCTGCTCAGCCTGACCGACCGGGCTTGGAGGCGCGGCATTGTCCGTACCGACCCGTTCGGCGAGTACAGCCTCGAAATGCAGGAGACGGATCGGGGCTACCTCACGGAAGAGGAACTGCACCGCATAGCCAACGCCACATTCACTGACAGGCAGACCTGTCTTGTACGCGACCTCTTCCTTTTCGGGTGTTTCATCGGGCTTAGCTACATTGACATAAAGACCCTTACCTATGACAAGATACAGCGGATGGATTTCGACGGCGAGGAGTGGATCATCACCCGCCGCACCAAGACACGGGTGGCAAGTAATGTTCCACTTATGGAAATAGCAAAGGAACTGATAGGACGGTATCGGGGAATGGCTGACGGCAACCTTGTGTTCCCCATGCCCAGCAACGGGGTTTGCAACGGACACTTGAAGAAGATCGCCGAATATTGCGGCATCAATAAGCACGTGACATTCCATCTGAGCAGGCACACATTCTCGACCACGGTCTACCTCTGCAACGGAGGCACGATAGAATCCCTCTCCAAGATACTCGGACACAAGCACATAAGCACGACCCAAATCTATGCCGAAGTGACGAACAAAATGGTCAGTTCCGATTTCCGGGCCATCTCCGCCAACCTATCGGCCATGCAGAAGAATGTACTCGACAGGGAAAAGAAAAAAGCCGGAAGACCGGCACGTGGGCACCTGTCACTTCGGGAAACAGCCTGAGCGCAAGGTGCAATATGCGGCAAGGGCAGGAACAACGTTTGTGAAGTTCCTGCCCTTGCTGCATTTACCTATGTACCGTATCGTGCTGTTATGTTGGGCTTTTCCCCCGTTTGCGCCTTTTCCTCATTTCCACATAGTTTTCCTCCAGCATACGCAACAGGTCGGACTGCCGGTAAAGCGTTTTTCCCGGAAGGGATATGTAGGGAATAAGCCGCTGCGTCCGGTAATCCTGCAATGTCCTTTGCGTGATATGCAGAATCCGGCACACGTCATCCCCCGTCAGGTAGACCTCCCCGTTCATAGCCGGACGGAAATGCGCCGTCACGGTGTCTATATACCTCATGCCCTGCTCCAACGCCTCGAAGTACGAACGTACCTCCTCCAAGTCCTTTGTGATCACCTCCATATTCATTCCTCCTCCATCGTTTCCCGGCTCATGGCTTCCAAGAACGCTTCCACGTCCTCCGTCCGGTAGTAAATCTTGTGGTTGATCTGGCTGTACGGCAACAGTCCCCGGTCACGGTAGGTCTGTACCGTCCGCTTGCTGACGCCCAACTTCTCGCAGACATCCGCACTGTCCATCCAGTTCATCCTTTCAGGCGGACGGTAACGGGCACAGAGGCCTTTCACATGTTCCGAGAACTTTTCAAAGCGTTCTTTCATTTCCTCGAAGGTCTTCTTTTCGATGCTCACTATTTCCAGGAAAGGAACTCCCAACGATGTGAAATACATTATCTTCCAACGAGTAAATACAGCGGGAGAACCTCTCAAACCACAGGAAATGCGACATGCCTTAAATCAAGGTGTAGCAGCCTCGTTTATAAAAGAATTGGCAGAGTTGGATTCTTTTAAAAGAGCTACCAATTACTCAATAAAATCTAAACGAATGGAAGATAGGGATTTTGTCAATCGTTTTGTTGCGTTCTATATTGGTTACAAAGATTACACCGGAGAATTGGACTTGTTCCTGAATGATAAAATGGGCGAACTGAATAAAATGACAGAGCAGCAAAGACAACAAATAAAAAAAGCGTTTGACCGATCGATGGTTTGCTGTTACAACATCTTTAAAGAAGACACTTTTCGCAAGAGAAATGATGAAAACCATAAACGAAAACCCATATCAAAGTCTGTATACGATACGGTCAGCGTAAATATAGCATGGCTGTCCGATGCGCAAAGAGACCAACTGTCTGCTTATGCAAAAGACTTCAGAAAAGGAATGATGGACTTGTTCAACAACAGTAAATTCATCAATTCTATATCAACAGGTACCGGACAAAAATACAATGTGGAATTAAGGTTTGAACAGGTCAGAAATCTTATAAACCAAATAATAGAAAAATCAGATGATAAATAAACTGGAAATAAGCAATTTCAAATTGCATGATCATACTAAAATAGAAGTGGGTGGTTTGACTATTTTTACCGGTATGAACGGAATGGGAAAATCATCCATCATACAATCGCTTTTGCTGTTACGGCAGTCTTTCTTTATGAATGACCTCGAATCAGGGCTGAATCTGAAAGGCGACTTGTGTGATTTGGGTATTTCGGGAGAATTGGCCTGTCAATCCTCAAAGGAACATAGTCTCCGTTTGGAGATGAATTTTGATGATCAGCCTCATTTAAACTATACGTTCAACTATCCGGATGATATACTTGATACCTTTCTCTTGGGTGATAAGAACAATGTTGTCGATAAAAATACCTTGTCCGCATACTCTCTATTCAATGATAAATTCCAATACTTAAGTGCATTCCGTTTTGGTCCCCAGAAAAGTTATAACAGAGATACGTCATTGGTCGTTACAAAAAAACAAATCTCCAAAATCATGGGACAATGCGAATATGCAATCCACTACTTGGAACAATACAAAAACGAGCAAATTCCACTGACAAAGTTAGGCATAGAAGCTGACGGAGAAGTGACAAAAGACTACAGGCTGTCCGTACAGGTTGAACGTTGGATGAGAAAAATATCACCTAACATAAAAATCAATATCGAACAGAGTGGAGAAGACTTCAGGCTCAAATACAAATTCAACAGAGAAGAAAATACGATAACCGAAGAGGTCAGCGCATTAAATACAGGATTTGGCATCACCTATGTGCTTCCTATCCTAATTGCCGTGTTGAGTGCCTCCAAAGGAGCATTGATCATCATCGAGAACCCGGAGGCACATATACACCCCAAAGGACAAGCGGTTTTGATGGAACTGATAGCCAAAGCTGTAAAAAATGGAGTGCAAATAATCATCGAATCTCACAGTGACCATATCATAAACGGCAGTTTGGTTGCTGTAAATAAAGGTTGGATTCCATCACATTTATTATCCATATATTATTTTGAACGAGACGAGCATGAACATACGGCTATAAGCCATCATTTGGAGATAACCCCAACAGGCTGCATCAAACGGCCACCGCAAGGCTTTTTTGATCAAATAGACATTGACTTGAAAATTTTAACTGACAAGCCTGCCGGGGTAAAGCTGGCAGGCTGCCATGCTAAAGTACAAGCTCCGGGCTTTCACAAGTGCGGGTCTTGTTTTCTCATGTAAAAAAGTGGTTTCCCACTTAATAAATCCAATCCCTTTTGGGGATTGAACTTTCCTAAAAATCAAAAAACTGTGTCCTACGGGCATTGCTGCCCTTCGGCGGACATCTGGCGACCTTTCACAAGGACGCATTCCGTTTTCTTCATCGTAACTCTTCGTATATATGTCTGAATTGCACTTTTTCCTTTTTTATCTCCACGCTTTCCTTTTCCGCCCAATAGAGGAATGTGATGAAAGGAAGCGTTGGCTGCATCTCGTTTAATCATAAAGAAGGCCCCAGGATGCCCGAACACAACTTAAACAGACAGCAGCCCACGCTTGTAGTAGCTGTATAGGAGCCAGCCCTGTTCCTTTAGCAGAACCAGCTCCGGTCGATGGCCGGCAGCTTCTTTTTCCAATACCATTTGCTCCATGCAAAGCGTTTTCTCACTACAAAGTAGCTTACTTCCTCGCTTTCCTTTTCTGCCTCGTAGTCAAATGCCGAATGGCCGACAGCCTGACGTTCCGCCCAATAGAGGATGTAATATGTGAACAGTGGCAGGATAGCAAGTGCCCAACACACCTGCCAGCCCAGAAGCAGGGACGGCAGCAGTGACGCAAGGAAGCATTCCGTGTATTGCCGGCGGTGGATGCTCATCTCCATTTCCTCCCAAATTCCTTTCTCTCCGTAGGGGAGGGCGGTCAAGGTAATGATCGGGAGGGTCACGTAATCGTAGGGATTCAGCCGGCCTTGGAGCAGACGGGCGATTTTGCTGTCATAGATGATCATAGCTCTTTAGTTATTGGTGTTTCATGCAGTTTTACAGGTCTCTCTCGGTGCGGATGAACGTGCCTTGATAGTTGTAGTACAGTTCCCAGCCGGGGATGTCTATCTCGTAACCGCCCGGTTGTTTCTCCACCTTGTAAGGTACGGCATCGGGGTAACGGGCGGTGATGTCCGTCGCGATGGATTCCGGCAGGATGCCGTCCGGCAGCGCGGAGAACTTGCAGTCCACGCTCGTCCACTCGCCCTGTTCGTCGAACTCCAGTTCCGCTCCGTCCGAGAGCCATGCCTCATATTCGGTCGTGCCGCCGTCCTTGTCACGCACCGCACGGGTGCATTCCGCACCGGGGAAATACTGCGCGATGAACTGCCGCGCCTTTTGGGGCAGCGCGTCGTAGCCGATTTCCTTCTCGTCCTTGTCGCAGGATGCCCCTGCCAGTATCACGAGCAGCAGCAACAGAGGTTTGACAAATACCTGTTTCATTGTCCTTTTCTATTTAGGTTTCTGTTTGTTATTATTCAATTCTTATCCTTCTCAAAGCGTCTTTTTGTTCCGCCCTCCGGGGCGGTTGTTCAGCGGGCGGTTCATCCGCCTGAGCAGTGCGGCCTTCAGGCTGTCAAGGAAAGGCGTCTGCCGATTGCGGATGCGCAGGTCGCCGAATGTCCGGGACAGGTTCTTGTCCAACTCGATGTTGAATGCCCTCTGCACATACTCCGACAGCCTTGTCAACGGGACATCCCCGAATGCCTTGCGACTGTCCAATGCAAATAGCAGTTCGGTCAGTTCCGTCTTCGTCGCTTTCCACGTCAGGCGCACCTTCAGCAACGATTCTTCGGCTTGCCGCAGTTCGAACGCCTCTAATTCTTTCGTCAGGTAGCGGATCAGCCGCTCGTTGGCGAGAAGCCGTGCCGCCATGAAGTCACAGTTGGTCGAGAATGACGGATCACGCTCGTGATGGAACGACTCCAAGTAGAGTGCCGTGTCAAGGTTACCCCTCAGGTAATAGAGTGCGTCCAAGTGGGTCAGCCCGGAGCGGTAGTAACGCACGAAGTCCGAACGTTTCTCGTTGTAACGGTTGATGCCCCGTATCTCGTCTATCAGGTAGCTCCGCTGTGACTCGTTGCCTACGGGACGGTTCATCTCGATGTTGTATATCTTGCGGTAGTAGATGAGCCGGTGGCAGATTCGGGGTTTGACCGTCTTGAAGAACTCGATTTCCTCTGCCTCGTCACGGAAAGTATAGTCCGCGATGAAGGCTTTCAGTTGCAGGAAAGCGTCCGCGAGCACCAACGAGGCTTCGAATGATTTCTTGATCATGTTCAGGTCTCCGGCCTCTATCTTCTCCACCTTCTTTTCCGCCTCTTCCTCAAGCCTTGCGGCGAAGTCCTTCATGTCCGTTCGTTCAGCCATGCACGGGTATCTTCAGTTTCAATCTCTCGTCGTCCACCGCCACGCAGTAGTCGGCAAGGCCGTACCGCTCGAACTGTTCGGTGGTCACTTTCAGGTGTGTCACCTGCGTGCCGTCCAAATTCACTTCGTCCGTCAGCGTGCGGAGTTCCGGGTTCATACGCAGGGCGTTCTCCGCCGATTTGCCGTAGGCGTTCCAAGTCTCGTCCGTTCCGCTCCAGTGAAGATAGACAGTATCCTTGTTGCCTTTTTCCGTTTCAAGTATCTTTGTTTCCATATTCGTATTCTGTTTTATTGAAATAAAGGGAGACTTGCCGGTCTTTCACAAGGGCGGCAAGTTGTTAGGGTTATTATACATAATCCCTCCCGCTGTGCTGGGGAGAGTCTTGATGTAATTAAAGTGTATATATAATCTTGTTGGTTATTAAAGCGATTTGCCACTATTCGTTAACCGATGTTCCGGGAATGGGAGTGCCGTCTGTAGGGCGTGCGTTCAATCCGCAATGGGAGTCAGTGTATACTACCGGAATCCATACTGTAAGAGGTCCCGGATAGTTTTGCCAAGATGACCATCTCCAGTTACGACCATTTACGCCAATGGTGATGAATCGGCCGCCATTATAGACATCATTGTAATTGGGATTTTCAGGATCAGTAATGCTGTTTGCCTGATTGCATGCAATGTATGACCATCCCCCAGACGTACTATTGCGGTAGATGCTTCCATTATTCCATCCGTTCCACTGTCTGGCACTGCAGAATATCATATATAGGGCGTTCCCCATTATATTTGCATCACCGTTGTCCCTCATTATAGACCATCTGTGCAAGCCAAACATCGGGTGTTTCTGATGCACTTCATAATAATCCCGGACTATTGGAAGTGCACCATTATTCCAATTATTACCTTTTCCGTGGTATTGGTTATATCCTATTGCAAAATTATTTCCCCACGTGAACCTATCACTCATCAATCCGTCAGGTCCGCAATCGTACCACTCGTCCATGCCGTCGTTCTTCACCTGCACGTTTACCTTGCGTGTGCCGTTATTGGCCGTATTGTTTTGCAGGTTGTCCCAACGCTTCTTCACGTAAGGAGTGGCGGACACAGCCATAGATGTAGTTTTGTTTACGACAATAGACACCGGTTCGCCATAAGTAAGATCACGTCCCTGATCGTTGATCAGCTCATCAGATACATCGGAGGAGATTACCACTCTGGCTTTCATGTTTGTGACGTTGTCCTTGAAATGTCCGCCGTTCAGCACGATGTTCCATTTCTCCGATTCGCGGGAAATATTTCGTTCGCAGCCCTTGAAGCCGAAATCGGCGGTAAAGGCTTTCTGCTCCACGCAGTACATCACATTTTGGTCAAAGTCCTCTTTGGTGGCAAGCAACGAGGCGAAGCGGTTCGCCGACGGGATGCTCAACGTCTGCAGGTAAATGTCGCCCTTTGAGGAGTTGTCATAAATGACCTGCGAATAATTGTCCTTCGTGTACGTAGGAGACGAGGTCATGGCTATCCAGTCCGATTCCGATGCGTTCTGCAAGCCGATGATGTCATTTTCCAAGTGCTGGCTGGTCGTCTCGGGCAAGGAATAGAGCCAATGGGCATCCCCTTCAGTGGGTGTCTGACGGGACAATCTGATTTGTTTTTTCTTGCCTGCGAACTGAATCTCCATACTTATATAATTCCCCAAGTCTTTTGGCCAAGTGACCTTCACAGGGATGTTAGACGCACCGCTTGCAAAAGTGGTAGGTGTAACGGTTAATCCAGTCGGGGCTATAATCGTACCCGTAGTCCCGGCAGTAGTTGCGGATGCACTCAAGAAGAAAGCCACCTGATCCGTCAGGGTTTCGTCCGTGTAGGCGATGAACTGGTCGTTGGTGGTAATCAGCGACACAAAATTGTACGAGATGTGGTAGGTATAGGTCTTGCCCATTTCCCATTTCGTGCCTCCAATGGATGCGCCCACCGTAAAGTCGGCAGTTCCGTCATTCAGCACCACCTCTATCTTCACGTCATCGGACAATGTCTGCGGCATCATGAAGAGGGTCTCGCCTTTGCCATCCTCCGTAATGGCTCCACCGTTTCCTGTCACCACTTTGTTTAAACGCAGGGTAAAGGCTTGCGTGTCATCAGTCAATGTCCATGCGTCCGTTCCTAACGTGTAAGTACCTTTGTAGCGCACGCCATCCAGCTTGATGGACTTCACCACGCAGTTGGGCAGGTCATCCCCTGCCACGAACTTCACCGCCGAGAGGGCGTGGTTGAACGTCAGGTCGGTGGTGGCGAAACCGTCTGCCAGCGTCGGATTATCCTTTCCGATGACTACGGCACTCATCACGTCCTGTTGCTTCTTCACGTCGTCGGGCACGATATAGGTCATCACGGGGGCGCCCGGATGGGTATTGTCGGTGAGCGTCATGCCGTCCGCCGCACTGGGGTACCATGCGTAGAAGCTCAACTGCTTCTTGGCGGGCCAGTAGTATGTCCCCGTGGGATACCAACGGCCTTCGTCCTTATTCAAGGTGACCGTCTCGTTGTACATGAAGTCGGGCGTGCCGGTGGCATCGGTATAGGCCGATAAGGCAAAGGTCTCCATATCCGTCTTGTTGGTCTCGGAGATTTGCGTGCCGCGCGTCATCGGACGGTTGTCGCCGGGAAATCCGTCCGTCACTTCTGCGGTAAGGTAGACGGTCTTCCCGTTCACCTTGCCTTCCATCTCAATGGGTTTCAGCTCGTACGTGCTCTCCCCTAAACCGGAAGCCGCACGGGTGCCGGCTGTCGGTTTCCATGCGTTCGTGCCTCCCATGCTTACGGCGAAGCTCAAACGCTGGTCTCCCTTTCCCGGGTGAGTACCGTTCTCCACCTCGTCCGAACAGGCGGAGAATACTGCCAGCGCGATGAGAGAAAGGTTCATTAGTTTATTCCTGTAGTTCATATCTTGTCTTTTTTATTGTTCAAACTGTTATTGATCTTGCCTTGCCTGTTTCTCAATTTGAGACCTTTTCAATGGAGTAGTAGCCGAACTTGTTATTCTTGATGGTGTAGTAACCGGGATAGCGGAAAGTAGAACTACTATAGTCATACGCTTGGTCATATCCCCAGTTACCCATGGCAGTGCTTTGCCAAACAGACAAATCCGTACCCATGTCGTCTACGTGAGTCTTCACATTATAGTTGTCTTTGGTCACCGTCCATGTGCTACCTACTGGATAGTAAGTTCCACCCCAAGTCATGAAGTTCTTTTCATCGAAAGTTGAATCGCCATAGTTCTCCAAGGTGATTCTGGAAAGGTTCACCACGATGGTCGAACCGTCAGCTTTGGCTCTGCGGATACCGAAGTAAGTGAAGACGGCCGGATCGCCATCATAAGAAGTTCCTCCAGTTCTTGTCGCTACCAGTTCGCGGCTATATGTCACATCGGCACCTACCACCTTGGCTATGGCCGTGGCAAAGTCGGCATTATCGGGCAAGGTGGGCGTATCGGTGGTCATCAAGTCGTGGCAACTCATAGACCCTTGGGACAGTTTGTACCAGATGTCACTTCCTGTCGGATATTCCACCATCAGACTGGAAGTCAGCGTCACCTCTTTCTCTACCGTCTTTCCCGGTTTGGAAGGGAACGTAAACGTGAGCTTCACCTTGCCCTTGCGCGTCTCAGTGTCGGTCGGTTGGATGGTTTCAAGGGTGAGTTTCGCGTTTTCATTATCGAAACTGTCCGACTGCACTCCGCTGGTGCTACCTTTCAGCGTCGGCTTGCACAAGGCCGGTGCGGCGCTGCCGGTGATGCCGTTCGGGTCGCTCAGTGTACACTCCCAGTCACAGTTGCTCTTCACATAAATCACAGCGTCGGCACCCGAAGCCACGAAGACATCCTTGTTCAATTCCAACTCGACATTCTGGTCGAGCGAGATATTATATGTAACCGTTGTTGTCAGATTCCAAACTGACGAACCATAAGCATTGGCAAGATCCTTCAGTTTGGCACCGATGGTCTGCTCCACGCCATTCATCTCCAGCGTCATCTCCAAACGGGCTTCGCTGTCATCTCCAAATGTCTGCGGCATCATGAAGAAAGTCTCGCCCTCTCCCGTGAGTTCGGTCTCGGTATTCTCGGCTACCTTCTTTCCTTCGGGAAAGTTCAAGGTGAAGTCTCTGGTGTCAGCATCCAAATCCCAAGGAAGTATACTGCTGCCGTGTGCTTGCCAGTTATGATAGCCTCTGTATTTCACTCCTTTCAGGGCAATGGACTTGACGGTGCAGGCAGGGATATTGTTGCTCGTCTTGAACTTCACTGCCGTGAGCATGTGCCTGAACCAAATCGGCACGCTTGATGTCTCGCTCACGTCATAGCTGTTGGCCATCATGAAGTCCTCTTGGTCGGCTACCTGTTCGGGTATCTCGTAGAACAGCTTCGTATCCTTGACATTGTTGTCTTTCGGGATGGTCAGGTTCTTCGAGTTGTAGGGATACCAAGCGAAAAAAGTCAGCTTCTTGCCGGTAGGCCAGTAATACGGCGTTCCGGTAGTCCATGTGGAAGAGGCGTTGTCTTTCGTCACCTTCACGTTGTACATCACATCCAACGTCTCGGGTTCAAAAACGTTAGCATCTAAAATAGCAGCCGACACGCTAAATTCATCCACCTGTGCGCCCCCTGTCACCTGCGTACCCCGTGTCAAGGGTTGGTCGTCACCCGGGAAAGCGTCGGAGACTTCGGCAGTCAGGTAGACGGTTTTCCCATCCAGTTTGCCCTGCATCTCCACGGAGCTGGTTTCGTATGATTCGGTGGCACCAGAGTGGCTGCCGTCCGCCCTTGTCCGGGCATCAGGGGCTGCCGTGCCCACGGCAAAGGTGATGCGGTGGTCGCCCGTGCCCGAGTCACGGCCTCCGTTCTCCACATCGTCCGTACAGGCGGAGAACATCGCCAATAGGATGAGCGACAAGCCCATCAGTTTGTTCTTGTAGTTCATATCTGTCATTCGTTTATTATTCGTAATTCGTTTTCTGTCTTACAGGTTCACGTCCTGATGGCGAATCACCCAGTTATTCACCGTCACCGTGAAGTGGATGGGCTGTCCCAGTATCGGCTCACCGGGATCGGGGCTGTCCGGGGGCGTTACCCCTGCACCGCCCGTCAAGTCGAGCGTGTAGACGAACTTGTCGCCCGGCTGCCAGTGGTTCTTCTTGCTCTCCGCGTGGCCTCCGATGGGCACTGCCGCCCAGCCGTATTCATCATCAGCGGATGGATAGACCTGCCTGCCCGCATCGGTGGTGATCTTCAACAGCAGGGCGATATAGGAACCATTCTTTGTGTTCTCCTTGTCGTCTTTCGCGTCCCACGCCGTGAGCTGCTGCGGAAGGAGCATCGCCGTGCCGCCGTCGCCCATGAGCGATGTGGCATCCGCCGTAAGGCGTACAGGCTCTTTTAAGTCCTCAGTGGTATAGGAAGCGTAGCTGCCCTCTTTCAGCGTCCAGCTGCCGTCGGTATTTACCGCTGAAGGGAACGTATAGTCGCCTGTGGAGCGGACGGAACCGATGCGTACCGCCTTCACGTCGTAGCGGTAGGTATTGTTAGAACTCTTGGCACGTACCTCCACCTGCGTGAGCACGTGGCGCAGCTCTATCTCCGTCTTGGCGGCATTGTTCCTGTCACCCGAGGCGTAACCTGCCAGCAGGTCTTTTTGTCCGGCGATGTCCGCTTCCGGACTGAAGCCGGTCACTTTCAGCTCGCCGGGCTTGTCACCCTCGTAGGTGCCTCCCCAGTCCGCGGCCGCGGGACAGGCGGCCACGAAGCGCAGCTCGCTGCCGTCGTCCGGCCAATACTTCAAAGGGTCGGACGTCCAGTCGTTCTCCGTCCCCGCCTCGTGCGTGAACAGCAAGTTCCGGAACCCGTACTTCTCCTCGTTGCCGGCCGTGGCGAACGCCGACACGCTGAAGCCGGTGGCTTTCAGCCCGGCGAGGTCGGCGGAGAGGGCACGGGTGTTCATGCCCACCGCCATGCGGAAGCGGATGCCTTTCCCCGAAGCTACCTGTACCGTGTCGTCGTTGGAGCACGAGGCAAGGATCAAGGCCGCTGCCGCCAATACATGAATCGCTTTATTTGCCATAGTTCTTCTTTTTTAGCTTGTCTTTTCGTGTGACCGGAAAGGGACATTCAACCCCGTCCGGCCTAAGGGCGCACTTCCTGCCTTGGCTGAGTGTGCGGACAGCCACCGGGCGGAAGTGCGGTTTGGTTATTGATTTTTGATTATACGAATGTCGGATTACATGTCGATGTTGTTCTCTTGGGGATTCCAAGGAGTAACAGTAACGGTGAACTTGATCGGGTCACCCAAGATCTTGTCTCCCTTGTCCGGGTCTTTTCCGTCCGGTTGCGGCTTAACATCCGGTCCCGGAGTTACAGGGTCAACACGTCCCGCACCGTTGGTGAAGTCCAAAGTATAGACATACTTGTTGCCCTTCTTCCAAGTGAATGAAGCGGGAACGGCAGCCCAACCGTAAGTGTCAGCACCTTCAGCAGGGAAAACGTTACTGTTATCAGCCGTCTTAGTGATTCTCAACAGTACGGAGATGTATGTACCCTTGTTGGCATTTTGCTTGTCGTTTTCAACATCCCAAGCCGTGGTAGCTTCCTGCGGGATCAGCATGGCATTGTCACTGTAGTTAACGCCATTATCCTGCTTTTGTTCCATGATGCTTTGGGCAGTACCATTCAAAGTTACCGGAATAGTATACTCCACAGTGTAAATCTGGTCGTTTGTAGCGTTGTTGCTCCACGTACCATTTACGACATTGAAGTCGGCCTCTCCGTCAACGTTTGAAATACGGATACCTTTCACTTGGTATGTGTAGACCGTATTGTCACTCTTTGCAGAGATTTGGATCTGGGAAAGGGCGTGTTCCAATTCCAATGCGACACCGGCAGTTTCGTTGGCAGCCTTGGTTCCGGTCATGCCTGTAACGTATACCATGTCGGCCTGCTTGTCCACATCGGCGTTAATCGCTACACCACCCACGTTGATGTTATCCTTGTCCGTGATGGTTTTCGTTCCCGTCCAGTTGGTAGAGAAGGCGGTGAAGCTCAATACTTCGTTTGCATCTTGCGGCCAGAATTTTGAATCGGCTGAATTAAATACACCGCCCTCCTTTACATAATCAACTTCAGTATCAAAACCGTCGTACTTGTTCTTGTTCTCATTCCAAAAGGCTGTAACCTTGATGGCACTCAGATTGTCCGTTGTCACTTCGGAAGCACGTGTATTCAGTCCTGTTACGGCACGGAAACTGATGCCTTTCTGCTGTGCCATTTCCACAGTCTCGTCGTTCGAGCATGATGCCAGCGCCAATGCGGCCGCTGCGCATAAATAAATCATTTTGTTCATAATTGAAAAATTAAAAAAATGAATAATTAAAAAAATGAATAATTAAAAAAATAATTGATTGATAACCTTTTGTATAACTTTTCAGATTCATTTCAGGGGAGCGTCCTTCTTGTCGTCCGTCCAACCGTCCACCGTGACATCGAACTTTTCAGGGTCTTTCAGGTCCACGTCCTTGTCGTCGGTGCCCCACTCGCTGACCGTCACGCCGAAGCGTATCAGGCCGCCCAAGACGGGTTGCGTCTTGGCAGGGTCTTTGCTTGCATCCCAGTCCGTGCCCGGATCTACAGGGTCAACACGTCCGGCACCGTTGCTGAAGTCGAGCGTATAGGTAAACTTCTTGCCATGTTGCTGTGCCCATTGATAGTTCACCGGTATGGCAACCCACGCATAGCCTCCAACCTTGTCGGGATAAACAGTCGCTCCCAACTTCATCTGGATATTTACCAAGACCGAGAAGAATGCTCCCTCTATTGTACTGGCCTGTGGTTGAGCATCGGCAGAAAGCGGAACTTCAAAAGAGCCCCCGCCTACGATCCACTGCGACGAAGTACACGGTATCACCATGGCGTTGCCAGCCGTGCCCATGATAGATTTGGCATCCGCCGCCAAGTCTATGGGAGTGTCGTAGGTAACTTCAAGTGTCTTATGCTTTATGTTGCCATTGCCATTAGTATTCCATTGTTCATTCTTGAAGTCAAAGTCGCCATTACTTACTACATTGTTGAGACGGAATCCTTTCACCTTGTACACATAGTTGGGATTGGTATTCTTTGCATTGAGCTGAACTTGTACAAGCGCGTGCTTCATCTCCAGCGGTACGCCCACTTTTCCGTTGGCGGCTTTCGTGCCTGCCACATTGCTGACATAGGTCATGTCTTCCTGCTTGACAATATCATCGTTGATGGTGACATTTCTCATCCATTGCTCTGTAGAGCCGGTGAAATCACGGGTACCGCTCCAGTTGCCTGAAAGTACGGTGAAAGTCAATTCGCCGGTTTCCGGCCAATAATAGGGCTTGGCAGAGTTGAAGAAGCCCGTACCGTCCTTTTGGAATATGACATTGTCAAAGTGCAGATTTGTTCCTTGATAGGCCGTCACGCAGAGGGTATTCAAATTACTAACGTCAGCCACCACGCCACGGGTATTCGCACCCATCATGCTGCGGAAGCTGATGGCATTCTCCTGCGCCTGTTCCACGACCTCGTCGTTGGAGCATGAAGCCAGCATCATCGCGGCAGCCGCACATATATAAATCGATTTGTTCATATACTTGTATTTTTACTTTTCTGTTCCACTTGTTCTCTGCTTAGCTCATCGGCAGGCTGATGTGCACTTCCTCCCAGTCCTTTACGGTAGGCTGCAAGCCTCCGCCGCCAGACACAGGTTTCGGAAGCGGCAGCTTGTCGACCACGATGACGATGTGCGTCGGGTCCTGTGCCGGATCATGCAACTGGTCGGTCACGTCCGCCTCGAAATAATAGGTGCTGCCGTCCGACATCAGCGCATAGATCATCAGCTTGTGCGTGCCGGTTTCTTTCGGACAATGGCCGAAGAAGGTCAGGTTGCCCGACAACTGCGTCTTCTCCTCATTGGCGTGTACCTCGAACGGGATGGTCACTTTCTCGGTTGTCAACTCGTCGATTCCTGCCAGCCAGCCGCCCGCCATACCCGTCACGGATGCGCTGAGTGCACTCACGTGACGCAGGTTCTCCACGTTTCTGACCTCCACCGTACAAGTGTTCACCCGTGGCTTCGGGGTCAGGACGATCCGCTTCACGCCGCTCGCAGGACCGATGTCCAACCGCTCGGCATGGTCGCTCCAGAGGGCCTCGGGTTCCATCACGCTGCGCTCCTCTTCCGCGCCGCGTGCCTTCGGTGCCGTTTCCGACCTCGTGGCCAGTGTCCCACGCAGTGAACGGGTGTTCCCCGTTGTCACTTGAAATGTCTCCATACGTTCCTTGTCAACTATGCGGTGCGTCTCCTTGTCGCTGTTTACGCAAAGGGCATCGTACATACCCTCCGGAACGACGATGGTACCGCCCTCACGCTTGGTGAACTCGTAACGCATCGGCTCGGAACCGTCCTCCGGATAGAGGTAAAGGCTCATCGTGGCAGGGTGGGCGTCGGGAGCTTCCGTCCAGTCGAACACCACCTCCACGCTCGCCGAGTGCGGATGGTCGTAACACAGATCCTTGTGCTCACAGGCCGTGAGCAGGGGCAACAGCATTACCGCCAGACATCCTGCGATTGCCTTGTGCAGTTCCTTGTATATCCGTATATGTATCATTTCGTACCTCCTTTCTTGCTGTTCTCGTTGCCGCGACCCAACAACCAGACGAGCGAGATTTCCGCCTTCGTCGGGCCGAACCAGTGGCGTCTCTTCGTTTCCTTGTATACATAGCAACCGTCCTCCGGCTCATATACTTTGTACTTGCCACCGCTGTAACCGACACCGATACTGAAGTCGATATTAAGCCTCTTGGCAACGGGCAGCGAGTAGCCGTATTCCAATCCGAAACCGTAGTTAAAATCGCTCAGGTAGCCCTTGCCGCCCGTTTCGAAGTCGTAGGTCAGCCCCTGCGCGTACACGCCCACATGATGTCCTTGCAAAGGCTTCTCGGCCGCCTTACTTCCGAAGTACTTGCGCACTTCCAACTCACCGCCGTAGATGCGCCAATAGCGGTGCTTTGAATCCTTGCTCCACCATGCGTACATCCAGTCGCCGCCGACGCTCCAGCCACCACCGAGATAGACCTCCAGTCCCACGTTCGGAACAAGGGCTGCATCATAGAGCAGGTTCGTTTTGACCGCCATATAAAAAGGTCTCTTTTCCATTTCTTCGTTCGTGTTATCCTGCGGAATCGTCTCGTCCTCCTTGTTATAAAGCGTGGCGGTCGTTTCAAGCTCCTTCCCGGCGGTGTCCACCGTGTCATCGGGGTTCATCACATTGTCGACTGCCTGTTCGGGTGCCGGCTTCAATTCGGCCTGTGCCGATTCGGGTTTGGGCTTCACGCGCTCGATGCGTTCCATCTCGCACACCACGAGTGCACCGCTGCGTAAGCTATCGAAGAGGTTCTCCATCATATATTGCCACGCGCGTCCGCCGGAAAGGTTCATCAGCTGGCGTTTACGACCATCGACCACCTTGCCCTCGCGAACCACCCATTCGGGCGTGTCGCGGATGATGGCCAGCGCCTTGTCGCGCCAAGGAACGTCGGTGCGGGCGAGTTTCTCTGCCAGCTCGTCCCAGGCCTCGCCAAGAGGCTGGAGCGTGAAGATGCTGTCGGGAAGCGAGAGGTTCCCTTTCAGATAGTCGCGTAGTTCCTCGCCGCGTTTTCTGGCGAGCTCCTTATTAAACTTGTTGTTCCCCTCGGGCGAAGCCGACGACTGGATACGGATACGCCTGAGCACAGCCGCAGGGTCGGCTCCCGAAGCGCGGATGCTGTCCCCCAGCGCCGACAGGTGGCGGGCGTTGTCCATGTACGGCAGCTCCAGCCGTGCGCTCGCGGTGCGGTAGTACACCGTGGTGCGGAGGCTGTCCGACACGATTTCCGCTTGGGCGTTCCCGGCAAGCAAGGCCGCCAGCAACAGGGACGGAATGAATCTTTTTTTCATATCGTTTCTTTTTAAATTTTAGTTCTCGTTTCTCATGCGTTATCGCCCGTTTTAAACCAAGTATTCTATCTTATTGGTTTGCAGTATTTTACCCCCCCCCCAGTAAGTTGGTAGAAATTCTTCAGTTGCGGCATGGTCTTCGAGCGAAACACCCGACAGCCGCGACCGAAGCTCGTCCAGTATGTCCCGGAACACTCCGCATACCCGACAGTTATCCGCTTCGCACTGGCACTGGACGTTCGGGAGTACCGTGCGGCAGCAGTCCATGCGGAAGGTTCCTTCCAGTGCGCGTACCACTTCCAGCATCGGTATTTCGGCAGGGTCGCGTGAGAGCATATATCCCGGCTTCGGCCCTCCGACACGTGAGTGCAGGATACCCGCCTGTACCAGTCGCAGCAACGCCGGTGAGAGGGCACGCACGTTGATGCGGTAACGCTCCGCTATCTCCGGTGCGTTGAGCCATACACCGTAGTGCCATCCCCATGCGAGATAGCGGCAGGCGATCAACCCGTATCGTGTGGGGTTCGTCAGCATGACCCGCCCCTTTCCTTCGTCATTTGTTTCATTTTATCGTCTCCTTATGTTTTCTTGCCTATTTGCCGTACATTTGCGAATAGTACGGCAAATACAACGGTTCACTGTATTTGGATGGGAAAAAGAAACAGGATTTGCTTTCCTGTCTATTTTTTCGCTTTTCCATACATCTTGGCGGCCCTTGGCACGTGTCCCTTTCTTAGCAAGAAAGAGACATTATGGGAAATTGATTTGTATAATTCTGTGATACAGGTTGTTGAAAATGCGTTTCACATCGCATGGAAAGAATAGAGGGTGGAAAGGCAGGAAGAAATATCGGGTGAAACAGAGAAAAAAGCGGAAGAAAATTTGCTGCAAATGTATGAAATATATACCTTTGCAGCGAAAAATATTACGGTGTTCACGTGACACGAAACGGATGTCTCTTTCTTGCTAAGAAAGGGACATTTTTTGTTTTCGGAAGTTTGGGATATATGCGGCTGTGTGTTTCTGTTTTCCAAAAGTTGCGATGCAAGAGATTCGGTTTTCCGGCGGTGTCCGGACGGGATGTCCCTTTCCTTTCTTTTATGTTTGGGCTGCCGCAGCATCCGGTCGTACATGCCACTTACGGCAAGGTCCACCTTACGGCTGCTGATGCGCGAGAGGTATATCTGCGTGGTACGTATTGAGGTGTGACCCATGCACTGACTGATAAGTTCAACCGGTTGGCAGTCTTCCAACATCAACGTCGCCCACGTGTGCCGCAGCACGTAGGTGGTGAGCGGCACGGGGAGTCCCGTTTTCCTGCCAATCTCGTGCATGGAACGGTTGATCCGCCGCAGGGCGGATTCCTCAGAGAGTTCCTCCCCGCAACACCCTTTTCTTGTCTTGTGTAGGAAAGGGAAAACGAAAGGAGAATCTTCTCGATAATACCGTTTCATGATTTCTTCCAGTTCAGGCACTACCTCCACGTCGATGGGCACGCCGGTCTTGCTGCGCAGGTAACGGATGTGCCGGTCCGTCACCATACGGTGGGTCAGGTTGTACACATCCTTAAATACCATTCCACGGGCGTAAAGGATGAACAGCAATACGTCCAATGCCTCACGCCGGTTCTCCGGCAGTGTCTGCCGCAAGGCCGGAGAGAGCAGACGCTGAACCTCTTCTTTCCGGAGCGCACGTTTGGCGGGGAAGCTGCTCCCGCCATGATGTCCGCCGAAAGGTTTCCCGTCCGTTTTATTGTCTGAAAGTGCAAGTGAATGACTGTACAACGCACGGAACGTGCGAAGGTAAAAGTCCACGGTCTGAGGTTTGTCGGCGTGGCGGCTTTCCAGCCATGTGGTGAATCTGTCCGTCCAACCTCTTGTGATGTCTTCTACCGTCAGATGTTCCCATCCATCCCCCACAAATTCCTTTACCTTATTTATACTACTGTGGTAGTTCTCCAACGTTTGCACGCTACGTTGTCCTTTCAATGCTTCCAGTGTCCGATCCAACAATGGAGAAAGTAACGTTTTCTTTTTCCTGTCCATCATTATTCCTTGTTTTTAGTTTACTACATTATAATGGTAAAGAAGGAAAAGGATTTTGGATAATTGGGATATTTAACATTTAACAGCACTGATGTGGCGATAGCCGCATTCCATAGTTTTACGGTCATGATGCAACTGGGAGGTGGCAAGTCATTTAAAGGAAATTAACGGTTTCCTATCAGGAAAGTAAAATCACGATCCTGATTGCAAGAATATAGGCTGATATTTAGCCATTAATTTCCATTCATCTTTGATGATTTTGTTAAGGATGGATTTTATACTCCATCAATAGAATTCTTTTCTATTGCAAAGATACCGTAACAGAACACCATGAAAATTTGCTGAATTACTGAATCGCAGAACATCAAGTTTACTTGAATGTTGTGCTTATGTGCATCCTAATTTCTACAGTACCAGTACCACCAAACAATGAGCGGCATCAAACGAAATACAAAAGGGAAAACATCAGTGCGATTGCATTTTCAGAAGAACGACCAAGATAGAATTGCGCAAACACTAATTTCAACCTGTTTACAACCCAATAGTACGGCACAGGAAAAGCCTTTTTCTGACCACATATAAAACGTTGGTGCAAGGTGCACGTATATCTATATAGATACGTGCACCTTGCACCAAATGTCAACAGATTATTTATCAGTTATTTTGCAAGACGAAAAATCGGAGCAAAATCACCACTTTTTTGCACCGATTCAAAAATCCCGTTCCAATCTCCTGTTTTTTATCAGTCAAGAGCCTAAAAAAGCCCTATACATTTCCACTTTTCAGTCTGATTTTCTATCTTTGTCCCGTTATCAGTGCAGAGCAAGGCAATGCAGCGAAACGTGCACTGCTACTAAATAGCTACCTGTTACTGAATTTTATTCTCTTTCAGTCTTGAATCTCAAATAATTAAATTATTTCCTCAGTTTTTGTGGCAAAATACTGCCTTGCGGAATTTATTTCCCTCATTCTCGATACGGAATCCTTTCTCCTGCCGTCATAATTTACACCAAGGGCGTGTAAGAATCCGCCCCGATGCAACGCATTAAGGGCGCGAGGGGACAGTAGTTCGCCTGTCGCAAATACCTGAGCCCATATCCCGCCAATCACGCAGCAGCGTACAGTTAGACACACCGTCATATTCCGATTCGCTGTTTGAGCCTGCATTAATTAATAGGATATACAGAAACTTCGCCCCTCTCCCGCACACGTTAAGACCTCCTCACGCGCCTTTCCCTTTACTTTTGCCAAGTACAACTAAAACTTCAGTATCATGGCAAGCGTAAAATTGATTTTGAACCGCCATCGTGCTCTCAAGAGCGGGGCCTACCCGCTGGTTTTCCAACTCATCGAGTTCGGCGTGATGATCATCGCCTTCAAGTCGGCGTTGAAATCCGTCCTCGCCAATCCGTGGGCGGCGATCGCCATCGGTGCTGCGATGGTCGCGGCGGCAGCCGTGATGACGGCGCTCATCAACAAGAATGCGGAGAAGAGCGAGCCGGCGCTGGCCAAAGGCGGTCTGGCATACGGCCCCACTTATGCAATGGTCGGCGACAATCCCAATGCCGGCACGGATCCCGAAGTCATCGCGCCGCTGTCGAAGTTGCAGGCGATGCTCCCGACGGGCGGCAGCGCGCAGAACCTGCGAATAACCCTCGGCGGTCAATTGACTGCCAAGGGTCGGGATCTGGTGTATGTTCTCGGAAAAGAGAACTTCAAGTCGGAGGTGTTGGGTGGGTAATTTTCTTATCACTTTATCTCGGTAACATCATCGAGCGACCTGATACGGCCGTTGACACGCCATCGGGTTCGTGTTCCTTTTTTGAATGGACAGAGACAGGTTTTTCGAAATCGCACGAACGTAGTTCGAGCCACTCCGTATTGGCGGCATATTTCCGCGATAGGACGTCCGCAGTTCATCATTACGGCGATTTCGCGTCGATTGTCGAACAAGAGGCGGAGTTTGGTATATGTGCCTTTCTTTCGGCCCAGCGGTATTCCCTGCTCGCGTCTGAGGGCCAGCGCCTCTTTCGTGCGCAGGGAGATGAGGTTTCGTTCGAGTTCGGCGACGAGTCCGAATGCGAAGCAGAGCACTTTGCTGTTGATGGTATCGTCGAAGGCATAATGATCCTTGGTGCTGTAGAGATGCACCTGTCGTTCGAGCAGTTCGCCGACGATGGCCATGATGTCCGTGAGCGTGCGGCTCAGACGCGACAGCTCGGTTACGATGAGCGTATCGCCCTTGTGCATGCGGCGCACGAGCGCCCCTAATTTGCGGTCGCGTCCTTTCTTGCGGCCGCTGACGGTTTCGGTGACCCACCGATCCACCGTCAGATTTCTGCTTCGAGAGAATTTGGAGATTTCGTTCTGTTGGTTGGCGAGCGTCTGCTTGCCGGTACTGACCCGTAAATAAGCTATGACCATTTTTCGAGAATTTGATGGGCATATTATAACTCAAAAAACTCCCGAACAAAAAACGGGCGGATGCCGCCCGTGGGACCGACAAAAAAACGTTCGATTCTAGGTACAAAAATAGCAAAAGAATTCAAAAAAATGCGAATTCGGATGTAAAAATGTATCAATTAGGTATTTATACTACTGCAACCGGTTTTGTAATCTCTTGAAAATCACAAAGAACAATATACGTTATAAATCGAACGCTTAAAAGTCGTTCACAAGTCTTGGGTGTTTGATTTACAATTATTTGCATAAGTATAGACGAAAAAGGAGACGATACCGTATGAAGAGAGCCTTACTGACCTTTTTATTTTTCCTGCCGCTGTGGTGTGTGGCGCAGGGCCGGTCTGCTGCCGAATACCCGCTGGGGGATACGCTTCGCTACGACCCCGTGCCCTACGAAGTGGATTTGAAAACGAACCTTCTGATGGACGCCACTGCCACGATCAACCTGGGCGTGGAGTTCCCGCTGGGCCGCCGGTGGTCGATGGACATATCCGGCAACTACAACGGGTGGACGCTGAGCGATAACCGCAAATGGAAACATTGGATGGTTCAGCCGGAGTTCCGCTTCTGGACCAAGACCCGGCAGCGGGGCCACTTTATAGGCATCCACCTCTTGGGTGGGGAGTATAACCTGAACCGGATGCACCTGCCTTTCAAGATGTATCCCTCGACGGCCGACCGTCGGCACGAGGGCTGGGGCGTCGGCGCGGGCTTCACCTACGGCTACCGCTGGAACTTCTCCGAGCGGTGGGGCATGGAGGGCCAGCTTGGTCTTGGATGGATCTATACCGAATATGATAAATTCTGCCCCAAAAATTGCGGGGTCCGCGTAAGCTCCGGTTCGAAGCATTGGTTCGGCCCGACGAAGATCGCCCTGAACCTCATTTACCGCTTCGGGAAGAAGAAACGCATGGCCGAGGCCGCCCGCCTCGCTGCGCTCAACGCTCCGAAGCCCATCATCGAGGAGCGCATCGTGCGCGACACGGTTATCATTCGTGATACCGTCGTTATCCATGCTTCTGAGCCACCCCGAATGTTCCGCAACGAAACTTACGTCCTGCATTTGCAGTACGAGGCTGGCAGCGCCAAAATCGTGCGTACACTGGCCGACAATGGGGAGCGCCTGGCCGCTTTCAAAGAGTTCATTGACCGGATACAGGGAGATTCGACGGTCGTCATCCAGCGTATTTCTTTGACGGGTTACTGTTCGATCGAAGGTACGGCCCAATACAACGACCGGCTGTCGAGCACCCGTGCACACAGTCTTCAGGAATACCTGCTGGACTTCTATCCGTGGATGAAGGACATCATGCACACGGCCGGCCGCGGAGAGGATTGGAGCGGTCTGCTGCGTCTGGTCGAACAGAGCGACAATACGGCGTGGAAGAACGCTATCGAGCGCATCATCCTCAATACGGGCGTTTACGAAGGCCGCGAACGCAAACTGATGGATCTCTATGGCGGAGAGCCTTACCGGTGGATGTTCCGGGAGTTCTTCCCCGAACTGCGGCGCATCGAGTGCAAGGTGGAATACGAGGTCAAGACGGAGTGACGGACCCCGTGCGGGCGACGGACGAACAATCCTGACGACAAGATACATTAATAACCATTTTTTCACTTTTTTTTAATCACTTTTTAAATTAATTTTTATGAAAACCAAATCGATTATCGCTGGCATGCTTTCGACGATGCTGCTGGCTGTAGGATGCAACAAGGAAGACGGTGGCAACCGTGTTACCCCGGAAGCCGGAGTCAAGACGTACGCTTCGTTCTCGGTGTCTCTTCTGAATCAGAGTACGCGCGCCGCTTCCACCGATCCCAACGCCGTAGAAACAGAGACAAAAATCAGCGACCTCCACATCTACATCTTCAACGGCGGGGTCTTGGAGACTAAGGGCAAGATTACTCTGAATACAGACAATAAAGGCACTACGGCCCTCGCTACGACTACCGGCACCAAGACGATCTACGCCGTGGCCAACTACAACAATGCTCAGGGAGCTATCGGCTCGCTGCAGAGCGATTTCGAGAAACAGTTGATCGCTGCTACGGATATCGCCGAAGAGAACGGCTTCTTCATGGCCGGTAAGACGGAAGCTACCCTGACCGAGCGGACGGAGGATGAGGCTAAGCAAGACGCCAATCTCATCAAGATCTCCGTCGCTCGCGGCGCCGCCAAAGTGCAGATGCAGTTCGGGACTAACGTTCCCGTGAAGCCGGTCGTTAATGCCTCCGTCGCCGATGCCAAGTTCACGCTGGCACAGCAGAATTCCCAGATGTACCTCGCCAAACTCATTGTAGAAGGGTTCTCGCCCAAGGGTAAAACCGCCGAGCAGACCGATGCTGACGCAGACGGCACTTACGACCACCTGATGAAACTGCCCACGACGGATGATGAGCTCAAATGGATCAATGCCGGGACGACGTATCAAAATACTTATGCCACTTCAAAGTACCTGGCCGAGAACGTCAACGAGAATCCGACTACCGGTAATACCTCTTACGTGCTGGTCAGCCTGCAGGTTACTCCCCAGGCAACAGCAGACGCTACCGGTAATGTAACCCAAACTGCCTTGACGCCCGGCACAACGTTCTACGTGCTGGCCAAGAAAGAACTCACTTCGGGTAAGATCACCTTCGCTTCCAAAGACAACAAGATCCTCTATTTCAAACAAGAGGTCGATGCTACTACGTACAAGAATACGCAGGTCGACCTGACTACTTACGATGTGGAGACATATACCAATGGTATAAGCTACTACCGCCTCAATATCCGCGACATCCGCGAGACCACTCTGACCAAGAAGTACGCTGTGAACCGCAACCATTACTACAAGGTCAATATTACCGAGATCAGCAACCTGGGCTTCAATACTGCCGCGGGTACGATTCCGACCGAACCGACCACTCCGCTGGAAACCCAGACCCACATCTCGGCCGACATCACGATCGAACCGTGGACGGTAGTGGATATGAACGAGCCGCTGGGCTAACCAATCCGCACAACTATGCAGAAAAAGGCCTTGTATGTAATGAGAAGAGCGCTCCTCCTTTTCGGAGGGGCCTCCTTCCTTTGCGGTTGTGTCCGGGATAACCGGGACGACTGCCTTTTTCCGCTTCGCCTGCAGTTCAGCTATACCTACAACCGCGAAGGCCGGGACCTTTTCTCCGCCGAGGTCGAACAGGTGCGCCTGTACCTGTTCGATTCCCGGAGCGGGGAACTGAAAGCCTCGGCCGTCGCCCGCAGCAAGGACCTCGGGCCGGACAATACGTTCACATGGAACGTGGCCCCCGGCTCCTACCATGCCGTAGCATGGGGATGTTCGGAAGGCGAACGATACCGGGTCCTTTCGAGCGAACGGTTTCCGCAAAGCCGCCTGTCGATACAGACCCTCTCTGACGGGTCGAGCGTCGAGCAGAAGCCCGAACACCTGTGGTACGAGATCGGCCGCGGACTGACCGTCACCGGCGAGTTGCAGGCTCCGCATCCGATGGACCTGCACAAACTGAGCAACGACGTGCGCGTCGAGGTTTCGGGCCTTCGGGACGAGCAGTTTCCGAGGCTCTCCTGCACGATCAGCGCGTCGAACGGGACGTACGACTTTGAGGGCCGCACGCGGGACGAAAACCCCGTGGTGTGGCTTCCGGAATCGAGTCGGGAGAGCGACCGCTCCATCCATAAGTTCACGGTGCTGCGTCTGGCCGAGGGCGACGACTCGCGGCTGCACGTCGAGGTGCTTCCCGACGACAGCGGACGGGGCCTCTCCGGCGTGATCTTCGACGGGAGCCTCTCGGAACTGCTGTCGGCCAATCCCGCCGTGGACCTCGACCTGGACGACGAGTTCGTCATACGTCTGGAGTCGCAGCTTCAGCCCGACGGCAACTTCAGCGTCTCAATCTTCGTGAACGACTGGCACGTCATCGACATGAACGGCGGTCTGGGATAGCCGGACACAGAGAAGTGGACTAACAGAGAACAAGATGATAGACATTAAGAAATATACCAAAGGCAAATGCACAGTGAGATGGCTGATCGCCGTCTTGTGCGTTCTCGCGGTTTCGTGCGTGCGCGACGGCGAAGATCCGATGCCGGACGGTCCCTCTGCGGGGAACTCCGTGCGGGTCGAGATCCTGCTCCGGGCGCCCGAGTCCGGGAGCATCAGCCGTGCGCTGACCGCCGGGGACGAAACCCGCATCGACAACGTGCTCGTGCTGTTCTTCCGGAAGGACGGGATGACACTGCATTCCGTGGCCGAGGGCAGCAAGCTGACCGCCAAGTCCGATGACGACAAAACGTACACGTTCGAGACGAGCTTCTCCGTAGAGAGCGCTCTCGCCTCCGAGCCGTTCACGTGCATCGTGCTGGCCAACGTCGCCGACAGGTACAACGCCGACGAGCGGCGGTCTTGGCGCTTGCAGACCTACAACGACCTGCAAGCGAAACTCACGCAGCAGGTAACCGACAAACTCCACACGAGCAACACCGGAGGTTTCGTCATGTGGGGCAAGGCCAACGAGGACCTCATCCCATCGACACCGCAGCAGAAACTTTCCGTACCGCTGCTTCGCAGCGTCGCCCGCGTGGACGTCGCCGTGGATGAGAAAGTCTCGAACTTCACGCTCACGGAGGTTCACATCTACAAGCCCAACAACAGCCTGTCGCTGATGCCGGTGCTGAGTGCCTACGATGCCTTCGGACGCAAGGTAACAGCCCCGTCCGTACCTGCCGGGACGGCTATCCTCACCCAGAACTGGAAGTACGTCGTTGCCGGAAACCAGATCGACTACTCGATCTATATTCCGGAATCGGACGTCATCCTGAAGGGCGACGGCACGCCCGGGGACGCCAACCACCTGAACCGCTGCGCCATTGTGGTGGGCGGGAAATACCCGGATGGGAACGCCCCGACCACCTACTACCGCATCGACTTCAAGGAGGGAACCCCGGCCAGTGGCGGCACTCCGTCGGGCAAGCTGATGGACGTGCTGCGCAACCACCGTTACAACGTCCGCATCACGCAGGTGATGGGACGTGGCGAGGAGACTCCCGACAAGGCTTACGAGTCCCGGACGGCGGACGTCACCGCCGAGATCATCACCTGGACGGACAACAACCAGAACATCGCCTTCGACGGGACGAACTGGGCGTCCGTGGAGCGTAAGGAGGTGCACCTGAACGACGGACAGGGCGTCGAGGCGCTGCTGCAACTGCTGAGCAACGTCAAGCCGTCGCAGTGGAGCATGCAGTTCTCGCTGCCGAACGGCGCTGCCACCAGCGAGGAACTGACCGATACCTCCGTTTCGGGCAGCCACTTCGAGGTGACCAAGCCCGCCGACCGCCCCGACGCCGCGACCGAACAGGGAGGCAAGCTGACCATCCGTACGAAAGAGGCCTTGCCCGCAGGCAGCCAAAAGCGGCACGAGGTGCTGACGATCCGCATCGGACGGCTCGAACTGGTGGTCAACCTGTACCAACACCCCTATTCGGACACCGAGTGGGAGAACGGGGGCGACGTCGAGAACGACTTTTAGACACCCTATCCAGGTCAATGTATATAAAAAAACATTAGAATGACATGCAAAACAGAATGAAATACCGATTCGGCGGCCGCCTCGGCAAGTTCCTCGCGGGATTGCTGGTCTCCGCCGCCGTTGCGGGGTGCGTGCGGGACGATACGGATCCGCTCGCAGGCCCCGATACGGGCAGTTCCGGGGAGTTGCGTATAGCTTTCTCGATCGACGGCATGGAGGCGGACACGCGCGCCGTGGCCACCGACCCTCACGAACGCAACCTGAAGGACGTGCACGTGCTGTTCTTCACCCAGGATGGCAACTACATCACCTACCAGCACGCCAACGTCACCGCCGGGTCGAGCTACGTCTCGTTCCCGATCCCGAAGGGTCTGACGGCCGGTGAATCGTACCGGACGCTGGTGATCGGCAACGCCCACGACCACGTGCCCACGGGTTACAGCACCTTCGACGCTTATCTGAACCATACCGCCGCCAGCGGCAGCTATCAGACCATCCGACAGGACCTCTACGCCGTGGTGAACTCCGTTCACCTGGAAGGTTCGAGCGCCTCGGGTTCCATCGTCCTGCCCATGTGGGGCGAGGTGCAGGACGGACTGGGCAACGCGAGCGAACTGAGCTTCTCGGGCAACGCCCAGTCGGGCTACACCTTTTCGGGCACCCTCCGCTTCTGGCGGAGCGTTTGCCGCCTCGACCTGCGTCATGACGCCGCTAAAGACCTTATCATCGAGAAGGTCAAGCTGGTGCATTTCCGCAAGGGAGGCTACTACTTCCATAACGACGTGCCGTGGGCTCCCGCCAGCGGGGAGGAACTGGGCGGCATCAACGACGGCAAGTGGATCACCGTGGGAACTCCTGCCGACCTGACAGACGGTTCCAAGCGTCAGGAGGTGAAGGCACAGATCTACGCCTTCCCCAATATGGTTCCCGTCGTCGTCCAGAACGACAAACAGACGACTTACCTGATGATCGCCGGTTATTATCAGGACGGCACCGACAATACGACCGCGAATCCGAGAAATAAGTTGACTTATTATCGGTTCAACATGGCCGAGAACGGCCGCAGCCAGCTTCTGCGCCGCAACCACTTCTACCGGGGCATCATCACCCGCGTGAGCGGGCCCGGGGCTCCGAGCGAGAGCGAGGCCGAGGACGCCAGCGCACCGTTGCTCGACTACACGGTCAGCGACACATGGAAGGACGACGACAATACGACCGTCACCGACGAGCGGGGCAACTTCCTGACCATTTCCCGCGCCATGGTTTCGTTCGCCGGGGAGAAAGACCTCAGCGAGACGGTCAAGGTGCAGGTCAAGGAGGGTCTTTCGTGGTCCGTCGAGTGGGTTCAGAACGCTGCCGATGCCCCGGACTACGCCAAGTTTACCTACGTGCGCAGCGACGACGGGTCGTTCTCGATCCGCACGAAAGAGGACAACGCCACCGAATTTTTACGCAAGGCGCGTCTGGCCGTCAAGGCTACCGGCGGCACCGTGAGCTCGAGTAGTCCGCTGACGGCCGTGATCGACGTAATGCAGCTTTCGTCCAAGGACGAGATAAAGGTGCTGATGGTGGACAACCAGATCGGGACCGTCCAATACAGAGCTCCCGGGTCGGGCGGCACGCTCCGCATGCAGGTGCAGACCGGCTCCAAGCGGTCGCAATGGAAGGTGGTCGACGTGGATAACAGCTGCAGCAGTATCGGCGTCACATGGACTGCATCGGGCGCCAACGGCGGTATGCTCGAAGTGGACGTTCCGACCAACATTTCCGCTGGTGAGAGAACCTTCTCGTTGAAAGTCTCCCGAATGAATTATACCGGGAGCTTGGACTCGGAGACCACTCCGGTGACGCTGAGCTTCGTCCAGCCCAAATCGGACTACTTGCTGACCGTGACACCTTCGGTTCCCGAAGGTCAGGACGGACTGGTCATCGACGGATTCGACCCGACGGTCACGACGTTGAAGAGCGGCATCTCGGTGCAGAAGAAGTTCATAGTCAATCTGGCCGATCCCACGAACTACCAATATAGCGTGGAATCCGACTTCAACAAGGATTACGACTTGTTCCTCTCCAAAGACAGGGCTGACAACAGCACGATCACGGCAGGATGGACCGTAAATGCGAAGTGTTTAAACAAACTCACAGGATTACAGAACGGCGAATCGTTCTACGTCAACGTGTTCCGAACGGGCCCCGGTGACCCTACAATCAGAGGTACGATCACGATCAAAGCCGAACCGAAAAGCCCGGATAAAGGCCAGGCGCAGACACTCGCCATAACCATTTCGATCAAGACGTCATGCATCGTAAACGACGTGTTGATTAAAGACGGGGAGAATTACCTGTTGGTTGCCGACCGGAACGTAGGTACCCCTATGCGTATCGCCAACGATAGGTTTACATACGCAAAATACTATACCAATGATGTGAAGGTGGACATTACTGGCGCCGGGAAGCAAAATGACAACAAAGACTGGAAGGGCGAGTATTATCCGTGGAGTGACGCAGGCGGCAAAATCGGCGCCGGAACCGCGAGCTTTGTCGAGAAGTATTGGCTTATCGGGGATGCCGCCGACGGCAGCACGAACATGGATGAAGACGGCAAGTTCTCGCCGTGGTATAAGACCGCCGACAAGTCGAAATGGGTCGTTCCGACACAGACTCACTTGAATTTGATCAACACGAACCTTATTTTCTCCAAACAGCGTGCGTTCCTCGTTTCCGCAACCAGAGATAAGGTGTCGGGCGATTATATTGGCTGTTACTTTCCTCTTGCCGGCAGCGGTGGCAACCCGGCTAACGTCTACGGCTATTACTTGTCGGCTACGCCCAGCTTGTACGGCGTCGGTGTCCGCGGCGGGTACTACCTGAGCGTTACCGCTACCGATTCCTCGGTGGAGGGCTACGGGACGGCCTTGTATTCCGTGCGTTGTGTCCGTACCGTTATTGCGGACGAGTTCACCTCGGCGCAGTAACGTGCGCGAGAATTCGATTGATTGGATTATTACCCTGCGGCTTGTAGGCCGCAGGGTTGAAATACGCCCTTTGGGCGTTGAAAATTTTTATGAAAAATGACCATTCAGGAAAAATTGTCCTCTTTCGATGTCGAAGAGCCGCGTCTGCACGTTTTTCACGAGGGAATGTTCGCCAAACTCTACAACGAGTCGGCTTTTCTTTTCACCGAACACGTGCGGCGCTACAAGGTCAACGTGACGGATTGCAAGCGGGGGCGTTACTACTCGCTGGGATTTCCGTTTTTCGCCCTCGACGAGGTGTTCGGCGAAAACTCCGAGTGGATCCAGACCGAAATCAGCGAGGATTATCGGATTTACGGCGCCCCGGCCTTGGGATTCGATGCGCAGGAGTACGATGTTTGGTGCCGCGAGGCCGAGCGTGCCGCTGCCGAAGCGGATGCCCGCAAGGCGGCCCGGACCCCGAAGGCGGCGAATGCCGCACCGCAGGCCGAAGTGCGCTCCGGGAAGGAAGGCGGGGATACTCCTGCCATTCTCCCGCAGACCTGCACGCCGGATTCGATGCGCGCTATCCTTGCCGACGTGCTGCGCTTCCGCTTGGAGAGCGCCTCGCCGCTGGAGTGCATGCTGTTCCTGCAATCGGTTCAAAAGAGATGCTATGGCGCACTACCAGAATCTTCCGGTATTTAAGGATGCCTACGATCTGCTGCTGCGCGTCTATACGGTCAGCCGGACGTTCCAGCGCGATTTCCGCTACACGATCGGCGAGGACCTGAAAAAGATGCTGATGACGATGATGCTCTGCCTGTTCCGGGCCAACCGAAGCCGCGAAAAACTCTGCGAGGTGGCGCTGTGTCGGGAGCATATCGAGGAGGTGAAAATCTACCTGCGCATCCTCCACGATCTCAAACAGCTTTCGCTCAAGCAGTACGTGCTGCTCTGCGAGCGGGCCGAGGCGATCTCCAAGCAACTGGCGGCATGGGACAAATACCTGACCAAAAACGCTGTCGTCCGCAGGGACGGGGGCGAATCGAACGATCTTTGAAAACACTTGCAGAGGGTTTCGTGCCGGAATCCGCATCATCCTGCGGGGTGTATGCGGAGCGAGCCGTGCCTGTTCAGTAACCCGCCGGAGTTTCAGCGGGCTTGTCCGGTCCCTTTTCGGGTCGGCGACGCCCGCTGCTTTTCGGCTCCGGTACTGTTTCGTCGGTCGCCCCGACGAAGCCGCCGCGACGACTCTTCCTGCGGTGCGGGCTTCGCCCCGCCGCCGTTTCGTCGCCCGGGCTCACAGCGGTTGCTTCGGGTTTTCCTCTTGCCGGCAACGGTAGCAACCCGGCTAACGTCAACGGCTATTACTGGTCGGCTACGACCAGCTACGACACCAGGTACGACGCGTACTACCTGGGCCTTCTCCCTAGCGGTTCATCGGTGACGACCTACGGCAAAGGCTTGTATTCCGTGCGTTGTGTCCGTAGCGTGTGCGCGAGAACAGGCAAACCCTCTTTTATAGCTGCCGCCTGTGCGTGTTTTTTTGAGTTTTGAGAATTTTTAGGATGATTGATATGCGATTACAGAGGGTTTCGTGCCGGAATCCGCGTCATCCCGCGAGGTGCATGCGGAGCGAGCCGTGCCTGTTCAGTAACCCGCCGGAGTTTCAGCGGGCGTTTCCGGTCCCTTTTCGGGTCGGCGACGCCCGCTGCTTTTCGGCTCCGGTACTGTTTCGTCGGTCGCCCCGACGAAGCCGCCGCGACGACTCTTCCTGCGGTGCGGGCTTCGCTCCCGCCGCCGTTTCGTCGCCC
Organism: Alistipes senegalensis JC50; assembly: GCF_025145645.1. Lineage (NCBI taxonomy): Bacteria > Pseudomonadati > Bacteroidota > Bacteroidia > Bacteroidales > Rikenellaceae > Alistipes > Alistipes senegalensis. Next base: position 2,997,644 of record NZ_CP102252.1, on the reverse strand, counting down.
GGGCTCACAGCGGTTACTTCGGGTTTTCCTCTTGCCGGCAACGGTGGCAACCCGGCTAACGTCAACGGCTATTACTTGTCGGCTACGCCCAGCTTGTACGGCGTCGGTGTCCGCGGCGGGTACTACCTGAGCGTTACCGCTACCGATTCCTCGGTGGAGGCCTACGGGACGGCCTTGTATTCCGTGCGTTGTGTCCGTAGCGTGTGCGCGAGAATAGGCAAACCCTCTTTTATAGCTGCCGCCTGTGCGTGTTTTTTTTGAGTTTTGAGAATTTTTAGGATGATTGATATGCGATTACAGAGGGTTTCGTGCCGGAATCCGCGTCATCCCGCGAGGTGCATGCGGAGCGAGCCGTGCCTGTTCAGTAACCCGCCGGAGTTTCGGAAGCGCCCCCGTCCCTTTGCGGATGAGGGTGCAGCTTCCGGCTTTTCAGCTTCGGTAATGTTTCGCCGGTTTTCCCGGCGGAGTCGGCGCGATGACTCTTCCTGCGGTGCGGGCTTCGCTCCCGCCGCCGTTTCGTCGCCCGAGCTCACAGCGGTTGCTTCGAGTTTTCCTCTTGCCGGCAACGGTAGCAACCCGGCTAACGTCAACGGCTATTACTGGTCGGCTGAGCGCAGTTACTACAGCGGCTCTGTCCGCGGCTCGTACTACCTGGACGTTAAGGCTACCGGTTCCGCGTTGGCGTACTACGGGGAGGGCTTGTATTCCGTGCGTTGTGTCCGTAGCGTGTGCGCGAGAACAGGCAAACCCTCTTTTATAGCTGCCGCCTGTGCGTGTTTTTTTGAGTTTTGAGAATTTTTAGGATGATTGATATGCGATTACAGAGGGTTTCGTGCCGGAATCCGCGTCATCCCGCGAGGTGCATGCGGAGCGAGCCATGCCTGTTCAGTAACCCGCCGGAGTTTCGGAAGCGCCCCCGTCCCTTTGCGGATGAGGGTGCAGCTTCCGGCTTTTCAGCTTCGGTAATGTTTCGCCGGTTTTCCCGGCGGAGTCGGCGCGATGACTCTTCCTGCGGTGCGGGCTTCGCTCCCGCCGCCGTTTCGTCGCCCGGGCTCACAGCGGTTACTTCGGGTTTTCCTCTTGCCGGCTACGGTAGCAGCCCGGCTGACGTCAGCGGCTATTACTTGTCGGCTACGCCCTACGCCGACGCCTACGGCTCCTGGGCGTACTACCTGGACGTTACGCCGACCGCTTCATCGGTGAAGTACAACTCTAGGACTTGGTTGTATTCCGTGCGTTGTGTCCGTAGCGTGCGCGCGAGAACAGGCAAACCCTCTTTTATAGCTGCCGCCTGTGCGTGTTTTTTTTGAGTTTTGAGAATTTTTAGGATGATTGATATGCGATTACAGAGGGTTTCGTGCCGGAATCCGCGTCATCCCGCGAGGTGCATGCGGAGCGAGCCATGCCTGTTCAGTAACCCGCCGGAGTTTCGGAAGCGCCCCCGTCCCTTTGCGGATGAGGGTGCAGCTTCCGGCTTTTCAGCTTCGGTAATGTTTCGCCGGTTTTCCCGGCGGAGTCGGCGCGATGACTCGGTCCGAGACCATGCCCCGCGTATGGTTTTCGCCGTTTCGTCGCCCGAGCTCACAGCGGTTGCTTCGAGTTTTCCTCTTGCCGGCAACGGTAGCAACCCGGCTAACGTCAACGGCTATTACTGGTCGGCTACGACCGACAACAGCTACTACTACGCCGGCAGCTACCCCAACGCGTTCTACATGAGCGTTACGCCTACCGGTTCATCGGTGACGAACAACAACAAGACGAACTTGTATTCCGTGCGTTGTGTCCGTAGCGTGTGCGCGAGAACAGGCAAACCCTCTTTTTAAGAACGCAGAATTATGAACTACGATCTTTTGGATACCCTATTCCAAGCGTATTTCGATGTCCGGAAAGGCAAACGCAATACGGTCAATCAGCTCCGCTACGAGCTGAATATGGAGCACGAGCTGCTGGAGCTTTACGACGACATCGTCTCGCGTCGGTATAATCCTTCGCGCAGCATTTGTTTCCTGTTGACGGAGTTGGAGATCAAACGCGAGATTTTCGGAGCGAATTTCCGGGATCGCATCGTTCACCGTCTGATCCATGACCAGATCGCTCCGCTTTTCGAGCGGACCTTCATCGCCGACTCCTATTCGTGCCGAAAAGGGATGGGGACGCTTTACGCCATTCGGCGGCTCGATCATCATATCCGCAGTTGTTCGCGCAATTATTCGCGGCCGTGCTGGGTGCTCAAACTCGACGTGCAGGGCTACTTTTTCTCTATCGACCGCAAGATCCTCTACGCCATGCTGCGCAGTTATCTCGAACGTCATTGGACGGCATATTGCGCCGCGCAGCCGGCCGGACGTTACATGCTCGATTCGGAGCTGCTGTTCTATCTGCTCGAACGGGTGATTTTCCACGATGCGACGCAAAACTGCATCGTGCGCGGATCGCGAAAGGTGTGGGCCGATTTCCCTCCGAGCAAAAGTCTTTTTCACGCTGCGCCCGACTGCGGTCTTCCCATCGGCAATCTGACTTCGCAGTTGTTCAGCAATATCTACATGGATCGCTTCGACCAGTGGATGAAACGGGAGCTGAAAGTGCGTCATTACGGCCGTTATGTGGATGATTTTTATATCGTGCACGAGGATGCCGGTTATTTGAAATCGTTGATTCCCGTGATCCGCGATTTTCTGCGCGAGGAGTTGCATCTGACGCTTCATCCCCGTAAAATTCACTTGCAGCGCGCCGACCGGGGCGTATTGTTCGTCGGCGGCTATGTCAAGCCCGGACGGATCTATCCGAGCCATCGTGTGGTCAGCCGTTTCCGGCAGATGCTCGATGTCAATCGCGCTCGTTGCCGAAAACAGCAGGCGCCGAAATTCGCAGCTTCGATAAATTCCTATTTGGGAGGGATGAAACATTTCCGGTGTTATCGCTGTCGCCGCCGGATCATCGAGGCCAACGAGTGGATATACCGCTACGGGTGGATGCGAACGGACTTTGCGAAGTTTACGCTCGATCATCGGGTTCGGGCGCATGCTCCCTGCGCCTTGGTTTCAGATTCGCTCCGAAATCGTTTGCGACCTTTGCAGCGTGGACTTTCCGGAACCCACGAGAATTTGGATTATTAACCTAAAACCATTTAGTTATGAAAACGATCGCAAAATTACTTTTTATTGCCGTTCTGGTATTCGGAGGTCGGTTGTCGGCCCATGCCGACGGCCGTGAAGAGCCTATTGCCTTCGACCGCCTGCCGCAGGCTGCTCAGACGTTCCTGACGACTCATTTCAAGGACCTCACGCTGGCTTATATCGTCGCCGACCATAAGATTATGACCGTCGAGTACGAGGTGACGTACACCGACCGCACGGAGGTGGACTTCCGCGCCGACGGATCGTGGGAAAGCGTCGAGCGCAAGTACGCTCCGGTTCCCGCGGCCATCGTTCCCAAGCAGATCGCCGATTTCGTGGCTTCGAACCGGCTCTTTGCAGGCCAGTTCATCCGCAAGATCAAACGCAACCCCTACACATGGGAGATCGAGCTTTCGGGCGGCGTGGAGGTCACCTTCGACGCGAAGTTCAACGTGATCGACTACGACGACTGATAAACATAAATACAACCTCCTATGGACAAGACAAACCCCATACACGCCTGCCGGGCTGCAACGGACCCTGCGGACACGGAGAATACTCCGGCCGCATCCGTTCCGGACGCCGCGGATGCCGTGAGCGCCCCGGTGGCGGCGTTCATCGGGACGCATTACCCGGACTCGGAGATCGTATGGTCGCGGCTTCGTTCGGAAAAGGGCATGGAATGCCGTTTCCTGCACGTAGGCATCCGGCATGAGGGCCGCTGGAAGAACGTGCTGTTCTACGATGACGACGAGGGCCTCTATTGCTGGGTGAGCACCTCGTGGCAGCTCCGGCCCTCGGAACTTCCGGAGCCTGTCCGGGTGCGGCTTGCCGCCCACCCGTGGTCGCGCTGCGAGGCGGACAGCCTGGAATATATCCGGACCCCGCAACGGGAATACTACTTAGCGGCGCTGGCCGACGGCCAGCGGACGGTGGACCTGCGCATCGGGGCCGACGGAACGACCTTTTGACCTGAGCCGCCATGCACTCCGAGACTTCACCCCAAAACTCCGCCCGGCCCTCTTCGAGGGCACGGTGGCTGCTGCGGCTGGCCGAATGGCTCAGCGAGCGCTTCCACTGGTATCCCGCGGAGGAACACGACGGCTTCGAGAGCGACCTGCACCGCCGTCATCGCCACGACCGAATAGGTTATACGCGACGGGAGAGATGACGCAGGGTGCGAAACTCTTTCAAACGGCAGGAGGATACTCCTGTGGCATTTCCCGGGAAAAGGAAAACTGCCGGCCGGCAGGGCTTGCGGGCCAGACCGACCGGATATTTTAAAACGATTACGAGGGATGAAAGTTTTGATCATAGAGGACGAGCCGTCGCTGCGCAGCCTGATGAGCGAGGAGTTGCGCCGTGCGGGCTACGTCGTTCAGGAGGCCGAGACCTTCGGGGATGCGACGCTGAAGCTGCGTCTTTACGAGTACGACTGCATCCTGCTGGACATCATGCTTCCCGACGGCAGCGGCCTTCGGATCCTCGAAGAGCTCGAGGCGCCGCGGCGACTCTCGCCGGGGTATCGTGCTGGGCAACGTGCGCCTCGACCCCGAGGGCCGGCGCGTGGAGGTCGAGGGCCGTGAGCTGACGCTGCTCAAAAAGGAGTTCGACATCCTGAGCTATCTCATGCAGCGTCCGGGCCACATGGTGGACAAGGCCGCGCTCGCCGAGGCGGTGTGGGGCGACCATGCCGACCAGGCCGACAGCTTCCAGTTCGTCTATTCGCAGATGAAGAACCTGCGACGCAAGCTCGCCGAGGCGGGCGGCAGCATCGAGATCGCCTCGGTCTACGGCTTCGGGTACAAATTGCTCGCAGAGCGGTAAAGGAACCCTGGGAGATGAAGCTGATCACACGTATCGCGCTGCGTCTGTCGCTCTCGCTGCTGCCCCTGATGGCTCTGTGGGCCGCGGTGTTCTACTATGCGATGATCGACCAGGTGAACGACGACACGGACGACGTGCTGGAGAAATACTCGGAGATGATCATTATGCGCATGCTTTCGGACCATCCTCTTCCCGAGAAGCGCGACGGGAACAACAACAGCTACACGCTCACGCGCGTGAGCGAGGACTATGCCTCCAAGCAGACGGGCTATGTCTTCCGCGATGCCGAGGTCTATATCGCCGAGCAGCAGGAGTGGGAGCCGGCGCGTCTGTTGACGACGATCTTCCGCAGCGGCGACGGAGCGTATTACGAGCTGATCGTGTCGATGCCGACCTTCGAGAAGACCGACCTGCTGGCGTCAATCCTGCAATGGGTGGTGTATCTCTACGCCATGCTGCTGCTGATCGTCCTGGGCATGTTCAACCGGAGCCTTGGCCCGGTCTACCGGCTGCTGCAATGGCTGGACGGATATACCCTAGGTGGCCGGAACGAGGCGCTTCCCGAAGCATCCTCGATCGACGAGTTCCGGCGGCTCTATGCCGCTGTCCATCAGACCATGAAACGTTCGGAGGAGGCTTTCGAGCAGCAAAAGCAGTTCATCGGCAACGCCTCGCACGAGTTGCAGACGCCGCTGGCCGTGCTTCGGGCACGCCTGGACTGGCTGCTGGACCATGCCGCGCTGGAGAAGGAGGCCGTGGGACACGTGGTGTCGATGCAGCGGACGCTGAGCCATGCCGTGCGGTTGAACAAGACCTTGCTGTTGCTCGCCAAGATCGACAACAACCAGTTCGCGGATTGCGTGCAGGTGGACCTCGCCCGGGTGTGCCGCGAGCAGGTAGCGCTCTGCGGGGAGCTCTTCGAGGGGCGCGGCCTGCACGCCGGGGTGCGCCTGCCGGAGCGTTTTACTGTGTTGATGAACGAAACGCTGGCCGAGGTGCTTGTCTCCAATCTGGTGCGCAACGCCTATATCCACAGCGCCTGCGGCGCCTTTATCGACGTATATACGGAGGGTACGACGCTCGTGGTGGAGAACGACGGAGAGCGGAGGCTGGACGGCGACCGGATCTTCGAGCGCTTCTACCAGGGCTCCAAACGGGAGGGCTCGACCGGACTGGGTCTCGCGCTGGTCCGGGCCGTGTGCAACTGCTACGGCCTGCGTGCGGAGTACGACTTTCGGGACGGACGGCACCGCTTCCGCATCGTGTGGCCCTGATGTGCGAAGACCTCCTTCCGTTCAGAGAACCGAAAATAAAAAACAACGAGCCGATAACCGGACCTTCCTGTCCGGCATTCTTTCCAAAGCAGCCCGATATGTCCGAGAAACCAACGAAAACAAACGCCCGTAAGCACGGCCCCACGACCGAGACAAAGGCCAAGTACGGCGCTGCGGAAAGGCTTTATGCGGCCACGACACTTTCGTGCCGGGCGATATGCGCGCTGTGCGGTGTGTCGCTGGGCGGGTTTACCTCCTATCTGCATCATCACCGCCGGGATCTGCTCCTTGCCCGCTACGGCATCGATGCCGGAAACACCGATGCGGCTGCCGTCAGGCTCCGTGAAGCGTTCGGACAGTCGCCCTCCGCATACCGCAAGTACCGGCAGGCCGTCGAAGCATGCCGGGACAGCTCCTGCCTCGAATACAACATTTCGCAGATCGCCCGTAAGTTCCGTCTCGACGGCACGGCATTGGCCAACCAGCTGCGTGCCCATTTCCCCGATATACCCGTGCTTCGGGAGATAGAGCGATGGCGGCGGGGATTGAACGACAACCAGCCGCGCGGCGTGCGTCCCCAGAGCGTGGTCAAATATGCCGAAGCGGTAGAGCTGCTGCGCACGGGCAGCATCACGGTAAGGCAGGCGGCCCAGGTGTGCGGAGTGTCGTATAGCGGATTGCGGCAGCATGTGCTTTTTTATCACAAGGATTTGGTCGTCCAAAGACGCGCCAGCAGAAAAAGCAGCCCGCAGGCGGGCCGTCCGGGAACGCCCCGGCGGAGCGGCGGCATACATGCGCCCTCGGCGTCGGCCGTGGAAAAATACCGCCGGGCCGTGGAGCTCTACCGCACGACAGCGCTGACCGCCGCTCAAATCGCGAAAAGCACGAACGTCTCTGAAAGCGGGTTGCGCCACCACCTGCGGACGTGGCACCGGAACCTGATGCTCGAAAGACGCGGGGGCACGGTGCCGGATACGGCCGATTGTATAGATCTGTCCTCGCAAAAACGCTACCTCAAAAGTACGGCGGAGAAATATGCCCCGGCGATCGAACGGCTCAGAGCGGGCGGAATGCCGACCGCCGCGGCCGCCGCAGAATTCGGACTGCATCCGGAGACGTTTCGGGAATATTTGTACGAGCATGAGCCGGAGCTGGCCGCTCTGCTCGGCAAGACAAAACTGGACAACGGGAAAACGGTCTTGCGCCGCAGTGCGGAAAAATACGCCGAAGCGGTCCGGTTGTACGAAACGACGACCGAACCTCTGAAATCCATCGCCCGCAAACTCGGACTTCAGTATAACAGCGTGGGAGGTTTCGTGCGACGCAGCCGCCCGGATGCGATAAAATCCCACAATCGACTGCTCGAACAGCAAAACAGACGGCTCCGGGACGAAGAGAACGAAAGGCGCGAAAAGGAGCGGGCGGAGGCGGCCTCTGCCGTCATGGAAAAGGAGGCGGGGATGAAAGAGCGCATCATAGAGGCTCTGAAACAGACAGGCAACCATAGAACGAACGCGGCGAAGCTGCTGGGCATCGGCAAATCCACGCTGTATAACAGAATGAAATCATTCGGCCTTATATAACGCCGGCGATAATTGGCTTAAAGGGAATGGAGCGAGAAAATGCAGCCATGAATCATGAAGAGCGGGATACGGCTTCCGGGACGGACGGCATCGCCTCCGCACGGTGCGGCCCTCATGCGCCGCAGGGCTTGCCGGGCCCGGCCGAAAAAGATTTTTTCGCCTCGGGACCGGAATTACAGATTCGCGACAGAATCGCTCCTGATATTTGCACCATGAAACGTCCGGGAACCATGAAAAAGACGATGCTCGTGCTCTGCCCGCTGCTGCTGATCCTCTCGGTCGGGATGCTGACCGACAACGACCGTGCGGTCGCTTTCGGACAGCTGCCGCCCGCGGCGCAGCGGTTCATCGAGTCGTTCCGCCCGGCGGCCGGGGTGGCCTATGCCCTGCGCGAGCGGGAGTTCTTCGAGGTGGAGTACAAGGTGGTGCTGACCAACGGCGTGCGGATGAAGTTCCGCCGCAACGGATCATGGAAGCGGATCGACTGCCGCTACGGGCAGGCGCCCCGGCAGGCCGTTCCGCCGCAGGTCGCCCGCAGGATCGGGGAGCTCTATCCCGGAGCGCGGATCACGGACATCGACCGCGGTGAACGCACGACGAGAATAAGACTCGACAATCGGGCGACGCTGACGCTCGACCGGGAGTGGAACTTCGAGCCTGCCGATACCGAGGAGCTGAAAAGGCCGTGACGGTAATCCGAGACCCTTAATTATTCAAATCAAGATAAACTAAATTGTAAAGGTATGAAAACGAATCTTTTTCTTCTGACGATGCTTGCGGGAACGCTTCCCCTTGCGAGCTGCGATAAGAACAACCCTGCGGATGAACTTCCGGGACCCCAGCCGCCTGCGGTGAGCACCCAGGCCGAGGCGGCCCTGAAGGCCAAATACCCCGCTGCGACGAACGTCGTATGGCAGACCAAACAGGGCTACGTGGTGGCCGACTTCTCGCTCGCCGAGGCCCGTGCCGCCGGAGCTGCCGAACTGTCGGCCTGGTTCGACAACGGCGGTGCGTGGTACATGACCGAGACGGATATTCCTTTCGCGGCGCTTCCCGAAGCCGTGCAGACGGCCTTTAACGGGAGCGAATACGCCGCCGCGCCGTGGCAGGTGGACGACGTAGACAAGCTCGAACGCGAGGGCGTGGAGACGATCTACGTCGTAGAGGTGGAGAAGCGCGAGAACGGAAACAAGACGGAGGTGGACCTCTACTATGCGCCCGACGGCGTGCTGGTCAAGAAGATCGCCGACGCGGCCCCCGACTACGACTACGGGGACTACATCCCCTCGAAACCGGCCACGGGCATCGAGGAGTATATCCGTCAGAACTACCCGAACGCCCGCATCACGGAGATCGACCACGAGAGAGGCATGACCGAGGTGGATATCGTGGACGGCCGCACGCCGCGCGAGCTGCTGTTCGACGGCAGCGACTCGTGGCTCTACACCAAGACCGAGGTACACCGCACGGAGGTTCCGCAGCCGGTGATGACGGCGTTGCAGAACAGCCAGTACGCCTCGTACTGGATCGACGACATCGACCACTACCTGACCCCCGACAAGGAGTTCTGGCGCTTCGACCTGGAGTCTGCACAGGGCGACGTGAAGGTGGACATCACCGCCGACGGCACGCTCTCGCTCAAGCAGCCCGGAGGCGGCAATACGGGTGGTAATACAGGCGGCAATACGGGCGGCGGCAACCACGGCCAGGGCAACGGCGGGATGGTGAACGCGACGGCAGCGGAGTTCATCGCCCAGAAATACCCCGGCGCGCAGATCATGGAGTACGACCGTGAAGACGGCTTGCTGGAGGTGGAGATCTGGCACGAGGGACGCGAGAAGAACGTCTACTTCAACGGCCAGAACGCCTGGGTCTACACCGAGTGGGACATCCACCGCAGCGAGCTTCCCGAGGCCGTCACGGCGGCTATCCCTGCCGAGTATGCCTCGTACACCATCGACGACATCGAGTACGTTCAGACGCCCGATGCGGAATACTACCTCGTGGAGTTGGAGTGCGGCAAGCAGGAGATCGAACTGCGCATCACGGCCGAGGGCCGGGTGCTCTGAACGTCGCCCGACGATGAAAAGAATCGGGAAATATACGGCAGTCTTGGCGGCGATCGTCGCCGGACTGCTGACCATGACGGGATGCGACGACGAGGAGCGCATCTCCTACGGTAAATTGCCCTCGGCGGCGCGGGCCTTCATCGAGACGTACTTCCCCGCCGAGAGCTGCACCTATGCCGAGCGGGATCGGGCCGACGGCCGCCGCGAGTACAAGGCCGTGCTCTCGAACGGCACGGAGATCGAGTTCGATGCTGCGGGCCAATGGACGGAGGTGGACTGCAAGTTCTCGCTGCTGCCCGCGGGCATCGCGCCCGAACGGATCGTCTCGGACTTGGCCGCCCGTTATCCCGACGCAGGAATCTACAAGATCGAACGCGCCCCGGGCGGCTACGAGGTCACGATCGGCAGCGGGCTGGAGCTGATCTACTCCGCGGACGGGACATTCGTCCGGGAGGAGAGATACTGATCGAAAACGAAGAGACGCTTCGCACCGGACGACGTCTGCCGCAGAGAAGGAGACGAGGCCGAAATATGACGCACGGGGCCGTCCGGCAGGCGTCCGAAGGTGCGGAGCGTCTTCATTGAGAAACACGGGCCGGAGATCGAACCGGCGAACGGAAAACCCGGAAACACATGAAACCGAAACTGACGATGAAACATTACGCGATGATCGCGGCGGCGCTCGTGGCCGGCGTGCTGCTCTTTACCGAGTGCGCGTCGATGCGCATCCCCTACCGGCGTCTGCCTGCCAAGGCGAAGGCGTTTATCGAGACCTATTTCCCCGCCGAGCGCTGCGTATATGCCGAGCGGGACCGCGACGACGGCCGCCGGGAATACGAGGTGAAGCTCTCCGACGGCACGGAGATCGACTTCCACGCAACGGGCGACTGGAAGAAAGTGGAGTGCGAATACTCGTTCGTGCCAGCAGGCATCGTCCCGCAGACTATTACCGAAGACCTCGCACGGCGCTTTCCCGGCGGACGTATTACCGAGGCCGAGCGGGAGACGGGCGGATACAAGATCACGACGGAAGGCGGCGCGAAGGCGGTCTACTCCTCGAACGGAACCTTCATCCGCGTGGAGTACGATTGACACCCGAACCTATTCGGTTTCGGTCCGGTCCGGAGCGGGGCGCCGTGGGGCGACCCTGAAGTCTCCGGCCGGCACCGGGGCCGATTCCTGCGTTATCGCAAAACCTTCGAATAATACCGACACTCTCTGCCAATTATGTTTTTTACATCCATCCTCCGCTTCTACATCGACGGCTTCCGGGAAATGAAGCTGGGGCGCACCTTGTGGCTTATCATTCTCGCCAAGCTGTTCATCATGTTCGCCGTGCTGAAGGTCTTTTTCTTTCCAGACCCTCTCTCAGGAAAAGACGACGTGCAGCGCCGGAAACATTTTCTTTATGAACTGACCTCCTGAAGGCAGACACTAATAACCGCACCCGACCTTAAAATGTCTATGACCGAAACCGTTACCAGCCTCCTGCCTTTCCGCACTACGATGCCTGTCCTGCTTGCAGGCTGCACGCGCCATTCCGAACGCCCGTCTCTTTCGGGCGGCGGTGCCGGCGGGTATCGCCTCTATGGCATCCCGCGGCGGCACGGGGCCGTTCCTCCCTGCTTCCGCCTCGGTATGGGAGACCGGTTATCCCTAAATGGCGGCATGCCGCCAGCGCCGCACTTCGGTTTTCCAGATACCTCGCACGCGGACAGACCTTTCTGATCGGCAGGGCTCCGGGCTGCCGAAGTTAAGAAAATATAGAAATACATATACGAGAGGAAAAACCTATAACAACTATTATCATGACAGACTACTTATCCACTGTCGATTGGTCGCGTGCGCAGTTTGCTATGACGGCCGCCTACCACTGGCTCTTCGTGCCGCTGACCCTCGGTCTCAGTTTTATCATCGCCATCATGGAGACTTGCTACGTCCGCACGGGCGATGCGTTCTGGAAACGCACCACCAAGTTCTTTCTGGATGCGCCTCTTCGGCATCAATTTCGCCATCGGCGTCGCCACGGGGCTGATTCTCGAATTCGAGTTCGGCACCAACTGGTCCAACTACTCGCACTTCGTGGGCGACATCTTCGGCGCTCCGCTGGCCGTCGAAGGCATTTTGGCCTTCTTTATCGAATCCACGTTCATCGCCGTCATGTTCTTCGGCTGGCGAAAGGTCTCCAAACGCTTCCACCTCGCGGCTACGTGGCTCACAGCTATCGGGGCAAACCTATCGGCGTGGTGGATTCTGGTAGCCAACTCGTGGATGCAATATCCCGTGGGGTGCACTTTCAACCTCGAAACCGTTCGCAACGAGATGACCTCGTTCTCGACTGTGGCGCTGTCGCCCGTGGCTGTCAACAAGTTCTTCCATACCGTCACCTCGTCGTTCGTGCTCGCGGCGCTGTTCGTCGTGGGCGTCTCGGCATGGTACCTGCTGCGCCGGCGCGAACAGCGGATGGCCCGCAAGAGCATCGCCGTCGCCTCGGCTTTCGGCCTTGTCTTCGCGCTGGCCGCAGCGGTGACAGGGCACCGCTCGGGGGCTATCGTAGCGCATGTGCAGCCGATGAAGCTGGCCGCGATGGAAGCCCTCTACGAAGGGCAGGAAGGAGCGTCGCTCACCGCCGTGGGTTTATTGCAACCCCACGGCCGCCCGGTCAACGGCGAGGCGTTCCGCTTCCAAATCGGCATTCCCAAACTGCTCTCATGGATGAGTTTCGGAGACAAGGAGGCCTATGTACCGGGTATCTACGATTTGATCGACGGCAACGAACAGCGCGGCATCCTGTCCGCCGAGGAAAAGATGCAGCGCGGTCGCGTGGCCATCGCCGAGATGCCCCGCTACCGTGAAGCACTCGTTGCGGGCGATACGACGACGGCCGACGAGGTACGCTGCCGCTTCAATCCTGCGACGGAAGCGGGGCAAGAGTTTCTTCGGGAGTATTTCGCTTACTTCGGTTACGGGCATATCGATTCCCCGCAGCAATTGATACCCAATGTTCCGATACTCTTTTACTCGTTTCGCGTGATGGTCGGCGCGGGCAGCTTCTTCATCCTGCTGCTGGGCGTCGTCTGGTGGCTCAACCGCAAAGACCGCCTCGCCGACAAACGCTGGCTGCTGCGGGTGGCCGTGTGGTCCATTCCTTTGGCTTATCTGGCTTCGCAGGCAGGATGGATCGTCACGGAAATCGGACGCCAGCCGTGGGCCATTCAGGACCTGATGCCCGTGGGCGTCGCGGCCTCGAAGATCCCCAGCGGATCGGTCTCCGTGACCTTCTTCCTCTTCCTGGCGCTCTTCACCGCGCTGCTCGTCGCCGAGCTGAGCATCATGTTCCGGCAGATCAAGATAGGACCTAAAAACGACTAATTCATGGATACGATCACACTGCTCCAACACTACTGGTGGTTCATCATTTCGCTTTTTGGGGCCCTGCTGGTCTTCCTGATGTTCGTGCAGGGCGGACAGGCGCTGCTCTACGCGCTGGGGCGCAACGAGCGCGAACGCAACCTGCTGACCGGCGTGCTGGGCCACAAATGGGAACTTACTTTCACCACGCTGGTGACATTCGGCGGCGCGTTCTTCGCCTCGTTCCCGCTCTTTTACTCCACGTCGTTCGGCGGGGCGTTCTACGTCTGGATGGCCATTCTCTTCTGCTTCGTGCTGCAGGCCGTGGCCTACGAATACCGCCGCAAACCCGCCAACGTCTTCGGCGAGCGGACTTTCAACGCCTTTCTGCTGATTAACGGCGTTCTGGGGCCGCTGCTGATCGGCACCGCCGTGGGGACCTTCTTCACGGGAGCGGAATTCACGGTCGATCGCCTCAACCTCGCCAATCAGGGCGGCGCGGCGGTCATCTCGCAATGGGCGACGCCGTGGCACGGGCTCGAAGCCATCGCCGAGTGGCGCAACGTCCTGCTGGGTGCGGCGCTGGTGATGCTTACCAAGACGCTTGCATGCCAATACTTCATGCACCAAATCGACGACGAGGCGATTCTACGGCGTGCACGTCGCGGTGTGCGGATCTTCGGCCCGTTGTTCGTCCTGCACTTCGTCATCTGGACCGCAGGATTGCTCGTCGCTGACGGATGGACGGCGAACGCCGCGGAGATCATCTCCGTCGAACCCTGCAAATACCTGCACAACCTCATGGATATGCCCTATGTGGCAGTTATACTGCTTGTCGGCGTGGCAGCTGTGCTGTGGAGTCTCTTTCTGGGATGGCACGGCAAGCGGCAGGCCATCTGGTTCGGAGGTGCCGGCACGGTCCTCACGGTGCTGTCGCTGCTTCTGCTGGCCGGGTGGAACGGCACGGCCTACTATCCCTCGCTGACGGACATGCAGTCGTCGCTGACGATCTCGAACTCCTCGTCGAGCCTCTTCACGCTCAAGACGATGGCGTGGGTATCACTGTTCATTCCCTTCGTGGTGGCCTACATCTGGTATGTATGGGGAGCCTTGAGTCGCAAAACCGGAGAACGGGCATCCGACGGCGAAGGCTATTGATAATTGCGGGGCTCGGTCTGTCGAACCGAAGGTCTGGTGGACTCTTGCTATAACGAAGCAGATCGGGTCCTGCGCTTTTTTCGCTCGAATGAAATTGTCCGCAGCAGATCGACAGGTATGCCGCGTAATACTGAAAATCGATAGTTATGTACGAATCTTACGAACATGACGCTCAGGCTGAGATACTTGTCCCTGTCTGTTCAGCCGTGATTTCACTGCTGGCCCGATTTGCCGCCGGAATAATCGTCGTTGCGGGGATATTCCTGCTGCTGCGACAGTTCTTCTCTGTATTCACGGCATTCGTTGCAGGGCTGACGCTTACGAATCTGTTTCTCGTCGGGCTGCTCCTGAACAAACGCAGAACGTGGCGATGTGGCGTGGAAGGAACCGATCGAATGAAATCCCGAAAATGACAGTCGATTCTGCAAATAAGAAAACTTGTCCGCCGAGACCCACGGTTCGAAGCGAGACGAAATACCGCGAGGCTGTGGAGCTGTACGGCAGCACCGGACTGTCGTGCCGCGAAATATGCCGAATCTGCGGTCTTACACCGTCGGGGTTGAGCGGTCATATCGGTAAATATCACCGCCACTTAATGCTCGCCCGGTATGACATCGCGTGCGATAGCGAACAAGCCCTCCATATCAAGATGGGCGGTTTACGCGGGCAGCGTCCCGCTACCCGAGCCAAATACCGGAAAGCGATCGAGGCATGCGAACGCATGGAACATCTCGAAAAGAACCTCTCGGAGTTCGCCGGCCGTTTCGGCGTGGACGGTTCGGGGCTCGCCCGCCAGTTGCGGACGCATTATCCGGGAGTGCTCGAGCGGCGCGAGGCGGAACGCCTGCGCTTAGGCTACGACGACCGTCTGACTCGCGGGAGCCGACGCTGTTGTCGGGAGCAGTATGCCGATGCAGTCGAACTGTTGCGAGCGGACCGTTACGTCACGGTACGGGAAGCCGCCGAGTCGTGCGGGGTCTCCTGTTCGGGACTGGAGCAGCATCTGCTCTTCTATCACAAGGAACTCGTAGCCCGACGCATCGGAATTCGGAAACAGGCCGTCGGGCAGCAGCGTAAAGGAGAGATCACCGGCCGCGGAAGCACGCACGCTCCGTCGCCGGCCATCGTGCAGAAATATGCCGAAGCGCTGCGGCTCTATCGCACGACCCCGCAGTCGGCCGCCCGCATCGCCCGGCAGACGAACGTGTCCAAGAAGGGCTTTTATGCCTATCTGCAAAAGTGGCACAGGGAGTCGATCTGCGAGCGAAAGAATATCCCCTGCGAGGAGGGGCGCCCGGTGGATTGGTCGAAAACACGCAAATACAACCCCGCGACGAAAGCCAAATACGCCGGCGCGATCCGACATTTGAAAGAGAATAATTTATCGACGGCCGCAGTCGCTGCGATATACGGATTGCATGCGGAATGTTTCCGCAGCTACCTCAAAGAGCACGAGCCGGAGCTGTACGCAAGGCAAGGAATGGTAAAGGACGCCAACGGACGCATGGTGTCGCGCCGCAGCATGGAGAAGTACGTCGAGGCGATCCGTGTCTACGAAACTACGCCCGAGTCGTTAAAATCTATCGCCCACCGCTTCGGTTTGAACGATTGTTCCTTCAGGGATTTCATCAAACGACATTTCCCGGAGTTGGAGGAACAACACAAACGATTGTTTAAGCACAAGGAAATGCAACGGGCAGGTGTCGCGAGCGCATCCGAGATGCAAGTCGGAACGGAAGAAAGCGTACACGTGCTCGTTATTAGCTAACAACTAAATTTTTTCCCGCATCTGTTCAGAGAAACAAATCCCCACCTCGGCAATTTGTCGAAAAACGGTGTATGAACGGATTTATTTACTCGAAAACAGAAAAACATGACAAGACATATCAGCGAAGATCTGCTGTTCCGTATGGCGGCCGAGCCCGTTACGGATGCGGGTCAACGACAGGTTCGTCTGGCGCAATTAGCCCGGACCCTGCATAAACTTTATGAAACCACAGAACAGGACATCGAACTGTTCAGGACCTTGCAGCATACCCGCATCCGGTTGGATGCTTGGCTCGACGATCCGCAACGTATCGACATGACAGCGATACGCCCGTTCGATCCTACGGTACAGATCGCAATCGGATATATCGATACCGAACTGGAGCTGCTCGCCCGTTACGGCGGTCAACCCAAGCCATCCGTACCGCGTATCCGCTGGACGGGAACACTCGTCGAATTGGTCGAACTGATCTACGGTTTGCAGGAAATGCGCTGCATCAATGACGGCGAAGCGTCGATCAACGAGTTGATCGCTCTCTTCAGCTCGCGGTTCGGGCTGGAGATCAACGTTCGTAATTGCTACGACGCCTATTTGGATATGAAACGCCGCAAGAACGACAGCCGGACGTACTTTCTCGACAAGATGCGTGAGCGACTGAACCTGCGGATGCAGCGCGACGATGAAAAGGAACGCGAGCGCCGCAAATAACCCTTGTTTCCAACTGCGCGGGACAGCAATCTGTCCCGCGTTTTCGTATCTCCTGCGATAATAAGAGAACCGGATATGTCTATCAAAATGACATATTCCGACTTTACGTAATTATGATACGCCGAAATTATATGAAAATCAATAAATTACGGCGAAATTTCGGTGTTTCAGCACCCCATAGTAGAGTAAAGGAGAGTATAGTAGAAATATATTCCAATGAAGATATTCGTAAAATCTCCTGATATTGTCAGGCAGCAAAACCTGAAGTAATGAGCGACAAAAAACAAGTTTATACCGTTCCTGTTCAGTACGTGTTCAGGGGCGAGTTCAAAATCAAAGCCGACAGCAGAGCGCAAGCAGAAGAATATGCCGAGAAACATTGTAACATGGATGAATTAAATAAATGAGAACGAAAACCCAGTACAAAGCAGACGGAGAACGTCTTAAAATCGACCAGTTTCCCTATTACATTACTGGCAGCATTACTGGCATGAAAAAGATGTTCTATGGCAAGGATGCCTTGCTGGTACGTTGTGGCAGTTGGATTTACAACGTGCCGAAAGAACCGATGATTTATCAGATAGCACATTAGTTATGAATCGAAGTTATAATTTCTACATTGGAAAGCTGAATTAGAAGCGAAACACGGTAAGATGATTTACGTTCATCTCTGGGACGTGATAAGCACAAATAACGATTTAGCCGTCGGTGATACGATTATGTTTACCAACGATTATAGGGTAGCGTTCTGTCCTCATGAAGTGTTGGGATTTTGCAAGCCGGATAGTTTTCTGTGCCCGCATCGTTATCCCAAAAACGAGGATTCGGCATTGTCTTTTTAGATAGCGACGCATATTGGTTTCCTGACCGTCTCAACCAACTGATGCTGGTATCGAAAGGAGGGCAACAATGAGTGAATTGGAATTTATCTATCTTGTGGCGTTCAATAATTTACTTGCTTCATTGTCGGTAATATACGAGAATTTCACGCCCGAACAGATTGGTTGCAAGGCGTCCCGCCTGTGAAATTTGAAAATCACTCCCGATAATCCGGACAATGCTCGGCGGTGTCGCATCGCAAAAGAACCCGTGCAGAGAAAAATACGGAGTAAATAGGCACATTTCTTGTAACAGATTTGTACAAGTGTAACTAATTAATTACTTTTACATTGTAGAAATAACGATAAGAATGAAACGAAATTTGATATTTTCGCCGGAATACATTGATTTTGAACAGAGTTAGAGCCCTCGCACCCGTGAAAAACTGCGCTATGCGGTATCAATTTTAGGAACCGTACGGCCGATACCGACCAAGTTCGTGAAGAAATTGATGAATACTGATTTTTACGAGTTGCGTGTTTCGGTTGATAATGAAGTTCGGGTTATCCTGTTTTCGGCAGACAATGAGAATATCAGCCTCGCATCGAGCGTTATCCTACTGAACGGCTTTGTGAAGAAAAGCACAAAGGATTACGACAAAGAGATTACAAAGGCTATCAACATTTTAAGGAAATTGCTATGAGTACGACAAACAACCGATTAACAGCAGAGGAATTGCAGAAACTCCGGCAGACGGATTTCAGCAAGAAACAGGGGTTCGTAAAGGCCGAAACGGTACTCGGCAAAGAGGTTGGCGAGGTCGGCACTCCGGAACGGGAGGAGTTCGATGCAAAGGCTCGTGCATGGTATTATGGCGAAATGCTGCGGGAGCGGCGCAAAGAACTCGGTATGACGCAAAAGGAACTTGCCGAACGTGTGGGACGGGAACGCACCTACATCAATCGTATCGAAAAAGGAGAAACCGATTTGCAACTCTCCTCGTTTATTCGCATCGCATCTGCGTTGGGTATCATGTTACGCCTCGACGTGATTTGGGCGTGAGCGACGGAATCTGAAAATAAGGGCGGCCAATGATGACCGCCCTTATTTTGTGCTTGTGCTACCATATTCTGTTGTATCTCAGGAAATAAGGATGTGTCCTATTCTTGGTTGCCTTTTGAATCCTGTCGTGGTTCTTGTTTATCCATACCTTGAAATTCGACGACACGTCTGACACCTTATTTGCGCTTTCTTCATTCAGCGGTTGTCCGAGCATTAAACTTATCGAGAATTTCGCTACCTTTGTAAATCAATTCATTCCGGATGAAAAACGAAGATCGCATATTGTTATATAACGCGGATTTCATCGGCGAAATCAAACGCATCGTAACACAAGCCCGTCAAAAGGCATACACCGCCATTAACTCGGCGATGGTCGAGGCTTATTGGCAGATGGGCAAGCGCATCGTGGAGCAGGAGCAGCAGGGTAAAGACCGCGCCGATTATGGTTCGCAGTTGTTGAAATCGCTCTCGAAAGAACTTACAGCGGAGTTCGGCAAAGGGTTTTCAGTAAACTCGTTGTACTATTTTCGACAGTTCTATCTCGCCTTTCCCGAAAAACTCCCCACAGCGTGGGGAATTTTGACATGGTCGCATTACAAGCGGTTGTTGAGTGTTTCCAACGTCAATGCCCGCACGTGGTATTTGAAAGAGGCCGCCGAACAGATGTGGAGCTACCGCACGCTCGACCGCAATATCGGTTCGCAGTATTACGAACGGTTGCTGCTCTCGCAGCACAAAGATACGGTCGAGGGCGAGATGAAAGCACTGACCGCTCCGTTCGATAAAGACCGCATGGAGTTCATCAAGAACCCGACCGTCGCGGAGTTCATCGGCCTTTCGCCCAACAGTGATTTTACGGAAACGGAATTAGAAGGAGCCATCATCGGCAACCTGCAAAAATTCCTGCTCGAATTGGGCAAAGGCTTCTCGTTCGTCGCGCGGCAGAAATTAGTCCGCACCGAGAAGAAAGATTATTTTATCGACCTCGTGTTCTACAACTACATTCTTAAATCGTTCGTGCTGATCGACCTCAAAACGACGACCATCACGCACCAAGACGTCGGGCAGATGGATATGTACGTGCGGATGTACGACGAGCGAGTGCGCGGCGAGGGAGACAACCCGACCATCGGCATCGTTTTATGCTCGGAAACGGATGAGGACATCGCCCGCTACTCCGTGTTGCACGACAACGACCGTCTGTTTGCCTCGAAATATATGCTCTATATGCCCACCGAGGAGGAGTTGCGCGAAGAGATCGAGCGGCAAAAGACGTTCTTCCGCCTGCAACACGATAATTCCCCAAAGGAGGAGGTATAGCCATGTACTATGACGACGAATCTGTCTTCGACGATGCAGACGTGGATAATATGCCTGTCTTTTCGGAAAGCAGGCGTTTTTCCCGCCTCGATAGTTACGAGAAGATGTTACTGCGGGATTATATCCGCTCGTGTATCCGGGAACATCGGGAGTATTCCGGCAGGTTCCCGACAGAAAACGAGTTGGTGGAAATCCGCAAACGGGCGATAAGCGTGTTGGAGGACGAATGGCATATCACCTTGAGAAATGACAAGCAGTGGCGGCAGTTCTTTCAGGACAACGCGAAGGCGGCTATCGCCAAACTGCAAAAAGAAACGGAGGGTAACGAATAATCGACGCCCCTCCGTTTTTCAGTTCCGGCTATTTCTGCTGCAACAGATGCGCCAGCGCCGGATCGTTCTTGATGCGTTCCAACTCGTCGGTGACAATCCGTTTCACGTCGGCCTTGATCCGATTGTAGTTCTCCTGAATCTGCTCTTTCATGCGGTCGTTGCCCTCCTCGTCCGTGAAATCGGTAATGACGGGTATGGGTTTGTAGGCTTTCTCTTCCCGCTTCACCTTTTCGGCGTCCACGACGATTTCGCAGTGGAAAATCTTTTGCTCGATCCGCTCGTCGAACGTATCGGCTACGGAGCCGACGAACATCCCCTGCGTCAGAGAGGAAATCTTCGAGGGCGGGATGAGCGAATCCATCTGCGTATTGATGGATGTGGACTTGTCGTTGCGGTTGATGGTTATGCTCTGCCGCCGCTGCAAGACCTTTCCGAAGCGTTCTGAAAGCGTCTTGGCCGTTTCGCCTACCACCTGACCGGAGAAGATATTGCCGACGGTGTTCATCACGACTTTGGCCTCTTTGTCGCCATAGTCGCGGACAAGCTGTGAGAAATCCTGAAAGCCCAGAAGCACGGCGACCTTGTTGCTGCGGGCAGTGGCGATCAGGTTGTCCAACCCCTTGAAATAGATGGTCGGCAGCTCGTCGATGATAATCGAGGATTTGAGTTTGCCTTTCTTATTGACGAGTTTCACGATGCGCGAGTTATACAGGCCGAGAGCCGCGCCGTAAATGTTCTGACGGTCGGGATTGTTGCCGACGCAGAGGATCTTCGGCTCCTGCGGGTTGTTGATGTCGAGGGTAAAATCGCTGTCGGACATGACCCAGTAAAGCTGCGGCGAGATCATACGCGAGAGCGGGATTTTCGCCGATGCGATCTGCCCCTGCAACTGCTCCGCCGCCCCGCCGAGCCATGCGTCCATAAAGGGCGAGAGGTAGTTTTCGAGTTCGGGATACGAGGAGAGAATCGGAAAAATATCCTCGTAACGACGGTTCAGGAACTCGACGGCGTGCGGGAAGGTGCAATATTTCCCGTTTCGGTAAATTTTGAGATACCAAATAATTGCTGCGAAGAGGATGATCGGCGATTCGACGAAAAAGTCGCCCTGCTTCTGCACCCACGTCTTATTGAGGTTGAGCATGATGGTATAGGCACTCTCGTAAGCGTCGGTAATATCCTCCATGAAGTCGGGGTGTATGGGGTTGCAGCGGTGCGACCGTCGCGGGTCGTCGAAATTGATTACATAGAATTTCGGCTTTACCGTATACCCGTCCAAGTGGTTCAGGAGGTGGTTGTAGGCAATGGTCGAGAGGCTGGAAAATTTGAAATCGTAAATGTATTGACAGTATCCCTTTTCGATCTGCTGCTTGATATAGGAATTGACCACGGCATAGGATTTTCCGCTGCCCGGCGTACCCAACACGATGGAGGCACGCTGCGGCAACACAATGTTGATCCAGCCGTTATGCCACTTTTTTTTGTAGTAAAAGCGCATGGGCAAGTTCACGGAGTATTCGTTGGTCAGCAGACGCGTCTCCTGCATGAAGGATTCATTCTCGTTATTGAACGGGTCGTCCATGAGGTCGTGCTTCAATAGGCGGCTCGCCCACAACCCTGCCATCAGCAGACAGACGTACCCTGCGGTCGTCGTTGCGACGTAGAGCAATGTCGTCGCCATGAGCGGGAACGGCAGAGCCAACAGCCACCAATTCAGGAAAAAGAGCACGAAACCCGCCGTAAGTGCCGTACCGATGCGCGGCCACGTTATCTTCTCGTCCTTCACTCCGGTCGTACCCAAGCACGAGAGACCGAGCAGCACGACGGCAAAGAGCTTCGTGTAGAGTATGGAGCGGAACAATCCCGCCGTTCGGTCGAAGTTCATCAGGATTCTATCGACCACACCGATATTCACGCCCCACGCGAAGATCGCCTCGTAACAATACCAATAGACGTGCATCACGACTAACAATATACTTACGGCACGCAGAAAATCCATGATTTTCGCCAATGCCCTCAAATCATCTTCTTGTTGCATAATTCTTAAAGTTTTCTGTTTTTCTTTTTTTTCTTTTTTCGTCGCTGCATCTCACGCATGAAGGCTTCCTCCTCGGCGTCCGCACCCTGCGTATCAACAGTAAACAGCCCCAAACCGCCGCCCGCTGCGTCGTCGTAAAGGGACGCTTGCGTCGGTACGTCCGCCGTATCCGTTTGCTGCAAGAGGACGATCGGGAGCGGTATGCCCGCCGCCGGAGGTGCGAAGTGTTCCTGTAAGGCGTTTGCGGAAAGCTCCTTGCCCAGACGGGAGCCGTTCAGCACGCATCCCGTGCGGTGGTCGATGAACGTCGCACCGTAGATACGTCCCATGTCGGTCTCGCGCAGCACGACGTCTACACCTTTGGCTTTCAGCAGAGCGATGAACTCCGCGCGGTCTTTCGTGCGGCGTAAGGTGGCCATCGCCGTCGCTTTGGTCATGTCGCCGAGTTTTCGCTCCTTGATCTGCTCCTTGCTTGCGGCGCACCACCGCTCGAACGCCTCGTATCCGTACCGCTTGCCGAAGCGGGAGGCTTTGATCGGCGTACCGATTTTCTCGCCCCGGTCGTCGGTCGCGAAATAGACGAAGCCGCGATACTCCCTGCCGCGCACCTCGCCGCGACATTCCTCGACGGTAAGATTGTATAGCGAAAGCAGGGCGCGGTACTCTCCGAGCGTCTGGAACTTGTACCTGCCGGATATGCCTTTCAGGACGCTCCCGATTTGCGTCTTCACGTCGCCTGCCGCCGCATCCACCGCGCGGAGCGGTTCGGCCTGCGTCTGCCGCTTGCGCTCGGCAGTATGCAGCCCGTACTGTTGTTCCAACGCGCGGGTAATGTTCTTGCTGCGCCGGTACAAAAAATCTCTGTCGAGCCGCTTCCCGTCTTCCCCCACATTGATAGTTACGATGTGCAGGTGGTGGCGGTCGATGTCCTCGTGCTTGAACACCGCGTAAGGCTGGTCGCCGTAACCGAGCCGTGCGAGGTACTCCTCGGCGATGGCCGTCAGTTCCGTATCGGTCAGACAGTCATCGGGGTGCGGATTCAGAGAGATATGCACCACCGGTTTCAATGTGCGCACCTGCTCCGGCAGGTAACGGGCGAAGTCCTCCGCCGCCCGCCGAATGTCGAGGCGCCCCGTCCCTTCATCGAAGATTTTGTGCGTGGCAAGCAGCCGCCCCTGCCCCTCGTTGATCTTCTCGCCATTGTAGGCCAATGCCCCGTAAAGCGAGCTTCCTACGTTAATTTTGGCAACCATCGCTGCTGAAATTCATTCGTTAAGGCGAGGATCTGACGGCTTAATCCTGCCAGCTCGACGGTCATTTTTTCCAATTTGTAGAGCAGAGCCATTGCCTTTTTCTCCGAAAAGCGGCTCTTCAACTCCTTCACGGTTTGGTTGTAATTCACGCCGACGGCACGGTATTGGGCGTGCAGTGAGGAGAGGCGGGTGTAATAATCGACGAGCGTTTTATCGACTTTCAGCACGCGAAACTCCGCACCGAAAACGCGGGCTTTGATAAAAACCGCTTTCGCGTACACGCCCGACTGCTCGTACATGGCGAGGAATCGGGCGTATTCCTCGTCGTTGAAGCGCACCATCACTTGGTGGCTGGCCTTGTCGGGTTTGGGCGGTTTGCCCCCGACGTTTCGTTTCTTACCGTTCATACTTATGTGGATTTAGTGGTTGCGCGACATAAGCCACCACGCCTTTACCGACCGCAGGTTCGAGATCAGGGCTGCCCGACTTCGGAGGGACAGTCCCGCCCCCTGCAAGGGCAAGGTATGTTTCGGAGTTACCCGAAACCCTTTGAGTAACTCAAAGGACACCTTGCTATGTTCCGACGAACATAAAAATCCGTCCGGGGACGGATTGCGGGAGAACCGATTTCGACCGCAGCATGAAGCCGCATGGTACGCCCTGTCGCTTGGGAGCAAAGATAGAGGCTTCCGGGACGGCTTTTCCGAGGCCGAAAACGCCAAAGGCTGTCATTCCGACGCCACAAGCTATCATCCACTTTCAGAGCGATAAAAACTGCGATTTTTCCTTGTTTATTTGTCATACGAACCAACGAATGACGGTCGGTCGCGACGAACGGTGATTGAGCGGTA
This sequence comes from Alistipes senegalensis JC50, assembly GCF_025145645.1. NCBI lineage: Bacteria > Pseudomonadati > Bacteroidota > Bacteroidia > Bacteroidales > Rikenellaceae > Alistipes > Alistipes senegalensis. Next base: position 2,973,118 of record NZ_CP102252.1, on the reverse strand, counting down.
CAGGCCGACGGACAATCGGCAGATTCGCCCGACGAACATACGTCGCAAGGACGATTGCTACTGACGGCCCAATGTTGCAACCAACCGATGTCGGGCCGTTGGGCTGTTGGGCGGAACATCTGTCCGCACTTACGGCTGGCCATCCGTCTAACGGTAGAAACAAACGTTCGCAGAAACGGATAACTCTATGTATAACAATTAAAATTTACAACGGTATGAACAAGCCAACCTATGTAGCTTTTTCCACGCAAAAGGGAGGAGCCGGAAAAACGACCATCACGGTGCTGGTCGCAAGCTACCTGCACTATGTCAAGGGGTACAACGTCGCAGTAGTCGATTGCGACTTCCCGCAGTACAGCATCCACGATATGCGCAAGCGGGATATGGACATGACGATGAAAGACAACCACTACAAGGCAATGGCCTACGAGCAGTTCAAACGCCTTGCGAAGAAAGCCTATCCGGTGGTGTGCAGCAAGCCGAACGATGCGGCGGACGCGGCGGCGCGCCTTGCCGAATCGGGTGTCCCGCTGGATTTCGTCTTCTTCGACCTGCCGGGTACGATCAACAATCCGAGCGTCGTGAAGACCATCGCTGCGATGGATTATATCTTCTGTCCGATTGCCGCCGACCGAGTGGTCATGACGAGTTCCATGCAGTTCGCCACCGTCATCAACGAGCACATGATAAGCACCGGCAAAACCGCCATCAAGGGACTGCATCTACTGTGGAACATGGTGGACGGGCGAGAAAAGACGGAGCTGTATGCCGCCTATGAGAAAATCTGCGCCGAATTGGCGCTGCCCATTCTGAAAACCTTTCTGCCGGACAGCAAGCGATTCCGCAAGGAAGCGGCTACGGAGCGCAAAGCGGTATTCCGTTCAACGCTCTTTCCTGCGGACAAGTCCCTCGTGCGGGGCAGCAACCTCGATGCACTCGTCGATGAAATACTGAACATCATAAAACGATAGAGACATGGCGAAGAAACCGAATATCGAAGAGATCGACGAGAACTTCATCATCAACTCATTCCGGCAGGACGATTTGACGATTCCGCCGTCGGCGCGGGCTACGGAACTACCCTCCGGCAACGATGAGCCGGAACCGGAGCCGATACAGCGGGAAGAATCTCGCCGCCGTAAACCCAAAAGCAGGGAGACGGATTACCGCTCGCTGTTTCTGAAAGAGGCGGCCATCCCCGCACGCATCGGCAAAACGGTCTATATCCGCAAGGAGTACCACGAGCGGATACAACTTATCCTGCGGGTCATCGGCAAGGACGAAGTGTCGCTGTTCAGCTACATCGACAACGTGCTGGCGCACCATTTCGAGACCTATCAGGCCGAAATCACCGAATTGTACAACGAGCATAACCGCTCCATCTTTTAGCCTATGGAAACACTGTTGGTATGCCTGCTCGCGGGCTATGGCGTGTGGCTGGCGGCGTATCTGCTCTGGGAGAAGCGGCAGTCGGGACGCCCCGCGCCGCAGACGGATGTCGCGCCGCCGAAACGCGGGGACGACGTACCGGATATTGTTGGCAAGAGCAGTTTCCGCATGAAGCCGACGACGCCAAAGCCTATCATTCCGATGCCACAAACCATCACGCCCGCAGAAAAGGAATCAGCGGCGGAAAAAGCGCCTACATTTGCCCCCGAAGCCGAAAGGCGAAGCCCCGCACGCCTCACCGACGAAGAGCTGGACGCGGCGTTCGAGCATCTGGAAATCCCCGACGTTCCGCTCGAATACGAAGACGACGAGGCGGTAGGTGCGGATGAAGAGATGCCGCTTGCAGTACGCTCTGCTGGTTATGCCTCCGGCGTAAGCTTCGAGCAGATCGACCGGGCAGTCAGAACCGCCTCCGATGCCTCGGCGACCGATGCGGAGCGCAGAGAAGCGGGACGGGTCTTCGAGCAGATAGAGGGCACGGAGCTGTACGACCGTCTGGTCAGCGGCTCGGCCGCTGTCGGAGAAAAAATATCGAGGTTAATGGACTGCTATTTAAGCCAGCCGATCTTAATGGAAGGGGACGTGGAGGCGGTAGCAGTCCGCCCCCAAAACATTACCGATGCGCCGGACAATACGGACGGGTTCGACATTCGGGATTTTGTATAACGATTAAAAACGAACGAGCGATGAAAGAGAAAGAGTACGGGTAGCTGTCTCACGACAAAACAGGCCACTAAATCCACAAGTAAAAATCAGTATCAACCCGCCGGGCGGACTATCCACCCATCCGGCACAATCGAAGAACAATCTATGACGAAGAAGCATCTTCTTTTTTCGGCAGCCCTTCTGCTGGCTGCCTCCTCGGCCTTTGCGCAGGGCAACGGCCTTTCGGGCATCAACGAAGCCACGAGTATGGTAACGAGCTATTTCGACCCCGCGACGAAGCTGATCTACGCCATCGGCGCAGTGGTGGGATTGATCGGCGGCGTCAAAGTGTACGGCAAATTCTCGTCGGGCGATCCCGACACGTCGAAGACCGCCGCCTCGTGGTTCGGCGCGTGTATCTTTCTTATCGTGGCGGCGACGATTCTGCGTTCGTTCTTCCTCTAATCCGACAGACGATGGCAGAGTACCCTATCAACAAGGGGATCGGCCGTTCGGTAGAGTTCAAAGGGTTGAAGGCGCAGTACCTCTTCATCTTCTGCGGAGGGCTGCTCGCCTTGTTCGTCCTGTTCGTCATCCTGTACATGGTCGGCATCGACCAATGGCTCTGTATCGGCTTCGGGGCGGTGTCGGCCTCCGTTCTGGTGTGGCAGACATTCGCCCTGAATGCCCGGTACGGCGAACACGGACTGATGAAGTTAGGCGCGCAGCGCAGCCGTCCCCGATACCTTCTGAACCGCCGCCGCATCTCCCGATTATTTACCCGTAAAAAAGCAACGAATGAGAAATACACTTAAAGCTGCGACGCTCGAATCGAAATTCCCGCTGCTGGCAGTCGAGGAGGGGTGCATCCTCTCCAAAGACGCCGACATCACGGTGGCTTTCGCGGTGGAGCTGCCGGAGCTGTACACCGTAACCTCCGCCGAGTACGAGGCGATCCATGCCGCGTGGTGCAAGGCGATCCGCGTGCTGCCCGATTTCAGTATCGTGCACAAGCAGGATTGGTTTGTGCGTGAGGAGTACAAGCCCGAACTGCAAAAGGAAGAGATGAGCTTCCTGTCGCGTTCGTTCGAGCGGCATTTCAACGAACGACCCTACCTCGACCACACGTGTTATCTGTTTCTGACGAAGACGACCAAAGAGCGCAGCCGCCGGCAGAGCAACTGGAGCACCCTCTGTCGGGGACATATCATCCCGAAAGAGATTCACGACAAGGACGCTGCGGCCAAGTTCATCGAGGCGACGGAGCAGTTCGAGCGCATCATGAATGATTCGGGCTTCATCCGCCTGCGCCGCCTGATGTCGGACGAGATTACCGGCTCGGCGACCGAAGCCGGACTGATCGAGAAATACTTTTCTCTTTCACCGGAGAACACTGCCTGCTTGCAGGACATCGCCCTCGCACCGGACGAGATGCGCATCGGCGATAATATCCTGTGCCTGCATACGCTCTCCGACGCAGAGGATATGCCCTCGTCGGTGGCGACCGACACCCGCTACGAAAAGCTCTCTACCGACCGAAGCGACTGCCGCCTGTCGTTCGCCTCGCCCGTCGGGTTGCTGCTTTCGTGCAATCATATCTACAACCAGTACGTGCTGATCGACAACAGCGAGGAGAACTTGCAGCGGTTCGAGAAGAGTGCCCGCAACATGCAGTCGCTTTCGCGCTACTCGCGTTCCAACCAGATCAACAAGGAGTGGATCGACGAGTACCTGAACGAAGCCCACAGCCTCGGTCTCACGTCCGTCCGCGCCCACTTCAACGTCATGGCGTGGTCGGACGACCGGGAGGAGCTCAAACGCATCAAGAACGACGCGGGGTCGCAGCTCGCGGCGATGGAGTGTACCCCGCGCCACAACACGGTGGACTGCCCGACGCTCTTTTGGGCGGCCATGCCGGGCAACGAGGCCGATTTTCCCGCCGAGGAATCGTTCTATACCTTCATCGAGCAGGCGGTCTGCCTTTTTACCGAGGAGACCAACTACCGCTCGTCGCTCTCGCCCTTCGGCATCAAGATGGTCGATAGGCTTACGGGAAAACCGCTGCATCTCGATATTTCCGACCTGCCGATGAAGCGCGGCGTTACGACCAATCGCAACAAATTCGTGCTGGGACCGTCGGGCAGCGGCAAGTCGTTTTTCACCAACCACCTCACGCGGCAGTATTACGAGCAGGGAACGCATATCGTGCTGATCGACACGGGCAACTCCTATCAAGGGTTGTGCGAGATGATCCGCCGCAAAACGGGCGGCGAGGACGGCATCTACTACACCTATACCGACGAGAATCCCATATCGTTCAACCCCTTCTTCACGGACGACAAGGTGTTCGACATCGAAAAGAGGGAGAGCATCAAGACGCTGCTGCTGACGCTGTGGAAGAAGGACACCGAGCCAGCCACCCGTGCGGAGGAGGTCGCCCTCTCGAACGCCGTCGCGCTCTACATCGAACGCATCAAGCGCGACACCGCTGTCATCCCGTCGTTCAATACGTTCTACGAGTTCGTGAAGACCGATTACCGCGCTGTGCTGGAAAAGAAGCAGGTGCGGGAGAAGGATTTCGACATCGCGGGATTTCTCAACGTCCTCGAACCCTATTATCGCGGCGGGGAATACGACTACCTGCTCAACAGCGACAAGCAGTTAGACCTGTTGCAGAAGCGGTTCATCGTCTTCGAGATCGACGCCATCAAAGACCACCCGATTCTCTTCCCCGTAACGACGATTATCATCATGGAGCTGTTCATCAACAAGATGCGCCGTCTGAAAGGCATCCGCAAGATGATACTTATCGAGGAGGCGTGGAAAGCCATCGCTTCGGCGAACATGGCCTCTTACATCAAGTACCTCTACAAGACCGTCCGCAAGTTCTACGGCGAGGCCGTCGTGGTGACGCAGGAGGTGGACGACATCATCGCCTCGCCGATCGTCAAGGAGAGCATCATCAACAACTCCGACTGTAAAATCCTGCTCGACCAGCGCAAATACATGAACAAGTTCGACCAGATTCAGGCGCTGCTCGGACTGACGGACAAGGAGAAGGGACAGATTCTCTCGATCAACATGGCCAACCACCCGTCGCGGTTCTACAAGGAGGTGTGGATCGGGCTGGGCGACACGCAGTCGGCGGTCTACGCCACCGAAGTGAGTGCCGAGGAATACCTCGTGCGCCCGTAAGGGGATTTGACAAATGTCGCTGTGGCAGGCGACTGGGCGTGAGTTTATAGGCCCATTAACAACCGACTTATCTGAAAGGGAAACCGGACAGGGAGTGCAGCATGTCGGTAAAGCCATAAGTCAGCCAACTATCAGGCTGCGACCGAATGGCAAGTTAAAACGATAGATATGAGGATAAAGCCTGCATTGGTTGAACGATAGTCCGAGCAGTCGTATCCTTGGGCGGTGACGGAAGATAGTTATTTACGTCACACTGCGGTACTACACTGATGAGAAGTAGCAGGCGTAGCATGAACTGACCGCAGGGCAACTACCATAAGTAGTAAAGGACGAAAGTCGTATCCGACAATCTATCGCGCCAAGCAGTTGTCAAGTTCCTAAACGGGGATTGCCTAAACCGGAACGCCGCAAGGCTATTAGATTTTAGACCTATGAATATCCGGCATGGCAACGGAGTTCCCATAGTAGTCCGAGCAGGGTAACGCCCTGTACATGGCGAAGGGGAACAGCTAATTAAGTTTAACTATTTAACGGAAAATGTGTGAGACATGAGAAATCCAGAAAATGTGTTAAACAGTCTGTCTAAACACAGCGGTAATTCAAGCTACAAGTTTGAGCGGCTGTATAGAGTGCTGTTTAATGCGGAAATGTTTTATGTGGCCTACGAGCGCATTTACGCAAAACCGGGCAACATGACGGCAGGAGCCGACGGTAAAACCATCAGCGGAATGAGCATTGAACGCATTGAACAACTGATTGAAAGTCTGAAAAACGAGACTTATCAACCAGCTCCGTCCAAAAGGACGTACATCCCGAAGAAAAACGGGAAAAAACGTCCGCTCGGCATACCTTCTTTTGACGATAAACTGGTGCAGGAAGTGGTAAGGATGATTTTAAGCGCGATTTACGAGGGCAGTTTTGAGCATACTTCGCACGGGTTCCGACCCGGACGCAGTTGCCATACCGCACTTATCAGCGTACAAAAGTCATTCACAGCCGTAAAGTGGTTTATCGAGGGCGATATAAAGGGCTTTTATGATAACATCGACCATGATGTGCTAATTGCCATCCTACGGGAACGCATCGCCGACGAGCGGTTTTTACGGCTTATCCGCAAATTCCTTAACGCCGGATACATCGAAGATTGGGTGTTCCACAGAACGTACAGCGGAACACCGCAGGGCGGTATTGTCAGTCCTATACTGGCGAATATCTACCTCGACAAGTTAGACAAGTACATCCGGGAATACATCAATCGGTTCAACAAGGGGGAAATACGGAAAGGAAACAGTCAATACAAGCTCTACGAGCAGCGGAGATACCGACTAGCTAAGAAACTGAATAATGAGAAAGATAAAAAGGTAAGAGAACAGATGACCGCTGAAATCAAGCGGCTACGGGAGGAAAGGAACAAGTTCCCCGCGCGTAATGAAATGGACAGCAGTATCAAACGATTGAAATATGTACGGTACGCTGATGATTTTCTGATTGGGGTTATCGGTAGTCTGGAAGACTGCAAAACAGTAAAAGAGGACATTAAAAACTATTTGAAAGAGGCTCTTAAGCTGGAACTGTCAGACGAAAAAACACTGATAACCAATGCTCAGAAACCCGCCAAGTTCCTCGGATTCGACATTTTTATTCGTAGGAGCAATGATTTACGCAAGGATATTAACGGCAGAACAATCCGTTCGCTCGGACACGTCCCGGTCTTGTATCTGAATTATGAAACGATGCGAAAGAAACTCTTTGACTATAAAGCTGCGAGAATAGCGGTTGAAAACGGTAAAGAGGTATGGAAATCCATCGTCAGAACGTACATGATCGATTTGGATGACTTGGAAATAGTCAGCCAGTTCAACGCCGAGATCCGGGGATTCTACAACTACTACTCGATAGCCAATAACAGCCACGTCATCAACTCTTTCTATCACATCATGTCGTACAGTATGTACAAGACTTTCGCAAGAAAGTACAAGTCGTCTGTAAAGAAAATCCTGTTCAAGTACAAAAAGGGCGGGACGTTCAAAGTGGCATATGAGAACAGTAAGGGTAAAATGCTCTGCCAATCATTCTATCACGACGGTTTCAAACGCAAAAAAATCGCAGGGGCTACCTCATGCGACACGATCCCGCGGACAGTTACAATAACCGGCGGTCGTAACAGCCTAATGGAAAGGCTGAAACTCCAAGTATGCGAACTATGCGGTGCAACGGACAAACTCGAAATGCACCATGTCCGCAAACTTAAAGACCTGAAAGGTAAATCCGACTGGGAGAAGAACATGATCGCACGGCGTCGCAAAACGCTGGCCGTCTGCTCGAAGTGCCATGCAAAGATAGACCCCGACCGACGGATCAGACTGAATTAATTAGTGGAGAGCCGGATACAGGGTGACTTGTAAGTCCGGTTCGGGGGCGAGTGCCCGGAAACCTATCATAGAAATATGAAAAGGCGCTGGGTACTTAGCCTACGCCTACACGACCGAGGAGACCGAGAAGATGGAGGTCTATGCCCTTGCCGAGAAGCTGGGCGGCGACATCGAGGCGGCGATCCGGCAGCTCGCCGAGCGGCGCAGAAACAAACAGTAACCAATCATCCAAACAAGAAAGCGTATGAGCGTGAATAAACAACGGCTGCTCACGTTGAGCGGCTATTTAGTGGGTTTGGCGGCCGTGATGCTGCAAGCCTGCATCGAAACGAAAGAGACCGACTGCGGTAAGCTCTGCGGCAACTGGGTCAGCGTACAGGGCAAGCCCGACGTACTGATCTACCGCGAGGGCGACGCCTACAAGGTCACGGTGTTCAAGCGCCGCGGCATCCGTTGCCGTCTGAAGCCCGAAACCTACCTGCTGCGCGAGGAGGAAGGGAACCTCTTCATCAACACGGGATACCGCATCGACATTGCCTACAACGAGGCGACGGACGTGCTGACCTTCTCGCCGCACGGCGACTACACCCGCGCGAGCGAAAAACAATAACGACCGCTAAATCCATAAGAGAATGAAACAGAAAATAATCCTGCTTGTCAGCGCATGTCTGCTGCTGGCGGGCACGGCGCAGGCGCAATGGGTCGTCAGCGATCCGGGCAATCTCGCGCAAGGCATCATCAACACCACCAAACAGATCGTGCAGACATCGACGACGGCGAAAAACACGTTGGACGGATTCAAAGAGACCGCCAAGATTTTCGAGCAGGGCAAGAAGTATTACGACGCCCTGAAATCGGTGAACAACCTCGTCAAAGATGCTGTCAAGGTCAGGAACACGATTCTGATGGTCGGCGAAATCTCAGAAATCTACGTAACGAATTTCCAGCTTATGCTGCGCGATGAGAACTACACGCCCGAAGAGCTGTCGGCCATCGCATTCGGCTATACGAAGCTCTTGGAAGAGAGCAACAACGTCCTCAAAGAGATGAAGGAGGTCGTGAACATCACGACGCTCTCGATGAGTGACAAGGAACGTATGGACGTGGTGGACAGGTGCTACAACAGCGTACGGCGCTACCGCAATCTGGTGATGTATTACACCAACAAGAACATTTCGGTCAGCTACCTGCGAGCGCGCAAGAAGAACGACATGGACAGGGTGCTGGCACTCTACGGCAGCCGCAACGAACGCTATTGGTAACCCTTAATCCGTAACGATTATGATGTTGATGACCATAGAGTTCGACAACCTGCACACCATCCTGCGCTCGCTCTATTCGGAGATGATGCCGCTCTGCTCCAACATGGCGGGTGTCGCCAAAGGCATCGCGGGGCTGGGTGCGCTGTTCTACGTGGCCGTGCGCGTGTGGCAGTCGCTCGCCCGCGCCGAAGCCATCGACGTATATCCGCTGCTGCGGCCTTTCGCCGTCGGCTTCTGCATCATGTTCTTTCCGACCATCGTTCTCGGCACGATCAACGGGGTGTTAAGCCCCGTCGTACAAGGTACGAACCGGATGCTCGAATCGCAGACGCTCGACATGAACCGCTACCGCGAGCAGAAAGACAAACTCGAATACGAGGCGATGATGCGCAACCCCGAAACGGCCTACCTCGTCTCGAACGAGGAGTTCGACCGTCAGCTCGAAGAGTTAGGCTGGTCGCCGGGCGATATGATCACGATGGCCGGCATGTATATCGAGCGCGGGATGTACAACATGAAGAAAGGTATCCGCGACTTCTTCCGCGAGGTGCTGGAACTGCTCTTTGCAGCTGCCGCCCTGCTGATCGACACGCTGCGGACGTTCTTTTTGATCGTCCTGTCGATTCTCGGCCCGATAGCGTTCGCTATCTCCGTCTGGGACGGCTTTCACTCCACGCTCACGCAATGGGTTTGCCGCTATGTACAAGTGTACCTGTGGCTGCCCGTCGCCGACCTGTTCAGTACCATTTTGGCGAAGATTCAGGTGTTGATGCTGCAAAACGACATCTCAGAGTTGCAGAACAATCCGAACTTCTCGCTCGAAGCCTCCAACGGCGTCTATATCGTCTTCCTGATTATCGGCATCATCGGGTATTTCACGATTCCGACCGTCGCGGGGTGGATCATCCAAGCCGGAGGCGCAGGCAGCTACGGGCGTGCCGTTACGCAGCTCGCAGGACGGGGCGCAGGTCTGGCGGGCGGTGTTGTCGGAGCTGCCGCAGGCAATGTCGCAGGACATTCGGGCAGGCTGATGGGACGCGCGAGCAAGGCCGCGTGGAACCATACCGCCGGAAAATTATTCAAACGAAAATAATCGAACAATATGGAATTTAAGTCATTGAAAAATATCGAGACATCGTTCAGGCAGATACGCCTGTTCGGTATCGTCTTCATTGCGCTGTGCGCTCTGGTGGCGGTGTTCTCCGTCGGGAGTGCCTACCGCTTCGCCGAACGGCAGCGCGAGAAGATCTACGTACTCGACGGCGGCAAGTCGCTGATGCTCGCTCTCTCGCAAGACCTCGCGCAGAACCGGCCCGCCGAAGCGCGCGAGCACGTGCGCCGCTTTCACGAGCTGTTCTTCACGCTCTCGCCCGAAAAGAGCGCTATCGAACACAATATCAAACGCGCCCTGCTGCTGGCCGACAAGAGCGTCTATAACTACTATTTGGACTTCTCCGAGAAGGGCTACTACAACCGCATCATCGCGGGCAACATCAATCAGGTGTTGCAGGTCGATTCGGTGGTGTGCGATTTCGACCGCTATCCCTATCACGTAAACACCTACGCGCGGCAGATGATTATCCGCGAGAGCAACGTAACGGAGCGCAGCCTCGTAACGTCGTGCCGCCTGCTGAACGCTTCACGTTCGGACGACAACCCCAACGGATTTACCATCGAAGGCTTCACGATTCTGGAAAACCGTGACCTGCAAACATTGGAGAGATAAGCCTATGAAAAAGCTAATCGAACGTCTGAACGAGTGGGCAGAGAGGCAGGACGAGCGGTTGCGGGTATGGCTCGCGGCACTCCCCGAGCGCACGAAGATCATCGTCGTACTCGTCATTTTCAGCTTGTTCGCCATCGGCGCCCTCTTTACGTTCGGGGCGGCGCTCTACCAGATCGGACGGGAAAACGGACGACAAATAGAGATCGAACATATCGAACGATTCAACCTGCCGCAGAAGCAGGACAGTATCCACCTTTTCAACCACTACGATTATGAAACAAAACAAAAATCCCACGACCGACATGAAAGAGGCGAAGCCTGACCGGCTGCTCACGGAGGAGCAGCGGCAGCGACGCCGCAAGATGCTCGTGTACCCGCTTATGGGGCTGCTTTTCGCAGGCTCCATATGGCTGATCTTCGCACCTTCCGAAAAGGACAAGGCCGAGTCGCAGCAAGGTGTCGGCTTCAACACCGAAATGCCTCTGCCCACCCAGTCTGGCATCATCGCCGACAAACGTACCGCCTACGAGCAGGCGAAGATGGAGGAAAAGCAGAAAGAACGGCAGGCGCAGATGAACGACCTCGCCGCGCTATTCTCGGATAAGGATGATAAAGCCGAAACGCAGTCGGAGGAGTTCGATCTGCTCCATCCCGAACCGCAGCAGCCCGCCCGCACCTACGGCGGAGGTTCCCGCCCGCAACGGACGATACGTTCGTCCGCTGTGGCCTACGAGGACATCAACCGCACGTTGGGCAATTTCTACGAAACACCAGCCGAAGACCCTGAAAAGGAGGAGTTGCGCGAGCGCATCGAAGAACTGGAAGCGATGATGGCGCGGCAGGCGGAGCCGTCCGGCTCGACGCTCGACGATCAAGTGGCCTTGCTCGAAAAGTCCTACGAATTGGCGGCCAAGTATATGCCCGCCGGACAAGGCGGCACGACGCAACAGCCGTCGGCAACCGATACGGAGGAGGACAAAAAGACGGTGCGCAACGGCAAGGCGGTGGCGCAGCCCGTCGGGCAGGTGACCGAACGCATCGTCTCCGCACTCGCGCAGTCCATGACCGATAGCGAGTTCATCACGGCGCAGACCGCCGAGCGGAATTTCGAATTTCAAACGGCGGTCGGAACCTCGACGGCTGTCGGACGCAATACCATTCCTGCGTGCGTACACGGCAATCAGACCGTAACCGACGGGCAGACTGTCCGCCTGCGGCTCACAGAACCGATGCAGGTAGCCGGCATGCGCATCCCCCGCAACACGGTCGTCGTAGGCGCGGCACGGGTGCAGGGCGAGCGGCTCGGCATCGACATTACCTCGTTGGAGTATCGGGGAACGATCATCCCCGTCGAGCTGGCCGTTTTCGACAGCGATGGGCAGGAGGGCATCTTCATCCCCAACTCGATGGAGGTAAGCGCGGCCAAAGAGGTGACGGCCAACATGGGGTCGTCGCTCGGCAGCAGCATCAACATCTCCACCGACGCGGGAGCGCAGCTCGCCTCCGATCTCGGCAAAGGGTTGATTCAGGGCACGAGCCAATATATCGCCAAGAAGATGCGCACTGTCAAAGTGCATCTGAAAGCCGGGTATAAAGTCATGCTTTACCAGCCGGAGGATTAAAAAGAAGACGATAATCAGCAAGTAACAACCATTTATTAAATCGGGGTTCTTAACCCCGCCACTAAATCCACAGTAAAATGAAAAAGTATTTCGTAATGATGTTCGCCCTCGCGCTGGGCGCGGATGCGGCGAACGCACAGGAAGTAACCAACACCGAGACTGTCAAGGCAGCGGAACAGACGCAGGCGGTATCGCTTTGTAAGGAGGTCTATCCCGACGCGGAGCGGGACGGCGGCCTCTATCACGGTCTCACGCGCAAACTCTCCTTCGACCGCATGATTCCGCCGCACGGGTTGGAAGTGACCTACGACAAGACCGTGCACGTCATCTTTCCGGCTGCGGTGCGCTACGTCGATCTCGGCTCGCCGAATCTGATCGCAGGCAAGGCCGACGGTGCGGAGAATGTCATCCGCGTGAAAGCTACCGTGCGCGATTTCCGCGCCGAGACCAATATGTCGGTCATCACCGAAGACGGCTCGTTCTACACGTTCAACGTCCGCTATGCGGCCGAACCGCTGCTGCTCAACGTCGAGATGTGCGACTTTATCCACGACGGCGAATCCGCGAACCGCCCCAACAACGCGATGGAGGTGTACCTCACGGAGCTGGGGAGCGAATCGCCGCTGCTCGTGCGTCTGATTATGAAGTCTATCCACAAGCAGGACAGGCGCGAAGTGAAGCATATCGGCTGCAAGCGCTTCGGCATTCAATACCTCCTCAAAGGCATCTACACCCACAACGGCCTGCTCTATTTCCACACGCAGATTCGCAACGGCTCCAACGTGCCCTTCGACGTGGACTTCATCACGTTCAAGATCGTCGATAAGAAAGTCGCCAAACGTACCGCCATGCAGGAGCAGGTCATCTTTCCCTTGCGTGCCTACAACTACGCCACGCGCGTGGCCGGAAAGCGGGACGAGCGCACCGTCTTCACGTTCGACAAGTTCACCATCCCCGACGACAAGTGCTTCGTCGTAGAGCTGAACGAAAAGAACGGAGGCCGTCATCAGTCGTTCATCGTCGAAAACGAAGACCTCGTGCGCGCCCGCGTCATCGACGAACTCAAAGTGCAGTAACCATGAAGCGGTTCTGTTTTTTTCTCGTCGCGTCGCTCGTCCTGTTCGTCGGGCAAGCCGACGCGCAGCGATGCCTCCCCAAGATGCGGGGCATCGAGCTTCGGGGCGGCATGGCCGACGGGTTCTACTCGCACGCCAATAGCAACGACGCGGGCTACTACGTCGGGGCGGCGCTCTCGACCTACACCAAAGGCGGCGACAAGTGGGTTTTCGGCGGCGAGTACCTGCAACGCTACAACCCCTACAAGGGCACGCGGATTCCGACAGTGCAGGTCTCGGCCGAGGGAGGGTTCTACTACAACTTCCTTTCCGACGCCCGCAAGATATTCTTCTTCTACATCGGCGGCTCGGCACTCGCAGGCTACGAGACCGTGAACTGGGGCGACAAAACCCTGTTCGACGGGGCGAGACTCACGAACAAGGATGCTTTCATCTACGGCGGCGCGGTGTCGCTCGAAATGGAAGCCTACCTCGCAGACCGCATCGCCCTGACGGTAAACGTCCGCGAACGCTGCCTGTGGGGCGGCTCCACGGGGCATTTCCACACGCAGTACGGCATCGGTGTAAAGTTCATCATCGACTGACACGAACATTTTTTTATTAAACCGCTACGCAAGTAGCATAAAACCAATTTATTGTATGAAAAACTTATTTTTGGCGGCTGCGGCCGCTCTGGGACTTCTCGTCTCGTGCAACAAGGAAGGCAACGAAATTTACGAAACCTCGAAAGGCGCGGTAGCCACCGTGTCGTTCACCGACGAGGAGCCTGCGACCCGTGCGTTCTTCGGCTCTACGGCTGCGGCCGAGACGTGGGAAAAGGCGCTCAACACGGTTACGATATTCGTCATCGACCCGTCGGGCGACCTGCTGGCCAAGCGTTCGTTTTCGGCGGCCGAGCTGTCGGCCAAGAAGGCCACTTTCGCCCTGCCGAACGCCGTGCCGGGTACGGTCTGCGAGTTCTACGCCGTGGCGAACCTCGACATGGCGCAGGTCAATAGCAGCGATGTTCTGACCGCCATGCTGGAACAGGACGCAGCCTCGTACAACGGCACGTTCGCCGATGTTTCGACGAAAGCCAAGCGCACCGGCGGCTTCGTGATGTCGGGCTCCGCCTCGAAAGCCGTCGCGGCCGCAGGTTCCTCGACCGATGTGGCCATCACGCTCAAACGCACCGTGGCGAAAGTAGCCGTTCAGGTTACACCCTCGCCGCAGTTCGGGTCGCTCTATCAGGGAGCCGTGCGGATCAACAGCATCACGCTCTCCAATAGTGCGACGCAGACCCCCGTGTTCCCGACAAAGACCGATCCGGGAGCTTTCAATTTCTCGACGACGCAGACTTCGGACACAGCATCGGGCAAGTATCGCAATCTCTTCTATCTGTACGAAAGTCCCGCCCGCAACGTCGGCAGCCGCGTGAAGGCGACTATCAATGCGACCTACGACATGGACGGCGACTTCTCGACTGCCGCAGGTCAGTCGTCGATGACCTACGAGGTGGAGCTCGACGGCGCGTCGGGCGGTGAGATTCGCCGAAACGGCTACTACCGCGTGGACATCACGATCAACGGCCTCTCGGGTCACGACGCCTCGCTGACCATCACACCTGCCGAATGGGAGTCGCCCGTGACGCAGACGGTCGAGTTGGGAGCTTAAACCGTAAGTCGAATCCGTTTCCGCTCCGGCTCCGCGTCGGGGCGGAAACTTTTAATCAGCATATTCATCATGAAAAAAATCTTATTGTTTATCATACCGCTGCTCGCGATGATGAGCAGTTGTATCAAAGACGAAATGGCGGAGTGCCCGTCCTGCAAGGATAAGGTGCGCTTTTCGCTGCAAGTACGCGAGGAGGGCGTGCAGTACGTTACCCGTGCGACGGACGAGCGAACCGTGCGCGACGTCAATCTCTTCCTCTACGATCCGCGCGGCGCGCTGCCCGACCGACAGTTCTACGTCGAGAGCGGCACGGTGGAGTGCTCCGTGCTGCCCGGCCGCTATGAAGCCTACGCCGTTGTGAATGTCCATCGGGACATGGGCGCGATGTCCCAAGAACGGCTGCTGGAGAGCAAGATCTCCTCCGCGACGTCGTATGAAACACTGCCCATGTCGGGGCGCACGACGCTCACGGTCGAAGACCGAATGTCCGATCCCGTCATTACCGTGCGGCGTGCCGTCGCCAAAGTGGTCTGCAACATCGCCATCGAATCGTCGGTCGTCTATACGTTGAAGCTGCAATCCGTGCAGCTGATAAATGCCGCCGCCTCGACGAAGCTGTTCGCAGAGGAGGAGGCCGGCGATATGTTCGTGGTGGAGCAGCCCTTGCAAATGTCCTCTTTGGAGGGCCGCAAGGCGACTCGCACGTTCTACCTATTTGAAAACTGTCGGGGCGAAGTTCCCTCCATCACGACCCAGCAGCAGAAGTGCGCCGCGAACGCTCCGCAAGGTGCGACCTATGTGCGTATCAAAGCCCGGAAGGACGGGCTGCAAATGACCTACGACGTCTATCTGGGCGAGAACAACACCTCGAACTTCGACGTGCGGCGCAATACCGTACAGACGCTCGACATTCGCATCAAGGGAGATAACGAAATCGACGCACGCATTCACTCTTTCGAGGTAAAGATCTCCGACGACCTGCCCGATGCCGAGTTCGGACGCACGGCGGATCGCTGCATTTACGCCACCGGCAAGCGGCTGTCGATTGCCGTCATGGATCGGGAGAAGGCGGGCGACCTTTCGGCCAAGATACGCCTCGTTGCGGGTGTGAGCGGAGCGTTGCAGATCGGCGGACACAGCGTCACGTCCGACATCACCGTTCCCCTCGGCGGTTCGTCGGATGTGTACGAAATACCGATCGCCTATGATCCCGGAACGGTATATACGACGGAAAACTCCCGTTTGATTTACGAGGTCACGGTGAGCAACACGGACGGATACAGCTACACCAAGACCTTCACGCGGGATTTCTACAACATGCTGACGGTCTATACCTACTGGTCGGGACGCGATAATACGGCCGGACGATTGGAGGACGTTACGGCCGTCGGCGAGATCAAGACGTGGACGGGCCCTGCGTTCTACACGCGCCTTCTGTCGCTCGAAGACGGCCCGACGATGCCCGTCGTCGCCAATGACGGTTTCGCCTTCAAAGGGTGGTATGCCGACAGCGGCCTGACGCGAAAAGTCTCGGACGCTAATCCCTACCAGCACCCGATGACTTCGTACTACGATACACTCTATACCGAGTTCGTCAAGGAGTGGGTTTATATCTACACCAAGCTCGACGAAGTGCTTCTCGTCAGCAATACGGGATTCAGAATCGACCGAGACAAGCAGGCGTTCATCGTGGCGCCCGGAAGCCGCTGCTCCATATCGGGAAAGATAGGGCTGCTGGTCACGACATGGTGGGACAATCCGGAAAGTTCGCTTGTACGCCGTGTCGTATCGACCAAGAACCCGTATGATTTTACCGCCACCGCCAATCGGACGCTTATTCCGGGTTACGATGCCGTCTCGAAAGACGAGATGAAGAACAACCGAACTCCAACCTCCACCGATTAAATTCTGCGAAGATGAAAAAATTATTTATCCTGCTGCTGTGCGTCCTTGCGGCGCACACGGCCTCGGCCCAATACACCGCCGTGCGTGTCAATGCGCTGGGCTGGGCGACGGGAACGCTCAACGCGGGCGTCGATGTCGCCGTGGCGCAGAAGTGGTCGGTGGAGTTGTCGGGCTATTGGAATCCTATTTCTACGGAGAGCCTGCGGGCCAACGTCCTCGCTGCGACCATCGGCGTGCACTGCTGGCGTTTCGAGCCGCACGTGGGGCTGTTCTGGGGTCTGCACTCGACCCTCGCCAAGTACAAGGTCGGCAACCGCCGCACCCGCTACAACGGCTGGACGACGGGCATAGGCTCCTCGGTCGGCTACTCATGGATGCTGGCCAAGCGGTGGAACTTCACGTTGGAGGGCGGCGTAAGCATCTACTACATGGACGACCTGCGCTGGCATCCCGACCCGTCGCCCTGCGAAGCGATCCGCTACGAACATTGCCGCCGCGTCGTCCTCGCGCCCTCGAAAATCGAGGTGGCCTTTTCCTACCTGTTCTAAACCCCGACGACGATGAAAGCAATGATGAAACATACCTCCGTCGGCCTGCTGGCCGTGCTGCTGGCAGGCTGTGCGGTAACGTCGCGTCTGGAGCGGCGGCAAAGCCGCGCGCTCGCGGAGTACGCACCCTGCGAGCAGGCTGCGCCGAAGCCCGCCGAGAAGCGGAACTATATGACCGTGCAACACGACAGTACGACCTACTACATCGCTGAAGCGGCAAAGGACGAGAATGGCGAGACGGTAGCTAACTTCCGCCTCGACGAGGTGGTCGTGGTGGCCAAGTCGCGCACGCTGCCCGAACGCAAGGGCAAGGTGCTGGTCGATTTCGTCGTGAGACTCCCCAAAGAGTTGCAGGGCGGCTGCCGCAGCATCGTGGTCGTGCCGCATCTGCATAAGGCCGAGGGTGCCGTACCCTTGCAGGAGCTTTCCATACGCGGCGGGCTGTTCAGCCGCGTGCAGGATCGCAACTACTGGCAGTTCGCGCAGTACGTCCGTCTGTTCCGTCCCGACGCTGCGGGCGAACAGCGGGCGTTCGAGCGCTTCGTGAAACATCCCTATCCTGAGGGCGTGCGCCTCGATTCCATCGTCGAGGGTGCGCACGACCTGTCCTACTACTATTCGCAGGAGGTTCCGACCCGCAGCGAGGGCAAGACGATGCTGCTGACGCTGCACGGCGCGGTCGTAGCGCTCGACGGCAGCCGCTACGATCTGCCGCCCCTCGATACGCTCCGCTACCATATCTCGTCGATGCTCTCCTTCGCCGATACGACGACGCGCTACGTGACGAAGATCATCGAGAAGTACGCCGTAGTGAACGACCGCAACTACCTTTCGTTTCGTGTGAACGACGTGCGGATCATCGACACGCTGGGCGACAACGCCGCGCAGCTCGCACGTATCGAATCGCTGATGGAGGAGCTGGTCGAACAACGCGAGTTCCATGTGGACAGCATCGTCCTCACGGCCTCGGCATCGCCCGAAGGCGGCTATGCGCAGAACGAACGGCTGGCGCGCGGACGTGCGGCGGCGCTCAAACAACGCTTCGGCCGGCGCTTCGGGCGACAGGTCGATACGCTGCTCTGCGTGCGGTGGGTGGCCGAAGACTGGGACGAGCTGGCACGCCTTATCGCTGCGGATGGCACGATCGCCGAACGCGACGCGATTCTCGGTCTGCTACGCACGATAGGCAATCCCGACCGTCGCGAAGCGGAGCTGCGACGACGCTTCCCGAAGCAGTACCGCGACATCCGCGAGTGGCTTTATCCGCTGCTGCGGGCGGTGAACTTCAAGTACGACCTGCGGCGTGTGGGCATGGTCAAGGACACGATCCACACGACCGTACCCGACACGCTCTATGCCCGAGGCGTGGAGCTGCTGAACGAACGCGAGTACAACGGTGCGCTGCGCATCCTGCGTCCTTACGAAGATCGGAATACGGCGGTAGCGATGCTCTCGCTCGGGCACGACGAGCAGGCATACGAGGTGCTGTGCCGACTCAAAGAGGAGGCGACGGTCGAATACCTGAAAGCCGTAGCCTGCGCTCGCATGGGGCGCGTCGAGGAGGGCAAGGCGGCATTCCGTCGGGCATGCGAGCTGCAACCCAACTTCGAATACAGGGGCAACCTCGACCCCGAAATACGCGAACTAATAACAATACAATGACAATGAAACGAAGAATCAGATACGGCCTGCTGGCATTGGTCGTCGCGGCGGGGTGCATGGGGTGCGCCGAGCTGCATGAAGAGATAGACGAACGATATATCGAACGTCCGCAATACGACATCGAGATACCCGCACCGCCCGCGTGGGATTCGATCCCCCAACCCGACACCCCGATAGGCAAATGATGTGAAACCCGTAAAGAGAAAACGACATGAAGAAGGTAAAAGGATTTCTGGTGCTCGCACTCGCGGCAGTCGGCACGCTGCTGACCGCCTGCGACGATGGATTGGGCGTAAAACAGGCGTATGCGTTCCGACTGGAAACGATGCCCGTGCAAACGCGCATCGCGCGTGGAGAAACGGCCGAGATACGCTGCATGCTCGTTCGGGAGGGAGAATACGACGGAGCGCGGTACACCATCCGCTACTTCCAACCCGACGGCAAAGGCGAACTCCGCATGGACGACGGCACGCTGTTCCTCCCCAATGACCGCTACCCGCTCACGAAAGAGGTGTTTCGGCTGTACTACACCTCCGCGTCGTCGGATCAGCAGACCATCGACATCTATGTCGAAGATAACTTCGGGCAATGCGAACAGCTATCGTTCATGTTCAACAACGAAAATGAAGAGAAAGACTAAATAATCGAACCCAACAAAAGCCCTCCGATAGCTTTGTGCGTCGGAGGGCTTTGCTACTCAAAATTGTTATTGTAATGTTTCTTCACTAATTAAAGTTATTGTAATTTTGCAAATATGAATCAAAACAATATGATACCTAACGTATTTATTCAAAAAGCATCAGACATTTTAGGTGCAACAAATGGTGGATTATCCACTTCTGAAATAGTGAATTTATGTGTCGCTTATGCCGCAGATTATGATGTAGATATTCCGCATTCGTCTTTGCCAATTTCTGCGCCTAATAAGCGTGCAGCATTAAAACAGAATCTTGATCGATTTTTGCCTGAACAACAATTCAAAATCATTAAAGAGCTGTGTGAGCATGATATTTTCAAGGAGAATGTAGAAGTAAAAAATCTAAAAGTTCAGTTATTAACTCGATATGGACAATTAAATAAGGATGCAGAAGCAGTCAATGAAACACTAATTGATGAAACGCGACACTGGTTGAATGACTTCCCTGATTCATTAAGATTATATGAAGCAGCTTTACTGAAATTTGGCAATAAGGCTTTTGAACGCAATCTGTTAGATGATCTAAGACTCTCCCTTGAACTATTATTGAAATCAATTTTCGCCAACGGGAAATCGTTAGAAAATCAAATAGCAGATTTAGGTGCATTTATTCAGAGTAAAGGAGGTTCCAAAGAATTAAGTAATATGTTTCAGAAATTAGTTGATTATTTCTCAAAGTATCAAAATTCTTATGTGAAACATGATGACAATGTAATAGAAGAAGAGATTGAGTTTATTTTAGAATTAACATCTTCTTTTATGAAACATCTTGTACGCATCAATAACAGATAAGTAAAAAGTGCATCGTAGCAAATGATGCACTTTTTATAGGTTTATGTGAGATCGAATAGAGATAGTTGTTTCGGCTCCAAATACCGCTGTTTGACCTCGGCGAGCTTGGCGATGAGCTTGCGAATTTTCTTAGCGTTGTAGTTGGTGCTATCGGAACTATGCTTCATCGCATAGGTGTATTGCCGCTCCAATTGCCCGATGCCGTTTTTGACAGCTTCCTTATAATCGGCTATCGGCTCGTTCCACACCGACGGATGGCTGCCGCCACCTGCGCCGCCCGTGCTCCAATCGACCGCTACGGCATACGTCCCGTCGATGGACTGCCCGATATGGATCGCATTATGCACGTCCAACTCAATGCGCTCGACAATCGGAAGCATACCCCGAAGCCAACCGTATTCGTCGAATTGCTTGGTCGTATAGCCGAACAGCAATCCGCGTTCATAGGTGCGTACGTTGAGAATAATCTGGTGTACGCTATCGCCAAAACCCTCAAAATAGGCGATTTCGTCGGCATCGTCCCTGCGGACGGCGAGGAGGTAACGCAAAACAGCGTTACGCTCCGTGCGGCACGGATTATACTCCAATATCGCCGCTAACTTCTCCTGCTTGGTGTATTTCTGTATGGGTTTCATGGTTTCCGTATTTATTATGGGTGATATTTGAGATTAGGCTGAAACGAGGCGGTCAATGGGCGTATGCTGCTCCAACCACTCCTTTACATGGGTCATGTTGTATTCGGAGGTTATGACCGCTGTCCGCTCGTCCGTCTGCGTGAAGCGCGAGCTTTCATAGCTGTCGATCCACTCTTTGAGCGAGGCTACACCCCACGCTTCGGGGTCGTCGAAGATGTTGTCTAACGTGCGGATAGGCTCCGCGAAGAGTACGATCAATGTTTCGTAATTGGCTACTGTC
Organism: Alistipes senegalensis JC50; assembly: GCF_025145645.1. NCBI lineage: Bacteria > Pseudomonadati > Bacteroidota > Bacteroidia > Bacteroidales > Rikenellaceae > Alistipes > Alistipes senegalensis. The sequence goes on along the minus strand of NZ_CP102252.1, from coordinate 2,951,599 downwards.
GTTTTCATAATTTCAACTCGTTAATGATTAGAATCTCGTGTAAAGTCCCGTTACGGAGGTGAAGATCTCCTCCAACATATCGCAATAGACGCCCTCGTAAACTGCGATGTCTTTCGTCTTGACCTCGAAATGTTTGCTGACCGTCATGCGGTAGAACCGCATCCGATAGGTGTCCGTCTCCTTGTCGAGCGTTATGGTCAGACGGTTGGCGGAAGTCTTGTTGCGGGAGAGGTTCATGCGAACCCCATCCCCCAAGTCCATGAAATCGCGGCTTCCCGTCATAGCGGCGAACCGTTTGCCGCCGATCTGCTGTAATATCGTTGCTGCTATCATCGTCTTGCCTCCTTACCCGTTTTACGTTGCAACCACTCGTTCCGCTTTCGGCGGCACTCCTCCAACGTCGGAGCAACGCAGGAGAACAATTCGCCGTCCGTGTGTCGATAGTCGTATTGACAAAACCGCTTCTTCGTCCTGCGGGCGAAGGCTGGGGTGAAATATTCGTGTCGCTCCTCTCCCGTCGGGCATACCGACACGCCGTTTACCGTCATTCTCGTTTCCATTGTCATAGTGGTTCAAAGGGTTAAAATTCTGCTTTCAATAATCTGTGTCTGAACAGCTGCGTCGGGTCGCTGACCTTGCGCTGGTGTACCCACAGATGGTGCGAGCCGAAGCCGTACACGAAATAGTCGTCGAGCGGAATTTGGGATTTCAACTTGTCGATGCCTTGTCGCAGTTCGGTTTCGTTGCTGGCAAGAAGAATCGTGTCTATCAGTCGGAGGAAAGTCTCCGCCACCTCGTCGCAATAACAACAAAAGAAAGATTCAATCGTTACGTACATAGTTCTATCTTATTAAAGTGTTAATATCCAAACAAAAGCTCCGATGACGGTTGCGAGAGAGACACCGAACAGGACAATACCCCACACGATTCGCAACACACCGCTTAACAGGGCTTCGATCATCCCGACGATGAAATACACCGTCCAAAGCACAAGGGCACACGGGACGACTGCAAGGGCGCGTAATGCTGTTTTGAAAATCTTGATCGCTTTCATATGGCTGCTGCTTTTTGGATTTTGATGCGGATTTGAGAGTGGAGGGAGTGAGTTTCTTATCCTAATCTGCCTCTCGTTTATCCGACATTTTTTTGATGCGTCTTTCGGTCGTATTGGTCGTTTCGTTTCAGGGGCTTTTCGGTGTAGAGGTTAGGACGTACAAGGTTTCGACGAAAAATACCTCGCATCGCAGGGAAGATTTTCCGCCGAACCGCAAGGCTCGACCTTGTACATCCGTGAAGACCTCGTAAACACTTTCGCACCTGCAACGTAACGACGCCACAGGACGATGGAAAGACAGCAAAATGGAGGTAAACGAATTATTAGGCAGATTCGAGAAAGTAAGAATAGTGCTTGTGCTATTCGCTTTATAATGGGGCGGAGCTACCATCCGAAAAAGAAAAGCTCCCCGCTTCTTGTGAAGCAGAGAGCTTTATGCTATGATGAATAAAAACTGTTTATCGGATTATATGTATAGAAATCTTTTGCTATTACCGATTTTTGATATATAGTTGTTTGACAAATTGCAAAGCACGGCAGTTCAACGCAGTTACATAGTCGCTAAATTGTTGCCGGCAACTTTCTCCTTTTTCTGCTTTATTCTGTCATTCAGATAGATACGAAAAAGTTTTTTATCCTATACAAAAGGAAGTATTTACAAATACTTCCTTCTCATTGTTATAATACAACAACTATCCGCAAAACATTTGTATTTATAAATAGTTAAGCAGATAAAAAATAATCTATTTATTCTTTTCTTGCCAATATTGAACAACTCTGAAAACCTCTGTTTTCGGATACTCCTTAATATTTGAAACGGCATGACCATTTGAGAGACTTTCTAAATTTCTCATGGCTTTTGCTCCTTCTTTCTCTGCCAATCCGAGGAACTTATTAATAGCTTTGGTATTATTCAAATCATTGATTGGCAAAAGAAATGCAGTCTCACATTCCTGCGAAAAATCAAAATTTCCCTGATTATATTCCGAAATACCTTGAGACAACAAAACTATCGACACACCGTATGATCGTATTTTCCGTAAAAGAACTTCGAGGATTTCCAATGACTTTTTTTCTCGGAACAAATCGTGAGCCTCGTCGATCATTAAAACATACCTCATGCTCCTATTACCATCCGAAGAAACATCTGTTCCTCCCATATTGGTAAATACATTGAAGATATAGTTGATGATCAAAAATACAGAAGTGAAGCGAACCGTATTATCCAACTCTCCCGAAAGAGAGAAGTAATAGTTATTATTCAGGAATACGCTCGGATCGTTGACTTGGGAAGCAAACAATTCATATTCGCTTAACCGCTCCATTATCTCAGTCAGTGTGTCTCTCGTATCTCCGACTTCTTCTATGACTAAATCATATATTTCTTTCAATGACGGATGCTTCCCGTCTTTATGTTGGATAAAAGCCTCTTTTGTAGCGTCTTTAAGAATTTGCTGTTGCTTTTTGCCTATATTTGAATATTTGGCAATTATATCTACAAATTTATTGATTCCCACCAATCTATTCTTCTCATTTACACTATCGATAAACGAGACCGGATTAAGTGGGAATGGAGCATTCGGAGCATTTATACATTGGGTATGCGTAGCAGTGAAAAAATCGGCCATCTTCTTTCTGTCATCCTCACTCAATCCCTTAAAGTCGAGAAACAAGAAGTTAACCTGTCCTTGCGTTTGGATATATAGTTGCCTCAAAAACTCCAATGCAAACTGAGTTTTACCAGAGCCGGATTTACCCGCAACAGCTATATGCTGATTATTATATAATTTTGAATTATTAAAGCAGAATTGGATTTCTTCGGTTGTCTTTGGATCATATCCGACCTTGATATTGATAGGCCCAGCAAATTCGCTCTTTTCTATGTGCTGATTATAGTTTGCGACAGGATCAAGGGATACCGGAGCATCCTCAATAGCATCAATGCCTCTCCCCAAATATTCAGTCAGAAAATCAAAAAAGGTATATTGAGGAGTATGCTCAAAAATGTAATTGATCTTTTCAAGGCCATGATCGATGTGCAACTTGATGTATTTGGGTATAGATTCATCATTTTTAGTTATACCATATGCTTGACAAATCAATGCAACGTAAAAATCTTTGAATTGCGCATCGAATAATATATGTTCCTTATACTCCTTACCCTGAGAATCGTAAAGATTGAACTCTTGTGGAGTAAAACGCTTCCCCGTAGACAAAGAATAACCCAATGCAATGCGAGCGATCACATTTTCCTTCGTACCCCCAGTGAGCTTTTTAGTCAATTGGGTTACAACATCATGATTTGCTTTTGATGTACTTATATTAATTAGCATAATTCCGATTCTTATATTCCATAAAAATTTGATCCGGTTGTATCGGCAAAAATCGCGAACCGTTCTTTTGATTATCGATCAAATATGCTTTACTTACAATCGGCTGTATCAATCTGTACTCATCCTCGGTTAATTCTTTCATTAAAAGAGGGAACAGAATGACCTGCTTTGATACGTTCGGATAAAATTGTGTCAAAATATTTCGAGTGTGGCTTGTGTCAAATTTTTGCATTGGACTATCAATGAAAACCGGAAATTCTATTTCAGTTTCATCAACTAACGCACCCAACAAAGCGGATGCAAACATTTGTCGTTCCCCCATAGAGAGATTTCCTTTATCAATCTTTCGGCTATCTGCATCGTACAAATTTATATCGACATCATCGCCATTGCCATTTATATCTACAACGACCCGATCGACAAGATTTGTCTTATGGAGAAATTTCTTCAGCTTATCTTCAAGTTTCTTGGCCAAAGCCTTTTTCTTTTCATCCTTAACCCGTTGGTTGAATTAAAAAGTTAGTAAAATGACAAATGAAAGGTTGTGCATATTTCTGGTTTTTAGTAACTTAATAGCATCCAAACTATTGAGTTCAAACCGTCGTATGCACAACTTCATCGAAAAATTCACAAAAATCAACGACATCTGCAAGAAATTTGCAGGAAATCGTGTAAATGAACATGGCAATGTATCTCGCCGTGGAGTTATTCCCACCTTTTCTGATTTGGAAGTTATAGCTCTTTCTCTTACAGCCGAAGCATTCGGTTATGACAGCGAGAACAACCTCTTTAAGAGATTGGCTGAATCTCCCGAACATATCCCTAACCTTATATCCAGAAGACAGTTCAACGTCCGTCGCAAACTCACGGCTTGTCTTGCAGAAGACATCCGCAGGGATATTGCCAAGAGCATAGACGGTGGGGAAAATGTCTTTGTGATAGACTCCAAGCCTGTCAAAGTATGCCAGCTGGCACGAGCCAAGCGTTGCGTTATGGGAAATGATAATCCGCAAAGCGCACCTTCCAAAGGCTTTTGCGCCTCCCAACAAATGTATTACTATGGGTATAAGCTCCACGCTATCTGTGGAATAAGTGGTGTTATTCACTCTTATGATATAACGGCTGCAAATGTTCATGATATACATTATCTGGATGATGCAAAGTGGGATTATCACGACTGTCTTATGCTTGGAGATAAGGGGTATTTAAGTGCTGAGGTGCAACAAGACCTTTTCGAAACGGCTCATATCAAGCTTGAAGTCCCGTATCGCTTGAACCAAAAGAATTGGAGAAATCCTTCGTGGGCTTACAGGCGTTTCAGGAAGCGAATCGAAACCGTTTTCTCTCAACTTAACGACCAATTCATGATGGTACGCAATTATGCAAAGCAGACAGGCGGACTGTTTACACGTACTGCCGCAAAAATCGCTGCTATGACCGTGCTGCAATACATCAACTTCTGTAACCATCGTAAAATTGGTCTTGTTAAAGATGCTTTATTTTAATTCAACCAACGGGTTCCTTAAACTTAATCAAGAACTGTTGAATCGTCCTAATCAACCTTGAAGCTTCATCATCAACAGCTTTATTTTGATTAGACACCGCTATCTTTTTCGACAAGATCTCTTTCTGTTTCTTATTTGCAATAATCTTATCAGAAAGCTCTTCTTTTTCATTTTCTTTAGCCGCAATATCCCGATAAATAGACTCTATTTTTCTATCTATCAACTCCTTTTTCTTCCTTAACTCTTGAACATAATCGCTTTCTGCATTCTTTTCTGCTTCCCTTATTTTTCTTTCAATCGAAAAAAGTTCCGCTTTTGCCTTTGTATATTTTCCATGCAAATCATCGAAAGATGATTTACTTTCCTTTATCTTTGACACAAGGGAAGCGAAATCATTCTCTTGTATGCCAGTAAAATCGTGTAGCATAGTAAAATGCTCAAAACGATTATTATCAAGATCGTTATAAAAATACTTTTTTATAAGTTTTCTGATTTGACTTTCATAAAAATCTCGTACCTTAATATCTATCGAATGATTGAAATCTCGTTTTGCATTTTCTATATCGCTGAGAATAACATCGGTTTTGTCATTCACACCTTCCAGCTGTAACTTATTTTGCTTGTACGCTTTTTCTTCTTTCAGTTGATCAAGGATAGACGATATGAGACCTCCAGACAATCCGAAAGGGATGAGATTATAAAGATCTTTCAGATCGTCTTCTGCCTCATGCATTTCAGAAGAAAGATTGTCTCGTTTTTTATTCAATTGCTCCAATTCCTCCTGCGTCATTAAGTCTCCTTCTCGAATCAGCTTGGTTTGCAATTCTTTTGATTCATGCTGCTGTAAAATACGATCATCTTCCAAATTAGAGATTTCATCGGACAATCTGCTGATTTCGCTTTCAGCATAATCAATAGAAGCTATCAGCTCCGTAAACTCTTTCCGTTCTTGCGGTTTTGCCGATTCTCGTCGATAGTCATCTTGAATACGTTCCAATTCATTTTTCAGGTCATCATATTTTTGAATCCCTAAAACTTGCGAATATGCGCGACTTAAATCTTGCCGTTGCTCCGGAGTATTGATTTGCGCAAAAGAAACGATCTTTTCTGCATCAAAGAAAAAGAATTTCGCTATCTCAATAGGAAGAATATAATCTCGAATGAAGATTTCTTCTTCTTTCGTAATATCTTCTTTTGTGCCGGAAAACAAATCGCTTTTTCTTCCATCTATAAATATTTCAAGTTCATCGTCATAGTTTGTTGCACTATCGTACGAACGTGTAATCTTTATATCCGTACAAGGGACATCCGGAATTTCGACATCTGTAAATGTAACAGAAACGGAGAAACGGGTTTCTCCTTCTTTTTTTGCTTGAATATTAAGGCTATTCCCAATATATTTACTATAACCGCCCTTTTCTTCAATTTCTTTGCGGTACAGATCATCGACCTTATCCATTTGGCGGCCATACAAACACCATACTAATGACATCAGAAATGTTGTTTTTCCGAAGCCATTATTTCCACTCACAATAATTATATTGCGATCTCCATCAGGAGTTAAATCAATCGTATTTACTCCTTTATAGATACGGAAATTATTAAGTTCTATTTCCTTTATTATCATTTCTTTTTATTCTTTACAAATTCCTCAATACGCGATTCGATTTCGCTCTTCAAACCACGCCGTCTTTGCATAAGAGATTTACTTTTTTGAAGTAAAAGCAACTGTTCGATCAGTTCACCCTCCTCAATGTTATCCTTGCAAACCTCTTTCATAAGATCTGCTTCTAACTTATTTTTAACTTTTACTTCTTCCATATATAATGATGTGTTGTATATCTTGTTGTATATCTCAGATACTTGGAATGTAAAATTAAAATCACGATACCAATTAACCTGAATAGCGATCAACTCTTGATCTGTAATAAGTTTTATATTGGGATCTTTTTGCTGCAAATCATATTGAATTTGCAAAAGCCGTTCAAGGATACTCGCTCGATAACGAAATACATACGAACCCATATCATTAACCGCTTTCCTACCATCGCGTCTAAATGGCATTCTATTTTCTATAATATTTCTCTCTTGATCCAACTGTAACCGAAAATCATACAATGGCCGCATCCATTCTCGACCATTCTGAATAAGAGAGCGCATGGATTTGTCATCTTTGACAACTGTACAAGTCCAACATCCGAATCGACTCTGTCCACACGATCCATGACTTTTGTCCGTTACAACAGTAGGGCATTCATAATCATCGGCACTTGCATCTTTATAAATATTGAATAGAATCGAATTATCGAACCCCCACGGTGATGGTATAGCATTAATAATATACCACACTTCTTCCAACATCAATTCCTTTATAGGTGCATATACATATGTGTTTTTAAGAATTGTATGGTTGGTAAGTCGTTTCCCGTGAATTTCATGTTTTTTAATAGAGCGAGCTCGTGTTGCGCTCTCTGTTTTTCTTGTTCCAATTAAGATAATTGCCTCTCCACATTCATCTACTTGCTCTGTAATAAATCGTGCTGTAGGCTTTATTTTCATCTTTTCTGTGCACCATCGAAATGCGGTATTGGGAACAGGATAGCCCTTGCCGATTACGTTGACCCAAAATGAATCTTCAAGTTTAGGCACTGTTTTCCGAACAAATATCGGCAAATCTTCTTCTCGCGCCTTTATCTCAATCGTATTTAAAACTTCGTCTACATAAGTCGCAATAATAGGGTTCTCCACCATTGTATCATTACAAACGACATATATAGGACGTCTTAATTGAAAAGGAGCTATTGTTTGTTCTTTGATTTTTCGTAATGCCAACCATACAAGGGTCAATAGTACAGTAGAATCTTTCCCGCCACTAAATCCAATGATCCACGGACGAAAAGTTAGATCTGCGTACATATATTGATCAAGGATCTCATCTATTATATACCCAATTCTCTTCGTCATCTATTCTATTAACTAAAAATGATATACAAAGTTATAATAAAAAAGACGAAATAAGATGAAAATCGCGATATTTATCCCATAATCTGTCAAGCGAATACAATCCAATAAAATAAGAATTTATAATTCAGTTAATGAAAAAAGACTTTAAGCTATAAAAAATCAATAAAATTTTCTATCTTTGTATTCGTAATGAACGAGCAGACACTTGACTGACAATAGTCGGCCTATTGCAGACAAGAAACCGTTACAAATGCGTTACTACGCGACTTTTGACATATTTATCACCTTGATAATAAGGGGCTTTAGCGAATAGGTTCACGAATCGTATTCTCCACACGAAAAAAAGACCATCGGATCTCGATGGTCTTTTTTTACACGGTTCCCGTCGGGCCGGCGGACTCCCGAAACAGAGCGGCACATGAGCGAACGACACAAAAGACTGCATCCGGCGATGTTCGCCGGAACGGGCAGCGACGTGGGCAAAAGCCTGCTCGCCGCGGCTTTCTGCCGCATTTTCCGCCAGGACGGATACGACCCCGCACCGTTCAAGGCCCAGAACATGGCCCTGAACTCCTATGTGACGGCCGACGGCGGCGAGATGGGCAGGGCGCAGGTCGTGCAGGCCGAAGCCGCCGGCGTGGAGTGCCATACGGACATGAACCCGCTGCTGCTGAAACCCAACACCGACAAGGTCTGTCAGGTGATCCTCAACGGCCGGGTCGCCGGAAACAGCTCCGCCGCCGAATTCTTCCGCACCGGGCCCGGGCGGGATGCCCTGCGGCGCGAGGTCTGCGCCGCCTACGACCGTCTGGCGGCGCGCTACAACCCCGTGGTGCTCGAAGGCGCCGGAAGCATCAGCGAACTGAACCTGCGCGATGCGGACCTCGTGAATATGCCGATGGCCGCCCACGCCGGGGCGGACGTGTTTCTGGTGGCCGACATCGACCGCGGAGGAGTGTTCGCCTCGGTGTACGGAACGATGCAGCTGCTCGAAGCGTGGGAACGCCGGCTGGTCAAAGGCATCTTCATCAACAAGTTCCGCGGCGACATCAGCCTCTTCGACGAAGGCCGCCGGATGCTCGAAAAACTCTGCGGCATCCCCGTGCTGGGCGTGATCCCCTACCTGCGCGACGTGCATATCGAAGCCGAAGACTCCGTGGCGCTCGACCGGCGCCACCGCCGGGCCGAACCCGGCAAAGTCAACATCGCTGTCGTGCTGCTGCGCCACCTCTCGAATTTCACCGATTTCGATACGCTGGAACGCCGTCCCGGCGTCTGCCTCTATTACACCGATTCGCCCGAAGCGCTCGACGATGCCGACATCGTCTTCCTGCCCGGGTCCAAAAGCGTGATGGCCGACCTGGCGGAACTCCGCCGCAAGGGGCTGGCCGACCAGATCGTCCGGCTGGCCGAAGCGGGACGCACCGTGGCGGGCATCTGCGGCGGTTATCAGATGATGGGCCGCACCATCCGCGATCCGCACCGCATCGAAAGCGACACGGAAACGATGCCGGGACTGGGACTGCTGCCCGTCGAAACCGTGCTGGCCGGCGAGAAGGTCACCCGGCAAATCCGGTTCACCCTCCCCGACGACGACCGCACGGGATCGGCCTACGAAATCCACATGGGACGCACCGCTCCGCTCCCCGGACACGCGGCGGAACCGCTCGCACGCCTCGCCGACGGAACCAGCGACGGCTGCGTCGCCGGGAACTGCCTGGGAACCTACCTGCACGGGATCGCCGACAATTCCCTTTTCATCGACCGACTGCTGCGCCCCTTCGCAGCACGGCTTCCCCGGACTGAGCTCCCCGACGCCCGCGCCTACAAGGACCGGCAGTACGACCTGCTGGCCGATCGCGTGCGCCGGAACACCGACATGGAACGGCTTTACGAAATCCTGAGCCGCAGAAAACAGCTCCGTGCGGGAAGCCCCGCCGGAAGAGAAGCATCCCGAAAATTAGTTAGCGTAAAAAATACCCCAAACGGCCGCCCGCCGGAAAGCCGGGATACGCCGGACACTTAGTCCCGAAAATACGGTATCAGGGGCCTCCGAAAACATCTCGGACGTTTTTCCGCGCGCCGCACGGCATCCGGTGTTATGGGTCCGGAGCCGTGTGTGCACGCACACACACGGCATTTTCCAACAAAAAAATTATATAACTTTGCCTTGGACCCGTTCCCCCGGAGCGAACGGAAGCGACAGGCACGCTACAATCATTCACAACATAAAACCAACTAACTAATTACAATCATGAAGAAACTATTGACGAAAGTTCATTGGCTGTGTACCGTCCTGCTGGCGGCAACGCTGCTGCAACCGGGACTTGGCGTCGCCCAGAAAAGTGGGGGGGGGAAATTCACCCTCTCGGGCACTGTCAAAGGTGACGGCCAGCCCCTCGTCGGCGCGACCGTAGTCGAGCCGGGCACGTCGAACGGCACGGTGACCGGTGCAGACGGCAAATTCTCGCTTTCGCTCTCGAAACGCGGGGCGTCCATCCAGGTATCCTTCATCGGATATGTGACCAAGACGCTCACCGCGAACGCCGATTTTCTGGAGGTCGCGCTCGACTCCGACGCCCAGAAGATCGACGAAGTGATGGTCGTCGCCTACGGCACGATGCGCAAACGCGACGTGACGGGCTCCATCACCTCCATTTCGTCGGAATCCATCGAACGCCGCGCCCCCGCGAACGTCTTCGAGGCGTTGCAGGGACAGGTCGCCGGCGTGCAGATCTCCGCAGGTTCGGGACAGCCGGGCGAAAGCTCGCAGATCAACATCCGCGGTATTTCGACCTTCTCGGCCGAGGGCGTGAAGCCGCTCTACGTGGTGGACGGAATCCCGATGGAGGACATCGACGGCATCAACCCCGGCGACATCACCTCGATCGAGGTCCTCAAGGACGCCGCATCGGCCGCCATGTACGGTTCGCGTTCGGCCAACGGCGTCATCCTCATCACGACCAAGGGCGGTCAGGAGGGAGCACCGCGCATCGACGTGAAATACCTCCACACCTGGGGCAAACTCTCCCACAAACTCGCGCAGGCCACGCGCGCCGACCGCCGCAAGTTCGACATCCTGCGCGACACCTATCATAAGGACAACGCGACGGGCTACGTTGACAACGCCAGCAACCAGCTGATCAACGACTCGCTGAACGCAGCGTTCAACGTTGACAACGACTATCAGGACCTGCTTTTCCAGTGGGCCCAGAAAGACCAGGTGGACCTGAGCGTCGCCGGCGGCACGAAGCGGATGAAATACTTCGGATCGACGGGCTACTACAACGAGCGCGGTATCGTCCCCAACACGAATTTCCAGCGTCTGACGGCCCGTATCAACGCCGACTACACGGCCGCCAACTGGCTGACGCTCCACAGCCGCGTATCGCTGGGCTACTCCCAGAAGAACGGCATCAACGAAGGGCAGCTGATGACCGCGATGCTGTCGCGCCGCCCCTATTTCAACCTCTACTACCCCGACGGCACGCTGGCCGGCGTATTCCAGGGCCAGAAGAGCCCGCTGGCACAGGTGAAATACACCACCGACCGCACGGAATACTATCAGGGCAACCTCTACCAGGGCTTCGAACTGAAGCTCGCCAAGGGGCTGACGTTCCAGACCAGCATCAACGCCAACCTCTATCTCAACAAGCGCCAGCGCGTCTACCCGAGCATGATCACCGACGAGTGGCAGAAGAGCAACAGCGGCTACGCCGCCGACAACCTCAACTGGAACTGGCTCAACGAGAACGTCCTCACCTATAAGAACAAGTGGGGCAACCACAACTTCTCGGCCCTCGTGGGTTTCAGCGAGCAGCAGTGGCGCACCGACCAGACCGTTCTGTCGGGCATCAACTCCTCGACGGACTTCATCCCCACGATGAACGCCTTCGCCGCCAACCTCACCCTGAACGAGACCGGCACCTGGCAGTCGAATCACTCGATGGCGTCGCTCTTCGCCCGCGTGACCTACGACTTCAAGGCGAAATACCTGATCCAGGCCACCTTCCGCCGCGACGGTTCGTCGCGCTTCTCGAAAGGCAACCGCTGGGGCAACTTCCCCTCGGTATCGGCCGCATGGCGCCTCTCGGACGAGAATTTCATGAGCTTCTCGCGCCGCGCGCTCGACGACGCCAAGATCCGTGTCAGCTGGGGTATCACCGGCAACGAGCAGATCGGCAACTACGACTACCTCTATTCCTACGCCACGGGCGACATCTACGACGGCGTGGGCGGCGTCTATCCCGCACGTCTCGCCGTGGACAACCTGCGCTGGGAGGAGACCCGCCAGGTGGACGTGGGTCTTGACCTGAGCTTCTTCAACAGCCGCCTGACCATCACGGCCGACTACTACGACAAGTACACCGACGGTCTGCTGGCCAACCGCGAGCTCCCGAAGGAGTCCGGATTCTCGACCATGCGCACGAACGTCGGCGAGGTCAGCAACCGCGGTTTCGAGTTCTCGATCGCCGGCGACCTCGTCCGCACGAAGGATTTCCGCTGGAACGCGTCGTTCAACATCTCGCGCAACTGGAACACCGTCGAGAAACTCGCCGAGGGCGAACCCTATCTGGAAAACGACCTCTGGTGGATGGCCGAGGGCGGTTCGATCGGCGACTTCTACGGATACAAGCAGATCAACATCTTCCCCTACGACGAGTCGAACGCCTTCACGCCCGACACGTGGCAGCAGCTCACGCCGGTCTTCGAAAACGGCTCGTTCAGCCACTACACGCTCGACGGGCAGGTTTACAACGGCAGCTACGTGCAGAAGAAACTGCCCAACGGCAAACCCTTCCGCGGCGGCGATGTCAACTGGGAGGAGTCCGCGGGTTCGCGCGACGGCGTGATCGACGAAAACGACCGCATGATCATCGGCAACGCGCTGCCCACCTACACCGGCGGCCTGAGCACGAACTTCACCTACAAGAACTTCGGTCTCTTCGTGTCGTTCTACTACTCGTTCGGCGGGCAGATCTACAACTACGCCGAGCACCAGCGCAACATGTTCCTCTACACCTCGACGACCCCTTCGCCCCACGTGATCAACAACATGTGGATACACCAGGGCGACCAGGCGCTCTACCCGCGCCCCTACAACGACGAGTACAACAACGCGCGCTACGCCAACTCGTTCTACGTCGAGGACTCCGACTACATCCGCCTGTCGAACGTGCGTCTGTCCTACGACCTGCCGGAGCGCTGGATCAAATCGCTGCGCATCAAGGCGCTGCAAGTCTACATCTTCGGCAACAACCTGATGACGTGGACCTCTTACAGCGGCTACGACCCCGAGTTCTCGTCGTCCAACCCGCTGCAAATCGGCCGCGACACCTACCGCTACCCCATGAAACGCGAATTCGGCGCAGGTATAAACGTTAAATTCTAAAGGCTTACAACAATGAAAAAGATCAAATACATACTTGCAGCCCTCCTGCTGGCCTCGGGGTTCAGCTCGTGCGAGTCGTTCCTCGACGAACAGCCCGTGAGCGAACTCCCCGCCGACCAGATGTGGACCTCTTCGCGCGAAGCCAAGGCCGGCGTGAGCCAGATCTACGGGTTCTTCCGCTCGGCCATGCGCGAAAACTACTTCTACTGGGGCGAATTCCGCTCGGATGACTTCGCCCCCGGAGCTTCGACGGCAGCCACCCAGCAGCGCGTCATCGACAACCAGCTGACCACCGACCTCAACTGCACGAAGTGGACCGCCCTCTATCAGGTCATCAACCAGGCCAACCTCTGCATCAAATACCTGCCGGGCGTCGATATGCCGTCGGTGTCGGACCGCAACGACCTGCTGGGACAGGCTTACGGCATGCGTGCGCTGGCCTATCTCTACGCCGTGCGCGTCTGGGGCGACGTGCCCCTGTTCACCGAGCCCAACGAGGAGTACAGTCAGGAGATCTACCGCGAGCGCACCGACATGAACTACATCCTCCGCGAAGTGGTTCTCGAAGACGCCAAAAAGGCCGAGTCGCTGATCGACCGCACGAAGAACAAGGAGCGCAAGCGCATCTCGGTCTACGGCGCGTGGGCGATCATGGCCGACACCTACATGTGGCTCAAGGAATACAGCCTGGCCGACCAGACCATCGAGAAGATGAAGAACGACGCGTCGTTCATGGCCCTCGAAACCGACATCAGCACCTGGAAGAAGATGTTCGCCGAGGAGCTGAACAACAAGGCCAGCGACAACACCCCCGAGAACGACGAATACAGCACCAAGGAGTTCATTTTCATCGTGCATTTCAACATGGACGAGGTGGGCACCAACGGTTACAGCTACATGTACCAGTGGTTCACGGGCTCGGGCAACCGCGCCGCCGTGATGTCGCCGGCGCTGCTGGCCAAATACGATCAGGAAAAGGACCTGCGCTTCCCGCTGGTGACGAAGAACTACCAGTCGGGCTGGGAGATGCGCAAATACATCTCGGGCGACATCTCCTCGACGCTCAACAGAACCTGCGAAGTGGGCTACCCCATCTACCGCTATTCGGACATGATCCTGTTGCAGGCCGAAGCGCAGGCCCGGCAGAGCAAGTGGGAGGAGGCCCTCGACCTGGTGAAGCCGATCCGCACGCGCGCCGGTCTCGAAACCCCTTCGGCCGCGGATTTCGCCGACGAGGAGGAGCTCGTGGACTTCATCCTCGACGAGCGCCAGCGCGAACTGGTCGGCGAAGGCCGCCGGTGGTTCGACCTCGTGCGCACGGGCCGCTGGAAGAGCGTCATGGGCCCGATCAACGGCTGCCAGGAGGACGGCAACGAACTCTTCCCGATCCATTTTTCCCACCTGGACCAGAACAAGAAACTGGTGCAGAACAGCTACTACGCAACGAGTAAATAATTTCCAAAACGACCTGTACCATGAAACCCATAATCAAGAAATTGTCGTTGCTTCTGGCGGTCGCGCTGACCGCAGCCTGCGGCGACATGAAACTGCAAACCGACGCCGACTACGACCATTCGGTGCTCGACCCCCACATCCCGATGACGGCGTGGGAGTATTTCGAAACCCGTACGGACATTTTCAGCGAGTTCATGGCGGCCGTCGAATACGCCGGCATGAAGGAGTACTACACCCAGACCGGCCGCGAATACACCTTCCTGGCGCTGACCAACACGGCCGTCAAGGCGTTCGTGAGCACCTATCCCGACAAGTCGAAGATCACCGACTGCCCGAAGGAGGACGTGCAGAACCTGCTGCGCTACCACATCATCGACGGTTTTTACAGCGGCTACGGAGAGCTTCCCGTGGAGGCGATCTTCGTGCTGACGCTGCGCCGCGGCGAAGAGGGTCTGATGACCATGCTCACGCGCAAGAACCCCTGGATGGCCGACGCCGGAGCGATCATCGTGAACGACACGGGCACGAACGGCAACTCGCCTATGCGCAAGTCCGTGAGCTGCAACATCATGCCGACCAACGGCGTGATCCACGTCTTCGACTCCTACTGCTATTACAGGAAATAGGACACGACGAACATTAAAACACCGAAAACCATGAACAAGAGATTATTCACGATACTGGCCGGGATTTTCGCCGTCATGTCGTTCGCGGCCTGCAACGACGACGAGGGAATCGACCCTTCGGCCGCCGAACCGACCATCACCTACGCCTACGACACGCTGGAAGCCGACCTCAACGTGGTGGACAACCTGCCGGTCGTCGCCATCGTCAAATCGGAAGCAGGGCTCAAAAGCGTCTCGCTCAGCATCAACACCTCGGACGGGGAGACGGTTCCCGTGACCACCGTCACCGAGTTCTTCAACGCCAGGAGTTACAGCCTCGCGGAGGAGATCAACTACGAGTCGAACTACACCGAGGCCGTGATCGAGGCCGTGGACCTGCTGGGCCGCAAGGCCGAGGCGAAGATGCCGATCTCGATCATCGACGTTGTGGAAGCCCCCTCGATCGTCTTCACGCCCGCAAAATGGTCGTACGACGAGACCGTCGGCGGCGAGAAGCCCCGCACGCACATCGAAGTGAACACCTCGGCGCTGTTGCAGTCGATCGAGATCACCCGCGTGAAGACCTCGGGGCAGGAACCCTATACGAGCCTGACGTTCACCGACGAAGATCAGCAGAAATCGTGGACCTTCGACGAAATGATCGAGTTCGACGAATTCGACAGAGGCTTCAAGGTCAAGGCCGTTGACAACTACGGACAGGTGCGCATCGAGACGATGCAGATCCAGTACAAGACCGTTCCGCCTCCCGTCGTGACCTTCGCCCAAACGACGATCGCGGCCGACAAGGACGAGGAAAAAACCGTCGAGATCGCCATCGAGTCGCAGGCCGGCGTCGTCAAGGTCGAGCTGTTCCGCGTGGAGGGCAAGACCGAGACATCGGTGAAGACCACGACCTACGAGAGGCTCAATGAGCTGAACTACGCCGAGAAGATGCTCTTCACCAACTCCACGTCGGGCGTCAAGGTGATCGTCACGGACAATGTGGGCCGCACGACCACGGCGACGACCAAAGCCTGCGTCAACATGTACTACGTCGAGGATATTCCGGTCGCCACGGCTCCGGCGGGCGACGGTGCGGAAGCTGCCGGCGGGGCGAAACGCCTGCTCTCGCTGGGCGACCAGAAGACCTACTCCGTGCAGGAGTGTCTGGAAAACACCGACTTGCAGTCGCACGCCGACGTTAAGGTCTACTACATGAACGGCAACGCCCAGTCGGTGCGCATCTACTCGATGGAGAATGCCGACGGCAAGAACGCGGAATACTCGTACAACGGCCAGAACATCGGCAGTTTCGGCGGGCTCAACGCCACCCGGTTCAAACTGCTCACGGACGTGGACTTCGAGAGCGCCACGGCCGCCGACATCGCCGCCATCGACGCCGGAACCATCCAGTCCTCAAACATCAAGGGCAAAGAGGAGCTGATCGGCGCCGTGATCGCCTTCAAAACGGGTGCGAAGTCCTCGGCCGGCAGCGGCAAAGTGGGCCTCATGAAACTCGTTGCGATCGGCGAGAAGATCGGCACGAACGCCAACGCCCGCGTATTCACCTTCGCGGTCAAACTCCCCAAGGAGTAACCGCATTTTCAGAATCGGAAATTCCTCCGGAGCAATTCTCCGGAGGGTTTTCCGTTCTTCGATAAACCGAACAGACCGAAACGATGACCCCGTTACGCATTTCACTCGCCGCTGCGGCACTGCTCCTGCTTCCGGCGGCAGCCCCGGCACAAAACGGCAAGAAAATCTACGCCGACTATCACGGCGTGCGCTACACGCGCGCCCACGACGGCAAACTGGGCCGCTGGGAGATGCACGCCGAAACCGCCAAGTCGAAAACCGGGCGCAAAACGCTCTGCTACAACGCCGACTTCATGGACGCCGCAGGGCGCCACGACATCGCCGCCGTGGCTTATCCGCAGGCGGGCATGCAGTCGAACCTCGACCCCGACTACATCGAATACCAGATTCTCTCGGCCAAGGCCGCGGGCATCGACGGATTCTTCATCGAATGGGGTTTCATGGACCACGAGAACGACAAACTGCTGAAAGCCATGCAGCCCGTGGCCGCGAAGTACGGCTTCGAAATCGGCGTCAACTGGTGCGACGGCTGGCTCTACTACGACTGGATCACCCGCATGCACCCCGAAATCGACACCCGCGAGGCCAAGACCGAGCATTACGCCCGCTGCTACCAGTATCTGGTGGACAACGTGCTGTCGGGCCCGACGGCCCCGACCGTCGGCGGACGCCCGGTCTTCTACCTCTTCGGGCCGGGCGCCCAACCCGAGGAATACGCCTATGCCGCCTCGAAGGTCCGCCTGCCCGAGGGCATGCCGCAGCCCGCCGTGCTGCGCCGCTGGGCCGAGTGGGGCACGCTCGAAGAGAACCGCTACGTTCCCGTGCGCTGGAGCCCCGAGATCCAGTCGTGGAAGGAGCTGGGGATGATCCCCACGGCGTGGCTGCCGGCCCGCGTGCGCCCGATGGACGCCGCGCACCCCCATTGGGACCACTACGCCGAACCGGACGACCTCATCGAGTTCATGAAGCCGTTCCGCGACTCGGTGTGGATGAGCGCCGATCCGGCCTACACCGTCAAGTCGGGATTCGTCATGCCGGGCATGGACAACCGCGGCTGCGCCGGCTGGGGCGGACAGCATTTCTACTACATCCCGCGGGACGGGGGCCGGACCTACGAACGCATGTGGGAGTTCAGCATGGCTTCGCGCGACAGCCTCGACATGATGTTCATCGCCTCGTGGAGCGACTACACCGAGGGGCACGAGATCGAGCCCACGGTGGAGAACGGCGACCGCGAACTGCGCACGACGCTGCATTACGCCGCGCAGTTCAAGGAGATGCCGGAGGACGCTTCGGGCATCGCGCTTCCCGCACGGCTCTTCGGCCTGCGCAAACGGAGCGAATACCTCGCCGCGGCACGCCGCAAGACGGCCGATGCCGACGCCCTGCTGGACCGAGCCGCCGCAGAGATCGCCCGGGGAAGCTATGCGGAGGCCGCCGAACGGCTCTCCGCGGCCGAAGCGGCCGTCGATGCGCTCGAAAAGACGCTCAAAAACCGCACGCTGGATGTTCCGGAATCGGAACTGCGCTTCAGCAGCGACGCCGTGCACGGCGTCCGGTACGCTTCGCCCGAGCTGAAAGTCTACCTGCCCGAAACGGCCGTCCGGTCGCTGATCGCGGCGCGCACCCACACGGGCTATCTGGAATTCGAATACTTCGACGACGCCCCGACGGGCGATTTCGTCTTCCTCTACTCGCGCACCGAGCGTCAGCCCAAGGATATTTTCGCCACCGTCGCCAAGTTCAAGACCGACGGCACGGGCACATGGAAACGGGTGCGGGTCGAACTGGCCCCCGAAAACGTGCTTTACGCCACGACGCCGGGCTTTACGCTGATGTTCAAAGGCAAACTGAAGCTGCGCGACGTGAGCTTCCACTACACCCTCAGCCGATGATGCGCCTGCTCACCACCCTGCTGCTGGCCGCCGTCTGCACCGCCTGCGGCGGTCCCTCGCGCGACGGCAACGCCTTCACGTTCGACGAGGCGGGCATGGCCTACCGCGTCGAGTTCCGCACGGAAAACACCGTGCGCATCCTCGTCCGCCCGGCCGGATCGCCCCTCGTGACGCGGCGGCTGGTCGTGAATTCCGTGCCCGCGGCTCCCGTCGAGGTGCGCCGCGAGGCCATCGAACACGGCTATGCGTTCCGCACGCCGCAGCTCCGGGTGGAGTTCGACCGCACGCGGGGCCTCTTCTCGTTCCGCGACGCCCGCACGGACGCCCTGCTGCTCGCGGAGACCGCCCGCTCGCTCCGTCCCGACACCGTGGGCGGCGAGGCGTGCTACGCCGTGACCCAGCGGTTCGCCGGGACCGACGACGAGGCGCTGTACGGACTGGGGCAGTACCAGACGGGCGCCCTGAACTACAAACGCGACACGGTCCTGCTGTTGCAGGCCAACAAAGACATCGTCAACCCCTATCTGGTCTCCACGCGCGGCTTCGGACTGCTGTGGGACAACTATTCGGCCTCGGAGTTCCGCGACGGAGGCGACGTTTTCGAATTCACGTCGGAGGTGGGCGACGCCGTCGATTACTGGTTCGTCTACGGGGGCGATCCCGCAGGATGCGTGCGCGGCTACCGTGCGCTGACCGGCGCGGCGTCGATGCTTCCGAAATGGGCCTTCGGGTTCTGGCAGTCGCGCGAACGCTACAAGAGTTTCGACGAACTGACCCGCGTGGTCAGCGAATACCGCCGCCGGCACATCCCGATCGACATCATCGTGCAGGACTGGGAGTACTGGGGCGAAAAACCCCGGTGGAACGCCCTCCAATGGGACTCCGTGCGCTACCCGAACCCCGGAGCCGCCGTCACCCGCCTGCACGAGGAGTACGGCGTGCGGCTGCTGGTGTCGGTGTGGCCGGGATTCGGCCCCGAAACCGCCGTGTACCGCGATCTGGAGGCTGCCGGAGCGCTGTTCGACGAACGGACGTGGGCCGGATACAAGGTCTTCGACGCCTACGACCCCGCGGCGCGCGACATCTTCTGGCGCCACTTCCGCACGGGGCTCTTCGACACCGGCATCGACGGCTGGTGGATGGACGCCACCGAACCCTCGTTCCGCGAGGGATTCACCCAGCGCAAACAGGAGGCCCGGACCAAATCGGCCGGAAAAACCCACCTGGGAGCTTTCCACCGCTATCTGAACACCTATTCGCTGGTGTGGACGGGCGACCTCTACGGCCGTCTGCGCGCGGCGGCTCCCGAACGCCGTCCGCTGCTCTTCACCCGCTCGGCATTCGCCGGGCAGCAGCGTTACGGCACGGCCGTGTGGTCGGGCGACATCGTCGCCTCGTGGGAGACGATGAAACGCCAGCTGGCCGCGGGCGTCAACCTCGCGGCGTCGGGATTCCCCTACTGGACCTTCGACACGGGCGGATTCTACGTCACCGACAACGGCGGCATCTACCCCCGCGGACTGGCCGACCCGGCCTACAAGGAGCTCTACGCCCGCTGGTTCCAGTTCGGAGCCTTCCTGCCGATCTTCCGCGCCCACGGGACCAACGTCCCGCGCGAAGTGTGGCAGTTCGGCGACGAACGCAGCGTCTGGTACCGCAACCAGACGAAATACATCGACCTGCGCTACCGCCTGACGCCCTACGTCTACTCCACGGCCTACGACGTTGCGGCGAACGGCAGTTCGTTCATCGCGGCCGCGGGCATGGCCTTCCCCGAAGACCGCGCCGTCGCAGCTTACGACGAAGCCTATCTGTTCGGCCCCGCGCTGCTCGTGCGCCCCGTCTTCGAGCCGATGCCCGCCGGGGCCCGGACCCAGCCGGTCACGACGCTGCTGCCGCGCCACGACGGCGCATGGTGGTACGACTTCTTCACGGGCGAGGCTTTCCGCGGCGGGGAGCGCATCACCCGGGCGTGCGGCCTCACGGAACTCCCGGTCTACGCCCGGGGCGGCTCGATCGTGCCGACGGGCGCGGCGAAAGAGTCGGTCATGGCAGGTCCCGACACCGAGCTGGAAATCCGCGTCTACACCGGGGCCGACGCCCGCTTCACGCTCTACGACGACGCCGGGGACGGCTACGGCTACGAGCGGGGCGAATACGCCCGCTGCACCCTCGGCTGGTCCGAGGCGGACGCCGCGCTGCGCATCTCCGCGCGCGAAGGCTCCTACCCCGGCATGGCGCAGGAGCAGACGCTCCGCATCCGGGTCTTCCGCCCCGGAGCGGAACCCGCGGAACAGACCGTCCGCTATACGGGCGAACCCCTCGAATGCAAATTCCAATCAACCGAAAACCGATGAAACACATCCGAATCATTCTCTGCCTGACGCTGTTTCTGACCGCCGCTTCGGCCGCGGCACGGGTCAGATACACGGTCAACGACGCCTGGCGTTTCACCAAAGGATCGCCCTACAACGCCTTCCAGCCCGCGGCCGACGACTCGGCGTGGGAGGTGGTGAACATCCCCCACACGTGGAACGCCGAGGACGCCGCAGACGACGTTCCGGGATTCTACCGCGGCCCGGCGTGGTACCGCAAGCGGATCGTCCTCCCGGCCGACGCCGCCTCGAAGCAGGCGTATCTCTGTTTCGAGGGGGCCAATCAGGTGGTGCGGCTCTACGTCAACGGCCATTACGCCGGAAAGCACACGGGCGGCTACACGCGCTTCGTCTTCGACATCACGAAATACATCGTCCCGGGCGGCGAAAACCTCTTCGCCGTCGAGGTGGACAACGCCCACGACCCCGACATTCCGCCCCTGTCGGCCGACTTCACCTTCTTCGGCGGCATCTACCGCGACGTGAGCCTGCTCCTGACCGACAAGGTGCACGTGGCGCCGACCGACTTCGGATCGCCGGGCGTCTACCTCTCGACCCCCGAGGTCACGGCCGAACGGGCCGCGGTCGAGGTGCGGACGCTGGTGGCCAACAGCGGCACGGAACCCGTCCGGGTGCGCGTCGAGCACCGCATCGTCGCGCCCGACGGCCGCGAGGCCGCCCGCGCGGAGGACATGGCGGAAATCGCCGCCGGAAGCGTCGCGGAACAGCTCCGCCGCGACATCACGATCGCTTCGCCCCGGCTGTGGGACATCGACGAACCGAACCTCTACCGCGTACTGACACGCATCGTGGCCGAGGACGGCCGCGTGCTGGACGAGGTTTCCAACCCGCTGGGCCTGCGGTGGTTCTCGTTCGACCCCGACAAGGGCTTCTCGCTCAACGGCCGCCCGCGCAAGCTCGTCGGCACGTGCCGCCACCAGGACTACCTGGGCCGCGGCTGGGCGCTGCCCGACGAGATGCACGAACGCGACGTGCGCCTGATCAAGGAGATGGGCGGCAACTTCCTGCGCGTGTCGCACTACCCGCAGGACCCCGTGGTGATGGAGATGTGCGACCGGCTGGGCATCGTCGCCTCGGTCGAGATTCCGGTGGTCAACGCCGTCACCGAAAGCCTGGAGTTCCTCGAAAACTCGGTGCGGATGGTCCGCGAGATGGTCCGTCAGGACTTCAACCACCCCTCGGTGATGATCTGGGCCTACATGAACGAAACGCTGCTGCACCCGCCCTACACCGACGAAACCCGCACGAAGGAGTATTACAAGGCTATCGAACACGTGGCCCGCACGCTGGAGGAGACCATCCGCCGCGAGGACCCCGCGCGCTACACGATGATCGCTTTCCACAACGCTCCGGAACGGTACGCCGCCGCCCGCCTGACGCAGATTCCGATGATTCAGGGCTGGAACCTCTATCAGGGGTGGTACGAAAAGGACATCACGGGCTTCGAGCGCATCCTCGACCGGCTCCACGCGCAGTATCCCGACAAGGTGCTGATCGTGACCGAGTACGGCGCCGATGTCGATCCGCGCCTGCACTCGTTTTCGCCCGAGCAGTTCGACTTCTCGCAGGAATACGGGCTGGTTTACAACCGTCATTACCTGGAACAGATGCGCAAACGCCCCTTCATCGCGGGTTCGTCGCTCTGGAACCTCAACGCCTTCTACTCCGAGCCGCGCGCCGATGTCGTGCCCCACGTCAACAACAAGGGCGTCACGGGCCTCGACCGCGAGCTGAAAGACACCTATCTTTTCTACAAGACCGTGCTCAGCCGCACCCCGCAGCTCGTCATCGGCAACCGCGAGTGGCGGAACCGCAGCGGTGCGGACGACGGCTCGGGCCGCTGCACACAGCCCGTTCCGGTCTTCACCAACCAGCCGTCGGTGACCCTGACGGTCAACGGCCGCAAGGTCGGCACCAAACGTCCCGAAGGGGGCGTGGCGATGTTCGACGTGCCGTTCGCAGACGGCGAGAACCGCCTCGTGGCCCGGGCCGGGGCGCTCACCGATGTCCTGACGGTCGGATTCCGGCTGGCGCAGGCGTCGCCCGAACGGTTCACCGAACTGAACGTCATGCTCGGTTCGCCCCGCTATTTCGACGACCGCGAAGCGGGTCTGGCGTGGATTCCCGAACAGCCCTACACCCCGGGCAGCTGGGGATACGTCGGCGGCGAGGCGCTGCGGCGCTCCGGAACCGGATGGCTCGGAAGCGCGTCCGACATCCTCGGCACGAAGAACGACCCCGTGTTCCAGACCCAGCGCGTCGGCATCGAGTCGTTCCGCGCCGACGTGCCCGACGGCACCTACTCGGTCTACCTCTACTGGGCCGAACTCGACGCCGCCCGGCAGCGCGAAGCGCTGGCCTACAACCTCGGGGCCGACGGCGCCCAGCAACAGTACACGGGACGCCGGTTCGACGTTTCGGTGAACGGCCGCAAGGTGCTCGAAAACTTCTCGATCGCCGCCGAGGTCGGCTTCTCGCGGGCGATGGTCCGCAAAGTGGAGGTCATCGCGCGCGACGGCCAGGGCCTGCGCGTCGATTTCGGACGCATCAAGGGCGAACCCGTGCTGAACGCCATCCGCATCTACCGCAACCACTGACGCCCATGAAACGCACCCTCCTGCTGGCATCGGCCCTGTGCCTCGCCGCCGCGGCCTGCGCCCGTCCCGACACGGTCTACGTGGCCCACGGAGCTGCGCATACCCCGCGCATCGAACTCGCGGACGGACATGCCATAGAACCCCGCCCCATGCCGGGCGACACGCTCACGGCCGGCGGCGTCTGCTTCGTGCGGCTGCCGCGCCTGCGGCTCGTGCTCTGCATCGGGCAGTCGAACATGGCGGGCCGGGGTCCGATGGACGCCGGGGCCGCCGACACGCTCCGCGGGGTCTACCTCTTCAACGACTCCGCCCGATTCGAACGCGCCGCGGAGCCGATGAACCGCTACTCCACCGTCCGCAAGGAGCTCGGCATGCAGCGCATTGGCCCCGTCGGGAGCTTCGCCGCACGCTATGCGGAGGTCACGGGCGCCCCGGTGGGCGTCGTGGTCAACGCCCGCGGCGGCTCGTCGATCGACGAGTGGCTGCCCGGCTCCGAAACGGACTATCTGGCCAAAGCCGTCGAACGCATCCGCGCCGCAGGCGACTGGGGCGACTTCGCGGCCGTGCTGTGGCATCAGGGCGAGGCCGATTCGGCGCATCCCGAACGTTACGGGGCCAAACTCCGCCGCCTCGTCGCAATCCTGCGCACGGAGCTCGGCAACCCCTCGCTGCCGGTGGTCTTCGGCGAAATCGCCCACTGGAACTGGACGAACCGCGCCGAGGGCACGGCCCCCTTCAACGCCATGCTCCGCAGCCTGCGCATCCCGCACACGGCCTGCGTATCGGCCGAGGGGCTCGCGCCGATGAAAGACGAAACGGACCCGCACTTCTCGGCCGCGAGCCAGCGCGAACTGGGGCGCCGCTACGCCGAAGCCCTGCTGAAAATCCGATAAAAACAATATCCTAACCTGCACTTGCAATGAACACACTTTTCAGATCCTTCCTTTTCGCGGCCGGATGCCTCGCAGCGGCCGCATCCTGCACCGATGACACGACCGGCGGCGAACCCTCCGGAAAACCCGGTCACGGCGACAAACCCGAATACAGCTACACGGCGGTCGAATACCGCAAGATCCAAAGCGGCAGTTTCAGGCCGTGGACCACGGCCGACGCCGCGGAGACCCGCACGGTCAAAGGCATGAACTGGTTCTCGCCGGTGGACGGGCACGTCGAAACGGCATGGGGCGGACGCCTCGACTACGACGAACCCGTCTCCGTGACGGGCACCGAGGGCTATTTCCGCGTGGGCAAGGCCGGCGGACGCTGGTATTTCCTCGATCCGGACGGCGGCGCCGTCATCCTGCACGGCACGCAGCACGTGCGCCCCGGCACCTCGGCCGAACATACGGCGGCATTCAACAGCAAATTCGGCGGCAACGCCAAATGGAGCGCCGAGACGGGCGCGATGCTCGCCTCCTACGGCTTCAACTACGTCTCCTACGGCTCGAACCGCATCGAACGCTTCCCGGACGACATGCGCGAAAACCTGCTCAACCCCGGCCAGCGCAAGATGGCCTACGCCGAAAACCTCTACCTGCTGCGCACCTTCATGTGGGACATGACCGCCAACCTGGGCTACGCCTTCGAGGACGGCACCTACAACCGCCTCGTACTGGCGTTCGAACCCACGTTCCAGAGCTACGTCGAGAACCTCGCCCGCGAGAAATGCGCCCTGTTCGCCGGAGACAAACACTTCGTGGGCTACTACCTCGACAACGAGCTGCCCTTCGTGGCCTACGAGAACGCCGACGCCGTGAAAGGCATCGAGCTGAAGCACTTCCTCGCCCTGCCCGACAAATACAAGGGCGCGCGGGACTTCGCCGAAGCGTTCATGGCGCAGGAGGGCATCGCCTCGGCGGAGGCCGTCACCGAAGCCCACCGCGAGAAATTCCGCTCGGCCGTCGCCGACCACTATTTCAAGGTCACGAGCGAGGCCGTCCGCAAGGCCGACCTGCAGCACCTGATCCTCGGATCGCGCCTCCACGACTGGAGCAAGTACACGCAGGGGATCGTCGAAGCCTGCGCCCGCTACTGCGACGTGGTGTCGGTCAACTACTACGCCCGCTGGCAGCCCGAACCCGGCTTCATGGCCGACCTTGCCGCATGGTGCGGCGACAAGCCCTTCATCGTCACGGAGTTCTACGTCAAGGGCGCCGACGCCAACTACAAGGGCCGCGCCTACTCGAACACCGACGGCGGCGGCTGGCTCGTGCGCACGCAGAAGAACCGCGGGGAGTTCTACCAGAACTTCTGCCTGCGGCTGCTCGAGACGCGCAACTGCGCCGGGTGGATGCACTTCGAATACAACGACGGCTACGGCGGCACGGCGGATTCGAACAAGGGCCTCGTGTCGGTGGAGTACACCCCCTACGCCGACTATCTGAACCTGGCCCGGGAGCTCCACACGAACCTCTACCCGCTGGCCTCCTACTACGACGCGGAGCGCTGATCCCCGTCCCGTCCGCGAACGCATGCGCCGGCCGGAATCCCGCAGCCCGACACGCGGGATTCCGGTTAGCGTAATTCCGGGCCTAACACGACCGCCCCGCAATCGCCTCCCAGCCCCTCTGGCAGGCGCTTTGCAGCGGCATAGTTAGCGTACGAAAGACGATAAGTTTGGATTTGCCTTTCCGAATGGATAATTTTACCATCGTAACCTAAACCCGCGACCATCATGTCCATCCAGATGAATCAATCGCTGTCGGTAGACTGCGCCGTCTTCGGCTTCAACGGAAAATCGCTCAAAGTGCTGCTCATCGAGCGGCGCTACTACAAGCCCGACACGCGTCTCGACAAGCTCAAACTGCCGGGAGCCATGATCCTCGAAAACGAGACGCTGCCCGAAGCCGCCTATCGCGTCCTCGAAGAGGCCACGGGGCTCAAAAACGTCTACCTGAAGCAGATGGACATCTTCTCCGACCCCAAGCGCGTGGCCGGCGAGGAGCTGGAGTGGATCAACCGCTACCACGGCATCCAGACCGACCGCGTGGTCACCGTCGGCTACTATGCGCTGGTGAAGCTCGACAGCCGCACCATCGCCTACACGACGGCCAAAGGGGCCCAATGGGTCGATGTGGACTCGATTCAGCGGCTGGCCATGGACCACAAGGCGATCCTTTCGGCGGCCCTCACGGTGCTGTGCCGCGAGATGCTGCAATCGCCGGTGGCCTTCGAGCTGCTGCCGCGCAAATTCACGATCCGGGCGTTGCAGAACCTTTACAGCGCCGTGCTGGGCATCGAAATCGACAACCGCAACTTCCGCAAAAAAATACTGGCCTCGGGTTTCCTGACCCCCACCGCCGAAAAGGAGCAGGGCGTGGCCCACAAACCCGCGCAATACTACACGTTCAATAAAAACGCCTACAAAAAGGCCCTGAAAGACAAACTGAAACTGGGATTCATAAACAATTGGAGGTATTAATTTGATTATGTACAGCATACCGCTTTCGACCGCCGCTGTCGCCGCCTGTAGCGGCGTATATAAATCTGACCCACCCCCAACCCCCGCCTCAGGCGGGGGCTTAGTGCTGCTTCGCAGCAAAATTGGCGTTTCGGACGGTAGGTATATAATTCAGTAATCTCCACAAAATAAATACAGCCATGAAAAGTTTAGGCATAGACATAGGTTCCTCTTCGGTGAAGGTGTCGCTGCTGGACATCCCGACGGGCGAATGCGTGGCTTCGGCCACCAACCCCGCGGCGGAGATGCCCATCGAGGCGCTCCGGAGCGGCTGGGCCGAGCAGGACCCCGAAATGTGGTGGCACTACGTCCGCGAAGGCATCCGGCAGATCGCCGTGAAACACCCCATGCGCGAGGTGGCGGCCATCGGCATCACCTATCAGATGCACGGACTCGTGGCGCTCTCCGAGGAGGGCGAACCGCTGCGCAAGTCGATCATCTGGTGCGACTCCCGGGCCGTCGGGATCGGCGCCGAGGCCCTCGAAGAGATCGGCCGGGAGTTCTGCCTGGAACACACCCTCAATTCGCCGGGCAACTTCACGGCGTCGAAACTGGCGTGGGTGAAGCGCAACGAACCCGAAATCTTTGCGAAAATCCACAAGTTCATGCTCCCGGGCGACTACATCGCCTACCGTCTTTCGGGGCGGATGTCCACGAGCATAAGCGGCCTTTCGGAGCAGATTCTCTGGGATTTCAAGGAGGAGCGCCGCGCGGACTTCGTGGCCGACCGGTACGGCATTCCCCACGCGATGATCCCCGACGCCGACGTTTCGATCGGCATTCAGGCGCACACCGACGCCGCGACGGAACGCGAGCTGGGCATCCCGGCCGGCACGCCCATCTCCTACCGCGCGGGCGACCAGCCCAACAACGCCTTTTCGCTCAACGTCATGGAGGCGGGCGAGATCGCCGCGACGGGCGGCACGAGCGGCGTAGTCTACGGCATCACGGACACCCCGAAAGCCGATCCGCAGTCGCGCGTCAATACGTTCGTCCACGTCAACCACACGCCCGGAAAACCGCGTTACGGCATCCTGCTCTGCATCAACGGTACGGGCATCATGAACTCGTGGATACGCCGCAACGTCGCGCAGCAAACGATGGACTACGCCGAGATGAACCGTCTGGCCGCAAGCGTCCCGGCGGGTTCCGAAGGACTGCTGGTCGTTCCGTTCGGCAACGGCGCCGAGCGCGTGCTCGGAAACCGCTGCACGGGGGCCGGGATCGTCAACATCGACCTCAACCGCCACACCACGGCCCACATCCTCCGCGCCGCACAGGAGGGCATCGCCTACTCGTTCCGCTACGGCATCGACATCATGCGGGGGCTGGGGCTCTCGCCCGACATCATCCGCGCCGGACAGGCCAACCTGTTCCTCTCGCCGCTGTTCCGGCAGACGCTGGCGACGCTCACCGGAGCCCGCATCGAGCTGTTCAACACCGACGGTGCGCTGGGAGCGGCACGCGGTGCGGCGCTGGGAGCCGGGCTTTACAGGACACGCGAAGAGGCTTTCGCCTCGCTCCGCCGGCTGGAGGCCGTGGAACCCGTCGCGGCCGACCGCGAAGCCCTCGAAGCGGGATACCGCGCATGGGTCGCAGAAGTCGAAAGAAAAATTCAAAATTCATAATTCAAAATCATCTACTATTATGGCAACAACAAGCTACTTTCCCACGGTGGAAAAGATCAAGTTCGAAGGCAAGGATTCGAAAAACCCGATGGCGTTCCGCTACTACGATCCCGAGAAGGTCGTGAAGGGCAAAAAAATGAAGGACTGGTTCAAGTTCTCGATGGCGTGGTGGCACACCCTCTGCGCCGAGGGCGGCGACCAGTTCGGCGGCGGCACCAAGACCTTCCCGTGGAACGCGGCGGCATGTCCCGTCGAGCGCGCCAAGGCCAAGATGGACGCCGGATTCGAGTTCATGCAGAAGATGGGCATCGAGTACTACTGCTTCCACGACGTGGACCTCGTGGACGAGGCCGCCACGCCCGAGGAGTATGAGAAGAACCTCCGGGAGATCGTCGCCTACGCCAAGCAGAAGCAGGCCGAAACCGGCATCAAGCTGCTGTGGGGCACGGCCAACGTCTTCGGACACGCCCGCTACATGAACGGCGCCTCGACCAACCCCGACTTCGACGCCGCGGCCCGCGCCATGTTGCAGATCAAGAACGCCATCGACGCCACGATCGAGCTGGGCGGCGAAAACTACGTCTTCTGGGGCGGCCGCGAGGGCTACATGTCGCTGCTGAACACCGACATGAAGCGCGAGAAGGAGCACATGGCCACGATGCTCCGCATGGCCCGCGACTACGCCCGTTCGAAGGGCTTCAAGGGCAACTTCCTGATCGAGCCCAAGCCGATGGAGCCGATGAAGCACCAGTACGATGTCGATACGGAGACCGTGATCGGTTTCCTGCGCGCCCACGGGCTCGACAAGGACTTCAAGGTCAACATCGAGGTCAACCACGCCACGCTGGCCGGCCACACCTTCGAACACGAACTGCAATGCGCCGTGGACGCCGGGATGCTGGGTTCGATCGACGCCAACCGCGGCGACTACCAGAACGGCTGGGACACCGACCAGTTCCCGATCGACCTCTACGAGATGGTGCAGGCCATGATGGTCATCGTCCGCGGCGGCGGCCTCCAGGGCGGCGGTACGAACTTCGACGCCAAGACCCGCCGCAACTCGACGGACCTCGAAGACATCTTCATCGCCCACATCGCCGCGATGGACGTGATGGCCCGCGCGCTGCTGATCGCCGCCGACATCCTCGACAACTCGCCCTACGAGAAGATGCTCGCCGAGCGTTACGCCTCCTACGACCAGGGCGAGGGCAAAGCCTTCGAGGAGGGCAGACTCACGCTCGAACAGGTCGCCGACTACGCCCGCAAGCACGAACCCGTGCAGCGGAGCGGCAAGCAGGAGCTCTACGAGGCGATCGTAAATATGTATATCTAATCGTTCCGGGGGTGCGGCATTACGGCCGCACCCCCGGAACTCCTTAAAATACTCCGAACCTATGACTTCAAACCAACAAACCGGCAGCCGCGCCTACCTCTTCTCCATCGTTCTGGTGGCGATCATCGGCGGACTGCTCTTCGGTTACGACACGGCCGTCGTGTCGGGCGCCGAACAGGCCCTCGACCAGTTCTTCCGGAGCGCCGCGGACTTCACCTACACGTCGTGGATGCACGGCTTCACCGCTTCGAGCGCGCTGATCGGCTGCGTCATCGGCGGTGCGATCTCGGGGCTGCTGGCTTCGCGCTTCGGGCGCAAACGTTCGCTCGTCATGGCGGCGGTGCTCTTCTTCATCTCGGCCGTCGGTTCGTGGCGGCCCGAGAGCGGCATCCTCCCCTACGGCGAGGCTTCGCTTCCGCTGCTGGTGTCGTTCAACATCTACCGCATCATCGGCGGCATCGGCGTCGGACTGGCCTCGGCCGTCTGCCCGATGTACATCGCCGAGATCTCCCCGGCGAAGATCCGCGGCACGCTCGTCTCGTGCAACCAGTTCGCCATCATCTTCGGCATGCTGGTCGTCTATTTCGTCAACTACCTGATCCGCAACCAACTCGGCGACACGGGCGAAGCCATCCAGGCCGCCATGATCCAGATCGGCTGGCGGCGGATGTTCCTCTCCGAGGCTTTCCCGGCGGGCGCCTTCTTCCTGCTGATCATGCTCGTGCCCGAAACCCCGCGGTTCCTCGCCCTGAGGGGCTGCGACGCCAAGGCTTTCGCCGTGCTCGAACGCATCAACGGCACGGCCGAGGCACGCTCGATCCTCGACGACATCAAGGCCACGGTGCACGAAAAGCGCGAAAAGCTCTTCGCCTACGGCACGGCCGTGATCCTGATCGGCATCCTGCTGTCGTTCTTCCAGCAGGCCATCGGCATCAACGTCGTGCTCTACTACGCCCCGCGCATCTTCGAGAACATGGGCGCTTCGGGCGACGCCTCGATGCTTCAGACCGTCGTCATGGGCATCGTCAACATCATCTTCACCGTCGTGGCGATCTTCACCGTTGACAAGGTGGGCCGCAAGCCGCTGCTCATCATCGGGTCCGCGGGCATGATGATCGGCATGGCGGCCCTCGCGGCGTTGTCGTTCTCCGACACCATCGGCATCGCGGCGCTGGTGTTCATCATCCTCTACACCGCGTCGTTCATGATGTCGTGGGGTCCGATCTGCTGGGTGCTCATCTCGGAGATCTTCCCCAACACCATCCGGTCGCAGGCCGTGGCCATCGCCGTGGCGGCGCAGTGGATCTCGAACTTCCTCGTGTCGGCGACCTTCCCGTCGCTGAGCGCCTGGAGCGTCGGCGGCACCTACTGCATCTACGCGCTGATGTCGCTCGCCTCGGCGGTCTTCGTCTGGCGGTGGGTCCCCGAAACCAAGGGCAAGACCCTCGAAGAGATGTCGAAACTCTGGAAGGCTTAAAAACCCTTTTCAGGGGCGAAGGAAAGGAATCGCATTTCCTAATCCATATCTCCGCGCCTGCACCGTTCAAATTACAGCCGTTACAAGGGTGAGTGCCCTATGTAACGGCTGTAATTGTAATTATGTAGCCCATTGATTAGGAGCACATATCAGCATAAGAAACGAGGAAACTGGCCTCCGCCCCTAAGACCCACTCAAGCGTGCGATGCTTCGCAATGACGGTGAAAGCGCGGAACCGGATGGAGAGCGTCCCGAAATTCCCGCCGCGCCTAAAGCCCACCTCTTAGGTGGATCAGCCCAGCTTCATCACGTCGTCGATGCCCATATCCTTATAGGTGGATTCGAGCTCCTCGCCGCGGTCCGAAATGACCAGCAGCTTGTCGCCCAGGTGCAGTTCCGTCTTGCCCTGCGGCACGAAATACTCCCCCTTGCGGCAGACCATCATCACCAGCGTGTTCTCGGGCAGGGTAATCTCTTTGAGCGTGTGCCCGCTGTCGAGCATCGACTCGTTGACCTCGACCTCCGTGAGCACCGACTTCATATCCTCGTGCATGTTGACATCGAACGCCGACTCCCGCTCCTCGTAGGCCAGCCCCAGCAGGTTGGCCATGCCGCTCACGGTCGTTCCCTGCACCACGAGC
Source organism: Alistipes senegalensis JC50 (assembly GCF_025145645.1). Taxonomy (NCBI): domain Bacteria; kingdom Pseudomonadati; phylum Bacteroidota; class Bacteroidia; order Bacteroidales; family Rikenellaceae; genus Alistipes; species Alistipes senegalensis. The sequence continues at coordinate 2,919,268 of NZ_CP102252.1, read as the reverse complement.
GAAATGATCGTCGAGAGGAACACCACGTTGAACAGCAGCCCGGCCTGCTCGACATCCGCCATCATCGGATAGATGGCGAAGAGGATCGGCACGGCGCCGCGCAATCCCACCCACGAGATATAAAGCCGCGCCTTGGTGGTGAAGCGCCGGAAAGGCAGCAGGCACGCGAAGACCGTGACGGGACGCGCCACGAGGATCATAAACGCGCCGACGGCGCAGCCCAGGATCAGCACCTCGGAACGGAACAACTCGTCGCTGTTGACGAACAGTCCCAGCGTGAGGAACATCACGATCTGCATCAGCCAGGTGAAACCGTCGAAAAAGACCGTCAGCGACCGTTTCTGCGTCAGTTTGTGATTGCCCACGACCAGACCCGCCAGATAGACGGCCAGATAGCCGTTGCCCCTGACGAGGTCGGTGAAGGCGAAGGCGAAGAAGATGAAAGCCAGCAGAAGCACCGAATAGAGCGAGTGGTTGGCGAGGTTGATCTTGTTGATCGTCCACACCGCCAGCCGGCCGATCAGGTAGCCCGACAGGGCGCCGACGATCATCTGGATCACGAAATAGACGATGCTCATGCCCATACCGACGCCGCCCGAGGTGTTCGTCACGATGCTGATCAGCAGAATCGTCATCATGTAGGCCATCGGGTCGTTCGAACCGCTCTCCAGCTCCAGCAGCGGGCGCAGGTGCTGTTTGAGTCCCTGTTTCTTGCTTCGCAGGATGGAGAACACCGACGCCGAGTCGGTCGAAGACATCGTGGAGGCGAGCAACAGGGCCAGCGGGAAGGAGATCTGCAATCCGATCCACGGCGCGATGAGCCACACGAAGCCCGCCAGCACCACGGCCGTCATCACCACCCCCACCGTGGCCAGCACGACGCCGGGCCCGATGATGGGCTTGATCTCCTGGAAAGAGGTATCCATACCGCCCGTGAAGAGGATGATGCAGAGGGCGATCATGCCCACGAACTGCGTCATATCGACCGAACGGTACGAGATGAAGTCCAGACCGAACAACATGCCCACTCCCAGAAAGAGCAGCAGCGCCGGGGCGCCGAAACGATAGGCGACCTTACCGGCCATCACCGCCACGAAGAGCAGCAAGGCTCCGACCAACACTACATTTTCACCACTGATGTCTATCATTCCGTATCTTTAATTTTTAACTGTTTGCATCTCGCGCCCGTCGGCAATGCGCAGTTCGGTCAGCGGCCTGTACTCCAGGTCGGCGTACTCGAACGCCTGCATGGCCGCGAAGCGGTTGTCGGGCGTCCGGTAAACGGCCACGGCCACGGCGGGCACCTGTGCGTGAGGCAGGGCGAAAAGCCGCTCCGCATCTCCCTGTGCGACGCACTCCCTGACCTCTGCGGCCAATCCGCGCTCGAAATAGAGCTCGTCGTAGCGCAGGTAACAACGCCCCGCACGGTAATAGGGCGCCCCTTCGGCGCTGAAAAACCGCGCCGCGAGGGTGATCATCCCCGCCAGCGCCAGCGATCCGCCGAGGAAAACCAGCGCCGAACGCATGTTGTTCGACAACTCTGCGCCGTAAACATGATTCAGAACCAACAAAACCACCCCCGCAACGAACAGTGCGGCAGGCAGCACGAGGGATTTGCGGCGTCGCACCACAACCTCCCCGGGCAAGGCGTACATCGCCTCGCATATTCTAATTTTATCCATATCTCTTTCATTATTTGACGTTTGCAACTCCGTTTTCCGGAACGGACGGAACCGTTCGGGGCATCCGGAACGCTAAATAATGAGCCGGCGCAGGCGGTAGACGTAATAGTCCACGGCATGCGGACCGACGGAGAGATCGTTGGATCGGTAGGTTGAAATAAGTTTGGCAACTCCCGTGCCGCCGCACGATGCGACGCAACGCAATGCAGCGCGTGCCGCCGTATGGAGACCTCCGCGCTGGAACATGGGTGCGGCCGGGGAGGCTTCCGCCTCCCGGAGAACACGGGGCTGGTTCAGGTCCGAATTGCAGATGCGTTCGCACAGCCACTGGTCGGCGGACGCATTGCCGCCCGAAAGCTCCGCCACGGGGGCCGTTCGGACGGTGCGCAAGCTCTCCCGGCTCTCCGAGAAGAGCAGGCAGCCCGCGAGGGCCAGCAATATGAAGAGCAGTTTGCGCATAGTTATTACAGAGAATCCGGTCTGATGCAAAGTTACGTTTTTTTCGGAAATGTCCGCGCCCCTGAGCGGAAAAGTTCACAAAAGGGACAAAATTATCCCGGCTAAGAGCCGGGTTTCAGGGTGCGGACAGCCTCTCAAGCCGCTTTCCAACCAATTCTGCGCCCGCCCGGCTAAGAGCCGGGTTTTAGGACGCGGACAGTCGCTCAACCGCTTTCCAACCGATTCTGCGCCTGCCCGGCTAAGAACTGGAATTAAGGGACGGCAACAGGTCATTCCGAGCGAACGAACGTGAGCGTGGGAATCCGATAGCAGTGTTGTAAGGCCACAACGTCCAGTCAGATTGCCTCGGCATCTGTGATGCCTCGCAATGACGGCAAAAGCGCGGAACTGGACGAAGAGTGTTCTGAAAAACCATCGCACCCTGAAACCCGCTTCTTAAGCGGGTGATGCCTCGCAATGACGGCAAAAGCGCGGAACATAGACAGCCCGGTTTCTTTCTGCACCCACTTTTGATTTCAGCTGCCATTTCCCGGTTTGCGATTATCCCCTCAGTCTTTTTGGCCAAGCTGATTATACGTCGTATTTCAACAGTTTCAGCAGGTCATCAACAGAAACATCCATCCTTTTGGAAACTTCTTCTAAAGTCATTCCGTTAGAGATGAATCTCTCTATGACCATTTTCATTTCTTCGCCGACTTCTATGAGATGTCCATCCAAATCGTAAAAGCGGATTACACGTTGTCCCCAATCATGTTCGATGACTCCACCTAAGAATGCGATTGCCGGATTGCCATTCAGTTTTTGCAGAAAGCCGTCAAAATCAGGCTCTTCAAAGGCGATTTCAACATTGTGAGGCTTTTTACAGACTTGTTCTTCGGGAATGCCAATGAGCCAATCGAAATCCTGCTGTAAAGCCAGACCGCAAGAGAACAAGACATTTCGTCCATAATCCTGGCAAACTTCCAACCCGAACAGGTCTTCGTAGAAACTTCGGGCTTTGTTTATATCCGACACGGATAAAACCGTACAACAATATCTCATAGTTTGTTTTTCCTGCGTTTGAGATCGGGATAAAATCGGCGCATCATCTCTTTCGTCTGTTCTACGGTCATATTTTGTCCCGGCCACTTGTTTATTTCATCGGTGAACTGGCGCAGGGGTCGATCATCTGCTCCATAGTCATGTCCTGCGCGAACCGGCCGTCCTTGCAGCAATAGATGCAATAATCCTCATTGGGGCTACCATCAGTATTCTGGTAATTATATAATTACCAAATCAAAAACTATTGGGGAATGAAGATGTAGGTGATCGTTCCCGTCTGCTTGGCGGGAGCCGTCTCGTCGATGTTGAACAGCGAAGACCGCGCCGCCCGCAACGCCGATTCGCGCATACATTCGTCGCCGCCCTCGACTACGCGCGCGCCGATGACCTCGCCGGCACGGTTCACCGTAATCGAAACCACTACGTCGCCGCCGCCTTCGCACAGGTAGGCCGGGACCTCCAGCCCGCGCGACGTGCGGACGGGATTCGTCAGCGAAAAGGAGACCGTCACACGGCGGTTGACCTTGCGGTCCTGATGCTCCGAACCGTCCTCCCTGCCGCGGCGCTCGCGGATGGCGCGCTCCTCGGCCAGCCCCTGTTCGTAAGCCTCGCGGTTGGCCTGCATCCGCGCCTCGGCCTCGGCCGCCGCCTGGTTCAGCGCCGCGGCGTTGGTTCCGCGGTCGTCCCGGAGCTTTTCGTTGAGGGCGTTCTCGTTCGACGCCTGGTTGCGGATGCTCCGCCAGTCGATCTCCTCCTGAGCCCGGCGCTCGCGCACCTCGCGTTCGAGACGCGCCTTCTCCTGCTCCAACTCGGCGAGCGACTGCAAATCGACGTACATTCCCTGCTGGTGGGAACGGGCCCCGACGACGATCTTCGACGACACGAAGACGATCATCAGCGCCAGATAGGCTATCAGCGTCACGCACAACCCGATACGATGGTCGTAAGCCCACGTTCCGGCATCTTCCCTGCGGTTGTCGAAAGGAAGCCGGAGCCGGGGCCGGCGGGGAGCCTGAGGTTTGCTGTCACACGGATTTTCGGTCATTGCTGTCGTTGGGAATTTCGAGCAAAAATAAGGCTTTTTACCGAAATTTTTAATATATTTGCGCGAAATATACAAGAAATTCCGCTTATGTCTACCAAACAACAAACGCTGAAAGCCCCGATCTCGTTCACGGGCAAGGGCCTTCATTCGGGCGTGAAAGTAACCATGACCATCAATCCCGCCGAAGCCGGCACCGGCATCGTGTTCCGCCGCACCGACATCGAAGGGCAACCCGTAATCCCCGCCCTGTGCGACCATGTCGTCGATACCTCGCGCGGCACGACCATCGAAGCCGGCGGACACCGCGTCTCGACCATCGAGCACGTCATGTCGGCGCTCTGGACGCTGGGCGTGGACAACGCCGTCATAGATATCGACGCCCCCGAAACCCCGATCCTCGACGGATCGGCCCGCGAATACGCCCGGGCCATCGCCGAAACGGGACTGACGGATCAGGACGCCGAACGCACGTTCTACCACGTGACCGAAAAGATGGTCTACACGATCCCCGAAAAGGGCGTGGCGATCATCCTCTACCCCGACGACGAATTCTCCGTCTCGGTGCACGTGGACTACAACTCGAAGGTCATCGGCAACCAGTACGCCACCTTCAACCCCGGCGACGACTTCACGAACAAGATCGCACCCTGCCGCACGTTCGTCTTCCTGCACGAACTGGAGCCGCTGATGAAGATGAACCTCATCAAGGGCGGCGACCTCGACAACGCCATCGTGGTGGTCGAGAACCCCGTGCCCGACGAACAGCTGGAGCACCTCAAGAAGCTCTTCGACAAACCCGACATCGAGATCAAGTCGGGCTATCTGAACAACCTCGAACTGCGCTGCAACAACGAACTGGCGCGCCACAAGCTACTGGACCTGCTGGGCGACTTCGCCCTGCTGGGCGTGCGGATCAAGGGCCGCGTGTGGGCCACCCGCCCGGGCCACTTCGCCAACACGGAGTTCATGAAGCAGCTCAAACATGCCATCCGCAAGGCCGGCGAAAAACCCCGCTTCACCTACGACTGCCGCAAACCGGCGCTGTACGACATCAACGACATCCGCCGCATGCTGCCCCACCGCCCGCCGTTCCTGCTGGTGGACCGCATCTTCCACCGCGACGAGACCGACGTGGCGGGTATCAAGAACGTGACGATGAACGAACCCTTCTTCGTGGGCCACTTCCCCGAGGAGCCGGTGATGCCGGGCGTGCTGATCGTCGAAGCTATGGCGCAGTGCAGCGGCATTCTGGTGCTGGGCGGCGTGGAGGACCCCGAGAACTACTCGACCTACTTCATGAAGATCGACGGCGTGAAATTCAAGCGCAAGGTCGTGCCGGGCGACACGCTGCAATTCGAAATCCACCTGCTGGAACCCATCCGCCGCGGCGTCGCCGTGGTCGAGGGCAAGGCGTTCGTCGGCGAGACGCTCGCCTGCGAGGCCGTGATGATGGCGCAGGTAGTCAAAAACAGAAAGTAAGAGATGATAAGCAACCTTGCCTACGTCCACCCCGACGCGAAGATCGGGGCGAACGCCACGGTGGAGCCTTTCGCCTATATCGCCGGCGATGTCGTGATCGGCGACGACTGCTGGATCGGCCCCGGAGCCGTGATCCACGACGGCGCACGCATCGGCAACCGGTGCCGCATCCACACCGCCGCGTCGGTCTCGTGTCTGCCGCAGGACCTGAAATTCGCCGGTGAGATCACGACCTGCGAGATCGGCGACGACAACGACATCCGCGAATACGTCACGATCAGCCGCGGCACCGCCTCGACGGGAACCACGCGCATCGGTTCGAACAACCTGCTGATGGCCTACGTGCACGTGGGACACGATGTCGTCATCGGCAGCAACTGCGTGATCGCCAACCGCGTATCGCTCGCGGGCGAGGTTCACGTCGGCGACTGGGTGGTGATCGGAGGACACGCCGCCGTACACCAGTGGACCCACATCGGGGCGCACTCGATGATTCAGGGCGGCACCCTGCTGGGACAGGACCTTCCGCCCTACGTCATCGTGCGCAACGACACGCTGCGCTTCGCGGGCATCAACAAGATCGGGCTTTCGCGCCGCGGCTTCACGCCCGAGCGCATCGCCGAGATCCACGACGCCTGCCGCATCCTCTTCCAGAGCGGCCTGAACTACCTGAACGGCTGCGACGAGGTCGAGAAGCAGATTCCGCAGAGCCCCGAACGCGACGCGCTGATCGAATTCATCCGCACCTCGAAACGCGGGATCATCAAACCCTACGAATCGAAATCGAAAGAGGAGTAAATTTTGCCTTTGAATATTGGTATATAGATTTTTTTTCGTATATTTGCGCTGTCGAAAGACAGAAGCAGGAGGTAAGGGGACGGTCAGTCCCCTTCTTTCATACTTAGGCACGAACAATTATTATGACGGATACGAAAAAAATAATCGAAGCGGCGGAACGCCACCTGGAAGGCACGGACCTGTTCGTGGTGGAGTGCACCTCGACGCCGGGCAACGACATCGAACTGACGATCGACAGCGACACGTCGGTAGGCATCGACGCCTGCGCGGAACTGAGCCGCGCCATCGAGGCGGAACTCGACCGCGAGGAGGAGGATTTCTCGCTGACGGTCATGTCGGCCGGCATCGGCTCGGAACTCCGCAGCCTGCGCCAGTACCGCAAACTCGTCGGCCGGCCGGCGGAGGTGCTGCTCACGAACGGCGTCAAAATCCTGGCCAAGCTGGACGAGGCGACGGAGGAAGGCATCACCCTCTCCTACGAAGAGAAGCAGGCCGTCGAGGGCAAAAAGAAAAAACAACTGGTGACGGTCACCCGCACCTACCCTTTCTCCGAGGTCAAATGGACGAAGGAGTGGCTGGATTTCAAATAGTACGAAACTGAAAACAAGATAACGACACAATGGACAATCTCAATCTCATCAGCAACTTTGCCGAGTTCAAAGAGCTGAAGAACATCGACAAATCGACGATGATCGGCGTATTGGAGGACGTTTTCCGCCATGCGTTGCAGAAACAGTATGAAACGGACGAGAATTTCGATGTCATCATCAACCCCGAGAAGGGCGACCTCGAAATCTGGCGCAACCGCACGGTCGTCGAAGACGGCGCCGTCGAGAACCCCAACACGCAGATCGCCGTGTCGGAGGTGAAGGCCATCGACCCGACCTACGAAATCGGCGACGACTATGCCGATGAGATCAAATTGCAGTCGTTCGGACGCCGCGCCGTGCTGTCGCTGCGTCAGAACCTCGCATCGCGCATCCTCGATCTGGAAAAGGCCAGCCTCTACGAGAAATATTCGGAGAAGGTCGGCGAGATCGTCACGGGCGAGGTTTATCAGGTTTGGAAGAAAGAGGTGCTGATCCTCGACGACGAGGAAAACGAGCTGATCCTCCCCAAGGCCGAGCAGATCCCCAATGACTTCTACCGCAAGGGCGACACCATCAAGGCGATCGTCAAGTCGGTGGAGATGAACAACAACCAGCCGCGCATCATCCTGTCGCGCACGGCCAACCAGTTCCTCGAACGGCTGTTCGAACAGGAGGTCCCCGAGATTTTCGACGGGCTGATCACCATCAAGAAGATCGTCCGCATCCCGGGCGAGCGCGCCAAGGTCGCCGTGGAGTCCTACGACGAACGCATCGATCCGGTGGGAGCCTGCGTCGGCATGAAGGGTTCGCGCATCTATTCGATCGTCAAGGAGCTGCGTAACGAAAACATCGACGTTGTGAACTACACGGCCAACCCGTCGCTGATGATCCAGCGCTCGCTCAACCCCGCCAAGGTCTCCTCGATCACCATCGACGAGGAGAAGATGACCGCTTCGGTCTACCTCAAACCCGACCAGGTGTCGCTGGCCATCGGCAAGGGAGGTCTCAACATCCGCCTCTCGAAGATGCTCACCGGCTACGACATCGACGTTTACCGCGAAATCGAGGAGGAGGACGTGGCGCTGACCGAATTCGCCGACGAAATCGACGGATGGATCATCGAAGCCCTGAAAGCCGCCGGCTGCGACACCGCCAAAAGCGTGCTGGAACTGCCCGTCGAGGAGATCGCCGCCCGCGCCGATCTCGAAATGGAACAGGCGCAGAGGGTCGTCGAGATTCTGAAAGCCGAGTTCGAATAATCCAAACCGAAAAAAGAGAAACAGACAAAATATGGGTAACGAAAGAAAATTAAGGCTCATTCAGGTTGCAAAGGAGTTCAACGTCGGTCTGAACACGATCACGGACTTCCTGCAAAAGAAGGGCATCAAGAGCGACGGATCGCCCAATACGCTGGTCGATGCGGACACCTATGCCGTTTTGGAGAAGGAGTTCGGGGCGAACCGCAGCGCTGCCGGCGCACGCGACTCGATCCGTGAGCGCATCTCCCTGAAACAGACGACCATCACCCTCGAAGAAGCCAAAAAGCAGGAGCGCGAGGAAGAAAAGGAGGTCGTCATCAAAAGCAATGTCATCAGCGTAAAGGACGAGATCCAGCAGCCGAAATTCCTCGGCAAGATCGACCTTTCGCCCAAACCCAAGGCCAAGGCGGCCCCGGCTCCGCAGCCCAAGGCGGAGGAGGCTCCGAAGGCTCCCGAAGCGCCGAAAGCCGCTCCGGCACCCGAGGTGAAGGCCGAAGCTCCCGCCCCGGCTCCGCAGCCCAAGGCGGAGGAGGCTCCGAAGGCTCCCGAAGCGCCGAAAGCCGCTCCGGCACCCGAGGTGAAGGCCGAAACTCCCGCCCCGGCTCCGCAGCCCAAGGCGGAGGAGGCCCCGAAAGCCCCCGAGGCACCCCAACCCGCAGCATCCGCACCGGAAGCTCCGAAGCCGGAGCCTCCGAAAGACAATATCTTCCGTCCGGAGACCGTGACCCTCACGGGTCCGCAGGTGCTCGGCACGATGGACGTGTCGGGCTTCGTCGCCGGCGGCAAGCACAAACGCAAACGGCTCCAAAAGGAAAAAGTGGATGTCAGCAAGGCCCCGAAGGGCAATGCGCAGGGCGGCGGCAACCGTCAGGGCCAGGGCGGGCAGAACAACCGTCCGGGCGGCCAGGGCCAGAACCGCAGCGGCCAGGGAGGACAGAACAACCAGCCCCGTCCGGGCGAAGGACGCCGTAACAAGGGCAAGAACGCCCCCAAACCGATCGTACGCCCCGAAGTGAGCGACGAAGAGGTATCGAAGCAGGTAAAGGACACCCTGGCGCGCCTGACGGCCAAGGGTGCCAAGAGCAAGAGTGCGAAATACCGCAAGGACAAGCGCGAAGCCGTGGCCGAACGCATGAACGAGGAGTTCGAACGCGAGGCAATGGAGCGCAAGACGCTCAAGGTCACGGAATTCGTGACCGTCAGCGAGCTGGCCACGATGATGAACGTCGCGCCGACGGAGGTCATCATGGCCTGCATGAACCTCGGACTGATGGTGTCGATCAACCAGCGTCTCGACGCCGAAGCGCTCGTGGTCGTCGCCGAGGAGTTCGGCTACAAGACCGAATTCGTCTCGGTGGAGATTCAGGAGGCCATCGCCGACGACAGCGAGGACAAGGAGGAGGATCTGGTGCCGCGCCCGCCGATCGTGACGGTCATGGGACACGTCGATCACGGTAAGACCTCGCTGCTGGACAACATCCGCAAAACCAACGTCATCGAAGGCGAGGCCGGCGGCATCACCCAGCACATCGGCGCATACAGCGTGGTGCTGAACGGACAGAAGATCACGTTCCTCGACACCCCGGGCCACGAAGCCTTCACGGCCATGCGTGCGCGCGGCGCCGCCGTCACGGACGTTGCCATCATCATCGTCGCAGCCGACGACAACGTCATGCCGCAGACCATCGAGGCGATCAACCACGCGCAGGCCGCCGGCGTGCCGATGGTATTCGCCATCAACAAGATCGACAAACCCAACGCCAACCCCGACCACATCAAGGAACAGCTCTCGCAGATGAACTACCTCGTGGAGTCGTGGGGCGGCAAATACCAGGACCAGGAGGTTTCGGCCAAGAAGGGCATCAACCTCGACAAACTGCTCGAAAAGGTGCTGCTGGAAGCCGAGATGCTCGACCTGAAAGCCAATCCCAACAAGAAGGCGCAGGGTACGGTCATCGAATCAACGCTCGACAAGGGCCGCGGCTACGTCTCGACGATCCTGGTGCAGAGCGGTACGCTCCGCGTCGGCGACGTGATCCTCTCGGGAACCTACACGGGCCGCGTGAAGGCGATGTTCAACGAGAACGGCAAGAAGGTGGAGACGGCAGGTCCCTCGACACCCGTGCAGGTGCTCGGTCTGAACGGCGCCCCGCAGGCCGGCGACACGTTCAACGTCATGGACGACGACCGCTCGGCGCGCGAGATCGCCAACAAGCGCGAACAGCTGGCCCGCATGCAGGGCATCATGACCCAGAAGCACGTGACGCTCGACGAGATCGGCCGACGCATCGCCATCGGCTCGTTCAAGGAGCTGAACATCATCGTCAAGGGCGACGTGGACGGGTCGATCGAGGCCATGTCCGGATCGCTCATCAAGCTCTCGAAGGAGACCGTGCAGGTCAACGTCATCCACGCCGCCGTGGGTCAGATTTCCGAGTCCGACGTTCTGCTGGCCGCCGCTTCGAACGCCATCATCGTCGGCTTCCAGGTGCGTCCGTCGGCATCGGCGCGCAAGCTGGCCGAGAAGGAGGAGATCGAAATCCGCCTCTACTCGATCATCTACGACGCCATCAACGACATCAAGGACGCCATCGAAGGCATGCTGGAACCCGTGATGAAGGAGGAGATCGTGGCATCGGTCGAAGTGCTCGAAATCTTCAAGATCACGAAGGTCGGAACCGTCGCCGGATGTATGGTCCGCGAAGGCAAGCTGCAACGCTCGACCCCGATCCGCGTCATCCGCGACGGCATCGTGATCTACACGGGCAAACTGGGTTCGCTCAAACGCTTCAAGGACGACGTGAAGGAGGTCGTGGTCGGACAGGACTGCGGTCTGAACATCGAATCGTTCAACGACATCCGTGTCGGCGACATCGTCGAAGGCTACGAACAGGTAGAAGTGAAACGCAAGTAATCCATAAAACTAACTACTTACAATCCATTGGCAGTAATGACTACTAAACCCATCCATTTCACCACGCCCGAGGAGGCCGTCAAGGTCATCAAATCGGGTGACCACGTGCACCTGAGCTCGGTGGCATCGGCACCCCAGTGTCTGATCAACGCCATGTGCAAGCGCGGCGAGGCCGGCGAACTGAAAGACGTACACGTCCATCACCTCCACACCGAGGGTCCGGCGCCCTATGCCGATCCCAAATTCGAGGGCGTGTTCCAACTCGACTCGTTCTTCGTGGGCGCCAACGTCCGCAAGGTGACGCAGAGCGGCCATGCCGACTATATTCCGATCTTCCTGAGCGAAACGCAGAAGCTGTACCGCTGCGGCGCCGTTCCGTGCAACGTGGCGATGATTCAGGTCTGCCCGCCCGACAAGCACGGCTACGTGTCGCTGGGTACGTCGGTGGACGCTACGCTGGCCGCCGTGGAGTGCGCCGACCACGTGATCGCCGTGGTGAACAAGTACGTTCCCCGCGCCTTCGGTCAGGCGATGATCCCGATGTCGAAGATCGACATCTTCGTGCAGGACGACACCCCGCTGATCGAAGCCAAGTTCTCGGAGCCGAACGAGGTCGAAACGGCCATCGGACGGAACTGCGCGGCGCTGATCGAAGACGGCGCAACGTTGCAGATGGGTATCGGAGCCATTCCGAACGCCGTGCTCAGCCAGCTGGGAGGCCACAAGAATCTGGGTATCCACACCGAAATGTTCGCCGACGGCGTGCTGCCGCTGGTGGAGAAGGGCGTCATCAACGGCGAAGCCAAGAAGACCGACCCGGGCAAGATGGTTTCGACCTTCCTGATGGGTTCGCAGCGCGTCTACGACTTTATCGACGACAACCCGGGCGTGCTGATGATGGACGTGGGCTATACGAACGATCCCTACATCATTTCGCAGAACGACCGCTTCGTGGCCATCAACTCGGCCCTGCAAGTAGACCTGACGGGCCAGGTTTCGGCCGACTCGCTGGGCACGAAATTCTGGTCGGGTGTGGGCGGTCAGATCGACTTTGTTTACGGAGCTTCGCTCTCGAAGGGCGGCAAGGCCATCATCGCCATGCCTTCGATCACCAACAAGGGCGTATCGAAGATCTGCCCGACGCTGCTCGACGGCGCCGGCGTGGTGACGACCCGCAACCACATCCACTGGTTCGTGACGGAGTTCGGCGCCGTGGATCTCTACGGCAAGACCATGCAGGAGCGTGCTCGCCTGCTGATCAGCGTGGCGCACCCCTCGGCCCGCGAGGAGCTCGACCGGGCGGCTTTCGAGCGCTGGGGATCGCATCACCACTACATCAAGGGATACATGGGATAATCCCCGTACGCAAAAATTCGAAGCGTCCCCGTTTTCGGGGACGCTTTTTTTGCCTATAAAATCAGAACTACCCGTTTTTTCCGTATGTTTGGCTTCGCCTTAGATACTCCGCCTTGGAAAAAATGCAAGCGAGCTTGCTCTTTTCTCTCGGCTTATTCGTATCTTTGCGCCGCCAAACATAATTTACACCATGAACAAACTTTTCTATCTGTTCGCAGCCGCACTCCTCGTTGCGGCATACCCGACGGGCGCTTCGGCCCAACTTAAAATCGGAGGTAAGAAACTCAATGCCGGAAAACTCCTCAGCGCCGGCAAAGACGTTGCCAAAGCCATCACGCTCAGCGACGACGACATCGCCCGTCTGAGCCGCGAATCGGTCGAGTGGATGGATGCCCACAACCCCGTGGTAGACGATTCGACGAGTTACGGCGCACGCCTCAAAAGGCTTACCGAAGGCATCACCGAGGTCGATGGCCTGCCGCTCAACTTCAAGGTCTACCTCGTGGTGGATGTCAACGCTTTCGCCTGCGGAGACGGTTCGATCCGGGTTTTCGCAGCCCTGATGGACCTGATGGACGACGACGAACTGATGTCGATCATCGGCCATGAAATCGGCCACGTGGTGCACGCCGACACGAAACACGCGATGAAAAACGCCTACCTCGCCTCCGCAGCGCGCAACGCCGCCGGAGCTGCCGAAGGCAGCGCGCTGGCCAAGCTCAGCGACTCGCAGCTGGGCGAGGTCGTAACGGCCTTCACCGATGCGCAGTTCTCGCAGAAACAGGAGTATGCCGCCGACGAATACGGCTTCGAGTTCGCCGTGAAACACGGTTTCAGCCCCTACGGCATGAGCAATTCGCTCAACAAGCTGGTCGAACTGTCCAAAGGCGCCAAAGCCTCCACGGTGCAGAAAATGTTCTCCTCGCACCCCGACAGCGAAAAACGCGCGGCCCGCATGAAAGAGAAAGCCGACGCTTACACCGCCGCACAACAATAATTCAGCGGCGATTCCGCACAGCCGCCCCTACTTTACAAAAACATCCGGACAATTCCGGATGTTTTTTCGTATACAGATTCTCAATCACCTATTTCAACGGCTGGCAGCCGGGGCAATAGTAGACGGCACCGCCCAGATAAGCCTCCTTCACGATCGGTCCGCCGCAAACCGGGCACGGCTCCGCGCAGGTGTTGCGCGAAAGTTGTACGGCATATCCGCCCGGTTTCCCGAAGAGGTCCTTCTCGGTATCGCGCCCGCCGCGGTCGGTCATCTCCCGCAGCACGCTTTTCAGCGTCCTGAAAAGCCGCTCCGCATCGGCATCCCCCAGCGTGGCGAGTTTGCGTTTGGGATGAATCCCCGCCCGGAACAGAATATCCTGCAAAACTCCGTTCCCGAGCCCCGGAATCCGCTGTTCCGTGGCCAGGAATGCCTTTGCCGAGAGGTTCTGCTTCGACGCGGCCCAAAGCCGGCTGAAATAACCAGCGTCGAACCGCTCCTCCAGCGGTGAACATTTCGTCCGGGCACCCTGATAATACGGGTTATCCGACTCGCCCGGAAAGGCATTGATCCCGCCGTACATCGCCACCGTACACACCAAAAAACTCCCGTCATCGAGGGTAACGAGCAACTGGTATTTCGCCGGAATCGGGTCCTCGCATCCGTAAAGCCGCAGGATCACGCCGTCCGAAAGAGCCAAGTGCATGTCGTTCTCCAACAGCACATCGACAAATGCCCCGCAACCCTCAGCCCCGACAATCTTCCGACCGGTCAGCAGCATCGGATATTCGAGCGGATCACCCGTATACCAGGTGAATTTATGGGGATGCGTGGCGTTGAACACACCGGTAACGGTACGGCCAGCCAGCGTTTCGCGGACTTGCCGCGCCACGGTCTGCGATTCGGGAATTTCGATCATCGTCTGAAAATTCAAAATATACATCCGTCCCGGTGAACCTCATAATCATAGGTCAGGACAGCGGCATCGGCCGTCAACTGCACGATCGGACCGATCATCCATCGGCCCAATATAGCAAGAATAATCCGATTCCCCAACCTCCGGGCACAAAAAGAAAACAAGTCCCCCTTCTCAACGTTGCGATTAAGCGAGGAGAAAGCCAAACTTGTTTGCTCTGCCGAACATGAGCAACGAAAAGGAACTTAAAGGGGATGGGATTGTCAATATAATGGCGGCACCGCCTTCAAGACCAGAGATGATTATATCCCGGGATGAAAAACAGCCCCTCCCGATAAGGAAAGAAGAAAGCCGGCCCCTTTATCAGGGACCGGCTTGAAGAGGCGGCTACCTACTCTCCCACGGGAAAACCGCAGTACCATCGGCGTTAGTGAGCTTAACTTCTCTGTTCGGAATGGGAAGAGGTGGGACCTCACTGCTATAACCACCTAAAAGAACCTGTGCTTCAATGTATCGAAGCCGTGCGAATACCTTTCGATATAACCCGTCGCACCCGGTAAGAGTTGACATATCGCGGAAATGAGATAAAGAATTGCTGTAAGAAAGCCGTTCGGGTAATTAGTACTGCTCGGCTTTGACATTACTGTCTTTACACCTGCAGCCTATCAACGTAGTCGTCTCCTACGCCCCTCAAGGGAAGACTTATCTTGGGGATGGCTTCGCGCTTAGATGCTTTCAGCGCTTATCCAAACCGAACGCGGCTACTCGGCGGTACACTTGGCAGCATAACCGATACACCGGAGGTTCGTCCAACTCGGTCCTCTCGTACTAAAGTCAGGACCCCTCAATCTTCCTACGCCCGCAACAGATAGAGACCGAACTGTCTCACGACGTTCTGAACCCAGCTCGCGTGCCACTTTAATCGGCGAACAGCCGAACCCTTGGGACCTTCTCCAGCCCCAGGATGTGACGAGCCGACATCGAGGTGCCAAACCGCCGCGTCGATATGAGCTCTTGGCGGCGATCAGCCTGTTATCCCCGGAGTACCTTTTATCCTTTGAGCGATGGCCAGTCCACACAGAACCACCGGATCACTATACCCTGCTTTCGCACCTGGTCGACTTGTTGGTCTCACAGTCAAGCACCCTTATGCTATTGCACTCTGCGCACGGTTACCATTCGTGCTGAGGGTACCTTGGGAAGCCTCCGTTACGCTTTTGGAGGCGACCACCCCAGTCAAACTACCCACCAAACGGTGTCCCCTTCGCAGGGTTAGAATCCAAGTACACAAAGGGCCGTATTTCAACGTTGACTCCACGAACACTGGCGTGCCCGATTCACAGTCTCCGGCCTATCCTACACATTGTGTACCCAAATTCAGCGTTAAGCTATAGTAAAGGTTCACGGGGTCTTTTCGTCCCGTTGCGGGTACCCGGCATCATCACCGGGACTACAATTTCACCGAGCTCACGGTTGAGACAGTGTCCAGATCGTTACACCATTCGTGCAGGTCGGAACTTACCCGACAAGGAATTTCGCTACCTTAGGACCGTTATAGTTACGGCCGCCGTTTACTGGGGCTTCGATTCAATGCTTCTCTTGCGATGACATCCCCTCTTAACCTTCCAGCACCGGGCAGGTGTCAGGCCCTATACGTCTTCTTTCGAATTTGCAGAGCCCTGTGTTTTTGATAAACAGTCGCCTGGACCTCTTCGCTGCGCCCTACTCGCGTAGGGACCCCTTTTCCCGAAGTTACGGGGTTAATTTGCCTAGTTCCTTAACCGTGATTCACTCGAGCACCTTAGGATACTCTCCTCGACCACCTGTGTCGGTTTACGGTACGGGTGACATATGCTTAAACTTAGAAGATTTTCTCGGAAGTCGACTTGGGTGAACTATCGGATTGGCCGTAGCCGCTCCGTACTGTCAGGTTTCAGCAAGGACTAACTCTTAATCTGTCCCTATACCTACGCCCTTTAACCGCCTATTCCGTCAGGCGGCGTCACTTACGTTCCTTCGTCTCTCCATCGAGGCATATGTCAGTATCGGAATATTAACCGATTGTCCATCGAGATCACCGTTCGGCTTACCCTTAGGACCCGACTAACCCTGATCCGATTAGCGTTGATCAGGAAACCTTGGTCTTGCGGTGTGCGGGTTACTCTCCCGCATTATCGTTACTCATGCCTACATTTGCTTTTCCATAAACTCCACCTATCCTCACGGAAGGGCTTCGACGTCAATGGAATGCTCCCCTACCGCACTCTCGTGCCCAGAACTTCGGTGGTATACTTGATGCCCGTTTATTATCCACGCTTTGCCGCTCGACTAGTGAGCTGTTACGCACTCTTTGAATGAATAGCTGCTTCCAAGCTAACATCCTAGCTGTCTCTGCAGCAAAACATCGTTAGATCAACTTAGTATACTCTTCGGGACCTTAGTTGCTGGTCTGTGTTGTTCCACTCTCGTAACCGGACATTAGCACCCGGTCGCTCACTGCTGTAAATCATACTACTGGCATTCGGAGTTTGTCAGGATTTGGTAGGCGGTGAAGCCCCCGCATCCAATCAGTAGCTCTACCTCCAGTAGACTCTCAATTACAACGCTGCCCCTAAAGGCATTTCGGGGAGTACGAGCTATTTCCCAGCTTGATTAGCCTTTCACCCCTACCCTCAAGTCATCGAGAAGCTTTTCAACGCTTATTCGTTCGGTCCTCCAGTTGGTTTTACCCAACCTTCAACCTGCTCAAGGGTAGATCGCAAGGTTTCGCGTCTACAACCACTGACTGGCCGCCCTGTTCAGACTCGCTTTCGCTTCGGCTCCGTGCATTCATGCACTTAACCTCGCCAGTGATTAGTAACTCGTAGGCTCATTATTCAATAGGCACGCCGTCACGGCACGAAGCCGCTCCGACCGGTTGTAAGCGTATGGTTTCAGGTTCTATTTCACTCCCCTGTTCGGGGTTCTTTTCACCTTTCCCTCACGGTACTGGTTCACTATCGGTCTCTTGGGAGTATTTAGCCTTACCGGGTGGTCCCGGCGGATTCAGACAGGATTCCTCGTGTCCCGCCCTACTCAGGATACTGCTATCGCATGACATACTTACCTGTACGGGTCTTTCACCCTCTATGGACGAACTTTCCAGAACGTTCCAGTTCATTGTCAATTGAATATTGCAGTCCTACAACCCCGGCTTTGCCGTAACAAAACCGGTTTAGGCTGCTTCCCGTTCGCTCGCCGCTACTTAGGAAATCGATGTTTCTTTCTTTTCCTCCTCCTACTAAGATGTTTCAGTTCAGAGGGTTGGCCTCCGTTGCCGGATGCCGGGTCTTCTACCCGGCGGGTTGTCCCATTCAGAAATCTCCGGATCAAATCTTGTTTGCAAATCCCCGGAGCTTTTCGCAGCTTACCACGTCTTTCTTCGCCTCCAAGAGCCTAGGCATTCCCCATACGCCCTTATTTACTTTCTTACAACTTCCAACACGGCCTATTGACTCCGTGTCGGAACTCTATCTCATCTCCTCAAATATGTCAATGTACGTTACGAACTTTCGTCCGTTCAGAACAGCACTCGGTTCGAACCTACGCCTAAAGCGGTGCTGTTGTAACGTTTCTTTGAAGTGAGCAGCTAAACTACCTTTGAAACAAGGCTCCAGAAAGGAGGTGTTCCAGCCGCACCTTCCGGTACGGCTACCTTGTTACGACTTAGCCCCAGTCACCGGTTTTGCCCTAGGTCGCTCCTTGCGGTCACGAACTTCAGGCACCCCCAGCTTCCATGGCTTGACGGGCGGTGTGTACAAGGCCCGGGAACGTATTCACCGCGCCATGGCTGATGCGCGATTACTAGCGAATCCAACTTCATGGAGGCGGGTTTCAGCCTCCAATCCGAACTGAGATAGGCTTTCGAGATTCGCATCCCATCACTGGGTAGCTGCCCTCTGTACCTACCATTGTAACACGTGTGTAGCCCCGGACGTAAGGGCCGTGCTGATTTGACGTCATCCCCACCTTCCTCTCGGCTTACACCGGCAGTCCCGCCAGAGTGCCCAGCTTGACCTGATGGCAACTAACGGTAGGGGTTGCGCTCGTTATGGGACTTAACCCGACACCTCACGGCACGAGCTGACGACAACCATGCAGCACCTAGTTTCCTGCCCCGAAGGGAAATCCTGTTTCCAGAATCGTCAGTAACTTTCAAGCCCGGGTAAGGTTCCTCGCGTATCATCGAATTAAACCACATGTTCCTCCGCTTGTGCGGGCCCCCGTCAATTCCTTTGAGTTTCATTCTTGCGAACGTACTCCCCAGGTGGATAACTTATCGCTTTCGCTTAGCCACCGACTGTGTATCGCCGACAGCGAGTTATCATCGTTTACTGCGTGGACTACCAGGGTATCTAATCCTGTTTGCTCCCCACGCTTTCGTGCCTCAACGTCAGATATAGTTTGGTAAGCTGCCTTCGCAATCGGTGTTCTGTATGATCTCTAAGCATTTCACCGCTACACCATACATTCCGCCTACCGCAACTACTCTCTAGCTCAACAGTATTAGAGGCAGTTCCGGTGTTAAGCACCGGTATTTCACCTCTAACTTATCAAACCGCCTACGCACCCTTTAAACCCAATAAATCCGGATAACGCTTGAATCCTCCGTATTACCGCGGCTGCTGGCACGGAGTTAGCCGATCCTTATTCGTACGATACTTTCAGCCGGATACACGTATCCGGGTTTACCCTCGTACAAAAGCAGTTTACAACTCATAGAGCCGTCATCCTGCACGCGGCATGGCTGGTTCAGACTTGCGTCCATTGACCAATATTCCTCACTGCTGCCTCCCGTAGGAGTTTGGTCCGTGTCTCAGTACCAATGTGGGGGGTTAACCTCTCAGTCCCCCTATGTATCGTCGCCTTGGTGAGCCGTTACCTCACCAACCAGCTAATACAACGCATGCCCATCCATAACCACCGGAGTTTTCAACCATAAGGGATGCCCCTCATGATGTTATGGGATATTAGTACCGATTTCTCAGTGTTATCCCCCTGTTATGGGTAGGTTGCATACGCGTTACGCACCCGTGCGCCGGTCGCCGGCAATTGAAGCAAGCTTCAATCCCGCTGCCCCTCGACTTGCATGTGTTAGGCCTGCCGCTAGCGTTCATCCTGAGCCAGGATCAAACTCTCCATTGTAAAAAATGTTTCGTTATAAATCTTTAGCTCTAATCTCAAAGGTATTGTTTGAAATCACTCTCTTGCGAGAGTGGAAAAACTTTTAGCTGCTCAAATACTTCAAAGAACGCTGTTCAATATATTACTATAAGAACAATTTCTTTCGTCTTGTCCGGAGAGCCGATCCTTCGATCCTCTCTCCCAGTTCCGACCGCTGAATTTTTCAGCGGAAAGTGGTGCAAAGATAAGTGTTATTTTTTGAACCACCAAAACTTTTCGAAAAAATTTTTCAGAAAATTTTCAGAACCTTTTTGCTTATCGCTCCTCATCGAAGCGGGTGCAAAGGTAAGTCTTTTTTCTGAATCTCCAAAACTTTTCAGAACTTTTTTCAAAATTTTTCAGAACCTCTTTTCGTCGCTTCCGAGGTGTGTTTCTCTCTCGAAGCGGGTGCAAAGATAAGGGCTTTTCCCGGCAAATTCCAAATAATTCGAAGACTTTTTTTCGACAATTTCGACAATCCTCCTTCACCCGGTTATGGATCAGCGAGTTAGTTGTGAAAGTTTTTTAATATCTTTGCAACGGCAACTCAAAGCTATCGGCATGAAGTCTTTATTATATATAGGTATGCTTTTTTCGGCTGTTTCCTGCGGCCGTCCGACACCCGAACTGCACCCGGGCGATCTATTGTTCCAGGTCGGGAAAACCTCGGAGATGACCGAGGCGATCACCGCTGCGACGGGTGAAGCGCAGCGGCTGAATTACTCGCACGTGGGAATCGCCGTTCCTGCCGCGGGGGCCGATTCCGTACTGGAAGCCACAAGCGACGGCGGCGTGCGGCTCACCGCACTGGCGGATTTCCTCGGCCGCTCGGCCCGGATCGACGGACGGCCTGCGGTCACGGTGATGCGTCTGCGCGACACGACGGGCGTCACGGCCGCGGTCGCACGGGCCCGCACATACCTCGGGCAGCCTTACGACTACTCTTTCCGTCCGGACAACGGCAAAATGTATTGCAGCGAACTGGTGTGGGCGAGTTATCTTGCGCAGGACGGCAGCCGACTTTTCACGGCGCGGCCGATGAACTTCCGGGCCGCAGACGGCACGATGCCGCAGTTCTGGACGGAACTGTTCGCAAAAGCAGGCGAAGAGATTCCCGAAGGAGTTCCCGGCACGAATCCCAACGACATGGCCCGGGAGAGCATTCTGGAATGCGCGGGCCGCTACTACTGACGCTCCGGGATTCGCCTCGGCGCAACGTCCGCAGGCGCATCCGCCGATTCGGCATCCGTCAGACGACCCGTTCGACGGTGATGTCGGGATTTTCGCGCAGCAGATCGATGTAGCCCTCCTCGCTGGCCTGTCCCTTGGCGCGGATGACGATCGTGGCGCGGTGTACTACCCCGTCGGAGGTGCGCTGGGTCTCGACTTCATAGGAGATGACCGAATAGTCCTTGCTTTCGAGACGGGCGAACATCGCGTCGATGAACTCTTTCTTCTGCGCCGAGAAGACGATCATCGTGCGGCGGCGTCCCAGCCCGCCGAAGAAAAGCGTCAGCACTTCGAGTCCGAACAGCGTCAGCACGGTGGCCGCCCCGGCGACGACATACATGTGCCCTCCGGCCGCGAGCCCGATGCCCGCCGTAGCCCAAAGGCTCGCCGCGGTGGTCAGTCCGCGCACTAGCTGACGGTGGATGATGATCGTGCCGGCGCCGATGAATCCGATGCCGCTGACCACCTGCGCCGCGATGCGGCTGGGGTCGAGCCGCAGCCCGTCGTGGGTCGCCAGGAAGCCTTCGAAGCCGTATTGCGAGACGATCATCATCAACGCGCTGCCCAGCGCCACCAGAAAATGGGTGCGGAATCCCGCATCCTTCACCCTGTATTCGCGGTCGAGCCCGATGACCGTTCCGCAAAGCCCCGCCACGCACAATCGCACGATAAGATCCCACTCCGTCTCCATATCCCATTCGTTTTTACACAGATACAACCGCCCCTCGGCACTCCTCCGGGTCCCGGTCATCCGGTCCCGGCGAAGAAATCCGCCGCACGGCGGTCCGGCGAAGGGTTTTATCATTCAAATATACGATTTTTTCGGCGATTCGATTGCAGAGTGCAAATAATTTCGTACTTTTGCAGGCTAAGTTTAACTAATTAACTATTTACGACAATGCCGAAAATGAAAACCAATGCCGCTGCGAAGAAGCGTTTTACCTTCACCGGCACAGGAAAGATCAAGCGCAAACACGCTTATCACAGTCACATCCTGACCAAAAAGACGACGAAACAGAAGCGTAACCTCTGCTATTCGGGTATCGTTTCTGCGGCCGACGAGGCCAAAATCAAGAACCTGCTCGTTAAGTAATTAACCGGCGGAATTTATTAATCGGAGCAGAACAGCCCCGAAGAATACGGGAGAACCGTATCGCTGTGAGCTCTCAAAAAACTTTACAATATGCCACGTTCAGTAAACGCAGTTGCGTCACGCGCACGTCGAAAGAAAGTTTTGAAACTTGCCAAAGGCAACTTTGGTTCAAGGGGAAACGTTTGGACCGTTGCGAAAAATACGGTCGAAAAGGGTCTGTGCTACGCTTATGCACACCGCGCCCTCAAGAAGCGGACATTCCGTTCGCTGTGGATCACGCGTATCAACGCCGCCGTCCGCGCCCAGGGAATGACCTATTCGCAATTCATCGGCAAGCTCAACGCCAAAGGCATCGTCCTCAACCGCAAGGTGATGGCCGACCTGGCGATGAACGAACCGAAGGCATTCGAGGCAATAGTTAAAGCAGTTAAATAATCCTTCCCCGGAAGGGTTTTAGCGGCGGACACCGGGGAGGTGTCCGCCTTTTTTCGGTATCAAACGGATTCACGATGGAGACCTGGAAAAAGACATTCGCCGTCATTTGGAGCGGACAGCTGGCGTCGATCCTCAGCAGCGAGATCGTGGCCTACTCGATCATCTTCTGGATGAGCCTCGAAACCGGCTCGGCCGAGGTGCTGGCATTCGCGGCCATCGCCGGCATGCTGCCCCAGTCGCTGCTGGGCCTCTTCGTCGGGGTCTACATCGACCGCTGGGACCGCAAGCGCACGATGATTCTCGCCGACAGCTTCATCGCCCTCTGCACGCTGGCGCTGGCGGCGCTGTTCTGGGCCGGGGCTGCCGAGATGTGGCACATCTACATCCTGATGGCCTGCCGTTCGGCGGGCTCGGCCTTCCACATGCCCGCCATGCAAGCCTCGGTCCCGCTGCTGGCCCCGCAGTCGCAGCTCACGCGCATCGCCGGAGTCAACCAGATCATCGCCTCGCTGTCGAGCATCGCGGGTCCGGCCCTCGGGGCGCTGCTGATCAACCTCACCTCGATCGGCAACATCCTGCTGCTGGACGTTGCGGGAGCCGCCCTCGCCTGCACGTCGCTGCTCTTCGTCCGCATCCCCAACCCGCCGCGCGACACGACCCGCAAACCCGACCTGTGGCGGGAGTTCCGCGAGGGCTTCTCAGCCATGCACGCCATCCCGGGCATGGGCTGGTTCTTCACACTCTCCATCGCCGTCTGGTTCTTCATCATGCCCGTCGGGGTGATGTTTCCGCTGATGACGCTCCAGCATTTCGGGGGCGGGACCTACGAAATGAGCCTGATCGAAATCGTCTGGGGCGGCGGAGCGCTTCTGGGCGGCGCCGTCATGGGCGCACGCACCTACCGGGTCAGCCGCATCGTGCTGGTCAACCTGATGTATCTGATCGTGGGCCTCTCGTTCGCATTGTCCGGGCTTCTGTCGCCCTCGGGATTCCTTTGGTTCGCGCTCTTCACGGCAGCGGCCGGGGTATCCAGCAGCGTCTTCAACGCTTCGTTCGTCTCCGTGGTCCAGACCCGCATCGAATCCGGGGTACTGGGGCGCGTCATGTCGCTCTACCGCAGTTTCGGACTGCTGCCCGCGGCCCTCGGACTGCTCGGCACGGGATTCCTCGCCGAGCACGTGGGACTGACGCATACGTTCGTCATCGCCGGGGGTATCATCTGCGCACTCGGGCTGACGGGCTTCTCCATCCCGTCGGTCATGCGGCTCGACCGCAAGGCATAAAAAAACGGCGGCCCTTTTCAGAGCCGCCGCCGTTTTCGCATCGGAATATCAGTTCTTCGGATAGACGTAGCCGTTGTAATAAATTTTCTGATACAACTGATTGCCGTCGTTCGACCATACGTACCTCACATCGGGCGAAGGATAAGCCGCCGTGTCGTAATTAAAGGACTCGAAGCTGCACTCCTGCGTACCCTCGATGATCTGTCCGCTCCGGTAAACGCTGCCGGAACTGAGGTAATAGCTCATTCTGAGATTCGAACTGTCGGTGCCTACATAGATGGAAGAACCCTCGGCACGTCCCTCGCTGATCTTGAAATCCTTGCCTCTGCACTCCGAATAGACGAGGTCGGCATTCGCTCCGCTCAGCGTAAAGTCGGCAGACCAATTCGAATGCACCGTGCTCTGGTCGATGTTGGCGCTGAGACCGCGCACCGCAATGGTATACGAACCGTCGCCATTACTATAAAGCGTCGTCGAACCGCCCTCCATATGCACCGTCTGGGTCCCGTAGTTCGACCTGGAAAGCACTTTCAGATCGTCCTGGATCTCCACCTGCCATACCTTATCGACCTGAGCGTCTTTCAGCTGCTCGGCACCGTTGGTCCTGACCAGCACCGAGCCTTTCAGATAGAAACCATCAGGCTGTTGGTAATCCTCGTTATAAGTGATTTCATAACTGCCGTCATCCTGCCGTTCGATCTTCGCTCCCGCGGTGAACAGCAGGCTGATGACCGAATTGGAGTTGCCCTCGATCTTCAGTTTGGTCAGGTCCACGTCCTTGAGTTCGGTCTCGGGATACTGCTTCGCGGCCTCGGCCAGCAGCAGGGCCAGCCGAATGCCCGCATTGGCCGGCTGCATGGCGACGGCATTCTGCGTCATCGTCATATTGTAGATATTCATACCCGGTTGCAGGGGCAGTAATTCCTTGTAGCTGTCATCCTCCTTGATACAGCCCGACAGCGCGAAGGCCGCCAATACAATCGTTGCAAAAAGTTTATTCATCTCGTATGTTTGATTAATTTCCCTTAATAAACGGTCCCGCCGGCAATATACTGCGTCGGGAACGAAAAAAATCGCATTAATTCATTGCAAAGATAATAAATCATGCCGGACCGGCAGAACTTTCCGACAAATAAAAGTGTCGTCGCGCCTCCGAAACCTCCGATTTGGCCGTTTCGCAGCAAATTCGTATCTTTATCCATGCGGAGGTACACAAACGGCCGATCGTCCGTGCACCGGAATACGGGCCGGACAGCGGCTCCGCCCCACGAAACGATGAAAAACAGCAAACCAATCGCAATTACGCTTATGTCAATCCTGTCACTCTTCGGATGCGGTCCCTCGAAGGCCCCCGAGTATCCGTCCGACCAGCTCACGGCACGCGACGGCACCCGGTTCACGATCACCTTTTTCAAACACGCCTCGCTGTCAATCTCCGCGGGCGGCAAATACATCTACGTCGATCCCGTCGGCGCCAACGCCGACTACGCCGCGCTGCCGAAGGCCGACATCGTGCTCATCACCCACTCGCACTACGACCACCTCGACGTGGCGGCGGTCGAGAAACTGCTCGCGCCCGACACGGAAATCCTTTGCGACCGCACGTCGGCCGAGGCTTTCGAAATGAACTGCTACACGATGCGCCCGGGCAGCATCGCCACGCCGCGCGACTGGGTGAAGGTCGAGGCCGTGGCGGCCTACAACACCACTCCGGGACACCTGCAATTCCATCCCAAAGAGCGCGAGGACTGCGGCTACATCCTCACCGTCGGCGGCACGCGCATCTACATCGCGGGCGACACGGAGCCGACGCCCGAAATGCGGGCGCTGCGCGACATCGACATCGCGTTCCTGCCCGTGAACCAGCCCTATACGATGACCGTGGAGCAGGCCGCCGAGGCCGTGAAGGCGCTCCGCCCGGCGATCTTCTACCCCTACCACTACGGCGAGGTGGAGGAAAAGACCGACATCGACCGGCTGGTGCGCGCGACCGAGGGGCTGACCGAAATCCGGGTCTGCCCGATGGAATAGCGGCGTAAGACGCCCGCCTTACGGACGACGCATTTTTCTGCCGCTGCTCAACCTGCGTGGCGCCACGAACCGAACGCCCGCCCAGTCAAACGGCAGGAGGGCCCGAATGGACCCTCCTGCTTCGATAACAACCCCTGCCGCGGCTATTTTTCGGCTGCGGCTTTTTTCGGTTCGGCCTTCACTTTGAGCGATGCGAAGCCTTTCACGATGTTCGCATCGTCGTTCTTCGTGCCGTCGTAAACCACCGTGACCTCCTTTTTGGGCAGGTCCACTTTCACGTCCTTGATGCCCTTGCCGAGCGACGGAACGTTGTTCATGATCTTCTTCACACAGTGATCGCAGTCGATGTCGGTCACGAACACCGTGGTCACGATTTTCTTTGCGGCGGGCTTCCCGGCTGCCGCGCACACGCCGACGCCCATCGCCAGAGCCAGGCAGAACAATACGAATTTTTTCATCTTTACTTTCTATTTTAAGGTTTTACATGACGTCTTTCACGCGGGTCAATAGAGGTTGAACCGCAGCCCGACATAGAACTTGCGGCCCATGAGCGGCCCCCAGACGTTCATCGAGTTGAACTTGTAGTCGTAGGGATTCTGCGCATTGAGAATCGGGTCCTTCTGCCGGTAGTCGGCGATGTTCTCGCAGCCCGCATAGATGTCGAACTTGCCCACCTTGCGGCTCACCTGCGCATAGAACATCGGGTAACGGGGCGAATAACTGTCGTTCGCCAGATCTCCATCCTGCGTCGGGATGCGCGCCGGACCGTTCAGCTGCGCCGTGGCGTCGAACACCCAGCGGCGGAACTTCGTGGCATACTGGATGTTCAACAGCGTCTTGTACTGGCTCACCAGCGGACGTTCCACGCGGGCCGAGCCGCCGCCGGGACGCTTGATCGTCATTTCGCTGTCCGTGTAGCGGAACGTGGCGAAGATGTCGAGCCGCTCGACGGGCGTCCACGAAAAGTCGATCTGATAGGTGTCGGTGAACGAACGTCCATCGGTGTTGTAAAAGACGATCGCCTCCGGGTCGTACTCCTGATCGGCGACCACCGAGTTGTAGAACTGCGTACGGAAATAGTCGAAGCTCAGCGTCGCGTTGTCGCGTCCGGCCAGCGAGAAGGTCTGCGTCAGGCTTCCGCCGACGGTCAGGGCCTTTTCCATGCGGTCGAACTTCTCGAAATCGGACGTTCCGGAGGCTTCGTCGCCGAGGAACGCGATCTTCCGGCCCGTGGCCAGCACGCCGATATTGTCGGTGATGACGTTCGTCGAGCGGTATCCCAGACCGGCCGAGGCGCGCAGCGTCGTCGAGGAGGAGATGTTCCACTTCAGATGCCCGCGGGGCGTTGCGAAAAAGCGGTCGTAATAGGCGTTGTAATCGCCGCGGATGCCCGCCACGATCGAGAATTTGTCCTTGACGGCATAGGTGTATTCGGCATAGGCCCCCGCCTCCTGCTCGTCGCGGTCGAAGTCGAAATCGCCCGCCGCCGTTCCCGGAATCCACGGCGTCGGGTTGACCAGACGCTCCCGGTAGTAGTCCAGATGCGCCTGCACGCCGACGATCAGCGACGAACGGTAGGTGAAATAGTGGTTGTACATCAGGTTCAGCGCCGCGGCGTTCTGATTGCCCTCGTAGGTGTTGAGCCCGAAATAGGCATCCTCGTCGAAGTGGTCGAAGTCGGCCACGAACGCCAGGTTCGAACGCATCTCGTCCTGTTCATCGGGGTCGTAGACCGACGGACCGACGGGCATACCTATTTTAATATAGCCGTTGGCGTTGCGGTTGCGGATATGCGATCCGTAGAGCGGCATCGGTTTGTCCTCGGCCTCCCAGTCCCAGTTCTGCGCCATATCCTCGCGCATGGCGGCGGTGTTTTTGAAATCGAGCATGCCGCCCAGGCGGTTTTCCTGCACGAATTTCCAGCCCCAGCGCACCTGCGTGCCGTTGTCCGCCGAGTAGAGCCATTTGTTGGCCACGTTGATCTGGTCGGATTTCGGCAGGTCGCGGAAATGGTCGTGGTTGTGGTCCATCTTCCGTGCGTCGGTGTCCGTCGAGCCGTGGAGCAGGATGACGCTCGACAGCTTCTTGTCTTTGGTCACGGGAAACGCCGTCGAGATGTTGGCCTCGGGACGCAGCTCGTCGTCGAGATAGAGGTTCACGAAGAGCCGTTCGTCGTCCGTGGGCTTGCGGTGTTCGAGGTTGATCTGCCCCGTGATGGCCTCGTGGCCCGCCGTGACCGAGGCCACGCCTTTCGACACCTGAATCGAGTTGAGCCACATGCCGGGCGTATAGCTCAGGCCGTAGGGAGCGCTCAGGCCGCGCATGATCGGACGGTTTTCGTCGAGGATCTGGGTGTAGGTCCCGGCCAGCCCCAGCATCTTGATCTGCCGGGCGCCCGAAATGGCGTCGCTGTAACCGACGGTCACCGACGCCGAGTTCTCGAACGACTCGGCCAGATTGCAGCAGGCCATCTTGCAGAGACCCGCGAACGAGATCATCTCGCCCTTGACAATGCCGTCGCGCTTGACGAAATTGCCACTGAGGTTCCCTTCGACCACGACATCTTCGAGAGCCACGCCCTCCGAACGGAGGGTGAATTCGACCTTATCGACGCCGTTTTCGACGCGGATCGTGTCGTTGATATAGCCCAGGTAGGAGGCTACGAGTTTGTCGTAGCCCTTCACCCGGTGCAGTTGGAAAGCGCCCTGCGCGTCGGTGCCGGCGCCGATCGTCGTTCCGGCCCAGTAGACCGAAGCTCCGATCAAAGGTTGTTTGTCCGCATCGCGGACCACGCCCCGCAAATCCTGGGCGTTCAGCGTACCACAAACGGCGAGGGCCGAAAGCGTAAAGAATGAGATTCTGTAAAAATTCATGGAAAAATTCCGTTATCGGTTAAAACTGATTGCGGACCGATGCACGCGGCATCGGTCCCGAAGGGAGTTTCAAGCCGATACGGGAGGGGCGCGGAAGCCCACGGGAAGAAGCACGGCCTCCTGCACGAAAGGCGGACGCCGTTCGGCGACCTTTTTGCGCAGGAAAGGAACATGGGCCGGACACGGGCACTCGGCGGCGAGTGCGGGAGGCAGGTCTATGACCGTGCAGCGAATATGGCGTTCGTCGTCGCCGGAGTTCTGGGAGATATAGAGTTCTATCTCGGTCGAATGGAGTTCGCAGCCGCAGCACGCACGCACGACCTCGTGGTCCGGAACGTCGTGCCGGCACTCCGAAAGGCACACATGCTCCGCATGGGCCTTGCGCTCCGCGCACCCGCAGGTCAGGGAGAGCACGGCCGTTCCGGCCGTCGCCAACAGGTAGACGGCCGTCAGCAGCAACGCTATGCCTTTCTTCATTTTCATCCTTTCTCGATTCCGCACTCCGCGAAACAGCCGGCTTTTCCCGATACAACGGTCGCATGCCCGCCGGCCATCCGTCTAACGCCCGGACACTTCGCAAAAGTATAAAAAATTCCCAAAAACGCCTAATTTTCTTTTCGTTTCTGCTTTTTTCAATTACGGATTGCATAATTTCCAAAAACCGCTTATCTTTGCCGTAGCGGTCTGTGAGGGCTGCTGACATACGACAATAAAAAGCGTTAGCTTTAATCTTGCTTCTCTGAAACTTAGGAAATTTCTCGAAGCTGCCAAGAGTAAAGCGTAAACGCTCACGTTCCACACGTGGGCTTTACTCATTTATTTGGCAGCATAGGTATCCTAAGACCTCAGAGGGCAAATAAAAGTTTAGCCCGCGTTTTTTATTGTTTGGTGTTGGAAAACCATTAACCCACTAAACAATACGTATTATGAAAAAAATTCTATTGCTTCAATATTTTCTGCTGTTCAGCGGAACAATGGCATTTTCCCAAAAAGAACTATCGGAAAGTCCCTTCAAAAATGTCATAGGTCAAACTCTTGAAGTTGATCGAAATAAATATCTATATCGAATCGAAACAACTGATTTTGCTTTCATATTTCATTATTTCTTTGAAAAGCCTCAAACATATACGATTGTTGACATAATTCCATTCCATAAATTTGTGGATGACCAGGTCCCGGAACAATACAAAGAAGACTGGATTAATTCACGATTGCCTTCCTATTATCCGATCCTCACCTTAAAAGACAAAGTTACGGGACTTACCAACAATTTTATCTCGCCTCAAAAAATATCGACGGAAAACGATGTTTTGATCTTCCAACCCGATTCGGACTGGTTAAAATCATTCTTCAGGCTCTATGATAATGCAGAAGTCGAGTCAACATCCGGCTCCAAATGGGTATTTACAGACTGTGGAATAGGGAGTTCCGGGAGCATCTTCTTAACCACCGAAGCTGGCACTAAAATTTATCTCAAAACAATCAATCACATCTTAAAAGTTCCATTTGCATGGTATGAATATAGAAAACAGCGGGCCGAATTAGAAAAACGACGACTCGAACAAGCTAAACAACAAGCCGAACAAGCTAAGCAACAAGCTGAATTAGAAAAGCAACGAAAAAGACAAGCCCTGATAAAAAAATACGGTCCCCATTACGCGCAATGTATCGAAGATGAAAAAATCGAATTGGGAATGCCCAAAGAAGTATTCTTCGAAATCAAAGATAAAGATTTTATCGCTCGGATACAAGAAAGTTTGGTTCACGGAGTACGTGTCGAAATTTATCGGGAAATCCGGGCCGGGTCTGCCCTGATCTATGGATATAACAAGTATGATTACTACCGTTTCGAAAACGGAAAACTCGTTTCATATTTATATGATTAACCTAAATGCTATGAAAAGTAAAACCAAAGATGGATTCGTCTATGTAATGTCGAATCCATCCATGCCGGGACTGGTAAAAATCGGTATTGCACGGGAAAGCGTCGAAAAACGCAAAAAATCGCTTTCTTCGCCGTCGGGCGTTCCCACTCCGTTCGTGATCGAATATGCTTGTAAGGTCACCGACTGCAAAGCCGTGGAAGATGCATTCCACACGGCATTCACCCGCGACCGAATCAACATGTCGCGCGAATTTTTCCGGATCGACCCCATTCAAGCCATCGTCCTGCTGGAATTGATGAAAATCGAGGATGTGACCGAACAGGCCACCGCCGATCAGCCGGAAGCCAAACGCAATCCCCGGTTTGATTTCGACAAAATGGGCATTCCCGTTGGGGCAGAATTGGTGTTCGTACGCAACAACAACATAAAAGCTACGGTCGGCGAAAACAATAAAGTAAAGTACAATGATAAAATCTTGTCGCTTTCTGCACTTACCCAAAAATTGACCGGCTATATTGTCCGTCCCGTACAATATTGGACATATGACGATCGTAACCTGCTGAATATCTACAACGCGACCTACCCGTCGAAAGGATAGACCGCACGGCAAATTTTCACTGCGGAGCGTCCCGAAAGGACGTTCCGTTTTTTTGCTCCCGTCCCGCTTTTCACTATCTTTGTATCATGGAACCCGCTTCGGACAAGATATACGACACGCTGAAACGCTACTGGGGCTTCACGGAGTTCCGTCCCGTGCAGGAGCGGATCATCCGCTCCGTCATGGAAGGACGCGACACGCTGGCGCTGATGCCCACGGGCGGCGGAAAGTCGCTCACCTATCAGGTTCCGACCCTCGCCCGCGAAGGCGTGTGCATCGTCGTCACGCCGCTCATCGCCCTGATGAAAGACCAGGTCGATCGCCTCCGGGCACGGCGCATCCCGGCCGTGGCGATCCATTCGGGCCTCTCGCCCCGGGCCATCGACATCGCGCTGGACAACTGCGTCTACGGCGACGTGAAATTCCTCTACGTCGCGCCCGAACGACTGGCCACCGAGGCGTTCCGCCTGCGCGTCGTGCGGATGAACGTCTCGCTTCTGGCCGTTGACGAAGCCCACTGCATCTCGCAGTGGGGCTACGACTTCCGCCCCTCGTACCTGCGCATCGCCGAACTGCGCGAAAAGCTCCCCGGAGTCCCCGTGCTGGCGCTCACCGCCTCGGCCACGAAACCGGTGGCCGAGGACATCATGCGCCACCTCAAATTCGCCGAGCCGCACATCCTGCGCAGCAGTTTCGCTCGCCCCAACCTTTCGTACAGCGTCCGCCGCACCGACGACAAGAACGGCCAGCTGCTGCGGCTGCTGCACAACGTTCCCGGCTCGGGCATCGTCTACATGCGCACCCGCGAGGGCACCGAGCAGACCGCCGAATTCCTGCGGCAGGAGGGCATCCCGGCCGCGGCCTACCACGGCGGACTGGGGCACGCCGAACGGGCGCTGCGGCAGGAGGAGTGGCTCTCGGGCAAGGTCCGCGTGATGGTCGCCACGAACGCTTTCGGCATGGGCATCGACAAACCCGACGTGCGGTTCGTGGTCCACTACGCCATGTGCGACTCGCTCGAAAGCTACTACCAGGAGGCGGGCCGCGCGGGCCGCGACGGACAGCGGGCCTACGCCCTGCTGCTGGTGGCTTCGGACGACAGCGACCGCATCGCGCGGCGCTTCGAACAGGAGTTCCCCCCGCTCGAAAAGGTCAAAGACATTTACGAATCGGTCTGCTCCTACCTGCAAGTGGGCGTCGGCGACGGCGGCGAAGCGTCGTTCCTGTTCAACATCCACGACTTCTGCGCCCGCGAGCACCTCTACTCGGGGACGGTCCTGAGCGCCTTGAAACTGTTGCAGCAGAACGGCTACATGACCCTCACCGACGCGCAGGACAACCCCGCGCGGGTGATGTTCTGCGTCAGCCGCGACGAGTTGTACAAACTCCGCGTGCAGCGCGACGAGCTCGACCACTTCATCCGCACCCTGCTGCGGCTCTACAACGGGGTCTTCACCGAGTTCCGGCCCATCGACGAAGGCGAGCTGGCCACGTGGAGCGGCTACACCGTCGAGCGGGTCAAGGAGCTGCTGAAACGGCTGTGGCAGCTGCGCGTCATCCGCTACATCCCGTCGAACCGCTCGCCGATCCTCTTCCTGAACGAGGAGCGCCTTCCGCGCGCCGACCTCTACATCGCCCCCGAAACCTACCGGCTGCGGCAGCAGCTGATGCGCGAACGTTTCGAACAGATGGTCGCCTACGCCGACAACGACGACGAATGCCGCAGCGCGGTGCTGGAACGCTATTTCGGCGAGGGCGATCCCGCGCCCTGCGGGGTCTGCGACGTGTGCCTCGCGCGCAAGCGGGCCGCCAAGGCCGCCGGACGCAAAGCCGCCGGGGATGCCGATCCCGATTCCGCCGCCCTGCGCGAAAAGCTCCTGCAACGCCTCGCCGACTCCCCCGCCGACCCGCGGCAGCTGGCCGACGGCATGGCCTGCACGCCCGAACGGCTGGCCGGAGAACTCCGGACGCTGCTCGACAAGGGAGAGATCCGAACGATGCCGGACGGCAGGCTCGCACTTTCCGGCGATCCCGACAGCCTCGGCCGGGCAAATTAGTCGTACGACGGGCAAGATTTGTGAAAATAATTCCGTAAATTTGTGGGAATTTTCACCGCATGACCACTGTAAACAACTTCATTGATAAGATCAGCAATGAGCAGACCGCCCTGCTTCCGGCCATCGAGTTCCGGGGGGAGATCTGCCTCGTCGAGCACGAGCGCGACATCGCCGAGGCTTGCAAGCGCCTCGCCCGAGAGCCGCTGATCGGCTTCGACACCGAGACGCGCCCCTCGTTCCGCCCCGGCGTGACGTTCCGCGTGTCGCTGCTGCAACTCTCCACGCCGACGGTCTGCTACCTCTTCCGGCTCAACCGGATTCCGCTGGCCAAACCCATCCTGCAACTGCTCGAAAGCAGCGATGTGCTCAAAATCGGCGCCGACGTGGCGGGCGACCTGCGTTCGCTGCGCCAGATCCGCCACTTCCGCGACGGGGGCTTCGTCGATCTGCAAGCCCTGGCCCCTCAATGGGGCATCGGGGAGAAGAGCCTGCGCAAACTCTCGGCCATCGTGCTGGGCCAGCGCGTCTCGAAAGCCCAGCGGCTGAGCAACTGGGAGGCCGCGACCCTCACCGACAAACAACAGCTCTACGCCGCCACCGATGCCTGGGTCTGCATCCGCATCTACGAACAGCTGCTGCGCACACCGAAAAAACCGATCCGCAAATGATACCTAAGATCTACCTGCGCCGCGGCAAGGAGGAGTCGCTCCTGCGCCGCCACCCGTGGATTTTCTCGGGGGCCATCGACCACATCGAGGCCGAGGAGGAGTCCGATTTCGCCGAAGGGGCCCTCGTCGAGGTCTACACCCGTCCGGGCGAGTTCATCGCCCAGGGCCACTACCAGGTGGGCTCGATCGCCGTGCGCGTGCTCTCGTTCGAGCGGGAGCCCATCGACCAGGCGTGGTGGAACCGCCGCATCGCCGTGGCCTACGACGTGCGCCGCACGCTCTCGCTCACGGACAACCCCGCGACGACCTGCTACCGCCTCGTCCACGGCGAAGGGGATTCCCTGCCGGGGCTGGTGGTGGACATCTACGGCACGACGGCCGTCGTACAATGCCACTCGGTAGGCATGTACCACGCCCGGCAGCAGATCGCCGAAGCGCTGCGCACGGTCTACGGCGGCCGGCTCACGGCCATCTACGACAAATCGTCGCAGACGCTCCCCTTCAAGGCCGACCTCGGGGCCGTGGACGGCTACCTGTGGGGCCACGCGGAGCACTCCTCGCAGGTCGTCACGGAGAACGGCGAGCGCTTCCTCGTCAACTGGGAGAAGGGACAGAAGACAGGATTTTTCCTCGACCAGCGCGAAAACCGCGAACTGGTGAAACGCTATGCGAAGGGCCGCACGGTGCTCAACACCTTCTGCTATACGGGCGGCTTCTCGGTCTACGCTCTTTCGGGCGGCGCCAAAGAGGTCTGCTCGGTGGACTCCTCGGAGCGCGCCGTGGCGCTGGCCGCCGAGAACATGCAGCTCAACTTCGGCGACAGCGCGGCCCACTCGGAGGTCGCCGCCGACGCCGTGGAGTACCTCAAGGACATCGGCGACCGATACGACCTCATCATCCTCGACCCGCCGGCCTTCGCCAAGCACCACAAGGTGCTGGGCAACGCCATGCAGGGCTACAAGCGGCTCAACGCCCGGGCGCTGTCGCAAATCCGCCCCGGCGGCATCCTCTTCACCTTCTCCTGTTCGCAGGCGGTGTCCAAGGAGCTGTTCCGCACGACGGTCTTTTCGGCCGCGGCCATCGCGGGGCGCAAGGTGCGCATCCTGCACCAGCTGACCCAGCCCGCCGACCACCCGATCAACATCTACCATCCCGAGGGCGAATACCTCAAAGGGCTGGTACTCTACGTAGAATAAGCCATGAAAAAACTGCTGACCACCACCCTGATCGCGCTCGCCGCGGCCCTGACGGCCGGGGCCCAGAGCCGCACCGAAGTCTACACCCTCCCGAGCAAGATCCTCGGCGTCGAGAAAAGCTGCACGGTCTACCTGCCCGACGGCTACGACCGCTCCGGAGAGAGCTACCCGGTGCTCTACCTGCTGCACGGCGCCAGCGGCTGCCACACCGACTGGACCCAGAAGGGCTACATGCGCCGCATCACCGACGAAACCGTCGCTTCGGGCATGGCCCGGCCGATGATCGTCGTCATGCCCGACGCCGCAGGCGAGGGCAAGAACTACACCGGCCGGCACATGGGCTATTTCGACGTTCCGGGCTGGAGCTACGAACAGTTCTTCTTCGAGGAGTTCATCCCCGCCGTCGAAAAGCACTACCGCATCGTCGGCGACAAGGCCCACCGGGCCATTTCGGGGCTCTCGATGGGCGGCGGCGGCACGGCGGTCTACGCCCTGCGCCACCCCGAAGTCTTCGGCTCGGCCTGCCCGATGAGCGGCCTTCTGGACGCCCTGCCCGGCCCGCGCAACTACGACGACGCATTCAAACAGTCCGTCGCCGACAACTCGCCCGTGGCGATGCTGCGCGAAATGCCCGACGACAAGCTCGACGGTGTGCGCTCGGTCCGCTGGTGGGTGGACTGCGGCGACGACGACTTCCTCTGGAAATGCAACGTCGATTTCTACTCGCTCATGCGCGAACGGAACATCCCCCTGCAATACCGCATGCGCGACGGCGGCCACACGTGGCGCTACTGGGAAACCGTCCTGCCCGACGTGCTGATCTTCGTCTCGGCGGGATTCGGCAAATGACGACACACGAAAAAGGGCTTCCGTCGGAAGCCCTTTTCGTTTCAGCGGTACAACACCGCCGCCAATGCCGCCGGATCGCCCGGCAGTCCGGGCCAGGCTGCGGAGAGTGCGGCCGCAAGCGCTCCGGCATCGGCATTCTCCGCGACGAGGGATTTCAGTTTTTCGAGATAAGCGATCTGGAACTCCACCTCGGCCGGCGTTGCGGGTGCGCCGTGCCCTCCCACGAAGAGCGTACAGCCCGACGCCGCAGCGGCTTTCAGCGCCGCAAGCTGCGCATCGACCGCCTCCGGTCCCGTGATTTGGAGCGGGGATAAGTGGGCCTTCGCCGGAGCGAAATGCGTGTAGCAAACCTGCCCCCCGATCACCACGCTCGAAGCCGGAAAATCGGACGACGCACCCCGTGAGAAATCGAAGGCAACCCCGGCCCACATCCGGCGGCCTTCGGCCGGCACTTCTTCGTGCCCCGCGTGTTCACGCAGGTCTATCGCATCGCCGAACGCCGCTTTGAAGCCTTCGAGCATGCCGCCGTAAACGGCCCCTTTCGCAAATTCGGACATTCCCTCGACCAGCACGACCTGATCGGGCGCATAATCGGCCACGCCGCCCACATGATAGTCGGCCACGACCTTCACGACGGGTTTTCCCAGTCCTTTCAGGTATCCGGCAAACTCTTTCAGGTTCTCTTTGAAGAGGGGCATTTCCAGTATCACCAGTCCGTCGCGGCCTTCGACGACGGTCGTCGCATCGCCCAACGCATCCTGCGTCAGGTAGACATGAAGCCGGAACCCGTCCATGTCGTACGTCTTCACCTCACCTTTCAGCAGCGCCGCATCGCCCTGCGCTCCGAACACGCCGCCGCCTGCCAGGAGCGACACGATCCATAAAATCTTTTTCATCGCCTTAACAATTTAGAAATGAACATCAGTTACTTTTAGTAATATGATTACCATTATTTACCGCAAAGGTAAGGCAACGGTTTCGGATATGCAAGAAGGCACCTGCCGATCAGTAGGTTACCCTCGTGTAACGAATATTCGGAATGAGGCGATTAAATCGGCGAAAAAACTGAAAAAATTTCGAAGCCAGCGAGTCCTGGGGCCGCAGTTTCCGGCACGGAATCGAAAAAGCCCCTCAGGGAGGGGCCTTTCCATATTCATCTATTTCACCTTTTCGTAGACGTAAATCTCGTGAATCTCCCGGTCGTAGCCCGGATAGAATCCCCGCGGCATCCCCAGCACGATCCGCGCACCCCGGTTGGCCAGCACCAGCAGATCGTCCGTCGCGGGATCGACCGCCAGCCCCTCGATCTCGCCCGCCCGCCGGAAATCGTCCATCGAACGGAACGGCAGCACCGTAGCGCAGGACTTTCCGTCGCGCAGATCGGCGATGTAGAGATTGTCCGGCTCACCGAGATCGGCATCCCCGTCGTCGGCCGAGATCAGCATCCGTCCGCCGGCCATGAAAATCCCCTACTGCCACTGCGGCACGGGACGCAGGTGCACCTTGCGCACGTATCGGCCCGTCGAAAGATCGTATCCGTAGACATAGCGCCCATCGACCCAGTCGGCCATCCAGACCATGCCGCCGTCGCGGTCCACGGCCAGTCCGCACACCTCGACCTGTCCCGACGCGGGTTCCCAGTCGATCGAACGTTTCCATTCCAGCGTGTTGGCATCGTACACCGCGACCTGGATATTCTCCCCGCGGCCGTCCTCAAAGGTCTCGATCCCGGCGTAAATCTCCCCGTTCCAGACGTCGATGTCGCCGATATGGTTCGCCGCCAGCGGCAGCCCCTCGAAGGGCCGTTCGTTCCGGGCCGCCAGCCGCCCCTGCTTGTCGTACTTGTAGAGCGCCGTGCTGCCCGACACATAATAATAGGCCGAATCGGCGGCGATTCCCTGCCGTCCTTCGACCGGAATCACCCGCTTCAGGCGATATTCCGCCCCCAACTCCTGCGCCGCAAGCGGCATCGCGGCCGCCAGCAGCAGCCCGAAAATCAACCCTTTTTTCATTTTCGTCTCCATCTTACGCCCTCTCGGGCAAAAACAGGGCCGGAGCCGCATTCCCGTCGAGGAATCCGTTCCGGCCCGGATCGAAAGCGGATCACCGCCTATTTTCGCTTCGCGCGCTGCTGGGCCTCCTGCTGACGCAGAAGCTCCTCGTAACGCTGCTGGAATTTCGATTTCTTGCCTTTCGACTTCCTCGCGGCATTGGCCTGCATGATGGCGTGTATCTTCTGGTCATCGACCATGCGGCGGATGACGAGCGTCTGCCCGATGGTGAAGAGGTTCGAAAGCAGGTAGTAGTAGCACAGACCGCTCGAATAGCTGTTGAACCAGAAGAGCATCATGATCGGCATCAGGTAGACCATCATGAACTTCATGCCGGCCATCTGGGGCTGCGACGAGGCGGTCTGCTGATAGCTGAAATAGGAGTATCCGAACAGCGACAGGGCCATCAGCAGGGCGAACAGCGACACGTGATCTCCGTAGAAGGGGATCGAGAAGGGCAGGTTCAGCACGCTGTCGTACGACGAGAGGTCGTCGGCCCACAGGAACGGCTGCTCGCGCAGCTCGATCGAGGCGGGGAAGAAGCGGAACATGGCGATCAGAATCGGCATCTGGATCAGCATCGGGATACAGCCGCCCATGGGATTGATGCCCGCCTTCTTGTAGAGCTCCATCGTCGCCTGCTGCCTTTTCATCGCATCCTCCTGCTTGGGGTATTTCTTGTTCAGCTCATCGACCTGCGGTTTGATGAGGCGCATCTTGGCCATCGAGACATAGCTCTTGTAGGTGAGCGGCGAGATCACCAGCTTCACCAGCACCACCAGAATCAGGATGATGATGCCGAAGCTGCCGATGTAGTTGCGCAGGAAGTCGAAGACCGGAATCACGCACCAGCGGTTGACCCATCCGAAAATGCCCCATCCCAGCGGCACGAGCCGTTCGAGATGGATCTCGGCGCCCTTCGAATCGTCCACCTTCTTGAGGATCGAGTACTTGTTGGGGCCGAAATAGAAGGCGAAATCATACCCTTCGGTCTGCGGCGTATAGGGCACGCCCATCTGCGCCGTGAAGGTTTTCAGCAGCGACGATTCGGGAGCCGCCGTATCGAAAGCCAGGTTCGCATAGGAGACGTTCTCCGGAGCGATGAACACCGACGAGAAGAACTGCTGCTTGAACGCCACCCACGACACCTGCGTCGAAATGTTCTTCGACTTGGCGCCGTCGCTCATGCCCAGCTCCTCGATCGACGATTCGCCCGGGAAGCGGTAAGCCAGCGTAGTGTACATGTTCTCGTTCTGAAAACCCTTCTCGTTCTGGTAGGTGGTGTTGGCCCAGTCAATCTGAATCTGGGTCTGGTTGGCCATCTCGCGGGCCATGTTCACCAGCCGCACGTCGAAATCCACGAGGTAGTCGCGTTCGGGCGACTTCGTGTCATAAATCGTGTAGCGATACTCCAGATACGACCCTTCGGCGACCGGAAGACGCATCGCAACCACGACGCTCTCCGCACCGTCGGCGGCCGTCGTCTCCGGCTCGGCCGTGAACACATAGTCCAGCGTGTTGACCGGGATGTTCCTCAGCCCGTTTTTCACGTAAAACGAGAGTCCGAAACGCGCCGTCGCGGGGTCCATCAGCTCGATCTGCTGGTTGCGTTCGCCGCGCGGGGCGTACTTGGTGTAGTCTTTCAGCGTGACGCCCGTGATCTGGCCGCCGCGGGTCGAGAAACGCACCGCTATCACGTCGTTCTCCACCGTGAATTCCTCGGGTTCCGCCTCGCGGGCATTCGCCAGCGACTCGCCCAGCGTCTCCACCTGGCGTTCGCGCGCCGCGGCCGCAGCCTCCTCGGCCGTCACTCCGGGCTGCACTTCGCCTATGGCCGTCGAATCGGCAGCCGGAACCGCGGGCCGCGTCGCGCGGGCCACCGAGTCCATATAGGCGTCATACGCCTCTTTCTT
Source organism: Alistipes senegalensis JC50 (assembly GCF_025145645.1). Classification (NCBI taxonomy): domain Bacteria; kingdom Pseudomonadati; phylum Bacteroidota; class Bacteroidia; order Bacteroidales; family Rikenellaceae; genus Alistipes; species Alistipes senegalensis. The sequence goes on along the minus strand of NZ_CP102252.1, from coordinate 2,879,370 downwards.
TTCGAGATATTCCTTCTGCTGCTTGCTGTTGATGTAGGCGAATCCCAAAAAGAGGACCGCCACGACGGCAATGCCGATAATTGATTTCTTATCCATTAAAATACTGTTCCTTTTTTCTTTTCAGGAGGTAATTACTTCTTCTCCGCATAGGCCAGCGCGGCTTTCACGAAAGCCACGAAGAGCGGCGAAGGACTCAGCACGGTGCTCTTGTACTCGGGATGGTACTGCACACCGACGAACCACGGATGGTTCTCGACCTCGACGGCCTCCACCAGATTGGTGTCGGGGTTGACGCCCACGGCCTTCATGCCGGCGGCCTCGAACTGCGCCAGATAGTCGTTGTTGAACTCGTAGCGGTGACGGTGACGCTCCGAAATATTGAGCTTTCCGTAGGCCGCAGCGACCTTCGAACCCTTCTTCAGCATACAGGGATAGGCGCCCAGACGCATCGTGCCGCCCTTGGCCGTCACACCCTTCTGCTCCTCCATCAGGTCAATCACCGGATGGGCCGTCGCCTGCTCCATCTCGCTCGAATTGGCGTCGGAAAGTCCCATCACGTGACGCGCGAACTCGATCACGGCGCACTGCATGCCCAGGCAGATGCCCAGGAACGGAATGCCGTTCTCACGGGCGAAGCGCACGGCCTCGATCTTGCCCTCGATGCCGCGGTTGCCGAAGCCCGGGGCCACCAGAATACCCGACATCCTGCCCAGCAGCGAGGCGGCCGTCTCGGCGGTGACCTTCTCCGAATTGACATAGCGGAGCTTCACCTTGCAGTCGTTGACGGCCCCGGCGTGAATGAACGATTCGCTGATCGACTTGTAGGCGTCGGGCAGCTCGGTGTACTTGCCCACCAGCGCGATTTCGATCTTCTTCGACGGGTGCTTGATCTTGCCCACGAAAGCGCTCCAGGCGGCCATATCCGGTTCCTTGTCGGCCGGGAGGTTCAGCTTGTCCAGCACCACTTCGTCCAAGTGCTGTTCGTGCATCTTGATCGGCACCTCGTAGATCGTCGGCACGTCGATCGACTCCATCACGGCGTTGGCATCGACGTTGCAGAACAGCGCGACCTTGCGTTTGAGCGCCGAGGTCAGCGTATGTTCGGCGCGCAGCACGAGAATGTCGGGCTGGAGCCCGTTCTCCAGCAGCGCCTTCACGGAGTGCTGCGTGGGCTTGGTCTTCATCTCGCCCGAAGCGGCCATGTAGGGGATCAGCGTCAGATGCACCAGCGCCGTGTTCTTGTGCCCCAGCGAGTAGCGCAGCTGGCGCACCGATTCGATGAACGGCTGCGACTCGATGTCGCCCACCGTGCCGCCGATCTCGGTGATGATGACGTCGTATTTTTTGGTCTGCGCCAGCAGCTGGATGCGGCGTTTGATCTCGTCGGTGATGTGGGGAATGACCTGCACGGTCTTGCCCAGGTACTCGCCCTTGCGCTCCTTCTCGATGACGCTCTTGTAGATGCGGCCCGTCGTAACGTTGTTGGCCTTCGACGTGGGCTGGTTCGTGAAGCGTTCGTAGTGTCCCAGGTCGAGGTCCGTCTCGGCGCCGTCCTCGGTGACGTAACATTCGCCGTGCTCATAGGGGTTGAGCGTTCCGGGATCGACGTTGATGTAGGGGTCGAGCTTCTGAATGGTCACCGAATAGCCGCGTGCCTGCAACAGACGTGCGATCGAGGCCGAAATAATACCCTTTCCGAGCGACGATGCCACACCGCCCGTTACGAATATGTACTTGGGTTTGGAGAGTTTCATTACTGTATTGACTATTTGTTTTCGTTGTTCTGTTCTTCCTGGTCCTGTTTGTCGATCAGCTTCACCTTCTCGATGGCCGCCGCCATCTCCTCGCGGGCGCGGCCGATCTTCGCCCGCACGTCGGCCACCAGCGCCTCGGCGTTCTTCGACTTGGCGAAGAACCCGATGTTGTTCTCCAGCAGGGCGATCTCCTGCTCCAGCTGGCGCACCTTGTTGTACAGACGCTCGCGCTCCGTGCGCAGACGGCGGTCGCCCGACGCTTTGAGCGACGAGACCTTCTCGCGGAAGCGGCCCATCGAGCGGTCGCGCTCCGAGCCGCGCAGCGTGTTGAACAGCTCATCGACGGCGGCCTTGTATTTCTTCTGAATGCTGTCCTTCTGCTTGATGGGCACGAATCCGATCTCGCCCCAGCGGCGCTGGAACTCGCGGATCACCTCGTAACCGCCGGCCTTCACGTCGGCCTCGGCCATTTCGGCCAGCAGGGCGAGTTTCTTCTGCAAATTCTCCTCGTGTTCGCCGTCAACGCTCGCAAAGTGCGACGCCTTACGCTCGAAGAACTTGTCGCAGGCGGCTCGGAAACGCTTCCAAACGGCATCCGAATGACGCCGCGACACCGCCCCGATCTGCTTCCAGCGGGCTTGCAGGGCGATCAGTTCGTCGGTGGCCTTCTTCCACTCCTCGCTGTTCATCAGCGACTCGGCGGCCTCGCAGATCTCGGTTTTCAGCTGGAGGTTGTGCTCCATCTCGGTCTTCATCCCGGCATAGAACTGCCGCTTGGCCTCGAAGAATCGGTCGCACGCCGTGCGGAAACGCTCGTAGATGCGGTTGTTGTCCTTCTTGGGAGCGAATCCGATGGTCTTCCAGGTCTTCTGAATCTCCAGCAGACGGTCACTGGCCTTGTTCCACTCCTTGCGGGTGGTCAGCGGCTGCGCCGCGAGCTCCTCGGTCGCAACACAAAGCTCGGTTTTGAGTTCGAGATTGCGGACCTGCTCGCCCTTCAACGCCTCGAAATGCTCCTGATGCTGTTTGTTGATGCGGCTCGACGCGGCTTTGAAACGCTCCCAGAGCGCCTCCTTGTATTCGTTGGCCACGGGACCCGTCTCGCGCCACTCGTCATGGAGTTTCTGCAACTTGCGGAACGCCTCGACCACCGAAGGTTCGAGGATCAGCGCCTCGGCCTGCTCGCAGAGGGCGACCTTCTGCTCGTAGTTCTTTTTCAGGTCGAGATCGCGCAGCTCCTTGTTGATCTTGATGAAATTGTAGAAATTCTCGACGTGGAGGTTATAGGTTTCCCACAGATCCTTGACATACTGCTGAGGCACGATGCCGGTTTCCTTCCAGCGCTGCTGGAGTTCGCGGAACTTGTTGAACGTATGGTTGAGCGTCTCGTCCGAGTTGACCAGCTCCTTCAGCTCCTCGATGATCGCCTGCTTGACCTTCAGATTGGCCTCTTTTTCGGCTTCGAGATTGGCGATGAAGGCGTCGCGGCGCTGACGGTATATCTTGAACTGCTCCTTGAGCTGCACTTCGGCTCCGTCCACCGACGGGGCGAAATCCTCCTCGGCGCCGCCCTCCTCGATGAAACGGCGGCGTGCGGCCTCGACCTCGGCGCGGCGGATGCGGTAGAAGGCGATTTTCAGCGCCTCGACATCCCGGCGGATCGACTGCACGGGCTGCTCCTCGAGCATCCGGGCGAACAGCGCCACCAACTCCTCCTTGCCTTTGCCGGCGAACTTGTCCGCGGTGTCGGGCGTCTCCCCGGCCAGACGGTCGGCGGCCTCCTCCTCGGGCGTTTCGTCCTCGATCTCCAGTCCGGCGTTCTGCGCGGCGAGCGCAGCCTCCTCGTCGGCGAAATCCACCTGCACGTCGGCCGGCGCAGCCTCTTCGGCGGCTTCGGCCACGGGTTCCGCCGCAGGCTGGATGCGGGTGCGCTTCGCCCTCGGAGCGGCCTCCTCGGCAGGGGCTTCTTCCGCCCCGGCAGGCGCCTCGGCAGGTTCGGTCTCCCCGGCGGCCGCTTCGGCGGGAGTCTCCGCAACAGGAGCGGTTTCCGCTTCGGCAGGCGCCTCGGCGGCAGGATTCGGGGTTTCGGGGACTTCGGCAGTCACGGCAGGGGTCGCTTGCACATCTTCAGCCGCAGGGCTGACAGGCTCTTCGGGAGCAGGAAGTGTCGGTTTTTCAGTAGCCATCTCAGTACGCATTTTTGGTTCCCGTATATATACGGGGAGTCTATAAATCTCGCAAATGTAACCATTTTATGCGGAATCCGGAAATGATTTCACCAAAAGATGCAACAACGCCGCCATCCGGAAGAGTGAAATTCCCGAATCCCGGTGCGGCGGCGCGGTTTTCCGGCGATTTCCGGTTCGCCGTCAGCGCTTGCGGTCCTTGGCGGCGAGACGTTTGGGCGCAGCCTGACGCCCCGTCGTGACGGGACGCACCCCGCGGCGCACGCTTCGGGTTCCGCCGCGCCGGGGCTTCTCCCACGCCGCAGCCTCGGCGAAACGCTGGAAAGCCTCCCAGTCGAAGGCTTCGTTGCCGCCCGCCGGGGGCACGTTCCAGTCGTTCGCAGCCCGTTTCCGGCCCCGCTTCTCCGGGCGGCTCTCCTTCGGAGTCTCCTCCTCCGGACGGCTCTCTCTCGGACGGCTCTCCTCCTCTGCGACCTCGGCCGCCTCCCTGCGGCTCCGTTCCGCGGCCTGCGGCGCAGGCTCCGCATCCCGGCGGCGGCTCCGCTTCTCGGGACGGGATTCGCCCGGCTCCGGTTTCGCCCCTGCGACCGCATCCTCGCGGTCGATCCGGGCGATGCGGCGGCGTCCGCCCGAGGCGTTGAGCCGGCTCACGACGCTCTCGGCGTCGCTGAACGGCACGCTCACCAGCGAATAATTCTCGAAGAGGCGCACGTCGTCGATATGCTTGTCGCGCAGCCCGCATTTGCGCTTGAGCATCTCGACCAGCTTGCGGCCCGAATAGCCGTCGCGTGTCCCGAGGGTCAGGAACAGCCGGGTCCTGCCCTTGCGGTCCACCGAGAACGAACGGATTTCGGGATAGCTGCTCTGGTCCAGTTCGCTGCGGAACGCCAGCCGGAGCAGAGCCCCCAGCGCCACGTCGGGCGCATAGGTTTCGAGCAGCTCGGCGGCATAGTCGGCATAGTCGCCGTAAGACTCGCTCTCGACGATCTCCCGCAGCTCCTCTTTGATCTTGGCGCGCTTCATCGCCACGATGTCCTGCGGCGAGGGGAGCGTCTTGCGCCGGATGTCGGCCTTGATGTCGCGCATCATCCAATTGAAACGCCGCAGCTCGGCGCCCGAAATGAAGGTGATGGCCGTGCCCTCGCGCCCGGCACGGCCCGTACGGCCGATGCGGTGGACATAGCTCTCCGAATCCTGCGGCAGCGAGTAGTTGATGACGTGCGAAAGGTTCGACACGTCGATGCCGCGCGCCGCAACGTCGGTGGCCACCAGGATGTTGACCGTCCGGTCGCGGAACTTGCGCAGGATCTTTTCGCGCTGGGCCTGCGACACGTCGCCGTGCAGCCCCTCGGCAGCGTAGCCGTGCGATGCGAGGCGCGTCGCCACCTCGTCCGCGCCGATCTTCGTGCGGCAGAAGACGATGCCGTAAAAATCCGGCTCGATGTCGATGATGCGCGTCAGAGCGTCGAACTTGTCGGCCTCGCGCACCTCGAAATAGATCTGGTTCGTCAGATCGGCGGTCTGGTGCTGCGACTCGATGCGCAGCATCTCCGTATCGCGCATGTAAGCCTCCGACAGCCGGACGATCCGTTCGGGCATCGTGGCCGAGAAGAGCAGCACGCGGCGGTCGGCGCCCGTATGATTCATGATCTCTTCGACATCTTCGAGAAAACCCATGTCGAGCATCTCGTCGGCCTCGTCCAGCACCAGGAAACGGACCTTGTCGAGTTTGAGCGTGCCGCGGCGGATGTGGTCCAGCACGCGGCCCGGGGTCCCCACGACGATGTCCACGCCGCGCGACAGACGGCGCAGCTGCTCGCTCATGGCGGCCCCTCCGTAGATGGCCGTGATCGAGAGCCGCCGCCCGGCGTTGAAGCTCAGGAGCTCTTCGGCGGCCTGCACGGCCAGTTCGCGCGTCGGGACGAGGACGAGGGCCTGCACCCCGTCGGCCGAATGTTCGGTCTGCTGGAGTATCGGCAGTCCGAAAGCGGCGGTCTTGCCCGTGCCGGTCTGGGATTGTGCTATGATGTCGTTTCCGCCGGAGAGCAGGCGGGGAATCGTGAGTCGTTGAATGGATGTGGGAGTTTCGAACCCTTTTGCGCGGACCGCTTCGAGCATCTGCTCGCTGAGGCCCAATGTGCTGAAATCAGCTTCGTTGGTCATACGGATATATTTGAAAGGTCAAAGGTACGACAATTTATTGGATTTTTCGCCGGAAAATCACTATCTTCGCAGAGTTATCCGCACGACGGCCCCGCAAGAGGGTCCGCCGAACCTGAAACCGACAACTATGAGTCATCGCATCCTGCTGGTTGACGACGAGATCGACATCCTCGAATTCGTCCGTTACAACCTCGTCCGCGAGGGTTACGAGGTTTTCACGGCCCAGAACGGCGCCGAGGCGCTCGAAAAGGCCGCCGAATGCCGTCCGCACCTGATTCTGCTCGACATGATGATGCCGGTGATGGACGGTGCGCAGACCTGCCGAGCCATCCGCGAAAACCCCGTGCTGAAAGACACGATGGTGGTTTTCCTCTCGGCGCTGGGCGAGGAGCAGCAGCAGCTGGCGGGCTTCGGCGTGGGAGCCGACGATTACCTCACGAAGCCGATCAAGATGAAGCTGCTGGTGAGCCGCGTGCAGGCGATTCTCAAACGCATCGACGCCGACGCGGTCCCCGCCGCACCGCCGGCCCCGGGCATCACGATCGACCGCGACCGCTACACCGTGATCCGCGACGGGCGGGAAATCGCCCTGCCGCGCAAGGAATTCGCGCTGCTCGACCTGCTCTGCTCGTCGCCGGGGCGGCTGATCCCGCGGGAGGAGATCTACGCCAAGATCTGGGGCACGGAGGTGGTCGTGGGCGACCGCACGATCGATGTCCACATCCGCAAGCTGCGCCAGAAGATCGGCGACGAACGCATCGTGACGGTCAAGGGCGTGGGATATAAATATGAACCCTGACAATCAGGTGAAAGTTGAAAGGTGAAAGGTTTCGGACGCCGGGCATTCAGTTCCCCGAGATCAGGTTTTCCACTTTCGGTAAACTTTTCACCTTTAACGTTTAACATTTAACTTATAAAAACGTTGGACTGTAACAAAAAATACCGCCGCATCGTCATCAAGATCGGCAGCAACGTGCTGACCCGCGAAGACGGACGGCCCGACACCACGCGCATCTCGGCGCTCGTGGACCAGATCGCAGGGCTCTACCGCGCGGGCGTCGAGGTGATCCTCGTCTCGTCGGGGGCCGTGGCCTCGGGCCGCAGCGTCCTCGAACCCCGGGTCGGACGCATCGACACAGTCTCGGCGCGCCAGCTCTTCTCGGCCGTCGGACAGGTGAAGCTGCTGAACCGCTACTACGACCTCTTCAACGAATACGGCATCGTCTGCGGGCAGGTGCTCACCACCAAGGAGAGCCTCTCCACGCGGCGCCAGTATCTCAACCAGCGCAACTGCATGGAGGCGATGCTCGCCGCGGGCGTCGTCCCGATCGTCAACGAGAACGACACCATCTCGGTCACCGAACTGATGTTCACCGACAACGACGAACTCTCGGGCCTCGTGGCCGCGATGATGGACGCCGAGGCGCTCGTCATCCTGAGCAACATCGACGGCATCTACGACGGATCGCCCGCGGACCCCGCGTCGCAGGTCATCCGCCGCGTGGCTCCGGGCCGCGACCTCTCGCAGTATATCGACACCGCACGCTCCTCGCGCGGCCGCGGGGGCATGACGACCAAAAGCCGCATCTCGTCGCGCGTCGCGGGCGAGGGCATCGAGGTCGTGATCGCCAACGGCCGCCGCGACGGCATCCTGACCGATCTGGTCCTCACGGGCCGCGATGTCGTGTGCACGCGCTTCGAGGCGGCGCCCCGCCCCGCTTCGGGGGTCAAGAAGTGGATCGCCAGCAGCGAGGGCTTCGCCAAAGGGGCCCTGCACCTCGACGCCGGAGCCGCTGCGGCCATTTCGCAAAGCAAGGCCGCGAGCATCCTCGCCGTGGGGGTCACCGCCGTCGAGGGGGAGTTCGAACGCGACGACATCGTGCGCATCCTCTCGCCCGAAGGCGCGCCGCTGGGCGTGGGCCGCATCTCGTGCGACAGCGCCACGGCCCGCCGCAACCTGGGCCGCAAGGGTCTCAAGCCGCTGATTCACTGCGATTACCTATATCTGGAATAAAATGGATACGAAATACGAAACCCTCTTCGCCGCCGCCCGCCGCGCGGGAACCGAACTGGCCCGCACCGACGCCGCGACGCTGGGCCGCGCCGTCATGACGGCCGCCCGGCTGCTCCGGACACACGCCGACAGCCTGCTGGAGGCCAACGCCCTCGACCTCGCGGCGATGACCGCCGACTCGCCCCTGCGCGACCGGCTGCGGCTGACGCCCGAACGCATCGCAGGCATCGCCTCCGACATGGAGGCCGTCGCCGGGCTCCCCGCACCGCAGGGCACGACGATCGACGAGTGGACCCGCCCCAACGGACTGTCGATCCGCAAGGTCCGCGTGCCGTTCGGCGTCGTGGGAATGATCTGCGAGGCGCGTCCGAACGTCACGGCCGACATCTTCTCGCTGTGTCTCAGGACGGGCAACGCCTGCGTGCTGAAAGGCGGCAGCGACGCCCGCCGCTCCAACGAGGCCATCGCCGCCCTGCTCCACGAAGCGCTCCGCAGCGAGGGCATCGACCCGGCGGCCTTCACCCTGCTGCCCTCCGACCACGAAGCCGTGGCGGCGCTGCTCGGGGCCGTGGGCTACGTCGATGTGGTGATCCCCCGCGGCGGTGCCGGGCTGATCCGCTTCGTGCGCGAGAACGCCCGCATTCCCGTCATCGAGACCGGCGCGGGCATCGTCCACACCTATTTCGACGCGGACGGCGACCTGGCGAAAGGCCGCGCCGTGATCTGCAACGCCAAGACGCGGCGCGTGAGCGTCTGCAACGCTCTCGACTGCCTCATCGTCCACCGCAGCCGCCTCGGGGAGCTGGCCGAACTGTGCGACCCGATGGCCGCCGCACGGGTCACGATCTACACCGATACGGAGGCTTACGCCGCTCTCGCGGGCCGCTACCCCGCCAGCCTGCTCCGCCCCGCCGAGGAGAAGCATTTCGGCACCGAGTTCCTCGACTACAAACTGGCGGTCAAAACCGTCGGTTCGCTCGACGAAGCCCTGGCCCACATCGAACGCTACTCCTCGCGCCACAGCGAGGCGATCGTCACCGAGAATGCGGAGACGGCGCGGCTGTTCACGCAGCGGACCGACGCGGCGTGCGTCTATGTCAACGTCTCGACGGCCTTCACCGACGGAGGCCAGTTCGGATTCGGCGCCGAGGTCGGAATCTCGACCCAGAAGCTCCACGCCCGGGGCCCGATGGGGCTTCCCGAACTCACGACCTACAAGTACGTCGTTTCGGGCGACGGGCAGACCCGGGACTCCTGAGATGCAATTCCGATAATTTTTCCACCTATTCGGGCAAAAAATAGAACGAATCGTTAGCATTTTTTACTTAAATTTGCTGCATCGTAAAATAATGCCTATATTTAGCTTATGATTCGTGAACTTTTGGCCGTGGGGCTCGGCGGCGCCGCCGGCAGCGTCGTCCGCTACATGCTTTCGGCATGGCTGCTGGCTGGACACACGCTGCTGGGATTTCCCGCCGGAACGTTCGCGGTCAATGCCGTCGGATCGCTGCTGATCGGCATCCTGCTGGAAACGATCTCGTCGGCCGCGGCAGGATGGTTGCTCGTCGCAGGATTCTGCGGAGGCTTCACCACCTTCTCGACCTTTTCGGCCGACGCCGTGCGGCTGTTGCGCGCCGGGAATTACGGCCCCGCGGCGGCCTATATCGCGCTGAGCGTCGTGACGTGCATCGCTTTCGCGGCGCTGGGGATGTGGATCAGAGCGCAAATTGCACGTAATTAAAAATGAAAAATTAAGAATTAAAAATAACCTGCAACCCGGTTGAAATCCCGGCTGACAACCCGGACGAAATCCCGGTCGCGCCGCGACAAGCCCCTCCCGAGGGAGGGGTTTGGGGTGGGGTCAGACTTGTAAACGACGCCGACGGCGGCGACAACACCGGCCGGTAATGAAAAAGCATACATAATAAAGTAAAACTTAAAAATAAGGTAAATGGTAATTCTGGTTTTGAACTGCGGTTCGTCGTCGATCAAGTATCAGGTGATCGACATGGAGCCGTCGTCGAGCAAGCTGCTCGCAAAAGGACTCGTAGAACGCATCGGCCTCCCGGAAGGCGATCTGACCCATAAACCCGTAGGCAAGGAGAATTTCGAACTGCATCAGCCGATCCCCGACCACACGACGGGTATCAAACTCGTGCTCGACGCCCTGACGGACCCCGCGCACGGCGTGATCGCGTCGCTCGACGAGGTGAAGGCCGTCGGTCACCGCGTGGCCCACGGCGGCGAGTTCTTCCCCGAGAGCTGCATCGTCACCGAAGATACGAAGGAGAAGATCCGTTCGCTGTTCGAAATCGCCCCGCTGCACAACCCCGCCAACCTCGAAGGCGTGCTTTCGATCGAAAAGGTGCTGCCGGGCGTTCCGCAGGTCACGGTCTTCGACACCTCGTTCCACCAGTCGATCCCCGCGGTGAACTACATGTACGCCCTGCCCCACGCCTACTACGAGAAATACCGTGTGCGCAAGTACGGCTTCCACGGCACCAGCCACAAGTACGTGGCCAAGGTGGGCGCCGAGCTCGCCGGGCTGGATTTCCGCCACTCGCGGATCATCACCTGCCACATCGGCAACGGCGGTTCGGTGACGGCCGTCCTCGACGGCAAGTCGTTCGACACGTCGATGGGATTCTCGCCGCTGGACGGTCTGGTGATGGGCACCCGCTGCGGACAGGTGGACGCCAGCGCCATCACGTTCATCGGTGAGAAGGAGGGCATGAGCTACGCCCAGCTCAACGAGATGATGAACAAGAAATCGGGCGTGCAGGGCTTGACAGACATTTCGAGCGACATGCGCGACATCGACCGGGCCTACGACGAGGGCAATCCCCGCGCGATTCTGGCGCGCGACATGTACTACGCCCGCATCAAGAAGTTCATCGGCGAATACGCGGCCGAAATGGGCGGCGTGGATCTGATCGTCTTCACGGGCGGCGTGGGCGAGAACTCGTGCGAGATGCGCGAGGAGGTGTGCCGCGGACTGGAATTCATGGGCGTCCGGTTCGACCCGGCGGCCAACAAGGGCGCCCGGGGCGTGAACAAGATCCTCTCGGCCGCCGATTCGAAAGTCAAGGTAGCGACCATCGCCACCAACGAGGAGCTGGTGATCGCCACGGACACCTACAACCTGGTAAAATAAACGTTCAACTTTAACACATTAAATACCGTCATAACCATGATTCAGCATCTTACCGAAATCGTCGAAGAGGCGAGAAAACGGGGTAAAAAACGTCTGGCCGTCGCTTACGGACAGGATTCGCATACGCTGGAAGCCGTCTACGAGGCTTACAAGGAGGGGCTCGTGGAGCCCACGCTCTTCGGCGACAAGGAGGTCATCAAACAGGTCTGCGAGGAGAACGGCATCGACATCAAGGCTTTCAACATCGTCGATGAACCCAACGACGTGAAATGCGTCCAGCAGGCCGTCGCATCGGTCGTTTCGGGCAACGCCGACGTTCTGATGAAAGGTCTCGTATCGACCGACAAATACATGCGCGGCATCCTCAACAAGGAGGCCGGACTGTTCCCCCCGAAGGGCGTGCTGAGCCACGTAGCGATCGTCGAGATGCCCTGCTACCACAAACTGCTCATCATTTCGGACGTTGCCGTGATTCCGCTTCCGGACTTCAAGCAGAAGATGGTGCAGATCGGCTACCTGGCCCGCACGGCGAACCTGCTGGGCATCGAGGCCCCGAAAATCGCCTGCATCGCCCCCTCGGAGCAGCTGCTCCCCAACGTGATCTCCTCGACCGAAGGCGCGCTGCTGGCCAAGATGGCCGACCGCGGCCAGCTGGGCAAGGTCGTCGTTGACGGCCCGCTGTCGCTCGACGTGGCGCTCTACAAGGAGGTGGCCGAACACAAGAAGGTCAAGGGTTCGTCGGTGGCCGGCGATCCGGACTGCCTGCTGTTCCCCAACATCGAATCAGCGAACGTCTTCTTCAAGTCGGTGACGCACCTCTGCGGCGGCGAACTGGCGGCGATGGTCATGGGCACGAAGGTCCCCTGCGTGCTGACCTCCCGCGGCGACACGAGCAAGACCAAGCTCTTCTCCATCGCCCTGGCCTGCCTGGCAGTGAAAAAATAAAACCCGGACACGGGGCTAACCCAAACCATTAACGAACCGAGAACTTATGGGCTACAAAGTTTTAGCGATAAATCCCGGCTCAACATCCACGAAGGTCGCCCTCTACGACGAGGAGCGGCCTTTGTTGGATCTGACCTTGCGCCACTCGACCGAAGAGATCTCCCGATTCGCCAATGTCATCGACCAGCTCGACTGGCGCCGGGGGCTGATCCTCTCGGCCCTGCGCGAACAGTCGTTCAACCTGAAAGATCTGTCGGCCGTGATCGGCCGCGGAGGACTGATACGCCCCATCCCTGCCGGAGTCTACGAGGTCAACTCCCGGATGCGCTACGACCTGCGCAACGCCCCGATGAAGCACGCCTGCAACCTCGGGGGACTGCTCGCGGCGCAGATCGCCCACATGGCGGGCGTGAAAGCCTACATAGCCGATCCCCCGGTGGTCGATGAGATGGACGACGCAGCCCGCATCACGGGTATGCCGATGTGCCCGCGCAAGCCGATCTTCCATGCCCTGAACCAGAAGGCCATCGCGCGCCTGCACTGCGGCCGCATGGGCTGGACCTACGAAGAATCGAACCTGATCGTGGCCCACATGGGCGGCGGCATCTCGGTCGCGGCGCACAGACAGGGCCGCATCGTCGATGTCAACAACGCCCTCGACGGCGACGGGCCCTTCGCCCCGGACCGTGCGGGCAGCATCCCGTCGAGCGAGCTCATCAAGGTCTGCTTCTCGGGACAGTACACGAAAGAGGAGCTGTTGAAATTCATTTCGAGCAAAGGCGGTCTGGTGGCCTACCTGGGGACCAATTCGGTCATTCAGGTCATGGAACGCATCGAAAAAGGCGACCAGCGGGCCAAAAAGGTGCTGGAATCCATGTGTTACAACATCTCGAAACAGATCGGCGCCATGGCCGGAGCCCTTTCGGGCAAGGTTCAGGCGATCCTGCTCACGGGCGGCATCGCCTACAACGAACCCATCGTGGAGTATATCCGCGAACATTGCGGCTTCATCGCACCCGTCGAGGTCTACCCCGGGGAGAACGAGCTCGAAGCATTGGTCATGAACGCACTGGTCGTACTTCGGGGCGTCATCACCCCGAAGGTCTACCAATAGCCCGCATCATCCATCCGGAAAACGAAAAGACCGCCTAAACGGGGCGGTCTTTCTTTTTCAGCTGCCGGCGCACGATGGCGACCACCTCGCGGAAAGCCTCCAACCGGAACAGCGCCGAGAGCAGCAGGTAACAGAGCGCCCCCGCCGCGATCTCGGCGACCAGCCGCAACAGGTCATTGCCGGGAACCGCCGCCGCCGTGAGCCGCACGACGGCGTACATCGCCGCGGAAAGCAACGCCGGAGGCAGCAACGTCCGCGCGAACCGTGCGCACGAGAGCGTCGTGAAACGGGTCGTGGCGAGGAAATTGACCGCCATTTCGCAGAACGCAATGGCCACCAGTCCCCACACCACGGCCGTCACGCTGCGGGGGATGGTCACGGCGAAGATCGCCGTCATCAGCAGCTTCTTCACCACTTCGAGGCGCACGAGCAGCGGCCCCGAGCAGCGGACTTTCAGGATGTTATAGGCGATCACAGCGATCGGTGAGAAGAGCCCCGCCAGACACACCACCTCGAAATAGGGCGCCGTGGACATCCAGCCCTCCCCCAGCAGAACGGCGAACATGTCGTGCGCCACGGCCGACATCCCCGCCATGATCGGGAACATCACATACGCCACGACCATCACCACCTGACGGTAGCTTTCGGCCAGTTTCGGGGCGTCGTCCCGGATCTTCGAAAAGGCCGGGAAGGTGACATTCTGCACCGCCTGCATCCCAGTCGTCGCGGGCATGTCCTTCAGCTTGACCGCCTGGTCATACGATCCGAGTGTCGCCGCAGGATAGAGCTTTCCGAGGAAAAACTGAGGTATCTTGTTGTAGAAATTCGAAATCAGATCGGTCACCATCAGACTGCACCCGAAAGGCGCCATCTCGCGCAGGGGCTTCACGCTGCACCGCCCGCGGGGCCGCCAGTCGCTCAGCCACCACAGGATCGCAGTCCTCGCGCCGACGGTTATCACCCGCTCGGCCACGAGGCTCCAGATGCCCCACCCGGCCAGTGCACAGCCGATGGCCGCGAATCCGCCCACGAGCGACGACGTGAAAGTCACCTTCGACAACAGCGCGAAGCGGAACTGACGGATGAAGATCGTGTTCTGCACGGCGCACAGGGCGTTCAGCGGCAGCAGCAGGAAAAACACCGGAGCGATCCGCGCGATCTGGGGCATGTCGTACCAGCGCGCCGCAAAGGGCATCAGCGCCATCAGCGCAGCGTAGAGCGCCAGCGACACGGCCATATTGAAGAGGAATACCGACTTGTAGTCGCTCTGCGAGGGGTCGCGGTGGCGGATCAGACTCTGCGAAAAGCCGCTGTCCACGACCACCAGCAGGATGGTCGCCACGGCCGACGGGATGGACATGAATCCGAGGATGTCGGGCGTCAGCAGGCGCAGAATGACCAGCCGCACGGCCATAGCCAGCAGCATCGAACCGATCTTCTCGGCCATACTCCACGCCACGCCCTGCGCGACCTTCTCTCTGAGCTGTCCCCCCAACGGTCCTGTTTTTACTTGCCCTGTGCGGCGATGATCTCCTCGTTGCGCTTGCGGATGTTGTGCACGTTGGCGATCTCGACGTAGGAGGCGCCTCCGTCGGGACCGAAACTGCCGCCCACGATGGCCAGCAGGTCTTCGTCCTGCAATTTCTTATACTGGTCGATGAACTCCAGCGCATCGACCAGGAAGTGATAGCGGTCCGTAAGCTCCTGGTTGCGGAGGATCGGCACCACGCCGTACGACAGGGCCAGAATGCGCTGGGCATGGAGCTGATAGCAGACGGCCATCACGGTCTTGCGGCCTCGGAACGCCGCCAGATAGCGGCCCGTGCGGCCCGTCTTAGTGTCGAGCACCACATATTTGATCGGCAGGTTCGTGGAGGCGCGCACGGCCGAACGGGCCAGCTGGGCCGTAATCTCGTGGTTCACCGAAACCATGTCCATATCGATCATGGGTTTGAAATGCGTCTCGTCGCGTTCGATCTCGCGGGCGATGCGGGCCATCGTTTCGACCGACTCCACGGGGAAATCGCCCATAGCGGTCTCGTCGCTCAGCATCACAGCGTCCACACGCTCGTAGATGGCGCTGGCCACGTCGCTCACCTCGGCGCGCGTCGGGCGCGGGGACTTGACCATTGAATAGAGCATCTGCGTGGCGATGATCACGGGACGCTTGGCGCAGATGCACTTCTCGACGATGCGCCGCTGCGTGTTGGGAATCACCTCGGCCGGGAGCTCCACCCCGAGGTCGCCGCGGGCGACCATGATGCCGTACGACGCCTCGATGATCTCGTCGATGTTGTCCAGCCCCTCCTGGTTCTCGATCTTCGAGATGATCTTGATGTTGCTGCCGCGGGCGTCGAGAATCTCCTGCACGGCCCGGATGTCGCGGGCCGAGCGCACGAACGAGTGCGCGATGAAATCGACATCGTTCTTCACGGCCCACTCGATGAAGCGGCGGTCCTTCTCCGTCACCGACGGCAGGTCGATCGACACGCCCGGCACGTTGACGCTCTTGCGCGACCGCATGGCGCCGCCCACGACGAATTCGCAGTCGAGTTCCTCGTCCGTCTTGCCCACGACGCGGATCTCCAGTTCGCCGTCGGCGATCAGCATCCGCGCCCCGACCGGAATGTCGCGCACGATCGAGGGAACATTCATGTAGACCACCTTGCGGGTGGTGAGGTCCGAACCGTCCGAACCGCACACCGCCACCCGGTCGCCCGCGCGGAAATTGATGCTGTTCCCGTATTCGTCGGCGATCGTCGTCACGCGGATCTCGGGGCCCTTGGTGTCGATCATGATCGGAATGGCCGGATTGACCCGGTGCACGATCTCGACGATGCGGGTGGCGCCCTCCTCCGAGACGTGGGCCGAATTGATACGGATCACGTCCATTCCGGCGTCGAAAAGTTTCGAGACGAACTCCTCGGTGCAGCGGAAATCCGACATGGTGGCGACGATCTTGGTCTTTTTCATGCGATACATAGAGAGTAATATTTTATTCTTTTAATCTTTTTTGCTTTTGATCTCAGAGGCTCTTTCCAGTATCCGGCTCTCAGCCGGACGTCATTGCGAGGCATCGCCAGATGCCGCGGCAATCTGCGGCAAAAGCCGGAAAGTTACGACACCTATCCGGATTCCCACGCTCGCTGTCGTTCGCTCGGAATGACAGCAGAACCGCTTATCGCTTACCGAGCAGCAACGCCTCGACACCTAACCGATAGGAATTCAGTCCGAATCCCATGATCGACCCCGCGGCCACGGGGGCCAGCAGCGAAACATGGCGAAACTCCTCGCGGGCGAGGATCGACGAGATATGCACCTCGACCACCGGCACCGACACCGCCGATACGGCGTCGCGCAGCGCCACGGAGGTGTGCGTGTAACCGCCGGCGTTGAGCACCACACCGTCGTAGCGGCCGTCGGCCTGCTGCACGGCGTCGATCAGTTCGCCTTCGATGTTCGACTGGAAATAGGCGAACTCCACCTCCGGATAGTGTGCCTTCAGCCCTTCGAAATAGGATTCGAAAGTCTGCGATCCGTAAACTCCGGTGTCGCGCCGCCCCTGCAAATTGAGGTTCGGGCCGTTGAGAATCAATATTTTCATGTTTTCTGCTGTTTTTGTCCCTAACTTGCGGTCTGTCAAACCTCCGCAAAGATACGAATAAGCAAGGGCAATGTCAAATTTATTTGAACATTGCCGAGCGGGAGTATCTTCGGCGCTGCCGGAGATAGCTATTTTCGGCAAATTTCGGTACCTTTGCCCGTAACAACATGAAATACACATGACCGAATTCGGATTTATCGAGCAGATACGCACCCGCTTCGCCTCCCTCCCCGACAACGGGTTCGAAGGCATCGGCGACGACTGCGCCGTGCTGCCCCTGGGCGGCGGCGAATCGCTGGTCTTCACCGCCGACCTGCTGACCGAGGGCGTCCACTTCCTGCGCGCCGCCACTACGGCCCGGGAGCTGGGAGGCAAATCCCTTGCCGTAAACCTCAGCGATGTCGCCGCGATGGGCGCCCGCCCCGTCGCCACGCTCCTCTCCATCGCCCTTCCGGCCGACGCCGCCGGCGCATGGGCGGCGGAGTTCATGGAGGGCTACCGGGAGCTGTCCGAAACGTTCGGCACGGCCCTCATAGGAGGCGACACGACCCGTTCGGAGTCGGGCATCACGATCAACGTCACGGCCATCGGCCGCGCCCCTTCGGCGAACCTCAAACGCCGCAGCGACGCGCGCCCCGGCGACGTGATCTTCGCCGCAGGCGAGCTGGGCGCCTCGGGAGCCGGGCTCCGGGACATCCTCGCCGGACACAGCGACACCCCGCTGGCCGCCGTGCACCGCAACCCGCAGCCGCAGGTCGCCGAGGGCCTCTGGTTCGGGACCCGGCAGGAGGTGCACGCCATGATGGACCTTTCCGACGGTCTCGCCTCCGACCTGCGGCACATCCTCGACCGGTCGGGGGTCGGCGCCGAGGTGGAGGTCGAACGCATCCCCGTCGCTCCGGGCGCCGATGTCCGCACGGCGGCCTGCGCGGGCGAGGACTACAAACTGCTGCTCACCGCGGCTCCCGAGGCCGCCGAACGCCTCGCCGCGGAGTTCGCGGCCCGCTTCGGAAACCCCCTCCACCCCATCGGCCGCATCACCGCCGCACCGGGTCTCGTGTGGCTCCGCAACGGAAAACCCGAGCCGCTGGAGTGGCACGGGTTCGAACATTACTGACGGCAAAGGCAGCCCCGCGGGGCTGCCTTCTCTATTCCTTCATAATATATACGTGTTCGTTGCGCCGCTGCATGCGGTAATTCTCGCGGGCGTACTCCTCCAGATAATCGTCGTATTTCAGCCTTTCGAGCAAGGCGCTGTCCTGTCCGATCTTCTCCGTGTAGTAGGCTTGCTCGCGGGTCAGCAGGTTGATCTGGCGTTTGATCTTCACGGCATGCAGGGCGTTGCGCCCCACCATGAAAACGGTGAAGACGACGATAGCCGCCGTGGCGGCGATCCAGAATCTGCGTCCGAACTGAATTTTCATCTACGGTATGTGCATATACTTATGCGTCTGAATGGAGATATTCCACCGGGGATGCGCCTTGGCGTACTCGACCATCGCGGGCATCACCCGTTCGGCGACGCTCCATTCGGGTTGCAGGTAAAGCAGGCATTTTTCGCCCACACGCGCGGCGTTCCGCTCGGCCCATTCGAAATCGGCCTCCGATTCGACGATCACTTTCAGCTCGTCGGCCCGCCCGTAAGCCTCCTCCAGCGGGGGCTGCTGACGCTTGGGCGAAAGGCACACCCAGTCGAAAACGCCGCTGAACGGATGCGATCCCGAGGTTTCCAAAAAGATCTCCAGCCCCTTCGCGTGCAGCGTCTCCGTCAGCACGCCCAGCGGATAGAGCAGCGGCTCGCCGCCCGTGATGACGATGGCCTGCGCCGGACACGCCGTCGCCCGGTCGATCACCGTCCGGACATCGGTCGGGGGATAGAGTTTCGGATTCCACGTGTACTTGGCGTCGCACCAGCGGCACCCCACGTCGCACCCGCCGAGGCGGATGAAATAGGCCGGCTTCCCGGCGTGGAAACCCTCGCCCTGAATGGTGTAGAAATCCTCGACCAGCGGCAGCAGGCGCCCGCCGTCGAGCAATTCGTTATCGACTGTCACAGCCATCACTCCGTCACGACGTAAATGTCTTTCAGACTGCGGCCCAACTGGTCGTAATCCAGCCCGTAGCCCACGATGAACTCGTTGCCGATCTCCATAGCGCGGTACTTGATGGGCAGCGTCTTGCGGTACGATCCGGGTTTGAAGAAGAGCGTGCAGACCTCGATCGACGCGGGTTTGCGGGCCTCCAGATCGTGAATCATGTGTTCGATCGACTCGCCCGTATCCACGATGTCCTCGACGATGATGACGTGGCGGCCTTCGATCGAGTTGTTCAGGCCGATCAGGCTCTTGACGCAGCCCGTCGAGCTGGTTCCGTCGTACGACGCCAGTTTGACGAACGAAAGTTCGTTCTGGAACTCGATCTTCTTGATCAGGTCGCTCATGAACATGAACGAACCGTTCAGAATACCCAGGAACAGCGGGGTTTCCTTTCCGGCGTAGTCGGCGTTGATGCGCTGCGCCACGGCTTCCACGGCCTCGTCGATTTTCGCGGCGGGAATCATGATCCTGAATTTCCGGTCGTGAAGTTGTATGATATTCTCCATTAAAGTACGGGATTATAGTTTAATAACTGCAAAAATAACTATTTGCCCGAAACAAACGAAGAAACGGACGTTCTTTTTTCGCCGGACCGGATTCCGACGCGTCCGCCGCCCCTCCCGACGGATGCGGACGGCCCCGGATGCGAAAGGAGGGGCTGACCGTCACGGCGCCCCTCCGGATGAACATTTCCGATAAATCTTGAACTTTTTATTTTATCGCTTATGGTAAGAAATGTTCATGTATCGCATTCATTCGCTCAATACGAAAGTATCATCGTCCCAATCTGTCAACTGGGCCAAAGAGCCGCCATAGGGCACCAGTCCGCAGCAGTTGAATGTGAAAGTCCGGCTCGCGCTGTCGTAGCCCGAATATTCGGGCGACGGGTCGATATAGAGCGACACCATGCCGTAACTCGGATGAGAGAATCCCGACGGGATCGTCACGCAGCCATCTGCGTCCGCGGGAACCGTGAAAGCGATCGCGGCGCCTCCGTCCCAGGTGAACTGCATGTTATAACCGGCGACGGAATATCTCGTGCCGGCATTGTGGTACAATCCCGGCAGGCGGTAGAGTGAGGCGTTCTCCTCGGCGACCTCGATCGGCTGCTCCCAGGAAACGGTCTGTCCGAACATACCGGAGAGGATGGGCGAGGTATAGACGCCCTTTCCGTAATTTTTCCACGTATAATCCCTCGTCACCGTCAGCGAACATTCGGTGGCGTAGGGAAGATCGGTTTCGGATTGCAGGGTGACGGTGACGACATTCTCCTTGCCGATCGTCAGTTTCGCGCGGTCGAACGAGATTTTCAGCGGCGCGGCATATGCCCCGTTCTTGAACTCGACGGTCGCGGGCGCCGTGAAGGCGGAAGCGACGGCCGCGTCCGCCACAGCGACGGCGACGGACACCGACGCATTGCCCGCAGGCGTGGCGCGCAGCACCTCGATCGAATAGGCGTCTTCGAGCTCGGCGCTGACCGTATAGCTGTACGCAGTGTCGCCGAAGAAAGCCTCGTCGCCGCGGCCGGCATACGTGGTCATCTCCGTATCGTCGGAGCAGGCGGCCGCAAGGGAGAGTGCGGAAAGCAGAAACAGTGTTTTTATCTTTTTCATAGCATTATCGGATTGTGTCGTGGAACAATAGAGGGGCTAATTCTGGTCTTTCGACAGGTCGAGCGCCGAATTGGTGTCGAACTCCTTCTGCGGAATGGCCAGGATGAAACTGGGGTCGTTGGCCTTCTTCGAAACGGCACTCGGCTGCGTCTCCGTCCGCGTGTATGCGAGATTCAGACGCCTCAAGTCGGGCGTGCGGCCCATCCCCTCGCACCAGAGCTCGATGCGGCGCTGGAGCAGGATCTCATCGAGGAGCGTCTGAGGCTGCGCGTGCGTATCGAGGCTCACACTCGCCGAGTTGGCCAGACCGGATATGTCGCGCGGCTCGCTGTAACGCTTGTCGTAAAGCTCCTGCAACAAGCTCCGGGCCCCGTCGTAGTCTTCGGCGCGGCACTTGCATTCGGCCAGCGTCAACAGCATCTCTTCGGCCCGCAGGTTGATGATGTCGGCGACGCCCGTCGAGGCATTCTGATAACCGAACTTGGTCTGCCAGTGAATTTCGGCGTCCTTGAAATCGGAATCATCGGCCACCAGCGGACTTTCGGCAGGCAGCGTGGCCCACGCACGGCGTTCGTCCGCATCGGTCATGCCCTCCTCGTAGAGCCAGTCGTCGAAACATTGCGGAGCCGAACTGCCGTAGGTTCCGTCGATGGCCATGTGCGAAACGAAGCTGCCGAACAGAGCGGCCTGCGAGGCGATGTATTCGAAAGCCCACAGCACGTCGCCGACGGAACGGTTGTTGAACTGCCCCAGCTCCGAAAGCGTGGCGACCCGTTTCAGTCCGTCTTTCTTCAAGGCGTTTTCGGCACAGGTCGCAGCCTGTGGATAATTCTGCTGCCCCAGCGAAGCCCGGGCCCACAATCCGTAGGCCGTGTAGAGGTCGATGTGCGAGCTGTGCGCCTGCGGCATTCCGGCCGAAGCCAGATAATCCACCGCACGCTGGAAATCGCCGTTGATCTGCGTGAAGAGCCCTTCGATCGTACCCCGGCCCACGCCCTCGGTCTCCTTGTTCGTTCCCTTCGTATAGACGGGCACTCCGGGCTTGTCCTTGTTTTCGGTATAGTTGCCCTGGCAGAACGACTCGTAAAGACAATAGTAGGAATAGGCGCGGATCGCATAGGCTTGTCCCAGCACATTCTGCCATTCGGCGTCGTCCTTGACGGCCTCTTCGTTGTCGAGGATGTAGTTCGCCTGCGAAATGAACGTATAGAACATGTTCCACGTGCCGTACTGACGCCCCGAAGTGTGGGTCCAGTCGGAAGCTACGCCGAACGAATAGTCGAAATAGAACCAGCCGTTGCCCTGGCTGTACTGGAAGTGGTCCTCGCCCATCAGCGAACGGACCAGCGTGAAGCCGGCCAGTCCGGGATGTTCCGGCGACCAGTTAACGCTCCAGCCGTTGGTGTACATCAGCCGGTAAATGCCATCCACGGCGCTCTGGGCCTTGCCGGCGTCCCCGAATATTTCCGCACCCGAAAGCGAACCGGCCGGAGCCGTATCCAGCATATCCTTCGAGCAGGACACGGAAAGGAGTGCGGCGCAACCCGTTATGATAAGAATATAGAGTATTTTTTTCATGGTTGTCCGAATTTAATTAGAACTTGAGATCGAGATTGAACGATACGGTGCGCGTCGGAGCATAGGCGTACGAAGTGCCGCCGGTGAGCGAATACTGCGGGTCCATGCCCTTCAGATGCGTGAAGATGCAGAGGTTGTCCACCGAAGCCGAGACACGGGCCGCCTTGAAGCCGATTTTCGAAGTCCACCGCCGGGGCAGCGTATAGCCCAGCGTGATGTTCTTGATCGAGAAATAGGAGGCATCGACCAGCTTGTCGTCCGTGACGATGGGGGTTTCGCCGATCGTGTATTTGGGAACGTCCGTCACGTCGCCCGGCTTCCGCCATGCACGCAGCATGTCCTTGTGTTTGGCCTGTGCCGTGTAGTAGCAGCTCATGAATTCGTAATACACGCCGTCGTAGTTCTTGCCGCCGATCGAATAGTTCGTCGAGATCGAGAAATCGAGGTTCTTCCAGCGCAGCGACGTGGAGAGCGACCCGTAGAGATCGGGAATGCGGCTTCCGGCGATGACGCGGTTCGCCTGGGCCACGGTCGTCGATTTGGTGATGTAGTCGTTGCCGTCCTTGTCCGTCGCCCAATACATCTTCTCGCCGGTCATCGGATCGACTCCGGCCGAACGGGCCACGTAGTAGGAGTAGAGCGTTTCGCCTTCGCGGATGATCTGCGTCGAACCGATGATGTCCTTGCCGTCCTCGGTCAGTTTGAGCACCTTGTTGCTGACGGTCGATCCCATCCACGTCACGCTCCACTGGAAATCCCGGCGGTCGAAGATCCGTCCCGTGACGGCGAATTCGATACCGCGGTTGCGCATCTCGCCCGAGTTGCGGTAGTAGCTGTCGAAGCCCGACGAGGAGGCGAGCGGATAGCTCAGCAGCATGTCGGTCGTCTTCCGGTTGTAGAACTCGAAGCTCAGGTCGATACGGTCCAGCAGGCGGGCTTCGAGACCGACGTTGAGATTGTGGTTCGACTCCCAGGTCAGGTCCTCGTTGGCCACGTCGTTGATGGTCGCACCGGGAAGCGTGGCATTCGGAGAGCCGGTGTCATACAGCGCCTGATAGGCATAGTAGGAACCCACGCTGTTGTTGCCCTGCACGCCGTAGGAGAATTTCAGCGTCAGGTTGTTCAGCCACGAGATGTCGCGCATGAACGCCTCCTGCGACATGCGCCACGAAGCTCCCACGGACCAGAAGTTGCCCCAGCGGGTGCTGCGGGCGAAGCGCGACGAACCGTCGGTGCGCCAGCTTCCGGAGAGATAGTACTTGTCGTCGTAGCTGTAACCGATGCGCGAGAAGACCGATTCGATGCGGTCTTCGTCCGTCGAGCTGCCCGTGCCGACGATGACGGCCGCCGCATCCAGTTCGTAGATGCCGCCGCCGGGAAGCCCGGTCTTGTGGCCGGAGAGGTCCGAGGTCGTATAGGCGTAGTACTCGTGTCCGAGAAGCAGGTCGATATTGTGCCGGTCGAACGTGCGGTTATAGGAGAGCAGCTGGTTGAACGTATAGCCGAGCGACGTGGTGTTCGTTTTCTGGATACGTCCGCCGACCGACTCGGCGTTCCCGAAGAAGGGGTTATAATAGGTCATGGACTGCGAGTTGTAGTAGTCGGTGCCGAAGTTGAGCTGGAATTTCAGCCCCTCGCTCCAGTGGTCGCCGATGCCCATGAAATCCATATGCGCGCGAGCCGAAAGCGAATAGGAGGTCTGCGCATATTTGTCGTCGTAGAGCGTGGCGATGCTGTTGAAGTTGGTCTGCTGGCCCGAAGGACGCGAAGATCCGTAGTCGAACTGCTTCCGGCCGTTCGCGTCGCGCAGATAGTCGCCCGTCTCGGGATCGCGCTGGTAGACCGGATAGATCGGGGCCATCATCTGCGCCGAAAAGAACACGTTGGAAGTAGCGCTCGCAGAGGTCTGGGAGGAGTTGGTCGAATTGCGGGCGAAGTTCGCGCCCATGCCCGCCGCGAACCAGGGCTTCGCCTGCGTTTCGACGTTCAGACGCCCCGAATAGCGTTCGAAGTTGGTCGTTTTAAGCACGCCGTCCTCGTTCAGGTAACCCAGCGAGAACATATACTGGGTCTTCTCGTTGCCGCCCGAAACGCTGGCGCCGTATTCCTGCCGGAGCGCGGCGTTGTCGGTCACTTCATCGAGCCAGTCTTCGTCCCACAGCAGTTTCGCATCGTCGCACACCTTGCCGTCGGCGGTGAAGAGCTGCGCCAGGGGAACGTCGTAGGGATTGTACATCTCATTGCTGCCGAAAATGCGTTTCGAGCCCGATGCCATCTGCGCGACGGCATTGCTACCGTAGTCGTTGTAGAAGGCCGAATACATGATCTCCATGAAATCCCTGGCCCCGACCGTTTCGTAGCGGGGAATGGCCCGCGAAGAGACGCCCACGTTGATTTTCAGCTCCACGTTCGTCTCGTTGCGATTGCCTTTCTTCGTGTTGATGAGCACGACGCCGTTGGCGCCGCGGGCACCGTAGAGCACCGACGCCGAAGCGTCTTTCAGGATGCTGATGCTGGCGATGTCGTCGGGGTTGATGGCCGAGATGGCTCCGTCGTAGGGAATGCCGTCCACGACGTAGAGCGGCGTCGATGAAGCGTTGATCGAGCCGAAGCCGCGGATGGCGACCGTCGTGCCCGATCCGGGCTGTCCGGAGCCGGAAGTGACCTGCACGCCCGGAGCCAGACCGTCCAGCGCCTTGGTGACGTTGGAAACCTTGCGGTGTTCCAGCTCCTCGCCCTTGACGACGGCGACGGAACCCGTGAACGACTCCTTCTTGGCCGTACCGTAAGCGACGACGATCACGTCGTCGATGGCATGCGTATCTTCCTTCAGCGCGATGTCGAGGCGCGTTTTCCCCGCGATGTTCACACTTTTCGAGGCATAGCCGATGAACGAAACGACCAGCGTGCCGTCGGCGGGAGCCTGCACGGAAAAGCGGCCGTCGGCATTGGTGGTCGTTCCGATCGAGGTCCCCTCTACGAGCACGGTAGCGCCGGCGATCGGCCTGCCGTCCACACCCTTGACCGTACCGGAGATCCGTTTATTTTGCGCCAGGGCCAATGCACCTGCACTCAAAACGATCATAATGAGTAGTACAAATTTTCTCATAAGCCTAAGTTTGAGTTAATAAAACCTTTAATATCTCCTTTTAAGAGATATACTTACGGATTGTAAGCACTGTAAGGATGGCCGTTAATGATTTTTTCAGGCCGTTTTTGGGTCAACAATCGCCCTTTTATGCGAACGTTTTTGCAATCGGGACTTCAAAATTATAAGCCCGGATATTGATCGTAACGATTTTTTGCCTACCTTTGCCTGCGAAAGCATATCTCTTAAAAGGAGATTCGATCTCTCATCCCAGATCCTCTTCCGACAACGAATTTATAACCAACCGGTTCGCCTGATCCACGACGGCCGTATCCAGCGAAGCGAGATAAATCCTCGTGGTGGCCTCCGAATCGTGGCCCATGCTCTCGCTGATGACCGAAAGCGGGATATTCCGGCTGCGGGCGACGCTCGCCCACGTGTGGCGCGCGACGTACATGGTGAGCGGAACGGCCAGCCCCAGTTCCCGGCCGAGTTTCCGCAGGTTGCGGTTGATCAAGTGTCCGACATTCTTATACTGCCGGCGTTCGTCGGAGTCGCTGCGGACAAGAATCGGCAGCAGGTAGGCCGGATTTCCGTTGGGATAGCGCTCCACGATCTGCTGCATGCAGGGCTCCCAGCGGATCGAAAGCCGCTGCCCGGTCTTTTTCCGGCAGTAGGTGAGCATGCCGTTTTGCAGGTCCTCCCTTTTCAGGTAGGCCATGTCCACGAACGACATCCCGCGCAGGTAGAAACTCAGCAGGAACATGTTCCGGGCATAGTCCATCTGAGGGCGGGACGCCAGTTCCATGTCGCGGATTCGCCGGAGCGCATCGAGCGCCAGGGCCCGTTTCGCGGTCTTGGCGATGCCGGTGTAGACGTGTTTGAACGGATGCCGCTGCGTGCAGAAACCCTCCTCCACGGCCCGGTTGTACACCGCCCGCAGGATGCGGAGGTAGAAGGACGAGGTGTTTTTGCTCACGCCCGTCATTTTGAGATGCAGTTCATACGCGACCATGATCTCCGAGTCGATCTCCCCGAAACGCATGTCCCGTCCTTTTCGGAAACGGGTGAAGTTGCGCAGGGTCGTATCGTAGGTCTCGCAGGTCCGTATCCGTCCCTGCCGGCGCAGCCGGCCGATCATCTCCTTCATGAATCCGAACAGCGTATCGGCGCCCTCCGGGGCCGAATAATCCGCCAGAATGTCGGCGTACGTATAGGTTCTCAGCTCCTGCTCGTAAGAGGCGATGATCCGGTTCAGCCGGTCGGTATCCCCGGCGACGCGGTCTTGCAGCACGGCGAGGTAGTTTTTACGCCCTTCATCGGAGCCCGGCGGGATGAGAATGCCTCCCGAGCGTTCGTCCCACTCCGAGGGGAAGAGTTTATAGCCGGTGCGGATGCGGTGGGACCGGCGGTTGTGGATGATCCGGTAGAACAGAGTGCCCTCCTTGCCATCGACGGTCGAGGGCCGGAATTTAGGTTTTACGGTTGCCATATTGCTGTCACTTCTTTGATTATCCTGCAATAATACGGCAAGACGGATGCAAAACAAGCACGGTCGATGCGGAATCGGCCCGATACGCCCCGGGAATTGCAAATGCCGCCCGCGCCGGGAGGGACGATTCGTGAAAACGGCACGCGAAAATCGTAAATTTTTGATATGCGATCGACAAAAATACTCCGGGAATTACAGTTAATTTGCATACCAAACCAAAATACATCATCAAAAATGAATGCCATTAAAAGTATATTTCCGCAGCGGCTCGTGAAATCTCTGCTGACCGCAGGAATGTTTTGCATGGGAATCTCCGCCTGCGCCGACGACACCGCCGCCCCGGAAAAGTCGTTTTCCATAGCGGACATCGCGGAACTGGAGCGTTTCTACGACAGTTACGCCAACAAACGAATCGAGCTTCCGGGCAGCGGATACGAATCGGGCGACATCGTGCAGTTCATCGACACGGGCATTTCGCACAATACTTATACGATGCAATACGAACAGACCGGAGACGGTTTGCTCGTCACGCTGCCGGACAATCTGGCGAGCAGCGAATACGGCATATATATCGTGCGCGGAGGCATGAAATTCCTGTACGGCAAGAGCTATTTCGGACGTTTCGACAGCCGCCGGCTGACCGCCGGGAACCATCCCCGCCTGTTGATGGACTCCTCGGATTTCGAGACGCTGAAAGCCCAGCTGGCCGTCGCCGACCCGACATCGCTGCTGGCCCGCATGCACACCGAGTGCATGGTCGTGGCCGACGCATGGGGCATGTCGGACAGCGAACTGGCCTTCGAGCTCGACGCCTCGGGCAAACGCATTCTCACCGTCGCCCGGGAGGCTCTCCAACGCATTTTCACCTGCGCCTACGCCTACCGGATCACGGGCGACACGAAATATCTGGAACATGCGGAACGGGACATCAACACAGTCTGCGATTTCGAAAGCTGGAACGCGAAACGGCATTTCCTCGACGTTGCCGAGTTGTCGGTGGCCGTGGGACTGGGCTACGACTGGCTCTACCATGAATTGAAGCCCGAAACCCGGGCCAATGCCGAACGTGCATTGCAGGAGTACGCCTTCCAGCCCGCCGAGGACAAGGTCTGGAACCTCAATTTCTACGAGTCCGGCAGCAACTGGAATCAGGTCTGCAACTGCGGCATGGTCTGCGGGGCGCTGGCCATCTACGAAACCTGCCCCGCACGCGCCGCGGCGCTGATCGAGAAGAGCATCGACTCGAACCTCAACATCCTGCTGGAGATGTACGCCCCCGACGGCAACTACCCCGAAGGTTACAGCTACTGGGGCTACGGCACGACCTTCGAGTGCCTGATGATGGCGCTCCTGGACAGCACCGTGGGGACGGACAACGGACTGAGCACCTCCCCCGGCTTCTCCCGCACGGGGAACTACATGCTCCACATGATCGGCCGGAACGGCAGTTTCAACTACTCGGACAACGGCTCGGCCGCCTATACGGAGCTCCCGATGTGGTACTTCGCCGACAAACTCGGCGATGTCTCCCTGCTGCACTACGAGCTCCGCATGCTGGACATCCAGCCTCACCGCAGTTCGTGCGCCGAAAAGCGGCTGCTGCCGATGGTGATGCCGTTCGTCAGCCGGCTGAATCCGGGCACGGTGCCGCCGCCGTCGGACAAGGTATGGGCAGGCAACGGCAAAACCCCGGTCGTGCTGGTCCGCACCGGCTGGGCCTGGGACGAAACGGACCGTTTCCTGGGGCTGAAAGGCGGCAAAGCCTCCACGAGCCACGGTCACATGGATGCCGGTTCGTTCGTCTACGACGCTGAAAACGTACGCTGGGCCACGGATCTCGGCAGCGAAAACTACACGACCCTCGAAGTCAACATCGGCAACGGCCCGACATGGGACATGACGCAGAACTCCCTGCGGTGGGACGTATTCAAACTGAACAACCGGCAGCACAACACGCTGACGATAAACGACTCGAAACATCTGGTTGACGGCTTCGCCCCGATCGTGTCCGTCATCGACACCGAGACGGAACAGGGCGGGACGCTCAACCTGTCGCCGGTCTTCGCGGACGAGGCCGCCTCGGTGGTCCGGACGGGCAAAATCGTCAACAACGACTATCTGCTGATCATCGACGAGGTGACGGCCCGCGCCGACAAGGAGGCGCGAATCCGCTGGACGCTGGTGACGGAGACCGCGCCGACGGTCGAAGAGACGCGGATCGTGCTGACGGCGACCAACGGAAAGACGATGTTCCTCGCGGCCGAAGCCGGAGAGACGCCGGTCACTTACAGAAGTTTCCCCGACGAACCCTCGACCGATTATGAAACGCCGCTTCCGACCGTCAGCATCGTGGGCTACGAGGCGACGGTTCCGGCCGGACAGAGCGTGACGTTCCGGACGAAGCTGGCCCGGGAGCTGTGATCCGGCGCCCGCCCTCTTCGTCGAAAAACTTTCTCTTTCCTGAAAATCGGCATATTCCGTTCGGTTTCGTTATATTTGAGTACGATATCCGCCGATTTTCAATATCCGATTACGAATGGGAAACCTTTATCTTTCGAAAGCAGCAATCGTACTGTCCCTGCTGTGTTCGGGTCTGTTCCGCACGGAGGCGCAGGCCGGGCCGCAGCTCATCCGGCATCTGCCCAATCTGACGATCAACGGATTCGTGCAGGATCAGGTCGGGTACGTGTGGATCGCCACCAACAACGGGCTCTGCCGCTACAACGGCCAGGTGTACCGTTACTATCAGCACGAATCGGAAGAGCCCTATTCGCTTCCCGACAACCGGGTCCATGCCCTTCACGTCGATGACTCCGGCGTGTTGTGGATCGTCTCCGACAGCGGCATCAGCACCTACGATTCGGGGCACGACGGATTCGAGAGCGTCCTGCGCGGCAGCGGGCTGCACGGCATCGTTCCGCTGGGCTCCCGGATCGTCTGCTACGGCACGGGCGGCATGGTGCTCGTGGACGCCGCGGACCGCACGGTCCTGCAACGGAAACACGCTCCCCGCCACTGCCCCGCCGTGCTCGAATCCGACGGAAAAGAGCATCTGTGGGGCGGGCTGCCCGGCAAGCGCTCCGCACTCCTCCGCTACGACCGCGATCTGAACCTCTGCGACTCGGCCGCCCTGCCCCGCGCGACGGAATTCCGGAGCAGCTGCCGCGACACGCTCGGCCGCATCTGGTTCGGGTTGCAGCAGGGAATCTTCGTACTCGATCCCGAGACGCGTCAGGCCGCGGCCGACCCCGCCCTGACGCGCTGCGCGAACCGGATGTCCGGCCATTGCGTGACCATGCTCTTTCCGGATCGGTCCGGAACGGTCCACATCGGCACCCAGGGCAGCAACATCCACATGTTCAACGTCCCGAACGGCGTCGCCGAATACAACATCGCCTATCGGTTCCATCTGAGCCATACGAGCGATTTCCGGTGCGGGTTCAGCGACTCGGAGAACAACATCTGGATCGGCACGGGAGACCGGGGCTACGCGGTGAGGCACTCGCAGCGCAAGAACTTCAACTCCGCCTCCCGCCTTGCGCGGCTGACGCAGGGCAAATACATCAACGCCGTCTCCGCCCGGAAAGACGGCACGCTGTGGATCGGGAGCCGCTACAAGGGGCTGCTGGCCTACAATCCCGACGCTCCGGCGCTGTGGTACACCGTCTCGAACTGCGATTTCATGTCGCGGATCGCCAGCAACGGCATCGAATCACTGCATACGGGCTCGGACGAACGGCTGTGGATCAACATCAACGACCGCATCGTGGTCTGCACGACGGATCGCAGCCGCATCACCGGACACACGCTGCTGGCGGAGCGCGCCACGGTCAACCGGTTCTGCGAAGACTCCGGCAAACGGATGTGGGCCGCGACCGAAAAGGGCATTTTCGTATGGAAGGACGACGCTCCGGCGGGCCGGCTCTTCGCCGGCTGCGACGTGCAGGACATCATCCCGCTCGACGGCGACAGACTGCTGGCCGCCGTATCGGGCCGGGGCATCTTCACCGTCAGCACGCGCGATTTCAGCAGCAGCCTCTACCTCCAGCCGACCGACAGCATGACGGCCGGGGCGCTGCGCCGCCCGTCGTGCCTGCTGCGGAGAAGCGACGGCTCGCTGTGGATCGGCACCCGCTTCGACGGGGTCGTGCGCTACGATCCCCGGCAGGGTTTCCGCTCGTACACGCTCCACAGCGGAATGGCCAGCAACGAGATCTCCGACATGACCGAGGATGCCATCGGAAACGTATGGGTGAGCACCTCCTACGGACTCTCGCTCATTTCGCCCGCCTTCGAGCACGTCATCACCTACTTCCAGTCCGACCGGTTGCAGACCCAGCAGTTCTGCCCGCATTGCAGCCTCTCATCGCCGACGGCGCTCTACTTCGGCGGCAACACGGGACTGGCCCAGTTCTCGCCGCAGCGCATTCTGTCGAAGATCTCGCAGCAGCCCGTACCGCTGGTGCTCCGGGAGATCCGGGTCAACAGCGTGGCCCTGACGCCTTCGAAAACGGGCCCTCTGACGAAGCCGCTCAACGACACCGAACGCATCGTGCTCGGGCACAAGCAGCGCAACATCGACATCAGCTACGAGGCCGTGGCGTTCCTCTCGCCGGAGAAGATCCGTTTCGCCTACCGGCTGTGCGGCCGCAATGTCGATAACGAATGGCAATACGTCGAGAACCTGAGCATGGCCAACTACTCCCACCTGCCGGCAGGGCATTACGTCTTCGAACTGAAGGCGCGGAATCCGGACGGGTTCTGGAACGAGGAGCCGCGGCGGCTGGAGATCGTCGTCCGGCCCTCGCCGCTGCTGACGTGGTACGCCTTTCTCGTCTATGCGCTCGTCATAATCGGGGGCACGGGCTTCGCCAACCGGCTCTATCTGCACCGGAAGCGGCAGAAGATGGAACTGGAGCTGGCGCGCACGAAACTCAAAAGGGAGGAGGAGCTCACCAACATGAAGATCAACTTCTTCACGAACATCTCCCACGAACTGCGGACTCCCCTGTCGCTGATCTACGGCCCGGTCAACATGCTGCCGGGAGTGACCGACAAGAACTGGATGCGGGAGCTGATCGGCCTGATCAACTACAATGTCCAGAAACTGCTCGATCTGGTCGATCAGACGCTCGCGCTGAGCCGCATCGAAAACGACACGCTGCCCCTCTCGGTCTGCCGGCAGGACATTCTGCCCCACGTCCGGCGGCTGATGAACAGCTTCACCTGCTATGCCCGCGAGAAAGAGATCACGGTCGATCTGGATCTCCCTGCGGAACGGCTCGTCGTCGCCGTGGACATCGACAAGTTCGGCAAGATTCTGTCGAACCTGGTCTCCAACGCCCTGAAATACACCCCGAAGGAGGGGCACGTGGAGGTGCGCATCTCCCTCGAAACGGAACTCCCGGCGGCACTTGCGGAAGCGGTCCCGGCGGCGCAGTATCTGACGGTCAGCGTAACGGACAACGGCATCGGAATGAGCGAAGAGGATGTCTCCCGCATTTTCGAACGTTACAAACGGCTGACCCACAGCGAACGAAGCACGGCCGGCACGGGAATCGGGCTCCACTACGTCAAACAGCTGCTGCTGGTGCACAAGGGAAGCATCGCGGCGGAGGTGCGCCCCGAGGGCGGGATGCGTTTCACGTTCGCCATCCCCGTGGACGAATCGCTCTACGAGCTGACGGCCGAGCCGGCGACCCCGGCCGAATTCATCAACGGACTCGGCTCCGCCGCACCCATCGTCCCCGATTTCGCACCGGAACCGGACGGAGCGGAGGTCGGAACGCTCCCGAAAATCGTCATCGTCGAGGACAATTTGCAGCTGCTGTACTACTGCAAGATGATCTTCGCGCACCGCTTCCGCGTGCTGACGGCCGACAACGGCGCCGACGGGCTCACGCTGATCCACGACGAGATGCCGGACGTGGTGATCACCGATGTCCTGATGTCGCAGATGGACGGGTACGAACTCTGCCACCGCATCAAGCACGACCTGGCTCTGAGCCACATTCCGGTCGTCATTCTCACGGCCAAGATCTCCGACCAGGACAAAATCACGGGCTACCAGGAAGGGGCCGATGTCTATATGACCAAGCCGTTCAGTCCGGAGCTGTTGCAGACGGTCGTAGACAACCTCCTCACTTCGCGCAAACGGCTGCGCGACATGCTGCTTTCGCAGGCCCGCAGGCCGCAGGAGGCGGAACCGGAGAACGGGGAAATCCATCTGTCGGCCGCCGACAGGACCTTCATGGACAAGCTCTGCGGAATCATCGACGAGAACATTTCGGACAATTCGCTCAGCACCGACACCGTCTGTACGGCCATGTGCATGAGCCGCGCCAGCCTGTTCCGCAAGATCAAGTCGCTGACGGGCGTCTCCCTGAACCGCTTCATCCTGATCTACCGCCTGAACCGTGCGGCCGAGATGGTGCGCAGCCGCGAATACCGCTTCAACGAGATCGCCGACATGCTGGGATTCTCCACCCAATCGCACTTCTCCTACTGTTTCAAACAGCAATTCGGCATGTCGCCGAGGGAATACGCCTCCCGGTCGTAATTTCCGGCCCTGACATGCGCGTATTCGCGGTTTTACGAAACTTTTTAAGACTCCTTCGACAGAAAGTTCCGTCCGGGGCGAATAATTTTGCGATACGATAACAAATAAAAAACCTCCATGAAAAGATTTTTGAATTTCGCGGTTTTCGCCCTGATGTTCTGCTGGCATGCAGGCGCGCAGGAACCCCGGTCGCTCACCGGCACCGAGGCCGAAGGCTATCGCGGCATCTGGTTCACCATCGGGCAGGCCCGGTCGGGATTCGGCCCCAAATATTCGGGCGGCCTCGGCACCTATACGATGAAGCACATCCCGGTCGCCGTCTACGCGGCGGAGGCGGACAAGACCTTCTTCGTCTACGGCGGAACCCCGGCCGCCGACCGCAAATACCTGCTCTGCACGGTCGGCTGCTACGACCACAAGACGGGCATGCTGCGCCGCCCCGTCGTAGTCTGCGACAAGGGCGTGAACAACGTGCACGATCCGCACGACGACCCCACGATCCAGATCGACAAGGAGGGGTACGTCTGGATTTTCGTCGCCGGGCGCGGCAACACCCGCCCGGGCATCCGCTACCGCAGCCGGAAACCCTACGACATCTCCGCCTTCGACTACGTCAACGAGAGCATCATGGCCTATCCGCAGGTACATTACCACCCGGACGAAGGCTTCTTCCTCTTCTTCACGCGCTACGACGGCAAGCGGCGGCTCTTCTACCAGTCGAGCCCCGACGGCGTCGAGTGGACCGACTACCGATCCCTGGCCTCCATCATGGAGCCGGGCGAAACCAAATCGGGACACTACCAGTTCTCGACGCTCTGCGGCAAAAAGCTGATGTGCTGCTTCAACCGCCACATCGACGGCAACTGCGACACGCGGACGAACATCTATTACATTCAGTCGGAGGACTGGGGCCGGACGTGGACGACGGCGGACGGACGCCGGGTCGCGCTCCCCGTCACGCGCC
Organism: Alistipes senegalensis JC50; assembly: GCF_025145645.1. Classification (NCBI taxonomy): domain Bacteria; kingdom Pseudomonadati; phylum Bacteroidota; class Bacteroidia; order Bacteroidales; family Rikenellaceae; genus Alistipes; species Alistipes senegalensis. Next base: position 2,845,046 of record NZ_CP102252.1, on the reverse strand, counting down.
GGAACGACATCTCGCTGATCCGGGATTTCCAGTCCGAACGCCGCAACTGCTACATCAAGGACATCAACTTCGGTTCCGACGGCAACCCCGTGATCCTCTATCTGACCAGCGACAACTACCTGACCGGCCCGGCCGGCGGGGTCCGAAGCTGGCAGACGGCCCACTGGGACGGCCGGCAGTGGCACTTCCGGGACCTGACGACCTCGACGCACTGCTACGACAGCGGCAGCATCTGGATCGACGACGACGATGTCTGGACCGTCATCGCTCCGACCGATGCCGGTCCTCAATACTGGGGCACGGGCGGCGAGATGGTGATGTGGCGCAGCCGCGACAAGGGCCAGAGCTGGCAACGGGTGCGGGCGCTGACCCACGACAGTCCGCGCAACCACTCCTACGCCCGGCGTCCGGTCCACGCGCATCCGGATTTCTACGCCTTCTGGGCCGACGGAGACCCCGACAACATGAGCATCTCCCGGCTCTATTTCTGCAACGAGCGCGGCGATCTGTTCCGGATGCCCTACACGATGCAGTCCGAGTGGCAGAAACCCGAACCGATACCCGGCGGCAGACCCCGCGACTGACCGCAGACGATCAAACCGTAAACGATTAACTTACAACCCAAAAAAACAGACCATGTACAGAAGAATTTTTTCCTTGCTGATGCTTACCGCTCTCTTCGCCGGCATCCCCCACGTATCCACAGCCGGCCGGAAAGCCGACATAGAGATCGCCAATCGCGTGGCGCAATGGCAGATCGACAACTTCGGCAAATACATCTCCTCGAAATCCGGCACGCGCCGCGACCAGAACTGGGTCAACGGAACCCTCTACCGCGGCATGGTGGTCTGGGGCGAGACCTCGGGCTACAAACCTTGCGAGGATTTCGTCATGGAGATCGGCCGCCGCACCGGCTGGAGCATGGACACCCGTCCGTATCATGCCGACGACATCTGCGTGGGGCAGGCTTACCTGCTGCTCTACGAGAAATACCGGGACCCGGCGATGCTGGCACCCGTGAAGGAGCGCGCCGATCTGGTGGTTGACCATCCGGCCAAAACGCAGCTCCACATCAAGGCCAAAGACGGGCAGAAGCGCTGGAGCTGGTGCGACGCGCTCTTCATGGCTCCCCCGGTCTACGCACAGCTGACCCGCATCACCGGCGACCCCAAGTACCTGAAATTCATGAATGCCGAATTTTACGCGACGACCAGCAAGCTCTACGATACGGAAGAGCGTCTCTTCTACCGCGATGCGAGCTTCATGGACATGCGCGAACCCAACGGCCGGAAAGTCTTCTGGAGCCGCGGCAACGGCTGGGTGTACGCCGGACTGGCGATCCTGCTGGAGACCGTTCCCGAGAACGATCCGTCGTACGACTTCTACCGGCGTCTGTTCCTCGAAATGACCGATGCGCTCCTCGCCTGCCAGGACGAAAACGGCTCCTGGCGCCCCAGCCTGCTCGATCCGGAGGTCTATCCGACGCCCGAGAACAGCGGATCGGCATTCTTCACCTACGGCCTGGCATGGGGCGTCAACCACGGAATCCTGAAAGGGAAGGTCTACCGCAAGGCCGCCAAACGGTCGTGGAAAACGCTCTGCTCCTATGTCCGCGAAGATGGCCGCATGGAGTACGTGCAGCCCGTAGGCGCCCGGCCCCGCATCACCAAGCCGGATCAGACCGAAGGCTACGGCGTCGGCGCCTTCCTGCTGGCCGCTTCGGAGATCGTGAAGATGTGATCCTCCGCAACGCCGCAGCGAAACCCATTCGGAATAACCAACCAAAACACCATAAGCCATGATTTCCCTGAAAACACGCATATCCCGATTGCTTCTGCTCGCAGCATGGGCCGCGGGCATGTCGATGAGTTCGTGCTCCTCCGACCCCGAGGTCGAGGCGGCCGATTCGGTGGAGGTCCGCAATCTTCAGGACGAGATCTGTTTCGCCTACGATTCCGAGGAGCCCCTGGCGTTCAGCATCGTCTCGAACAAGACCTGGTCCATCGCCAAAAGCAACCTCGACTGGCTCGAAGTGTCGCAGATGAACGGCGGCTCGAAATATCCGAGCACCGTGCTCCTCACCCCCTCGGTCAACGACGACCTGGAGCGCAGCGGCATACTGACCGTTTATGCCGGCGCCACCACCCGCCGGGTGACGATCGTGCAGGAGGCGTTCCCGATCGTTCCGGAAATTACGCTCCGTTCCGGGCTGCCGGACGACAAGACGCTGCGGTTCAGCTACACCGACGCCGCGCCCGTAACCTTCACGGTTTACAGCAACATCGCGTGGCAGGCTTCGACATCGGGCCTCGACGGCTGGGCCGAAGTCGCTCCGCTGGAGGGCGCACGCAAGCAGGAGACCGAGATCGTCGTAACCCCGACCCCGAACGAAGGCGACGAGCGCAGCGGTACGATCACGTTCACGGGCGAGGGGCTGGAAGAGCCGCTCGTGGTGAACGTCTCGCAGGAGGCCGTCGATCCGACGCCGCTGCTCATCGTCTCGGGGATCAAGGACGGGCAGGTCGCGTTCGCCAACGCGCCGGAAGCCCCCTTCACCTTCTCCGTTCAGTGCAACCGCCGCTGGGAGATCACCGGCGAGAATCTCGACTGGCTCACCGTCGAGCCCTCTTCGGGACGCAGCAGCCTGATTCCCGTGGAGGTCGCCCTCACGGCCCGCGACAACGAGCTCTACGAACCGCTCGAAGGCCGGCTGACCCTGCATGTCTACGACGACGCGATCGAAGACGTGACGATCACCGTCACGCAGGACGCCAACAAACGGCTGCTGGCTCAGTGGACGATGGACGACACGGTGCCCTGGAAGACCTACAATCCGAACTTCGCCGCGGACGGACGCATGAAAGCCGACCTGCCGGAGGGTACCGGAGCCGTCGCGGCCTGGCAGCAGGTCAACGCGACGGTCGGAGGCAACAGCTATACGGCCTCCTTCAAGATCAGCAACGACGGAACGGCGTACAGCTTCAACAAGATCTGGAACGACGACCACCTGCTGATCTACGTGCCCGTCGAGAACATGGGTGCCGGCGCACAGATCAACATCCGCTACTCCGTGGCCATGAACGGCTCGAAGATGCCCCGTTTCTGGGTCGTCGAATGGTCTGCCGGCGACGGTGTGTGGACACCCACCAGCATCTCGTCGTTCCCGTGGCTGGGCACGAGCGGCCAGAACTCGAAGAACATGTACTTCGACGCGACCTATGCGATGCCCAACGAGACGGCGGCTTTCAGCAGCCCCTACCGCTACATAGACATCAGCGAGACGGCGACGATCCCCGTTGACATCGAGAACGGCGCACTCTGGTTCCGCATCCGCTGCTCCGACGCGACCCACACCAGCTACTCGTCGAAAACAGAGCGCACCGAGGCCGAAGGTCCCTACAACGGCTGGATCTTCCTGAGCGGATACGGCCGCAGCAACACGGTTCCGGCCGAGAACGCGATCTCGATCTGGCAAATAAAATAACATTCATTGCAGAACCGCCGGCAGTCCGCAAGAGGGGGCTGCCGGCAGGTTCTCGATTTCCTACAAACCTAAAATACAACCGAGCATGAAAAATTTATCCACCGCTGTATTGTCGGGCGGATTGCGATGTCTGTGTATTGTTCTTTGCATGCTGCTGCTGTTGCCCGCCTCGGCCCAGCCATCGGCGGATTCGGGACGGAAAATTCGGGTCAGCGGTCGGGTCGTCGATTCCAAAGGCTTCGTGATCGCCGGGGCGACCGTTCTGGTGAAGAACGGATCAGCAGGCACGGTGTCCGACGCGCAGGGGAATTTCCAACTGACGGTTCCCCAGGGTGCGACGCTGCAAGTCTCGTTCCTGGGTTACGAATCCCGGGAGATCAGCGCGATAGGGGGGGGGAAACCCCTGACCGTAACGCTTGTCGAACAGACTCAGCAGGTCGATGATGTCGTCGTCGTAGGCTACGGCGTCCAGAAGAAGGAGAGCGTCCTGGGCGCCATCTCCCAGGTCGGCACCGACGAACTGGTCAATTCGGGAACGGCCAACATCACGCAGGCCATCACCGGCAAACTTTCGGGCATCACGAGCATTCAGACGAGCGGCCAGCCCGGCAACAACGACGTGCAGCTCTACGTGCGCGGCGTATCGAGCTGGAACGGCTCGGACCCCCTCGTGCTGGTTGACGGCATCGAGCGCAGCTTCTCGGACCTCGATCCGAACGAGGTGGCCACGATCTCGGTGCTGAAAGACGCCTCGGCGACGGCCGTGTTCGGAGCGAAGGGCGCCAACGGCGTCATCATCGTCACCACGCGCTCCGGAAACACCGGCAAACCCAAGATGAACATCTCGCTCTCCTACGGTCTGGATTTCCCGACGAACATCCCCGACCACGTCAGCTCCGCGAAAACCGCCGAGCTGCTGAACGTGGCGCTGAAAAACACGCAGAGCTTCGGATCGCTGATTCCCCAATGGCAGATCGACGAATACGCCCGTCCGTCGTCGAAGATCAACACGATCCGCTACCCCGACACCGACTGGTTCGACCTGACCATGCGCACATGCGCCCAGACGATCACGGCCAACTACAACGTTTCGGGCGGCTCGCAGCGCGTCAAATACTTCCTGTCGCTCGGCTACAACCACGAGGGTTCGATCTTCAAGGATTTCTCGGAGTGGACCGCAGCCAACTTCCGCTACGACCGCATCAACTACCGTTCGAACTTCGATTTCGACGTAACGAAGAGCACCCGGCTCTCCGTGAAGGTCGGCGGCGTGCTGAGCATCCGTCAGGCCCCCACGGGGGCTTCGGTCTCGGGGCTCTTCAACATGATGTATTCGGCCTCGCCGATGATGTTCCCGGCCTACTACCCCGCCTGGATGCTGGATATGGTCTCCGACCCGGACTACCCCGACGCCTCGGGAGAGCGGCTGGCCAGTTCGAAAGGCAGTTTCTACGGCAATGCCAAGACGACGCTCTCGACGGGCGACTACCAGCAGACGACGAGCAACAAACTCTATACGGACCTCGTTTTCGAGCAGAAACTCGACTTCATCACCAAGGGGCTCTCGCTGAAGGCCAACGTCTCGCTGAGCACCTACTATTCGCGTGTCTCCCAGGAGGCGAGCAGCGCGAACCCGATGTACTACATCGACTGGGACGCCTACGACTCGGGCGAGGGCAATCCATGGGTGCTGTCCACGCAAAGCGACTACGTGTACGAGCGCGATCCGTACTCCGTCACGACGGGAGTCATGCAGGACAACTACTATACGACCTTCTACTGGGAGGCGGCGCTCAACTACAACCGCACCTTCGGCGACCACACCGTGACGGCGCTGGCGCTCTTCAACCAGCGCGAGAACGCCAAGGTCGTGGATTTCCCCTACCACTCGCAGGGCCTCGTGGCGCGCGCCACCTACGACTACAAGCACAAATACCTCTTCGAGTGCAACATCGGCTACACCGGCTCAGAGCAGTTCTCGCCGAAGAACCGCTACGGCTTCTTCCCTTCGGTGGCCATAGGCTGGGTGCCCTCGCAGGAGCGTTTCTGGAAAGAGGCGATGCCCTGGTGGTCTAAGATGAAGATCCGCTACTCCGACGGTCTGGTCGGAAGCGACAGCGCGGCCGAACGCTGGCTCTACTACACGAGCTACGTCAGCGACAGCAGCGGCAACATCACCGAAGACAAGAGCGCCAACCTCGAAGCCCAATGGGAGGAGGCCCGCAAACGCGACCTGGGCATCGAGATGGGGTGGCTCGACAACCGGCTGACGCTCAACCTCGACCTCTTCGACGAGAAGCGCACGAACATGCTGGTGGAACCCAACGTCACGATGCTCGTCGGCACGCAGTACAAGGTCGTGAACCGGGGCAGCATGAAGAAGCACGGCATCGACATCGAACTGGGCTGGAACGACCGGACGAAATCGGGCTTCAACTACCACCTGACGGCCCTGCTGTCGCTCAACGAGAACCGCATCACCAACTACGAGGACGCACCCTACGCCCCCGACTATCAGAAAGTGGCCGGCAAAGCCTACATGGGGCAGACCGGCGGCATGAGCGTCGTGGATTCGGGGTACTATGAAAACGTCAACGACATCCACAACTACCCCGCCTACTCGGACAACTGGCTGTATGTCAATATCGGATCGTACAAATACCTGGACTATGCGGTCGATGGCTCCCTCAACTCGCAGGACCTGCACGCCATCGCCGGTAGCCAGTATCCGCCGGTCAGCTGCTCGTTCCGGGGCGGATTCGAATACAAGGGGCTCGAATTCAACATGCTGTGGACCGCCGACTTCGGCAAGTACGTCAACTACAACAACAGCTGGGAGATCGAGTTCACGAAGGGCGACTACCGCGCCTCCAAGTCGCAGCTCGACAACTGGAGCCCAACCAATCCCGATGCCAACCACGCCACGCTGGTCTTCGGCGGCTCGTCCGGCCACCCCATGTACTCGTGGGCCGGAACCACCGGCGCCGGCTCGACGATGATGCTCGAAGGCCGCACGTGGCGCAAGGCCGACTACATCAGTCTGAAAGAGGTCTATCTGGGCTACACGTTCCGCTCGAAACGGGTGCTGCAACGCGCCGGATTCCGCAACCTGAGCCTCTATCTGACGGGCACCAACCTGCTGACGCTCTCCGACCTGATCGAGGGCGACCCCAAGAGCACCACCTTCACCACGGGCTTCTACCCCATGATGACCAGCGTCAAACTGGGCGTAAAAATCGGATTCTAAGATTCTAACCAAGAAAAGAGCATGAAAAAAGCGATCATATCCATTCTTTCGACCCTCACGTTGAGCGTCTCGGGATGCAACTACCTGGACATCAACCCCGAGATGGGTCTCGACGAGGATCAGGTGTTCACCGTATGGGACAACTTCAAGTCCTACTACTACAATATCTACACGACACCGACGGGAATCCATTGTGCCTATCCGCTCTATCTCGACATGAACGCCCGCCGCTACACCTGGTATCAGTTCACCGATCTGAGCGACGCCGGCCGCCTGCTGCGCTGCCAGCAGATCAAGTCGGGGACGATGGGCGAGAACGCCGCGGAATTCACGACTTCGACGGCCGGACGGGCGATCTCCTATTCGATGTTCCGCATCATCCGCGTCTGCAACAAGTGCATCGAGAACATCGGCCGCGTGCAGAACGTCAAACAGGAGAACAAGGACGACCTGCTCGGACAAGCCTATTTCGTCCGCGCATACGCCCACTTCACGCTGTGCCGGATCTTCGGCGGCATGCCCTATCTCGACAAGGCGCTCGACGAGAACGACGAGTGGGACATGGCGCGTCTGACGGCCTGGGAAACCTATTCGCGGTGCGCCGAGGATTTCGACCGCGCCTACGAGTGCTTCGTCTCCGCCGGCAAGGTGCGCCGGGATGCCGCTCCCGGAACCGAAGGCCATCTGACGAGTTCCGACATGGCCTATCCCAACGGCGTGGCGGCCAAGGCGATGAAAGCCCGCGCACTGCTCTATGCGGCCAGCAAGCTGAACAACCTGCACGGCCAGAGCGACTGGGAGGATGCCGCCGAAGCCTGCGGCGAAGCCATCCGCATCGCCGAAGAGTACGGCTACGACCTGGTTCCGGGAAGCGAGTGGTCCAGCAACTTCTGGGGCGCCGCCTACACCAACGAACACATCTGGGCCTGGAACTACGGAAGCGGCAGCTACTACCAGACGGATGTCTGGTCGGCGGTCTTCGCCTATCCGCAGGCGAATTTCTCCAAATCCAGCGGAGAGTGCCCGACGCAGAACTGCGTCGATCTTTTCGAGACCGTCTGGGGCGACCCGCTGGAGACCGAGGCCGAGCGTCAGGAGGCGATCGCCCAGGGACACTACGACGAACAGGACCCCTACTCGAACCGCGACCCGCGTCTGGATCTGACGGTCGTCCACGACGGCAGCGTCGTGTCGATGTGTCCGACCGGGATCAACATCCACTACGACCCCTCGACGGGAACCTATCCGATGACGGTGATCAACAGCCAGTCGCGCCAGTTCGGAATCGCATGGGGCTCGATGGACAGCAAATCCACGGGATATTCGAATACGGGCTATTACATAAACAAGTGGTGGAACGGCGGTTACGGATCGGGCACCGCATCGAGGACCGAGCACACCGACCCGCTGATCCGCATGGCGGAGCTCTACCTCAACTACGCCGAAGCCGTGAACGAGGTATCCGGACCGCAGGGCACGGCCGGCGGCCTTTCGCTGACGGCGCTGGAGGCCGTGAACAAGGTGCGCAACCGGATAGGAATGCCCGACGTGCTCGACAAATTCACGGGCAGCGCACCGCTGCTGCGCGAACGCATCCGCAACGAACGCTGCGTCGAACTGGCCTTCGAAGGCCACCACTACTACCACGACATCCGCCGCTGGATGATCGCCCCGCAAAAGATGACCGCGACCCTGACGGGCATGTACATCGAAAAAACCGATGTCTCGGAACAGTATCCGAAAGGCCGCATCTACACGCGCCGTGCGATTCCGCAGAACCGGCAGTCATCGTGGAAGGATGCCATGTACTACATCCCGTTCCCCACGGAGGAGGCCAACAAGATGAAGAACTTTGTCAACAACGAAATTTGGTAGAACCACATCATGAAGAACACCTGCATATACCTATGGGGCATCCTGACGGTATGCGTCATCGGAACGATTCAAGGCGCTCCGCATCCGGAAGAGGCGGAAAACCGCGTCGCCGCGATGTCCGATTCCGCGATTCGGACGGACTCCGCGATTCGCGCCCGGCGCGTCCTGCGTATCTATCAGACTTTGGACATGCCTTTCGCCCGCACGCTCGACAAGCGCAGTTCGACGAGCAGCACCGCGGCCTATTACGAAAACGACCTGGACAAATATCCGTCAAACGACCTGCGCAACGCCTTCACAGGCGTCGTGGACGGACTGACGGTCACCGAGCGGAGCGGCATGCCGGGGCTGCACTACGGGGAGGAGTCGCTCCGCGGGTCGATCACCAGCCGGGGATTCACGCCGACGTTCGTCGTTGACGGCATGCCGATATACCTTTCGCAGCTGCAACTCGATCCCGAGGAGATCGAATCCATGACGTTCGTCCGCGACATCGCCGACAAGGCCCTCTTCGGATCGCGCGCCAGCGGCGGCGTAATCAACATCACCACCCGCCGCGGACATCCCGGCGAACGGCGCATCCGCGTGGGGTTCGAAAGCGGCGTGAGCGTGGTGGACCGCAGTCCCGAGTGGGTCAACGGCGTCGAATACGCGCAGCTGCAGAATCAGGCGCGCATCAACAGCGGATACGCGCCGCTCTACTCCAACGAAACGATCGAAGGGTTCACGCTCCGCGATGCGAACAGCCTCACGGCGCCGAACGCCGACTACCGCAGTCTGATGTTCAAGGACACGAAACCCTATTACAAGGCCAACGTCTCGTTCGACGGCGGATCGGAACGGCTCGCATACAGCACCTACCTGGGGTATGCCGGCGAAGGGGACATCTTCAAGGTCGGGAGCACGGCCGACTTCAACCGGCTGACCGTCCGCACGCACCTCAACGCCGCCATCACGCGGGACCTGAAGATCGACTTCGGATTCGCCGGCGGCCTGAGCTTCCGCCGCTCCCCGCGCTACGGCAACAGCGGAGCGGCTTCCGCCGCGGAGTTCGACAATGCGTTCGTCGGGGCCGTGCGCACGCCCGCGGTGGAATTTCCGCTGATCGTCTCGCGCGACGAGACGACCGGAAACGTCGTCTACGGCGTCAGCCAGAACTACGGAACCAACCCCTACGCCGCACTCACCGAAAACGGCTTCTTCACGGAGAAAGGACGGTCGGGCACCGTTGCGACCACACTGACCTACGATCTGCACGCCCTGCTCAAGGGGCTGAAGTTCCAGTCCTATGCGGCGCTCGACCTCTTCAACATGACCCGCATCGGCAAGAATCCCGACTACACGGCGGTGATCTACGACCAATCGACCGGTTCGACCATCAAGACCCCGCACGAAGGGGCGCAGGTCTCCGGCAAGTCCATCATGGGCAAATGGACCCATCAGGGGCTCTTCCTGCACGAAAAGCTGAGCTACGACTACCGGAACGACGACCACCGGGTCGGCGCGGCGGCGGTCTTCTATCTGGAGACGGTCGAGCGCTCGGGAAACTCCTACCGCGAACGCCAGCTGGCGCTGATCGGCTCTCTGGACTATGCGTTCCGGGAGAAGTATCTCTTTCAGGCCGTCGTGAACTACGCCGGTTCGTCGATGTTCCGGCCGGGGAAACGCTTCGGGGTTTTCCCATCGTTCGGCGTGGGCTGGGTCATATCCGAAGAGGGATTCATGCAGGACGTGAAATGGATCGACTACCTCAAGGTGCGCGGTCAGGCGGGCGTGATCGGCTACGACACGTTCGGCTCGCAGGACCTCTACGAGGACTACTACGTGAAAAGCAAGGGAATCAATTTCGGGTCTTACACGACGAATTACCAATGGCTGGGCTCCTCGAACCGCTACCAGTCCTACATCAATACCATCTCGCGGCTGGGCAATCCCGACCTGACCTGGGAGAAACGCAAGGAGATAACCGCGGGCATCGACGTGCTGCTGCTGCGGAAACGGCTCTCGCTGGAGGTCAACTACTTCAACACGAAGCGCGAGGGCATCATCACCAACATGAGTTCCGTACTGCCGAAACTCTACGGCATGGACGGCATCGGCACCTACGAGAATTACAACGACATCCGCTATCGGGGCTGGGAGGCCGCGCTCTACTGGTCCGACCGGATCGGCAAGGTGGAGTACACCGTAGGCGGCAGCATCTCGACGCTCAAGGGCAAATACCTGCGCTACTCCGAAAACGTGGTTTACGATTACCAGCGCGTCACGGGATCGGCGACGGGTTCCTACCGGGGCTATGTCTGCCTGGGCAAGTTCACCTCGCAGGAGGAGATCGACACCTCGCCCCGGCAGCTCTTCGACGACGAAGTGCAGGTCGGCGACCTGAAATACGCCGACCTGAACGATGACGGACTCATCGACAGCAACGACACGCGGGTGATCGGCAACACGACGCCCAAAGTGAACTACTCGGTGAGCATCAACCTGCGCTACCGGAATTTCGACCTGACGATCGTCGGAACGGGCCGGGCCGGATTCGACACGGCGCTGACCAACAGCTGGTATTGGAACGGCTGGGGAACCGACAACTATTCGACCTTCGTGCGCGACAACATCGGCGGCGACTATCCGCGCCTGGCCTACGTCAAGTCGAACAACAACTTCCAGAACTCCTCGTTCTGGCTGCGCGACGGCGGATACTTCAAGATTCAGAACGTCGAGCTGGGCTACAACCTCCGCTTCCGCAGCCAGTCGGTCTTCAAGGGGCTGCGCGTCTTCCTGCGCGGCGCCAATCTCTGCACCATCAGCGGAATCAAGGATGTCGATCCAGAAAACATCAACTCGGGAGTGACCGAGTATCCGCTCTACCGCACCTTCACGGCAGGGTTCAAACTCTCTTTCTAAATGTTTCCGATCATGAAAAATACAATTTGGGGGCTGACAGCCCTGCTGGCGCTGGCCGGATGCTCCGACTTCCTCGATCCGCTGCCCAACGGCCACTATACGGACGAAAATCTGAATGAATACCCCTCCATGATCCGCGGTTTCGTCGAAAAAAGCTACGACCTGCTGCCTACGGCCTACACGAAAGCGGAGTATCTCTATCTCGACGGTGCGACGGACGACCTGGTCATAACGGAGCGGAACCATGCGATGCGCAGCTTCGCCCTCGGCACCGGAACGCCCGCCAGCGACCCGTTCAAGACCTACTGGATACGCGACTACCAGGGCATCATGTATGTGAACAAGTTTCTGGACAACGATCTGGGCCTCACCACGCGCTATATGATCAACGAGGAGCAGAACAGGATGTTGCAGAAGAACCTGCAAGGCGACGCCTACGCCCTGCGGGCCTGGTGGCAGTACGACCTGCTGCGCAAATGGGGAGGCCGGGGCACCGACGGACGGCTGCTGGGATTCCCGATCGTCACCGAGGCCATAGATGTCTTCAACGCCGACGCCGGCTCGTTCGAACGCGCCACCTACGAGGAGTGCGTGAAGCAGATTCTCGACGACTGCGACCGGGCGCTCGAATACCTCCCGGAGGCCAACCGCGACTGGCTCACGACCAATACGAACCTCGAAGGGGCGATCCGCTGGCATCGTTTCGACCAGCTGTCCGTCAAAGCCTTGAAGGCGCTGGTCTACCTGCAATGGGCCTCTCCGGCGTTCAACCCCGACAACGACCTTTCGCGTTGGGAGAATGCGGCGAAATACGCCGCCGAAGTGATGGATTTCAAACTCACGCAGGACGGAGCCCACGGATTCGATCCCGCAGCGGCGTTCGCCTGGACCGATCCCAACAGTCCCGAGATCATCTGGTCGTCCGACTATTCGAAAGGCAGCACGCTGGAGAAGCTCTTCTACCCGGCCGGATTTCTCGGGACCGGCAGCCTGGGCCCCACCCAGGAGCTGGTCGATGCCTTCCCGGCGGCCAACGGCTATCCGATCGACCATCCCCTGTCGAATTACGATCCGCTCCGGCCCTATGCCGACCGGGATTCGCGCTTTTACAGCGCTATATTCCATAACGGGGCGGATGTCTGCCGTGTCGGCAACGGCGAAGTGATGTACACCTTCGACACCTCGGTCGGCGGACGCGACGAGGCCGGAGGCATCAACAATTCGATGACCAACTACTACATCCGCAAGTACCTCTACCTGGGGTGGAACGGCAACGACGAGTCGATCCAGACCATGCCCAAGTCGATCTTCTTCATCCGCTGGGCTCAGATGTGCCTCACGTTCGCCGAGGCGGCCAACCGGGTGTCGGGCCCGATGACGGAACTCTACGGCTACACCCCCAAGCAGGTCCTCGCCTATCTGCGAAGCCGCCCCACCAACGACGGAATGCCGGGCGTCGGGGCGACGGCGGACCCCTATCTCGACGAATGCGCCGCCGCGGGCCCCGAGGAGTTCGAGAAGCTCGTGCGCAACGAACGCCGCATCGAACTCTGCTTCGAGGGGCAGCGTTTCTACGACCTGCGCCGCTGGGCGACGGACGCCACCGCACTGAACGGCTCGGTGAGCAAGCCGGTCATCTCCGCCGCGCAGATCAACCGCGTCGAGGTCGAAAAGCGCAGCTACCAATCATTATGGGTGCCCATCCCCTACACGGAGATGATCCGCATGGAAAAGATGGTGCAGAACGAAGGATGGTCCAACTGGGAATAAAAAACAACGCATTATGAAAAATAGAATTGCAGCGCTGCCGCTCCTGCTCGCACTCTTCTGCTCGGGCTGTTACGACGATTATGTCGAGGATTACGACCACAGCGGCGTCTATGTCGCCTATCAGTACGATCTGCGCTCGTTCATCGTGGGCGAGGAGATGTCGTTCGAGATCGGTTCGGTACTCGGAGGCGTGATAGAGAACGAACGCGACCGTTCGGTCTACTACGTCCTCGACGACGATCTGGTCGATGGCGACCTCTCGCCTTACAGCGGAGCCGCATCGCCGTTCACGGCATGGCAGGCGATGAGCGGAGCCGTCACGGTCTCCGGCATCAGCCAGTCCTATGTCACCGAGGCCGTAAAAGCGAGCGGCATCGGCCGGCTGACGCCGCTGCCGCGGGAGTATTTTACGGTCAGCGACGACCGGAAGATCTCGATTCCGCGCGGCCGGCATACGGGCACGGTCACCGTAACGGCTGATCCGGAGGCTCTGCTCGCAGATCCGAACATGAGCCACGATCCGTACTACGCCATCGGATTCCGCCTCACGAGCGCCGATGCCGACACCGTGCTGATCGCCAAATCCTATCAGGTAGTCGCCGTGCGCTATGAAAACATGCTTTTCGGGCACTACTACCACGGCGGAAAGATGCACACGGTCAATGCGGCAGGACAGATAACGGCGACCAAGGTCTATCCGACGACGATCCCGAGTCAGGAGGGCACCCACGCCGTCTATACGCTGACCACGGTGGCTCCCGACGCCGTGGAAACGGACTACATCGGAAACGGCACCAAACAGGGATCGCTGCGGCTGACGCTCGACGGGGATAAAGTCACGGTCTCGTCGTCTTCGATCTCCGTCGAGGATCTGGGGTCCGGTTACAACCGGGCCCGCCTGCTCCAGGACCGCAAGATCTTCCTGCACTACCGCTATCCCAACGGGGACGGAACCTCGACGGAGGTGATTGACACGCTGACGTTCCGCAACCGCATGCACGACGGCGTGAACGAATGGCAGGACAGCGACCCCGCCCATTACGATTGACCGGCGGATCATGAAACGCTTTCTGACATACGCCGCTCTGCTCGCCTGTTCCGCCGTTCATGCCGGCACCGGGTCCCTGGACGCCCTCCGTGCGGCGTTCGTCCGGGCCTCGACAGCATCGTACGCCCCCGACAGGCAGCTCGCGGAACGCTTCATCGAGTGCTCGGACAGCGGCCGCGCCAACGACGTGCTGCTGTTGCAGCTCTACATGTCCGTACATCTTCCGGCGGAGGAGGTACGGCGTCTGCTCGGCCTGATCGACGAGCAGGGGCGCTGGAGCGACATCGACTACGCGGACCGCACCCGCGGACGCTGGCAGCCGACGCTCCACCTGACGCGGCTCTACGCCCTGGCCAAACTCTGGGCGGACCCCGGTTCGGAGAGCTACCGCAGCCAGCGGTTGCGCGACGTGCTCCATGCCGGCATCGGGCTCTGGCTGCGGATTGACCCCCGGTGTCCGAACTGGTGGCACAACGAAATCGGCGTTCCGAAAAAGCTGACCGCCATTCTGTTGATGCTCGGCGACGAAGCGACCCCCGAAGAGATCGCAGGAGGACTGCGGATTCTGAAACGGTCGCAGTTCGGACGCACCGGCCAGAACAAGGTCTGGCTCGCAGGCAACAACCTCATGAAGGGGTTGCTGACCGACGACGGGGAGCTGGTGCAGCGGGCCCGCGACGCTATCGCCGAGGAGATCCGGCTCACCACGGGCGAAGGCATCCAGCCGGACTGGTCGTTCCACCAGCACGGTCCGCAAATTCAGTTCGGCAACTACGGACTGGCCTACGCCGAGAGCATCTCGTTCTGGTTCCGGGTGCTGGAGGGTTCGCCCTATGCCTTCCCGGCGGAGCAGTACGACATCGTGCGGAGGCTGCTGACCGACGGCATCTGCCGAAGCGTCTGGCAGGGCACGATGGACCCGAGCTTCTGCGGCCGTCAGGTCTTCATCGACGCCGGACGGGGCAAAGCGCTGTCGCTGGCCGTAACGGCCCGGAACATGGCGGCGACGGGGCGTCCCGGAAGCCGGGAGTTCGCCCGCATCGCAAAGCGGAATCTCCGGCCGGGAAGCCGGGAGGCTGCGGGCAGCAGCTACTACTGGCGTTCGGACTGCGGCATCCACCGTTCGAAACGATGGTACGCCTCCGTGCGGATGCACTCCGAACGCACGGTCGGATTCGAGATGACCAACCGGGAGAACCTGTTGGCGAATTTCTCGGCCGACGGTGCGCTGCTGACCATGCAACACGGGGCGGAATACGAGAATATTTTCGCCTGCTGGGACTGGCGGCGCATCCCGGGAACCACGGCCTACGACGACGGTGCTCCGATCAAGTGCAGCGACGACGCCGACGAAAAGCGGAACCGCTCCCGGTGGGTCGGCGGTCTGGCCGCCGACGGCCTGCTCTGCACGACGATGGAGCTGCGGCGCGACAGCCTCCGGGCCGTCAAATCGAACTTCCTGTTCGAAGAGATCGTCGTGGCGGTGGGCGCCGGCATCCGGAACGACGCGCCGCCGCGGGAGCTCTTCACGACGCTGGAACAGAACCGGCTGCGCGGCGAGGTCGTCGCGGGAACCTCCGGCGGCAGGCTCAGTATTCCGGAGGAGCGACCGACCGGGCGCAGTTTCCGGCCGGGAGAGGTGCAGTGGATTCACCACGACGGACGCGGCTATCTCCTGCTCGACGAACAGGAGGTGCGGCTCTCGACCGCCATGCAACACGGCAAATGGGACCCGATCGACCCCTTCTACCGCGACCGCGCGGACTCGGCCCGGATCTTCAAATGCTGGGTGGAGCACCGCTGCGACACGGCCGGCAGCTATGCCTATGCGATCCTGCCCTGCCGGAATGCGAAGCAGACGGCGCGCACGGCAGCCAAACGCCCGGTGGAGCTCCTGCGCAACGACGACGCCTGCCAGGCCGTGAAATACGGCCGCACGGTCTGCGCGGTGTTCCGCAGGCCCGGGAGCGTCGGGGCCGGAGGACTGACGCTCCGCGTCGATGCCCCCGCCGTCGTAGCGATCGACCTGCGCACGAAACGCATTGCGGCCTCCTCGCCGTGCGCGTCCGCGCTGAACGTATCGCTGTCGGACGGAAAAAGGCGGCGCACGGCCAGCCTCAGCCTTCCGGACGGCGACGCCATGCAGGGCGCGACCGTATGCGGACGATTGAAATAACAAAAAACCATAAAAATATTCCTATGCGAACCGATTTGTTTCTCTTTCTGACCCTTTCTCTGGCGGCAATCACCTCGTGCGACGAGGCATCCGGCGACAGATACGACCCGTCCACCTACAAAAACCCGGTCACGACACAGAAGATGCCGGACCCCACGGTCATCCGCGACGGCGACACGTTCTATCTTTATGCGACGGAGGCCGTCCGCAACGTGCCGATCATGAAATCGCGCGACCTGGTCAACTGGACGCTGTGCGGCACGGTCTTCTCCGAGGCCACGCGCCCCGACTTCACGGAGGGCGGCGAGATATGGGCCCCCGACATCAACTATGTCGGCGACCGCTATCTGCTCTACTATTCGCTCTCCTCGTGGGGCGGCATCGAGGACTGCGGCATCGGCGTCGCCGAGGCCGAGACGCCCGAAGGACCCTGGATCAACCACGGCAAGCTGTTCATCAGCAAGGAGATCGGCTGTCTGAACTCGATCGACCCGTTCTTCATCGAGGAGGACGGCGCGAAATACCTCTTCTGGGGGAGTTTCCGCGGCATCTGGGGCGCCCGGCTGTCGGACGACGGGCTCACGCTGGACACCTCGACCATTCAGCCGGTCGCCGGCACGGCTTTCGAGGCCACATACATCCACAAACGCGGAAACTACTACTACCTCTTCGCCTCAACCGGCAGTTGCTGTTCCGGGTTGAACAGCACCTATTCGGTCGTGGTGGGACGCTCCGAGAATCTTTTCGGCCCCTATGTGGACCGCAACGGCGAGGAGATGCTCTCGAACCATTACGAAACAGTCCTGAAGGGCAACGGAGCCTTCGCCGGACCGGGGCACAACGCCGAGATCGTAACCGACCGCGACGGCACGGACTGGCTCCTCTACCACGCCTACTGGGTCAACAGCCCGAGCAGCCGCACCCTGATGCTCGACCGGGTGAACTGGACCGACGGCTGGCCGCTGGTCAATGACGGCTATCCGTCGAATCAGGCCGCATCGCCGCGCCTCTGATCCGGGATTCGGCCCCTGCTCTTCGGGCCGCCCGAAATATCCGTCGCGGCCCGAAGAGATTCGAAGCCCGAATAAACGCGCCGACGGCAAATCGCCCCGGGGATTCGCAGGTTCTCAAAACCGACGATCCCCGGGGCTTGTCGTATCCATAGAGGAGGCCATGCCGAAAGGAGGCGGAGAACCCGCCGCGCAGGCCGATCGGAGCCGTTCCGTACCGACCAACAGCGGCCATATGCGAGCAGGGTTGCAGCTTTCGAAGCTGCAACCCTGCTTGAAAACGGGCGGAACCTGCCGGGCAGGCCCGTTCGGAAATTCGGGGAATATGCGGCGACCGGCGCCGCAACCGTCGGAATCAGACCAGACCGGAGAATCCCATGAACGCCATAGCCAGAATTCCGGCCGTGATCAGCGCGATGGGAATGCCCTTGAACGCCTTGGGAACGTCCTCGAAATCGAGACGCTCGCGGATGCCGGCGAAGAGCACCAGCGCCAGTGCGAAGCCCAGGGCCGTGGCCACCGAGTAGGTGACGCTCTGCAAGAGGTTGAACTCCTTCTGGATCATCAGGATCGCAACGCCCAGCACGGCGCAGTTGGTCGTGATGAGAGGCAGGAAGATACCCAACGCCTGATAGAGCGACGGCGACATCTTTTTGAGCATGATCTCGACCATCTGCACGAGGGCCGCGATCACGAGGATAAAGACGATCGTCTGCATGTAGACGATGTCCAGCGGCACAAGCACATAGGTCTGGATCAGCCACGCCACGACGGCCGCAATGGCCATCACGAAGGTTACGGCGGCTCCCATGCCCATCGAGGTCTCGACCTTGGACGACACGCCCAGGAAGGGGCAGATGCCGAGGAACTGCGCCAGCACGACGTTGTTGACGAAGATGGCGCCGATGATGATTGCAAAATAGGAAATCTCCATAACTATTTCTTGGCTAATTTGTTAAACAAGACCATAAGGTATCCGAGCACCAGGAATGCACCGGGAGCCAGCACGAAGATCAGCGGCGTGTAGTCGGCGATTCCGAGGCTGACGCCGAAGATGGCCCCGCTGCCGAGAATCTCGCGCACGGCGCCGACGACCGTCAGCGACAGCGTGAATCCCAGACCGATGCCCACGCCGTCCAGCGCGGAGTCGAACGGCGAATTCTTCGAGGCGAACGCCTCGGCGCGTCCCAGGATGATGCAGTTCACCACGATCAGCGGGATGAAGACGCCCAGCGCATCGTACAGCGCCGGCACGAAAGCCTGCATCAGCATCTGGATGATAGTCACGAACGAGGCGATCACGACGATGAACGCCGGAATGCGGACCTTGTCGGGAATGATGTTCTTGATGAGCGAGATCACGAGGTTCGACATGATCAGCACGGCCATCGTCGCCAGCCCCATGCCCATGCCGTTCCCGGCCGAAGTGGTCGTTCCCAGCGTGGGACACATGCCCAGCACCAGCACGAACGTCGGGTTATTCTTGACGATACCGCTCAAAATAATCTGCAACTTATTCATTTTGACCTCCTTCCTGAGCCTCAGGCCCGTTGGTTCGTTCGGCGGCGGCCGCTGCCGTCGCTCCGGATGCCGCGTCCGCCGGGGCTTCGCCCGTCACGACGCTCTTATAAGCCATCCATGCACGGTTGATCGCATCGACATAGGCGCGCGAAGAGATGGTCGCAGCGGTCAGCGCATCGACATCGCCGCCGTCCTTCTTCACGGCCAGTTTGCCGTTCACGAGCTTCTTCTCCTCGAGTTTCTGTCCCTTGACGCTGGCGAGCAGGACGTTGCCCTCGTCGGCCATCTTGGTTCCCAGACCCGGGGTCTCGGTCTGCTCCAGCACGTTGACGTTCACCACCTCGCCCTCGGGCGTAAAGCCCACCATCAGGCGCACCACGCCGCCGAATCCCTGCTTAGTCATCGATTGCACGGCATATCCGCTCACGGCGCCCTCCTTGGTGGCCGTATAGACCGTAATCGGCATTTCGTCGATCGTCAGCTCCTCGGCCTCCGTCGCATCGAACGCCGGGAGTACCTCCGTAAGCGCCGCCTTCGTCGCCGCCTCCTTGGCCGCGGCGATCGGCTCTTCGGTAATCATGTTGACGACGCCCACTCCCGCCGAAGCCGCGAGGGTGATGCCGAAGAGGACGGCCGTCATGTTCAAAAGTGTGCTTTTCATACTGCCACCTCCGTTATTTCACGCCGAAGCGCTTGGGTTTGACATACTTGTTGATCAGGGGCACGCAGGCGTTCATGATGAGGATGGCGAACGACATGCCCTCGGGATAGGCGCCCCACAGACGGATGCACATGGTGATCGCGCCGATTCCCACGGCGAAGATCACCCCGCCTTTGACGGTCATCGGCGACGTGGAATAGTCCGTCGCCATGAACACGGCTCCGAGGACCGCACCTCCAGCCAGCACGTGGAACAAAGCAAAGCCGAAATAAGGCGCATAAGGTTTCAGAAACGACAGATAATAGTCAAAAAACGACATATCAGACATTACCGCATGAAGCTTCAATTCATCCACACTAGCGTATTGAAAAGCCGAATCAATTTTGAAACAAGCCACAATGAATGCGAACACAGCCATCGTCACGAGTACCGTCACGGGAATATGCCACGTGATGACGCGCCGCCACAGCAGGTAGACGAAGCCGCACAGCAGCGCCAGCGCGGCCACCTCGCCCATCGAACCGGGGATGTTACCCAGCAGCAATTCCTGAGTGCCTACGGCCCCGGAGTCCAAAACCCCTTGTTTCACGGCGGCCAGCGGCGTGGCGCCCGAAAGGGCGTCGAACGCGCCGTTCACCGGCATCGGGAAGGTGGTCATCTGCACCGGGTAGGCGATCAGCAGGAACACGCGGCCCACCAACGCAGGATTGAAAGGATTCTTGCCGAGACCTCCGAAAGTCATCTTGGCGATGGCGATCGCCACGAACGCGCCGATCACGACGATCCACCAGGGAATCGACGCCGGAAGGTTGAAGGCCAGCAGCACGCCGGTCACCGCGGCCGACCAGTTGGTGACGGTCACCGCGCCGCGGACCAGGAATTTCTGAATCAGGTACTCGAACGCCACGCACGCCGCCACCGAAAGGGCCGTAACGCGCAGCACGTCGGCTCCGAACACCACGGTCGAGACGACCAGCGCAGGCATCAGCGCGATCACCACGTCGCGCATGATCCGTGCCGTTGACTGCGAGGTCTGGACATGCGGCGCAGGAGCTACAATGAGTTTGTTTGCCATAAGTTATACTATAATTTTACATTCTTCGTATTATCGGACCGTTCCTGCCATTCCCGAGGCATCATCCCGCGGCTTGCAGCCGCGTTTACAAATCCTGCCCCACCCTAAACCCCTCCCTCGGGAGGGACTTACGGCCGCAAGCGGCCGCCGGGCCGGAATCTTCGGAACGGAAATCCACCCTTATTTTTTCGGCGCTGCGGCAGCGCGTGCGCGGATAATTCCCATCACGGTCTGTTTTCCGAGACGTATCCAGTCCAGCAGCGGCAGGTACGAGGGGCACGTGGACTGGCAGCATCCGCACTCGATGCACGAGGTGATCATCTGCTGTTCCAGCACGTCCCATCCCTTCTTCTGCGTCATTTTCGAGAGGTAATAGGGTTCCAGACCCATCGGGCAGGCCGACACGCACTTGGCGCACTTGATGCACTGCGCGGCTTCGCGGCGCACGGCCTCGCGGCCCGAAAGGACCGTGATTCCCGAACACCCCTTCGTGACGGGCGAGTCGAGGTTGACCATCGCACGACCCATCATCGGACCGCCGTTGATCACCTTCGCAGGCTCGTCGGGAACACCCCCGGCAGCCTCCAGCAATGCCGAAACCGGCGTACCCATGCGGGTCAGCAGGTTCTTGGGCTCCTTCAGACGTTTGCCCGTGACGGTCACCACGCGCTCGATCAGCGGCATCGACTTCTGCACGGCGCGGTAGACGGCCACGGTCGTCGAAGCGTTGCACACCACGGCGCCCACGTCGATGGGCAGCGCGGGCGGGGGCGGCACCTGACGGCCCGTGACGGCCGCAATGAGCTGTTTCTCACCGCCCTGCGGGTACCTCACTTTCAGAGGCACCACCTCGATACCCTTGTATCCCTCCGCGATCTGCTTCAGGTGCGCGATGGCGTCGGGTTTGTTGTTCTCGATGCCGATATAGGCTTTCTCCACGCCCACGGCCTTCATCAGGATCGTCACGCCGACCACCAGCTCCTCGCCGTGCTCCAGCATCGTGCGATGGTCCGAAGTGAGATAGGGTTCGCACTCCACGCCGTTGATGATGACGCACTCGGCCTTCTTACCGGGAGGCACCGAGAGCTTCACGTGCGTAGGGAACGTCGCGCCGCCCATGCCGACGATACCGGCGTCCTTGATCTTGGCGACGATCTCCTGCGCCGAGAGGGGGCAGACCTTCACCAGCGTCTCCGAGCGGTCGATGCCCTCGGCCCACTCGTCGCCCTCGCGCTTGATCGTGATCATCATCTGGCGCAGGCCCTGGCCGTTGGGAACCATATCCACGGCCGTGACCGTTCCCGACACCGGGGAGTGAATGTTCGCCGACATGAAGCTGCCGGCTTCGGCGATGAGCTGTCCCGTCAGCACCTTGTCGCCCTTGGCGACCTTGGCCACGGCGGGAGCCCCGATGTGCTGCGCGAGGGGAATCGTCACCACCTCGGGCAGCGGCAGAACCTCGATCGGTTTGGCGCAGCTCAGCTTATTTTCCGACGGATGGACTCCGCCCATTGGAAATGTCTTCATATATTATTGGTTCGTTTTTACGTTTCTAAAACCGAATTTGTTTTCGTTCCACTTTTCCGGACCGGAGGGTTTTACCATTCGCCGCCAAGGCGGCGTCTTTATTCCGACCCTCCCTAAATCCCCTCTTCGGAGGGGACTTAAGTCCGCTTACAGCGGAAAATCACGACTCCGACGGAACTTTCGTATCAGGCGCAGCCTCGGCCTTCGGGGCCGCGGGAGCCGCAGGTTTCTCCGCCGCAGGGGCCGTTTCGGCCTTGGGAGCCGCAGGGGCAGCCGGAGCCGCAGGGGCGGCCTTCGGGGCCTTGGGCAGCGGGTCCATGCCGACCAGCCGGATGGCGCCCGTGGGGCACTCGTTCACGCACTTGCAGCACAGCTTGCACTTCTGCGGGTCGATGTAGGCGAGGTTGTTCTCCACGGTGATGGCGTCGAAGGCGCAGACCTTCACGCACTTGCCGCAGCCGATACACCCGGCCTTGCAGGCTTTCATCACCACGGCACCCTTGTCTTTCGAGACGCACGACACGTAAACCGCGCGGTTCTTGGGCCACTTCTTGCGCAGTTCGATGATCATTTTCGGACATGCCTTCACGCAGGCGCCGCAGGCCGTACATTTGTCGGGATCGACCTCCGGAAGCCCCGTCGCGGGATTGATGTGAATGGCGTCGAAGGCGCAGACCGCGACGCAGTCGCCGAATCCGAGGCAGCCGAACGCACAGCCCGTCTCGCCCACATAGAGCGACGAAGCCACGGCGCACGACTTGGCCCCGTCGAAATCGTTCGTCCGGGGACGCTTCTCGCACGTACCGCCGCAGCGGACGGTCGCCACTTCGGGCTGCTTCTCGGCAGCGGCCTTTCCGAGGTACGCAGCCACGGCCTTCATGCAGTCGCCGCCGCCCACGGGGCAGAACAGCGACGAAATGTCATCCTGCTTGACCAGCGCATCGGCCATACCCCGGCAGCCTGCGAATCCGCAGCCGCCGCAGTTGGCGCCGGGGAGCATCTTCTCCACCTCGTCGATGCGCGGGTCCTCCTCGACCCGGAACTTCTGGGCCACGAAATAGAGGATCACCGCCGAGAGCACGCCCAGCGCGCACAGCGTCAGGATCGTGTAAAGTAATACTTCCATCAGATTTTAGTTATTGTAAATTGAATTGTGTGTTCGATTTTCGCGCGGAAGAGCCACAGCACGAAATAGTAGACGCCCACGCCGGCGATCGCCGCGAGGGCGCCTGCGCCTTCACTCCACCCCATGCCGGCAATGGCCGCCACGAGCACCGCCATGAGCACCGCCAGGGCGCCGACGTATGCCAGCACGACGGCCCGCATGCCTGCGCTTCGACGCACGCCGACCGACACGGCATCGCCCGCCGCGAACGACGCGGCCTCTGGGGTCGCCACGACGACGACCTTTTCCTGAGCCTCGGCCAATCCGCACGCCTGACGGGCCTTGCAGCTTCCGCAGGCGCTCCGGGAGGTGATACGCACATGGACCGCGCCGCGCTCCGTACGTTCCACCACGCCGCTGTGTTCGATCAGTTCCGCCACGCCGCTAATCTCCGTATTTATTGGTCAGGGGCATCAGCCGCTCGTGACCGAAAGTGCACGACGACAACCGCAGCACGGGCGGGAACTGGTAGCGTTTCTTCTCGTTGTGCATGATCATCGCGTGGATCTTCTCCACGACTTCCGAATCGAATCCCGCGTTGACGATCTCCTCGCGGTGCTGTCCCTCCTCGATCATGCGCGTCAGAATGGCGTCCACCACCTCGTAGGGCGGCAGGATGTCGCTGTCCTTCTGCCCCGGATGGAGTTCCGAGGAGGGTTCTTTCGTCAGGATGCTTTCGGGAATCGGATTGCCCTGCGTACGGTTGATGTAGCGGGCCACGTCGTACATTTCGCTCTTGTAGAGGTCGCCCGTGGGGCTGAACGCCCCCGCCGTGTCGCCGTACAGGGTGCAGAGTCCCAGCGCGTTCTCGCTCTTGTTCGAGGAGTTCAGCAGGATGTAGTCCGTCTTGTTCTGCAAGGCCATCAGCAACACCGTGCGGATGCGGGTCTGGATATTCTCCTCCGTGGCGTCGAACTCCGTGCCGCCGATGACGGGTTTCAGGGTGTTCACCACGCTGGTATAGATTTCGGAAATGGGAATGACGTTGTATTCGATGCCGAGGTTGCGGGCCAGCTCCTTGGCGTCCTCCACCGACTCGAAAGAGGAGAACGGCGAGGGCATCAGCAGCGCCCGGACATTCTCCGCGCCCAGCGCATCGGCGGCGATGCAGGCCACCACGGCCGAGTCGATACCGCCCGAGAGGCCGATCGAAGCCTTTTTGTAGCCGTTCTTGCGGAAGAAATCGCGCAGTCCGCAGCGGGCCGCCTCGTAAACCAGCCGCGTGCGGTCGTTGTAGGTCGAGGGGAGAGCGATCGGCTCCGCAGCGGCCTCGGTGTCGAAGATCTGGAAATCCTCCTCGAAATTCTTCATCATCAGCACCACTTCGCCGCGGCCGTTCATCGCCCCCGACGTACCGTCGTACACGATGTCGGTCGAACCGCCCACCTGGTTGACCAGCACGAGGTTCTTGCCCTCGACGAACGCCAGATGGCGCATCATTTCATACCGGTAGGTCATGGTTCCCTTGCCGTACTTGCGGGCGTTGATCGAGATGACGGTTTCGACCGACTGGTCGAAATCGTGCTCGCGGCTCAGATCGTCGCCCACGATGATGGCGCACTTGTGGCCCTTGATGGTGGCGTATTCGAAGCCCTTCGAGGGGGTCAGGAAGCCCATCTCGCGGCGCGCCGTGATGTATTTCTTGCCGACGTAGCGCAGCACCTTGCGGTCCTGGATCAGCGCCGCGGCGCTGATCGTGCCGTTGTTCGTGAGGATCGGCAATCCCACGATGGCGGCGATGCCGTCGCAGCACGAGGCGATCTCGACCAATGCGTCCTCGCACAATTCGAGGAAGGTCGTTTTCCGCAGCAGGTCGAAGGCAGGGGTTCCGCTCACGGCCTGTTCGGCGAAGATCACCAGGTCGGCGCGCTGTGCTTTCGCTTTGTTGATCGAGTCGATGATCTTCGATGCGTTGCCGTCCACATCTCCGATCGTGTAATTCAACTGGGCAATAGCTATTTTCATGGCGATAGTTTAAGTCGGGGCATTACAACTCCGCAAAGTTAAGGATTATTTGCAAAAGTCGGAAGAAATTTCAATGTTAATAAATTAACATTCTTCCATTTACAAAAATTCTTAAAAACGAACGAAAGGCTCCCGGAAAACCGGAAGCCTTTCGCCGTCGCTGCAATCCCTATTCCTGCGATTCTTCGGGATCGGCCACCAGAATACGGCCGCAGTACTCGCAGATAATGATCTTCTTACCCTGGCGGATGTCCACCTGACGTTGGGGCGGGATGCGGTTGAAACACCCTCCGCAGGCATCGCGCTTCACGGTCACCACGGCCAGTCCGTTGCGGACGTTGCGGCGGATGCGCTCGTAGGCGGCGAGCAGCCGCTCGTCGATCTTCTCCTTGACGCCGTCGGCCTGCACGGAATACTCCGCCACCAGCGGCGCGGTTTCCGCCTCGATGCCCTCCAGCTCGGCCTTCTTGGCCCCGAGGTCCGCGGTGCGCTCCTTCGAGAGCGCCTCGGCCTCCTCCAGCTGGGCTTTCTTGACCTTCACACCGGCAGCATACTCTTTCAGACGCTTTTCGGCCAGCTCGATTTCGAGTTCCTGATACTCGATCTCCTTGGTGATGGCGTCGAACTCGCGGTTGTTGCGCACGTTGTTCTGCTGCTCCTTGTAGTTGCCGATCATGATCTTGGCTTGGTCCACCTCGCGCTTGCGCTGCTTGGAGAGCGTGTTGAGCTCCTCGATCTCCGCGTTGATGTGCTCGATGCGGGTCTTCATCCCGGCCATCTCGTCTTCGAGATCCTGAACTTCAAGAGGCAGTTCACCTTTCACCTTGTTGATCTCGTCGATCTTGCTGTCGATCTTTTGCAGCTCGTAGAGCGCCAGGATCTTCTCCTGCATCGAGTAATCAACCTCGGCCGTCTTCTTTTGTGTTGCCATATAATGTACTGTATAGTTTAGACTTGCACCAGATAATTCACCGGATTGCGAGAGTGTTCACTCTTGCGAACCGCAAAGGTACATAAATTTTTCGATAAAATATCAAATAATAGCTCAATTACGCAATATTCGCTCTCAAAATGGCCTATATCCACTACCGTGAGGGCCTTATCGGGTGTCATGAAGTCGTTGTACTTCAAGTCCGCGGTGATGTAGATTCCGGCTCCGGCGCGGCGTGCGTCGCCGATCAGCGAGGCCCCGGCACCGGTGCAGACCGCCACGCGGCGCACCTCGGGAGTCGCCACGTCGCTGTGTCTGACGACCTTCACTCCGAGCTTCCGCCGGACGAACCGCATGAACTCCACGGTATCGACGGCTTCGGGCAGATCACCCACCACGCCGAACCCCACGCCTCCGCCGACTTCCGCGGGTTGCAGCACTTCGAGGTTCCCGACGCCCAGCATCCCGGCCAGCCGCCAGCTCATCCCTCCGGGGGCGCTGTCGAGGTTGGTGTGGCAGGCATAGAGGGCGATCCGGCTGCGGATGGCCCGCTCGACGCACCGCTGCACGGGGTCCGCGGAGTTGAAACGCTTGAGCGCATGGAAGACGATCGGATGGTGCGTCAGCACGATGTCGCACCCCTCGGCTTCGGCCTCGTCCAGCACCTCTTCCGTGACATCCACGGCCAGCAGGGCTTTGTGGACCTCGTCGTCGGGACGCCCGACGATAAGTCCGGCATTGTCATACGATTCCTGCCAGCCCAGCGGGGCGAAGCGTTCGATGACTTCGGTTATCTGACTGATCTTCATAGGTTTTTCCTTAAAACAACGATTGTTCGTAGAACGCGAACAGCTCCTTGTGCTCGACCTCCTCCTTCTTGCGGCGGGGCTTGCGGACGGTGCGTTTGGCAGCGGCCTGTCCGTCATCGGAAAGCTCCCCGCCCGTCGATTCGTCGATCTTCACCACAGCCTTGGCACGGCGGCGCACGGGAGCGGCCTCCGGCGTCCCGTCCTCAGCGGCGTCGTCCGTATCGGCCACGATCTCCCCCTCCCCGGCTTTCAGGTCCTCGCGGACCTCGACCAGCAGGGCGCGGATGTGTTGCAGACGTTCCATCAGTTCGGCGTCGCGGTCCACGCCGCTCCCGGCAGGCCCCTTGCGGAGCGCCTTGCGGGCCCCTTCGAGCGTCATGCCGCGCTCCTTGACCAGATGGTAGATCAGCTTCAGATTCTCAACGTCCTGCGGCGAGAAGAGGCGGTTGCCTTTCTTATTGCGCTTGGGGCGGAGGATGCTGAACTGCGACTCCCAGTGGCGGATGAGCGACGTATTGACATCGAACATCTCGGCCACCTCGCCCATCGAATAATAAAGTTTTTCGGCCATATCTATTGTTTTATGATTCGCAACGAATTGGGATACATGTTGTTCACCCGGGCGCCGATCCGCTTGGCGAATCCCAGCGCACGCCCCCGCGCGCAGACGAGATTCACCCCTTCGGCCAGCCCTGCGGCGGCGATCTCCTGCTTGCGCAGGTAGCGCAGCGCCTCCGCTTCGTCCAGCTCCGCGACGGGCACCGCCCCGCGGTTCAGCCCGTCGAAGAGAGCCAGCGCGGGATCGGGTTTCAGCGTCCCTTTGAAGACCTGCCCCAGCGCCACGCCCGAACAAATGACGGGCAGCGCCTCGGACAACGCCCGCACGGCGTCGGACTGCGCCGCATACCACGCATAGAACGTGTCGGCGACCTGCGCGAAACACATCCGGTCCGGCTCCCGGACCCAGCGGGCCAGTTCGGCGGAGGTCTTCCTATCCGCCGCCGCAAATACCGTGCGCCGCGCCTTCGGCGTGCGTGCACGCCCCCCGGCGTCGAACGACTTGCGGGCCACGGCGGCGAAGAATCCCTCGCCGCAGGCCCTGTGGGGATAGAACCGGAACGTCCGGAACGCCCCGACACGCCCGCAGACGATGCCCCACGCATCCTCCACGGCGATCTCGTCCGATTCGGCGACCTCGTCGCCGGCCCATGCGAGCATCCGCTCCAACGCCCCCTCGTCCTCGTCGCGGTTGAACGTGCAGGTGCTGTAAACGAGCGTTCCGCCCGGCTTCAGAGCCCGCCACGCCTCGCGCAGGATGCCGTCCTGACGCGCCGCGCAGAGTTTCACACTCCCCTCACTCCATTCGCCGCGGGCCTCGCAGTCTTTGCGGAACATCCCCTCGCCGGAGCAGGGGGCGTCCACGGCCACGATGTCGAACCACGCCTCGAAGTCGCCCAGCATACGCGGTTCGCAGGTCGTGACGGCCACGTTGCCCGTGCCCCACTTGCGCACGTTGTCCGCCAGCACGGCGGCGCGGCGGCGGTCGATCTCGTTGGCGACGACCAGTCCGCCGGGCCCGGCCAGCGAGGCGTAGAGCGTCGTCTTGCCGCCCGGAGCCGCACACAAGTCGAGGATGCGGACCCCTTCGGTCCGCACGCCCTCCAACAGGTGTCCCACGAACTGCGACGAAGCCTCCTGCACGTAGTAGGCCCCGGCGTGGAAATCGGGGTCGAGCGTGAAAGACGGACGCACGGCAAGGTAACGCCCGTCGCGGCACCACGGCACCTGTCCGGCGATCTCCAGCGCGGGCAACGCACCGGGAGCCGCTTTCACGGGATTGACCCGCACCGACACCGGCGGTACCCCGTCGAGCGCGGCGCAGAGGGCGCGTCCCTCCGCCTCACCCAGGTCGTACAGAACCCGTTCGACGAATTTCGCAGGCAGCGTCATCCTCAGCGTTTTCGGGCCTTGATCGCATCGAGCCGCGCACAGATCTTCTCCAGCACGTCCGGATTCGACACGAAATCCTCATGATCCTTGTCCACGACGAGCACCTCGCCCCCGTAAATGTGGTCGATCCAATGGTTGTATTTGTCGTTCAGGCGTTTGAGATACAACTCGTCGATATTCATCTCATACTCCCGGCCGCGCTTGCGGATCTGCGAGATGAGCGTCGGAACGCTCGCCTTGAGGTAGATCAGCAGGTCGGGCTTGGGGATGAGCGTAGTCACCAGCCGGAAGATTTTCATGTAGGTCTCGATGTCGCGCGTGGCCATCAGCCCCATTTCATGCAGGTTGTCGGCGAAGATGTGCGCATCCTCGTAGATCGTGCGGTCCTGGAAGATCACCCCCGAACGGCAGTCGGCCAGCATGTCCATCGTCTGCTGGATGCGGCTCCCGAGGAACGAGATCTGGAGATTGAACGCCCAGCGGTTCATGTCCTCGTAGAAATCGCCGATGTAGGGGTTGTCGCACTCTTCGAGATAACACTTGGCGTCGTAGCGCTTCGTGAGAATCTGGGTCAGCGTGGTTTTCCCGCTCCCGATGTTTCCGGCTATGGCTATGTACATAGTAGTATAGGTATTTGTTTATCTCTCCGTTCCCGCCGGCTCCGCCCGGAAAGCCGCCAGGTCGTCAGCTACACGGCGGTCGTTCACGAGCCGCGGCACCTTGTTCTTGCCCCGCGCACGCATCCACGCGAGGAACGTCCCGCGCTCCGCCACCGTCAGACGCTGGCGTTCGAGCGTGGTCCGGCGCTTGGCGTCGTAGTCCGAATTGACGGCCCGCAGCTCCTCGTCCAGCACCCCGGCGAAACGTTCGAGGCTGTCAGGCTCACGTTCGAACTCCACGATCCACTCGTGGGCTCCGCGTTCGCGCAGCGACATGTAGCACGGCGCGACGCTGTATTCGCTCACCGCGGCCCCGGTCCTGCGGCAGGCCGCCAGCAGGGCGCGCTCGGCGTTATCGACGATCAGCTCCTCGCCGAAGACGTTGATATACTGCCGCGTGCGGCCCGCGAAACGGATGCGGTAGGGATTCGTCGAGGTGAACTCCACCGTATCGCCGATCTCGTAGCGCCACAGTCCGTTGTTCGACGTGATGAGCACGGCGTAGACCTTCCCGCACTCCACGCCCTCCAGCGGCACGATCTGCGTCCCGCTGCGGAACTCGAAGAAGGTGCCGTAGTCGAGCATCAGCAGCATGTCGCTGCGCGCAGGATCGTCGGCCATAGCGAAAAAACCCTCCGAGGCGTTGTAGGTTTCCATGTATTTCATCCGCTCCGAGGGGATCAGCTCCTCGAACGACGCCCGGTAGGGCGCGAACTCCACGCCCCCGTGGGCGAACATCTCCAGATCGGGCCACACCTCCAGCAGATTCCGTTTGCCGGTGTATTCCAGCACGCGGCGCATCATCGCCAGATTCCACGACGGCACGCCTGCAAAGGCCGTGATCCGTTCGCCGACGCATTCGCGGCAGATCGCCTCGACTTTCTCGTCGAAATCCGGAATGATCGCCGTCTCGGTCCGCGGAGCCCGGAACCAGCCGCTCCAAAACGTCGTCTCGTGGATCAGCAGCGCCGAGAGGTCCCCCACCAGGTTGCGCCCCTCGCGGCTGCACGAGCCGCCCAGCGTCAGGGTCTTGCCCTCGAAAACCCGCGACTTCGGATAGTTGGCCGAAAAGACCGTCGCCACGTCGCGCATGCCCAGCGTATGATTCCACCACAACGACTCCATCGTCACGGGGATATATTTGCTCCGGTCCGAGGTGGTGCCCGACGAACGGGCGAACAACGACACCCGGCCCGGGTAGGCGACGCTCCGCACCCCCTCCATCATCCGTTCGACGTAGGGTTTGAAGGTCTCGTAGTCGAAGGTCTCGACCTGCGACTGGAACTGCTCCACCGAGCGGATATGCCGCAGGTCGTAGCGGTCGCCGAACTCCGTCAGCCGCCCCCGGCGCAACAGCCGGCGGAACATACGTTCCTGCGTTTCGACGGGCCGACGGCGGAACCGGTCGATCGACCGTTCGCGCTGCGAAAACCACGCCCTGAGAATTACACTGCGGAAAGACATTTCGCTACGCAATTAAGAATTAAAAATGAAAAATTAAGAATTGAAAATTTGCCTGCGACTGCATTGGCCATTTTTAATTCTTAATTTCTAATTAAAGTAATATCCCACTTTCCCCACGGCACCCGGCATGGCGAAGACCACCACCCGGTCGTAGGGGTTTATTTCCATGTTGTCCACCGCGATGAAGACCTTGTCGCCGCGGACGATGCCGCCGATGATCGTATCCTCGGGCAGCCCGAGGTCCTTGATCCGGGACTTCGTGGCCGGGGAGTTGGGCTTCACGATGAACTCCAGCACCTCGGCGTCGCTGCCCGTCAGGCACTTGATGGCCTGCACGTCGGTTGACATCGTGAAGCGGAAGATGTTCGACGCCGTCACCAGTTTCTTGTTGATGATCGTGTCGATGCCGATCGACTCGGCGAGGTTGATGTAGTTCATGTTCTCGACCTCCGCGATGACCTTCTTGACCCCCATACGCTTGGCGAGCATCGCCGCCAGGATGTTGGTCTCGCTGCGGCCCGTGACGGCCACGAAGGCGTCCATATTGGCGAGCCCCTCCTCCATCATGGCCTCCGTATTGCGCCCATCCTCGTTGATAATCAGCGTCTTGTCGAGCATCTCGGCCAGCCGGTAGGCTTTGTCGGCATTATAGTCCACCAATTTGATGTTCACCTCGTCCTGCAACTCCGTGGCGATGCGGATGCCGATGCGCGAACCGCCGAGGATCATCATGTTCTTGATCTCGATGTTGGACTTTCCCGAGAACTCCATCACCTCCCGAACGGCGTCCTGCCGGGCGATGACATAGACCGTGTCGCCCTCCATGAACTGCTCGCCCTCGCGGGGGATGATCGTCTGTCCGCCGCGCGTGATGGCCACCGTACGGTAACTCAGCGGCGTTTCGTCGGCGAAGCCCGTGAGCACCTGCCCCACCAGCGGCGAGGCCGGTTCGAGGCGGAAAACCACCAGCGAGAGCTTGCCGCTCGAAAAATCGACGTATTCCGTGGTCGAAGTGTGTCCCAGCAGGTTGATGACCTCGCGGGCCGCGACCTTCTCGGGATAGAACAGGTAGTCGATGCCCATGTCGATGAACATCTCCTTGTTGTTGGGTTCGAGGTATTCGTTGTTGTCGATGCGGGCGATGGATTTCTTGGCCCCGAGCTTCTTGGCCAGCATCGCCGCCACGACATTGGCGTTCTCCTCGTGGTTGACGGCGATGAACAGGTCGCATTTGCGCACCGAAGCCTTGCGCAGCACGGCGAAGATCGTCGAATCGCCCTCGACCGTAATCACGTCGGCCAGGCTGCTCACTTCGGAAAGCAACTTCTGATCGCCGTCGATGACGGTGATGTCGTGGCCGTTTCCGCTGAGCATCCGCGCCAGGTGGCTGCCCATCTCGCCCGCACCCGCTATCACGATTTTCATAGATACAACATTATTGGGTTGCGCTCCATACGCCCGGTCCCGAACGTACGGGCAACATTTTTGCAATTTATCTTACAAATGTATACATTTGTCCCGGAAACCCCAAATTTCGGGCACTAAAAAACAGAATCCCATGCCAACCTGGTTAATCGTCATACTGTGTGCCGTCGCGGCCGTCGGGCTGTTCGTCGTCGGCATGTCGCTGACCCTGATGATCAAGGGCCACCACATCGACTCCGAAATATCGACCAACAAGAACATGCAGCGGCTGGGCATCAAATGCGCCGTGCACGAAACCCGCGAGGCGGACGGCAGCGCAGACTGCGCCGACGGGCAGCCCGCGGGCTGTTCGGGCAACTGCGGAGCGTGCGACATCGAGTCCCACGAGGCGGGGAAATAGCGCCTCGCGCGGAAACAGGAGAGGAGCCCCGCCCGGGCTCCTCGTTTTTCACAGCTTGCAGAATTTCGACCGGCAGACGAACCACGGGTTGCGGAGGTCCGGTTCGTTGTAGAGCAGCTCCCCGCCGCCGGGCAGCGTGCGCGTGCTTCCGCCGGCTTCGGCGAGAATCAGCTCCCCGGCCGCGGTGTCCCATTCGTAGGTGTGCGTCGTGCGGACGTAGTAATCGACCCGTCCCTCGGCCAGCAGGCAGAATTTGTAGGAACTCCCCTGCTCCACGATCTCCAGATCGGGGTGCGTTTCGCGCAGGCGTGCGATGTGCTCGTGAGTCTCGGGGGTCTGGTGCGACCGCGACACGGCCACGACCGGATGTCCGTGGTTCATCTCGGATGCGAGCGGCAGAGGCGTCCAGTCCTGCACGATCTCGTCGTAGGTGAAGGCCGCTGCCGCGTCGGGCGCGACGTGTTCTTTGAGGAAGGCGCCCCCGCCGCGCCCCGCCACGTACATCTTTTCGAAATAGGGAACATAAATAACCGCCCCCATGCAGACGTTGTTCTCCATCAGGGCGATGTTCACCGTGAATTCGTTGTTGCCCTTGATGAATTCGACCGTGCCGTCCAGCGGATCGACCAGCCAGTAAAGCTCCCAGTTGCGGCGCTCTTCGTAGCGCATCTCCCGGCCCTCCTCCGAAAGGACCGGAATGCGCGTGGTGCCGAGGTATTCGCGGATGGTCTTGTGAGCCACGCGGTCGGCCACCGTGATCGGGGTTTTATCTTCCTTGAGGCTTATATCGTAATCGTCGAGGTTCTTGTATACGTTCATTATCGAAGCTCCGGCTCGGACCGCTGCGTTGAACAGAGGCGGCAGCAGATACATTCTCACCTTGTCGTTAATCATCGAAACTCTTATTTTGGGGTCGGATACTTTTATTGCCATGGTAAAGGTAACAAGAATTTATGATATGGTGAAATATTTCGGGTCCTTAATAGTAACGGAAAATACGCCGTATTGGTATGAAACGCCGGAGTCCGGACCAAGCCTCTCCGGAGACGGCCCGCGAGACGCATGCGGCGGCAGCCCACACCAGCGCGGCGGTCACGACGGCGGCCGCAGCCGTCCACCGTCCTGCGGCGACCGACAGGCCGAACGCTGCGGCCAGCAGCAGCGCCGGCAGGAAAAGCCACCTCCGGGGCAGGCTCCGTCGGGCTTCGGACGGCGCCAGCAGCGGTTCCCAAAGAATCCGCCGCCGGCTGCGGGGAATCCCCCGCAGAGGCCGCATTCCGAAGCCGCCCGCGGCGACCAGCGCCTCGCGGCTCAGGAGCGCGGCGGGTTCGCCCAGATGCGAGCGCACGAGGTCGAGCGATCCGGGCGGTTCGGAGCCCAGTTCCGCGACGAGGCGTTCGACGGTCCCGGGAAGCAGGCATTGCCCCCTGCCGACGGGAAGCAGGTAATCGTAGGTGGCCACGGCGGCGGCCGCGTCGAGATCGCCCGCAGCACCGTCGAACACGCGATCGACGAGCACCAGCCGCCGGAAGCACCGCTTGCGCGAACGCCCCAGCGCCCGCACCCCCGTAACCTCCAGCTCCCCCGCGAAGGTCCACTCGACGCGGATCATGCGGTAGCGGGCGACCAGCGCCCCGAACTCCGCGGCCTGACGCCGGGAGTCGAGCACGACGACCACTTCGTAGCGGGAGTATTCGGACGAAAGCAGGTTTTCGAGCTGCGCAGGGTCGGTCACGCCGCTGCAAAGGACCGAGATGCCGATGCCGTCGGGAGCGTCGCTGTACGCGGTGCGCGCAGCGGCGACCAGCAGACGCCGGTCCCGCGCCCGCAGGACGGCCAGCAGCAATGCACAGGCGCACCCCGCCGCGACGACGAAAAACAGAAGCAGAAAAAGTTTCATGCCAGGGAACGTTTATAGGATTGCACGAGCGATTCGCAGTAGTTGCGTTCACGGGCGTCGAAAAGCCGGCGGAGAAGTCCCGGAGAGTACCCTTCGGCAGCCATGTAGCGCATCAGGGCCTTGCGTTCGGCGGGGCTCATGGCGGTCAGGCGGCGGCCGACGCGGCGGCGCGTCAGCGGACGCCGCAGGGTGCAGAGCGTATAGAGCGCCTCGCGTCCCAGCTCCGGCGCGTCGTCCCCGGCGACGATCCGCAGCAACTGCCGCTCGGCCTCCTCGATGCCGAACTGCCGCACGATGCCCAGCCCCACGATCCGCAGGTTGCGGCAGGGCGACTCCACGAGCGGTCCGTAGGCGATCGGCAGCATACCGCGCCGCAGCAGGATCAGAATCTCCCCCACCTCGCAGGCCGAAAAGGGCGCGGGATATTCGGCCATCAGCCGCAGGGCCGTCGAAGGGTCGGCCGACAGCTGCACCATCAACGCCTGGAAGCGGACCCAGCGGTTGCGGCTCCGAACGTAACGCGCCGCCCGGGCCGCCACGGCTTCGTCGAGCGGCAGACGGGCCAGCAGCATCAGCCCGCGGGCCCGGCGGCATCCGGAGGCGAGACGGATGCGGCCCAGCAGCCAGCGGTCGAGGCCGTATGCCGCGACGACGCGCCGCAGAGGCGCGGCATCGAGTCCGCAGGTCACGCCCGTCAGTCCGGCGACGGTCTCGGCCAGCAGGCGCTGCGCCCCGGCACGGCGGATCATCGGGAAGCGCGGCACGGGACCCGCGCCCGAAAGCAGGTAAAGCATCAGAATGCGCAGGTATCTGCTTCTCAGCACGGTATCGCGGCCGCTCCGGCGGCGGGAGCGAAGCTCCGAGATGCACAATGCCGCGAGCAATGCGGCCGTAGCGAGTGCCGCAAGCGCCGTATAGGCGATCAGAAGTCGTTCGGTCATAACTGGCGGTCCAATTCGTTGGCGACCTTCGTCCGCAGCCGCTGCAAGCTCACGGGAAAGGTCAGATACTGATCGACGCCGCATTCCAGCAGGCTCAGCACCGACTGCTCGGCCTGCTGCCACGCCACGACGTAGACCAACGGCCTCCGCAGTCCCGGAGGACGCAGGAGGCGGACCACGTCGCAGCCCGAAAAGAAAAGCGACGTACCCACGACGATCACCAGGTCGAAAAGCATGCGCCGCGACAGACGTTCCATCGCGGCCACCCCCGACACACAGCGCACGTCGGTCCGCATGTCGGCCAGCGACAGGCGGATCACATCGCTCAGAAACTCCTCTTCGGATACGATCAATATTCGGTGCATGGGCGTCATGCCGGCTTTGCCGGCCGGGAATGGCACGCCCAAAATCGTGCCAGAACGCCGTGCGGACAAAAAAAATTGCCGGACGTGTTGTTTATAAGATAAATATGCGTATATTTGCACTCCGAATTTATGTTCAAATACATAACCGAATTCAATGTACGTTATAGTAGAGATTGCAGGTCAGCAATTTAAGGCTGAGAAAGGTCGGAAACTTTATGTCCACCGTCTTCCGGGCGAGGAAAATTCGTCCGTAAGTTTCGACAAGGTCCTGCTCACAGACAACGACGGTCAGGTCAAAGTCGGCGCACCTGTAGTGAAAGGCGCCGCAGTGAAGTGCAAGATCCTGAAGCATCTGAAAGATGACAAGGTTCTGGTGTTCAAGAAAAAACGTCGCACGGGATACCAGAAGTGCAACGGCCATCGCCAGTACCTCACCCAGATTCTCGTCGAGGAAATCGTTGCATAAACCTTTATAAACTGAATCAACATGGCACACAAGAAAGGTGTAGGTAGTTCGAAGAACGGCCGTGAGTCGGAAAGCAAGCGACTCGGCATCAAACTGTTCGGCGGTCAGTTCGCAAAGGCGGGCAACATTATCGTTCGTCAGCGCGGAACGGTACACAATGCCGGCGAAAACGTAGGCATGGGCAAGGACCACACGCTCTTCGCTCTCGTAGACGGAACCGTGGAGTTCTGCAAAAAAGGCGAAGGCAAATCGTATGTAAGCGTATCTCCGCTGAGCGAATAAGCACAGCGTCAAGAGCATAAGGAAACGGCCTCCCGAAATCGGGAGGCCGTTTCCTTTTCGGGGCTGTTAGGCAAAACCAAAACCCGCCTCCGGAATGACCGGAGGCGAGTTCATTCGCCGGACGAATCCGGACGGTTACTTCTTGGCCGGGGCGGGCACGGCGCGGAACTCGGCGACGACCTTCTTGTCGTCGTAGAATTTCAGCTCCGAACCTTCGATCGCATAGCTGTCCACTTCGTCGAGCATCTTCACGAAAGCATCTTCGTACTGCATGTCGGGGCAGGCCATCCGGGTCATGCCCAGATTTCCGAACGACAACTTCTGTCCTTTCAGCTCGTATTTGCCGAAGAAACGGTTGCAGTTGGTGCGTCCGGCCACCATCGTATCGGCAGCGTTGAATTCCAGGGTGAAGAAATCGGCCTCGGCGGCGACGGCCTTCGCGGGAATGGCCTCCATCCTGGCGAGTTTCCATTGGGTACCCTCCAACGGCAGGGCTTTCTGCTGCGAGCCGCCGCAGGCGGTCATCGTTCCGAGCAGCACGGCGGCTGCGAAAATCTTTTTCATCATATCGTTATAAGTTATTCTCCGTTCCGAGCAATTTATACGCCAAACGCGTTTCAGCAGTAAAGATAGCAATTTTCCGGCCGGCGTCCAAATCATCGGTCCGAACGGCACAAAAAACGGCCCGGAAAATCCGGACCGTTACCGTATCGGCAGGCGGCCGATCAGATACGCTTCAGGGGAAGAGCTATCTCCAGTTCCGTCGTGTTATCGAGAACCTTATTGACGATATCTCCGAGTTTGACGCCCATGAACGCGGCATCGTCACCGAGCAGCGAGAACACCATATCGAGCACCCCGCGGAAAGAGAGGATCATCGCACGATCGACATAGAGTTTGGTCACGCCGTCCTTGACGCTGTATTTCAAAGGAATTCCGTAATAAGCGTCCGTCGAGACGATATCGAGCTTATAGGTTTTGATCATCTCGTCAACGATCGACAGCACGTCAAGTTCGGCAGACACTCCTTTCAGGAAATCCTTGCTGATCGTGAAATAGAAGCGGGAATTCTTCGTGTAATAGCCCAGCGCCCCTTCGGGAAGCAGTTCGGCAGTAGCGGCACCGGGGAAAGTTTTCAG
The DNA here is from genome assembly GCF_025145645.1 of Alistipes senegalensis JC50. Lineage (NCBI taxonomy): Bacteria > Pseudomonadati > Bacteroidota > Bacteroidia > Bacteroidales > Rikenellaceae > Alistipes > Alistipes senegalensis. Next base: position 2,806,887 of record NZ_CP102252.1, on the reverse strand, counting down.
TTCGGTCCCGAAAGTGGGGTCCATCAGCGAGCTGATGATATCCGGCTCCCCGCTTCCGTCCGTTTTGATGACCAGATCGTAGTAATTCGCGCCGAACGAACCGTCGTTGCCGAGGTCCAACTGATCCAAACCGCCTTTGACGATGGCAGATGCCATACTCTGAATCAAACCGCAAATCGTATTCATCGGCATAACGAAGGAACCGGCAGGCATCCCCATCGACTCCGACATGTCGATGCCAGGGATATTCTCCGGATCGGACCACGTCGGGAGCAGGATGAAATAAAAATCCGAAGGATCATCGACCACATCGGGAATGGTCATCGTGACGGGAGTCGGTTTGTAGCTGCCGATCAGTTCGGATTTGAACGGTTCGGGACCGTCATTGTCGTCGTTGCATGCGGTAAAGGTAAATGCCGTCGCGGCAACGGTCAGCAGCATCGCTGCGCGTGTGAAAAGTCTTTTCATAATAAGGTGTATTAGAATTCAATTTGCCCGGCAAAAATACCTCCAAGAGATATTACGGGCAAATAAATTCAATCGGGGGGGGGAAAGACATCACGAACCGGAGTGTTTTCATCACGAACCTTTTCGCCGGAATCCGAAAACCGGCTGCGGAGCCGAAAAAAAGCCGCGGCATTGCTGCCGCGGCTTTCGCACTTATCACTCAACGGAGGTCTCAGAACTCCATCTTCGAAAGACGCACATAACCGTTGTAGCGCCACTTGGCGTTCTCCTCGGCAGCGGCGAACAACTCGTCGGCCTCGGCGGGGAATGCCTTCTGGAGCGACGTATAACGAACCTCCTTCATCAGGAATTCGCGGAACTTCGACCAGTCGGGCTCCTTCGAATCCAGCACGAACGGATTCTTGCCCTGCTCTTCGAGCATCGGGTTGTAGTGCCACAGGTGCCAGTAACCGCAGGCCACAGCCTCCTTGCCGACGGTCTGCGTGCGGGTCATGCCGCCCTTGATGCCGTGGTTGATACACGGAGCGTAGGCGATCACGAGCGACGGTCCGGGATAAGCCTCGGCCTCTTTCAGCACGTTGAACAGCTGCTGCTGCGAAGCGCCGATCGAAACCTGGGCCACATAGACATAACCGTAGGTCATGGCCATTGCGCCGAGGTCCTTCTTGCGGATGCGCTTGCCGCTCGATGCGAACTTGGCGACGGCGCCCACGGGGGTCGATTTCGACGACTGGCCGCCGGTGTTGGAGTAAACCTCGGTGTCCACGACGAGGATATTCACATCCTGACCCGAAGCCAGCACGTGATCCACACCGCCGTAACCGATGTCGTAGCCCCAGCCGTCGCCGCCGATGATCCACTGCGACTTCTTCACGAGCCACTCCTTGTGTTCGAGAATCTTCTTGCAGGCGTCGCAGCCGCAAGCCTCCATCAGAGGAATCAGACGCGCCGTAACCTCGGCCGACTTGGCCGACGAACCGCGGTTCTCGATCCACTCCTTCATCACGCCTTTCAGCTCGTCGGAGCACTTCGCACAGTTGGCAATGGCATCCTCCATCGCCAGCTGGATGCGGTCGCGGAGTTTCTCCACACCGACGTGCATGCCCAAACCGAACTCGGCGTTGTCCTCGAAGAGCGAGTTGGCCCATGCGGGACCGTGGCCCTCCGCGTTGGTGCAGTAGGGCGTCGAGGGAGCCGAACCCGAATAGATCGAGGTACATCCCGTGGCGTTGGCGACCATCATCTTGTCACCGAAGAGCTGCGAAATAGCCTTGATATAAGGGGTTTCGCCGCAGCCGGCGCAGGCGCCCGAGAACTCGAACAGCGGCTGTGCGAATTGCAGGTTCTTGACCGACTTGGTCTTGTCCACGACCTGCTTGTAACCGATATGCTTGGTGATGTAGTCCCAGTTCTTCTGCTGAGGCATCTGCTCCTCCAGCGGACGCATGACGAGCGCCTTCTCCTTGGCGGGGCAGACATCGACGCAGTTCGAGCAGCCCGTACAGTCGAGCGGCGAGATCTGGATGCGGAACTTGTACTCCTTGGTTTCGCCCAGGCCCTGCTTCCAATCCACGCCCGAAGCGGCGGCCTCCTCCTCGGTGGCGAGGAACGGACGGATCACGGCGTGGGGGCAGACATAGGCGCACTGGTTGCACTGGATACAGTTCTCGATCTTCCACTCGGGAACGTTGACGGCGATGCCGCGCTTCTCGTAGGCGGCCGTGCCGTTGTCCCACGTGCCGTCCTCACGGCCGTTGAAGGCCGAAACGGGCAGCATGTCGCCTTTCAGGCCGTTGATCGGCTCGACGATCTTGCGCACGAACTCCGGATACGAGGCGTTCGAAGCGTGTTCGAAGCCCTTGTCCTCGATCGAAGCCCACTCGGCGGGAACGTCGATCTTCACGACGGCGTTGCCGCCGGCATCGACGGCCGCATAGTTCATGTTGACGATGTCCTCGCCCTTCTTTCCGTAGGATTTGAGGATGGCCTTCTTCATCTCCTCGACAGCCTTGTCGAACGGGATGACGTTGGCGATCTTGAAGAACGCCGACTGCATGATGGTGTTCGTACGCGAACCCAGACCCAGTTCGGCGGCGATCTTCGTGGCGTTGATGATATAGAAGTTGATCTTGTTCTTGGCGAGGAAGACCTTCATGTGGTCGGGCAGCGTCGCGCAGGTGGTCTCGGCGTCGTGCACCGAGTTCAGCAGGAACGAACCGCCGGCCTTCAGGCCCTTCAGCACGTCGTACTTGTCAACGTACGAGGGAACGTGGCAGGCCACGAAGTCGGGGGTGGTCACCAGATAGGGCGACGTGATGGGCAGGTCGCCGAAACGCAGGTGCGACGAGGTGTAACCGCCCGATTTCTTCGAGTCATAGGAGAAATAAGCCTGGCAGTACTTGTCGGTCGTGCCGCCGATGATCTTGATCGAGTTCTTGTTGGCACCCACCGTACCGTCGGCGCCCAGACCGAAGAAGAGCGCCTCGAACGTGCCGGGCTTCGCCAGCGAGATCTCCTCGCCGACGGGCAGCGAACGGAACGTCACGTCGTCCACGATACCCACCGTGAACTGATTCTTGGGCTCGTTCATCTTCAGGTTCTCGAACACGGCCAGCATCTGCGCCGGGGTGGTGTCCTTCGACGAAAGTCCGTAGCGGCCGCCGATGATGAGCGGTTTCTTGTCGCACGGGCAGGTTGCGAACGCCTCGACGACATCCAGGTAGAGGGGATCGCCGTTGGCTCCCGGCTCCTTCGTGCGGTCGAGCACGCAGATGCGCTTCACGCTCTCGGGAAGCACCGCCATCAGGTATTTCACCGAGAACGGACGGTAGAGGTGTACGGTGACGACACCCACCTTCTCGCCTTTGGCTGTCAGATAATCGACCGTCTCCTTGAGGGTCTCAGTCACCGAACCCATCGCAACGACGATGTTCTCGGCATCCTCGGCACCGTAATAGACGAACGGCTTGTAGTCGCGGCCGGTGATTTTCGAAATCTCCTTCATGGTGTCGGCCACCATGTCGGGCACGGCGTCGTAGAACTTGTTCGAAGCCTCGCGCGTCTGGAAGTAGATGTCGGGGTTCTGGGCCGTACCGCGGGTCACGGGGTGCTCGGGGTTCAGGGCCCGGTTGCGGAACGCTTTCAGGGCGTCGCGGTCGAGCATGGCCGTCAGCGCGGCTTCGTCGATGAGCTCGATTTTCTGAATCTCGTGCGACGTGCGGAAGCCGTCGAAGAAGTGCAGGAACGGCACGCGCGATTTCAGCGACACGAGGTGTGCGACGCCGGCGAGGTCCATGACCTCCTGCACCGACGAGGTGGCCAGCATGGCGAATCCGGTCTGGCGCGTGGCCATCACGTCCTGATGGTCGCCGAAGATCGACAGCGACTGTGCGGCCAGCGCACGCGCCGAAACGTGGAACACGCCCGGGAGCAGCTCGCCCGAGATCTTATACATGTTGGGGACCATCAGCAGCAGGCCCTGCGAGGCCGTGAAAGTCGAAGTCAGGGCACCGCTTTGCAGCGATCCGTGCACGGCGCCGGCAGCGCCGGCCTCCGACTGCATTTCAACGACCTTGACGGTCTCGCCGAAAATATTTTTACGTCCCTGGGCAGCCCACTCGTCCACGAGTTCGGCCATCGTCGATGACGGCGTGATGGGATAGATGGCTGCGACTTCCGAGAACATATAAGCCACATGGGCCGCAGCGTAGTTACCATCACAGGTGATAAATTTCTTTTCTGCCATTTTTGTTGAAATTTTAGATGATATTTGTGTGCATTTCCTAACGATTCAGACACAGCCCGGACAAACGAGCGATGCAAAGATACGAATTTCGACCGAAAAACGATGTCGATTTTTTCACAAAAAAGTGTAAATTTTTACCTTTTCGAATGTTATTGAAATAACAATCAATCTGTTATTTAGCTAACAGAAAAGTCGCGGAAAATCACTGAGTTGACGAACGTTCTATCCGATAGCGCGTTAACCCGGAGCGCACACCGGAAACCGGAGTCCGACGCAAAATACGGACCTAAAAATAAGACTTTCGGATCAGCAGCGTTCATGTCCGGAAAAATTGTTAACTTTGTCCGCGCGATATTCCGTTATCCGCAACCGTTCTTGAATAATCGGATATAAAAGACGATTGTATTGGGGCTCCTGAAATCTGGTAAATTTTTGTAAACCCACAATGATCGTACCTAAGGGTGCGTGCTGATGCGAAGGGTTTACAGGCTTACCAGAGCCGCAGGAGCCAGACTGTCGGCAGCACTCTTCTCGTTTCTGCCGGTCATGAATGAAAAACATGCAGCGGCGGGAGCGATGGATTCTCTACATCCCAAACTTCTTCATAGTCACCGAATCCATTTTTCTGAAAACAATGAGGCGTCACTTGTGCTCCCCGCCGCTGCTTTTTGAAAAACTGCACGCAATTTGAACCTGTCCTCCGTCCGGTATTTTTATTACCTTTGGTGCCGTAACGGCACTTTTACCGGTCGGGACGTTTTGACGAACCGCACGCAACCCGGTTTTGCCCTCGTTCCCGCTTTTTTGTACTTTTGGTGTCGTAACGACACTTCATATTGCTGGTATGTCTTGCAAAACTGCACGCAATTTGAGCCTGTCCTCCGTCCGGTATTTTTATTACCTTTGCACATTATGATTCCATACACTAAAAAAATACTGCCGAACGGCCTCACCGTCGTCGTCAACCGCGACCGGGCCTCGAAACTCGCCGCCGTGAACATCCTCTACAAGGTCGGAGCGCGCAACGAAGATCCCCGGCGCACGGGATTCGCCCACCTGTTCGAACACCTCATGTTCCGCGGCACGCGCGAAATCCCCAACTTCGACCTCCCGGTGCAGATGGCCTCGGGCGACAACAACGCCTTCACGAACAACGACTATACCGATTTCTACATCACGCTCCCGAAGGACAACCTCGAAACGGCCCTCTGGCTGGAAAGCGACCGCATGGAGGGGCTCGACATCACCCCCGCGAAGCTCGAAGCCGAAAAGAAGGTGGTGATCGAAGAGTTCCGCCAACGCTACCTCAACCAGCCCTACGGCGACCAGACGATGCTGCTGCGGGCGCTGGCCTACAAAGTCCATCCCTACCGCTGGGCGGCTATCGGCCTCACGACGGACCATATCGCCGAAGCCACGCTGGAGGATGTGGAGGCTTTTTACCGCACCCACTACCGTCCGTCGAACGCCGTGCTGTCGATCTCGGCGGACATCGAGGAGGAACGGATGCTGGAACTGGCCGAAAAGTGGTTCGCACCCCTCGCCGACCGCCCGGCCGACGCCGCGCCGATCCCGCAGGAACCTGCACAGACCGAAGCGCGCCGCGAGGAGGTCGAACGCGACGTGCCGGCGCCGACCGTCACCGTGGCCTACCACATGGGCGGGCGCACGGACGCCGGATTCTACACGGCCGACCTGGTTTCGGACCTGCTGGCGGGAGGCGACTCGGGGCGGCTCTACACGCATCTGGTCAAGGAACGCCGATTGCTGTCGAGCGTCAACGCTTATGTCACGGGCGACGTGGACCCGGGGCTGTTCGTCTTCACGGGCCAGCTACTTCCGGGCGTGACGCCCGGAGAGGCCGAAGCGGCGTTCCGCGAGGAGATCGAAACCCTGCAAACCGCATCCGCGGCCGCCCGCGAGATCGAAAAGGTCAAGAACAAGTTCGAAGCCAACACGCTCTTCGGCGAACTGAACGTCATGAACAAGGCGATGAACCTCGGATTCTACGAGATGCTGGGCGACCTCGCCCTGATCAACCGCGAGGTCGGCCTCTACCGCGCCGTCGGCGACGACGACATCCGTTCGTTCAGCAGCCGCACGTTCCGGCCCGAAAACAGTTCCACACTCATTTACAACACGAAAAAATGACACAACCCCGCATAACCCCCTCGGAGGTCGAGGTCGCCGAAGCCGCAAAGACGCTGCTGCCCAACGGCGTCGCCCTCTACACGCTCGCTTCGGAGGAGTTCGAAGTGCTGCGCATCTCGTTCGTCTTTCGGGCCGGATCGGCCCTCCAGCAGGTGCCCTTCTCGGCATCGGCGGCGGCCAATCTGCTCGCCGAAGGCACGCGCAACATGACGGCCCGCGAGATCGCCGAACAACTCGACTACTACGGCTCGTGGTACGATGTCAACATCGACCGCGACTACGCCTATATCAATTTCGCCACCCTCTCGAAATTCTTCGACCGGACGCTCGCCGTGGCGGAAGAGATTCTGCTCCGCCCCGTGTTCCCCGAAGAGGAGCTGCGCACCTACGCCGCCAAACGCAAACAACGGCTGGCGATCGACCGCACGAAAGTCGATGTCGAGGCCCGCGAAGCCTTCGCCCGGGCGCTGTTCGGGGCGCACCACCCCTACGGCATCTCGTCGGACGAACGCGAATACGACAACCTCACGCGCGAAGCCGTGGCCGATTTCCACCGGAGGTTCTACACCGCCGAAAACTGTTTCGTCGTATGCAGCGGCCGCATCGGGGAGCACGAATTGCAGGCCGTCGGGGCCCTCGCGGCGCAGCTCCCCCACGGGGAGGCCGAAACGGCGATCCGGTTCCCGGCGCCCGAGACCACGCACACGGCGTTCGTCGAGCATCCCGGAGCGGTGCAGTCGTCGCTGCGGCTGGGACGCCTGCTGTTCCCGCGCCAGCATCCCGATTTCGTGGGCATGCAGGTCGTGGCGACGGCACTGGGCGGATACTTCGGGTCGCGGCTGATGCAGAACCTGCGCGAAGAGCACGGATACACCTACGGCGTGGTGTCCGCGATGGTCAATTTCGAGCGCGAGGGCTATTTCGCCGTGGCGGCGCAGGTCGGAACCGGCGTCACGCAGGAGGCTTTGCAGGAGATCTGCAAGGAGATCGAACGCCTCCGCACGGAGCCGATGCCCGAAGAGGAGCTGGCGTTGGTGAAGAACATGATGACGGGCGAGATGATGCGCATTCTCGACGGACCGTTCGGCATCGCCGACGTGACGATCGAGAACATCCTCTGCGGCACGGACAACACGGTGATCGGCGAAAACATCCGCCGCATCCGGCAAATGACGCCCGCCGACGTACAACGGCTGGCCCGGAAATATCTGGCGAAAGAGGATTTGGTGACGGTTATTGCCGGTGCGCGGCAACCCAATTCGTAAGTTCCACGAAATCGGCCACCGAGAGCTGCTCGGCGCGCCGGGTGAAGAAGGGATGTTCGGCACCGCCGAAGTCGCCGAACACGGATTTCAGCGAGTTGCGGATCATCTTGCGCCGCTGGCCGAAGGAGGCTTTCACCACCTTGACGAACAGCGGCTCGTCGCACCCCAGGCGCTCCGTGGCGTTGCGGCGCAGGCGGATGACGGCGCTCTTGACCTTCGGGGGCGGATTGAAAACCGTCTCGTTGACGGTGAAGAGATATTCGATGTCGTACCACGCCTGCAAGAGCACCGAGAGGATGCCGTACTCCTTCGATCCGGGAGGCTCGGCCAGCCGCACGGCGACCTCTTTCTGAATCATGCCGACGCATTCGGGCACGAGGTCGCGGTTTTCCAGCACCTTGAAAAAAATCTGGGACGAGATGTTGTAAGGGAAATTGCCGATGATCCGCAGCCCTTCGGGAAAGCGTTCGCGGAGGTCCATCCGCAGGAAATCGCCCTCGATCAGCCGCGGCGAGAACTCCGGGTAGTGTGCGTGGAGGTAGGCGACGCTCTCCGAGTCGATCTCGGCTCCCCACGTCACTATATCGCCGCGGCGCAGCAGAAACTGCGTCAGCACGCCCATGCCGCACCCCACTTCCAGCACCGGGCACGGCGCAGAGGAGGTGCCGCCCGAAAGCGAGTCGCAGATCTTGCGCGCAATGTTCAGGTCGGTGAGAAAATGCTGTCCCAGCGCCTTTTTAGCCCTTACTTCTGTCATAATTCCTTTCAAACAGGATACAAAGGTAGCAAAAAACCGGACGGGACAAAACCGAATCGCACAGAGTCCGGCAAAACTTTCCGACAGTCAAAGGCGTCATTGCGGCACCGGAAGCACGAACCGTCGCCGCCGTCATCGCCATACGCCCCCGAAAATCCGTCCTGCGGAGTGCCTCAGCGTCTCCTGCGGCGGCTGCGCTTCTTTTCGAGGCGCTCCTGCTCGCGCCGGGCACGGGCCGCACGCCGCTGCGTCAGGCGGAACGTATAGAGCAATCCCACGAATCCCACGCCCAACAGCGTGATCCAAAACCACACGGCAATGCCGCGCTCCATGAATTCGAGGGCATAGATGATGCCCGCGACAGCCAGCACCATCGCCACCAGGCGCACGAGCTGCATAAGATTGTTCTTCATATCAATCCTCGTTTTGAGCATGTCTGTTTTTCCGGTGCCGGAGCGCTCCGAGGGTCATCAGGGCCGAGGCGACGGCCAACAGCAGCGGAACATACCAGATGTCCCGGCCGCCGGCGACGGCCACACGCCACGACGCGGTGACCGCAGCGACGAAGAAAACAGCGGCCATAATCGCCTGAAAACGGTCTATCGCACGCATCCGGCTACGGAATCTGATGCCGGTTCACCTCGTCGAGATGGCGGCACCTTTTCTTTTTCATTTCGTTGTAAACCATTCCGATTCCGGCCGCGACGAACAGCACGCCCACGACCAGATCGAACACATTCACGCAGTTGGAGCGCGTCACGCGCCAATAGACATTGGCTCCGAGCCACCCCAGCGCGCAAATCAGAAAAATCACGGCTAAAGTAAAAGTTTTCTTGTTCATAGGCGTCTAAATATAGGTTGTATGCTGTCCGATCAGTTTCCCTGTTCGCACATGAACTTGATGCGCACGAGGCGAATCTCCTCCTCGGTATAGTCCGCCCCCAGCTCCTCGATGGCCGCGTCGAGCGAATCGCTCTCGGCGTCCTCCTTGAAATAGAGGTAAATATCCTCGATCTTGTCCTCGTCCATGAACCCCTTCAGGTAATAGGAGATGTCGAGTTTCGTACCCGAATTGACGATACCTTCGATCTCGGTGAGCAGTTCGTCGAAATCGAGGTCCTTGGCCCGTGCGATGTCCTCGAAATCCATCTTGCGGTCGATCGACTGGATGATGAAGATCTTGTTGCCCGACTTGCTGGCCACGCCCTTGACGACCATGTCCTGCGGACGGATGATCTCCTTCTCCTCGACGTAGGCTTTGATGAGTTTGACGAACTCCTCGCCGAACTTGCGGGCCTTGCCCACGCCCACGCCCGTGATGTTCTGCATCTCCTCGATGGTGATCGGGTACTGCACGGCCATGTCTTCCAGCGACGGGTCCTGGAAGATGACGAACGGCGGCAGCCCGTGCTGCTTGGCCACCTTCTTCCGCAGGTCCTTGAGCATCGAGAACAGCTCCTCGTCGGCGGCTCCGCCCTTGCCCATCGGGGTTACGGACTCGGCCTCCTTCTCCTCCTCGTCGTAATCGTGGTCGAGGGTCACGGTCACCGGGAACGGCAGGGCGATATACCCCTCGCCTTTCTTGTTGATCGAAATGAGGCCGTAATTCTCGATGTTCTTGTCCACGAGCCCCAGAATCAGCGCCTGCCGCAGCACCGCGCCCCAGAAGCGGGCGTCGTGGTCGGCGCCGGCCCCGAACCATTTCGACTTGTTGTGGCCGTAGCTCTTGATCAGCGCCGTGGTCTTGCCCACCAGCACGTTGACGAGATAATCGGCCTTGAACTTGTCGCCGATGTCGCGCAGGGCTTCGAGGGCCATTTTGAGCGCCGCACGGGCGTCGATCTTCGGCTTCGGGTCGCGGCAGTTGTCGCAGTTGCCGCAATTGTCCTCGGTGTAGTCCTCGCCGAAATAGTGCAGCAGCGTCTTGCGGCGGCACATCGAACTCTCGGCATAGGAGACCGTCTCCAGCAGCAGCAGTTTGCCGATCTCCTGCTCGGCGATGGGCTTGCCCTGCATGAACTTTTCGAGTTTCTGAATATCCTTGTAGCTGTAAAAGGTCAGACAATGACCCTCGCCGCCGTCACGGCCGGCGCGGCCCGTCTCCTGATAATACCCCTCCAGCGACTTGGGGATGTCGTAATGGATGACGTAGCGCACGTCGGGCTTGTCGATGCCCATGCCGAAGGCGATCGTGGCGACGATCACCTCGACGCGCTCCATCAGGAAATCGTCCTGATTGGCGGCGCGCGTCGCGGCGTCCATCCCGGCGTGGTAGGCCCGCGCGCGGATGCCGTTGGCCACCAGCAGTTCGGTGAGCTCCTCGACCTTCTTGCGGCTCAGGCAGTAGATGATGCCGCTCTTGCCCTCGTTCTGCTTGATGAAGCGGATGATGTCGTGATCGACGTTGCGCTTGGGACGGATCTCGTAGTAGAGGTTCGGACGGTTGAACGACGACTTGAAGACCGAAGCGTCGGACATCCCGAGGTTCTTCTGGATGTCCATCTGCACCTTGGGCGTGGCCGTGGCCGTGAGAGCGATCAGCGGCGCCGTGCCGATCTCGTTGATGATCGGTCGGATGCGGCGGTACTCGGGGCGGAAATCGTGGCCCCACTCCGAGATGCAGTGCGCCTCGTCGATGGCGTAGAACGACACCTTTATTTTATGCAGGAACGCCACGTTGTCCTCCTTGGTGAGCGACTCGGGGGCGAAATAGAGCAGTTTGGTCTTCCCGGCGAGCACGTCGGCGCGGACCTGCGCCACGGCGGTCTTGTTGAGCGACGAATTGAGGAAATGCGCGATCCCCGACTCGGCCGAAAAGGTCCTCATCGCATCGACCTGGTTCTTCATCAGGGCGATCAGCGGCGAGATGACGATGGCGACCCCGTCCATCAGAAGCGCCGGCAACTGGTAGCACAACGACTTGCCGCCGCCCGTGGGCATCAGCACGAAGGTATCCTTGCCTTCCAGCACGTTGCGGATCACCGCTTCCTGGTTCCCCTTGAACGACGAAAAGCCGAAATACTCTTTCAGCTTGTCATGCAACAGGGATGAATCGAATTGTTTCATTTCGCCGTTTGTCTGCTTTAATCTTTTATAAATCGGAAAATTCAATGTAAAGATAAAAAACTTTTCGGAAAAAAGCATAACTTTGTAAAAAATTTTATCGCCGATACGCAATGCGTCTTTACACCAGTGAACTCGTAAAAAAATACAAGGCCCGCACGGTCGTGGACCACGTGTCAATCGATGTCAACCAGGGCGAGATCGTCGGACTGCTGGGCCCCAACGGAGCCGGCAAGACCACTACGTTCTACATGATCGTCGGACTCATCAAGCCCAACGAAGGACGCATCTTCCTCGAAAGCGACGAAGGAGAGGCCACCGAGCTGACCGATTTCCCGGTCTACCGCCGCGCCCAGTTAGGCGTGGGCTATCTGGCCCAGGAGGCGTCGGTGTTCCGCCGCCTCTCGGTCGAGGACAACATCCGCGCGGTGCTGGAGATGACCTCCTATTCGAAGGAGTACCAGGCCGAACGGGTCGAGGCGCTGATCGAGGAGTTCCGCCTGCAAAAGGTGCGCAAGAGCCTCGGCATCCAGCTCTCGGGCGGCGAGCGGCGGCGCACGGAGATCGCGCGCGCGGTGGCCATCAACCCGGCCTTCATCCTTTTGGACGAACCGTTCGCCGGCGTGGACCCGATCGCCGTGGAGGACATCCAGTCGATCGTGGCGACGCTCAAACACAAGAACATCGGCGTGATCATCACCGACCACAACGTCGATGAAACGCTGGCCATCACCGACCGCACCTACCTGCTCTACGAGGGCAAGATTCTGAAAACCGGTACGGCCGAGGAGCTGGCCGCCGACCCGATGGTCCGCAAGGTCTACCTCGGGCAGCATTTCGAGCTCAAGAAGAGCCACCAGCTCACCCAGGAGATGAAAAACCGCAAAGGACAGGAGACGAAGGAGTAATTATGGACAAAACGGCTGGCCCGGGCCGCGTCAAAGGCACACTGACGCCGCCCTGTTCGAAAAGTTATGCCCAGCGCGCCCTCGCGGCGGCGCTGCTTTCGGAGGAGGTTTCGGTGCTGCGCAACCTCGAATTCTGCGACGACACCCGCTCGGCCCTGCGCTGCATCGAGGCGCTGGGCGCCCGGGTCCGTCAGGCGGACCCCACGACGCTCTCCATCCAAGGGGGGCTCGACCCCAGGGTCAGCCGGCTCGATGTCGGCGAATCGGGGCTTGCGACACGCCTCTTCACCCCTCTGGCATCGCTCTGCTCCACGCCCATCGTCATCGAGGGGCGCGATTCGCTGCTGCGCCGCCCGATGGGAATGATGCTCGAACCGCTGCGCCGGCTGGGCGTGACGGTCCGCGACAACGACGGCTACCTGCCGGTCGAGGTCCGCGGCCCGATCCGCGGCGGGGAGGTCGAGGTTGACGGATCGGTCTCGTCGCAGTTCATCACGGGGCTGCTGCTGGCCCTGCCCAAAGCCGGACAAGACACGACGCTGCACGTACACGGCGCAGTATCGACACCTTATTTAGATATGACGCTCGACACGGCGGCCCGCTTCGGCGTGGAGATCAGCCAGCGCGACTACGAGGAGTTCTACATCCCGGGACGCCAGCACTACCGTTCGACCTATTTCAGCATCGAGGGCGACTGGAGCGCCGCGGCCATGCTGCTGGTGGCGGGCGCCACGGCGGGAGAGGTCACCGTGCGCAACGTCTCGATGCTTTCCAAGCAGGCCGACACGGCCATCTGCACGGCGCTGGTGCGCGCCGGGGCGGCGGTCATCAACGAGCCGGAGTCGGTGACGGTGCAGCACCGTCCGCTCCGCGCCTTCGAGTTCGACGCCACCAACTGCCCCGACCTCTTTCCGGCGCTCGCCGCGCTCGCCGCAGCGGCCGACGGCGTGAGCGAGATCCGCGGCACCTCGCGCCTCGAATACAAGGAGTGCAACCGCGCCGAGGCCATCCGCGACGAATACGCCAAGCTGGGCATCGAGGTCGATACCTCGGAAGAGGACCTGATGCGCATACGCGGCGGACAGGCGCACGGAGCGCACACCCGGAGCCACGGCGACCACCGCATGGCCATGTCGCTGGCCGTCGCAGCGCTGCGCGCCGACGGCGAGATCACGATCGAGGGGGCCGAAAGCGTCGCCAAAAGCTATCCCGGATTCTTCGAGGACCTCGAACACATCCGGTATTAAACCCGTTTGCCCATGAACCAATTCGGACACAATTTCCGGCTCACCCTCTGGGGTGAGTCGCACGGAGCGCAGATCGGCGTCTCGATGGACGGCGTTCCGGCCGGAATACCCCTCTCGGAGGCCGATTTCGCCGAAGACCTCGCACGCCGCCGCAGCGGAGCCCCCGGGACCACGCCGCGCCGCGAACCGGACCTGCCGCAAATCGTCTCGGGCATCTACGACGGCCGCACGACGGGAGCCCCGCTGACCGTCGAGTTCGCCAACACCAACACCCGGTCGCAGGACTACTCCAACGTCGTGCTCCACTACCGCCCCTCGCACGCCGACCTGGTGGCCCGTCACAAGTTCGGCGGGTTCAACGACCCGCGCGGCGGAGGCCACTTCTCGGCCCGCCTGACGCTGGGGCTGGTCGCCGCGGGGGTCGTCGCCAAAAAGATACTGCCCGCCGGGGTGCGCTTCGCCACACGGCTCACCGAGATCGGCGGATGCACCGACCCGGCGGGATTCGACGAGGTGCTGCGCGCAGCGGCCGCCGACCGCGATTCAGTGGGCGGAGTCGTCGAATGCCGCGTGCAGGGCGTTCCGCTGGGGCTGGGAGAGCCGTTCTTCGACTCGGCGGAGAGCATGATCGCCCACCTGCTGTTCGCCGTTCCGGCGGTCAAGGGGGTGGAGTTCGGCAGCGGATTCGCGGGCTCGCGTCTGCGCGGCTCCGAGAACAACGACTGCTTCACGGACGGCGAAGGCACGACCGCGACGAACCGTGCCGGCGGCATCAACGGCGGCATCACCAACGGCAACGAGATCGTGGTCCGCGCGGCGCTGAAGCCCACGCCGAGCATCAGCCGCGAACAGATGACCTACAACGAGGCCACCGGCCGGGTGGAGCCGCTGGAAATCCGCGGCCGCCACGACACCTGCGTCGCCCTGCGCGGTGCGGTGGTCGTCGAGGCCGCCGTGGCCATCGCCCTGGCCAACTTCATCCGCCGATGACCCGCCGCGATGCCGTCAACCGACTGACCGCACGCCTCGTGCCCCTCTACGGGGAGCGCGAAGCCCGCGCAATAGCCCGCAACACCGTCGCAGAGCTCGCGGGAATCCCGCTGTCGGCGCTGCTGACCGATCCCGGGGCGGAGTTCGCCGCGGAGCGGTCGGAGGAGGTCGCGGAGCGTCTTGCGGCCGGAGAGCCGCTGCAATACGTCGTCGGACACACCGAATTTTACGGGCGCCGCTTCGCCGTGCGCGCGGGGGTGCTGATTCCGCGCCCCGAAACCGAGGAGCTGGTGGACCGGGTGCTGCGCGGCGAGCGCGGGTCCCGGAGGATTCTCGACGTGGGGACCGGAAGCGGCTGTATCGCGGCATCGCTGGCGCTGGGGCTTCCCGACGCGGAGATTTTCGCGGCCGATATTTCGGACGACGCGCTGGCCGTCGCCGCGGAGAATTTCCGGACGCTCGACGCCCGGGTCACGCTCCGCAAGGCCGACGCGCTCGGCGGACTGGCGGAGGCATTCCCGGAGCGTTTCGACGCGATCGTGTCGAACCCGCCCTATGTGCCCGAAAGCGACCGCGCGGAGATGCACCCCAACGTCCGCGACCACGAACCCGCCGTGGCGCTGTTCGTCCCGGACGATGACCGCATCCGCTTCTACCGGGCCATCGCGCAGGCAGGGCGGCGGATGCTCGTACCCGGCGGACGGCTCTGGTTCGAGATTTACGAACACGCCGCGGACGAAATCGTCCGCATGCTGGAGGGCGAAAGATATACCGACATCGCGGTCCATAGGGACCTTTTCGACAAACCCCGCATGATATGCTGCCGGCTGAAGTGAAAAAACGACGCGACAAGACCCCCGAACAAGCGCTCGCCGCGCTGATGCGGCTCTGCGCCCGGGCCGAGAAGTCGGAGAGCGACGCCCGGCGGCTGATGCGCGGCTGGGGGCTGGCCGAACGGGACGCCGAGCAGGTGCTCGGAAAACTCGTCCGCGACCGTTTCATCGACGACGGCCGCTATGCCGAAGCCTTCGTGCGCGAAAAGCTGCGGCTGAGCGGCTGGGGCGCATACAAGATCCGCACGGCGCTGCAACGCAAGGGCATCCGCCGGGAGCTGATCGACGCGGCGCTGGCGCAGGCCGAAGGCGCGGACATGGGCGAACGCCTGGCGCAGATGCTCGCCCGCAAGGCGCGGACGGTGCGGGCCGCCACGCCCTACGAACTGAAAACGAAACTGATACGCTACGGGCTTTCGCTCGGATACGAATACGAGGCGGTGCTCGAAGCCGCCTCGGCAATGGTGAGGGAGACAGATACATGCGAAGATTTTTGACCGTCCTGCTGTTCAGCGCGATCGGTGCCGGGGCGCAGGCCCAGCGGCTCGATCCCGGCGATTACATTTATCCCATACGCGACGTGGCACGGCTCTACTCGGCCAATTTCGGCGAGATGCGCCCAGGGCATTTCCACGCGGGCATCGACATCAAGACCGACGGCGCGGAGGGCAAACCTCTGGTGGCCGTCGCCGACGGCTACGTCTCGCGCGTGAGCCTCGCGGCGGGCGGCTACGGCAGAGCCGTCTACCTCACGCTGCGCAACGGCACGACAGCCGTTTACGGCCACTTGCAGCGCTTCCGCGACGACATCGAGGAGCACGTCCGGCAGGAGCGCACGGCCCGCCGGGCGAACGGCGTCAACCTCTTCTTCGGTCCCGGGACGTGGCCCGTGAAGCAGGGCGACGTGATCGGATTCTCGGGCGACAGCGGCTCGTCGATGGGCCCGCACCTCCACTTCGAGATCCGCGACACCCCGACGCAGCGGCTCTACAACGTCGTCCGCGAGGGGGTCATCCGCCCCGAAGACGACCTGCCGCCCCGCATCATGCGTCTGCACTACGTCGAGGTGGACACCCTGCAAGGCGTTCCGGTGCGCAGCCGTATGGAGAGCTACGCCGTGGTCCGCGAAGCCGAAGGCCGCTACCGCCTGACGCGCGAAGAGCCCGTCGGCGCGGGACGCAAGGGTTATTTCGTGGCCGAGGTCACCGACCGCCGCAACGGCGTGCACAACACGTTCGGCATCTGGCGTGTCACGGCCTCGGTTGACGGCGTCCCCTATTTCGAATACCGCATGGACGGCTTCACCCACGACCTGTCGCGCTGCTGCGACGCCGTGAGCTGCTATTCGCTCCAACCCGCATCGCGCAACGAAGTGATCCGCCTGGCCCGGCTGGCCGGTTCGCCCGGCTGTTTCTACCCGGTGATGGAGGAGCGCGGCGTGGTGCGCACGGCCGAGGGGCAGCTGCGCCGCATCCGTATCGAGGCCGAAGACGACTGCGGCAACCGCTCGGCGCTGGAATTCACGGTCCGCGGACGCTCGGAGAGTTTCCGGGCCGAAGCCGACACGGCGGCCGTCGCCCTCTACCCCGACCGGACCTCGCTCGTGCAGGTCGGACGCGAAGCCCGGACCAGCATCCCCGAAGGGGCGCTCTACGAACCTATATTCGTGAAACCCGAACGCCGCGAGACCCCGCAGGCCGATTCGGGCGTCGTGGTGCTCTCGCCCGCCTACCGGTTCCTCAGCCCCGACACACCGCTGCGGCATCCCGCAGCCGTCACCGTCCGCACCCGCGTACCGCGGCGGCTGCAATTCCGGACCGCGCTGGCCGTGCGCAACCGCAAAGGCCGGCTGGCGTGGGTCGGAGGCTCCTATGCGAACGGCGCCGTGACGGCCTCGACCTACGCCACGGGCGACCTGGTCGCGGTGGCCGACACGCTCGCACCCGCGGTCCGGCCCCTCTTCGCCGAGGGCGCCGACCTCTCGAAATCCGAAAGCCTGCGTTTCCGCGCCGCCGACAATTTCTCGGGCATCGCCTCGTGGACGCTGCGCATCGACGGCGAATGGGTCCCCTGCGACCGGTTCCCCGTGAAGGGCACGCTCGTCCACTTTTTCGACGCCCCGCCGCAGCGGCGCAGGCACGACGTGCAGCTCTCGGTGAGGGACGGATGCGGCAATACGGCACACTTCAAGGGCACATTTTACCGGTAACGCGCAAGGGATTGTGAAAAAATTGCTATATTTGCGATAATCGTAACACTAAGCGAAATGAGCGACAACAATACATCAGAACGTAAACCGCTGATCCTGATTGCGGAAGATGTCGAGAGCAACTACAAGCTGCTGGAAATAATCCTCAAAAAAGAGTACGATCTGCTGTGGGCCAAAAACGGCAAGGAAGCCGTGGAGTACGCTTTCGCAGAGCATCCCGACGCCGTGCTGATGGACATCAAGATGCCGGTGATGGACGGGATCGAAGCGCTGAAAGAGATCCGCCTCCGCACGACCGAACTGCCCGTCATCATGCAGACGGCCTATGCCTTCGACACCGACCGGCGCACCGCCGAGGAGGCCGGATGCAACGGATTCATCACCAAGCCCGTCATGCCGCGCGAACTGAAAATGTATCTCGACAAATACCTCAAATAGCGGCTTCGGCGGCCCTCTTTCCCGAAAAAACAGGCCGGAGATTCGTCCGGTCTGCTTTTTTTATCCATATCGTCCCAGCCCGCACGAACGCCGGAAAGCGGCGGACCCTGCCGCGCAAACAAATCCCGAACGAATATATATGGAACCGCTACCACCCGAAACCGGTTTGCTTCTGAAACTGAAACGCCGCATCGCGGAGTATTTCGAGTTCCGGCAGGAGAAAGAACCTGCGAGGGCTTCGGACATTTACGATTACGTAAAGAACAAGCCTGAATTCCGGCAGTCGATCCCCGATTCGACAGAATTCAGCCGTTTCCTGCGGAAAATGCACGACTGCGGCCTGATGCGGCAGTTCATCAAAAATTACGAGGTTGACACCTCCTGCCATTCGAGGTATCAGTGGAGATTCTTTCCCGCAGAGAAGAGCGTTCCCGAAAAGACGACCGAAAACGACCGGAACGAAGCGACCTCGCATCCCGACGCCGCCCCCGGGTTCCTGCCGCAGACCAAATCGTTCAAAGCGTCGAACGGCGTGACGGTACGTTCGAAGGCCGAACTGTACATTATGAACCGGCTGCTGGCCGTCCGGCATTTCGATGTCTATTACGAACGTCCGCTGACCGCCCGGGGGCAAACCCGATACCCCGATTTCACGATCCGGAACAAACGGACGAACACGGTCTTCTACTGGGAACACTTCGGCATGACGGACAATCCGTCGTATGCGGACGGCATGGCCGAGAAACTCGCCTGGTACCGGCAAATCAGCTACAAAAGCATCGAGGAAAACGGACGGCTCATCGTAACCGTCTATGAGAACGCCGCGCAGTTCATCGACGCCGTGGCACGCATGATTCAGCGCATGGACGAAATCATCGCACCGTGCGGTTTTCTCAGTCCGTCGGCCAAAGAGAGGGAATGACGGCAGATCACTCCGGCAGTTTGCGGTTTATTCTGCATTTCAGCTCTCCATAGGTGCAGTTCAGGATTTCGTAGCGTCCGGAAATTCCTCCGGTCTTATATTCCTCGACCAGATAACACCGCTTTCCCCGGGCCTCGATCGAGTAGCGGCAATGCACGGATTCCCGGACCAGCGCATGTCCGTCCATAATATTCCAGAAGATATTGCGCAGCACGTCGAATCGGGTTCCGAATGGCACGAAATCGCCCGATTCATCCTTGAAATTCACATCGTTGAAGTTTTCTTTCGCCCGTCCCATAGTCAGTTGTTTTCGACACCCAAAAAGTACGATAATTTATCGACAATCGAAAACGACGGCAAAAAGAAAACTTCCGGCCCCGGCCGAAAGTTTTCCGGATGTGATTCCGGAGCGGTTCGAACGCTCGACCCACAGCTTAGAAGGCTGTTGCTCTATCCAACTGAGCTACGGAACCAACGCACACGACGCATATCCATGCGAATTGCGGATGCAAAGATAGGAAAAGTTTTTCATTTTTCCGCGGCATCCGACATCCCGACCGCAGATTTGCAGGCGCAAAATGCGCATTTTTGCAGCATTTATTTTGCCGGGCGGAATATTTTCCCTACATTTGCAGGCTTAAAAGCCCGAATGGGTGAGCGTTTTTAATAACTTATAACAAAATTTTATAGCAAATGGCTGTTAAAATTCGTCTGGCACGTCACGGTAAGAAGGGCTATGCCTTCTATCACATCGTTGCCGCAGATAGCAGAGCGCCACGTGATGGTAAATTCATCGAAAAGTTGGGCATCTACAACCCCAACACGAATCCTGCTACGATCGACCTGGACTTCGGGAAAGCCCTGGATTGGTTACAGAAAGGCGCACAACCTACGGATACTTGTCGGGCTATTCTCTCCTACAAGGGCGTAATGTACAAGAAACACCTCCTGGGCGGTGTCGCCAAGGGTGCGTTCTCCGAGGCCGAGGCCGAAGCACGCTTCAACAAGTGGCTGGAAGCCAAAGCCGGTAAGATCGAAGCCAAGGCCAACAAGCTGGCGACCGACGCCAAGTCGGCCGAGAAAGCTCGTCTGGCTGCCGAGGCCAAGATCAAGGAGGAGCGCGCCGCCGCAATCGCCGAGAAGAAGGCTGCCGCCGAGGCCGCTGCCCGCGAGGCTGCTGCTGAAGCCGCTGCCGAGACCGAAGCTGCCGCCGAGGAGGCCGCTCCGGAAGCTCCCGCCGCAGAATAAGGCGCCGCAGGAGGGCGGGGGCCGCAGATGTTTCCCGCTCCGATAAAAAAACGATAAACCGTCCCTTGGGCGGTTTATCGTTTTTTTGTATTTTTACACCGTAATTCTCAATCCTATGACTGTTCCCGCAGGCAGAATCAACAAACTTTTCGGCACCGAGGGCGGAGTGATGCTCTCGCTCTACCCCGCTTTCCCCGACGATTTCACGACCGACACCCCGCTGATGGTCACCATCGACGCATTGGAGGTGCCGCTCTGGTGCGAGCATTTCGAACGCCGCGGCCAGTCGGGAGCCACCGCCACGTTCGCCGATTTCGACACCGAACGCCGGGCCCAGGAGCTGCTGGGACTCGAATTCCGCATCGAACCGGAAGAGGAGGGCGAGGACGACGAGTTCTATCTCGAAGACCTGATCGGCTTTGCCGTCGAGGCCAAGGAGACCGGAACGCCGGAAAAATTCAAAGGAACCGTCTCGGACTATTACGACAGCGATGTCAATCCGCTGTTCGAACTGGAGATCGGCGGACGGCAGGTGCTGGTCCCCGCCGCCGAGGAGTTCATCGCACACATCGACTTCGAGGCCCGCACGATGCACCTCGTGCTGCCCGAAGGACTTCTGACACTGGAATAGAATGGCACGGGTAGTGATCGGACTTTCGGGCGGCGTCGATTCGTCGGTGGCGGCCTGGCTGCTGAAACAGCAGGGACACGAGGTCATCGGGCTCTTCATGATCAACTGGCACGACACCACAGGCACGCTCGAAGGCGACTGTCCGTGGCACGACGACCGGGTTTTCGCCGAACTGGTGGCCAAGAAGCTGGACATCGCCCTGCATGTGGTCGATCTTTCGGACGAATACCGCGCACGGGTCGTCGAGTACATGTTCGCCGAATACGAACGGGGGCGCACGCCCAATCCCGACGTGCTGTGCAACCGGGAGATCAAATTCGATGTCTTCCTGCGCGAAGCGCTCAAACTCGGGGCCGACTACGTCGCCACGGGCCACTACTGCCGCAAGGCGGAAAAAGTGCTGCCCGACGGCCGCACGGTCTATAAACTATTGGCCGGCAGCGACCCTAACAAGGACCAGAGCTATTTTCTCTGCCAGCTCTCGCAGGAGCAGCTGCGCTATGCGCTGTTTCCGGTCGGGGACCTGCTGAAGCCCGAGGTGCGGCGCATAGCCGCCGAGCAGCAGCTCGCCACAGCCAAACGCAAGGATTCGCAGGGCATCTGTTTCGTCGGCAAGGTGGACCTGCCGACCTTCCTGCAACAGAAACTCGCCCGCAAAAGGGGCAATGTGCACGAGATACTCCCCGCATGGCCCAAATTCCGCCGCGAGGCCGCCCCTGCCGACGGTTCGGAGCCCTCGGACGACCAGTTGGCCGCGCAGGCCGAACCGTGGCACTACACCGTGCGCGACGGCAAGAAGATCGGCGAACACAACGGCGCCCATTTCTACACCGTCGGTCAGCGCAAGGGCCTCGGCATCGGGGGACGCAAGGAGTCGCTGTTCATCATCGGGACGGACGTGGCGCAGAACGCGATCTACGTCGGCGAGGGCGACGCACACCCGGGATTGTGGCGTCCGGCGCTGCACATCGTCCCGGAGGAGGTGCATTGGGTCAACCCCTCGCGCAAAATGGCGCCCGGCACGAACGCCCGGTTCTCCGTGCGCATCCGCTACCGCCAGCCCTTGCAGGGAGCCACGCTCCACATGCGCCCGAACGGCATGTATATCCTCTTCGACGAACCCCAGCGGGGCATCGCCCCGGGGCAGTTCGCCGCCTGGTACGACGGCGACGAACTGGTCGGCTCGGGAGTGATCGAGAAATAACCTAACTGAACCCATCATGATAAAACACCTCGCACTGATCGCCGCCGGAGTGCTTTGCCTGCACACCGCCACAGCCCGCAAGTACGTCGATGCTTCGACGCTGACCCTCATCGGCCGCACCTGCCCGATGGAGGGAAATCCCTATTACCGGGTCGATACGGCCCGTTACCATTTCGACAACGCCACCATCCGCCGCTACTGCGGCTATCCGGCCGGCGTGGCCGTGCTCTTCACCACCGACAGCCGCTCCATCGAGGCCCGCTGGACCACGGCCCCGCGCAGCTACGGCTGGAACATGACCCCGGTCATGCAGCGCGGCATGGACCTCTACATCCGCCGGGACGGAATCTGGACGATGGCCGGCGCAGCGCGCCCCGGACTGGAAGACCGGCACTCCGGCACCATCGTCGAGCACATGGACCGGCAGCCCCGGGAGTGCATGCTCTACCTGCCGACGTGGAGCGAACTGCTGACGCTGGAAATCGGCGTGGACGACGACGCCACCGTCACGCCGCTCGCATCGCCCTACAAGCACCGCGTCATCGTCTTCGGGTCGAGCATCACCCACGGAGCCTCGGCCAGCCGTCCGGGCATGGCCTATCCGGCGCGCATGAGCCGCATGACAGGCATCGAGTTCGTCAATCTGGGGTACAGCGGCAACAGCAAGCTCCAGCCCGAATTCGCACGGCTGCTCGCCGAAACCGACGCCGACGCCTTTCTCTTTGACGCCTTTTCGAACCCCTCCCCGGAGTTGATCCGCGAGCGGCTCGACGCGTTCGTCGCGGCGCTCGTCGAGGCGCACCCCGACAAACCGCTGATCTTCATGCAGACCCACTGGCACGAGGCGGGCAACTTCAACAACAAAGCCGCGCGGTTCCACCGCGAGCGGATCGACACCGCCGACCGGATGATGCGTCGGCTGGCGAAACAATACGACAACGTCTACTTCCTCGACGGCGAGTGGTACTACGGCAAAGACTGCGAAGGAACCATCGACTGCGACCACGGCTCCGACCTGGGATACGACCGTATGATCCGCGAACGGCTGCCGCACATCCGGAAAATCCTGCGCAAATACGGCATCCGATAACACCGGAGAAAACTCTCTCCGACCGGGCCCTGCGGTTTTCCGCAGGGCTTTTCTTTCAGGGGAGCCGAGGGAGGGGCAGACGAGAAATACGGCGCTTAGTTATAACTAAGCATCGATTATGTATACACAATCGGCAATAATGGCATGTTTTTTAGCTTTACAGAATCAAAAACATGCCTGTGATACATCCTATCGACCAATATATAATTGACGCCATTCGCAAGGAGAGGAAACGACAGAACATCTCCCAGTCAATGCTTGCCTTTGGAATCGGGGTATCCAAAAGTTTCATTGGACAGGCCGAAAGCCCGAAATGCGACATCAAGTACAGTCCGCACCATATCAACGAGATCGCCAAGTTTCTGGGCCGTTCGCCCCGCGATTTCATGCCCGAAAAACCCCTCTGACATCCGGTTATGACAATGCGCCGCCCGATTTTCACCGCTCTGTTCTGTGCCGCATGCTGCGGCGCCCTCGGCCAGCGTCCCGTGGGCGTCGCCTACTACGACGTAGACCGCCTCTACGACACCGTTCCGGCGCTCTTCTACGACGATTCCGACTACACGCCCGAAGGCCGCCTGCGGTGGACTGCGGCGCGCTACGAACGCAAGATCCGCAACACGGCGGCCGTCATCGACTCGATGGCCCTGCCGATCGTGGCGCTGTGGGGCGTGGAGAACGAGCAGGTCGTGCGCGACCTCTCGGCAGCCTGCCGGGGCGACTACTCCTACCTCCACCGCACGCTCAATTCGCTCGACGGAATGGATTTTGCGCTGCTCTATTACGGAGACCTCTTCTACCCCGTTTACGACGAATCGGGCCGCGGCTACCTCTATGTCGAGGGCGAGCTGGGACGCGACACCGTGGGGCTGGTGCTGTGCTCCGACCCGCGCACGGCCCGGTGGCTCATCGGCGACCTGCGCGAGGAGCGCCCGCATGCGAAACTGCTCGTCATGGGCCGCACGGGATCATTTTTCACACCCCGCCACGGACTCCGCGACAGAACCCTGCGGGCCGAAAAATCGGGCCACGGCAATGTCCGGAGCGCCCGGAAATGGCGGATGCGCGACCGGATCTGGGCCGACACGGCGCTGCGGACTTCCGAAGGCGACGTTTTCGCACGCCGCTATCTGGTTGACCAAAAGAGCGGTAACCCCCTCGCAACCTACTCCCGAGGGGTCTACCGGGGCGGTTACGGATATTCCCTCCCGGTGTTCGTATACATCCGGTAGATTTTTTTGGAAATTTCGAAAAGTTTTCGTATTTTCGCAATCCCTCGGACGAAAATAAAATTTTCGGGTTGCGGTCGCGGCGGCGTTACCGCTATTTTTTAAGTTCCGGGGAAACGTGTTAGAAAAAAATTTACATACACATACCAATTAAAAAAAATCAAAAAACTATGGCAGACGTAAAACGGGTCTATACCTTCGGCAACAAAGAGGCCGAAGGAAACGGCAAAATGCGTGAACTGCTCGGCGGCAAGGGTGCCAACCTCGCGGAGATGAACCTGATCGGCATCCCCGTTCCCCCGGGATTCACCATCACCACGGAAGTGTGTGCGGAGTACTACAAACACGGCAAGGAGGCCGTCATCGAACTGCTCCGCCCCGAAGTCGAGAAGGCGATGAAGAACATCGAGAACCTGACCAGCATGAAATTCGGCGACAAGGAGATGCCGCTGCTCGTTTCCGTCCGCTCCGGAGCCCGCGCTTCGATGCCCGGCATGATGGACACCATCCTCAACCTGGGCATGAACGACCAGGCCGTGGAGGCCGTAGCCAAGCGCACGGGCAACCCGCGTTTCGCATGGGACTCGTACCGCCGCTTCGTACAGATGTACGGCGACGTGGTGCTGGGCATGAAGCCCGTCTCGAAGGAGGATCACGATCCGTTCGAGGTCATCATCGAAGAGCAGAAAGAGAAGAAGGGCGTCAAGAACGACACCGACCTGACGACCGACGACCTGAAGGAGCTGGTGAAGAGCTTCAAGGCCGCCGTGAAGAAGCAGACCGGCGAGGACTTCCCGACCAATCCGTGGGACCAGCTCTGGGGCGCCGTCTGCGCCGTGTTCGGTTCGTGGATGAACGAGCGCGCCATCCTCTACCGCAAGCTCAACAACATCCCCGCCGAGTGGGGCACGGCCGTATCGGTACAGGCCATGGTATTCGGCAACATGGGCAACAACTCCGCGACGGGCGTGGCCTTCTCGCGCGACGCCGCGACGGGTGAAAACCTCTTCAACGGCGAATACCTCATCAACGCCCAGGGCGAGGATGTCGTGGCCGGCATCCGCACCCCGCAGCAGATCACCATCGAGGGTTCGAAGCGCTGGGCCGTGGCTCAGAAGGTCTCGGAAGAGGAGCGCAAGGCGAAATACCCCTCGCTCGAAGAGGTGATGCCTGAGGTTTACAAGGAGCTGTTCGACATCCAGCACCACCTGGAACAGTATTTCACCGACATGCAGGACATCGAGTTCACGATTCAGGACGGCAAGCTCTGGATGTTGCAGTGCCGCAACGGCAAGCGCACGGGCGCCGCGATGGTCAAGATCGCCATGGACATGCTCCGCGAGGGTCTGATCGACGAGAAGACCGCCGTGCTGCGCTGCGAGCCCGCGAAGCTCGACGAACTGCTCCACCCCGTCTTCGACAAGAAGGCCATCTCCAGCGCACAGGTCATCACCAAGGGTCTGCCCGCATCGCCGGGCGCCGCGACGGGTCCCGTGGTGTTCTTCGCCGAGGACGCCGAAAAGGTGCTGGCCAAAAACGGCGCACGCGCCATTCTGGTGCGCATCGAGACCTCGCCCGAGGACCTGAAAGGCATGCTCGACGCGGCAGGCATCCTGACCGCACGCGGCGGCATGACCTCGCACGCAGCCGTCGTGGCCCGCGGCATGGGCAAGTGCTGCGTATCGGGCGCCGGCGAGTTGCAGATCGACTACAAGGCCCGCACGATCCAGGTCAACGGATTCACGGTGAAGGAGGGCGACTGGATTTCGCTCAACGGCTCGACGGGCGAGGTTTACCTCGGCCAGGTGGCCACCAAGGCCGCCGACCTGAGCGGCGATTTCGGCAAGCTGATGGAGCTCGCCGGCAAATACTCCGTCATGAAGGTCCGCGCCAACGCCGACACCCCGAAGGACGCCGCACAGGCATTCGCGTTCGGCGCCGAGGGCATCGGCCTCTGCCGCACGGAGCACATGTTCTTCGAGGGCGACCGCATCAAGGCGTTCCGCGAGATGATCCTCGCCGACGACGAGGCCGGACGCCGCGTGGCGCTGGCCAAGCTGCTGCCGATTCAGCGCGGCGACTTCGAGGGGCTGTTCAAGGCCATGAACGGATACCCCGTGACGGTCCGCCTGCTCGATCCCCCTCTGCACGAGTTCGTGCCCCACGATGAGAAAGGTCAGAAGGAGATGGCCGCCGAGATGGGCGTGCCCCTGGCAAAGATCGTCGCCAAGGTCGAGTCGCTGGCCGAGTTCAACCCCATGCTGGGACACCGCGGCTGCCGTCTGGGCAACACCTATCCCGAGATCACCGAGATGCAGGCCCGCGCCATCATCGAGGCTGCCATGAACGTCAAGGCTACGGGCATGCCCGTGCACGTGGAGATCATGGTGCCGCTGGTGGGCAACCACAAGGAGCTGCGCTATCAGAAGAGCATCATCGACGCGACGGCCGAACAGGTGTTCTCGGAGCGCAACGACAAGATCGACTACATGGTCGGCACGATGATCGAGGTTCCGCGCGCCGCCGTGACGGCCAACCAGATCGCCGAGGTCGCCGAGTTCTTCTCGTTCGGAACCAACGACCTGACGCAGATGACCCTCGGATTCTCGCGCGACGACATCGGCAAATTCCTGCCCGTATACCTGGAGAAAGGCATCCTGAAGAACGACCCGTTCCAGATCCTCGACCGCAACGGCGTGGGCCAGCTGATCCGCGAAGCCGTATTCAAGGGCCGCGGCACGCGCCCGACGCTCAAATGCGGCATCTGCGGCGAGCACGGCGGCGAGCCGTCGTCGGTGGAGTTCTGCCACTACGCAGGTCTGAACTACGTGAGCTGCTCGCCCTTCCGCGTGCCCATCGCACGTCTGGCAGCCGCACACGCAGCGCTCAACCAGAAATAACGGTCCGATGCCGGGAACAGCCCGGTACGATTTCGGAAAACCCGCAGCGCGACGGCTGCGGGTTTTCTTTTCGTCGGCAAAACCCCGCGGTTCGTTGAATATGTTTGGTCGTTATGGGAAAATTTTCTATTTTTGTTTGGCAAACAGTTTGAATAACGTCTATTCATATAAAAAACGGAAAAATGAAAAAGTTCTTATTTTCGGCGATCGTCGCGCTGTTCGCAGTATCGGCAGTGTCGGCGCAGGACAAAGGAAACTGGGCAGTAGGCCCTCAGATCGGAATTTACACCAACACAGGTGCTGACGGCGCCATCTTCGGCATCGGAGCCAAGGCCCGTTACAGTTTCACCGACACATGGCGCATCCAGCCGGCAATCACCGCCCTCTGCAAGAAATACTGCTCGGTGGACATCAGCGCCGACGTGCAGTACCTGTTCCAGATCTCCGACTCGTGGACGCTCTACCCGCAGGCCGGTCTGAGCGCCAATGACATCGGCGACTGGTCGTGCGGCATCAATCTCGGCGGCGGTGCGGACTTCGCCGTAGCCCGCAACTGGGATATTTCAGCCGGATTCAAATGGATGATCCAAACCCACCAGTACTGGAAAAACCCGATCATCATCAATATCGGCGCGGCCTACAAGTTCTAAGCCGGATACCGGATAAAACGAATCCCGGAAACCTTCGAGGTTTCCGGGATTTCATTTTGTCACCGGCGGCGCTCAGCGCCTCTCGTTCACATGGATCATCTCGAAAATCTTATATCCGATCGGGGCGTAACTGCGCCACGCCGAACGCTTCGCCCGATAGACATAAGGCCGCTCCCCGGCATAAAGCGTCACTTCGGGCTCGGCCCCCTCGTCGAAGAATCCGCAGAGCAGCGACCCGTCGGCGTCGAAAGTGTAGCGGTGTTTCCACCCCTTCTTCTCCGGTTCGAGGTAGAGCTTCTCCACAGGCCCCGCCAGCACCACCCGTCCCGAGACGAAACGCACCGAATCGACCGGAACGGCCTGCGCCATGCGGCACGTGAAATTGATCGTCGCACGGCCGCCGCGGTGCTCCTTATAGGTGATGTCGAAGGTCAGGTCGCCCGCCTCCCGGCTCTCGAAGAGCGTCACCGGAAAGGTGTGGTAAATCACGCCGTCGCTCTCGGCCTTCGAGACGTAGTGGCTGCGGATGTTCTGCCCCGAGGCCGTCAGCACGCCCCCGACGGCGCAAAACGCAGCCAGCAGCCCGAGTTTAGTCACCGTAGACGATGATCGTGTAGATCGTGTAGACCCCGACATAGGACTTGGCCTGATAGTCTACGTGGTGGATGCGCGTGATGCCGGCCTCGCGGGCTGCGGCCTGGATGCTCGCATCGCCCAGAGCGACGACGCCCACATAGCCCTTGGCCTCGGCGGTGCCCACCTTGCTCGACCCGGCGTTGCCCGTAACGGCGAGCCCGTCCTTCACATCGGTATAGATGCCTCCCACGAGCGGAGACTTGACACATCCGACGAACATCATGGCCGCGAATGCCAGCGTAAAGATTTTTTTCATAATCGCATTATTTGGTTTTGTAGGCGCAGCGGTATTTCCCCTTCGCCAGATTCAACAGTTTTCCTTTGAGCAGCTGGCGGCGCAGCGGGGCGATGCGGTCGGTGAAGACCACGCCTTCGATATGGTCGTACTCGTGCTGGATGACCCACGCCTTGAGCCCCGTGAACTCCTCGTCGTGCTCGACGAAATCGGTGTCCAGATAACGCATGCGGATCGCCAGCGACCGCGACACGTCGGCATGGATGCCGGGGAAGGAGAGGCATCCCTCGTTGTAGGTCCTCTTCTCCTCGGAATAGGCGTAAATCTCGGGGTTGATGAAAGCACGCTTGTAGTCGGCGCACGAGGGGTCCTCCTCGCCCCACGGCGTGCAATCGACGATGAACAGACGGATGTTCTTGCCGATCTGGGGAGCGGCAAGGCCGACTCCTTCGGCCTCTTCGAGCGTGAGGAACATATCCTCGGCCAGTTTTTTCACGTCGGGGTAGTCGGGCGTTATCTCTTCACAGCGTTTGCGAAGCGCCTCATCCCCGTAAATTACAATCGGATAGATCATTTGTTAAATTCCATATAACTCTGCAATATGATCGTTGCAGATATTTTGTCCACCAACGCCTTGTCGCGGCGGGCCATCCTGCCGATGCCGCTTTCGAGCATCGTGCGGTGGGCCATCACCGAGGTAAAGCGTTCGTCGTAGAAAACCACCTCCTTGTCGGGCCATGCCCGCCGCAGGCGTCCGGCCAGCGGTTCGATGAACCTCCACGTCTCGGAGGGCGTGCCGTCCATCCGCGAGGGTTTTCCCACAACTATCGTACTAACGTCCTCCCGGGCGAAATATTTCGCCAGCCACGCCTCCAGCTCCTTCGTCGGGACCGTTTCCAGACCTCCGGCGATCAGGCGCAGGGGATCGCTCACGGCAATCCCCGTGCGCCGGGTCCCGTAGTCTATGGCAAGAATGCGGCCCAAATCAGAGATTCAGCATTTTGAACAGCTTGCGGTAGGAGCACTCCTCATCGACCATCGCATGCAGCTCTTCGATCTTGACGCGCTCCTGCTGCATCGTGTCGCGGTGGCGGACCGTCACGGTGCCGTCCTCCAGCGTCTGTCCGTCAACCGTCACGCAGAACGGCGTGCCGATGGCGTCCTGACGGCGGTAACGCTTGCCGACGGAATCCTTCTCGTCGTAAACGACGTTGTAGTCGTATTTGAGCCGATCGACGATCTTCTGCGCCACCTCGGGCATGCCGTCCTTCTTGACCAGCGGCAGCACGGCGACCTTGATCGGGGCCAGTGCGGGCGGGAATTTCAGCACGACGCGCGAGTCGCCGCCTTCGAGCTGCTCCTCGGTGTAGGCCGCCGACATCACTTGCAGGAACATGCGGTCCACGCCGATCGAGGTCTCGACCACATAGGGGACATAGCTTTCGCCCGTCTCCGGATCGAAATACTGGATCTTCTTGCCGGAGAACTTCTGATGGCTGCCCAGGTCGAAATCCGTCCGCGAGTGGATGCCCTCGACCTCCTTGAAGCCGAACGGGAAGTTATACTCGATGTCCGTGGCGGCGTTGGCGTAGTGCGCCAGCTTGTCGTGGTCGTGGAAGCGGTAGTTGTCGTCGCCGAAGCCCAGCGCACGGTGCCAGGCCATGCGGGTGTTCTTCCACTCGTTCCACCACCCCATCTCGGTCCCGGGGCGCACGAAGAACTGCATCTCCATCTGCTCGAACTCGCGCATGCGGAAGATGAACTGACGGGCCACGATCTCGTTACGGAAAGCCTTGCCGATCTGCGCGATGCCGAACGGAATCTTCATGCGGCCGGTCTTCTGGACGTTCAGGAAGTTGACGAAGATACCCTGCGCCGTCTCGGGACGCAGGTAAATGGTGCTCGCGCCCTCGGACGTGGAGCCCATCTGCGTCGAGAACATCAGGTTGAACTGCCGCACCTCGGTCCAGTTGCGGGTGCCCGAAATCGGACAGGCGATCTCGCAGTCGATGATAATCTGGCGCAGTTCCGCGAGGTCGTTGGCGTTCAGCGCATCGGCGAACCGCTTGTGCACCTCGTCGCGTCTGGCCGCGGTCTCCGCCACACGGGGCGACGTTTCGCGGTATTTGGCCTCGTCGAAATCGGCGCCGAAACGCTTGCGGGCCTTCTCGACCTCCTTTTCGATCTTCTCGTCCTGCTTGGCCAGCCACTCCTCGACCAGCACGTCGGCACGGTAGCGCTTCTTCGAATCCTTGTTGTCGATCAGCGGGTCATTGAACGCCGCGACGTGTCCCGAAGCCTCCCAGGTCTTGGGGTGCATGAAGATCGCGGCGTCGATGCCGACGATGTTCTCGTGCAGTTTGACCATCGAATCCCACCAATAGCGCTTGATGTTGTTCTTCAGCTCCACGCCGTTCTGCCCGTAATCGTACACGGCGCCGAGTCCGTCGTATATCTCGCTCGAAGGGAATACGAAGCCGTACTCCTTGCAATGGGCGACAAGTTTCTTGAAAAGTTCTTCCTGAGTCATCGCAATCTGTTTTACTTTACTGATTTACCGAATTACAAAAGTACAAAATAAATGGAAAAAGCCCTCGCCGGTACGGATTTTATTTCTATATTTGTGTCGGCAGCCTGTGAGGGCCGCCGACATACGACGATAAAAAGCGCATCGGCTTTTTTCTTACGGGGTGAAAATTGGACACTTTCGCTAAGCAGTAAGGAATAAAGGTTGATGCTCTCGCTGTTTTTCAGCGTGGGCATATTCCATCATTCTACTGTTTAGGTCGTCCAATACCTCACCCGTGGATGTGGAATTTTGCCTGCGCCTTTTGTTAGCGGAAAAGCAACAACTCCTTTAACAAAATAAAAATGAAAACAGCAAAATTCTTCATGGCCTTCATGGCCGCCGCGCTGCTCGCGTCATGCAGCGACAAAGACAACGATTATTCGGGCGATTTCGGGCAGATCAAAGTCCCCGACACCCGGCAATTGGAACAGACCGTCACGGCCGACGACACGCAGACCGCCCGGGGCGTGACCTTCACCACCGAAGGGGCATGGACCTCGACAATCGCCGAAAAGACCCGCGCCGAAGCCCCCGACTGGATCGGAATCTCGCCCGACCACGGCGACGCCGCAGGCAGTTACACGCTGAAAATCACCCTCCAGCCCAACGATTCCGAGGAGTCCCGCACGGCGACAATCGTCATCAACTGCGGCACGTCGAAGATCGAGATCACCGTCACGCAGGAGGGTACGGACAACCCCGTCGAACCGATGCCGGCCAACCGGATAACACGTATCGAAAGCCGCCAGCAGACAATCCGAAACAGCGGCGATTCGGACCCGGAGCGATGGACTTCGACCAGCCACTTCGCATACGACGATGCCGGACGTCTCACGAGTTACGAATGGGACGACACTCCGGAGAACACGGACAACGCCATGGATGAGGTCCTCCGGATCAGCTATCCCGACGCTAAGACCCTGAAACTGTCCGCCGAAACGACGGAATCGCCCGAAAAGGAATCGTACACCGTCACGCTCGACGATGCAGGGCGCGCCGTCGCCGCCCACAGCGACGACGGTCCCGAACGCTGGACCTTCGCCTACGACGGCAACGGCTACTGCAAGGAGTGCACCTACGAGGGCGACGAAACCCACTACTACCCGCGCACGGTCTGCCGCTGGAGCGGCAACGACCTCACCGGTCTCGACATCTACCGGGAGCAGGACCTCGATTTCAGCTACGAATTCGAATACCACACCGACCGGCCCAACACGCCCGCATTGTGCAACCTCGACCTCAATGCGCTCCTGTTCGACGTATGCCCCGACATCGAGGACACCGACTTCTCCATGGGAGCGGTACTCTCCGGAATCGGGCGGCTGGGCAAACGCAGCGCCCATCTGACGAACAGCTATCCGGACGAGAGCATGTTCTCGGTCGAGCCATTACCCGACGGATCAATTATCAGTTTCAGAGCCCTGAACGAGCGGATCGAATGGAAGCAGGTCGATGGACGGATCACCGAGGTCATCTGGTCTCAGGAGGTAGAGTGTTTCCAGCGAAAAGGCGACAATGAAACGATCCTTTCCGAACGAGGCTACAAGGAGACCGAAACGCACCGGATTTTCTATTGACGGACTTTCCTCCCGAAAACCGAACGGCGGTCTTTGTAAGACCGCCGTTTATTTTACCCCCCCCGGGAGACCTACCGCCCCATCAACCCTTCGCGGCGGAACGAGAAATCCCCCTCGCGGGCGATGATGATGTGGTCCAGCAGGCGGATGTCGAACAGCTCCGCAGCGCGCGCGACCCGCTCGGTCAGCGCCTTGTCCTGCCCGCTCGCCTCGGGGGTGCCCGAAGGATGGTTGTGGATCAGGATCAACTGCGTGGCGAGCAGCTCCAGCGCCCGTTTGACGATCAGCCGGTGATCGACCACCGTGCCTGTCACCCCGCCCTGGCTCACGCGCTGACGCTCGATGATGCGGTTCGACGAAGTGAGGTAAACCACCCAGCACTCCTCGTGGGCGAGGCGTTGCAGCTGCGGCCGGAACAGCCGCACCACGTCGTCGCTCGTCGCCACGGAATCAGCCTCCGCAGCTCGGTCCGCTGCCGCGCGGCGTCCGAACTCCGCAGCCGCCAGCAGCATCCGCGCCCGTTTCAGACCCAGTCCGCCGACCATGCGCAGGCGGGCTTCGGACTCCCCGGCGATACGCGCCGGCGAACCGTCGTAAGCCTCCAGCAACGCCCGGGCCGCCTGCCCGTCCTCGATGAGCAGGGTCAGCAGCTCGGCATCGTCCAAAGCCTCCACACCCCGTGCGGCCATTTTATCGCGAATATTTTTCATGGGCTCTCAGACGATCGACCTTGTCCAACAGCGAAGCGCACTGTTCGTCGCTCAGATACTGCGCCACGGAGAACGACGCATGCTGCTCGGCCTCCTTTTTCGACTCCCCGGCGCCGTGCCCCACCTCCATGTCGTCGATCAGCACCGTACAGCAGAACACCGGGTGGTTCGACGCATACTCCTTGTCGTGCTCCGTGCGGAACTCGATCCGGTGGCGGTTCTTCTGGCTCCACTCGATCAGGCGGCTTTTGAAATCGGTCTCCGACTCGGTAAGCTCCTCCAAATCCAGAAACCGCAGGTAAATATCGTTGATCAGCAGGCGGTTGACGAACTCATACCCCTGATCCAGATAGACCGCCCCCATCATCGCCTCGAAGGCGTCGCCGTAGATATGCTTCTGAGAGATGCCCGCCCCGCCGTTCGAGATCACGTGGACATCCAGCCCCAGTTTCACCGCCAACGCATTGAGCGACTGGCGCGAGACGATCTTCGACCGCAGCTGGGTCATGAACCCCTCGTCGCGGTCGGGGTATTCGATGAAGAGATAGTCCGAAGTCACGGCCTCGATCACCGCGTCGCCCAGATACTCCAGGCGCTCATTGTTGATCGAACGGCCGTCCTCCAAAACCAAAGAAGCTGACTTGTGAATCAAAGCCAGCTTGTAAAGTTCGATGTTGTGCGGAATGAATCCGAACAGATCATCGACAATTCTGTAATACGCCCGGTCACGCCCGTAATTCCGCCGCAGCGGACGCAATAGAAAATCAATCACGGCAACGGGTCGTCAACGGGGTTAGAGCTTGCGGAAAATGATCGTCGAGTTATGACCGCCGAATCCGAACGTGTTGCTCAGCGCGCATTTCACATCGCGTTTCTGCGCCTTGTTGAGCGTCAGGTTCAGCTTCGGGTCGATCCCGGGATCGAGGTTCTCGCAGTTGATCGTGGGGGGCACCACGCCGTGCGTCATCGCAAAGATGCAGGCCAGGGCCTCGACGGCTCCGGCGGCACCCAGCAGGTGGCCCGTCATCGACTTGGTCGAGGAGATGTTGACATCGTACACGTGCTCGCCCAGAACGCCCGCTACGGCTTTCAGCTCGGGAATGTCGCCCGCGGGGGTCGAGGTTCCGTGCACGTTCACATAGTCGATGTCCTCGGGTTTGATGCCGGCGTCCTTGATGGCGTCGCGCATCGCCTTCATGGCACCCTTGCCCTCGGGGTGGGGAGCCGTGAAGTGGTAGGCGTCGGCCGAAGCGCCTCCGCCGACGACCTCGCAGTAGATCTTCGCACCGCGCGCCTTGGCGTGCTCATACTCCTCGAGGATCAGCGCCCCGGCGCCCTCGCCGATCACGAATCCGTCGCGGTCCTTGTCGAAAGGACGCGAAGCGTGCTGCGGATCGTCGTTGCGCGTCGAAAGCGCCTGCATGGAGTTGAAGCCGCCGACCGAAGGCTCGTTGACCGCAGCCTCCGAACCGCCCGCCACCATCACGTCGGCCTTGCCGTAGCGGATGGCGTCGAAAGCGGCCATGATGCCGTGGTTCGACGAAGCGCAGGCCGACACGGTGCAGTAGTTCGGCCCCATGAAGCCGTACTTCATGGAGATGAAACCGGCAGCGATGTCGGAGATCATGCGGGGAATAAAGAATGGGCTAAACCGCGGGGTTCCGTCCCCGGCGGCCCAGCCCAGACACTCATCGAAGAAAGATTTGATTCCTCCGATGCCCGAGCTCCAAATGACACCCACCTGCTCCTTATCGACCTTGTCGAGATCGAGGGCCGAATCCTCCACGGCCTGCGTGGCGGCGATCAGGGCATACTGGGTGAACAGGTCGTATTTGCGAACCTCCTTGCGGTCGAAATACTGAGCCGGGTCGTAATTCTTTACTTCACAAGCGAATTGGGTCTTAAACTTTTCGGCATTGAAATGAGTAATCGGTGCGGCACCGCTGACTCCCTTCTCCAGATTCGAAAAAAACTCCTCTATATTATTACCGAGCGGGTTGATCGTACCGATGCCCGTAACAACTACTCTTCTTCCCGTCATAAATTTAAGGCTTTGTTGGCCGTGAACGAAATTCTAAAAGAAAAAATTATTTCTTGTGCTCCTCGATGTACTTGATGGCGTCACCTACGGTAGCGATCTTCTCAGCGTCCTCATCCGGGATCTGGATATCGAAAGCCTTCTCGAACTCCATGATCAGCTCTACGGTGTCGAGCGAGTCTGCGCCCAGGTGGTTGGTGAAGCTTGCTTCGGGTACTACCTCCGACTCCTTGACACCCAGTTTGTCGACGATGATCTCGACAACTTTTGATTGAACTTCTGACATAATTTTAATTTTTTAGTTAAACAATTATTTGGAAATAGTTCATATACATTTCCAGAGCAATTTTGCGCAAAAGTAACACTTTTTTTATTACTTTTGACAAAACGGCCCGATTTTTTATTCACAACTTTTTCGACATTTAGCACAAAATTTTAATTAATACGTTCAAAACCATATCCTTATGAAATTGCTTCTGATCTCGAATTCGACCAATGCCGGCGAAGAATATCTGCGTTATCCGCTGCCCGAAATAGGCCGGTTTCTCGACGGGGTGCGCGAAGCGGTCTTCGTGCCCTATGCCGCGGTCACCTTCTCCTACGCCGAATACGAGAAGAAGGTGCAGGCGCGTTTCGCCGAACTCGGCATCCGCGTCCGCTCGGTCCACCGGGCCAAAGACCCCGCCGCGCTGATCCGCACGGCCGAAGCCGTCTGCGTGGGCGGCGGCAACACCTTCGCCCTGGCCAAAAAGATGCAGCAGCAGGGGCTGATGAAGGCCATCCTCCGCAAAATCAAGGCCGGAACCCCCTACGTAGGATGGTCCGCCGGCAGCAACGTCTGCTGTCCGACGATCTGCACCACCAACGATATGCCCATCGTGGAGCCCGAATCGTTCGGGGCCATCGGGGCCGTGAAGTTCCAGATCAACCCCCACTACCTCGACGCCAACCCCGCGGGACACGCGGGCGAGACGCGCGATCAGCGCATTCTGGAGTACATCGAGGCCAATCCGCGCCGCTGGGTGGCCGGACTGCGCGAAGGGTGCATGCTGCGGCTGGAGAACGGGAAACTGGAGCTGATCGGCAAACGCCCGATGCGGATGTTCCGCAAGGGTGTCGAAACGTTCGAGGTCGAACCCGGCGGCGATCTCTCTTTTTTATTATAAATAGGTATATCCGCTATGAAAGTACTGATTGCGGGCATGGGCCTCATCGGAGGCTCGTTCGCCCTGGCCCTGCGCGACCACGAACTCGCGGAGGAGATACTCGGGGTGGAGAACTCCGAAGAACACGCCGCCGAAGCCCTGCAACTGGGGCTGGCGGACCGCATGGTGACGTTCGAAGAGGGCGTCGCCGAGGCGGACCTCGTGGTGCTGGCCACCCCCGCCGACACCATTCCGCTGATGGCCGTCAAGGCCCTCAACCGCGTGAACGACAAGCAGGTGGTGATGGACATGGGTTCGATCAAAAGCGAGCTGTGCGAGGTGATCTCGATGCACGCGCACCGCGGGCGCTTCGTCGCCGCACACCCGATGTGGGGCACGGAGTACAGCGGCCCGAAAGCCGCTCAGCGGGGCGCCTTCACGGGGCGCAGCGTCGTGCTGTGCGACACCGTCCGCAGCGACAAGGACGCGCTGGCGGTCGTCGAGCGGATCTTCCGCACGCTGGGTTGCCCGGCAGTCTACATGGACCCCGAGGAACACGACCTGCACGCAGCCTACGTCTCGCACATCTCGCACGTCACGTCGTTCGCGCTGGCCCTCACGGTGCTCGAAAAGGAGCGCGAGGAGCGCCACATCTTCGACCTGGCGGGCGGCGGTTTCGAGAGCACGGTGCGTCTGGCCAAGAGTTCCGCGGCGACGTGGGTGCCGATCCTGCTGCAAAACAAGTACAACGTGCTGGATGTCCTGCGCGAGCACATCCACCAGTTGCAGATCATGCGCCGGATGCTCGAACGCGACGACGCCGAGGGGCTGAAAAACGCCATGGAGCGCGCCAACACCATTCAACGCATCATCCATTGACGACGACGGCCGAAACGGGACAGGCCGGCGAGCGGGCCGCGACCGAACACCTCCGCCGCGAGGGGTACGACATCCGCGCCCTCAACTGGCGGCAGGGCCGCTACGAACTGGACATCGTGGCCCTGAAAGAGGGCGTGCTGCACTTCGTGGAGGTCAAAACCCGTCGGGCGGGATCGCTCACGCCGCCCGAAGCGGCCGCCACGCAGCGGAAATTCCGGGCCCTGAGCCGCGCCGCCGAATGCTACCTGCGCACGACGGGCTGGGAGGGCGAAGTGCAGTTCGACCTGGCTGCGGCCGAGGCGTTTCCCGACGGAACGATCCGCGTCGAGCTGATCGAAAATGCGCTGGAATACAACTGGTAATTTTGCAGTTCCGACAAATTGTGCTATCTTTGCCGGACTGAAAAAAGAACTTCCTGACGCTGAGCCGCGAACGGCCGGAGCACAGGGAACAAGAAACTGAAAACCTCAACACCGTAAATACCGATGTGGTTCTATAATTTCGGTCTGCTTCTCTATGTATGGGCCATACGCCTCGTAGCGCCGCGTCATCAGAAGGCCCGGCTCTGGCTCGAAGGCCGCAAAGACCTTTTCCGCCGCATGCGGGAAGCAATCGACCCCTCCGCCCGGATCGTCTGGGTGCATGTCGCCTCGCTCGGGGAGTTCGAGCAGGGACGCCCCATCATCGAACAGATCCGCAAGACCCGTCCCGAATACAAGATCCTCGTCACCTTCTTCTCGCCCTCGGGCTACGAGATCCGCAAGAACTACAAGGGCGCCGACTACATCTTCTACCTGCCGCTCGACACGCCGCGCAACGCCCGCCGGTTCCTCGACATCGCCCGTCCCGAAATCGCAATCTTCGTCAAATACGAATACTGGCTCAACCTGCTGCGCGAACTGCGCCGCCGCAAGGTCCGCACCTACGTCGTGTCGGCCATCTTCCGGCGCAATTCGGTCTTCTTCCGCCCCTACGGCGGCATGTGGCGGCAGGCGCTGGAGTCGTTCGACGTGATGTTCGTGCAGAACGAGGAGTCGAAAAAACTACTGGCGACGCTCGGATTCGACAACGTGCTGGTGGCCGGCGACACGCGTTTCGACCGCGTCGCCGAGATCGCCCGGACGGCCAAGCAGATAGATGTCATCGAACGCTTCAAGGCCGACGACCGGCTGTTCGTCGCAGGCTCCACGTGGGAGCCCGACGAAGAGCTGCTGATCCGGCTTATCAACGACAATCCCTGCGTGAAATTCGTCGTCGCGCCTCATGAGATGGACGAGGGGCGCATCGCGCACCTGATGTCCGAGGTCAAGGGCGGCGCGCTGCGCTACACGCAATGCACGCCCCGCACCTCGTACGGGTCGCGCCAGGTGCTGATCCTCGACACCGTGGGCATCCTCGCATCGGTCTACGGCTACGCCACATGGAGCTACATCGGCGGCGGATTCGGCGTCGGCATCCACAATACGCTCGAAGCCGCGACGTTCGGCCTTCCGGTGGCATTCGGCCCCAACTACCAGAAATTCAAGGAGGCCCGCGATCTGGTGACGCTCGGCGCGGCGCGTTCGGTCACCGACTACGAGCAGCTGCGGGCGTGGTTCGTCCCCCTGCGCGACAACGAAGAGTTCCTCCAGAAGACCAGCCGCATCGCCAAGGACTACACCACGCGCCATCAGGGTGCGACGGACATCATCGTCAAGACGATCTTCCACTGATCCGGCAATCTCCGAAAAAACGTGCAGCCTCCACGAAGGAGGCTGCACGTTTCATTTTCAATCGGCGTCCGGAGCCGGAGAATCACTCGTAAAATAGAGCGATTCGCAATGCTTTTTCAACTCCTTCCACGGATAATAGGGACCTCCGGGGATCGGCAGCCGGGCGTCGCGCTCGTTGTGCAGCACACGGACCCGCACATCGCCCGTCGCGGGATTGCGGAAGAAGACGAACTGGATGTTGGTGCCCATCGGCGTCACGGTCTGGGCATTCCACACTGTGGCAACGTCGTCGAGCGACTCCACGCGCGTCGAAGCACCCTCGACGCCCAGCAGGGCCAGCAGCGGCGTTATGCAGGTGTCGTGCCCGAAGCGCAGCGAAGCCGAGAGGTCCGACTCACCCCGGACGACCTCGTCGGCCGTCTCGACGATGTTGCGCAGCAGCGCCCCGGCATCGGCGACGATCGGGTCCCCGAAGCGGGCCGAGGGCCCCATCTGCATATAGCGAAGGGCGTTCTCGCACTCCCAGAGCGAGTAGAGCTCCTCGTCGGTAAAGATGTCGTAGAAGGGTTCGATGCCCAGGTGGCTAACGTCCTGAACGATGCTGGCGAGCATGTAAAGATCCTGCATCAGCTCCAGCGGCTCGGCGACCGCCCGGGGATCGGTGACCAGCGACCGCACCAGACGGTCGGGGTTCAGCCGCGCACGGCTCAGGCTGTCGGCGACCGCCGCAACCGCCTTGCGGGCAAGCACCAGCGAATTCCCCCGCGCCATATAGTCGAGATAACGGCCGCTCGCATCGCGGGTGGTCGTGATCGCCGGATTCAGCTCTTTGAGGCGTTCGTTGAAGGCCGCCATGCTCAGGATGCAGCGCGGCACGAGCGTCGAACGGCTCTCGACGCGGCACACGCGGCCGCCGTCGGTCGAGAAGACCTCGGGCCAGGCCGCATACATGCGCTCGGCAATGCCCCGGTGCTCGGCCGTTCCGCGGGGCGAAAGGTCCCCGTAACGCAGGTACGCATCTGCGGCCAGCGCCTCGACCTTCGCCAAGACCTCCTGTCCCTTAGGTGTCAGTTTGCCGGCCTCGGAGGCTTGCAGCAGGACGCCGAGGGGCCGGTCGTACGCCTTCTCCGAGGAGTGGTAACGGCTGCCGTGACGGCCGTAATGGCTGATGTAGAAAGGTTCGTAGCCCGCGGGAACCGGCGCCGCGGGACCGGGCAGGTATTCGTAGGAGCGGTAGATGCCCGCCGAGCGTTCGGGATGTGCGGCGAACTCGGCAGGGGTGGGCTGCGCCGCAGCGCAGATCGCGGCCAGCAGCGACAACGCCAGCAGCCGGGTTTTCAGGGTAAAGTATCTCATAATCAGCATTTGTTGGTCATTATCCGGAGCACGAGCCGGTCGGTCTCGTCCATGCCCTCGCGGCCGATGGCCGTCAGATTGCGGATGCAGCGGTCCACATCCTCCTCGATGATGCCCTCGACGGAACTGACACAGCGGCCGTCCATAGCCATCATCGCCGAGAGCACGGCCGTCGAGACGCCGCTCGTGAGTTTCATCGCACAGCTGGGTTTGGCGCCGTCGCAGATCATCCCCGTCAGGTTGGCGATCATGTTCTTCACCGCTGCGGCCGCCTGTTCGTAACCGCCGCCCATCAGGTAGGTGATGCCGCAGCTCGAACCCGTCGCCGCCACCACGCAGCCGCACAGGGCCGACAGCCGTCCGAGGCTCTGCTTGATATAAATCACCGTCAGGTGGCTCAGCGCCAGCGCCCGGATCGTCTGCTCCTCCGAGGCATGCACTTCGTCGGCATAGACCGCCACGGGAAGCGTCGCGGCGATGCCCTGATTGCCGCTGCCCGAGTTGCTCATCACGGGAATCATCGCCCCGGCCATCCGGGCGTCGCAGGCCGCCGAGGTGTAGGAGAGAATCCGCGTGAAGAGGCTGTCGCCCATCACCTTCCGCTCCCGGTCGCAGCGCAGCGTGCGGCCCACGCAGTGGCCGTACTCCCTGGCCAGCGACCGCTCGGCGGCGGCCATGTTCAGGCGGCGGGTTTCGAGGATGAAGCGCAGTTCGTCCACGGGCGAAGTCATGGCGAAATCCCACACCCGGGCCAGGGTCAGGGGCACCTCCCCCGCCTCCTCGTCGCACCCCGCCGGGGTCCGCTTGTCGAACAACACCTCGCCGTCGCGGCTCACGAAGACGAAATCCGTATGCCCGCCGGCAATGACCGCCACGGCCCGATGCCCGGCGGCTTCGACCTCCGCCTCGATGTAGAGCTTTTCGCAGACGCCCTCTTTCAATCCGATCGAGATGCACCGCCGGCCGATCATCTCCCGGCCGCGTTCCACGGCCTCCGGCGTCACGTCGCGCAACACCTCCAGCCGGTATTCCGAACGGCCGATCAAAGCCCCGAGAGCCACGGCGATCGGCAGTCCGATCATCCCCGTTCCGGGAATCCCGACGCCCATAGCGTTCTTGAGGATGTTGGCGCTCAGGCGCACGGCGATCCTTTCGGGCCCGGCGCCCAGCGTCTCCGCGGCGCGCGCCGTACACAACGCCACGGCGATCGGCTCGGTGCACCCGATGGCGGGCACCACCTCGCGGTTGATGAGATCTATGATTCTGCGTCGTTCGGATAAAGACAGCATAGCGGGTTATTCTTAGAATATGACAAATGGAAGCGCCGTTACGGCAGCGACATCAAAGATAGCGATTTTTCACTATTTTTGTCAACAGACAACGAACCGAATCATGGAAAATCCGAAAAACCGCAAGTGGAAAGTCCTCACGAGCGAATACCTCGCGCGCGAACCGTGGTTCACGGTCCGCCACGAGAGCCTCGAACTGCCCGACGGACGCCGCATTCCCGACTATTACGTCCTCGAATACCCCGACTGGATCAACGTCATCGCCATCACGCGCGACGGACGCTTCGTCTTCATCGACCAATACCGCCACGGCCTCGGGGAGACCTCCTACGAGATACCCGCCGGCGTGTCGGAACCCTCCGACGGGTCAATGCTCGCCGCGGCACAGCGCGAACTGGCCGAAGAGACGGGCTACGGCGGCGGCGAATGGCGGCTGCTCATGACCGTCTCGGCCAACCCCGCGACACAGAACAACCTCACCCACTGCTTCCTCGCCACGGGGGTCGGGCGGATCGGCGAACAGCACCTCGACCCGACGGAGGACCTGCGCGTGCATCTCCTGACGCGCGCGGAGGTGCTGGAGCTGCTGCGCACCGACCGCATCCGGCAGGCCCTGATGACCGCGCCGCTGTGGCGATACTTCGCCGAAAACCCCGCTCCGCCCGAAGAACCCCGGGAGGAGTGACGGCCCGATGAAAAAGGAGCGGCCCCTCGGGGACCGCTCCTTGCGTTTCGGAGACCGGACGGCTATTTGCCGACGGTCTGGGCCAGCGCCGCGAAGCAGCGCGACGGATCGAGCCCGAGGGCGGCCATCAGCTCCGCTTCGGGAAGGCTGCCGCGCGTGATCGAACGCAGACCGTGGCCCGCCGTGTACAGATTGGCGTTCTCAGCATACCCCGCGGCATCCTGCCCGCAGAGGTAGCGGACGTGCTCCACCGGAATGTTCTTCCCGTCGTAGACCGAAAGGTCGGCGACATAGACCAGATTCAGGGGCGCCTTGAAGACGAAATCCTGCATTCCGGCCAGTTTGCGGAGATCGCCCTCGGCGACGCGCACGAGTTTGTGCGCCCGGGCATCGTAGGCATACGCGCCCTCGGCGAAGAAGGCGTAGACGCGGATCGGATAGAGCGCCAGCGCCGAAGGAGCCGTCAGGCGCCCCTGGTCCGGACGGTTGATGCCGGCGGCGGCCCACATCACGCCCGAAAGCTCCTCGAGCGTCAGCGGATCGGCGCTGTACTCGCGCCACGAACGACGGGCGGCCAACGCCTGACCGACGGTCGCTCCGCCCACCGTATCGGGGGCCGAAAGGACGATCTCGGGGCCGTGTTTCACTTCGGTCCGGCTCTCCGCGGCCTTTTGGGCCGACGGGGCGCCTCCGCACGCCGCCAGCAGCAGCGCGGCACAGGCAAACAGTTTCGTTTTCATAGTCTTGCGTTTTTTTCGGTTCCCGGCAAAAATAATGCACGCGAAGCACAATAGCAAATTTATCCGCACGCATTCCTCGACGAAGCGATCCCGGCGGCGATCCCCGCACGGAAACAGCGGTCCGAAAGCCCGATTCCGCAAAACGTACCCCGAAGCGCGGGATTTTTTCGTAACTTTGCCCGCATGAAACCCGAAACCATCCATACCGTCGTCTTTTCGCCGACGGGAACCTCGAAAAAAATCGCCGCGGCCGTGGCCCGGGCCATCGCCTCCGCGACCGGAACCGCCGCATCCGTCCCGCTGAAAACCATCGACCTGACGCACTCGGCCGGGCAACCCGCAACGCTCCCCGCCGACACCGTGGCCGTGATCGCCGCCCCGGTTTACGGGGGCCGCGTCGCCCCAACGGCCGTGAAACGCTTTGAAACGCTCCGGGGCGAAGGCACTCCCGCTGTCGTCATCGCCGTCTACGGCAACCGGGCATTCGAAAAAGCCGTCGCGGAGTTGGCCGGACTGGCCTCGCGGCAGGGATTCGTCCCGGTGGCTGCCGGGGCTTTCGTCGGGGAGCATTCGTACAGCACCCCCGAAACGCCCGTCGCCGCGGGACGCCCCGATACGCAGGACCTCGCAGAGGCCGAGGCGTTCGGCGCCGCAGTGCGCGAAAAACTCGCCGCCGGAAACCTCACGCCGGTCGA
The DNA here is from genome assembly GCF_025145645.1 of Alistipes senegalensis JC50. Classification (NCBI taxonomy): domain Bacteria; kingdom Pseudomonadati; phylum Bacteroidota; class Bacteroidia; order Bacteroidales; family Rikenellaceae; genus Alistipes; species Alistipes senegalensis. The sequence goes on along the minus strand of NZ_CP102252.1, from coordinate 2,762,673 downwards.
TGCCGCCGGGCTGAAAGACGTGCGGACACCGCTGCTGCCGATGCTGCGGTTCATCCGCTTCGTGCTGGGCTACCGCCGCCGGCAGCGGAAAAATCCCGTCGTCTATCTGCCCGCAGGCAATGCCGACCTCTGCACCCGCTGCGGCCGCTGTGCGGCGATCTGTCCCACGCAGGCCATCGCCCGCGGCGACGAAACGCACACCGATCCGGCGCGCTGCATCCGCTGCTGCGCCTGCGTCAAGGGATGCCCGGTCGGGGCGCGGAGTTTCCACACCCCCTTCGCCGCAGCCCTCGCACGCAATTTCACCCGACGCAAACCGCCCGTAACCCGCTTATAGACCATGATCGAACGCATCGAATCCCCGGCGCCCGCCGAACTGGAAGCCCTGACCGATCTGTGGGATCGGTCGGTACGCGCCACGCACGACTTCCTCGCCCCGGAGGACATCGCCTTTTTCCGCCGCATGGTGCGCGAGGAGGCGCTTCCGGGCGTGGAGGAGCTCCACGTGATCCGGGACGAAAAAAACGGCTTCGCAGCCTTTGCGGGTGTCGAAGCCGGAAAACTCGAAATGCTGTTCGTCGCGCCCGAGAAGCGCGGGAGAGGTTTGGGGCGCGAACTCGTGGAATATCTCGTCGCCCGCCGCGGCGTACGGCGCGTGGATGTCAACGAGCAGAACGCGCAGGCCGCGGGATTCTATGCCCGGATGGGTTTCCGCGTCGTTTCGCGCAGCGAGACGGACCCCTCGGGCCGCCCCTACCCCATTCTCCACCTGTCGCTTTAAGCCCGGATCAGCACCGTCACGGACATCGGCCCGTGGGCGCCGAAGACCAGCGCCTGTTCGATGTCGGCGGTCTTCGAAGGCCCCGACATGAAACACCCGTAGCCGAAATCGTCCACCTCGGGACGCACAACCGCCTCGTGCATGGTGTCCACGATCGCATCCTTCGGGATGACGATCACGAGGGCCGTGGCCCCGAAATAGAGGGCTTTGTGGCGGATGTCCTGCGCGATCCACACCGCACCGTTCTCCGCGACGCCGAACGCCCCTTTCACGACGCCCAGATCGACATCGACCAGTTCGCGCGCATCCTCCACGGCATCGGGGTCGAGCGTGGCGACGTTCAGTTCGGGCATCGCCGAAGCGATCGTCCGCGCATCGGGATAACAGCGGCGGACCGCCTCGTCGAGGGTTTCGCCCGGCAGCATCCGCACCGCCCGGCCGCCGGCGGCTTCGAGCCGTTCGGCGAACATAGCCGCGGGGGCGTCGAAGCGCTGGGGCGTGAAACCCGGCGCAGGATAGGGATATTCGGGCATCCCGTCGGCCGAAAGTTTTTTCAATATGATCTCTTTGCTATTCATTGTCTTGCTTTTTTCACCGGCTTTTCTCTTCGCACGGTCGTTATCGCCGCCTCCGGCGTCGTTTACAAATCCGACCCACCCCTAAATCCCCTCCTCAGGAGGGGACTTGGTGCCGCCATGCGGCAAGGAGCGTTGCGGACAGCCTTGCTACTTATTCGCCTTTTTCCACCATCCATTGAAAGTCTTCGGCGCGAAAGGCGGCATGGCACGGCCGGGGGCGCTCCACGGGTTGAGCCCGTTTTCGAGCACGAAGCGCGGGAGCTTCTCCGCCGCGCGGGCCAGGGCGATGCCGCCGTAGAATCGCCGCCGTCCGCCCATGACGAAGTCCATGCCCTTGACCGAGAGTTTCTTCACCGGATCGGCCAGGTGCATCCCGTCCAGCTGCTGCCGCCACATGTAGATCTGCTCCCCGAGGTCGATCTGCGCCGGGCAGACATCCGAACAGGAGTAGCAGAGCGAGCAGGCCGAGACGTTGCCGTGGTGGAGCTTCGGCGAACGCAGCATCCCGAGGTTGATGCCCAGCGGTCCGGGGATGAAATAGGAATAAGTATAGCCTCCCGAACGGCGGTAAACCGGGCAGGTGTTCATGCAGGCCCCGCAGCGGAGGCACTTGAGCATGTTGCGGTGCGCGGCATCGGCCAGCCATTCCGAACGGCCGTTATCGACCAGAATAACGTGAATCCGTTTCCCCGGGGCGGGACGGCGGTAGAGCGAGGTGTAGCTCGTGACGGGCTGTCCGGTGCCCGAACGCGCCAGCAGGCGCGTGAAAACCGCCAGCGCCTCCATGTCGGGGATCACCTTCTCGATTCCCATGATGGCGATGTGCAGGTCGGCGAACGAGGTGCCCAAATCGGCATTGCCCTCGTTGGTGCAGACGGCCAGCGCCCCCGTGGAGGCCACGGCGAAGTTGACGCCCGTCATCGAGATGTCGGCCCCGAGGAACTTCGGCCGCAGGGCCCTGCGGGCCGCGTGGGTCAGGTAGGTGGGGTCGCTGTTGCCCGGCTCGGTGCCCATCTCGCGCTCGAAAAGAGCCCCGACCTCCTCGCGCCGCACGGCGATCGCAGGCAGGACGATGTGGCTGGGCGGCCGGTGCAACAGCTGCATGATCCGCTCCCCGAGGTCGCTCTCCACGGCATCTATGCCCCGTTCGTGCAGGTAGGGCGTCAACCCGCACTCCTCCGAGAGCATCGACTTGCTCTTGATGAGGTTCGTGCCCCCGTGCTCGCGGACCAGCTGCCAGACGATCTCGTTCATCTCGGCGGCGTCCTTCGCCCAATGGACCGTCATGCCGTTGGCCGAGGCGTTGCGCTCGAACTCGCAGAGATAGTGCCCCAGGCGGCTCAGGGTGTGGCGTTTGATCTCCGACGACCGGCGCCGCAGCTCCTCCCACTCGGGAACCGTCATCATCATCCGGTCGCGCTTCTCGCGCACGGCATACAGCGCCTTGTCGTGCCAGGCCATGCGTTCGGCGTCGGCGACGAACCGTTTCGCGGCTTTGGAATGGGTGCTCATAACTTCGAATTGAGGATTTCAACGATATGGAGGGTCTTCACCGGCAATTTTTCACGGTCGATGATCCCCTGCATGTGCATCAGGCACGACGAATCGGCCCCGGTGATGTACTCGGCCCCGGTGTCGATGTGCCGCCGGACCTTGGCGCGCCCCATAGCCACCGACACGGCGTTCTCCTCGACGGAGAACATCCCGCCGAAGCCGCAGCACTCGTCCCGCCGCTCGGGCTCCATGACCTCGACGCCCTCGACCAGCGCCAGCAGGTCGCGGAGTTTCGACCGAAGGGGCACGTTCATCTCGCTGGGCGACGAGAGCCCCATCTTGCGCACCCCGTGGCAGGAGTTGTGCAGGCTCACCCGGTGCGGGAAACGGGCGTCCAACCGCGCAGGCTTCACCACGTCGTGCAGGAACTCGCAAATCTCCCAGATGCGCGCATCGACGCACGCATGCTCCCTGTAATTGTCCAGCAGCCGCGGGTAGCCCTCGCGCACGAAGACCACGCAGCTGGCCGACGGACCCACGACGTAATCGTATTTTTCGAACAGCGCGTTCATGCGTTCCGCCAGCGCCTTGGCGTCCTTTTCGAACCCCGCATTGGCCATCGGCTGACCGCAGCAGGTCTGGTCCAGCGGGTATTCGACCTCGCAGCCGACCTTGCGCAGCAGTTCGTACGACGCCCGGCCCACCTGGGGATACACCGCATTGACGTAACAGGGAATGAACAATCCGACCTTCATTCGTTTTTCCATTTTAATGCCGGCCCGAACCCCACCGAAGATACGGATTTTTCCGGGATTCGTGCATCGGCAATGACTTTCCGTCCGCTAAATTACAAAAAAAGAGGGCCCGGTATCCCGGTCCCTCCCGTTTCGGGTGCATTTTTCACTTGATCTCGATCCGTCGGGCGGCGGCAGCGGCCTCCGTCACCTTGCGTTTCGGGATCTCGATGGTCATCACGCCGTTCTCGACCTTGGCCGAGATCTTGTCGCGCTCGACGTTGTCGGGCAGCAGCAGGCTCTGCTGGAACTGCGTGTAGGAAAACTCCCGGCGCAGGTAAGTGCCCTTATGCTCCTTGTCCTCCTCCTTGGACTCGTTCTTCTTCTCCATCGAGATGATCAGTTCGTTGTCCTCGTTGAGATGAACCTTGAAATCCTCCTTGGTCATGCCCGGAGCAGCCACTTCGACCTTGTATTCGTCGTCGTTCTCCAGGATGTTGACGGCCGGAGCCGTGGCGTTGCGGCGCTCTACGAGCCAATCGTTGCCCAGAAAATCGTTGAAAATGCTCGGCAGCCAGTTCTGATTACGTCTTGCAGGTACCATAGTTTTGTCCTCCTTGAATTATTTTGGTTTAACATTCGTTTCCTTTCGCCCGCCCCCTCCGGAGCGGATTCATCCCTATACGGTCAAATCCTGTGCCATGCACGAAAGAATGATAAAATGTCACGAATTGTCACAGATGCTGAAAAAATGTCCTGACAGAACGACATTGCGGCGACATTTGTTTACATTTACGACATGGACCAAGAATCGACATTCCGGCAGGCGGTGCCCCGCGAGGCGCCCCTCATCATGCAGATCATCCGGCAGGCGCAGGCCCGGATGCGCGCGGCAGGCAGCAGCCAATGGCAGGACGGGTATCCCGCCCCGGGACATATCTCGGCGGACATCGGCCGCGGCTGCGGCTATGTGCTGTGCAGGCCCGGCGTCAGGGAATGCCGTGCGATCATCGCCTACGGCGCGGTGGCGTTCGACGGAGAACCGGCCTACGAGGCCCTCGAAGGCGAATGGCTCACCGACGGGCCTTACGTAGTGGTACACCGCATGGCCGTCGCCGACGGCGAATGCGGCAAGGGCGTGGCGGCGGAGTTCCTGCGCCATGCGGAGGAGATGGCCCGGGAACGTGGCATCGGCGCATTCCGCATCGACACCAACCATGACAACCGTCCCATGCTGCGGCTGCTCGAACGCATGGGATTCACCTTCTGCGGAAAGGTCGTCTACCGGAGCGGCGAACGGCTGGCGTTCGAGAAGAGGCTCTGAGCGGGAAGGCTCCGCGGGCAGCCATCACGGCGCGGTGCGGCGCGGCCAAGCGTGAGCCGGGCACGCAACCGGGCGTGTAGCCGGGCAAGACCGGCGCCCCGCGGCGCAGACTATATGCCGAGCGGATCGGCCGGTGCGGGACGTGCGGTGACGATGCTGTCAACGACGAATTTCGTGAACCCCCGCCAGGGCAGCGCACCGAAATACTCCCGGTAGTGCAGTTCGAGGGTCTTGCCGCCTTGCAACATCAGTTCGCGGGCGAGCGCCTCATCCTCGACCGAAAATTCGAACTCATAGGACTGGATCGACCCGGCGGCCTTCGAACGGATGCCCGTCTGGATCAGTTTGCCTTCGTAAGTCTTGAAAACGAGTCCCTTGTAAACGACGTAGTTCAGTTCCCCGCTCTTCACGCCTTCGCCGAAGACGAAATAGAAGCGGAAATAGAAGAACACGGCCAGCCCGACGGCAAGCAGGACCGTGATGATGCCCCAATATTTTTTCATAACTCTTTTGTTCGGCCGCGCGCGGCGGCAATCATTTGCAAAGGTAACAAAAAGCGGAACCGTTTCAAAACCCAATCGCGGCCAATGCGACAAAACGTTACGGCTAATAAACGTGTCGTTACGACACCAAAGGTAGCAAAAAGCGGAACCGTTTCAAAACCCAATCGCGGCCAATGCGACAAAACGTTACGGCTAATAAACGTGTCGTTACGACACCAAAGGTAACAAAAAGCGGAACCGTTCCAAAACCCAATCGCGGCCAATGCGACAAAACGTTACAGCTAATAAACGTGTCGTTACGACACCAAAGGTAGCAAAAAGCGCGGCTGTTCCAAAACCGAATCGTATCTTTGCAGAAAACATCGGTCATGGTCTGGGAAACGATCGACATAACAACGGAAGCGGGCGAAACGGTGCGGGCACAGGCGCCCGTGATCATCTCGGCGAGCCGTGCCACGGACATTCCGGCATTCTATGCCGACTGGTTTTTCGACCGGCTGGAAAAGGGGTATTCAGTCTGGACGAACCCTTTCAACGGTGTGAAATCATATATCTCCTACGCCCGGACACGACTGATCGTTTTCTGGTCGAAGAATCCCCGTCCGTTGCTTCCGCATCTGGGAAAACTGCGCGAAAAGGGCATCCGCTGCTACCTCCACTACACGCTCAACGACTACGAAGCCGAAGGTCTCGAACGTGGCGTACCGCCGCTCGACGAACGGATCGAAACTTTCCTCCGGTTCTCTGAACTGTTGGGCAAAGAGCTGGTCATCTGGCGGTTCGACCCCCTGGTCCTGACCGAGCGAACCGGCGTGGAGGAGCTGTTGCGCAAAGCGGAACGGATCGGCGACAGGCTCCGCGGGCATACCGAGAAACTGGTTTTCAGCTTCGCGGACATCCGCGCCTACCGCAATGTGGAGAGCCGGCTGCGGCGGAACGCCCTCCCCTGCCGTGAGTTCGACGAACGGCAAATGCTCGGCATGGCAGCCGGACTGGCGGAACTGAACGAAAAGTGGAATTACACGTTGGCCGCATGCGGCGAACGAATCGACCTGTCGCAGTTCGGCGTCCGGCGCAACAAATGTATCGACGACGAACTGATCGTCCGCAAATTCTCCGACGATCCGCTCCTGACGGACTTTCTGGACGTAGGCCGCGAGGGATTGCCCGGAGCGGGGACAGCCGTCCGGAAAAACCTGAAAGACAAAGGGCAACGGCCCTTCTGCGGCTGTGTCGCCAGCAAGGACATCGGCGAATACGACACCTGCCCGCACGGGTGCGCCTACTGTTACGCCAACCGTTCCGGCGAAAAGGCATCCGAAAATTACCGTCTGCACCGGGCCCGTCCCACCGCCGAAACAATCACCGGAAAATAACCCTGTCACTCCTCCCCGAAGTCGAACCGCAACTGCACGCACCCCTCGCCGAAATCCGGGGCATTGCCCACCGTAACCCCGATCAGGCGTATCCGGTGGCCGCCGAAATCGACCCCCGCCAGCAGCTCACGGGCGACGAGGCGCAGTCCGTCGCGCGAATCGACCGTGGCGGGAAGCGTCCTCGAACGGGTGATCTGGCGGAAATCGTCGAACTTGATCTTCAGCACCACGGTCCGCCCCCGGAACCGGTGGCGCGAAAGCCGCTGCCACACCTCCTCGCAAACCTGTTCCAACTCGCCGAGCAGCACCTCGCGGTCGGCTGTATCGGTCCCGAAGGTCGTTTCGGCACCGAGGGATTTGCGGATGCGGTTCGGAACCACCGGACGCGGGTCGATTCCGCGGGCGTAACCGTAATAACTGCGTCCGGCCTTCCCGAAATGTTTGACCAATTCCAGCTCCTCCCACTGCCGCAGATCGGCGCCGGTGCGGATGCCCAACGCATGCATCTTCTCGGCCGTGACCTCCCCGATGCCGAAAAAACGCTCGACGGGAAGCTCCGCGACGAAGGTGTCAATTTTGTCGGGCGGGATCACGAACAATCCGTCGGGCTTGCGGTAGTCCGAAGCGATCTTCGCCAGCATCTTGTTGACAGAGATGCCCGCCGAAGCCGTAAGCCCGGTTTCGGTGCGGATGCGGTCCTTGATCTCCCGGGCCACGAGCGTCGCCGAGCGGAGGTGCGAAACGTCGAGAAACGCTTCGTCCAGCGAGAGCGGCTCGACGAGTTCGGTATAGTCGTGGAAGATGTCGCGGATCTGCTGCGAAACGGCCTTGTAGACATCGAAGCGCGCCGGCACGAAGATCAGGTCGGGACAGAGTCGCCTGGCCAGCACCGAGGAGATCGCCGAACGGACTCCGAACGGCCGGGCCTCGTAACTGGCCGTCGCCACGACACCCCGCGGTCCGTCGTAGCCTACGGCGATCGGACGCCCCCGGAGTTCGGGACGGTCACGCTGCTCGATGGAGGCGTAGAAAGCATCCATATCGACGTGTATGATCTTGTTCTGCACACTTGCAAAAATACAAAAATAATGCAGTCCAAAACGGAAGTCCGGCGACTCGTTCCTGCCAGTCGGCGAGTCCTGCCCATCGGCAGCATCCGATTCCCGTCGGTAAGAAAAGAAATATGTACGAAAAAATCCCTGAACCTTTCGGATTCAGGGATTCGCGGCAATTTGTATTTTCGTGGTACCACCAGGAATCGAACCGGGGACACAAGGATTTTCAGTCCTTTGCTCTACCAACTGAGCTATGGCACCATCCCGTCTGAATAGCATTGCCATTCAACGATTTACGCATAGCCCGTTCGCCCCTTGTTTCTGTCTTTTCGTTGCGGTTTAACTGATGGTTTAACTCTCAATTCAACCGAGAAAATTAATAAATAGTTGATTATATGGTAAATAATGCTTCAAATAGCCGTAGTTTGTAACGTAAAATCGGCGAAAAATTTTTCCCCTCTCGCCGTTCGTCTGTTTTCAGCAATTTTCAGTAGCTTTGATTTCTATAAAGAAAAATCCCCGACCGTATGGCCGAGGATATATCTTTTATATGAACTGCTCTAAATATTTCTCGTTGAATCCAGTCAGCGGGAAACGAAATTCTTTCTGCTTGCCCTCTAATGATGTGTAGTCAAATACGACTGTATCGCTCTTGATATGTGCTTCAAACAGATTGAGGGTGTGATTGGAATTAGGAAATGTTATAAGGTTGGATCATGGAAGCACGAGAATCCCAGCTTTTCAATCTTGCGGGGCTAACCGAAAGGAGAATCCTGCTATGTCCTGCCCTCGTTTGCAGAATCGAATCGTCATATCCTTTTCAGGGGCGATATCAAGTTCTAAATAATACGTGAATTTCAATGGTGCTGGCTCTGCTGTTTTGCGTCCTACGAACAGGCAGACATTGCAATCACGTGCGTAAGTTACGGCTTTGGCAATATAGGAGTACTGAATATCATCGACAGTCTCGGTTTTTGCCTCTCAATCAATTTTCGGTGTTTTTCTTTTCATTTTAGCTAAAATTTATGTTGTTAATTATATGTTTGATTATGATGTAAATATACGAAAAATTTATGACTTATGCAAGTAAAATAGAAAGGGCAAACTTGTGCAGAGGGTCTATATATTAACCCTTTGGCACAAGTCTGTCCTCTAATCGTTACGTGATAAAACTATTCCAGTTTATCAGAGAATCGAGTTATAAAATCTATGATCTCTAACATTGTCAATTCTTCGAATAAGGGATTTATCGCAATAAAATTCTCACGGCAAACGGTTGCTAAATTCAATCCATTCTTTCGAATTATTGATTTCACCCTTTTCGACATCAAATGCGAGCTGTCTGAATCAAGGGATATATTGAATTTATTTGCCAGATAATCGGCTGTCGCTCTTATTGTTTTATCTCCGACACCCCGAATCTTCAAACCATAGAGCTCGTCATAAATTTGATTAAAAGTTTTTGCTTTCTGAAACCTCCAGCAATTTTGTTTTATCGTTTGTTCCCATTGCGCCCATATTTCATTAGGAATCTGTCGAAATGGTTTCTGTGTTCCTGGTTTATATGTGGTAATTCGTTTATATTCTATTTGAAATGACGGTCTATATCGGGTAATATATTCTGCAATTAATGGATTTGCATTTCCTAAACACATCATAACTGTTTCAAGTTTATTCATCTAATCCTGTAATGCTTGCAAACCGCGTCCATTCTGTTGCGGCTTTATAGGCATCTGCGTGACCCGACAACACTTTCAATACCGAATAAGGATTTATGCTGTAGAAAGCTCGCGTTCCACAAGACGGCGGCGTTGCAGTCCCTATTTTGAATAATCGAAGTTCGGAATCACCATAAAAAGCGTAATCCCCGATTTTTTCGACTCGGGTACATTCAGACATATCCACAGTCATCAGTTCATTCAATTGGCAGAAAGCACCATAATAATAATAACGAGAATTATATAGCTCATAACCACCACCGATAGTTTTCAACTGAGAACCTTTCTCGAAAGTCACAGTTGCCAGTTGGGAGCATCCCTTGAATGCCGTGGCGTCAATCGTTTCTACACTGGCAGGAATCTCAATAGAGGTTATAGGACAATCCGAGAAAGTACCATAATAATAAGAAGAAGAATAATCACCTTCGATAGTTTTTAACTGAGAACCTTTTTCGAAAGTCACAGTTGCCAGTTGGGAGCATCCCTTGAATGCCGTGGCGTCAATCGTTTCTACACTGGCAGGAATCTCGATAGAGGTTATAGGGCAACCCGAGAAAGCACCATAAGAATAAGGATAAGAAGAATAACCACCACCGATAGTTTTCAACTGAGAACCTTTCTCGAAAGTCACTGTTGTCAGTTTGTAGCATTCCTTGAATGCCGCGGCTCCAATCGTCTCTACACTGGCAGGAATCTCGATAGAGGTCAATGCAGTACAATTAGTGAATGCAAATTCTTCAATTGTTTCCACACTTGCAGGGATTACAACTGTTTTCAATTTACTTTGATAAAACATTTGCTCTCCAATCGTTGTTAGTGTATTGGGGAGAATCAGATTTTCGACATTTTTTGAATTATAAAATGCCTGTGTGGGTAATGCCGTAATATTTACCTCTGAAATATCGAGGTCTTTCAAATTGGGCATCATACGATAGATAAACAGAAAATCGACATCGTTCAGCACACCTGTAATCTTCAACGATTCGATATTGGCATAATCATAACCAGCCAACACATTTTCCAGTTCACCTTTCGTTTCGACATGAATTTCGGTACACGTTCCCAACTGTCGGAAAATAATCGTTTGTAAAATATTGCCTTGTTCGTCTTTCAACGCGACCGTGGCAAAACGTGGTATTCCCTCGTTTGCCGAGATATTGAAAGCAATCGTATCTTCCCGCAAGGCTCGTGTTTCGGAAACCAGTGACAGCCACGATTGGGCATCATCGGGAATCTCGACCGTATAATCCAGATTCGTAGTTAATTTTATCTCCTGCGTACCGCCAGCTGGTGATAGATTGATAGAATTATCTGCAATGTTTATATCCAACACCTGTTTTTCGTGGCAATAAAACGATGCCATAACAGTACGGTAGGAACCGTCGTTGGCAAAGACAAGGATTTCGCTTTCTACAATCGGATTAGGGGCTGTAATCGTAATCGTTCCCTTATCCGTAGAGGTAGCATTTACTTTGACTTTCCAACCATCCTGTGCAATGGCTTTGACAACCGTATTTTCCGTCGCACCCGTAATCGTGTAGGAAATCGTATTGCTTTCGCCTCCGTTGAGAATGGCTATGTCCGTTGTATCGAATGCAATTGCAAATTGGGATTTGTCTCCTTTGGGAATCGTGATTACCGTTTTGTCGGCCATTGTAAAATAGACATTATCCGCATCTTGCGTTACGCTTATGAAAATGCCATTCAACCCGTCTTTACCGTCCTCTCCCGTGGCTTTGCCTAATTGCGTCCACGATTTTCCATCGTCATAGGAAACGAACCAAATAGTCATTTTCGATTTTGAGTTGCGGCGTAACTCCCGTATCGCCTTTATTTCCAGTATTGCCTGTATCTCCCTTGTCGCCTGTATCGCCTTTCTCACCATCTGTACCTTGTGCTTTTACCTTATTCCCCTTTTCATCGGTCAGCCATTCACCATCAAGCGTCCAGTAATAGATGCCATCCGTATCTTTCTTTACACCGATAATAGGAGCATCTCCGCTATTTTTGCCATTTTTAATTGTGGCGGTAGAACCGTCTGAAAAGCGGATAATGTAACCATCCGATACTTGTTCTACTTTGGAAATCGACAAATTATCCTGCAATGCTTCTACGATCTTCTGCAACGATGAAATATTCGTGTTCATCTGCTTGCAGAGTTCCTCCAATTTCGCTACGCGATTTCCAAGGTCGCTCAAATCATTGCGCAATGCGCTGTCGTCGTACTTGTCGCTACACCCGAACAGCAACAAACTGCAAAGTAAAAAAGATAGTAGCTTTTTCATAGTAAGATTTATTTAAGTTGAACAAATGTTTCAAATCTTACTATCCGCACCTCGATAGTGATTAATAAAAACAGAAAGCGTGGTGCTGAAAACTTATTTAAGGAGTTAGGCTCTGGTAAGCCGCGAGTATTAAATAAGCAACAACACCACGCCTATATCCACAAATGGATATGACGCGGTAAGATGTCCGCTTATTCTCTACTCTTAAATTTACCAGATTTAACTCCGAGAATAAGCTACACTTTCCGTGTATTCAATATGTTACCACAAAAGTAACGATATTCATGGAAAATGCAAAACATCTTACCTATGCGGTGTTGTTGCAGATTCAAATTTCGCTAAAACAAAGTTCCAAAACAAGGGATGAACGGCTGGAAAATAAACTTTGTTTCTTGCAAATTGGGTTAGATGTTTTTGTTATCCAATTTAAGCCGACATATTCCCTCCAATCGGGAGTTGCAAATCATTCCAACCCTCAATTATCGAGAATATGCCAGCACGAAAACGAAATTAGGGGTAGTAAAATCTTATCAAGATTACAATGCCCCTAATTTCTGCAATTTGCAAGTTCCAATAAATAGAAATACGGATGCAGTTCTATTCTCCTGCGATCTGCTGTATAACGCTATCCATGTAGATTGCCTGCCCACTCGCTAACCTGCCCCACCAACAGCAACCGTATTCCTCGATGATAACTTCTCCCTCACGTTTCAGACGTTCGGCCAACCAACTGTCGATAAGCCACCATTCCATCACATCACCCACGAACGGATAGATATATTCTTCTGATAGCAGGTGCTTGTTCAGCATTTCATCCACGACTGCGGTTTGATTCGTCAGTACGCAGTTCTCTACCAATCGTTGTGCTGTCATAAGATTCCTTGTTGTGCGGCTATGTTACGGAGCCATTGATTAGCGAATGTGGTGTGTTCTGCCTGCAAGCAAGGATTCAACGCTATTTCGTCTTCCGACCATTTCACGCTGTTCTGCTCGATGCCGCAGTAGTCATTGCGATAGTAGTACGGGATGAATTGCTGTGTTTCTTTGTGCAGGGCGAAGAGCATTTCGGGGTCGCGCATGGCATCTCCGTTCTGTTGTCCGTAATGAGCCAGCGAGAAAAAGTCGTACTTGTCGATACGGCCGATCAGTTCAAGGTAGACGGGCATATAAGTACCGTCCGAGTTGTCGATTTTGGTTGTTTGCAGAGCCAACAATGCGCGGAAAATCTCCGCCGCCTTTCTGTCAAGTGTTTTCATACATAAAACGGTTTTACATTTGACAATGGGGAGGGGGCTTTGATAAGGAGTAGCTTTATATGTGGGGGATATATAATAGAAAACTCCGACCAACTGAATGTTAGTCGGAGTTCCGTTCGTCTTATCTGTTCTCTGCGGCAATCCGTTTCTTCGTAACAATCCTGCTCCTTACAAGGATAACGCAGGCGGTGTTCCTGCCGCCGATATTTCTATAACACGTATCTATGTCGTATCACTCGGCAAGGTCTGACGCTTTGGCCGTCTGCTTTATCCCCAAATCGTCGTAAATCCGCTGTAATTTCGCCTTTGCGGTTCTTGTCGGTACGGCCGTCTGTTGCGGCAGGTCGCTCTTAATCCGCTGTACGATTTTATAGGCCAGTTCGCTTTTGCCGTATTTGAGCAACTCTCGCTTTATTTGCGTTTGGTTGTAGTTGAGTTCCTTAACTCTATCTGCCCCTAATTTTTCGTAACTCTCCTTTACAAGCGGGTTGCGCTGTGCTATCAAATCCGCCGAAAAAGGACTTAACGAAAATGTGCTGGTATCGGCTCTTAATTCTGCGTATCTGTCGAACAGTTCCCGAAACGGTATTTTGGCTTTTCTGTTCGTTTCCAGTTTGTCAATCCGATAATTGTGTTTTGCCGTATCTGTTATCTCGTTTCCGTTGCGCTGGTATTCCGTAATGAGGTTGCGCCCGTCGGTGTAAATCTCCTTTCAGTTGCGGAAATTCAGCATATCCAATTTCAGTCTGTTGCGGTCCAATGTCATTGTATTCTTGTTTATATAATTCATATCCGTATAGATTGACGGTTTCAAATCTTCTTCGGCCGCGGCGTATAATTTCAGAAAGCGTTCGACCTTGTCCATTTCCTTTTCCGTCGAAGCCCTGAATTGCGCATAGCTGACATCCCGACCGTATCGGGATTCGGAAAAGATATGCGTTATCTCTTTGTAGCGGGTATCTCTGATGCGTCCTGCAATCTGCCGTATCGTGGTCGAAACATCCAATATCGAATGTGCGGCCGTTCCGTCGCTTACGATATAAATCCGCCCCGCCTTATCGAAAAGGTCGCACCCCTCAAAGGCCGTCGAGGTATAGAAATTGATCTTGCAGGGCTGACCGCTGGGGGTACTTATCGGGTAACCGTCTATCTTCTCTTTGTTGCGGTCGTAACTCTCGCCGCTTTGCGAACACACGATCTTTACTTGGTCGGGTGTCAGTTTCGCATGGTGGATCACCTTGCCGATAAACGTTACGCTGTTCACGAAAAAGTGCAGGTTGAAACCGACTTGTCGTGCTATGGCATTTCGACATAAGGCCGCAACGGTCGCTAACGGGCTTGTCGCTTTCCATAACCGTACCTGCATCGGGGCGGCACTCGGTCATATGATCTTTACCTGGGGGAGGCCCTGCAATTCATCCAATAAAAACTCTTGCCCGATTGGCGTTGCCGAAAGATAGGTTTTGCTTGCGAAACGGGGTGCTTGTTCCAATAATCCCGTGATTGCATGATTGCGGAATGAATAATCGGACAGCAGACGGTGGTATTCATCCACCAATAGAAATGCCTTGCTGTAAATCTCCGCTCCTGCAACATCTGCGACACGTGGAATTGCGTAATAGGTAGCCATAATCTTCCAGCGGTCGTGTGTTTTCAGATAGTCGGCAATCTCTTGATTCGTAACACCTCCGTAAACGCCTAAAAGGTCGGGGTGTGCCTGCATCTTGTTTTTGATAAGATTGACCGTAGGTGCGGCAATCAAAGTAGAACGGTCGTTCGTAATGGCAAGTCTTGTTGCGCCGCATCCCGTGATGCCTTTATCTAAAAGGCAGTTTTCGGGTAAGCGTTTCCCAATTTCGGGAATCTCTTCGATTCATCGGGCCGTCATAGGGGCTGTAATAATTCTCGGTTCCATAGATTTATAAATTATAGGATAGGATTTCACCCGCATTTTTTCTGTGTGTGAAATATCTTTTATATAAGGGAATTTCATTTCCTGCACAAAAAATATGCGACTATAAGCCAAAGACAAGGACAGCCAATAATGCCGTCCTTACCCGTCCTATAAACTTATTTTCTATGGTAGCAGTAGAATTTCCCTTTTCTCCGATTTGCTATTACAAATATAATAAAAATCTTTAATAAATGCAAGTTTTAGTGTTGGTATTTAGAGTGGATTTTACATGAAAAGCGGGATTTTTTAGGCAGTAATCGAGTATCGGATTAGCGTTATATAAACCTTGCAAACATGGCATTCATCAGTAATATTTAGGGTGAAAACATTGTATCCATCAGTAATATTAGCACGAAAACATAGTTACCGAGTGTAATATTAGTAAAAATGCAGTGTATTTAACCGTAACAATTACGGCGAACAACATTGCATCGACCGTTACTTTTACACTCTGTGCAATGTTGAAATTACTAATATTAGTGATTCGCATAAATTGATTTTAGTAAAATAAGTATTTTTAATTGCATTTTTCTTGCTTGAATAGACATAATTTTATACTTTTGACGCCCGAAAGTTCTTTGATAATCATTGCGTTCAACGGCAATATACGGTATCCCGTATCCTGCGCGGGATGAAACAACAAATCAGCAGGTGTTTATATTCTCCTATTAAACAACATTATGAAGATCGAAAAAAATCTCGAATCTGCTGTTGAAGCGAAGGTTGCAACCAAGAAAAACGCTGGCAAAGGCCGCACGCCTAAATCGCCCGTTTGGAAAGTCCTCGACGATGCACGGAAGAAATTCAATGCACAAATCGTTAAGAGTACGAGTGTCAAACGTGAGTGCATTAAGGCTTGCATCAGCAAGTATTATGCAGACGATTTGCGGTTTTGGCTTGATTTATTGAGCCAAAGCGAAAAATTGCTGCTTGATTCCATGCGTTTTAACAAGGCTTGCGACAACCTCGGTCTTGCCCCTAAAACCGTTGCTCAACATATTCTGTTTGAGAGCGAAAAGACGGCGAAGAGGGTTTTGATCGAGGGAGTGGAAACCGTCCTCGGAGAGCGGGTGAAGATGTTCACAGAACCGCTTTACGTGGATGAGAAGAAACTCTATGCCAACAGCAGTTCCAATGTGCAGGAGACGCCGAGCGAAGTACCCGCTACGTCTGGTTCGGCGGTAACTGCGGCTTAACATTGCTGGGATTCCGAGACACGTTTAGTCTTGGACGTTCATTGCTTCGTTTCCGAGAGGAAGCGCAGACGCAACAAAAACATTTAGAGGGGTGGCAATCCACAAGTGGAGACTGTGGAATTGCGCCCCTCGCTTTTTGTCTTTATCAAAGTAGATTCTTCATTGCCGCGTCGATTTGGCTGTTCTCGAAACTATCCAAGTAAATCTGCGTAACCTTTTCCGAACTATGGCCTAATGATTCACAAATTATCGACGTGCTTACACCCTCTCGTTTTAAGACTGTGGCGAAACTATGCCGCGAAACATAGGTCGTTAAGTCGATAGGGATTTCCAACTCTTTCCCAACCTCTTTCAGCCGCTCGTTCACTTTGGAAATGACTTTGTGAACTCGATTGCGTTGCTGTTGCTCGGTTTTATGAAATGCAGAAAGTATAGGAAACAAAAAGAGCGCACCATCTTGTCGGTAACGCTCTATAATTTCCTGCGCTTTGGACTGTAAAGGTAGCCTAATCAACTTATGCGTTTTGCGTCGGGTGTAGATTAGTCGTCCATCCACGATATTATCGGTTTTGAGGTAGGCTATGTCCACGAAATTAATCCCACCCATAAAGTAGCCAAACGCAAACAAATCGATTGCAAATTGCTTGTAAAAATCATTACTGCGGTATTCGATAATCCGCATGATGTCCGCCTTACTTATGGCTCGCTTTGCCGTCGCTTGGTGCAGTTTGGAAACCTTGTAGGATTTGAACGGATAATAATCCGCTTTCACACACTTTTCCTCAATGGCTACATTATAGACTGCCCGTAAAGTGCGGAATCGACGGCCTATCGTATTTTCTGAAAAACCTTGTCCCCGCAACCATGTTTCATAGCGTTTCAGCCAAACGGTATCAATTTCTGAAAAGTAGATATTCAGATGTCCGTTGAATTTCAACAAGGAATTGTAGACCTCTTGGTGCGACAGCGCATAGCCCGTTCGCCCCGTTTGTTTCAAGTTCTCGATTTGAGATTGGAACATTTCGCCTACCGTGCGTCTTGCTCGTGTGCTCTCTGTCAGCCGTTCAGTCAGCGTTGTAGCCGTAAATTCTTTCTTTTCTGCTTTCAGTTCGATGATGCGCTCGGCAAACTCGCTACTCTTATCCGCAATAATCTTTTCGATATATGCCTTGTTGGGACAATTCTTTTTCGGCTGGTTCTTCGTAAAATCCCAAAACTGCGGTAAAACAGACACGCCGAGGCTGACATATTTCTTTTTCCCGTCTTTACAGACACGAATCATCAGCGGATGTGCGCCGTTGGCAAGAGTTTTTGATTTGTAACAGAGAATGTTAACACCTGCATCCATAGTGATTTTTGGTTTAACTCTCGGTTTAACTCAAGGCCTTAAACCACCATAAAACCGCTACGGAAAAGACAAAAAGAAAACCACCTACATTGCTGTAAGTGGTTGATTTTCTTTGTGGTACCAGCGGGAATCGAACCAGCGACACAAGGATTTTCAGTCCTTTGCTCTACCAACTGAGCTATGGCACCATCCCGATAAACGAAGCATTTCGTATTATCGTGGTGCAAAGGTAAGCAAATTTCTCAAACTTGCAAAAGTTTCCCCGAAAATTTACAACTTTTCTGCCCTCGCATAATCATACAACCGCGATTAAAGCCATTTCACACCCGCTATCGGTCCCTTCTCCATCTTTTTCAAAACCATTCAAGCGACGATTGAATCCGGCCGATTCGACCAAAAAATTATCTGAAAAGTCGGTTACAAATTGTAATACCGCAATCCATCAACCGGCCGAATCGTAACTCCCGAAAGCTCATTTCGGCACGATATGTTACATTTGTAAATTATTTTAATAAATTTTTTGTAAAGGAGTTAGCGATTTCTTACCTTTGTTGTGAACTTTTTATTTTACAATTAATTGATTAACGCTTATGGTAAGAAAAATTCTACTGACGTTAATTGCATTGCTGGGGGGGGGAATTTTGCTTTCCCAGGCCCAAAGCAAGCAAATTTCCGGCACGGTTACCGGTTCCGACGGTAAACCGATCGCCGGCGTGACAGTGGTCGTCGAAGGCACCTCCGTCGGCACCACGACAAATGCAGCCGGTGCATACAGCATATCGGCCGGCAAAGACGCCAAACTGGTCTTCTCGTTCATCGGCATGGAGAACCAGACCGTTCCCGTCAGCGGCAAGAGCGTCATCAACGTCCAGATGAAAGAGAATGCGATCGGTGTGGACGAGGTCGTGGTGACGGCCATGGGTATCACCCGTTCCGAAAAATCGCTCGGCTACTCGGTATCCACCGTCAAGGCGGACGAAATCAACAAGGCCCGCGAAGGCAACGTCCTCAACGCGCTGGCCGGTAAAGTCGCCGGCGTGAACATCTCCGCAGCTTCGGGCACCGCAGGCGGCGGTTCGCGCATTATCATCCGCGGCCAGTCGTCGCTCGGCTCGGCCGGTTCGCCGCTCTTCGTCATCGACGGTATGCCCGTCAGCAACCAAAGTTACAACCCGACCGGCATCAATGGTTCGGTCGATGTGGGCAACCGCATGGGCGACATTTCGGGTGACGACATCGAGTCGATCAACGTCCTGAAAGGCGCCGCCGCAACGGCCCTTTACGGTGCCCGCGCCAAGGACGGCGCTATCATCATCACGACCAAGAAAGGTTCGCGGATGCAGAAAACCAGCGTAACGATCAACTCGACGCTGCGTTTCGAGAACATCCTGAAGGCTCCCGATTTCCAGAACAGCTATGCAGGCGGCAACTCTTCCGACGGCACCTACAATCCCTATTCGCAGAACGGCTGGGGCCCCAAGATCGAAGGACAGACCGTCCAGAATTTCCTGGGCGACGAAGTCCAGCTGAAAGCCTACAAAAACAATGTCAAGGACTTCTATAACACGGGACATACCTATATTAATAATATCTCGGTAGCCGGCGGCGACGAGAAAAACGATTTCCGTCTGGGCTTCACGGCGCACAACCAGAAAGGTATCATCCCCAAGAACGACTACGACAAATATAACGTAGCGTTCAACGGCGGCCGCAAATTCAACGACAAACTCGAAGCACGCGTTTCGTTCAACTACGCGCACACCTCCTCGGCCGGCCGGCCCGCCCAGGGATCGAACGAGATCAACGTATTGGTTCCGCAGATCAACGGCATCGCCCGCAACTGGGATCTGAACTGGCTGAAGGACAACTGGATGAACGAAGACGGCACGCAGGGCAAGATCACCGAGAAAAGCACCAGCGGCAATTTCTACTGGACAGTCAATAAAAACCTCTTCACCAACACGGTAGACCGTCTCTACGGCACAGCGACCGTCACCTACAAGCCCATCGAGGGACTGACGATCACCAACAACCTGGGAACCGACTACTTCCACGAGGAGCGCCGTCAGATCTGGGCCAGCGGCACGATCGGGCGTCCGAAGGGCCAGTTCAACACCAACGACATCACCAACCGTCAGATCAACAACGACCTGATGATCTCCTACGACGCCAAGTTCAACGAGGACTGGGGGCTGAAAGTGATGCTGGGCCACAACATCAACCAGAACATGACCAAATACCTGGAAGTCTCGGCCAAAGACCTGCTCGTGGCGGATGTCTACACCTATGCCAATGCCGAGAGCGTCGTCTCGACGAACGACATGGTGAAATCGCGCCTGATCGGTCTCTACGGCGAGGTGGACCTCAGCTACAAGGACATCGTCTACCTGAGCGTCACGGGACGTAACGACTGGTCCTCGACCATGCCCAAGTCGCACCGCTCCTATTTTTATCCTTCGGTCAGCGCCGGATTCGTCTTCTCGGAGCTGATTCCGAAAAACGACGTACTGAGCTTCGGTAAGTTCCGCGTCAGCTATGCCAATGTCGGCAGCGATACGGCACCCTATCAGCTCGATTTCCTCTACTACCCCGTTTCGGAAGTGTTCGGACAATTCGGATGCACCAACTATTTCCCGTTCGGCGGGCTGCTGGGCTATGAAGCGACGCCGACCTATCCCGACCCGAATCTCGAACCGCAGAACCAGTCTTCGTTCGAAGTCGGCGCCGACCTGCGGTTTTTCAACGGCCGTCTGCGTCTCGACGCCACCTATTATTATCAGAAGACGACCAAGAACATCGTCCGCCTGGACGTAGCCAACTCCACGGGATTTTTCTACATGCGCAAGAACGCCGGTGTCATCACCAACGAGGGCGTCGAAATTCTGTTGGGCGCGACTCCCGTGCAGACCAGGAACTTCCGCTGGGACATCGACGTGAACTTCGCTTCGAACAAACAACTCGTGAAGGAGCTCGACCCCTCGGTCAAAGCCTACACGCTGGCCTCGGGTTACGAAGGCACCCAGATCAAAGCGGTCGAAGGCGAATCGTTCAGCCTCTACGGCTCCTATTGGCTGCGCGACGAAAACGGCAATTTCGCCATCAGCGAGAACGGTACGCGCATCAAGAGTTCCGACACGAAGAATCTCGGCAAAGTCTCTCCCGACTGGACGATGGGTATCGGCAACACTTTCTCGTACAAAGGTCTTTCGCTGAGCTTCCTGCTCGACATCCGTTACGGAGGCGTCATGTACTCGGGAACGGTACAGCAGCTGCGCACGAGCGGTCTGGCTGAAGAGACGCTGGGCAACGACCGCGCCGAGATCATCGATAAGGGATTCGTCTACAAAGACGGCCAGAACACCGGCGAGAAGAACACCAAAGCTATCACTCCGTATCAGTTCTGGAATACCAACTACGACAAGTCTATCACCGAAGCGAACGTTTTCGATGCTACGTTCATCAAACTGCGTGAGATCGTACTGGCCTACCAGATGCCGAAAAAGTGGTTCGAGCATTGCTTCATCGGTTCGCTTTCGGTAGGTTTCGAAGCCCGCAACCTGTGGCTCATCAAATCGAACGTCCCGCACATCGACCCCGAGGCCAGCATCTTCGGTCCCTCGTCAGTGGGTTCGGGTATCGAGTACGCCGGTATTCCCTCGACGCGCAGCTACGGTTTCAATATCAAGTTAACATTCTAAAACGCAGCACCGTATGAAAAAATTAGCATATAAATTTCTAATCGCCCTGACGATCGGCGGCACTGCTTCCGGATTGCAATCCTGCGGCGATTGGCTGGACATCAACACGAATGAATATGCCGCCACGGAGGTCGATCCCGGATACCTGTTCACCAATGCGGCCCTGAATTACAGTATGAAACGCTGCGGCGCCGACCAATTCCTTACACTGATGTACGCTGCGCAGACCGCTTCCGAACAGACCCAGTGGTTCAATTACATCTTCGGCGGCGAACCCTACGGCATCGACGCCGAGTATTCGTCGGGCAATGCCTGGGTAGGCACCTATTCGAGCACGGGTTACAACCTTCAGCGTGCGATCGGATTCGCTCAGGAAAAGGGACACGTCAACGCCGAAGCCCAATGCAAAATACTGACGGCCAACGTTTTTTGGGAGACGACCATGCTCTTCGGCGACATCCCGTACAGTGAGGCATGGCGCATCGACGAAATCAAGGAGCCGAAATTCGACACCCAGAAAGAGGTGCTCTACGCTTTGGAAGAGCTGCTGGACGAGGCTCTCGACCAAATCGACGAGTCCGATCCGAACACGATCTCCAAATACGACCTCTACTACGGAGGCGACATGACCAAATGGCGCAAACTGGCCAAATCCATCAAGTTGAAGATCTACATGTACCTCTCCAACAAGGAGGATGTAGGTGCCGAGATCAAGGCGCTGATCGAAGAAGGCGATCTGCTCTCTTCATCGGCCGACGACTGCAAATTCCCGTTCTACGACAGCCCGGGCAACCGGAATCCCAACGCCGAATTCGACAATCAGAACCCGGGTCTCCTCGGCTGGATGTATTTCGGCACGCCGGAAATCGTCGATCCGATGAATGCGACCAACGACCCGCGCCGTCCCATCTATTTCTATCCCAACAAGGAAGGTTTGTACGTGGGTATTGCATCCACGCATGAAGGGTCCGCCATGGCGGCCGAAGATCCTTCGGAGATCACCGAAGCGCGTTTCAACCTCGACAACCTGTTCAAGTCGGACTACTCCGACGTGATCTGTTCCTATCCGGAAGTGATGTTCTATGTAGCCGAGGCCTATGTCCGCGGCCTGGGCGTCACCAAAGACCTCACCAAAGCCGACGAATATTTCAAGAAGGGTCTGGAAGCATCCTGCACCAACGTCGGAGTCGCTGCGGCCGATGCCAAGACCTTCGCCGACGGAGTTCCCGCCCTCTCGACACTGGGCGGCGACGAAAAAGCGATCGAAGCCATTGCCGCACAGCAGCGTATCGAGATGATGATGCGCCCGCTCGAAGCATGGTCCGAACAGCGCCGCACGGACTATCCGAAACTCGAAGTCCCGGAGATGATCCGAACGCTGTATACCGATCTGATCAGCCGCTGGCCCTATCCCTCGCGCGAATCGCTCGTCAATGACAACGTTCCGCAGGTGGACGGCATCTGGACCAAGATGTGGTTCCAGAAATAACGCCGGCCGCAATCCGCACGGAGGCCGTTCCCGAACCGGGAGCGGCCTCTTTTTCGGATAGCGGCAAGATATTTCGCAGATGGCGATTTTTTTCGTAATTTTGCCGCCAGACAAATAAAAAACAATTATGGCAATTACCGAAATACGTCCCGGCATCCACTACGTCGGGGTCAACGACCGCACCACCACGCGCTTCGAAGCCCTCTGGTCGCTTCCGATCGGCGTGTCGTACAATGCCTATCTGGTCGTGGGCGAAAAGATCGCGCTGATCGACACCGTCGAGGAGGCTTTCGGCAGCCGCCTCGAAGCCAATATCCGCGAAACGATCGGCGACCGGAAGATCGACTATCTGGTCGTCAACCACATGGAGCCCGACCATTCGTCGTCGATCACGGCGCTGCGCCGCCTCTACCCCGACCTCGAAATCGTCGGCAACGCCAAGACGCTCCAAATGATCAACGGGTTCTACGGCATCGCCGGGGGCACGGTCGAGGTCAAGGAGGGCGACACGCTCGACCTGGGCGGCGGCAAGGTGCTTTCGTTCCACCTGATCCCGATGGTGCATTGGCCCGAGACGATGGTGACGTGGTGCGCCGGCGAGAAGACGCTCTTTTCGGGTGACGCTTTCGGCACGTTCGGAGCCCTCGACGGCGGCATCACCGACTCGCAGGTCGATACCGACCGCTACTGGGACGAGATGCGCCGCTACTACGCCTGCATCGTGGGCAAATACGGCGGCCCGGTGCAGAAGGCCCTGCAAAAGGTCCGCACGCTCCCCGTCGAGACGATCTGTTCGACGCACGGCCCCGTGTGGCAGCGGGAGATTCCCCGGGTGATGGATATTTACGACCGTCTGAGCCGCTACGAGGGCGAGCCGGGCGTGGTCGTGGCCTACGCCTCGATGTACGGCAACACGGAGCAGATGGCCGAGCGCATCGCCCGCGAGCTGGCGGCCGAAGGTGTCGGCCCCATCCGGGTCTACAACCTTTCGTACGCCGATCCTTCGGTGGTCCTGCGCGATGTCTTCCGTTACGACACGCTGATCGTCGGCGGCCCGACCTACAACGGCAACCTCTTCCCGCCCGTCGCCGAGCTGCTCGACCGGCTCGCCGCCCGCTGCATCCCGCAACGCAAATTCGGCTGGTTCGGATCGTTCTGCTGGGCCGGAGCCTCGGTGCGCCTGCTGGGAGAGTTCGCCCAGAAGATGAAGTGGGAGCCCCTGTGCGATCCCGTGGAAATGAAGCAGGGCTTTTCGTCCGACGTGTGCGGCCTCTGCCGGACACTGGCAGGCCGCATCGCCGAACGCCGGCGAAGCGAATAACGCGAAAAAGGGGCGGCCCGCCGGACCGCCCCTTTTCTTTTCAGGGACAAGGAATTTCGGAAAAAACCGCTATCTTTACGGTTGCGAATTCAAGAAACCGCGACAGACTATGATGAAAATCGCAATCGTGGGTACGGGCTATGTCGGCCTGGTATCGGGGGCCTGCTTCGCCGAAATGGGGCTCGACATCACCTGCGTGGACATAGACCGGGAGAAGATCGACGCGCTGAACGCCGGCGCCATCCCCATCTACGAACCGGGGCTCGATGCGCTCGTGCAGCGCAACGTCCGTGCGGGACGCCTCCACTTCACCACCGACCTCACCGAATGCCTCGACCACGTCGAAGTGGTCTTCTCGGCCGTCGGTACCCCGCCCGACGAGGACGGCTCGGCCGATCTGAGATACGTCCTGGAGGTGGCCCGCACCTTCGGGCGCCACATCCGGAAATACACCGTGCTGGTGACCAAGAGCACCGTGCCCGTGGGCACGGCCCGGAAAGTGAAGGCCGTGATCGAGGAGGAGCTCGCCCGGCGGGGCTGCCAGGTGCCGTTCGATGTCGCCTCGAACCCCGAATTCCTCAAAGAGGGGGCCGCCATCAAGGATTTCATGTCGCCCGACCGCGTGGTCGTGGGCGTCGAGAGCGAGCGGGCCCGCGAGCTGATGGCCAGACTCTACCGGCCGTTCCTGATCAACAATTTCCGGGTGCTGTTCATGGACATCCCCTCGGCCGAGATGACCAAATACGCCGCCAACGCCATGCTGGCCACGCGCATTTCGTTTATGAACGAGATCGCCAACCTCTGCGACCGCGTGGGCGCCGACGTGGAGATGGTGCGCAAAGGCATCGGCTCCGACGCCCGCATCGGCAACAAGTTCCTCTACCCCGGCTGCGGCTACGGCGGATCGTGTTTCCCGAAAGACGTGAAAGCGCTGGCCCGCACGGGCCGCGAGAACGGCTGCACGATGCAGATCATCGAAGCGGTCGAACGGGTCAACGAACGGCAGAAAAGCGTGGTCTTCGAGAAATTGCAGGCCGCGCTGGGCGACCTGCGGGGCAAGCTCGTCACGATCTGGGGGCTGGCGTTCAAACCCGAGACCGACGACATGCGCGAAGCCCCGGCGACGGTGGTGATCGACCTTCTGCTGGAGGCCGGCGCCGAGGTCTGCGCCTACGATCCGGTGGCCATGCCCGAATCGCAGCGGCGGATGGCCGGGCGTCCGATCCGTTACGCCCGGACGATGTACGAGGCGGCCGAAGGCGCCGACGCCGTGGCCCTCATCACCGAATGGAAGGAGTTCCGCATGCCCGACTGGCCTCAGCTGCACGCGGCGATGCGCGGCGACGCGATCATCGACGGCCGCAACATCTTCGACAAGCCGGAGGTCGCGGCCGCCGGGTTCCGCTACTTCGGAATCGGGAAATGACCGACGAAAACGGCCCGCGAAAAGCGGGCCGTTTCCTTGCAGGACCGGATATTTACAACATCGGAATCACCGTCACGTAGATCGCGGCGATGATGGCCGACGTGATGACTCCCGTGACATTGGCTCCCAAAGCGTCGGGCAGCACCATCGACGAAGGATTGTCGTGCGACACGATCTTCTGGGCGACTTTGGCCGTCGTCGGCACGCAGCTCACGGCGGCGATGCCGATCACGGGGTTGAAATTGCCCCGCTTGATGAAATACATGACGTAGCCGCCCAGTATGCCGCCGATGCCCGAGATCAGCAGGGCGAGGATTCCCAGCACGAGGAGTTTGAGCACCGTGGGATCGAGCAGCGTGTGGGCGTCGCACAGCACGCCCAGCAGGATGCCCAGGAAGAACGTCGAGCCGTAGAGCATCGGCCCGCTGATGAAATCGTTGACGTGTTTCAGTCCCGACTCCTTGATGACCACGCCGATAAAGAGCGAGAAGAACAGCGGCGCGGCCACCGGGAAGAGCAAACAAAGGATCACGCACATCACCACGGCGAATGCGATCTTGGCCGCGGGGCTGTACTGCTTCGCCGGTTTCCCGGCAGGCTTCATCTTGATGGCCCGCAGGCGTCTGGGCACCATCGCCCGCACCAGATAGGGATACCCGCCGTAGGTCAGCCCCAGGTAGAGATAGGCCACGACGGTGATCGGCACGAAGATCTCCTTCGAGAGGTTGAGCGAGGTGAAGAGCACCATCGGTCCGTCCGCGCCGCCCACCATAGCGATCGAGGCGCTGTCACTGGGACTCAGGCCCATCGAATAGGCGATCGGCAGCACGGCGAAGGTCCCCAGCTCGGCGCACAGCGCGAGGAACATGCTTTGCAGGGGTTTGGCCAGCAGGAAATTGATGTCGAGCATCGTTCCGATACCCATGAAGATCAGGCAGGCGATCAGGCCGTTGCTGAAAGTGAAGGTATAGACGGGTTGCAGGAAGTCGATTTGCAGAATGTTCATCAGCTGGTCGGTGTCGGTCACCATCGGGTCGAGGAACAGATTGCCGTGGGCACCTCCGGGAAAGATCAGCACACCGGCGTTCACGGCCGCCATGCCCAGTCCCATCGGGATCATCACCAGCGGTTCCAGAATCCCCTTGCGTCCCAGGTAAACCAGCAGGATGCCCAGCAGGATTAGCCCGATGCGCGAATACATGATCGCCGGATCGGACTGCAACAGGGTCGAAATGCCCTGGAAAATACTGCCCAGATCAAATTTTTCCATGATGCAATTCGTATAAACGTTTCATTTCCGCATCCTGTTTCTCCCCGTCCCGGGGATTTCCGAAATGGTATTCGGCCAGTCCGTTCTGCGCCGCCCCTTCCGGAGAGCCGTCGTCCTCACAGTCCAACGACCAGATACTGCGGTAGGTACGTATCAGGTTCATGCGGTAGGCCCGGGCCCATACCCGGCTCCGGCCCATCCAGTCGGAAAGGCCGCACCCGCCGAAGCGGGAGAAGAAGAAAGTCATCCCTTTGAGCACATACGCGAATGCGATCCCCACGACAAACGTGAAGCCCATCATCAGCGCAGTCTCCCGAATTATATACATCAGGTTCATCGCTTTATTTTTTTAAGATTTGTAGTGCGCGCGACGCCACGCCCCGGGCCGCACGGCATTCGGGAGCGGTTCGCACACGGAATTCACCCGTACAGCATCCCCTGCGGGGTGCACGGTACGGGATCGGATGAAGGGATGAGAGGCTAAATGACCAGTATGCCGAACCGGAGATAGTCGGTCCGGTGGGACGGCAGGGCCGTCAGTTCGCTCTGCGACAGCAGGGAAACGACATATTGCGTACAGCAACTCCGCGCGAGCGAGAAATGGCGTCCGAAACAGGAGTTCCGGACATCGACAGTCGTCCGGCGGTGATTCTCCAAATGCTTGCGCAGGGCGCGCACGGGCGACGGGACAGCCGGCTGAACGGTCTCCGTGGCGAAACAATCGGCATAGAGGGACGCCACGGAGTAACACTCCGCGACCCTGCCGACATCGGCCGGCATACGCGCTTCCGCGCCCGCGTCCTTCGCCGGCGACAGCGAGGAGAGCAGCAGAAACAACAGGATGAACACCGGCGTTTTCATATCTCGTAGAAATTGCGTCGCTCAAATTTAATACAAATCCGAGAAACAAACAAGTCTGCGGCAGGAATCTTTTCATCCCCGGTTTTCGGAAGCCGGAAGCGGGGATTTTTCAGACAGGCATATTCCGAAATTGAACCACACCCTGCCCCAAAAGGCGATTTGCAGGGCGAAAATTCGAAGTAATTTTGCAACGGTCAAACAGTACATTATGAACAACGATAACAGCAAACTTTTCCTGCTCGTCCTGCTGGGCCTGCTGACGGCGTTCGGTCCCTTCGTGACGGACATGTACCTGCCGACGCTGCCCGCCATGACGGATTTCTTCCGCACCTCTTCGTCGATGGTGCAGATGGGCCTGACGACCAGCATGATCGGTCTGGCCGCCGGACAGCTGCTCTTCGGCCCCCTGAGCGACAAGTACGGACGCCGCACGCCGCTGCTGACGGCCATGTGGCTCTTCATCGGCTCCACGCTGCTCTGCATCTTCGCCTCGGACATCCGCCAGTTCATCGCCGCTCGCTTCCTGCAAGGCATCGCCGGTTCGGGCGGCATCGTCATTTCGCAGTCGGTGGCCACCGACCGTTTCGGAGGCCGCGACCTGGCCCGGATGCTGGCGCTGATCGGCGCCGTCAACGGCGTCGCACCGGTCGTCGCACCCATCATCGGCGGCACCCTCACCGACTCCATCGGCTGGCAGGGCATCTTCTGCATCCTGCTCGGACTGGGGTGCCTCCTGCTCGCAGGCTGTTTCCGCCTCCGCGAATCGCTGCCCGCCGAACGCCGCAGCGCCGTGGCCTGGAACGACATCCTCCGCAATTTCGGCACCGTGCTCCGCAACCGTCGCTACCTGGCCTATGTACTGCAAATGGGCTTCGCACAGGGCGTGCTGTTCGCCTACATCGCCTCCTCGCCCTTCATCGTGCAGGGACACTACGGGTTCTCGGCCTTCGAATTCAGCATCTGCTTCGCCGTCAACGCCGTGGCCATCGGCGGAGCCGCAGCCTTCTCGATCCGCTTCCGCAGTCCCGAACGAAGCACCCGCACCGGATGCGCCGGAATGCTCCTCTTCGCCGCCGCCGAAGCCGCGGCACTCGGCCTCGGATGCGGTTTCTGGGTCTACGAAGGAGTGCTTTTCGGACTGCTGTTCGCCATGGGACTCACCTTCACCTCCTCCACGGCGCTGGCTATGGAATCGGCCCGCGAGCACGCCGGCACGGCCTCGGCCCTGCTGGGCGCCGTCTGCTTCTCGTTCGGCGGTGTCGTATCGCCGCTGGTCGGCATCGGCAACACGCTTCTCTCCACAGGTACGGTCTTCGTCGCCTGCGCCCTCTGTTCATGGCTCAGCCTGCGCATCGTCCCGCGGCCCACGACGCTCGCCGCCGCCTGACAAAAAAAGGCCGGAGCGCAATGCTCCGGCCCGTAACCCGATCGTCCGGCACGCCTACTTGCGCACCTTGACGATGATCTTGCGCACCGTTCCCTCGCCCACCATCGGAGCGTGGCCGTCCTCGGGGAAAAGCACCGTGAACTGGCCCGGGCGCAGCGTATAATAGGTCTGCGGCACGTCGTCGAAGAACTGGATGTCTTTCGCGGCGTCGAACTCGCCCTGCGGCAGTTTCAGTTCCCGGCGCTCGCTCCAGCCGAAGGACTCCTCCTTGCCGGTGACGAGCACCTGGATGTCGATGTACTCGTTGTGCACTTCGAGTTTGGCATCGGGTTTCCGTTTGAGCTCGCGCTCCATCACGTTGACATAGATGTCCTTGCCGTCGAGCTCATGGATGCCCGGCTCCATCTTCGTCCAGTCCGTCGAAGCGATCAGCGCGAAAGCCTTCTTCATGCGCGGGTTGACGTTCTCGTACAACGCGCAGTTTTTCAGTGAGTCTAAAATCATGTTTTTATCTGTTTTTCCGGTTCTTCGTTCTCCGGCCCCGGAACCGATTCCGCAGCCGCACACAAAGTTAACAAGAATTTTTATTTTAACCAAAGGGTCCCTCTACGACGATTTTTTCAGCCGCACGACGACGGGATGGTGGTCCGAATACTCGACCGGTATCACCTCGTAGGAGAGGGTTTCCAACCCCTCGGAACTCAGCACGTAGTCGATGCGCAGCGTGTTGTAGAATCCCCGGAACGTATGCGAATAGCCCGAACCGCACTCACTGAAAGCGTCACGCAGCCCCCGGGCCATCGTGCGGTAGACATACGACATCGGCGTGTCGTTGAAATCGCCGCAGACGATCTTCCGCGTACGCGTCGCGCCCGCGACCTTGGCGATGCTGTCCACCTGCCGGGCCCGCAGCACGCTGTTCTCGCGCAGGCGCGTGACGATGCTGCGGATCTTGGTCTCGCGCGCCGTGTCCGAGAGGAACCGGTGGCTGGTGATGAACTCGTTGTCCGAGGCGTTGATGGCCGTCGAACGAAGGTGGTTGTTGAACACCCGCACCGTATCTTCGCCGATCATCACGTCGGCCCAGACCGACGACGAAGGCGTCAGCACCGTGCCGGTCCGCAGGATGCGGTATTTGCTCAGGATGGCCATCGTCGAGCCGTAGACCGAGTCGGGAGCCTGCGTGCGTCCGAAATGGGCGCTTTCGTACTTCTCGTCGAGCAGCGCGAACTCCGCCGAACGCTCCGCCAGACGGGCGTTGAACTCCTGCAAACAGATGATGTCGGGGTCCTGTTCGGCGATCAGTTGCAGGATGTCATCGACGCTGCTGCCGCCGTTCTCGCCGTAGAAACTGCGGACGTTGTAGGTCATCACCCGGAACGACCCGCGGTCATAAACCGCCTCTTCGGCGTAGCTGCGGCGGATTTCGGGCCGCCAGAAGAGCGAAACCTTGAAAAGCCCCGCCACGACGATCGCCAGCATCACCAGGGCGCGCACCGTGCGCCAGCGGATCACCCAATAGAGCATCAGCACCACCGAGGCGACGTAGATGCCGGGGGCCGCAAGCCCCAGCACGGGAAAGAACCAGACCCGGGCGGGATCGACGTAAGGGACCAGATAGGTAAGCAGCATCGTCACGGCCGCCGCGACGGTCGCTATCGTCAGAATCAGGTCCAGCACTCTTATGACGATACTGCGGCGGCGTTTCGCCGGGCGTCCCCCGTAATCGTTGTAATACTCCGAAGCCATCGCTCAGAAACGGATCGTCCCGCGGCGTTTCCACCATTGGAGCAGCAGGAAGCCCCACAGCATGCCGCCCACATGGGCGAAATGGGCCACGTTGCCCACGCCCCGCCATCCGAGGAAGAGCTCGATGACGGCGTAGATGATGACGAACCACTTGGCCTTCATCGGGATGGGCGGTATCAGCAGCATGATGACCGCATTGGGGTGCATCACGCCGAAAGCCAGCAGCAGCCCCATCACGGCGCCCGACGCGCCGACCAGCATCAGCGGCAGTTCCCCGAAGGCCAGCGCCGTGAGGTACTGGATCAGCGCCGCACCGATGCCGCAGACCATGTAGAAAGTCAGGAAGCGCTGCGACCCCAGCTCGTATTCGAGCGTCCGCCCGAACATCCACAGGGCGAACATGTTGAAGAAGATATGCTCGAAATTGGCGTGCAGGAACATGTAGGTGATGAACTGGTAGGTATGGAAGAACGGCGTCCCGAGCGACAGGGCGCAGTACTCCATGATCCGGTCGCCCACGGGCAGCAGCGCCGTGGCCATATAGACCAGCACGTTGATAATTATCAGGTTCTTGACGACCGGAGGGGTCTGGAAATAACGGTTCATGGCGTTTTAATTTTTGCAAATGTAACTCTTTCCGCGGGATTATCCCAGCTTGGCGCGCAAATCTTCGGGGGTGATCTCCGCGGTGATCGCCTTGCCCGAGGGCGAGAAACTGAAACTGCCCGTGTCGGCCAGCTGCGCCAGCAGCGCCGCGGCCTCTTCGCGCGACAGCATCCGCCCGGCGCCCTTGGAGCCCGAGCGGGCCATCACGGCGGCGATCTTCTCCCGCCGGACATCGGCCAGCGACACGGGGGTCGCAAAAGCCTGCAACAGCTCGAACAGCAGTTTGTCCACCGCATCGGCGGGCATGTCGGCGGGCGTGCCCTTCACCTCCACGGCTCCTTCGCCGCAGAAGTCGATGTCGAAGCCCAGCGAAGCGAACTCCACGGCGTTCTCCTCCAGCAGGGCGTATTCGTCGCCCGAGAGCACCAGCCGCTCGGGAAACAGCAGCTGCTGGCTCACCGACGAGCCGTTGCCCAGCATGCGCAGGTAATCTTCGTAAAGAATCCGCTCGCGGGCGCGGCGTACGTCCACCACCACGAAGCGGCCGCCGAGCAGGGCGGCGACATACCCGCCCGGCAGGGGCATGGGATCGGTGAACTCCGGACGCTGCGCCATGTCGAAACGTTGCTGTTCAGGAGCGGCCTCCGAAGGGATGAAATCCAGCGCGCTGTCGTCGAAGCCTCCGCCGGAAGCGATCTCGAAACCGCCTCCCGACTCGAACTCCTCGAACTCCCCGTCGTCCGTCGCAGGCAGGCCGCTGCGCCCGCCTCCCCGCGGAAATGCGGGTGCGGCGCTCCGGCCTCCGCCCGTGCGGAATCCCGCGGCAGAGTTGTCCGACACGGCACCGCCGTCGCGGTAAGGCACGTCGAAACCCGTGAAATCCTCGTTGGGATCGGGCGCCGTGGGGTCGATATACTCCTCGCGGAAAGGATTGTAGTCGCTGTTGGACATCGCCTGCGGCTCGCTGTACACGGCGCCCCGCTGCAACACGGGAATCTCCACCACGCCGTCGCGGTCGAAATCCATCAGCGGCACGGCGCCCGTCTTGGCCAGCGTCTCGCGCACGGCGGCGTTGATGATCTGCCACACGGCCTCCTCGTCGGCGAACTTCACCTCGGTCTTCTGCGGGTGGACGTTCACGTCGATGCGCCCGGGGTCGATCGTCAGGAAGAGGAAATACGACGGCTGGCAGTTCTCGGGAATCAGCTTCTCGTATGCTTTCAGGATGGCGCTCGTCAGGTAGCTGCTTTTGAAAAAGCGGCCGTTGACGAAGAGGTACTGCTCCGAATTGCGCTTCTTGGCGGCCGCCGGACGGCCGATATATCCTTCGATGCGGGCGATCGAGGTGTCGGCCTCGACCTCCAGCAGATTCTGTTTGATATGGCGCCCCACCACGTCCACGATACGGCCCGCCAGCGACGACGCCTGCAACGTGTAAACCGGAGCGTCGTTGGCATAGAGTTCGAAGGCGACCTGCGGGTTGCAGAGCGCGATGCGCTGGAACTCGGCCTTGATATGCGAAGCCGACGTGGTGCTCTTGTCCAGGAAACGGCGGCGCGCCGGGACGTTGTAAAAGAGGTTGCGCACGAAGAACTGCGACCCCACGGGGCACATCACGGGCGTCTGCGACGCGAACTGTCCGCCGTTGATCTCGGTCTGGGTGCCCACCTCGTCGCCCTCCTGCCGCGTGCGCAGCTCCACCTGCGCCACGGCGGCGATCGAAGCCAGCGCCTCGCCGCGGAATCCGAACGTATGCAGGGCGTAAATATCCTCCACGGCCCCGATCTTGCTCGTGGCATGGCGGTCGAAAGCCATGCGCGCGTCGATGGGCGACATGCCGCAGCCGTCGTCCACGATCTGAATCAGGTCCTTGCCGCCATCGCGGAAATTGACTTTCACGGAGGTCGCGCCTGCGTCGAGGGCATTCTCCATCATCTCCTTCACCACCGAAGAGGGCCGGTTGACGACCTCGCCCGCGGCGATCTGGTTGGCGACGACCTCGGGTAGTAATCTGATCTTGTCTGCCATCTACTCCTCCTGGTAATCGTTGGGGACGACCGTGATGGGTGCGTAGGGATCGAACTCCTCGGCGGCCTGCTCGGTCCGGACCGGTGCGGCCGGACTTCCCGCACGCAGGAACACGTCGGCCAGCTTCGGGTACAGAAGGTAGATGAACAGCAGCACCAGCACGGCTGCCGCCGCCATCTTCAGGATACGCACCTGCCCCGCCCTATCCTCGTCGGCGCGCCGCGCCGCACGGGCGTCGCGCTGGGTGCGGATGTACTGCCCGGGCTTGTATTCCCGTCCGGCATCCTCGGCCCGTTCGCCGCGCAGCTCGGCACGGCGCTGTTCACGGGCCTCCTTCTCGGGGTCGTAATAACGCGGGATATAGTTGAACTTGTTCGCGTGCTTCTTAAACGGGGTAAAGCCTAACATGGTCGTCCTGTTTTTTCGGTAAAGATACTAAATCTTCGGGATTTTATGATCATCCTTCCATTTTTGAGACAATCCGGCCGCGATGCGACAACTGCGTGCAACAGGCGAGGGCAGACAATAAACTGAATCCAATGCCCAACATCCAGGCATCGCCCCTAAAGCCCGGCTTTCAGCCGGGTGGATCAGACTCGCAAACAGGGCGGAACACCCTGAACACAACCGACCGAAACTAATCAAACGGTCGAACCCATCTTCGAATCTTCTTACCGGAAGAAACTCTTCATCCGTTCGAAAATGTTCTGGTTCTTGACCGATTCGGCCTTCTGGAACCCGGGCTGCGCCGCCAGCTGTTCGACGAGCCTCTTCTCCTCGGCCGAGAGTTTCGCCGGGATGGTGATGTCCACCACCACCAGCTCGTCGCCGCGGCCGTAGCCGTTCACGTCGGGCAGACCCTTGCCGCCCAGACGCAGCACCTTGCCGGCGTGCGTTCCCGGGGCGATCTTGATCTTGGCGCGTCCGTCCACGGTCGGCACCTCCACCGTGCCGCCCAGCAGGGCCGTCGTCACGGTGATATTGAGGTTGTGGATCAGGTCGTTGCCGTCGCGCACCAGTTCGGGGTTCGGCTCCTCCTCGATCATCACCAGCAAATCGCCGCTCACGCCGCCCTGACGCGCCGCGTTTCCCTTGCCCGTGACCGTGAGGACCATGCCCTCGCCCACGCCGGCCGGAATGCGGATCTCCACGACCTCCTGGCCGCGCAGCGTTCCTTCGCCCTTGCACTTGTCGCACTGCGCCGTGACGACCTTGCCCGAACCGCCGCACATCGGGCACACGCCCTGCGTCTGCATGCGGCCGAAGAAGGTGTTCTCCACGCGCGTGACATACCCCGTGCCGTTGCACGTCGGGCAGGACGAATAGGAATTGGCATCCTTGGCCCCCGTGCCGCCGCACTTGTCGCAGGCCACGGTCTTGTTGATCTTGAGCTTCTTCGTGACGCCGTTGGCGATCTCCGCCAGGGTCAGCTTGACCCGCACGCGGATGTCCGAACCGCGGTTCACGTGGCGCGCACCGCCGCCGCCCGACGAGCGGAACCCGCCGCCGAAATGGCCGCCGAAGATGTCGCCGAACTGCGAGAAGATGTCCTCCATCGAGAACCCTCCGCCGCTGAATCCGCCGAAGCCCCCGGCTCCGCCGCCCGCCGCGCCGCTCATTCCGGCATGGCCGAACTGGTCGTACCGGGCGCGCTTGTCGGGATTCGACAACACGTCGTAAGCCTCCGCGGCCTCCTTGAATTTCTCCTCGGCCTCCTTGTCCCCGGGATTCTTGTCGGGGTGGTACTTGATGGCCGCCTTGCGGTATGCCTTCTTTATTTCGTCAGCGTTAGCGTTCTTCTGGACGCCCAGCACTTCGTAGTAATCCCTCTTTTCTGCCATGATCCTACTCTCCTACAACAACTTTTGCGAAGCGCAGCACCTTGTCGCCCAGCTTGTAGCCCGTCTGAACCACGTCGATGACCTTGCCCTTCTTCTCGTCGCCGGCGGCGAACCGCGCCACGGCCTCCGAGAGATCGGCGTCGAACTCCTTGTCCAGCACCTCGATCTCGGTCACGCCCTTCTGGCGCAGCGCCTCGGTGAATTTCTGCGAAATGAGCGTCACGCCCGCCCGCAGCGCCTCCAGATCATCGCTCTTCTGCATGGCGTCCACGGCGCGCTGCACGTCGTCGCGCACGGGCAGCATGGCCAGCAGCACGTCGCGGCCCCCGGTCTGCACCAGTTCCATCTTCTCTTTGAGCGTCCGCTTGCGGTAGTTGTCGAACTCGGCCTGCAAACGCACGAATTTGTCCTGCCACTGGGCCACGGCCGCTTCGAGCGCCTTGGCGGCATCGTCCTCGGCAGCCGGATCGTCGTCTGCCATTGTGTCAGTCGCATCGTCTGCCGTGTCTGACACATTGGCACAGGGTTCACCGTCGCACGAAGGATAACCGTCGCCCGGAGCGAAACCTTCGTCGCCGCTAACGGCTTCATTATAAACTTCTTGCTTTTTCATATCTTGTAATTTTTTCAGTTTTCCTCCCCTTATTCGAACAAATTGCATACCAACCCGCCCAAAGGCCGGATTTCAAGGGCTACGCTACCCGATGATGAAAATCGCCGGGCGTTTGTTCAGTTCGGGCAGCGGACGCCGCCGCCACTCCCCCGCCGTGCGGGTTTCGATCCGCCCGCCGGGAGCCGTCAGCTCCACGGCCACCGTCAGGCGCGTCTCCGCCCCGAGCGTCTGCACCAGCTGCTCCATCAGCTTCCCGTTGCGGTAGGGCGCCTCGATGAACAGCTGCGACTGCCCTTCGGTCAGGGCCCGCCGCTCGAAAAAGCGGATGGCCTTCGCCCGCTCGGGCGGCTTCACGGGCAGATAGCCGTTGAAGGCGAACGACTGGCCGTTGAGCCCCGACGCCATCACCGCGAGGATGATCGACGACGGCCCCACGAGCGGCACCACGCGGATGCCGCGACGGTGGCACGCCTCGACGACCAACGCCCCCGGATCGGCCACGCCCGGCACGCCCGCCTCGGAGATCACCCCCGCCGAACGGCCCTCCAACAAGGGTTTCACCAGCTCTTCGACCTCGCGTCCGGCGGCGGTATGCTCGTTCAGCTCGCGGAATTCCAGCTCTCCGATGGGCCGTTCGACGCCGGCTTTCGACAAAAACCGCCGCGCCGAGCGCGTATTCTCGACGATGAAATAGTCCAGCGAGTTCATCACGTCGCGGTTGGCCGCGGGCAGCACGTCCCAGGGCGCCGTCTCGTCCGAGATCGGGCAAGGTATCAGATAGAGGGTTCCGTAATCCATTACTCTTTGAGGTAAATCCGTTTCACACGCCCCGACACCGAGGTCATGATCTCATAGGGGATGGTCCCCAGCACGCGGGCCATCGTTTCGAGATCGTTGCCCGGCTCCGCCGAGAAGATCACCGCCTCGTCGCCCTCCCCGACGCCCGGAATGTCCGTAACGTCGATCATGCAGCTGTCCATGCAGACCCGTCCGACGATCGGCGCGGGCCGCCCGTTCACGCGCATCGACCAGCGTCCGCACCCCAGGTGACGGTCCAGCCCGTCGGCATAGCCGATCGGCACCGTAGCCGTCACCGTCGGCCGCAGGAGCTTCCCGGCACGCCCGTATCCCACGGCGTCGCCCGCTTCGAGACGCTTGATCTGCACGATGCGGGTTTTGAGCGTCGATACCGGACGCAGGCCCGGATTGTGCTCCCAGCCGAAGCCGTAGAGTCCCAGCCCGAGGCGGCACATGTCGAACTGCGCCTCGGGAAACCGCTCGATGGCGGCCGAATTGGCCGTATGGCGAATCACGGGATACGGCAGCGACGCGGCGACGGCCGCGCTCATGCGGTCGTAACGCGCGATCTGCGCCCGCGTGTAGGCGTCCTCTTCGGGCATGTCGGCGCAGTTCAGGTGCGAGAATACCGACGCCACCTTCACGGCGGGCAGTTTCGGCAGCTCCCCGCACAGACGCTCGATTTCGTCCTCCATGAATCCCAGCCGGTGCATGCCCGTGTCGAGTTTCAGGTGGATGGGATAGCGGATCTCTCCGGCGTGCGACACCGCATCGGCGAAATCGGCCAGCGAACGGAAACTGTATATCTCGGGTTCCAGCCGGTTAGCGATCATCTGGTCGAAACTGTCGGCGTCGGCATTCAGCACCACGATCGGCATCGTGATCCCCCGCTCGCGCAGCAACACGCCCTCATCGGCGAACGCCACGGCCAGATAATCGACGCCCTGATGTTGGAGCATCTGCGCCACCTCGAAATCCCCTGCGCCGTACGACCCCGCCTTGACCATCGCCACGAGCTTCGTCCGGAAATCGAGCTTCGAGCGGAAGTAATTGAGGTTGTGGATCATGGCGTCGAGATCGACCTCCAGCACCGTCGTGTGGCTCTTGCGCGCCAGGGCATGGGCCAGCTTCTCGAAGCGGTACTCCCGGGCCCCTTTCAGCAGCACGGCGCGTCCCGCCACGGCCCGGCGGCCGATGCGGGCGATGCACTCGTCGGTCGAGGCGAAAAATTCCTTGTCGCAGTCGAACAGCGCAGCGTAGCGTTTCAGTTTGGGTCCGATGCCGATCAGCGTGTCGATGCCCGCCCGCGAGACCATCCCGGCCACGCGGCCGTACAGTTCGTCGTCCGTCAGTCCGCTCTGCGCGATGTCCGACAGCACGAGCGTCCGGCGGCGCGACAACGCCACGTTGTGCAGATAGTCCAGCGCCAGCGCCAGCGAATTGAGATCGAGGTTGTAGGCGTCGTTGATGAGCACCGAGTCGTTGATGCCGTCCTTGACCTCCAGCCGCATGGCGACCTCGGGGGCCTCGGAGAACGACGGCGCGGGATAACCCATCGCCGCGCAGAACGCCTCGACGAGCTGGGCGTTGCGGCGCGACGCCTCGTTGCCGATCACCGCCTCGGGAACCTGCGGGCACGCCGCGGCGTCGCAGAGCTTCCGTTCGGCGAACCGTGCGGCGATCATGCGTCCCAGCGGCTCGTAATAACTATGATAAACGATGGTCCGGGCCCGGTGGGCGAGGATCATCTTTTCGTTGCATTTCTGCTCCAGATTGAGGAAGTTCTCCTGATGCGCGTCGCCGATCGAGGTGAAGACCACCACGTCGGGACGGATGATCCGCTCCAGCCGCTCCATCTCCCCGGGCTTCGAGATGCCCGCCTCGATCAGCGCCAGCTGCTCGTCGCCCTCGATCATCAGCACCGACAGCGGCACGCCCAGCTGCGAATTGTAACTCTTGGGCGAGCGGTAGCACTTCATCCCTGCGGGCAGC
The DNA here is from genome assembly GCF_025145645.1 of Alistipes senegalensis JC50. Classification (NCBI taxonomy): domain Bacteria; kingdom Pseudomonadati; phylum Bacteroidota; class Bacteroidia; order Bacteroidales; family Rikenellaceae; genus Alistipes; species Alistipes senegalensis. The sequence continues at coordinate 2,723,992 of NZ_CP102252.1, read as the reverse complement.
TCCTCGGCGATCCACTCCTTGATGACGGTCTTGCCGTTCGACCCGGTGATGCCCACGACCGTGCCTTTGAACTGCGCCCGGTGGTAAGCCGCCAGGCATTGCAGGGCCGCGATGGCGTTCCCGACCACGACGTACCCGCATCCGGGCAGGGGTTCGACGCTGCGCTCGGTGAGGAACGCCCTCACTCCGCGCGCATACATCTGCGCGATGTAGTCGTGCGAATCGTGGTTGGCGCCGCACATGGCGACGAACATCGGTCCGGAGCCCAGTTCGCACGTCAGCGAACGGCTGTCGGTCACCACCGACTGCACCTCGCAGTCCGTGCCCGAGAACTTGCCGCCCACGACGGCGGCGATTTGCGAAAGCAGATATTTCATAAAATATCCAAATTATCTTTTATGACCGTTCTTGTGCTCCGACCGCCGTAACCCGCGGCGTTCCGCCGCGTTTACAAATCTGACCCCACCCCAAACCCCTCCCTCGGGAGGGGCTTGTCGCATCGCGGCCAGAATGTCTCAAAAAATGCTAATCCTGCTTAAACGTAATTATCGTTATTCCCGCTCCGCCGCGGTCGGCATGCTCGTCGACCGCCGAAGCGATCTCCGGCACCGTGCGCAGGTAACGGCGGATCTCCTCCTTCAAAGCCCCCGTGCCCTTGCCGTGGAGAATCGACACCGACCCCACGCCGACCATCAGCGCGTCGTCGATGAAATTCTGCACCATGTCCAGCGCTTCCGACGCCCGCATGCCGCGCACGTCGATGTGGTCCTTGAAGTTGAGCTTGCGCGACGAAATGTCCACCGACACCACCGTCCGGGCCGTCACAGGGCGCGTCGCCTCGCGGTATTCGTTGTTCGAGACCACCGTCAGCCGGCTCTTGTCCACCGTCGTCAGAATCTGCCCGAAGGCCACCTGCGCCCGATTGCCCTTCACCGACTGCACCACGCCGACCATCTCCTGCCCGGCCATGCGGACCTTCGACCCGACCACCGCCTCGCGCGGCTTCTCGGGCACGGGTGCAGGCGCTTCGGCGGCTTTCGCCCCCTGCCGGGCCTTGCGCTCGTCGCGCCGCTGGCGGCGGCGTTCGATCCGCTCGATCTCGCGGGCCACGGCGGCCTCCTTCTCCGACGAATCGGCCTGCTCGACCGTCTCGCGGAAATCGTCCAGCTCCCTCCGCGCCAGCCGCGTCAGCTCCTTCTCGGCCTGCGCTTCGCGGATCGTCCGGATCGTGTTCTCGATCTGCCGGTTGGCATCGGCGATCAGCTGCTGCGCCTCCTGTTTGGCCTTTTTCAGTATCTCCTGCCGCTCGGCGCGTATCTTCGCCAGCTGTTCGGCGTAGTTCTGTTCCAGCTCCTCGACCTTGCGGTCCGTCAGGCGGATGCGGTCGCGCTTCTGCTCCCAGTAGTGCTTGTCGCGGGCGATCTCGCGCAGCTGCTTTTCGATGTTGATATGGTCCGACCCGGCCTTCTCGCTCGCTGCGCGGATGATCTCCTCCGGCAACCCGATCTTGCGGGCGATCTCCACGGCGAACGAACTGCCCGGCTTGCCCGTCTCCAGCCGGAACAGCGGCCGGATGTTCTGCACGTCGAACATCATCGCGCCGTTGGCGATGCCCTCGGCCGACGACGCATAGTATTTGATATTGGCGTAGTGGGTCGTGATGACGCCGTAGCACCCCTTCGCCAGCAGGCGTTCGAGAATCGCCTCGGCGATGGCCCCGCCGATGACGGGCTCGGTTCCCGACCCGAACTCGTCGATCAGCACCAGCGTCCGGTCCGAAGCCCCCGCCAGCATGTTTTTCATGTTCAGCAGGTGGGACGAATAGGTCGAAAGGTCGTTGTCGATCGACTGCTCGTCGCCGATGTCGATGAAGATGCTTTCGAACACGGGCAGTTCCGAAACCTCCGAGGCCGGAACCGGGAACCCGCACTGGAACATATACTGCACGATACCCGTAGTTTTCAGGCAGACCGACTTGCCGCCGGCATTGGGGCCCGAAATGACGAGGATATGCTTGCGGCGGTCCAGCTGCAGGTCCAGCGGCACGATCTCGCGCCCCGAGGCTTTCAGCGTCTGCTGCAGCAGCGGGTGGCGGGCGTTCTTAAGCACCAGCCGGTCGTCGGTCGAGAGGATCGGCCGCACGCAACGGTTCTCCGAGGCCCAGCGCCCTTTGGCGCGCAGCATGTCCATCTCCGCGAGATAATCGCCCGAATCGGCGATCAGCCCGGCGTCGGGACGGATCGTCTCGGTGAACTCGGTCAGGATGCGCACGATCTCGCGTCGCTCGGCATACTCCAGTTCGCGCAGTTCGTTGTTGATCTCCACCACCTCGACCGGCTCGATGTAGAAGGTCTTTCCCGTCGCCGACTCGTCGTGGATGAATCCGTTGAGTTTGCGTTTGTTACCCGCCGCGACCGGAATCACGGCCCGCCCGTCGCGGATCGATATCTGGGCGTCGGCGTCGACGATGCCCGCCCCCTTGGCCGAGGCCAGCACGGCCTGCAGGCGCTTGGCCGCCTGCCCCTCGCGTTCACGGATGGCCCGGCGAATCTCCTGCAACGCCGGCGAAGCGTTGTCCCTCACGTTCCCGAAGCGGTCCAGAATGGCGTCGATGCGCTGCACGATCTCCGGGAACGCCGCCACGCCGCGCGTGCGGGCGCAGAGCGTCGGATAGCGTTCTTCGCGGCCGAGGATAAAGGCGACGATGCCGCCGACGACCGACAGCGCCTTGTGCAGGGTCACGACCTCCTCCACGTCGAGGAACGAACCCTCGACACGCAGTTTGGCGACGACGTAATCGACGTCGGGATACTCTCCCCCGGGAAAATCGCGCTCCATCTCGAGCACGAGTCGCATCTCGTCGGCCAGCGCCAGCCGCCGTTCGATCTCGCGAGGCGAGGTCGAAAAGCCCTCGGCGGCAAGCCGCCCGCGGGCGGCACGCATGGTGCAACGGGCCGCGACCTGCTCACGGAGCCGGTCAAAACCTATTTTCTGCTCGAATGTGGCAGGATAAATCATGACGGTAAATTAAAAATGAAAAATTAAGAATTAAAAATCGAAATCCGGTCGGCTGAAAGCCCATTATTAATAAGAGAGGCGGCTCCTTCCTACCGTACAAGGCAGGCAAAAAACGACCGGGATTCTTTCATTCTTCATTTTTAATTTTTAATTCTTCATTTTTAATTTCACTGAGTCCCGCTCGGCCCGGGCGGCCGCCTTGGCGGCTTTCCGGTCGGCCTTCTCCTGCATCTTCTCCGGACTGCGCCCGAAGAGCGAGAAGTGGACGTAACGGCCGGGGTACTGTTCGAGATTGGCCAGCAGCGACGCGAGGTTGTCGCTCGCCTCGGTCAGCGAATCGTAGAGCGCAGCGTCGTTCAGCAGCTTGCCGACGGTTCCCTCACCCGACCCGATGCGGGCCAGCAGACCGTTGACCTCGCCGACCGCATCGGAGAGCTGCCGCGCGAATCCGCCGTCGGCCAGATCCGCGGCGATGCGGTTCACGCTCCCCACGATGCTGTCCACGCGCGGGGCGTTCTCGCCGAGCATCGCGGAAAAGGCCGTAAGATTCTCCACGGCGGCTTTCAGATTGTGTTTCTCGGCGTCGAGAATCCCGGCCAGGTCGCCCGTGACGGTATCCAGATGGCCCAGCGTCCCGGTGATGCTCTGCGCATTGGCCTCCAGCAGGTCATTGAGGTTCGTCAGCGTGCGCGAAAGGTCGCCCGTCACCTGCGAGATCTTCTGCTTGAAGAAATCCAGCTCCGATCCCGCCATGTCCATCAGATCGCGGTCGCGGCTCGAACGCAGCGTGTCGCCCTTTTCGAGATAGGTATGGGCCGAACCGTAGGTGATCTCGATGGCTTTCGACCCCATCAGGCTGTTGCTGAATATCTTGGCCTCGGAATCGGTCGGAATCCGGTACTGGCGTTTGACGGTCAGTTGCAGCACGACGTTGTCGCTGCGCCCGGGATCGAACGAAATGCCCGTCACCGTACCGATCTTCACGCCCTTCATCATGATCGGCGAGGCCGTCTGCACGCCGTTGATCTGGTCATAGGCGGCGTAATAGACCGAATTGCGGCTGAAAATGTCGAATCCTTTCAAAAACCGGATTCCGGCCCATGCGGCGATGAGCATCGCCACGGCGAAAATTCCGATTTTAGCTTCTCTCTTCATAGCTGAAATTTTATTTTACGATTTGCGTTCCCCGGCAGCTCACCACGAAAGCCTCCGGGAATACCCTGCGGACCTCGGCCGCCTTGCGCTGGGCCGCGGCGCGGGTTTCGTATTCTCCCACACAGTATTTGTAGGGGAAACGCCCCTCGGAAGTGAACTGCTTCACCTTGCCCTTGTAGTCGCGGAACTGCGCCGAGGAGACGGACACCGGCGACGCCGAGGCCATCACCTGCACCGTGTAGCGCAAGGGTTGTGCGACAGGCTTCCGCACCGGTTTTTCAGCGGCCGGTTTCGCGGCATCCGCTTTCGGTTTCTCCGCGGCGGGTTTCTCTTTCGGCTTCGCGGGCTCCGTTTTCGGCTTCGGCGTCTCGGCCGCGGGTTCCGGAGCGGCGGGCTTCGCCTGCTCCTCCCCGGCCATGCGCGTCCCGATCACATAGGACGAATAGTCCCGCACGGCCCGGTAAAGCGAGCGGGCGATCTCGTTCTGCCCCTTCTCCGACTTCATGTAGGCCGCCTCCTGCGGGTTGGACATGAATCCGATCTCGGTCAGCACGCCCGGCATGTCCGTAGCGTAGAGCACGCGCAGCAGCTGCGGTTTGATGCCGCGCGAATGACGCCCGGCTTTCAGGTAATTGTTCTGGATGCAGCGGGCCAGGGCCATGCTGTACTCGCCGTAGGTGAACTGCAAGTTCTGGATATAGGCCCGCACGATGGCCGCCGTCCGCTCGTCGGACATGTCGATCAGGTCCTCGCGGTTGCTCTCGTAGAGGGCGTTCTCGTTGTAAAGCTGCTCCTTGGGGCTCTCGCCCATGATGAGCGTCTCGACGCCCCGGGCCGCCGCGACGGGCGCCGCATTGACGTGGATCGAGATGAAGAGGTCGCCCCCGGCCTTGTTGGCGATGTCGGCACGCGCCTGCAAGTCCGAAGCCAGGTCCTTCCCCAGCTCCTTGTCCGTCTTGCGGGTGTAGACCACCTTCACGCCCGGCATCCCATCTTCGATGAGTTTGCCCAGCTTCAAGGCCACCTTCAGCGTCAGGTCCTTTTCATAGACTCCCCCGTAATGCGCCCCGGGAAATTTGCCTCCGTGTCCTGCGTCGATCACCACGACTTCGAAGCCGTGCGCAATATTCTCTGCGGCGGCAACGTTGGTAAAAACGATTGCGGCTGCGAAGAGGAGTAGCAACAAGAGTCGTGTGCGCATATTTAATGGTTGCAAATGTGAGCTTTCTGTATTTTTTTACCTATCTTTGTCGGGCTTAAAATGCGGCGGGAACGCACCTGCGGGGCATTCCGGGCGTTTTTGCCGACTTGTCGGCAAAGGTATGGAAAATTTTTGGGATTTTGGATAGAATTAGGGTAAAATATCTCCTGTCGGCGACGGTTCTGCTCCTGTTCGCCCAGATCGTCCTGGGCGGCGCGGCCCCCCGCGCGGCGTTCGACGGCCCCGTGTCCGACACCCTTCTGACTCCCCTCCCCACCGACACCGTGAGCCCGTCTGCGGCCCAAGCGCAAGCCCCCTCGCGGCGCGAAGCACGGCGGCAGGCCCGCGAAGAGGCCCGGCGGCGCGCCGCCTTCAACGCCCTGCCGCAGGAGGAGCGCGACTCGCTCTTCTCGGCGCAGGTCGATTCGCTCGTCGCCCGGAAAACCGACTCGCTGAACATGTCCCGCCCCGACTCGCTCGCCGCAGACACGCTGCACCGCGACACGGTCAAGAAACCGCGGCCCGCGGGCGCCTTCCTCGACGATCCGATCGCGGGCAAGAACACCGACTCGCTGGTCTACGACGTGCGCAACAAGCTGGTCTACATCTACAACCAGGGCGATGTCACCTATCAGAACAGCAACCTCAAGGCCGACTTCATGCGCATCGACATGAACTCGAAACTGGTCCACGCCTACGGCAAACCCGACTCGGTGGAGGGCAAGTTCATCATCACCAAGCCCGAGTTCTCCGACGGTTCGGCCTCCTACCAGATGGACACGATCACCTACAACCTCGACTCGAAGAAGGCCAAGATCAAGGGCGTGGCCACGCAGCAGGGCGACGGCTGGCTGGTGGGCGGCAGCGTGAAGAAGATGCCCGACAACACGATCAACATCCAGCACGGCAAATACACCACCTGCGACGAGACGGACCACCCGCACTTCTATCTGGCGATGACCAAGGCGAAAGTCATTCCGGGCAAGAAGGTCGTCACCGGCCCGGCCTACCTGGTGATGGAGGACGTGCCGATCTACTTCCTCGGCATCCCCGAGGGCTTCTTCCCGATCAACATGGGTCCCAAGTCGGGCCTGCTGATGCCGACCTACGGCGAGGAGTACTCCAAGGGATTCTTCCTGCGCGACCTGGGCTACTACTTCACGCTGGGCGAATACGCCGACCTGGCGGTGCGCGGCGGCTTCTACACGCTCGGTTCGTGGGAGGCATCGGCCGCCTCGCGCTACATCAAGCGCTACAAGTACAGCGGCAGTTTCAACATGCAGTATTCGAACGTCAAGACGGGCGAAAAGGGCGAGGACGACTACATCAAGCAGAGCAACTTCCGCATCCAGTGGACCCACTCGCAGGACGCCAAGGCCAACCCGGGTTCGACGTTCTCGGCCTCGGTGAACTTCGCCACCAGCGGTTACAGCCGCTATTCGGCCACCAACCTCAACGACATCCTCGCCACGCAGACCAACTCGACGATCTCCTACTCGAAGAACTGGGCCGGCACGCCTTTCTCGCTCTCGGCGAACATGGCCATCTCGCAGAACTCGCAGAACAAGTCGATCTCGGTGACGCTGCCGACGGTGGTGTTCAACGTCTCGCGCTTCTACCCCTTCAAACGCAAGGAGAAGACCGGCAAGGACCGCTGGTACGAGAAGATCTCGGTGCAGTACACGGGCAAGATGACCAACTCGGTGACCACCACCGAGTCGGAAATCTTCTCGAAGAAGACGCTCGAAAACATGAAGAACGGCATCGAGCACTCGATCCCCATCTCGGCGTCGTTCAACCTCTTCAACTACATCAACCTTTCGCCGTCGGTCAACTACAACGAAAAGTGGTACTTCAAGAAGGTCGAATACGAGTGGAACCCCGTCACGAACCAGACCGACACGCTGCCCACGAACTACGGTTTCTACCGCCTCTACAACTACAACCTCAGCGTCTCGGCCTCCACGACGGTCTACGGCATGTACGACTTCACGAAGAAGAGCCGCAACCGCAAGATCCAGGCGATCCGCCACACGCTGACCCCCTCGATCGGATTCTCCTACGCCCCGGATTTCAGCGACCCCAAATACGGCTACTACAAGACCCGCCAGACCGACTCGACGGGCCGTTTCACGACCTATTCGCCCTATGCCGTCAACGCCTACGGCGTTCCGTCGTCGGGACGCTCGATGTCGATGAACTTCTCGCTGTCGCAGAACCTCGAAATGAAGGTGCTCTCGAAACGCGACACCTCGGGCGTGAAGAAGATCAAGCTCATCGACGAACTGCGCATCAGCGGCTCGTACAACTTCCTGGCCGACTCGATGCGCCTGTCAACCATCCCGATCTCGTTCCGCACGACGCTGTTCAACAACTTCGGCATCAACCTCTCGGCGACGCTCGACCCCTACCGCGTCTCGCCCGAGGGCAAGCGCTACGACAAGCTCTTCTTCCCGGGGCGTATCGTCTCCACGGGCTGGTCGTTCGGCTACACCTTCAAGTCGCGCGCCGACAAGTCCCAGCCGGCCATGAACGACATCACGTCGATCCCTCCGGAGTACATGAACCCCTTCTACGACCCTTACGGGCACATGGACCCCGTGCTGCGGCGGCAGTACATGGCGCAGAGCTACTACGACTTCTCGCTGCCGTGGAACTTCGGCTTCAACTACTCGGTCAACTACTCGATCTCCTACGTCAACAACGGCACGACGGGCTACCGCAAGAACGTCACCCAGACGGTCGGGTTCAACGGCTCGCTGAATGTCACGCCCAAAACCGGCATTAATTTCCAGGGCGGCTTCGACATCAAGCAACGGAAACTCACGACCTCGTCGGTCTCCATCACGCGCGACCTCCACTGCTGGCAGATGTCCTTCTCGTGGATACCGTTCGGCTACCACCGTTCGTGGAGTTTCAACATCGGCGTCAAGGCCGCGTCGCTCTCCGACCTGAAATACGACAAGTCGCAGTCGATGTACGACAACATGTACTAAACGAAAAGCGGCGGTGTCGGAAATCGACACCGCCGCTTGACTTCATGAATCAAATCAATCAATTTTTATGGGTCTGGGAAAATCCTCCCATTTCCGTGAATCCGAGTAATATATTTTGGACTCTCCAACGCCATTACTGAAAGATAACGTATAGTGGAGAGAATCTATCCGCTGATAATAATAGGGCGGATTACTCTCATCTACTATCGCTATACCGATATCCGAAAGAGACGATGGGGTCGTACCAATAGAATCCTTATAAGAATCTATCCGTTCAATTACAGCATTGCCGCCATCAATCATTTGTGATTCATAGCTGCAACTACACAGCATAAGCGGTGTGCTTAAAATGAATAGGACTAATTTCATACTGAGGATTCCGTGTAGTGCATACGGGAGTTGTCGATTCGTGCGAGAGGGTGGTTTATGATCGCTTTTCTAATTAATTATAAGTGCGTCACCTCGGCCGGCTTGCGGTCGATGTAGTTGGGATAGCGGAACTGCGGCATCCCGAAAGCCATCGCCGCACAGATGCGGCGGCCTTCGAGCCCCAGCATCCCGTTCAGCCGCGCCGCCCGGTCCTGCCGGAGAGCCGTCAGCACGAACCCCATGTAGATCTGGCTCACGCCCAGCGCCTCGGCCATCAGCGAAGCGTTCTGACAGGCCAGATTCGCATCCTCGGCCCCGAAACGATTCTCTTTCGGGGCATGGATGAACAGCACCGCCGTCGCACCCCGCAGCACGCGGTCGCGGCCTTCGGCGTACTCACGCCGCAGGCGTTCGAAGACGGGCACATAGCGGTACACCTCCGGCACGATACGGCTCAGCCACGGCCGCACGAGCGGACTTCGCAGACGTTTTTCCAGCTTTCCGAACACCCCGAGGGTGTACTCCGTAATTCCCCGCAGCTTCTCCGGATCGGTCACCAGCGTATAGCCCAGCTGCCGGGCGTTGCTGGCCGTCGGGGCGCGGTCCGCCGCCGCAACGATGCGGTCCAGCATCTCCTGCGGCACGGGAGTCCTTTTCAGGGCCCGGTTCGACCGCCGCACGGCCATCAGCAGCTCCACCTGTTCGGGCGTCGGCAGCGCGGCGTAATCGGCGGCGTGCACCCGTTCTGGCGGGAACGCCTCGTGCGCCACCGACCCCGTGGGACAGGCGGCCACGCAATGACCGCAGACGATGCAACTCCCGGGGTTGCACAGCGTCACCGGAGCCCCGGCTCCCTCCTGTTCGAAAATCTGCGAAGGGCACACCTTCACGCAACGGCCGCAGCGGATGCAGCTCTCCCGGATCGAAATCTCCATCGGGCTCCTAATGGCTCACACCCTCCATTTCGGCGGGGTCGTGCTTGTATTTGAAGACGAGTGCGAAGACGACAGCCACCGCGAGGGCGTATCCCGCGAAGATGAACCACGAATCGGGCCAATGGAAGGCATCCACCACGGCGCCCGCGGCATACGACCCGAAGAAGGCGCCGAAGCCGTTGGTCATAATCATAAAGACGCCCTGCGCCGAAGAACGTATCTCGCGGCTGGTCTCCTTTTCGACGAAGAGCGACCCCGAGATGTTGAAGAAGTCGAACGCCACGCCGTAGACGATCATCGAGAGGATGAGGAACACGGCTCCCGAACCGGGGTTTCCCACGCCGAAGAAGCCGAAGCGCAGCACCCAGGCCAGCATCGAGATCAGCATCACCTTCTTGATTCCGAAACGCCGGAGGAAGAAGGGAATCAGCAGGATGCAGAACGTTTCGGACATCTGCGACAGCGAGAGCAGGATCACCGAATGTTTCACGATGGCCGAATCGGCATACTGGGGCATCGTTCCGAAATTCTGGATATAACTGTCGCCGAAGGCATTGGTGATCTGGAGCGCGGCGCCCAGCAGCATCGAGAAGATGAAGAAGACGGCCATGCGCTTCTCCTTGAAGAGCGCGAAGGCGCGCAGTCCCAGCGTATCGACCCACGACTGCTTGCGCACGCCGCGGTTGACGGCGCATGCGGGCAGCGTGAACGAGTAGACGGCCAGCACGAACGACAACGCCGCCGCGACATACAGCTGCCAGGCGGTGAGTTTGATCTGCACGCCGCCGATATGCACCAGATCGACGAACCACATGGCGGCGATGAATCCCACGGTGCCCCACACGCGGATGGGCGGGAAGTGCTTTACGCTGTCGAGTTTCGCCAGATCGAGGGCGTTGTAGGCCACGGAGTTCGACAGCGCAATGGTCGGCATGTAGAACATCACGCTCAGCAGCATGCAGCTGTACAGCGGCGCATATTGGGTCTGCGCGGCCGCGGCGATGAGGAACCCGCCGCTGACGAGGTGGCAGATGCCCAGCAGTTTCTGTGCCGGAACCCAGCGGTCGGCGATGATTCCCATAACGGCGGGCATGAACAGCGAGGCGACGCCCATCGTAGCGAAAAAGCTACCTATCTGCAATCCGGAGAAACCGAGCCCCCCGATATAGGCCCCCAGCGAGATGAGCCACGAACCCCAGATCGCATACTGGAGGAAGTTCATGACGATAAGCCGGAATTTAATTCCCATAATCTTCTGATTTTGTGTAAATTTTAAGTTTCAAACGGTTTTCCCTTCGCGGGATTATAACAAATGTACGAAAAAATTTCGGTAATTTTCTTTGCATTTGAAAAATAAAGTCCTACTTTTGCATCACCAAAATCTACTGAGCTATGGTGTAACGGTAACACAACAGATTCTGGTCCTGTTATTCCAGGTTCGAATCCTGGTAGCTCAACTCAAAAAGGATGCCTCGCATGCGGGGCATCCTTTTTCGTTCTCGGGCTTATTTCCCCGCGTCCTGCGCGCTCCGGTGGAGGGGAAGGGCCGCCGCCCGGAGCGAACAGACGGTACGATGCCTCGGACACCGCCGACAAAAAAGCCGGGAGAACCCCCTCCCGGAGTTCTCCCGACTGTACGGACAAAGCCAAAGGGCTATTTGCCGAGCCCCATCTTCTCGATCAGGGCCTTGGTTTCGGGTTTGTGGCCCCGGAAACGCTCGTAGAGCTTCATCGGATGTTCCGTGCCGCCTTTCGAAAGGATGTTGTCGCGGAACGACGAAGCCACCTCGCGGCTGAAAATACCCTTCTCCTTGAAAAGCGAGAAAGCGTCGGCCTCGAGCACCTCGGCCCACTTGTAACCGTAGTAACCCGCCGCATAGCCACCCGAGAAGATGTGGCCGAACGAGGGCGCCATAGCGGTTCCCGCAATGACGGGCATCACCTGCGTCGGGGCCATCGAAGCCACCTCGAACTGCTCCACGTCGCCGTCGAACGGCTCGGTGAGCGTATGCCAGGCCATGTCGGTCATGCCGAACGAGAGCTGGCGCACGTTGGCGTAGGCCGCCAGGTAGTTCTGCGCGGCGACGATGCGGTCCACGATCTCGGCGGGAATCGGCTCGCCGGTCTCGTAATGCACGGCCCACAGGTCGAGGAACTCCTTCTCGGTGGCCCAGTTCTCCATGATCTGCGAAGGCAGCTCCACGAAATCACGGTAGACGCTCGTGCCGGTCAGCGACTCGTATTTACCCTCGCCCAGCATGCCGTGGAGGGCGTGCCCGAACTCGTGGAGGAAGGTCTCCATCTCGTCGAAAGTCAGCAGCGAAGGCGTCGTCTCGGTGGGCTTGGTGAAGTTCATCACCAGCGACACCAGCGGGCGGGTCTCCTTGCCGTCCTCGATCTTCGTGCCGCGGAATTCGGTCATCCACGCCCCCGAACGCTTCGAGGCACGGGGGAAGAAATCGAGATAAAGCACCGCCATGAAACGGCCGTCGGCATCCGTCACGTCGTAGGCCGTCACGTCGGGATGGTAGACCGCGATCTTTTCATTAGGCGTGAAATTCAGCCCGTAGAGTTTGTTGGCCAGCATGAAGACGCCCTTCTTCACGTTTTCGAGTTTCAGGTAGGGTTTCACCAGCTCGTCGTTCAGGGCGTATTTCTCATCCTTGTATTTCTCGGTGTAATAGGCCCAGTCCCAGGGCATCAGCTCGCCTTCGAAGCCGAGCGACGCGGCATAGTCGGCGACCATGCGGTAGTCGGCGTCGGCATAGCTCTTGGTCTCGGCGAGCAGTTCGGCGAGGAAGTCGTTGACGGTCTTCGTGTTCTCGGCCATGCGGTTTTCGAGCACGTAATCCGCATAGCATTTGTAACCCAGCAGATTGGCCATCTTCAGGCGCGTGTTGACGATCTTCTTCACGATCCCGGTGTTGTCGTATTCGCCGCCCAGCGCCTTGGAGCCGCTGGCCCGCCAGAGTTTCTCTTTCAGGGCACGGTTCGACGAGTAGGTCATGAAGGGAAGGTAGCTGGGGTATTGAAGCGTCACCGTCCAGCCCTTTTCGCCGCGGGCCTTGGCCTCGGCGGCCATCCCCTCCTTCACGAACGCCGGCAGCTCGGCCACCACCTTCGGATCGGTGATGTTGAGCGTAAAGGCGTTGGTCGCGGCCAGGGCATTCTGCCCGAATTGCAGCGTCAGCGCCGACAGTTCGGAGGAGTACTGGCGGTAGAGCTCCTTATCGGCGTCGGACAGGGCCGCACCGCTGCGGGCGAAGCCCTTGTAGGTGTTCTCCAGCAGTTTTTTATCCTCTTTCTTGAGGCGTCCCGGATGCTCGTAGACGTATTTCACGCGGGCGAACAGTTCGGGATCGAGCGAAATGTCGTTCGACAGCTCCGTCAGCTTGGGCTGCACGCGCTGCGCGATCTCCTGCATCTCGTCCGACGAATCGGCTTCGAGCAGGTTGAAGAAGAGCCCCGAGATGCGGTTGAGCAACTCGCCCTGACGCTCCAGCGCCACGATCGTGTTGCCGAAAGTCGGCTTCTTGGGGTTCTTGACGATCGCCTCCACCTCGGCGCGCGAGCAGGCGATCGCGGCGTCGAACGCCGGTTCGTAGTCCGAGAGTTTGATCTCGGAGAACGGCGGGGTCTCGTGAGGCGTATCCCATGCGGCCAGCAGGGGATTCGACATATCCAGTTCGGGCAGCTGCGCTTCGGGGATCGAATTGTCGGCACAGCCTGCCGCCATAGCGGAAACAGCCATAATAAAGAGTGCTTTTTTCATTTTTTATTTCGGTTTTCGGGTTTCTTTCTGAATGGGTTTCGTCCGGTCAGTTTTCGGGAACAGCCTCTACGCGGAAGCCCTCGGCAGGCTCAGGCGAGCCGGCCAGCGAATCGACCGGTTCGGGTTCGTTCCACAGCCCCCGGCTGCGGAGCATCGCCCGCTTGTCGGGGTCCTTGCCGCGGAAATCGCGGTACATGGTCATGCCGTCCTCCGAACCGCCGCGGGCGAGGATCTTGCGGCGGAAATCGTCGGCGATCTTCTTGTTGAACAGGTCGCCGCTCTCGCGGAAGGCTTCGAAAACATCCTTGTCCAGCACCTCGGCCCACGTGTAGAAATAGTAGCCCGCGGAGTATCCGCCGTCGAAGATGTGCGAGAAGTAGGGATAGCGGTAGCGCGGCTCGATCTGCGGAATCAGCCCGCGTTTTTCGGTCAGGGCCTTCCGCTCGAACTCCATCGGGTCGAACGGCTCGTATTCGGTGATCGAGTGGATGTCCATGTCCGACAGCGACGCGGCGATCAGCTCCGTGGTCATGAAGCCCTGGTTGAACAGCTCGCTGCGGCGCAACTTCGCCACCAGATACTCCGGAATCACCTCGTTCGAACGGTAGTGCACGGCGTACTGCTTCAGCACCTCGGGATCGAAGGCCCAGTTCTCCATCAGCTGCGAGGGCAGCTCCACGAAATCGCCCTCCACCTCGGTCAGTCCGCGGTACTTCACGTCGTGGAAGAGGAAATGGAGCGCATGCCCGAATTCGTGGAACAGCGTTTCGGTTTCGTCGAGGGTCAGCAGCGCGGGGGCATTGCTCGTCGGACGGGTGAAGTTGCAGACGATCGACACCACGGGCGCCACGCGCTTGCCGTCCTCGTAGGTCTGCTCCACGTAGTTGCCGCACCACGCGCCCTGGCTCTTGCCGTCGCGCGGGAAATAGTCGAAATAGAGCACGCCCAGATGCGATTCGTCGGCATCGAGCACCTCGTAGGCGATCGCATCGGGATGGTACAGCGGCACGACGATGGGACGGAACGTGATGCCGTAGAGGCGGTTCGCCAGGAAGAAAATCCCCGACTGCACGTTCTCCAGCGAGAAATAGGGACGCAACAGCTCCTCTTCCAGCTGGTATTTCTGCTTGCGGACCTTCTCGGCATAGTACCACCAGTCCCACGAGGCGAACTCCCCGTCGGGATGATCCTTTTTGAAAAGCTCCTCCATCTCGGCCAGTTCGCCCTTGGCGCGCTCCAGCGCGGGCGTCCAGATCTCGTTCAGCAGCTTGTAGACGGCGTCGGTCGTCCCGGCCATCTCGTCGGCCACCACATAGTCGGCATACGACGGATAGCCCAGCAGATGGGCCTTTTCCGTGCGCAGACGGATGAAGTCGTTGATCAGCTGTTTGTTGTCGTACTCGTCGCCGTTGTTGCAGCGGTTGAGATACGCCTTGTAAATCTCCTCGCGCAGTTCGCGTTTCTGGGAGTAGGTCAGAAACGGGATCAGGCTGGGTTTGTGCAGCGTGAAGACATACTTGCCCTTCTTGCCCGTCGCTTCGGCCTTCTCGCGGGCCTGATCGCGGACGTTGGAGGGAATGCCGTCCAGGTCGGCCAATTCGAGCACCAGCGCATAGTTGCCGTTCTCAGCGAGGATGTTCTGCCCGAACTTCACCGCAGCCAGCGACAGTTCGCCGTTGATGGCTTTCAGACGGGCTTTCTGCTCGGCGTCGAGCAGCGCCCCGGCGCGCACGAAATCGCGGTAGGTCTTCTCCAGCAGACGGTTCTGCTCGGCATCGAGCTCCAATGCGCCGCGCCGGTCGTAGACGGCCTTCACCCGTTCGAAGAGCTTTTCGTTCAACAGAATCTTGTCGGCGTGCGCCGCCAGCAGGGGCATCACCCGCTCCTGCAAAGCCTGCATCTCGGGGGTGTTCTCCGCGGCGCAGAGCATGCCGAAGATCAGCTCCGTCTGCGCGAGCATACGCCCCGAGCGGTCGTAGGCGAGGATGACGTTCTCGAACGTCGGGGCGTCGTTGTCCGACGTGATGGCGTCGATCTCGGCGTCGTGCAGCGACATGCCGCGCTCCAGGGCGGGCAGGAAGTGTTCGGGAGCTATCCGGTCGAAGGGCGGCACCCCGTAGGGCGTATTCCATTCGGCGAAAAAGGGATTTTCGCCCGCATGCTTGTCGGATTTGCAGGACACGAGTGTCATGGTCAGAATAAGTGTCAATAAAGCGGTGATACGTTTCATGCTGTCGTGTTATTTTAGTAACTTTGCCGCATATTATTTACAAAGTTACAATAAAATTCCATAAATAACGCCTCCGATCATGCAACTATTTTACGCACCGGACATCATGCCGCCCCTGTACGCCTTGGGCGAGGAGGAGTCGAAACACTGCGTCCGCGTACTGCGTCTGCGGCGCGGCGGACGTATCCATATAACCGACGGACGGGGCAATTTATTTTGCTGCGAGATCACCGACGACGATCCCAAACGCTGTACGGTGCGGATCGTCAGCGTGGAAGAGGAGTTCGAAAAAATGCCCTATGCGCTGACTCTGGCCGTCGCGCCGACGAAAAGCCCCGACCGTTTCGAGTGGCTGTTGGAGAAGGCCACCGAGGTCGGCGTCACGGAGTTCCTGCCCCTCGACACGGCCCACAGCGAACGGCACGTCTTCAAGCCCGCACGGAGCGAGAAGGTCATCACCGCAGCCCTGAAACAGTCGCTGAAAGCCTACCGCCCGGCGCTGCTGCCCCTCACGCCCTTCCGCGAAGCGGTGCTGCAGCCCTTCGAGGGACGGCGTTTCATCGCCCATTGCGCCCCGGCCCGGTCGCCCGAAGGCAAGGTCTACCTCCCCGACGCGCTCCGCCCGGGCGAGAAGGCCGCGGTCTTCATCGGCCCCGAGGGGGATTTCTCGCCCGAGGAAATCGACTTCGCCCTCGCCCGCGGGTTCGAGGAGATCACCCTCGGCACCCAGCGTCTGCGCACCGAAACGGCGGCCCTCGCGGCAACGGTCATGGCCTCGGTCGTAAACCCGCCTAAGAGTCGGGACTTATGAGCGGCGGAAGCGGGAAACGGGATTTGACGTGCAAAATCCTGCCGCAGCACCTAAAACCCGCTTTTTAAGCGGGGGTTTTGATACTTTTGCCGCCAAAAGTACATAATCAGACTGCGAATGTTAAAAATATAAAACCTGAATAACTTGCAACGCCTCCACACCATCTTCCTGTCGTTCTTCAAGATCGGACTCTTCACCTTCGGCGGCGGCTACGCCATGCTGCCGCTGATCGAGCGGGAGCTCATCGCCAAACGCAAATGGATCGAGCAGAAGGAGTTCCTCGACCTGCTGACCCTCGCGCAGTCGGTTCCGGGACCGATCGCCGTCAACACCTCGGTCTTCGTGGGCTACAAGGTCCGCGGCTTCGGCGGCGCCGTGGCGGCCCTGCTGGGGTGCGTGCTGCCGTCGTTCGCCATCATCCTGGCCATCGCGCTCTTCTTCTCCGACATCCGCCAGAACCCGGTCATCGACGCCGCCTTCAAGGGCATGCGCCCGGCCGTCGTGGCGCTCATCATCGGCCCGGTCATCTCGCTGGCCCGGGGCATGCACTGGACCATGCTGGGGGTGATCGCCCTCGCGGCCCTCGCAGTCTGGGGGCTGGGCTGGTCGCCGATCTGGGTGCTCGCCGCCGCAGCCCTGTCGGGCATCGCGTGGGAACTCGCAACCGTTAAAAAGAAAGGAAAGCAATGATACTCTGGCAACTCTTCCTGTCGTATCTCAAAATCGGATTCTTCGGATTCGGCGGCGGCTACGCCATGCTGTCGCTGATCCAGAACGAGGTGGTCGTGCAGCACCAATGGATGACCAACGCCCAGTTCGCCGACATCGTCGCCGTGTCGCAGATCACCCCCGGCCCCATCGCCATCAATTCGGCGACCTACGTGGGTTACAGCGTCGGGGTCCAGACCGGACACCTCTGGTGCGGCATCCTCGGGTCGGTGATCGCCACCTTCGCCGTCTGCCTGCCGTCGCTCACGCTGATGATCCTCGTGGCGCGCTTCTTCATGCGGCTCCAGCACAACCGGCTGGTCGAGGGGGCCATGCGGGGCATGCGTCCGGCGGTGATCGGCATGATCGCCGCGGCGGCCCTGCTGCTGATCTTCCCCCACAGCGATGCCCCCGGCGATCAGAACTTCATCGACGCCTGGAGCTGGGTGCTGTTCGGCGGAGTCTTCGCAGGGTCGTGGCGCAAGGTCAACCCCATCCTGCTGATCGTCCTTTCGGCCGCGGCCGGAATACTCATCTATTACGTGTTCTGACGTGCGCCGTCAGCCCGCCGTACAAACGCCGGGCCCGCGTCAGCACATGCAGTATCCCCAGGATTCCCGCGGCAAGTCCCGCGGCGTAATGGCACAGCCCGACCGGCGTGTTGGCCCCATCTACGCAGCACAATAGCAGCACCGCCGTAACAAGCAGCGGAACGCATACGGCCGACAGCGCCGATACGATCCGGCTCCTGCCCTTCGGGCCTTTCGCCCACAGCCCTCTATACCACCCCCAATGGTCCCTGACGTGTATGGCTCCGAACACCGTAAACAGCAGACCGACGAGCGTGTGGAACACCGCCCAGTCGTGCCATGCCTCATGGTCCGCGCCGTGCCCGGCGACATGCAGTTCCAAACCCGTATATACCGTCAGCGCAAAAAGAGGCGCCAATACTGCATCCACAAGGAATACAAACCGTTTTTCGTTCATCGTTTTTTTGATTGCAAAATAACGGCTTGCCGGGCAAACGGACAATGGACGCCACGAGGCGGGATTTGGACTATTCGAGGTATTTTTTCCGATAGGCGGTGGGATTCATTCCGGTCTGCTTCGTGAACAGGCGGGTGAAATAGGCATAGTCGTCGAAGCCCAGTTCGCAGGCTATCTCCCCGATGTTGCGCGTCGTATAGACCAGCATGCGCTTCGCGCGCAGCACGATTTCGTTCCGGATGTACCTGCCGACACTCTCCCCGGTCACGTTTTTCACCACCTCGTTCAGATAGACCGGGGAGATATGCAGAGCCGCCGCATAGTGGGCCGGATTCCGGACGATCCGGCCGTCTCTCGCCAGCAGTTCCCTGAATGCCAGCACGATTTCCACATGCCGCCGGTTTCCGGGCAATCGGCCGACCGCGCTCCGCAGAATCTCCGTCACCATCCCCATCAGCGCATCCGACAGATACCGCACGATGCGTTTCGAATCGTCGTTCTCCAGGCTGTCCATCCTGCGGAGGATCATCGCAAACAACCGTTCCAGTTCGTCCCGCTGCGCCCCGGCGGTACGGCAGGGCGCCGGACACAGCGCATATTCGGCGAGCACCTGCTTATTCGGGGGATCGACGAGCGCAGCGTCCGCAAAGAGGAGCAGCGCCTCGGCGTCGCCGGCATCCGCGACGCGGTGGACCTGTCCCGGCCGGACAGCCACGACATCGCCCTCCGAAAGGCTATACTCCCTGAAGTCGATGCCGACACGGCAGCTTCCGCCGGTCACCAGCCCGAACACATAGAAATCGTCGCGGTGGGCATATCCGACAGGCTCTCCCGCCGACCGGGAAGCGATCTCCTTGACGAATATCCCGAAATCGGAACGCTGGGCCGCCTTGTGCAGGGGGATGGAGGCGGATTCCGGATTCACAGCGCCAACAGCATGGTCCCGCCCGTCAGCAGCAGGAACAGGAAAGCCGCGAGGAACAGCATGCCCAGCACGGCGACGAAGGTTCCGATGCACCCCCACCGCTGGTCGCCGCCCGGCAGCGGGTCGGTCAGCAGGGCGATGACGAGCCCCACCAGCGGCGTGAAGATCACGCTCAGAAGAAACGCCCAGCCGAAGCCGATGCGCCGGCGGCTGCCGATGATCCCCACCAGCACGGAGAGGAAACAGCCGCTCAGAAGTCCGAATATCAAGGTCAGAACACTCATATCTTGCGTTTTAATCCAATGTCAAAAGGCCCCTACCGCGTGAACCGGTAATAGGTCCCCAGCGGCAGTTCCTTGCCGGCGCGGTCGGAGAAGCACAGTTCGCCCCACTGTTCCGTGCGCGGAGCCCCGAACGCCTGCCTGACGGCGGTGCGGGCCAGCGTCGGGGAAAGCCCCATCGAATAGAGGTTCAGCACGAGGAAGGCGTTTTCCGGCTCCAGCAGCCGCGCACAGCAATCCAGCATCTCGCAGATGTCGTCCTCCAACACCCACTTTTCGCCGTTGGCCCCGCGCCCGTAGGCCGGAGGATCAAGGATGATGCCCCGATAGCGGCTGCCGCGGCGAACTTCGCGCCGCACGAATTTCAACGCATCCTCGACGATCCACCGCACGCCCTCCAGACCGCTCTGCTCCATATTCTCGCGCGCCCACGTCACCACCTGCTTCACCGAATCGACGTGCGTCACCTCGGCTCCGGCGGCCCGGGCCGCCAGCGTCGCGCCGCCCGTGTAGGCGAAGAGGTTCAGCACCTTCGCGCCGCCCGAATCCCCGGCCAGCTTCCGGCACTCGTCGTAGATGAAGTTCCAGTTGGCGGCCTGCTCGGGGAAGATCCCCACGTGCTTGAACGATGTGAGCCCCAGCCGCATGCGCAGCCGCATCCCCCGGTAGGAATATTCCACCGTCCAGCGGTCGGGAGTCTTGGGCGCAAGACGCCATTCGCCCCGCTCGTCGCTGCGGGCGTCGCGCAGGAACGCGGCGTCGGCCATGCGGCGCCACTCCTCTTCGGAAAGCGTCCGCCGCCAGATGGCCTGCGGCTCGGGACGGCGCGTCACATAACGCCCGAAACGCTCCAGTTTCTCGAAATCGCCCGTGTCGATCAGTTCGTAATCCCCGAAATCGGGTGTCAGCTGCTCCTGCATTATTTCAGATTTTTCGTGCAATCAATTAGTGACATTTCGCAGGCCGCGCAGTCGAATTCCAGCCGGTAACGGTGCGCGCCGTGCTCCAGATAGAGGTCGCCGCGCAGCCGCGGACGCTCGCGGAGACACTCGCCGATCTCGCGGCGGATGCAGTAGGCCGAACGCATCACCCGATGCCCGGCGGTCGTCGGCGCGAGGTCCAGCCCCCGCTCGATGCGCACTACCCCGTGGTCGCGGTAAAACGCCTCGGCCAGCCGGTTGGTGACGTTCTCCTCGGCCGTCAGCCGCTCCGAAGGATACCGCGCCGCCGGATTTTCGGGCAGAATGCGGTGTTCCAACGGCCTGTTCCGGCGCGCCTCGTCCAATGCGGAGAGCGCTTCGCGGCGCACCTCGGCGGCCAGCGACGCCGGCACGAACCACTCCGCGCCCCGCACCTCCGCATCCCGTACTGCAAAAATCGTGTCGCCCGACTTCATCGCCTGTACCCGCAGCGCCGAAGCGTTGGCGCCGGGATTCTTCGCCCGGTCGAGCGGCACGGTGCGCGCGGCCGAAGCCGTGACGCCCTCGCAGTCGGTATACGTTATCGCAAAGCCCTCCGCCGAGACCTCCGCGACGGCCGTGGCAGGAATCACCCGCCGCGTGCGGCTGCGCTCCAGCCGGAGGTTGAACAGCCGGTCGGAATTGCGGTAGACCTCCGCCCCGGCGACGATCCCCTCCATGCGGTTGGGCACGATGCGGCGCCCCTCCGCGGCATTGACATTGGTTCCGGTCACGCCGTGCGGCGTGATGAAGCAGATGCCGTCGCCCGGAGCCAGTTCAGCCTCCCCGAGAAGCGTAAACCCATTCCCGAAAACCTTCGCCACGCGCCCCACATACTCGCCGACGGCCTTCGGGGTGTCGAACGACGCCACCCCGGGACGTTTTCCGGCAAAAAAGTATTCGGATTCCCCGCGCGTGAAGCTCTTCGAGGGATCGGGCGTGAAGTCCGGGACGCTCTCGCCCGCGGACGACCGCACGAACCCCGGCCGCACGGCCAGCGCCTCGTCCACCGCCCGGCGGTAATAGGCCACGACGTTCTTGATATAATTGGTGTCTTTCAGACGCCCTTCGATCTTGAAGGAGGTGACGCCCGCATCCAGCAGGTCGCCGATGCGGTGCGATAGGTTCATGTCGCGCACCGACAGCAGGTGTTTGCCGGCGATGTAGGTGCGTCCCCGGCCGTCGGTGAGGTCCCAGGCCAGGCGGCAGGGCTGGCTGCATGCGCCCCGATTGCCGCTGCGCCCCGACATCGACCGCGAAAGGAAACAACGGCCGCTGAAACCCACGCAGATCGCCCCGTGGACGAAGCATTCGACCTCGGCCGCCGTGGCCGAGCAGATCGCCCGGATCTCGTCCAGCGACAGGTTCCGTTCGAGGATCACCCGCGCGAAGCCCGCCTCGCCCAGAAAACGGGCCCCCTCGGGCGTCGAGTTGCACACCTGCGTCGAGGCGTGCAGTTCGACGGGCAGCGACATCCGCCGCAGGGCCATGTCCTGCACGATCAGCGCATCGACGCCCGCGGCGATCAGCTCCCGGGCCTGCCGTTCGGCCTCCTCCAGCTCGTCGTCCCACACCAGCGTGTTGAGCGCGGCATGGACCCTTACGCCATAGCGGCGGGCGTACTCCACGACGCGGGCGATCTCCTCCGCGGAGTTGCCCGCGGCCTGCCGGGCCCCGAACTTCGCACCGCCGATATAGACGGCGTCGGCGCCGTAATCCACGGCGGCCACGGCCGAGGCGTAATCTTTGGCGGGAGCCAGGAGTTCGACGGTTTTCACGAATGCGGAATTTTGCACAAAAATAAGACAATTTCAGGAATTGTTTTGTAATTTTGCCCTTCGAAACGCGAAAACATAAAAATCACCCGATACTATGCTTACGATAAAGCAAATCCGCGACGACAAAGAGGCTGCCGTCCGCAAACTGGCGAAAAAAGGCATCGACGCCGCGCCCGTCATCGAAAAAATCATCGCCTTCGACGACCGCCGCAAGGCCGTCCAACTGGAGCTCGACAACACGCTGGCCGCCCAGAACAAGGCCGCCAAGGAGATCGGCGCACTGATGGGCCAGGGCCGCCGCGAGGAGGCCGAGGAGCGCAAACGCTTCGTGGCCGACCTCAAGGAGAAATCCTCGCGCCTCGAAGCCGAACTGAACGACGTTCGGCAGGAGTTGCAGGCCGCCGTCGTTTCGCTTCCGAACTTCCCCGCCGACATCGTCCCCGAAGGCAAGACGGCCGAGGACAACCTCGTGGTGAAACTCGTGGAAAACTACACGACGCTGCCCGAAAACCCGCTGCCCCACTGGGAGCTGGCCCGCAAATACGACATCATCGACTTCGACCTGGGCGTGAAGCTCACCGGCGCCGGATTCCCCGTCTACAAGGGGAAGGGTGCACGGCTCCAGCGTGCGCTGATCAACTATTTCCTCGACTGCAACACCCGGGCCGGCTACCTCGAAGTCGAGCCTCCCGTGATGGTCAACGAGGCTTCGGGCTTCGGCACGGGACAGCTTCCCGACAAGGAGGGCCAGATGTACCACGCCACGGCGGACAATTTCTACCTGGTGCCCACGGCCGAGGTTCCCGTGACGAACATCTACCGCGACGTGATTCTCGAAAAGGAGGATTTCCCGGTGAAGATGACCGCCTACACCCCCTGCTTCCGCCGCGAGGCCGGCTCCTACGGCAAGGACGTGCGCGGACTGAACCGCCTGCACCAGTTCGACAAGGTGGAGATCGTGCAGCTGTCGCTGCCCGAAGTCTCCTACGAGGCGCTCGACGGCATGGTGGCCCATGTCGAAGGGATCGTCAAATCGCTCGGGCTCCCCTACCGCATCCTGCGGCTGTGCGGCGGCGACATGTCGTTCACCTCGGCGCTGACCTACGACTTCGAGGTCTACTCCGAGGCCCAGAAACGCTGGCTGGAGGTGTCGTCGGTGTCGAACTTCGAGTCGTTCCAGGCCAACCGCCTCAAACTCCGCTACCGCGACGAGGAGAAGAAAATCCAGCTGGCACACACGCTGAACGGCTCCTCGCTGGCCCTGCCGCGCATCGTGGCGGCGCTGCTCGAAAACTTCCAGACCCCGGAAGGCATCCGCATCCCCGAGGTGCTGGTTCCCTACACGGGTTTTGATATTATCAAATAAGTTTCTATATTTGCACTGCACACATTAACCATAAACACGAAAAACAATGGCTTACAAAATCACTGATTCCTGCGTAGCATGCGGCACCTGCATCGGCGAGTGCCCGGTAGAGGCTATTTCGGCCGGCGACATCTACGTCATCGACGCCGACAAGTGCATCGACTGCGGCACCTGCGCAGGCGTTTGCCCGAGCGAAGCGATCGTTTCGGAGTAACGAACGGAATATCCGAAAGGAAAGCACACCCCGCAGTTTCGGCCGCAGGGTGTGCTTTCGGTTTAAGACAGAGCGATGGACGATCTTGAAAAAATGAAGGCGGGCCTCTGGCTCCACGCCATCCGCCCGCAGATCGGCGAAGCCCTGCGGCGTGCCGAGGAACTGGTATTCGAACTCAACCGGCTGGCCCCGAGCCGCCGCGAAGAGCGCGAGGCGATCATCCGCCGGCTGTTCGGGCGCATCGGCCGGGATTTCACCATCCACAGCCCGTTCCACTGCGACTTCGGGGAACAGATCTCGATCGGCGACCATTTCGTCGGCAACTTCAACCTGACGATCCTCGACGAGGCCCCCGTGACGATCGGCGACCACGTCTTCATCGGTCCCAACGTGGGGCTCTACACCGTCAGCCACGCCCTGCTGCCCGACCAGCGCAACGCGGGCATCATGCGTTCGCTGCCCATTGCCATCGGCAACAACGTCTGGATCGGGGGCAACACGGTGGTGATGCAGGGCGTGACGATCGGCGACAACACGGTGATCGGCGCCGGGAGCGTCGTCACGCGCGACATCCCCGCGGGGGTGATCGCCGTCGGGTCGCCCTGCCGGGTCCTGCGGGAGATCACCGAAGCAGACCGTATAGCGGAGGTGTATTGAATGTCATTGCGAGCCCACCTAAGAGATGAGGTTTAGGGGGGGGGAGTGTGGGAACGCTCTCCGTTCGGCTCCGCGCCTTTTCCGTCATTGCGAGGAGCCGCAGGCGACGTGGCAATCCGATAGAAGACCAAGACCTTACAACGCATCCATCGGATTCCCACGCTCACTGACGTTCGCTCGGAATGACCCACCTAAGAGGTGGGTTTTAGGAGGCGGCAGTCTTGTAGCAACGCTCTCCGTCCAACTCCACGCCTTTCCCGTCACAGCGGAAATCAGACGATTCCGTTCGACAAATCTTTCCACAACGGATTCCGGGAGTCAACCAGCTCCATCTTCCGTTTCCGGCTCCAGCTCTTGATCTGTTTCTCTCGGGCAATCGCATCCCGAATGACCGAATACTCCTCGACGTAAATCAACTTATGGACGTTATAGCGGCGTGTAAATGCGGACAAACCAGCCGCATGTTCTTTCATGCGCCGGGACAGGCATGTCGTAACACCGACATACAGCACCGTATGCAGTTTATTGGTCAATATATATACATAACCGCTTTCCATACCGATCCTACTGCGGTCTCTCCGGATCGCCGCGTCGCCTGCGGCTTCTCGCAACGACGTGAAACCCCATCGTTCTATTCGTAAAGCAAGTATTTCGTTCTCCGTTCGCGGTAGCGTTCCACATCGCCGGCCCAGCGGGCGCGTATCTCCGCCTCCGGGGCTCCGGCGAGGATCATCTCGCGCACCCATCCCACGCCGACCAGCTTTTCGAACATCGGCGTGAAGAACTTGTCCCCCATCCCCAGGTCCGTACAGGCGTCGATCACGTACCGCAGCGAAAAGCCCACCTCGCGGGCCTCGGCGAGCGGCATGCCGCTCAGATCGACGCCCCGGCACAGCCGTCCTTCGAGCGGCGGATGCTTGGCCCCGGCCGTCGGACGGGGCGTGAAAGAGAACATGCGTCCGGTCATATCCGGATGTCCGTACATCTCGAACGGTTTGTCCGTTCCCCGTCCGAGGCTGACGACGGTGCCTTCGAAAGGGCACAGCGCGGCATAAAGATACACGGCACGCGCGGTCGGCAAGTTGGGCGACGGCGCCACGGGCAGGAGGTATTCGGTCGCATGGGTGTAGTTGCGACACTTCACGACGGTCAGGGCGCATTGCTTCGCCCATCCCTCCCCGGCGGCCATGCGGGCGATCTCACCCATCGTCAGGCCGTGGAGCACGGGAACGGGAATCGCCCCGACGCCCGACCGATATTTCATGTCCAGCACGGGACCGTCGATGATGTGTCCGTTGGGGTTGGGACGGTCGAGCACCACGACCCGGCGGCCGAAATCGGCGCAGGCATCCATCATCCGCAACATCGAGATATAATAGGTATAGAACCGCAATCCGACATCCTGCATATCCACGACCAACACGTCGAACGAGCGCATCGTCTCGTCCGAAGGACGTTTCGTGTTGCCGTCGTAGAGCGAGCGGATGGGAATGCCCGTCCGTGCATCGACCGAACTTGCGACATGCTCCCCGGCGTCCGCCGTGCCGCGGAATCCGTGTTCGGGCGAGAAGATCGCCGCCACGTCGAAGCCCGCCCCGTGAAGCAGGTCCACGAGATGCACCCGCCCTGCGGCATCGGCCCCGGGCGCTCCGGGCATCTCCGCCACGGAGGTCTGATTGGCCAGCACGGCCACGCGCTGCCCCCGGACGAGCGGGAAATAGGCCGCCGTGTCGGTCATGCCCACCAGCACCCGGGCTGAAAGGGCCGACGGCAAAAGCACCGCCAACAACGATATGACGCTAAGCCTGCGCACCGAACTCCATTAAATATCCCTTGATGAACTGGTCCAGATCGCCGTCCATCACCGCCTCCACGGCCGAGGTCTGGACGCCCGTACGGTGGTCCTTCACGCGGCGGTCGTCGAAGACGTAGGAGCGGATCTGCGATCCCCACTCGATCTTTTTCTTCGAAGCCTCCAGGGCCTGCTGCGTCGCCATGCGCTTGTCCAGCTCGCGCTGATAGAGCTTCGATTTGAGGATGCGCATGGCGTTCTCGCGGTTCATCAGCTGCGAACGGGTCTCCATGTTCTCGATCAGAAACTCCACGGGTTCGCCCGTATCGGCATCCTTGCCGTGGTAGCGCAGGCGCACCGCCGTCTCGACCTTGTTGACGTTCTGGCCGCCGGCGCCCGACGAGCGGAACGTGTCCCACTCGATGTCCGACGGGTTGACCGTGATCTCGATCGTGTCGTCCACGGCGGGCGAAACGAACACCGACGCAAAGGTCGTCTGCCGCTTGTTGTTGGCGTTGAACGGCGAAAGGCGCACCATGCGGTGCACGCCGTTCTCGCTCTTGAGGTAACCGTAGGCGTACTCGCCCTCGAACTCCATCGTGCAGGATTTCACCCCCACTTCGTCGCCGGCCTGATAGTCCAGCACCTTGACCTTGTAGCCGTGGGCCTCGCCCCAGCGGGTGTACATGCGCATCAGCATCGACGCCCAGTCGAGGGCCTCGGTGCCGCCCGCCCCGGCGTTGATGTCGAGGATGGCTCCCAGTTTGTCCTCCTCGCGGCGCAGCATGTTGCGCATTTCGAGATTTCCGATCTTCTCGAGCGTCGCCGCATAGTGGGCGTCCATCTCGGCCTCGGTCACCACCCCCTCCTTCACGAAATCGGGCATCAGCGCGAGGTCCTCGGCATCCTTGCGCACGGCGTCGTAGTCATCGACCCACGCCTTGATCGCCGCCACCTTGCGCAGCTGTTCGCGCGCCTTGTCGGGTTCGTCCCAGAAATTCGGTTCCTGGGTCTTCTCCTCCTCGTTGCGGAGGTCGATGCGCTTCTGTTCGATGTCGAGACAGCGTTCCAGCGCCTCCCGGCGCTGTTCGATCTCCTTGATCTGTTCGGCAAGTACCATAGTTTTCGATTAAATGCTAACAAAAATACGGCAAATAATCCGGAAGTGCAATATCCATACGAAAAGAGCCGCCGATCGGCAGCTCTTTTATCCGGCACTACCGCAATTCAGGCAGTGTGAACGCAGCCGGACGCTGGTCGAAAGGTTTGTAAACCCAATCGGGGAACAACTTGAAATGGAAAATATCGCCCGCATAAATCTGGTAACACGGTTCCGGATTCTCCTTGTAAAAGAGCTCGACCTTCCACCGTTTCTCGATCGCCTCGATCAGGCGGGCGAATTTCTCCACATTGAGGGCGCTCGGATGCAAGTTGTCAAGCGAATCGGTACCTATACCGCCCATTGCAATAGAAACGATCTTTCCGGTATAATCGCACAAAATATAGAGAAAGATACCTCTCATGTCGCTCGTCTTTGCAGCAGCATATTTCTCGATCTCTTCAGGAGTATAGACCGAGCGAATTATCCGTTCCAATTCATCATTGCCGGATATCCCCGTAATCCGAAGTTTCGCCTCATCCCGGAGGAGCAGTGTCCGGCGGGCGTTGGACTCATATTCAAGAAAATCCCCGGACTCCCAAAATTTCTCCCAGGCCGCATTCATCTCCGGCCTTGTCAGTCTGTAAAAGTCCGACCGTTTGACAAGGCAATAGGTCTTGTCGCCCACCTTATATTCTTTCACAATCTGCGACGGCGTAACGTCGGCACGTGCGGGAGCGATCATACCGACCAAAAGCAATACCGAAAGAAAAAACAATAGCTTTTTCATAGGCTAATTATTCGATGGTTTTGCAATATAAATAAAATATTCATAATCAGCAAATCACAATAAAAAAAAACAGACATCGGAACCATGCCTGTTTTTCAATAAACCAAAAAACGTATTCTCACATTTTTTCGTGCAGTTTCCGTGCGGCGAATTCCAGAATGAAATCGGCCGTGCCCTCGTCGCCCAGCACCGAGGAGCTCACGCAGAGGTGGTAGGTCGAAGCCACGCCCCATGTCCGCGAACTGTAATAATTGTAATACGAAGCGCGGCGGGCGTCCACGCGCTCCATCAGAGCCTGCGCCTCGGCGGGAGTGCAGCCCTGCCGCGTGCAGATGCGGCGGCAGCGGTCTTCGTCGTCGGCCGTGATGAAGACGTTGACGCAGCGCGGATTCTCGCGCAGGATGTAGTCGGCGCAGCGGCCCACGAAAACCGCCGACTCCCCGGCGGCGACCTTGCGGATCACGTCGCTCTGAATCTTGAACAGCGCGTCGTTCGACAGAACGTTCGTCATGCCTGCGTCGTCGCCCGCGAAGGGTGCGCGCAGGTAGCCGATCATCGTCGAGAGCACGCCGCGCGACTCCTTTTCATCGGCCTTTTCGAAAATCTCGGGACAAATGCCGCTCTCCCGGGCGGCCAGGTTGATCAGCTCCTTGTCGTAGAGGCGGATGCCCAGCCTGCGGGCGATGATCTCCCCGACTGTCCTGCCGCCGCTGCCCAGCTGGCGGCCGATGTTGATGACGAATTTTTCCATATCCCTATCCCTCTTTGGCGGTATTCGCGGCGCCGATGGCGCGGAATTTCCGCAGTTGGTAAGTCAGCATGAAGAACGCCACGAGCGACGCCAGGAAATCCGACAGCGGCATGGCGCACCACACGCCCCAACTGCCGCTCCACTCGGTGCAGGCGTCGAAGATGCGGGGCAGGAAGATCAGCCCCGGCATCAGGAACAGCAGCTGGCGCGACAGCGACAGGAAGATCGCCTTGCCGGCCATGCCGACGCTCATGAAGAAGTTCGTGGCCACCATCTGAAACCCGATGATCGGGAAGCAGAAGAAGACGATGCGCATGCCCTCGACCGACAGGCGGATCAGCTCCTCGTCGGAGGTGAACATCCCCACGGCCATGCGCGGCAGGAACTCACCGATGACGAATCCCGCCGTGGTGACGCACGTGGCGCCGATGATCGTCAGTTTCAGCACGCGCATCACGCGGTCGTACTGCTTCGCGCCGAAATTGTACCCCGCGATGGGCTGCATGCCCTGGTTGACGCCCAGCACGATCATCACGAAGAAGAAAGCCAGCCGGTTGACGATGCCGTAGGCGCCGATCGTCAGGTCGCCGCCGTACTCTTTCAGTCCCTTGTTGATCAGGATGACGATGAAGCAGGCCGCGAGGTTCATCAGGAAGGGCGACATGCCGATGGCGAGCATGTCGCGCACGATCTTCTTCCGCAGGCGGTAGATGCCGCGCCGGAAGTGGAGCAGCTCCCGTTTGTCGGAGAGAATCCGGAACTGCCACACGAGCGCGATGATCTGCGCCAGCACCGTGGCGACGGCCGCTCCGCGAATGCCCCAGCCGAACCCGAAGATGAAGATCGGGTCGAGGACGGCATTGATGACCACCGTGATTATGGTGGCGTACATCGACTTGCGGGGATGCCCCGAGGCCCTCAGCACGGCGTTCAGTCCCAGATACATATGGGTAATGACGTTGCCCAGCAGGATGATCGTCATATACTCGCGGGCATAGCCGATCGTGGCCTCGCTGGCCCCGAAGAAATAGAGGATCGGATCGAGGAAAAGCAGCGTCACGAGTCCGAACGAAACGCCGATTATGAGATTGAGCACCAACACATTGCCCAGCACCCGCTGAGCCGTCTCATAGTCCCGCTGGCCCAGACGCATCGAGATCAGCGTCGCAGCGCCCACGCCCACCAGCGAACCGAACGCCGCGGCGAGATTCATCAGCGGGAAGGTCAGCGCGAGGCCCGAAATGGCCAGCGGCCCCACTCCGTGGCCGATGAAAATGCTATCGACCATGTTGTAGAGCGACGAGGCCGTCATGGCGATGATCGCCGGCACGGCATATTGCACGAGCAGCTTGCGGATACGCTCGGTCCCGAGCTCCAAAGCTGCCGATTTAGTTTCGGAATTCATAATTCAGAATTCAGAATTCAAAATTCATAATTGGAAAAACAATCCGGAATCCATAATTGTGAATTATGAATTCTGAATTGTGCATTGGAATAGCCGCAACGGCTATTCCAGCTCCCAGTCCGTGCCGTCCTTGCGGTCCTTGACGCGGATGCCGGCCGCGGCCAGCCCGTCGCGGATGCGGTCCGAGGCGGCCCAATCCTTCGCGGCACGGGCCTTCAGCCGCTCGTCCAGCAGCATTTCGACCAGCGGCGTCACGTAATCCCGGCCCGAAGCGGCTCCGGCGGCCTTTTCGTCGCGCAGACCCAGAATGTCGAAGGCATAGCGGCGGACGGTGGCCGTAAGGGTTTCGAGATCGGCGGCGGTGATCGTCTGCGAACCGTCGATCAGCTGGTTGATGATGCGCACCCAGTCGAACAACGCCGAAATGACCATCGGTGAATTGAGGTCGTCGGCCATCGCCTCGGCGCAGCGGGTCTCCAGCTCCGCGGGGTTCACCGTCGAAGCCGCCGCGGGTTTGATTTTCCCCAAAGCCTCGATGCCTTTCATCAGACGGTCCAGCCCCTTTTCGGCGGCCTGCAAAGCCTCGTTCGAGAAATCGAGCGTCGAGCGGTAGTGGGCCTGCAAGACGAAGAAGCGGATGGTCATGGGCGAGAAAGCCTGCGCCAGCAGTTTGTGCGACCCGGTGAAGAGCTCTTCGAGGGTGATGAAATTCCCCAGCGACTTGC
Source organism: Alistipes senegalensis JC50 (assembly GCF_025145645.1). Taxonomy (NCBI): domain Bacteria; kingdom Pseudomonadati; phylum Bacteroidota; class Bacteroidia; order Bacteroidales; family Rikenellaceae; genus Alistipes; species Alistipes senegalensis. The sequence continues at coordinate 2,693,068 of NZ_CP102252.1, read as the reverse complement.
CCATCTTCTGCCCGTTGATCGTGATCATGTTGTTGTGCACCCAATACCGTGCCGAGTCGTGGCCCAGCGCAGCGGTAGACTGCGCGATCTCGCACTCGTGGTGCGGAAACATCAGGTCCATGCCGCCGCCGTGGATGTCGAAACGCTCCCCGAGGTAGCGCGTGGACATCGCCGAGCACTCCATGTGCCAGCCCGGGAATCCCTCGCCCCAGGGCGACGGCCACCGCATGATGTGTTCGGGCGCCGCTTTCTTCCACAGCGCGAAATCGTAGGAGTGGCGTTTGTCCGACTGCCCGTCCAGTTCGCGCGTGTTGGCGACGATGTCGTCGAGGTTGCGGCCCGACAACCTGCCGTAGTTGTATTTGGCGTTGTACTTTTCAACGTCGAAATAGACCGAGCCGTTGGACTCGTAGGCGTAGCCGTCGGCGAGGATCTTCTTCACGAACTCGATCTGCTCGATGATGTGGCCCGAAGCGTAGGGCTCGATCGAGGGGGTCTCGACATTGAGGGCCTCCATCGCCCGGTGGTAACGCTCCGTGTAGTAGTGGGCCACCTCCATCGGCTCCAGCTGTTCGAGCCGGGCCTTCTTGGCGATCTTGTCCTCTCCCTCGTCGGCGTCGTGCTCCAGATGCCCCACGTCCGTGATGTTGCGCACGTAGCGCACCTTGTATCCCGAAGCCTTGAGGTAGCGGAACAGCAGGTCGAACGTCACGGCGGGGCGGGCGTGGCCCAGATGCGGATCGCCGTAGACCGTGGGACCGCAGACATACATGCCCACGCGGCCCGGCACGAGGGGTTCGAACTCCTCCTTGCGGCGGGTGAGCGTATTGTAAAGTACGAGTTTGGAATCCATATTCGTGAATTAACGTTTTGAACGGGTAAAATTACAACTTTTTCCGCAAACAACCGCCTTTCAACTCAAAAATCGAGCAGCCGGAAGCGTTTGCGCACCTCGGGCATCGGCATCGGCTCCTCGTAGTGCCACCATTCGCGGCGGTAGGGAACCAGCCCGGCCTCGCGCATGACCGACCGGAGCAGTTCGCGGTTGCGGGCCGCCACGGCCGAGATCTTCCCCGCGGCGACCAGCGCGGCCTCGCCCCCGGTGTGGGCCTCCTCGCCGAAGAAATCGACCGGCGTTCCCATGTCGGCCTCGCGCCCCGCGGCGTCGAGCAGCGTCACATCGACCGCCACGCCGTAGTTGTGGCGTCCTCCGCGGGTGCCGTCGGCCACATAGACCTGATTCGGAGTCCCCTCGACCAGGCTGTACATATACCGCTGGACGCAGACCGGACGCGCCGCGTCGCAGACCAGCATCCGCCACCCGGGACGCCGTTCGCGCAGCAGCCGCTGGGCATGCGCCAGCTTCGCGGCGAAGTGCGGCAGCAGATAGGCCCGTTCGAGGTCGCCGTAAACGTCGCGCCCCATGAAATTGTCGTCCGTGGAGTACATCAGCCGTACGCACAGGGTGGAATCCACTTCGAGCACGTCGATCAGCCCCGCGTCGCGCATTTTCCGGTCGGTCGCGCCCTGCGCCCGGACGCCCGCGCAGAGCAGGACGGCACACGCCGCCAAAAGCAAGTTTCGTTTCAACATTTTTTGCGGTATTGACGTGACAAAGGTAGCAAAAAGCCGGGGCGGTTCCAAAACCGGATTGCGAACGGCCCGGCGAGACTTTTCGAATCTCCGAAAGCGCCGTTACGGCACCAAAGGCAAGAAATATACGCCGCTCCGGCGCAGGAACCGGGAAATTATCGTACCTTTGCCGCCGATTATTATGAAATTTCAAGACTTAGGACTCTCCGAGCCGCTGTTGCGCGCCATCGGGGAAAAGGGGTACACCGACCCGACCCCCATTCAGCAACAAGCCATCCCTCCCGCACTCGAAGGCCGCGACCTGCAAGGCTGCGCACAGACCGGGACGGGCAAGACCGCAGCTTTCACGCTGCCCATCCTCCAGCTCCTGGCCGCAGAGCCCGCCGCCAAAGGCCGCCGCGAAATCCGCGCCCTGGTCGTCACGCCGACGCGCGAGCTGGCCATCCAGATCGACGAATGCTGCCGCGACTACGCCCGCTACCTCGCCGTCCGCCACTGCGTGATCTTCGGAGGCGTCAACCAGCGTCCGCAGGTCGATGTGCTGCAACGGGGCGTGGACCTGCTGGTCGCCACCCCGGGCCGCCTGCTGGACCTCGTCGGGCAGGGCCATATCTCGCTGGACAAGGTCCGCTTCTTCGTCCTCGACGAGGCCGACCGCATGCTGGACATGGGCTTCATCCACGACATCCGCCGCATCCTGCCGCTGCTGCCCGCACGGCGGCAGACGCTCTTCTTCTCGGCCACGATGCCCCCGGACATCGCCCAGCTGGCCGCCAAAATCCTGCACGACCCCGTGCTGGTGACCGTCACGCCGCCGGCCTCGGTCGTCGAGACCATCTCGCAGCGGGTCCATTTCGCCGAGAAGGCCGAAAAGAGCCGGCTGCTGATCGACCTGCTGGAGGACTCCGACGCACAGCAGGTGCTGGTCTTCACACGCACCAAGCACGGCGCCGACAAGCTGGCCAAGATCCTCAACCGCGCCGGCATCCAGTCGAGCGCCATTCACGGCAACAAGTCGCAGAACGCCCGCGTGAAGGCGATGAACGACTTCAAGGGCGGAGCCTGCCGCGTGCTGATCGCCACCGACATCGCAGCGCGCGGCATCGACATCGACCAGCTGCCGCTGGTCATCAACTACGACCTGCCGGAGGTCGCCGAGACCTACGTCCACCGCATCGGCCGCACGGGCCGCGCCGGGTGCAAGGGCGCCGCATGGTCGTTCTGCTCGGAGGACGAGTTCGACTACCTGAAAGACATCCAGAAGCTCACCGGGCTGACGATCCCCGTCGAGGGTCCCGTTCCGGAGTTCGCCGCACGGCAGAACGCCGCCCCGGCGCAGAAACAGGCCCGGAAAGCCGCCCCGAAACCGGCGCAGAAACCCGCCCGGAACGCGGAGCCTGCACCTGCCCGCACCCCGGAGCAGAAACCGCCGCAGGAGGCCGCGGAAAAGGCCGCCCGGCCGTCGCGTTCGCGCCGCCGCCGGGGCACGCGCCCCGCACCGGGAACCCCGATCCAGCCGTCGGCCAAACCCGCCGCCGACACGCCCCGCAAGCCGGAACGGAAACAGAATGCCGGCAACGCCCCGAAAGGCGACCGGAACGCCCAACAGCCCGCCGCAAACAAATCCGCCGCGAAACCCGCTGCGAACGCCCCGGAGGGCGCTCCGAAACCGTCGTCGTCCCGCCGCCGCAGACGCCGCCCCGCAGGCGGTGCGAAACCGACGCAGGCCCCGGCGGCGAAACCCGCCGCAGAGCCCGCCCCGCGGAAGAGCTGGTGGAAAATGTGGTAAAAATCGGGTTTTCGCGTAATAAGGATTGGAAATAAGCCGTTAAATCGTTACTTTTGCGAGATAAGTAGTTACGAAAAAAGTTTTCTCGGATATGCAGTTTTTCAAACGCTGGAACAATATCACCGGCTGGGCGGTATTCGCCGTCGCGGCGATCGTCTACCTGATGACCATGGAACCCGTGTCGAGCCTCTGGGACTGCTCGGAGTTCATCGCCACCTCCTACAAGCTCGAAGTGGGGCATCCTCCCGGAGCCCCGCTGTTCATGATGCTGGCGCGCCTGGCCACGCTCTTCGCCTTCGGCAACCCCGACTACGTAGGCATCGCCGTCAACGCCATGAACTCGCTGGCCAGCGCTTTCTGCATTCTGTTCCTGTTCTGGACCGTCACCCACCTGGCGCGGCGTCTGCTGACCCGCAACGGCGGCGAACTCTCCGTGGCCGACACCGTCGCCGTGCTGGGCGCCGGAGCCGTCGGGGCCCTGGCCTACACCTTCACCGACACCTTCTGGTTCTCGGCCATCGAGGGCGAGGTCTACGCCCTGTCGTCGATGTTCACGGCGCTGGTCGTCTGGCTGATGCTCAAATGGGAGGAGCAGGCCGACGAACCCCACGCCTCGCGCTGGATCGTGCTGATCGCCTACCTGATGGGGCTCTCGATCGGCGTGCACATCCTCAACCTGCTGTGTATCCCGGCGCTGGTCTTCATCTACTACTTCCGCAAGACCGAACGGGTGACGTGGAAAGGCATCGCGTGGTCAACCGTGATCTCCGGCGCGCTGATCGTCTTCGTCAACAACTTCATCATCCCCTACACCGTCTGGTTCGGGGCGCAGATCGACACGCTGTTCGTCAACACGTTCGGCCTGCCGGTCAACTCGGGCATCACGCTCTTCGCGCTGGCGCTGATCGTCGGCCTGGGATGGGCCGCATGGACCGCCCACAAGCGGGGCCGCGTGCTGCTGAACATCATCCTGCTCTCGACGACGATGATCCTCGTCGGCTACTCGTCCTACGCCTCGGTGACGATCCGCGCCGCGGCCAACCCGCCGATGAACTCCAACAACCCCAACAACCCGCACGCCCTGCTGTCGCTCCTGAACCGCGACCAGTACGGCGACCGCCCGCTGCTGTACGGCGCGCAGTATTCGGCTCCCCCCGAGGGCGTGAAGGAGAAGAAGGTGTGGTATCTGGACGAGGACGGCAAGTACAAGACCGCCACGGTGCTGACGGGCTACACCCACTCGCCGGAGTTCATGACCCTCTTCCCGCGCATGTGGAACTACTCGAAAGGCGAAAAGGAGTACAAGCAGTGGGCCGCCTACCGCACCAAGACCGAGGCGCTGCGCGACGAGAACGGCGAAGTCCGCCGCGACGCGCAGGGACGCCCCGTGCGCGGCGAGGTGCTCGATTTCGGCCGCAGGAAGGTCTACACCGACTCCTACGGCGAAACCCGCACGGTCACGGAACCGACGTTCGGCGAAAACCTCAACTTCTTCTTCAACTACCAGCTCTCGTACATGTACTGGCGCTATTTCCTGTGGAATTTCGTGGGGCGCCAGAGCGACATACAGCCTTCGCGCACGACGATCACCGACGGCAACTGGCTCTCGGGCATCCGCTGGATCGACGAGATGTACCTCGGCCCGCAGGACAACCTGCCGCGCGAAATCGCCGAAAACAAGGGCCGCAACACCTACTATTTCCTGCCCTTCCTGCTGGGTCTGATCGGGCTGCTGTACCAACTGAACCGTGACCAGCGGAACTTCTCGATCGTGATGTGGTTGTTCGTGATGATGGGCATCGCGCTGGTCTTCTATTTCAACACCTCGCCCGGCGAGCCGCGCGAACGCGACTACGTCTATGCGGGCTCGTTCTATGCCTTCTCGATCTGGATCGGGTTCGGCGTGCTGGCCATCCGCGACCTGATCGCGTGGATCACCAAACGCAGCAACGTCACGGCGGCAGCCGCCGCAACCGTCCTCTGCATGGGCGTTCCGGCGATCCTCGCGGCCCAGAACTGGGACGACCACGACCGCTCGCACCGCACGATGGCCCGCGACATCGGCTGGAACTACCTGATGTCAACGCTTCCCAACTCGATCATCCTCAACTACGGCGACAACGACACCTTCCCGCTGTGGAACAACCAGGAGGTCTACGGCGTGCGCCCCGACGTGCGGATCATGAACACCTCCTACCTCGGGGGCGAATGGTACATCGACGAGATGAAGACCAAGGCCAACGAGGCCGCAGGGGTTCCGTTCTCGCTGCCCAAGCGCAAGTACACCTACAACAACGACATGATCTACGTCACGAACAGCATCGACCGCGCGGTGGACATCCGCGAGGTGATGGACTTCGTGCGCAGCGACGACCCGCGCAGCCAGATCAAGCTCTCTGACGGTTCGATGACCGACTACATCCCCACCAAGCGCATCGCGCTGCCGGTGAACAAGGAGAACGCCGTCGCTTCGGGCATCGTGGCCGAAAAGGACCGCGACAAGATGGTTGACACGGTGTACATCAACATCAAAAAGAACTCGCTGGACAAGAACCAGCTGATGATCCTCGACATGCTGGCCAACTTCGACTGGAAACGCCCGATCTACCTCACGCAGGTCTACATCCTGCAAGACTTCGGACTGATGGACTACCTCCAGTTCGACGGCTACGCCTACCGCTTCGTGCCGATCCTCACCCCGGCGCAGAACCCCTTCGAGATCGGACGCATCGACCCCGACTATGCGGCTCCGCTGCTGAAAGAGACTTTCCGCTATGGCAACCTCTCCGACCCGAGGGTCTACGCCGACTATTTCATCCAGTACAACCTCTCGGCCTCGCACGCCCGCGACGCCTTCGCCCGCGTGGCCAAGGAGCTGCTGCGGCAGGAGCGCGTCGCAGAGGCCGTCGAGCTGCTCGACCTGGGACTGGAACGGATGCCGACTTCGCAGGTGCGCTTCACCGACACCAACACCTACCCCTTCCTCGAAGCCTACTACGCCGCTGCGGCGATGGGCGACGCGGAGGCCGCCGAAAAGGGCGACGCGCTGCTGCGGGAGTATGCCCAGACGCTGATCGAATACATCGAGCACTACCTCCGTTTCGAGGGTGCGCAGGGCGACATGGTTTCGGGCATCATCGACGAGAAGCTCGACCAGCTGGGCGACGTTTACTACCTGGCCAGCTACGCGGGCCGCAGGGAGGTGCTCGCCGAACTGAACACCTACTACCGTTCGCTGGGAGTCTCGGAAGAGAACCTGATCGACGCGGGCGACAAGCCCCAGCAGCCCGATTCGGCCCGCTTAAAAAACGGGATTTAGGAGCGACGGTCTGCATTAACCGGATTGCACGCTTCAATCCCATTGAAAACCCGCATCCTATGCAGAACGCACGGAGCAATCCGTGCGTTTTTTTGTGCGCCGCAGGAGCGATTGCGTGCACTTTTTCGTATATTTGCCGGGTACAAACCCCCAAAACCCCGAACTTATGGCGCTGTTCATTCCGAAAGAGTACACGGCCAAACTCGCTCCCGAAACGATGGAGCAGGCCATCACCTACCTCAAAGAGATTTTTCCCGACATGCTGGCCCGCAGCCTGCGCCTGCGCCGCGTCACGGCCCCGCTGTTCGTGCTTTCGGGCACGGGCATCAACGACGACCTCAACGGCGTGGAACGCCCCGTGTCGTTCCCGATCCGCGACCTGGGCGAACGCCGTGCCGAAGTGGTGCACTCGCTGGCCAAGTGGAAACGCATGAAGCTCGGAGCCTACAAGATCGCCCCGGGATACGGACTCTACACCGACATGAACGCCATCCGCGCCGACGAAGAGCTGGACAACATCCACTCGCTCTACGTCGATCAATGGGACTGGGAGCGCACGATGCGCCCCGAGGAGCGCAACCTCGGCTTCCTGAAAGGGATCGTCGAAACGATCTACGAGGCGATGAAAGCCGTCGAAGAGGAGGTCTACGAACTCTACCCGCACATCACGCCCATCCTGCCCGAACGGATCACGTTCATCCAATCCGAAGAGCTGCTGCGGGAGTTTCCCTCGCTCACGCCCAAGGAGCGCGAGCAGGCCGCCGCACGGAAATACGGCGCGCTGTTCCTCATCGGCATCGGCGGCGAGCTGTCGAACGGCCAGCGTCACGACGGACGCGCCCCGGACTACGACGACTGGAGCACTCCGACCGAAGGGGGATTCAAGGGGCTCAACGGCGACATCATCGTCTGGAACCCGGTTCTCGAAAACGCCTTCGAGTTGTCGAGCATGGGTATCCGCGTGGACCGCGAGGCGCTCGAACGGCAGCTGTCGATCTGCGGATGTCCCGAGCGGCGCGAGATGGAGTTCCACCGGATGCTGCTCGAAGGGCGTCTGCCGCTTTCGATCGGCGGCGGTATCGGACAGTCGCGGTTGTGCATGTTCTACCTGCGGTGCGCCCATATCGGCGAGGTGCAGGTCAGCATCTGGCCCGAGCAGATGACCGCCGAGTGCGCCGCCCACGGCATCTACCTGAAATAAGCCCGCCCGCCCAAGAGCCGCCCGCCTAAGAGGCGGCCCGCTTAAGAAGCAGGATTTAGGGGAGGGGATGCTTCGATGCGCTTTCTGTCCGGTTCCGCGCCTCTTCAGTCAGATGCAGCGGCGGCCTGAACCTCTATTGTCATTGCGAGGAGCGTAGCGACGCGGCAATCCGATCGAAAGTCGTGACCTTGCAACGCATTCAGAGGCGAATTTAAGGGCTGCTGAAACATCTTATACCTCGCCCATATTAAAACCCCGCACTTTCCGGTGCGGGGTTTATTTGTGCAGCCGAAAAAAAGCGGCGGGCAAAGGAAAACTCTGAAGAATTCAATAATCAGTGACGCAACTCACACCTTTGCTCCGCCGCATGCCATTCCGGCCCGGTATCTGCTATCTCATACGACAAAGATAAATAAAATTTCCCATTACACACTATATAGGGTGTAATAAAATTTTATTTCCAAGTCATCTTTGCACCATGAAGCCGAGAAGCCCGAAAAGAGTGAACAACTCATTGACCTCAGCCGTTGCGTGGAAATTGAAACAACTCCGCGTTGCCAAAGGGTTCTCACAGGAATATGTAAAGGAAAACACCGGAGTAAACATACAACGCAGCGAATCCAGCACGACAACCGTATCCCTGATTACGTTGGATATTCTCTGCAAATTCTACGGCACCTCGCTGAAAGAGTTTTTCAACGAACTCGACCAATAAATCAAACCCCTGCTTCTTTCGAAGCAGGGCGTCATTCCGAGCGAACGGAAGTGAGCGTGGGAATCCGAAGAATGCGTTGTAAGGTCACGACTTTCCAATCAGATTGCCGCGTCGCCTGCGGCTCCTCGCAATGACGAAAAAGGCGCAGAACTGGACGGAAAGCGTCCGAAGCCCCCCCCTCCTAAAACCCGCCTCTTAGGCGGGCCGAGCAATGACGAAAAAGGCGCAGATGAGGGTGGAAAGCGTCCTGACATTCCGTCGCGCCCTAAAACCCGGCTCTTAGCCGGGCCGAGCAATGACGGGGAAAGCGCAGAACCGGACGGAAAAGCGTTCCGAAGCCCCCCCCTAAATCCCGCCTCTTAGGCGGGCGGCTCTTGGGCGGGCGGAGTTATTTCCCGGTAGCCGGCTGATCGGGCGTCTTGCCCTCTTTCTTACTCTTGTTGTAGAGGAATCGCTTGATCTTCTGCGTGGGGGTCTTGATGAAATCCTCCTTCTCCTCAACCACCTCCGAGATGCGCGAAAAACGGTTGACCTTGGCGTTCACGAAATCCATGATCTCCTTCTTCAACTGCTCGGTCTTGGCCTCCCAAGCCTCCTTCTTGCTCTCCCACTCCTCGCGCCAGTCGTCGATCATCGACTCGATCTCCTCCCGGTTGAAGTGCACGAGGGCTATGAGACGCCCCTCCTGCTCCGTGACGATCGAATCGGCGATGCAGACGTGCGAATTCAGCACCGTTTCGATGTCCTCGGGATAGATATTCTCGCCCCCGGGCCCCACGATCATATTCTTCAGACGGCCTTTGATGTAGAGCCATCCGTCCTTGTCGAACTCCCCGAGATCGCCCGTGCGGAACCAGCCGTCGGCCGTGAAAGCCTCCTTCGTGGCCTCGGGATTCTTGAAATATCCCACCATCGCGCTCGGCGTGCGGGCCACGATCTCGCCCTGCCGGGTTTCGGGATTGACATTCTCCAAACGCAGTTCGACCCCCGGCGCCTGGGGGCCCGTCGATCCGAGACGCACTTGCGAGGGAGCGGCTCCGGCCAGCAGCGGCGCGGTCTCGGTCAGCCCGTAGCCGATGGCATAGGGCACTTTCGCTTCGAGCAGAAACCGTTCGGCCCCGCCGTCGAGCTTCGCTCCGCCGATGCCGAGGAAGCGCAGGCGGCCTCCGAAGAGCTTCAGGAGCTTCTTGCCGGCCATGCGGTTGAGATAGCGGCGCATGAAGCCGATCCGGTAGAGCATGCGCCAGAAGCGCGTGGAGTTGAATTTGGCGAGCACCTGATGGCGGTAGATCTTCTCGATGACCAGCGGCACGATCAGCATCACCGAGGGACGGATGGCCCGCAGGGCGGGCATCAGCGCCGACGCCGTGGGCGGACGGTCGAGATAGACGATCCGGGCGCCCATCGAGAAGGGATAGATCATGCCGATCGAACATTCGTAGGTGTGCGACAGGGGCAGCACCGAGAGGAACGTATCGTCGCCGCCGACCGGGAAAATCGCCTCCGAGATGGCACCCTGCGCGCACAGCGCCGCATGGGTCAGCATCACGCCCTTGGGCTTCGAGGTCGTGCCCGAGGTGTAGATGATCACGGCGAGGTCGTCGGGTTTGGGGATGCCGGTCGAACCCTCCTCGCGGACGCGCTGGGCGATGACGCCGAGATTCTTGGTGCGGACCACGACGTTGAGCCGTTCGATGGTGTCGCGGGAGAGTTTGGTGAAGAGTTTGTCGGAAACCAGCAGCGCCTTGGCCTCGGAGTGTTCGATGATCATGTCGAGCTCCTCGCCCGAGAAGTCGGGCAGGATCGGCACGGCGATCATGCCGGCCGAGGTCACGGCGAAGTAGCAGACGCCCCAGTTGGGCATGTTGCTGCTCAGCAGGGCCACCTTGTCCCCGGCGCGAAGCCCCGCTCCGGTCAGGATTTCCTGCACTTTGGCAATACGACGGCCCGCCTCGGCGTAAGTCACGTCTTCGCCCTCGAACATCGAAAAGGCGATTTTCGACGCGAACTTCTCCACGCTGCTGCGGGCCAGTTCGTACAATGTATTGATTGTCATGGTACGTTCTCGTTTATGTGCGTTGAGATAACGCAAAAGTCCGGGGCGAAATTACTAAATTCCGGCGAAAAAACACTACTTTTGAGACAAAATAACAGCATGCTCGACCTTCTGAACATCAAAAAACTTGCCGCCGATGCGGGCTTCGACCTCTGCGGCGTCGCGCCGTGCCGCCACCTGTCCGAGGGCGAAGCGCGGTTCCGGGCATGGCTGGCGCGCGGCGGGCAGTCGTCGCTGGGCTACATGGAGCGCAACGCCGAGAAG